>NZ_JTAM01000067.1 GCF_000812565.1 Flammeovirga sp. OC4 | reverse complement strand
AAAATGAAGAAGAAAGAAGCTTGAAAGTAAATCCTATAATTACTTGTAGAAATGTTGATTAAAAGTTAACGAAAACTTAGTTTACAATGTATTAATTATAAATTCTTCTTATGTTTTCGGTCAAATTTCTTAATCAACTTCAATTGCTTTTTATTCAAGTTTTTACAATCACTTAAGTACCAATACACTCCTCTACTAATCAATAAGTTTTCATTATTAAGTTGAGGTATAAGTTTTTGATTAATTAATTCATTTTCGACCTTATATTCTGTAAGAAAATCTATCAGTAGATTGACCTCTTGGTAATTATCAAATTTGATATAATCCAATAGTTGCGGGGTAAAATGATCCTCCCTAAAAATTGAAATAATGACTATTCGTCTCAGTGACATATTGGTTAGATGCTGAAACAAGTCTAACTTCTGTTCTGCGTCAGATAACTTTAAAAGCAACCTCATTTCTTTACCTGTCAAATCATTGGCAACACGAAGGTAATAAGACCAATATTGTTCAATCGCATACTCCTTTTCTGTAATTGCTTGTAAAGCAAATAGAGGTACACTTGGATGATTTTTCAAAAGTATTTTTTGGAGGCTTTTCTCAGTTTGCCCTTTTAAGCTTCTTTGGCGGATTGTTTTTTGAATTTCTGGATGATTGGCCCAGTGCCACAATGTAAAACAAGTTAAAGTGGCCCCTTCCACTACATCTTTTTTTCCTACTACCGCTTTTGTCGCTCCAGAATAACCATCTACCTCTTCATCATCTTCAACGTAGATATCATCTTTCGTTAAATCGGATAAAATAGACACATTATCATTTAAAATTCGGTCCAACTTGTTATAATCCGTTGAAGAAAATGACATTGTTTTTCCATCTAAATGCTTTTCCAAAGATTGGTTCTCAGGAATTTTAAGGGCTAAAAAGTTACCAAATTGATCCCATTCCAAAGTCACCGTAATAATCTTGCATTCATTCGTATAACACATTACTGAAGCTACCTTTGAAGAAACTTTACCTGTTGCTTTCTCTACAGTAAAAGTCAATGTCTGATCTTCCCCTTTTTTTAATCCGGGATGATTCAATGTTTTTTCGAAAGTGGTTGTATTGTCTTCCTCTTTTAAAAATGGAGATATAATTCCACAAAAAATAAATGATAAAATAATGTATAGTTTGAATGCCATAATTTAAGAGTGCTTTTCGTTTGCCATGTTAATTACAAATATACAAGGGATCACGGATATATCTGTCATCTTTAAATGGAGAAAAATCATTTCGATAGATTAACTAGGGGGACAAAAACTACATTAATACAACCCAATATCAAAATGAAGTACTGATGTGTAATTATCCCCTCTTTTTTATTTAAATGTATTCTTCTGAAAATAGAACCTGATTATCGTTTATGAATAAGAACGTATTTCATACAAACGAATATTTTTCGCTCCCCAAGTCTCTTTAAGTTTCAATCGAATTGCGGTAGTGGAAACTTTATCAAATGAAAGTTTTATCAATCTTGTTAAATTATCTTCGACTGTTGCTAGCTCTTTCCATTGTCCTTTTACTCTAGCTTCCAAGACAAAAGATTTCAATAATTCTGGTGGAACTGCAGTGACTTGTTTCGCATTTTTTGCAGGATTTTTATGCATCATCATATTTCGATTTACATTGGTATCAGCTTTCAATTCCACCTTTGAGATGGACACACTTTCATTCCATTCCAATTGTAATGAGGCATTCGTTCCATCAGATTCCCAATGATGTATTTCTTCAACTTTATCTCTTCCAATACCATCCACTAACAATTTACAATTGCCCGAAGTAGTAGACGATGCTGTTATGCTGTCTGCTTTTTTTGCTAAATCATTTTTATCATTGGCTGGCCTGTTGGGAATGTAGACATCATCTCTAAGTAATTGTTCTTGTAGGGATTGAATATCTTTTTGAGCTAATTGTCTTGGTGACCATTTTTTATCAATACACATCTTTGCAGCAGTACCGATAGCCTGCCCCATCAGACCACAAGTTGCTTGGATTCGTGTGGAAGATAATGCAACGTGAGTCACCGAAACATTTCTTCCGGCAAACATTAAGTTATTGATATTTTTGGAATATAAAGATCGGAAGGGAACTTGGTAAACCTCCTCAAATCGTGCGTGGAAGTAAGATGGTGGTTCGCTTGGGTTTTCAATTCCACCAGGACAGTGTTCGTCAAAAGACCAGCCACCGTAAGCCACTGCGTCTTCAAATTGTTTATTATTTTCCATTTCGGGTTGACAAAGAATGTGATCTCCCATAAAACGTCTCGACTCTCTTCTTCCAGGAACAGAACCTACCCAATCTAAAACAATATTGGCCGACTCAGGAAATTCACCGGAGTTTTTAACATAATCCCAGACACCATGCATATACCCCAACAACTTATGACGATTTTCTTCATAGTCTGCAATGATATCATATTCACTTCCTAATTCAACCCACCAAAAACCTTCTTTCAAATGTTTGATCTTTCTTTTATTCATTTTTTCCGCTTCATACGGAATCATAAATTTAGGTGGGTAATACTTGACAGGTCTGCCCATATCTTTAGTAATCATCATCACCGAAGCACCCATCTGCCAGCCGTCTGCTTTATCAGGAGCAAATGACTCATTGAACTCGTCTTTACCTTCTCGTCCGGTTCTGTATTCAGCACCCGCTTGAGCCGCCATCAGCCCATCCCCTGAGCAATCACAAAATATCTTCCCTTCTACTGTAAAATAAGTTTCAGTGCTTGCTTGCCAACATAATATATCTGTGATTTTGTCATTTTTGGTATTGGCATCCAATGCTTGAGTGTTAAGCATCACATCTAGATTTTCTTCCCTAGTCACAAAATCATATACCACATGATCCCAAACAGGGTAAGATTCCTGAGGGTTATAATGCCAATTTTCAATCAAAAGTTCTTCAACAATTCCCGTCTCTCTTTCTATTTTATGCTTATTCTTAAGGTGCATTACACCATTGACAGTCACTCTTATTTCCGAAGAGGCGTTACCACCCAATACCGGTCTATCATTGATCAAGACTGTTTTTGCTCCAGATCTTGCCGAAGCAACTGCTGCACAAATTCCTGCGATACCAGCTCCAACTACAACCACATCATAACTTACCTTTTTACTTCTTGATGGAATTCCTTTCTTTCCTTCTCCTACTTGATACCAATTATCTTTTTCTCTTGCGGTTGAAATGTTACTTATTTCCTTGTTTTCTTTTGCTTCCACTGATGAAATCCCAGCTCCTGCAGCTATTGTTGCTAATGTTGTTTGTTTAAAAAAATCTCTTCTTTTCATTTCTTTAAGGTTAAAATAGTTCAAGGCATATTAGCGAGGTTGAAGCATTGAACCTACATGTTATGATAGTTTAATCTAAACTTCCAGTTCATACATTCTTTCACTTCACCTTTATGACCTTCGTAAGGTTTATCCTAGTCTCGATACAAATATTCATAGTTTCTTAAAAAAAGATGTGAATGTGAATAATTAGTTTGTCTCTTTAAATATGGAAGTGATTGAAATTCACATGAAGAGGTATAGAATATGTATGTTGCCATTCAAAATGTCTATTTTTAAGCTTCCTTCTCATCATTCTCTATTAAAAAAACGAAGTGAAAATCTACTAGAACAAATGTTTAATTGTATTCGTGCTCTAAACCTACTTGGATTTAGAGGTCTGCGTTTCGATGATTACATTTGTAATAGATAGAATTTTTTAAACTTTTAAATCATCAACCTTATATAGATTAATATTGACTTTTTATACTCCAACAATTGATAATTGTAAGGTATTCTACCTATTCTTCTTCTTATTCAAATGATATAAGTACCTGTTCAAAATTATCTATAGCTTAAATGTATAGACAAATACACTTATTATACATTGAGATACAAAAGGTATTTACAGGGCCAAAACAGTATTAAAAAGCACGATTTTTAAAATAAACCGCTGAATACTCGCCTTATACGTACAATTTACATTTTATGGAAGCGTAGATACACCGAATAAATCATTAGGCACAGTGAAGCGAAGAGGTGCACATTACCTTTATAAAGTGATTTTTTAAGGCCGAGTTTATCACACACACAATTTTTACAAAAACTCCTATTCAGAACATATTTGGGAGCTAAACTTTACCGTAAAAGTCCTTCATTTTAGTGATGAAAAATGAACTTTTAAGTATTAACAGAACAATAGATTCATACATTACAGATGTTGGCCTTTACGAAAAGATAGATACCCAAGATGCTCTAACAATTGGTTTATTGAAATGAATAATGAAACAAATGAAAAGTATTTTTACAGTATTTAAACTGCTAGACTATCGCCTTTTCTTTCTGATGAGCTTGCTACTTCTCTTTATTAATGTAGACTCAAATGCTCAATCGAGACAGATTTCGGGTAAGATTGTAAGTGCGGATGACAATTTTCCTTTACCTGGCGTAAATGTCAGAATTAAAGGCACAACGCAAGGAACAGTTTCTAATTTTGATGGTGAGTACTCTCTCTTGGTCGAAGAGGGTGAAGTATTGGAATTTAGTTTTATCGGGATGATTACTCAATTTATTCTTGTAAGTAATCAAAGCAAAATTAATGTATCCCTTAAGGCTGATGTTAAAATACTCGATGAAATTGTGAAGATTGGTTATGGTGAGCAGAAAAAGAAAGAAGTTTCAGGCGCTGTAGCTCACGTAAAAAGTGAAGCACTGGAAGCTTATACTTCTGGAGATGCAACACAAGCTTTGCAGGGACAAATTGCAGGTGTGAATGTTACGACTTCGGGTTCTCCAGGTGCTGATGCCGTTGTACAAATTCGTGGTGTTAGTACGGTGTCTGACATAGCAGGTGCGACCGAACCACTTTATGTTGTAGATGGTATTCCTCAAAATGAAAACCCTCGTTTGGCACCTTCAGAAATTGAATCGATGGATATTCTGAAAGACCTTGCTTCATGTGCTATCTATGGTACTAGAGGAGCTAATGGTGTAATTCTTATCACTACCAAGAAAGGAGAAGCAGGTAAATTAAATGTTTCTCTAGACGCATCATATGGTGTCAAGAATATTACCTCAAGTATTGCATTAATGAATACCCCTGAGCAGGTTTATTTTGACATGATTAAGGAAAGAAATAGAGGTGCCAATGATTTTGATAACTCTACAAACCTTCCGATTCCAAGAACACCAAGTATCTTCCAAAATAATACCGATTTATCCAAGGTAGTAATCATAGACAATCAGCCTACTCAAAACTACAATATCGGTATCAATGGTGGTTCAAAAGGATTGACGTACAATTTGACAGGTGGATTTTTTGACGATAGAGGTCCTCTGATCAACTCCGGTTTTTCAAGATACAACGGTAGAGCTGGTGTAAGATACGATAGAGGAAAATGGAATATCTCTTCTTCTATTGCCATCGGTTCTGAAAAGATCGAAAGAACAAGTTCGAGCTTATTGACGCAAACGATTAGATACGATCCATACAAGCCAGTATTAAATCCTAATAGTAATCAAGCATTGATCGATATTGGTGGAGGTGCTTCTGTTACGAATAGTGTATTGGAAACAATGAGGATGGAAGATGTGGCAGACAGAGATCGCATGCAAGGAAATATCAGTGCCGCTTTTGAAATTATTAAAGGTTTAAAGATCAACACCAACTTAGGGGTAAGTAATGTCAGTGAGTTCCGATATAGATTCAAACCTTTTATTGAAAATTATGATGAAGATGGTATACTTCAATCAGATCCTGCCACGTCTTATGTCAGTAACGAATCATCAAGAAGAACTTCAACGTCAGCAGATGTACGTTTGTCATACCTAAAAAAACTGGGTGATCATAAAATTTCGGCTGTAATCGGTTCATCTTATGAAACACATGGACGTACTAGTTTTTCTGCTCGAAAAAATGGTATAGTCGATAATTCTATTCGAGTACTGGACGGTGCTGCACTTGCTGCATCAGCGACAAACGGTTATAATTATACTTACAACATCATCGGTACTTTAGGTCGTATCACATACGATTACAAGAGTAAATATATGATCTCGGTAAGTGGTAACTACAATGGCAACTCCAAATTTGCAAGTGATAAAAAATGGAAATTCTTCCCTTCTGCTTCAGCAGCATGGAATGTTTCTGAAGAACAATTCTGGGAAGGAATGAGATCAGTAGCTAATAACTTTAAAATCCGTGGTTCTCATGGTCAAGTAGGTGGACAAAGCTTCTTGCCTTATTCTGATCAAGCTACGATTCAAAACGGTTTAGATTACCTCTTTGGAGCAGGTGGTTTTCCTACGCTTTACTTTGGTTCAGCACAACAAAACTACGCCAACGGAAACATCCAATGGGAAACTTCTATCCAAAACAACATCGGTATAGACTTAGGATTACTTGACAATAAGATCATTATTACTTCTGATATCTATCATACTCAAAAGTCTGATATGTTATTCCCAATTCAGTTACCTCCTTCTTCTGGTGTGACGGGATCAGACTCTAAATTGACAATGAACATCGGTAATATGGTCAATAAGGGTTTTGAATTAGCAGCAACGGTAAAAGGTAGAAAGAAAGAGTTCAATTGGAGTATGACGGGTACTTTTACTAAAAACCAAAATGAAATCACAAGTCTTAATGCCGATCACTTTATTTACACCACTGACCCTGGTTTGATTAATGGTGCTGGTGCATCTTCGAAAGTGACCGTATTTTCAGAAGGTTATGAAGCAGGTGCCTTTTTCTTATATGAAACTGATGGGGTGATCAAAACGGAGGAGCAGTTAAGAGCTTACCAGGCAATCAAACCTGATGCTCGAATGGGTGACTTGGTTTATCGTGATACTAACAATGATGGAACAATCACAGATGAAGATAGAGTATACATGGGCTCTGGTTTCTCGAACTGGGAAAGTGGTTTTATTGTAAATATTGGTTGGAAAGGTTTTGATTTTATGATGCATTGGTACGCTGCCATCGGTCATAAAGTAATGAACGGTTCTAAAGCAATGGCTTACTCAGAAGGAAGGCACCAAGATCAAGTGAACACTTGGAACAGAGCCAATCCCAACTCAGATACTCCTGCATGGAGAGGAACTACAAAAGAACACGATAACTTCAGAGCATACACTGACCTTTGGTTAGAAGATGGTTCATATTTACGCTTGAAAAACATTCAGATAGGCTATACACTACCAAAGAGAGTGACGAAGCGTTTGGGCATGACCACTTGTAGATTTTATGTTTCAGCACAAAACCCTATCACATTTACGAACTACGAGGGTTATGATCCTGAAGCAGCCGGTAATGGTGTTTCTTCAAGAGGGCTAGATAAAGGAAACTACCCCATCTCTGCTCTTTACCTAACAGGCTTTAAGTTGAACTTCTAGACCATTGAAAACAATGAAACTGAATATAAAAGAATTATTAAAACACGGTTGGTATGCAGTATTGTTTACTTCATTGATAGGCTGTACGGATGTCTTGAATGAAGATAACCCCAATGCCAAACCGGTAAAAGACTACTTTACATCACTTACTGAATCAGACAAGGTTCTTACAGCCACCTATTCTGCCTTATTGAATCATTATAACCTCAATATAATGGAAGAGGCTTGGCGTTCTGATTTAGGATACCCATCTTTTTCTAGTGGTAGACCTGCCTTGAGTAGTGCTGGCGAACCGTGGTATTTTAAGTCATATACCAATTCTCAAAAGGAAATCAATAAAAAATGGGAAGCACTCTATATTGGTGCATTCAGAGCCAATCAGTTGATTGAAGGACTTGAAGGGCGTTTAGCAGATCAAATGGATAATGAGATTTGGATACTTCAAATGGCACAAGCTCGATTACTAAGAGGTATTTTTCACTTCTGGGCTTATCAGACCTTCAATAATGGTCGAATTATTATCAGAGATAAAGTTCCTGTTGAATTAGACGAATTCAATATCCCAGTTTCTTCCAAAGAAGAAGTAAGAGCTTTTATCTTAAGTGATTTTGAATATGCTTATGAGCATCTACCGGCTACATGGGGTTCTGCTGCACAAGATGAGCTTTCGGCGGGAAGAATGAATAAAGCGATTGCCACTATATTTTTAGCCAATCTCTATCTCTTCGAAGCCCCTGCCACTGTTGATGGAGATGCAATTGAACCAGATTACGAAAAAGCACTTGCTTACTATCAAGAAATTATGAATAACTATAATTATGCATTAGTAGGCGACCCTGAAATGATGTTTACTAGAGCTGGCGAGTTCAATAGCGAAGCCATTTTTGAGGTGATTTATGATGACAACTTAAGACCCGAATTGGATAAATTTGATGAGCAATCACCAAGTAACCGAATGGCAAGATACAGTGCTCCTGGTATAAAAGGGGGGGCTAGAGCAATGACGCCTACCGCTTGGTTGGCTTATAAATACAAAACAGAACGCATTGATCCTTTAGATAAAAGAAACACTGAAACAGTGATTGATCTGACTACTAAAGAAGAAATTGAGGTGATCAGAGATATTTCTTTAAGAGCATCAGCTAGTGTAGCTTTAGTCAATGATCTTTATACTGAATACTATAGATCAGGAATTACGCCTGTATCTGCTACTTTCGGTAAATATGAATTTTCTTATTTCAAGAAATACACCAACCATGACATTGTCACTTCAGAAGGCAACTTACCGAAAGGGGCTTGGTATTCGGGGAAAAACATTACCATCCACCGATTATCAGAAGTATACCTCAACGTGGCAGAGTGTTATTTGCAAAAGGGAGATGTAACTTCTGCTCTAAAATACATCAACGATGTAAGAGCAAAATGGGGACTTGTACTCCTCGGTTCTTCAACAATTGGAGAACACGCCGACAGAACTTATGATGAGTTGGATTACACAGTAGATGCGTTAATGGAACACCTGATGTTTACTGAAAAACCGCTTGAGCTTTCTGTAGAAGGGCATTCTATCCGCTGGATCGATTTGAGAAGATGGGGTAAAATAAGCGAAGCTTTCCAAAGAGCTTCTAATGAAGTGTATCATGCAATTCAATTCCAATTTATAGATCCAACAACTGGGAATAAGGTAAAAAGAAACAGAGCGGACTTACAAGTAGGTTCAGACCCTAACAACAAAAGTATTGATATCATCGATTGTGTTGACGCTTACAACAACTACATCCCTGAGCTACATGACTACTACCCTCTTCCTCTTGAAGAGATTATTTCTAATCCTAACTTAGGTCAATAAGTACAATGAGAACATTTAAATTAATATATATCAGTATTCTTGCTTTGTTGGTTTTAGGCTGTAACAAAGACAATGAAAATGAAATACCTGAATTTTCGGATATCTCATGGTATACCGAAGCGGGAGGTTTCGCCCACATCAACTTAGCGAGAGAAGTAGGGCAATCCATTTCCTTCATGGACTTATCTCAAGGTATCTACTCTCACGAGTGGGTACTGGATAGTGGCAACTTTTTTATTGAAGGTGATTTCAAAAAAGGTGATGACCTCACAGAATTTATCGTTCCTAACAGTGGCCTTTCTTCAGATGCTTACAATGTAAATGTCTTGTTCATGGAAGAAGGTCTTCAAGGTGTAAGGCTATACAACAAGTTTTACCATCCTGTAGAATATATCGGCTACAATGGTACAAGTCATGAAGAAGCCGATACACTAACGTCTTACATGGATGAAGAAGGAATGTGGGTTATTGATACTACTTTTTATGTAGACGTATACGGTGTGTTAGAACCTGAAGTAATAATTGAAAAAGATGGTGAAATGCTGGTTCACATAAAAACGGATTCAATTATTTATATTGAAAATGGAGAACAAAAAATCATTACAGATCAGGATGAAAATATTGAGTTTCCAACTTTTGATGTTGAGTGGGGTGAAGTGATCACCTACAGAGATGTTACTTCAGCAGGCCGACCGGATAGCAGAGCATGGACTTTCCCTTCTAATACTTCAGTCAACGATTATGACAATGGTGGAGATAGTGATCTTGATCCTGAAAATGCTGTATCGGTAGACTTGATCTTCGATTCTTTTGAGAAAAGTGGAGCGGGTAGCCTAGAAATAGAGCGTACCGCAGAAGTGATAGCAAGTAAAGTGAAATTAAATTTACCTTTTACTTTCAATGTCATTCCTCCTGCTTTAAAAGCCGACTTCAAAGTATACCATAGAGGGGTGGAAGTTTTACATATTGATGGTGATAATGTACCTAGTGATGACATCTCTACATGGACAACATTAGACATTGCTTTAGATGATGAATTGGTGTTTGAAGATCTTACTCTTGAAATTACTGATTTGACAAGAGAATGGAACTTTGTAAGTGGAGCGAAGTCAGGTACTACAGGTACAGCACAGACTGAGACCAATACATATTCCGATATCATAAATGCAGCAAAAGTTGGCAGCTTTACCGTCTCAAGAACCATCAATAATGAAGAACAAACTTCAACGAAAGTCATTCCACTACTCCTTAATGTTACATTGACGCAAGATGGTGATACAGAAGTGTTGGGTGATATTACCACAACAGATGAAATCAGTAACACTATTCTTTTTAGCAGTAATGAAGAATTAAAAGATTTTGAGACTACCGTAATCAATGATTTTAGTGTAACAGGAACCGATGTGAATGATGCTCCACTAAGTATCAATATTACCTCAGTAAATCTTAATCCTGATAATAAAAAAGAAGTAGTGATCACAGTTGACAATGACATCTACAACTCTGACAATCTTCAATTGGTTTATACAGGAACAGCCATAAAATCTAGAGCAGACATTCCATTAAATACATTTGACCTACCGGTTATCGGTATCAATAATGCCGTAGAGGTTTTAGATGAAGCATTCAAAAGCTTTGAAGAGTACAAAGGAAAAGCTACAGGTGGTGCAGCTAAAGGTTGGATTTCTTCACATGATGGAGCTCCAAAAGATACCCGCTACTTTTATTACCAAAGAACAGATTCCAAAGCTTCAGAGGGAGACTATAGTATGATGTTCTTTGCGGATTATGATTTAGCGACTATTGCAAAGGATAAAAAAGTAGAAACTTCAGTCAGTGAAGGCCATATCCTAGATGTTCCAGAAGGCGTTTATGAAGTATCATTAGATATCTACGCAGAAGACGGAGCAATCACTTCTCCACTCAATGAAAATTTTGAAATTAAATTGACGGGTACGACTACATTGAGTTATAAAATAGACTACAACGCTTTACCAAAAGGAGAATGGACGACCATCAAAATCAGAAATACATTCGGGCCGAGTAATAGTGCCACAAAACTAGTACTTCAATTCGACAGTGAAGTAAGCAGTTCAGGAAATGTACATTTCTACATCGACAATGTATCGATGAGAGGTCTAAAAACAAGATAAAATTCTACCCCACTATAAAAGTGTTTGAAGGTGGCTTGAGGAGAAATCCTTGGGCTACCTTTTTTTATTTCTTGTAGGTCAAATACATTGTAAACTAAATTATCGTCAACTTTCAAGCGTCCTTTATACAAGCATTGATAGGATCTACTTTCAAACGTCTTTCTTCTTCGTTTTTGTCTTAAAACAAAAAGAAGCAAAAAATTCAAGGCTTTGAAGTCAAAAGCTAAATTCCATTCCTCTCGCCTAAATGATTTTAAACTCGCTGCGCTCAAACAGCAAAATCATTTTTAACGGCTCATTTCATGAAATTCTTGACGCTTTTCCCTTCAAGGCCGAGAGAGATACTACTAAATGATGGTCTGATTAATATGTCAAAAGACAAAAGTTTTATAATCATTTTCTAAAATGCAGTTCTGTAGGGTCGTTGCATTGCAACGTCCTCGCGAACCACAATAAACTACCATTTTTCCTTTATGAAAGGAGTAAAATTTAGCTTTCGAATTCTAAGCCTAGATTTTTTGCTTCGTTTTTCATCAATGGAAAATGAAGAAGAGGGAAACTTGGAAATAAGACAAAACCACCCGATCATCACATGATGACCGAGTGGTTTTATTTTTTTATCAATCTCTAAAATTATTCTATAATTATTTTTTCAGTTTGATAAACACCATCTGCAAGCAATCGGATAATATAAACTCCCACTCCTGCTTGACTTAAATCAATCGAAGAAGTGGCCGAAGACTCGTAAATTTTCTGACCTTGTAAATTGAATACTTCAACACTTCCGGCATCAGAAGCAGTACCCCAATCAATTTGAATGAAGCCTTGACTTGGATTAGGGAAGATTTTGATCTGAAGAGCTGTTGATGTTTGTAACTCAATATTACGCTTTCTTGCTCCACTTGAAGAAGACTGTATCTTGAACTGCTGCCATTCTGAAACTCCATCGCTGGTGCATAGCATGTTATTACGGAGGTACAATTCATTACTTCCTTTGATGGCGTAAATATCATTTCCAAAATCCTCTAACGTAAACTTCTCCCAAGTACCAATTTCAGTGCGGGTACATGTCATTTCCTTGTTACCATTTTCTGAACTTACATACTTTCCATTACTTCCTTTGAAAGAAACTGTTCCATCAGTATTTTCAATCATTTCAAATTGTTCTGTTGTTCCTACAGTATTCACAACAGCTAATTTATCTTCATCTGAAGCACTGATATAGCTAAAACTTCCTTGGTTTTGAATCGAAACAATAAGGCTAGATGGTATAACATCAAATGTGCAATTATCTTCTTTTAAGTTAGAATCCCACGCACCCCCAACAGGGCGAAGTGCTACTTTCAATTGATAAGCCGTTCCCACTGGCCAATCCGTACCTTGATTTACAGTGAGCGTCAATGTTCCTGTTCCTGCCTGTACTGTTTGGATGACATTGGCTAACCAAGTTCCATCAGGTTGATGTACGATCGCCAATATATCGTTTTCGGTTTCAGAAGCATAATTCACTGACACCGTCAAGTTTTTGCCTGTATTGATAGGTGCTGGGCAATTCACTAAACTTATCGCATTTTCAATGGCCGATTTGACTTCAAACTTGGTATCTTTCTCATCATAATTGGTGTCCCAAGCCCCTCCTACTGGTCGTATAGCGATTTTCAAATTATAATCTGATGCTACTTCCCAAGCTGTTGGTGGGGTGACCGTTAAGGTTACATTTCCTTCACCTGCTTGTACGGTTTGTACTGCATTCGTTAACCAAGTTCCATCAGGTCCATTGACAATGGCCATAACATCATTTTGAGTAGCAGAAGTGTAAGCTAACGTCACATCAAAGCTCTCTCCTGTCACAACTGAGGACGGTGGATTGACAAATGCTACAGTATTCGTTGGGTCGGGTACATCGTTACCACAATTTGGATCAGGTGTGCCCGTTTCAGACCAATATTTTTGAGCTTGAGCTTCCGTCTTTTTCTGATAATTCCCTAAACCAACAACCGAACTTTGTGCCATTACAATTTTATCAATTTGATAGCCATGCGAACGTCCACAAATCTCCATTGTATAAGTTCCTGCAGTCGGGAACTTCACATTTACCCAATTGTGATCGTGATCAAACTCTGCTACTCCATGAAGCCAAAAACCAGGATCACTTCGTCCATAAAACTTGAAGAATTCTGAAGTCGTTTTACCTCCTATAATCGCCACATCACCCAAAAACCTCAACCAAGCATCATTACTCAAATCCGTACCTTGCTGTCCATCCACCTTGCCTCTTTCTTCCTCATTTTGACGTACAAACCATTTAAAAGTGTATGTTCCAGGGGTGTTGATTTTAAAACTATACGTTATTGTATTTGCTGGATTTTGGGCGTTATAACTATTCGGGCCATCATAATAGATGTATTTTCCGCCGGATGCATATTGCTCATCTGTTCCCAGTTTCCATGCTCCTTTTAATGGAATTCTTTCCGCTTCAAATACCATTAAACCACCCGTTTCATACGATTCAATTGCAGGACAATAATCACTATCAGGAGCATCACTTTCAGTAATACCGTTGACGAATTGTGTCTGTAGCTTGCTTGGGTTACCATCTTGATCACCATACAACAAAAACCATATCATGCCTGCATCTGAGATATCTGCTTTACTTTTGCTGTTGACATTCATTCTGTCCCACAAAAAATTTACATCTGTATCTGCGTGGTCTCTCATCCATGTCCATTGTGAGTAATCGTTGGACCCATTGATGTTATTAGTGCTCCATCCTTTTGTCAAATTAGTCGATTGGTTTTGGTCTTTGATACGAAGAAAATTCACACCTTCACTCACTGGAAAATCTTGTAATACATGTTCAATTCTTCTGTGATTGACTCTTCGGATGTTATTGTCGTTGTAATTACTATGAGAGACGATATAAAGGTGATTAATCGCAGATGCTTTACCATCTGCCTTTACTTTTTCTAAGGCCCTGTAAAGAAACTCGGTGGGGCCCATCGAAACAAAATACAATGGATCATTTGCTGTAGAAATTTTGATTTGCTCTGCCAAATGATTAATCGCTGCTGTATTATTAGCAGATACATCGTAAAAAACAGAAGGATTAAAATTTGAAAAACGTTGCAAAGCACCATCTACTCCTTCTTTCATTACATTAACAGCAGAAGTATGAGCCGGTGAACCTATAAAGTTATTATAAGAATAGTGCACCAACTTCCCTTCTAATCCTGCATTGGCAAGCATAGCCAAAGCTGCAGGAGTTGCACTCCAATCATCTTCGTCTCCTCTTTGCCAGTTTGCATTATAGGTGAAAGTTCTCCCTGCATCAGCAGCAGGAGCCGTAGCTGTTACGGTACCTCCCCATGTATTTGGGTCAGCTTGATTGTTCCCATCTGCACTTACAGCAATACGGTTATTATTGTAACCGTAGCCTGTAGCAGAAAAAGTCTGTGTAGCAATGCATAACATTACTGTCATGAAAAAAAGTCTAATCATGTTTATTGGATTTTAGAATTTTGGAACTCAGGAAATTACCCTTTGTTCTTATGATGAAATTACTGATCACAATTACATCTTAATATTATCCTATTCCAATCGGCTAGACTTTACATTAACTTATCAGATCAATGATAAATGCATAACAATAACTTATCAATCAACCCTTTACAAAAGTAAAGGTGGGGTAAAAAAATAGAATAAAGGGGATGAATGGTAAGGCAACCACATTGTAAACTAAGTTTTCGTTATTTATTATATTTAGAAATCAGGAGATTTCTGATGACCTGAAGGACACTAATGACGCTAACGCTTAACATTCGCCAGTAAGCCTTCTACCATTTTAGTTTGGTAATAATACCCCCGGCATTGAAGGGAGTTACTATTAAATGATTGTCTGATTACAGATGAATAATTATTAATGAATAGCCTAGTTTACAATGTAGTTCCTTCTCAAGTAATTTTAATGCTTTGATTTAAAGGAGAATATTGTTTTGTGAGTTTCTTACTTCATATATCTTTTATTCAGAATAATTCAGCTCATTCCATTTCATCATTTACTCTTTTGAATATTTTAAATCAAAGATCAATAGGCAATTGTAAAAGTGAAATAATCACAATGTTCACATTTAACAACTCCACATAGAATAGTTAAGCTTTTCAATAATCTATAAATAATGTTTCGTTATTTGATCACTAGTTTTTCGATATAATAAGCGTCATCTACAACTAAACGAATGATATAAATTCCTGCTTCTTTTTGGTTTAAATCAATTGTAGATGTTCCTGAGGATTGAAATACTTTCTGACCTTGTAAATTGAAAACTTCAACATTTCCTGCTTCTGAAGCAGTACCCCAATCAATTTGGATGAAACCCTCACTTGGATTCGGGAATATTTTTGGAGCCACAACAGTATTAACATCTTCAATAGAAGTAATAGGATTCTCAGCATCGGGATCTTCTTTACCACAATTTGGATCAGGGGTTCCTGTCTCTGCCCAGAATCTACCTGCCTGTGCTTCTGTTTTTTTCTGATAATCTCCAAAAGCCACTGTACCACTTTTGGCCATTAGAATTTTATCAATCTGATATCCATGTGAACGTCCACATATTTCCATGGTATAAGTCCCTGCCTCTGGAAATTTTAAATTCACCCAATTATGTTCGTGATGAAATTCGGCTACGCCATGTAGCCAAAACCCGGGGTCACTTCTTCCATAAAATTTAAAAAACTCTGATGTGGAAGTTCCTGCAATATGGACCACATCATCTAAAAACCTTACCCAAGCATCATTACTTAAGTCAGTACCTTGTTTTCCATCCACTTTTCCCCTTTCTTCTTCATTCTGGCGTACAAACCATTTGAGAGTGTAGGTTCCGGGAGTGTTGATCTTAAAACTATAAGTTAGCGTATTGGCTGGATTTTGATTTTTATAGTTATTCGGTCCATCGTAATAAATATATTTACCTCCTGAAGCATATTCTTCATCTGTCCCTAACTTCCAAGCTCCTCTTAATGCGATTCGTTCTGCTTCAAAAACCATAATTCCACCCATTTCAAAAGATTCAAGAACAGGACAATTCTCTATTTCAGGTGTTTCTATTTGTGCTATTCCATTCTCAAATTGTGTTTTTAATTTGCTTGGATTACCATCTTGATCGCCGTATAATAAAAACCAAACCATGCCTGCATCTGAAATATCTGCCTTGCTCTTACTGTTGATATTCATTCTATCCCACAAGAAATTAACATCAGCATCTGTATGATCTCTCAACCAAGTCCATTGAGAATAATCATTTGAACCATTTACATTGTTTGTACTCCACCCTTGTGTAAGATTAGTGGATTGGTTTTGATCTTTGATACGCTTAAAATTTACTCCTTCCGTCACTGGGAAATTCTCCAATACATGTTCAATTCTTCTGTGCTCGGCTCTTCGAATATTATTGTCATTATAATTACTATGCGAAATAATGTACAGATGTTGAATTGCTGCTTCCTTTCCGTCTGCTTTTACTTTTTCCAAAGCTTGATAAAGGAATTCAGTAGGACCCATTGATACAAAATACAGAGGGTCTTCTGCTGTAGATATTTTAATTTGATCGGCTAAATGATGGATAGCAGCTGTATTATTAGCAGATACATCATAAAAAACGGAAGCATCAAAATTAGTAAAACGTTGTAACGCTCCATCTACACCTTCTTTCATAATGTTGACAGCCGTTGTGTGTGGTGGTGATCCTATAAAATTATTAAAAGAATAATGTACTAACTGTCCCTCCAACCCTGCATTGGCTAGCATTGCTAAAGCAGCAGGAGTCGCACTCCAATCGTCTTCATCTCCTCTTTGCCAATTGGAATTATAGTTGAATGTTTTACCAGCATCAGCAGCAGGTGCCGAAGCTGTAACACTACCTCCCCAAGTATCGGGGTCAGCTTGATTGTTACCATCTGCACTTATGGCTATTCGGTTGTTGTTATATCCGTAACCTGTCGCAGAAAAAGTATGCGTAGCAATGCTTAACATTGCTGCTATGATAAAAAATCTAATCATACGAATTGGATGATTTAAAGGTTCAAGGAAACTCAGGAAACTTCCCTTTGTTTCTTTATAATTAAATTATGATGATCAATTTTATCTTAATCTTGCCCTATTCCAATCAGTGAGACTTTACAAAAACTTATCAAAGCAGTGAACCACACCTTACAATAACTTATCAATCCTTCGTTTTCTATCAAAAGGTGGTCAAAAAAATGAGAAATAGGGGATAAATAACTATGTAAGTCAACTACAAACCGATAATAAGTAGAAATTGAAGTTCATTTTGAGATACCCAATACCCATCCTACATCCGTTATTTTAATACTGACATAACAACCCACATACATTGTAAAGTAGATTATCGTTAACTTTCAAACTTCCTTCTTCTTCCTTTTTATCAATCGTTTGGTAGTGCTTCCCTAGCCTTGAGGGAAAACGTTAAGAATTCCATGGATTGAGTCGCTAAAACGGAAAACCACAATAACAATCGTTAACAGATTTAATGATATCAAGATGGTGGCATATAGGGGAAAATAGGATCTAAAGTAGGTAAAGTAAATTATTATTTTTCACCTTTTAAATTTCAACTAAATGAAATACTTAAGTGTATTATCCCTATTTCTATTTCTTTTTTCTTGTTCAACAACTAACGAGGAAACTGTTATTGACGCTGAAGCCTACAACAAATCGTTGCAACAAAGCTTCGAACTAACATCTCCTTTGGATTCTAAAAGCGGAATGGAAGCATTTTTTGCTCATTTTAAATCACAGAAAATCGTAGTAGATGGTGAAATGAGAAATATTACGCAAGAGGAACTCACCTTACTCTATGACCTAACGTTGGAAAAAATAGCTCTGTTTGCTACTCCTTCTAATGCTAAAAAAGCGCCTACAAGAGAACAAATCAGAGACGCAATGCGTGCAGAATGCGGAGGATACATGCTTGGATTAGATTGGTGGTGTAAAGCTGCTGTGGACATCGCTTATTTACTTGGCTAAATCCCTTTACTATCAATTATTAAATTGATTTTTGTGTATACAAATAAGAAAATCTATAATTGATGAATTTCTCAAAAACAGCTAACTAAATTATTTATTCATGAAACTACATAAGATAATAATCCTCACCTTATTAGTATCAATTGTTTTAGCTATGATACATCCTATGTTATTGATATTTGTCTGGATATGTCAAGTAGCCTTTAACAAGAAAATTTTTTATTCAATCATTAAATTCTTAAACTAATGAAACTCCTAAGTGTACTATCACTCTCATTACTTCTGTTTATTGCTTCATGTTCGACAACGAATGAAGAAAAAATAATTGATGCAGAAGTTCACAACAAAACTTTACAAGACAGCTTTGAACTAACATCTCCTCTGGATTCCAAAAGTGGAATGGAAGCATTTATTAGTCATTTTAGCACTTTCAAAATCGAGGAAAATAATCAAGTAAGGAATATTACTGAAGAAGAACTTCTTTATTTCTATGATTTAACGTTGGAAAAGATAGCTCAATTTGAAATTCCTTCTAATGCTAAAAAAGCGCCTACAAGAGAAGAAATCCGAAGTGCTTTACTTAACGAATGTGGAGGGTATTTCTCAGGACTTGATGTTGCTTGTAAAACAGCGGTTTGGATCGCTTATTATCTTGGCTAAAAGCTCAATCAATAAAGGTAAAAGACTAAATTAGTACCTAAAAAGATGGCTAATAAAATGGAATTTAGTTGAATACAAATTCCTTTTCATTAATCCCCATTCCTCTACTTCATCAAACTGAGGAATGGGGAATTTTTGTTATTTAATAAGGATAGGGTTGTAAACAAAATCTTCAAAGATTTATGGTGTTTAGAAATCAGGAGATTTCTAATGATCAGTGGGACACCAATGACGCTTACGCTTAACATTAGCGCCAGTGGCCTTTCTACCCAATTCGTTTGATAGTGCTTCCCTTCAAGGCCGAAATAGATACTACTAAATGATGATCTGGTTACATCTCAAAAGACAAAGGTTTTATAATAATCTTCTAAAATGCAGTTTTGTAGGGTCGTTGCATTGCAACGTCCTCGCGAACCATAATACACTACCATTTACCTTCATAAAAATAAGTGAATTAATTAACGATAATTAAGTTTACAAAGTAATTACAAATATGAAACAAAAACCATTATTTTGATGTTAGGTCATTCTGAATTAAATTATCGAATAACTCTAGTTGTGGAAATCATGAGATTTAACTTTTTATGCTTCATTTTTTTAAGCAATAGAACATAAAAGCCTGCTTAAAATAGCATCTGATAGTTGGTAATACATCTAACCACAACTGAAATAAGAAAGCAATGAACCGAGACATAATAGATATCAACGATTGTACTATTTTATTAGAAGAGGCAACAACTACCGAAAGCTCGCTTGTTGATGTTTGTTCGTTTGATGAACCTGTCATTGGCATTGCTTTTTATGGTGCAGGTAATGTAGGCTTGAATATAAAATATAAAGACAAATCCAAAGCATTTCAGTATACAAAAGGTATGGTTCTATCGTTTTATGCAGACGAAAACGTTTCCTTTGAGCATCATGTCTCCGCTGACAAACCTTTGCAATGTGTAGTAATTGCCACTGCACTTAAAAATATCAATCAATTACCTAATGATGAAGGACAATTATTAGAAACGTTTTTAAATGAATTAGTCCACCCCAAAGATCACTACGTTGAAGGCCCAGTGTTTAATATGACACCAGAACTTTTTCAATTAGTAGGGTTATTTTTCAAAAATCAATACGAAGGGCAAGTGAAAATGATGTTTTACCGAAGTCATATGTCGGCGTTATTATCTCATTATTTTGGACAGTTGGCCAGTCAAAATGTATTGAAAGTCAATACCGATGCACTTGAAAAAATCAACTTAGCACAAGAGATTCTATTATCCAATTTAGAAAACCCGCCTTCTTTAACTGAACTTGCTTCTAAAATTGGAACCAATACCAATAAACTGAAGAAAGAGTTTAAAGCTCAATTTGGTGTTCCGGTGTTTAAATACCTTCAAGAGGAACGTCTTAAAAAAGCGTATAACTTAATTAAAAACGAACAGAAAACGATTCAAGAAGCCGCTTGGAATGTGGGCTACGATAGCTTAGGTTCCTTCTCTAATGCCTTTGAAAAAAAATTCGGTTTTCGCCCTAGTCAAGTTTAAAATTCCTTTCAAATAAATCCCTCTCCTTTTCGAATAAGCCCCTCTAAGTCAGCCATTATACATTTGTGTCATAATCAAATCAAAAAATTATGACAACTGAATTTAATACGCTAAAAGGAGTCATCTGGATTGCTCTTATCATTTTCCTCACCGCTAAAGTATGGAGTTACCCTTCTGATCTTTCAGCTCAAAAAACAATTATTGTTCCCTCAATCAGCGGAGATCATGAACTCCAAATGAAAGCCCTTTCTATACTTCAAAACAAATGCAATACCTGTCATCGAAAGAGGAATCCATTTATGATTTTCTCTCAGAAGAACATGAATAAACGTGCAGCAAAAATCAAGAAACAAGTCTTTGAACTTGGTCGCATGCCCAAAGAAGATGGCACACCCTTGACAGAAGCTGAATATTCTACTTTACAAAAATGGATTGATTCCCTACAATAATGAAAAATATCATCTCAAGCATCGTATATGCCCTTTTGGTATGGGCATTAGGTATAAGCCTATTCCTCAGTTCTTTTTATGTTCCAGTGTTAGAAAACGCAGAACGACAAGCTGATATAGTGTTAGCTCTAGGCATCATCCCCAGCGCCACTTTGGGTACTTACTTGTTCTATCGAAAAGGAAAAATGAATCCTTCACATTTGGCCCTTTTGTTTGTTGTTGTTGCCGTATTGATGGACTTATTGATTACTGTTCCCGTTTTTATCATTCCAGCGGGCGGAAGTTATTCCGAATTTTTCCAAAATACCATGTTTTACACCATTGCCGTAGAATTCTACTTTATCGTATTCTATTTCGGGAAACACCTCACCAAAAGACAAGCATTATGAAAACAGGACTTCTATTTATTACAGTTCTATTAACAGCCCTTTCCGCGGGAATATTTTTCACATGGTCTGTTTCGGTGATTTTAGGAACGAAAAAAGTGGGAGACTTCACTTACCTCGAAACCATGCAAAGCATTAATCGAGAAATCTTAAATCCTGTATTCTTTCTCGTCTTTTTTGGAAGTTTAATAACCCTAATCTCAACGTCCGTTTTAGAATTTCATCACCGACCCTCATTCTGGTGGATCATCGCTTCTACGCTACTTTATTTGGTAGGTACTTTTGGAATTACAGCTTTTGGTAATGTTCCATTAAACAATGAATTAGAGGCTATAAACCTAGTTCAGCTTACTCCAAGTGAACTCAAAAACTTCAGAACCTATTATGAAACGCATTGGAACCAATACCATACCATCAGAACTGTAGCATCAATGCTTTCATTTATCCTTTTACTCATCGTAACATTTATCCAAACATCACTTTAAATAGTTATCATTATGAACTCAAACATTTTAGTCATTGGCGGTACAGGCAAGACAGGCCGTCGAGTTGTAACGCAATTAGAAAACAAAGGCATTACCCCAAAAATTGGCTCTAGAACTGCCCCTATTCCTTTTGAGTGGTCCAACCCCAATAACTGGACGGAAGTACTCTCTGGCATTGAAAAAATGTATGTCACTTATTATCCCGACTTGGCCGTACCAGGTGCAAAAGAGGCCATTGAAACTTTAACGAAAATTGCAAAGGAAACGGGTGTTCAAAAGATGGTTTTAATGTCAGGCAAAGGGGAAACCGAAGCAGAAGCTTGTGAACAAATCGTGATACATTCGGGGTTAGATTATACCATTGTAAGAGCATCATGGTTTAATCAAAACTGGAGCGAAAGTTTCTTTTTAGACCCCATTCTTTCCGGTATCATTGCATTACCAATGTCGGACGTTCTCATTCCCTTCGTTGATGCGGAAGATATAGCCGAAGTAGCCACCACTGCTTTATTAGATGAACATTATAATGGACAAATCATAGAAGTAACAGGACCTGAATTACTCACTTTTAAAGACATTGTTCAAACCATTGGAAAGGTGAGTAATAGAGATTTGATTTTCCATGAAATCACACTTGAACAATACGTAGAGGGAATGAAACAAATACAATTACCCAATGATGTGATTTGGTTGATCGAGTACTTATTTAGCCATGTACTGACCAACCCTAAGAATCAAATTGTGAGTCGTGATGTCGAAAAGGTGTTGGGAAGAAAAGCTAGATCATTTTCAGCATTTGCGGAAGACACTATCAAAACTGGCGTCTGGAATCAAGTCGTTTCCACTGCCAATCATTCATAGTAACCTTGACTACTCAGTGTATTTTGATATGCTGGGTGGTGTTTTCATCTCTTTTCAAATTTTCAAGACTATATAAATTCTACTCCTCCCAACTAAAGCATTGTAAAAAAGAAATGGAACAACACTATCGTGCACCATGACTGAAGTCATGGGCAGGTGATACAGACTCCATCAACACTAAAGTGTTGCTTACGTTATCAATCTTCAAGACTTTAGTCTTGATTAGATTGTTGTATCACCTGCCCATAGTTTTAACTATGGTGCAAGAAACACTCGATTGCTTTTGTCCTAGTACTTAAAGGATTGCAAAAAAGAAAAAGACATAGTAGCTTTCCTAAAAATAGACACCCAAAACTAAAAAGCACTATGAAATCAATTCATCGATTAATGACCAATATCTGCTCTGATAATTTGGCTGAAAGCCTGAATTTCTACACCGCATTATTCGACTTCAAAGTTGAATATAAGAGTGATTGGTTTATTCATCTTACTACAAAAGATGGAAAGCTAGAACTCGGTATTATTGACCGAACAAATGAGATCGTACCCAAAAACTTTCAAAATAATCCGCAAGGAATCTACCTCACTTTTGTAGTGGAAAATGCTGATGATTTTTTCGCAATTGCAAAGTCAGAAAATTTCAAAATCGTAAGTGAACCTACTGACACTTTTTATGGACAAAGGAGATTATTATTGAAAGACCCCAGCGGAACATTAGTAGATATTTCTTCTCCTATTAAAGATTTTGAATTTTAAGAAATGAAGGAAAAATAACCATGCAAATTACTATGTAGGGTCGTTGCATTGCAACGACCTCACGAACCACTACGAACCACAATCGGCTCCACAAAACGGCATTATTATTGAACTTTTCCTACTCAAACTAACGATTCATCACTATGAAAAATAGACAAACACTCCGTTTAACAGAGTGGGATTACCGATGGGAAGCGGACTATTTCATCACAATATGTACAAAAGATTTCAAGTCGAAGTTCGGAAAAATTGAAAATGGTAAAATGACTCTGTCACATATAGGTATCATCGCTGAACTTTTCTGGTACCAGATTCCCACTTTTAAAACAAATATTTCTTTAGGTACTTATGTTATTATGCCTAATCATTTACATGGAATCTTACAGATTCGAGATTTCTCAAATAAAAAAGATACTCAAAGTTTGATCCCCCCTCAAATACAATCCTACAATAAATCCTATTCAACTGCATCTCCAAAAGAAGGAAGTATATCAGCAATCGTGCGGTCATATAAATCTGCTGTAACGAAACATGCTAGACGATTAGGATATTCATTTGAATGGCAACCTAAGTTTTATGACCATATTATCAGAGATGGTAAAGACTTTGTTAGAATTGAAAATTATATTGACAATAATATTGAGAATTGGAATAAAGATCGTTTCTTCAAGTAATATCATTCTAAGGAGTGAATAACATGGAACTGATTGTGGTTCGCAGTGGTTCGTGCGGTCGTTGCAATGCAACGACCCTACAAAAATGAAGTAAATGAAAGCATATTGTATAAGTGGCTTAGGTGCAGACCATAGAGTTTATGAAAGTCTGAATGTTAAATATGAAAAGGTTGATTTAAAATGGATTGAGCCGTTGAAGAATGAATCTATAAAAGATTATTCTTTAAGATTAGCTTCGGGGATTGACACCAATGAAGATTATATCATTATTGGTGTGAGCTTTGGAGGGATTGTAGCTGTAGAAATCTCAAAAGTGCTTACTCCAAAATTGACGGTTTTGATATCTACTATTGAACAATCTTCTGAACTTCCATGGCATTATAAACTTTTTAGAAAAGTGAAATGGGTAGAAATGCTACCTGCTTCATTTTTTAATATCCCTTATCCAATTGCTTCTCTTTTATTTGGAACTCGAAATCAACTTTTAAAGCAAATTCTTAAAGATTCTGACCACCAATTTACGAAATGGGCTATCTGCTCCCTCTTGAAATGGAGGAATCATACAACCATCAACAACAGTTTAAAAATTAATGGAACTTCAGATCTAATTTTAGTTTCTAAACAATCAGATTTTTATATTGAAAATGGTCATCATTTTATGATTGTAGATCAAGCTGAACAAATTACAGAAATCATTAATACATATCAATTCAGTGCTCACTAAGAAGTGCATAAATAGATTATGAAAAAGACAGGAATAGGAATACTGCTATTGACTCTAACCACTATCTTGGTGGTATTTGGATCAAACTATGCTATTGAAAAGAATGCTGAAAACAAGACCTTCTCCAATTCATCTAAAATTGAGAAAAACAAAGTAGGATTGGTTTTAGGGACATCAAAAGTACTCAAAAATGGGAGGATCAACTTGTACTTTACTTATAGAATTAATGCTACTGTTGAACTCTTTCAAAAAGGTAAAATTGACTTCGTTTTGGTGAGCGGTGACAATGGAAATGAAAATTATGATGAACCCACTGATTTTAAAGAGGCCTTGATTAAGAAAGGAATTCCAGCTCACAAAATTTTTCTTGATTATGCTGGGTTTCGTACTTTAGACTCCGTAGTGAGAGCAAAGGAAATTTTCGGGCAACATGAAATAACTATCATTTCTCAGAAATTCCATAATGAAAGAGCCATCTACCTCGCTGAGAAAAATGGTATTTCTGCTGTAGGTTTTAATGCCAAAGACTTAACGGGGAAATATGGTATAAAAACACGCATTAGAGAATACTTTGCGAGAACAAAAGCCTATTTAGATGTATTGTTGGGAATATAACCTAAATTCTTGGGAAAAAGTATTGAGATAAAATAAGTACATCAACTGGTTACGATTTTTTTATAAGACTAATAAATGAAACTTCTAAAGATAATTTTAATTGTAGTAGTCACCTTCATGATGGCATTGTATGCTTTCATTTATGTTTGGTTTCATAATTCTATAGATCGAGTTTTATCTTCTGAACAGCAAGGTTGGTTAATAAATGAGATTCAAAATACACCTCAACTGCCCGATAAGATTTATGATACAATGGGTAAATATTATCCCAGCTTTTATATAACAAATAGTTGGGATAATAAGATGATGTATTTATTAGGTTTTGATCAACCCTGCCAATGTAATGACCTCTATTTACCTTTTATTCATGGAAATAGAAAATCAAAAGTTAAATGGGTGCCTTTCAATCAACAAGACCTGATTATTAAACTCTTTCTGGAGAAAAAAGTCACACAAAAAGATTGCTTTACATACAGTATGAACATTTCATCATTTGGATCTAATATCTATGGTATTGAATCCGCTTCAGACTACTTTTTCAATAAGGTCCTAAAAGAGTTAAACGAAGAAGAAATAATCGGTTTATATCTCATTCAACAAGCTCCTTCTTTTTACAATCCAAATTATAACAAAGAGAGATATCTTGAAAAAGTTAGCGAAATAATCAATAAAAATTAAGAATATCATTAGTGTAATTATTTAGGATATAAAAGCTGAAGCAGAAAAAAGACACCCCAAATCATGAGGTGCCCTTTGTCATTTTGGGTAATACTCGTAAGTGAATTGTATAATTATCTAAGCTTATACACTTTGGTAGATTTGTTGTAATCCTCTCCCCTTATAGCTTTGAACGCTTCTAGCATTTGTTTTACCTTATCAGGATGAACTTTTGCTAGATTGTTTGTTTGAGAAGGATCATCTTTCAAATTGTACAATTGCATTTCGTTGTCGTTTCCAATTTCGATTTTTACTTTTTTCAAAGAAGCAGGCCCTTTATAGGGAGGGATCAACATCCAATCATTTTTTCTGAAGGCCGTTCTTGAAGTGGCTTCTAATACCAATTCCTCCCTTCCTACTGTTGTTTGACCTAAGAAAGCATTTAAAAGATCTTGACTGTCTTCTGTTCTTTGTTCACTTCCGACTAACGAAGCGATAGAAGCCAACAAATCCATTTGACAAACAATAGCATCTGATTTTAAAGGCTTGATTTTCCCTTTCCAATACGTTAAGAAAGGAACTCGTGCTCCTGCCTCAAACAAACTGTACTTTCCTCCCCTCAATACACCGGCAGGTTGATGATCACCCAGTTTTTCCTCTGCATCGTCATAGTAACCATCGTTTAATACAGGGCCATTATCACTTGACAAAATCACCAATGTATTTTCTAAAAGCCCTTCCTTTTTCAATGTGTTGATGATTTCACCAATACACCAATCCGCTTCAATGATAGCATCTCCTCTTGGTCCCATTCCTGATTTCCCTTTAAATCTCGGATGAGGAGTTCTAGGCACATGGGGCTGTTGTAATGCGTAATACAAGAAGAACGGCTTACTTTTGTGGCTCTGAATGTATTGTTTCGCTTTGTCAAGGAAATGATCTGCCATTTTGTAGTCGTCCCATTTAGCAGAAGCACCGCCTTTCATAAATCCAATTCTTGGAATTCCGTTGACAATACTATTATTATGACCGTGATGCCATTTCATGTCCAACATTTCAGGGTTTGTTTTTGCCGTAGGTTCTCCTTCAAAGTTTTCTTTGTAATCTACTTCTATTGGATCATTCGGATCTAAACCTACCACTCTATTGTTTTCAATATAAACGGTAGGTACTCTGTCTTGTGTGGCTGCCATGATGTAACTTTCATCAAAACCTACCTCATTGGGGCCTGGAGAAATTGTTGCATTCCAGTCCACATTACCATTGCCCAAACCTAAGTGCCATTTACCTACAATTCCTGTAGCATAACCTTGTGATTTGAGCATTTTTGGAATCGTTAATTGTTCCGTTCCAATAATCAATGGAGCCGTTCCCGGTAGGATTTTGGCATTTGTATTTTTCCATGGATAAGTTCCTGTCAACAAACCATATCTACTAGGTGTACAAGTAGCAGAAGTGGCATAACCATTTGTAAACTGTACTCCATTTTGAGCAAGGAAATCCATGTTAGGTGTTTTCAAATTTTTGGAAGCGCCATACGCTCCCATATCTCCATAACCTAAATCATCCAGATAAATCAATAAAATATTTGGCTTGTCAGGAGTACTTTTTTCCTTTTCAGGTTTTGTTGTACTGCATCCGTAAGCAATGACAGCCCCTAACAACAATAAGATTCTTAACTTCATTATTTCGTTTTCTTTTTATAATAATTTTTAGAGAAATCAATTTGCTCTGCTGATAAATCCAAGAGCTTTCCCTCTTCCAATTGAGACCATATTTCAGGCCGATGCTCCTTTAGGTATTTCACAAAAGCAACACCTTTCGTCCCATCTGGTTTTACCTCTTCAAAACCTCTGTCTTGATGCGTTGACTGCCACTCTTCCATGTACCCTCTAAGTTTTTGCAACTCTTTTTTATACTTTGGATTCTGGGCTAGATTGACCAATTCATCTGGATCATTTTTTAAATCATACAGTTCTTCCGCCTCTTTTTGGGGATTGAAAAAATAAGCTTGAACATTGTTCAATTGACCTTCAGAATTTAAACGTCGCATTACATGAACAGCCGGTCGGTTATATTCCAAATACGCTTGATGAGCGTCATAAGGCACTTCAGGCATGTAGTTTTTGATGTATTTGAAACGTTGCGTAGTGATGGCTCTTGAGCGGTCTTTTACTTCATCCCAAATATCCCTTGCCGAATACACATACGTTCTTTCATTTTTATCAAACAATGATGAACCCGTGCAGTAATCCGGTAATGCAACTTGTGCGATATCAAGAATAGTGGCTGATATATCCGTGAACGTACATAACTGTTGATCCACTTTTCCTTTTTTGAAAGCCTTTGGATAATGAATGATTAATGGAATTCTCAAACCTGAATCATAGACATACCCTTTTCCTCTGATATTAGCCCTGCCATTATCACCCATAAAAATGATGACAGTATTCTTATCTACTCCATTTTCCTTTAATTGATCCATCAACATTTTCATTTCTTGATCAGCGTATTCAATTTGATCAAGGTACGTAGCCCAATCCAATCTGATCTCTGGAGTATCTGCTAAAAATGGCGGTAAAACCACCTTGGCCGGATCAACAGGATGTGTCGATTTTGCCCTGATATCATTCCACCAACTCCCTCTATGCGTCACTTTTAATTGCACTTGTGCGAAGAAAGGTTTTCCATCACTTTTTAAAGCAACAGACCTTGCGTCAAAAAGACCAAAATTTGTCGTTCCATCATAATCACCCGTAGTTTGATGTTTGAAATTACAGTCGATTTTCTCACCCTTTTTCATCACCAATTGACTACCTACAATGGTATGGTAACCTGCTTCAGAAAGTAATTTTGTAATAGGCGTATATTGCTCATCCAAAGCCACTTTTCGGTTACTTCTATGATTGTGTGTGTTGGTAATATTCTGATGTACACCCAACATCAAAGCTGATCTACTGGGGGAGCAAATCGAATTGGTGCCTATGCAATTGGTGTAACGAATTCCTTCTTTTGCCAATAAATCAAATGTCGGTGTTTTTACCGCTGGCATACCATAACAAGCCAAATCATTGCTGATATCTTCGGCCATAACCAACAATATATTGGGGCGGTCTTGTGCTAAGATGCTATTGGATATGAACATACACATACCCAATAGCTGTACTATTATTTTTTTCATTTCTTATTGAAAATCAACGTTAACAGTACTTTCGTCACACTCCATCATTTTAGTTGCTTTTCCTTGAAAATCATTGTTCTTGAACACTACATTTTTGGAAGATTTGATAATAAATGCAGGGTTTTCAGGATACAATTGAGGAAATACATTACTAGACAAAATCTTATTATTTTCAAAAAGAAGTTGGTCCGTATTACTCACTTCAAGTACCAGATTATCAAACATCTTAAATGTATTATTTCTGATTGTAATATTATGGAAAGCGATGTTTTCATTCTCTTCATCCGTCACCAAACGAATAATTCCTCTGCTTGTTCCTCCAAAATTACAGTTGTCAAATGTGTTCCCCTCAATCACTAAATTAGACTGAGCTCCTGATTCATACCATTTTGAACTTTCCACTGGTAAGAAAATGGCATCCATTTCTGAATGAAAATAGTTGTCTTTCACTAACGCTTTTTTAGGGGTTGATAATAACACACCTCTTGCTCTATTCCCTTGAAATTTATTATTGATAAGCACCACTTCAGGGTAAGCGGTCAAGTTTTCGATATAATCTCCCTGTTCCACTTCAGCAGGCACTTTCTCTTTAAAAGTAATCACTTGGTAACGTTGATTGATCACTTCAATAGATTCAATTGTCAATTCTGCAAAAGGAGCAAATGAATCTTCAATTCTAACAAAACCAATTTTATCGCCTTTTCTACCGATCACAAATCCTTCTTGTTGGTGATGTCCCATTCTGATACCCAATTTCTTAGCACCTAAGTTTTCTACCACTTCTTGGTACGCTCCGTGAATATTGATACAATCATCCAACTGATTTTCTAATAATGAATTGGTCATTTTGATCATTCCTCTACACCCTACAAAGTGAGTGGCGTCGGCAGTGGTCGAAACCATTCTATTGCCTGAAGGAGAAATCGTCAATCGGTCGATAAAAATATCTTCAGAATTCTCCACCAAAAAGCCCATTCCACCAGCATGGTGAATTGTAACATTTTCAAGATTGAACTGCTTCGTATTGTTCACTCTTATGCCTGGTGCTACTCTATTTTCACCTTGCTGACCTTTCGTTGACAAAATATCTCCAATAGGTGGCAAGCCTTTTTTGTGATTGTAAAAACGTACTACACCTGGCTCAATTTCTTTTACCTTCAGTCTGCTTTCCACACCCACTTTGCGAAGTATAAGGTCACTTTTATCCACCTTGTATTTGTATTTCACCCGATCAACGCCATGTTGAGTTGTTGATTTTTGGGATGTAGAGATAGGACTTGTTTTCTTATTGTTGTATGAGATTGCATGTCTTTTTTTATCATATAAAATGGTCTGTCCTAGATCATGTTCATAGTATTCTTTGATGAAAAAGATTTGCTCATTTCTAATATCATAAGGGTAGTCATCACTAAAACGCACATCAAAAGCATGTTCCTCTTTATGGTGAGCAATGATCTCTCCTTCACTATGGAATGCCATTGCCCAATCTATTTTCACATTTTTAATTGTAATATTTTCAGAATCATCCACCAAAAATGGAATCATCTTTCCATGAAAAATAAAAGTTGAACCTTGCCCATCAATCGTAAAGTCTTTGAAGCTATCAATTGGAAACGCTAAGCTTACAAATACGTCTTTGTGGTTGGAAATGTATACAAACTTATTTTGTCCTTTATCAGGATAAAAATGATACGTTCCTTTTTCAAATTGTATGGCATTTGCTCCTTTGTTTTCTTTCAGCTGTTGTAATACATAAGGTGTTGCATCCTCAGTAATCAACGGTGAATTTTTAACCTGAATGATCTGTTTTGGTTTTGCACAAAATCCAGATACCGAAATCAGAAGAGAAACGATTACTATTAATTTCTTTAATGTTTTCATCTGCTATGTTTTAGTAGTCTCCATAATTTAATTGACCGCAATACGTATTTCTTTGAAGGTTGTTACGATTGAGATCTGTAATAATTCTTTCACAATACAAATGTGATGTAAACCCTAAAAACAACAGTATGTGGCAGTAAATCTAGTGTGTCATAGCATACAATTCACTGAATTTCAAGGGTTATACATTATTGAATTGGTGATGGCAAATTGTTTTTTGGTGAAGTAAAACGGGCGACCTTATGAGACCGCCCGCATCAATAAAGAGAAATGAGATGTTTTGTACACCATAGTTAAAACTATGGGTAGGTGATAGAGTAACCTTATCAAGACTGAAGTCTTGAAGGTTGATAACGTAAACAGGTGTCGTGAACCCATAATTGAAATTATGGTTTTTTGGGATCATTCCACTTCCGCATGATGTTCCTTACCGTATTTTCCTGGAGTTATTCCGTAGTGCTCTTTGAACATTCGGCTGAAGTGTGTTCTGCTCTTAAAACCGGTCCTCAAGTACACTTCAGAAACGGTTAGCTTTTCATTGACCAACATTTCTGCCGCTTTCTTGAGCCTATAGAGCTTCAATAATTCATAAGGAGTATAATTCGTAATCGACTTCACTTTTTGGTAAAAATGAGTACGGTTGAGGTGCAACTCTTTGATGAAAATATTAATATCCAACTCTTCATCATCAAGGTGTTTTTCCATCAGGGCATATAATTTTTCCATAAATACCCTTTCGCTCTTATTATTGTTTTTCTTCTCTACTTCTACAGGGAAGTCAATTCTAAAACGCTCTCTCAACTGTCGGCGGTTCTTCAATAACATTTGTGCTGTTGCAATCAGGTGTTTCAGGTCAAAAGGCTTGCTGATATATGCATCCGCACCACTTTCAAAGCCAGATACCTGATCATCAACAGATGATCTTGACGTAAGAAGAATCACCGGAATGTGACTGGTTCTGATGTCGGCTTTGATTCCTTTACAAAGTTCTAAACCGTTTAATTCCGGCATTAATATATCACTGATAATCAAGTCAGGCCACTCTTCTTCTACCGCTTCTTTGCATTGTCGACCATTGACAAAAGACGTTACATTAAAATACTCTGAAAGTGAAGAATGAACAAAGTCTCTAAGATCTTTATTATCTTCAACGTAATACACATTTAATTCTTTTAAAGTCTCATCTTTCAAACTCTCTGGAAGTTCGATGCCTTTTGGTAAAGTCCTTTGTTTCTCATCATCCGTTTCTAAGGTAAGAATCTCTTGCAATCGTTCTTCATTGAAAGTATCTTCCAAACTTACCTCTACCGGCAATATTACTTTAAACGTAGTTGATTCTTTTACTTTGCTTTCTACCGAAATGGAACCATAATGCAATTCAACAATTCTCTTAGAAAAAGCCAAACCAATACCTGAACCTACTGTAGCTGTATTGACATCTTCCGACTGATAATATCGTTCAAAAACGTAAGGAAGATCTTTGGGTTTGATCCCTGCCCCAGTATCATTGACAGAGAAGACCAATTGATCCTTTTCAATGCCATAAGTCAGTGTAATTTTATCCCCCGTCTTAGTAAACTTAAATGCATTATTTAAAAGATTGTTCAATACAATTTCCAATTTCTGACGATCTGCCAAAACAAATAACTGATTGGCTTCACCGATCACTTCAAACTTCCTCTCTGTATGTTCAGCCATTTGGTCAAATCCTTTTTTCACTTCATTAATCAATGCTGTAAAATCAAAAGAAGTGATTTTCAATTTCAGTAAGCTTTGTTCTGCTTTCTGGAAATCCTGTACTTGATTGACCAATTGGAACATTTTCTTTGATTGGCTCTCAATTAGGCTTAAATGCTTGTATGCATCATTATTGGATTCGAATATCTTAATTAAAACCTGTAAAGGACCCGAAATCAATGTCAAAGGTGTTCTAAATTCATGTGCAATATTCATGAACATTCTCGTCCTTGTTTTATTCAGCTCATCGATACGTTCCTTATCCATTTGTTCGATTTGCAGATCATGTTCGATCTTATTCATCTTCAAAATAACACGAATCACTACAATCAGAATCAGTGCAATAAGGACGATATAAATTAGATAAGCCAAAGGCGTTTTCCAATATGGAGGATGAATGACAATCTCAATTTTCTTAGAAGGCGACCATTCTTTTTTGGAATTGGAAACGGCTACTTCAAAAACATATTTTCCTGGAGGAAGGCCATTAAAACTTGCCCATTTTACCTCTGATGCAGTGGTCACCCATTCTTCTTCCTGAGGCAATAATCTATAGCGAATCAAATTTCCTTTTTTATTGGAATAGTGCAATGAGATAATTTCAAAAGAAAAGACATTCTGATCGTAATTCAGTTCAATCTTTTCCGTTTCATTCAATCCTTTTTGAAGCACAACTTGATTGTCCAAAGTATCCAAAACATTCACTTTGGTATTGAATAACCTAAAATCACCTAACAGTAAATTAGGCATTTCATCTTCCTCATGAATTTGATTGGGATCAAAATATAGTAAGCCATTTCCACCAGAGAAAATCAACTCACCATCCTTCAAAATAGCAGATGAAGGTTCGAAAGGAGATATCGGTACACCATCCCCTATTGTATAATTTCTAAATTTACGCGTCTTAAGGTCAAATGCATTCAATCCCTTGTTGGTAGTGATCCACAATCTGTTTTGCTTATCTGGAAGGATACTTTTCACAATATTATTATCCAATCCATCTTTCTCTTTAAACGATTTAAAAACACACGCCAATTGGGAGTTTTCTACCAAACAAATACCTCCTTCTTCAGTGCCAATCCATAGCTCACCATTTTCTAGTCTCTGTATATTTGAAACATAATTATTAGAGATCGAATATTTATTTTCAGGGTTATGTACAAACTGTACCTTACGCATTTTATTGAGTTCTCTCTTAGGCGTATTACTGATACGAATTAAACCATCTTGCTTTGTTCCAACCCAAATAAAATTGTATTTCGGGTCTTCATAAATATACTTGACATCTTTAATTTCTTTACTCAAAAAACCTTTATAAACATCCATCAATTGAATGTCTTGAATCACTCCTGTTTTAGTCAACTTCAGACGATACAATCCTTTATCACATGCAACCCAGTGATAACCATATTTATCAAGTGTTACCCCTTTTATTTTAATCTTCGAAAACTCAGGATGAAGTTTGCTTACCAAAGGCACCCACTTTTGTAGCGTTTCACTGTAATAAAATATCTTTGATATCTTCCCTTGCTTTTTTAAAAACTGTCCACCTTTGTTATCTATTATCAATGATGAATTCGCTTTCCCTTCCATATCTTGAAGATGGGCTGGCAGATTTTCAAAACTATTCGTTTCTGTATTGAAATTCAAAATCCCCCTAAAATGAACATTGATCAATACATTAGTATCAGTCCATTTATGAAGATTAAGCACGTGATTAGACCATTCTCCAGGTTGGTTATTGGATCGTAAATTTGAATACTTAAAATTATACTTCTTTGTAGGTAAATGATATAATCCTTTTCGAAATGAACCTGCCCAAAAATTTCCTTTTTCATTCGAAATCATAGTGCTGACTCTGTAGATCGGATAAACCTCTTTTTTTAATACCCCATTTCTACCAATCTTCTCAAGTTCCTCTTTTGTCGTTTTATAGATCCCGAGTTCTTTGTGCCCCAACCATATATTTTTTGAGGCATCAATATGAATAGTCTGAAATTTTTGATGAAGCAAAGTATGTTTCAACTGAATGGTATCTTTATTATAATCCATCACTATCAGACCATTATTGACAACACAATAATAGCGACGATCATCATACTTTACGATATCAAGATATTTATCAATTTTAGCCCCTTCAATTAGCGTTTTGGTTCTGTGCGGGTAATTAATTTTATACAGTCCCTTAGAAGTGGCCACTAAAAGATTATTATTATCTAATGGTAAAGCCTTGTAAGCAATCACATTATCACTAAGAGTAATACTATTCTTTAATTTATTGGTTTTGGGATCAAAGAATAATAACCCTTGCTTCTCGGTTGTACAAAAAATGTACTGTTTGAATTTGGAAACTTGTCGGATGACTGGTCCCGTTTTTACACCTTTTTTAGTTTGAGAGAGATAGACGTTTTCAAAATGTTGGGTGCTGTAATCAAAATTACTTAATCCATGATCCGTACCAATCCATATTTTATGATCTTCATCTTGAAATAGCGACCTAATTCTATTGCTATTTAAGTTTTTGACGTTTCTGAAAGTTTTAAATTCAAAGCCATCATAACTGTTCAAACCATCAAATGTTCCTACCCAAAGCAAACCGTTATGATCCTCTAAAAGTGAAGTAACACCATAGTGAGATAACCCCTGAGGCATGGAGTAGGCATTTAAAATTCCTCTTTCAAAATATTCATCTTGTGCACTACAAAATAAGGGCAGTAAGCCCACCCAAAGTAATAATACTATCTGTGTAATAATTCTTTTCATCAACAATTCATCTAATAATAGTATCCCTAATAATTAAAGAAGAATGCCCTTATATTTCTGTAAACTTAGTCAATTTTAAAAAAATAAGGGCATTCTATGCTAGTAATAAGTAGTCACACATCAAGTTAGTTCGTAGTCACTTTGTTGCAGAGTAAAAAAGCTGCTCGTTAAATAAATTTATAAATCCAAACCGGTCCCTTGTAAACTATAGTCTTTCTCCCAGTAGATTTTCCACGGATCCTGTGTATCCTGCTGGAACTTTTTCAATTTCTTTTTCATCATATTAAATACCTCCTGATGTTCTTTACTGTTCACCAGGTTATTGATTTCATCAGGATCTTTATCAAGATCGTATAATTCTAATTCGGCATGATGCAAATAATCTTCAACCGTACGTTTACCATAATATTTAGCACCTGATCTGTAACGCTCTTGCCAAGTGGAGGAAACCCATAAATCAGACGCAAATGGATATTCTAAACCTGAAGCAATATTTAAGATCAGCTTATAGTTCTTATGTCTTACCACCCTCATCGGATAATACATGGTGATTTCATGGAAAGTATGAGAAGCATAGATTTCATCTCTCTCTTTATCTTCAATTCCTGTTAGCACTCCTGTAAAAGATTTTCCATGAAATTGATTTTCTTGATAATTAATATTGGCCCAATCTAAAATAGTCGGCGTTAGATCTACCCAAGAGATCAATGCGTCATTTGTCTTATCTTGATTTTTCACCAAAGGGTTTTTAATGATACAAGGCAAATTCATACCAGGTTCATACAATGTGGTTTTGGCTCCTGGAAATGCAATTCCGTTATCTGAAATATAAATTACTATCGTATTCTCCATTTTTCCTGAAGCTTCTAGGTGTTTCATTAGTTGACCAAACCCAGTATCGACCCTCGAAACACTTTGATAGTATTGTGCTAACTCTTCTCTTGCTTCTTTGGTATCAGAAATAAAACTTGGCACCAATACCTCATCTGGAGAATAAGTTACTTCTTCTACCCCTTCGTAGCCTTTTTTTCTATTGCCAAAACTATTAGGATCATTCCAATTTGGACCCGTAGGCTGTCCCCTATGTGGGTCACCTGTACAGAAGTACAAGAAGAATGGTTCTTCTTTTTCAAAAACCTCTTTGCACTTGTTTGCCATTTCAACGGTATTTCTTTGATTGGCTTTGATTACATTTTGAAAATGAAATACTTTTTCTGGTGCCAAATGGTATTTCCCAATTCTAGCAGTATAATAACCATTTGCCTCCATTATCATTGGTAATGAGCTAACGGTATCATAAGTACTAAAATGATGATAATCGTGAGTATGACCATAAGAACCTGTTGCGTGGCCGAATTTCCCTGTAAGGATTACAGATCTACTTGCTGCACAACTTGCACTTGTACAATAGGCATTATTAAAAACTGTCCCCTCACTTGCAAGATGATCCAAATTTGGCGTTTTAATTACAGGGTTTCCATAACAACCTAACGCATCTTTTCCATGATCATCTGATACAAAGAGTAATATATTTGGTCTTTTCTCTACTTTCGTTACAACGTCTTTTTTAGTGCTTTGGCAAGCCGATAAAGTAAGAAATAACAGACAAAAGGCTATACTTTTTACCTTATTTATTTCAGTAATAATTTTCATACTATAAAAAATCTTAGTTCGTTTTCTTCGTTTGTTTTGGCAATATCCTAAGAGTAGTCCACTCGTTTGTATCTATCAATATTTACGTTGTATCTTACAGTACTATCAACTGTTAATCAATTATTTAAGGATAATAAAAATACCTAAAAATACAGAATAGGGTACTGATAGATACAATTATTACCCCCTGCTTTATTGATCTGGAATTAGTGATTAAAAAACATAAAAATCGGGTGTTTTTTGTTTCTTGATACTATAACACTTGTATCTTTCAATCCCAATAAACTATCAAATACACATCACTAACTATTACAGACAGTTTTTAAAGTTTTTACGCTTTTCTTTACCATAATTCTTTCACACAGATTATTTTCAAATTTCAATACATACAGAAATGAAAAACATAAGGTATTACTTTTATTTAATTACGCTGTTATTACTTAGTGGTGGATGTGCATCCTCCTCCAAAAGTCAATCAACAGCTCATCAAACGAAGAAACCAAACATCATATATATATTAGCAGATGATTTAGGATATGGTGATTTAAGTAGTTATGGACAAACAAAGTTCACGACTCCTAATATTGATGCTCTAGCAGAATCTGGGATGAAATTCACGCAGCATTATTGTGGTTCGGCGGTTTGTGCTCCTTCACGCTCTTCATTGATGACCGGACAACACACAGGGCATACACCTATTCGAGGTAACAAAGAAATTGAAGGTGAAGGTCAAGTTTCACTTCCTGCTGAAGCTTTTACCGTTGCTGAATTATTAAAGGAAGAAGGTTATACCACTGGAGCCTTTGGTAAATGGGGGTTAGGATTTGTAAATCACGAAGGAGATCCTAATAAACAAGGGTTTGATGAGTTCTTTGGCTATGTGTGTCAAGCTGCGGCACATCGTTACTATCCAGAATACATTTGGCACAATGATCAAAAAGTATTTCTTGAAGGAAATGATTGGACAAATACAGTGACTTATGCACCAGATGTAATTCAAGATGCAACTTTAAAATTTATAGAAGACAATAAGGATAATACCTTCTTTGCCTACGTCCCTTTTATACTTCCTCATGCAGAATTAATTTCTCCGGAAGACTCTATCCTTTCTAAATACAAAGGAAAATTTCCTGAAACTGCCTTTACAGAAGATAACAAGTATACATCAGATTACGGTCCAAATATTCAGAAGCAAATGTATTGTTCACAAGAAATTCCTCATGCTGCTTTTGCATCGATGATTCACCGTTTAGATACTTACGTTGGACAAATTGTAGCTAAAGTTGAAGAACTTGGTATTGCTGATGAAACGATCATTATGTTTGCCAGTGACAATGGTCCTCATGCTGCAGGAGGTGCCGATCCTGAATTTTTCAATAGTGGAGGTAACTTAAAGGGTATTAAAAGAGACTTATACGAAGGTGGCGTACGTACACCATTTATCATTAAATGGCCAGGAAAAGTTGAAGCTGGCTCTACAAGTGAACACGTTTCTGCCTTTTGGGATATCTTCCCTACTTTTGCTGATATTGTAGGTAAAGGCGATCACTTTGATACAGATGGTATTTCTTTTTACCCTACTATGATAGGCAAAGGCGAACAAGAAGAACACCCTTACCTTTATTGGGAATTAAACCTTAGAGGAGGAAGACAGGCTGTTAGATTAGGAGATTGGAAGGGTGTTTTATACAAAGTAAATAATGGAAATTCACACCTAGAGCTATACGATATCGTCAATGATCCTGAGGAATCAATGGATGTAAGTAAAGATCATCCTGATATCGTAAAGGAAATTAAAGAAATAATGAAAGAGGCTAGAACTGAATCTGAAGTATTTCCACTTTTCACGAAAAAAGTGAAATCATAAACACAGAGTATCTGTAGCCGACCCAATAAAATAGTATCATGGGGGATGTCGCAAAACCTTTTTTCATTTTTATATCACAATGATAAGTTTTGCAACACCCCCTTTTTTTTAATAGGAGCAATTTCATTATCAAAATGTTCTAATATTTATGTGGATTTTAAAAATGAAAAAAATACTACTATTACAACTGCTAGTACTTCTACCAATTTTGAGTTTTTCCCAAGACAAAGAAGTTTATGTTGTATTACTCGGAGGACAATCCAATATGGCAGGAAGAGGGCAATTCCAAGAGCTTAGTTCTCATAATAAAGAAAGAGCGAATGAAGCTTCTAAATACGTCTCCATCGCAAGTGGATCTACAACGTTAGCTCCTTTGTCTTATACTGCTTCAGGCAAACGTCAGGTTAATTTTGGACCTGAACTATTCATTGGAATACGTCTTCATGAGCATTACCCCAATCGGAAATTTATCCTTATCAAAGAAGCTCAGGGAGGAACATCACTTTATGGGGCATGGCATCCTCAATGGACACAAGAAAGAGCATTAATTGGAGAAAGAGATGCCAAGAGACAAAAAATGAAGCTGTATGCTAAACATACTCAAGCTATCAAAACGGTCATAGAGCAACTCAAGACCCAAAATAAAACGATCAAATTTGTGGGAATGTGTTGGATGCAGGGAGAAAAAGATTCTAGGTTAGAAGTAACAGCCACTGAATATGGTCAAAACCTCCAATTACTCATTCAGAGCTACAGACAAACTTTTGATGTCAAAAACTTACCTTTTGTATTTGGTCAAATCAACTGTCCACCTCGAACAAAGTTTCCAAAAGGTACAGCAATATTGCGACAACAGATGGCCAATGTATCCAATAGTGAAGATAATATTTACATGATCCCTACTTCAATGCAAGCTGATTGGAAAGATTTCCCTAAACGAGAAGATAACGTGCACTACAATACACAAGGACAAGAGTTACTTGGAACTGCTTTTGGAAATTGTTTAATTGAAAGTAATACTACTTTGTAGATCACAAAAACTTAATGGACTGAAAAAAACAAAAGGCTCCCAATGAGGAGCCTTTTGTTGTACGAAAGATAAGAATAAAACTATAAAAGATTTTCTCCAAAGGATGAATAAAATCAATTGAATTAAATAACACTTTTTGACATGTAATCACATCTAGAAAATGTCATTTCTAAATGTGTTATTTTTTAAAACTCTTTTCATGAAAAAAAATGATTTTTAGATTAAAGTAATGATTGAGGAACACATGAAACCTCATTTTTACATCTAAACTAAATTTTCATCGACTATTATGATAGTTAGAAATCAGAAGATTTCTGATGATTTACAGGATAAGAATGACGCTAAAGCTTAACATTTGTGCCAATGGTTTTTCTACTCAATTCATCTAGTAATACTTCCATTGGCCCTGAAAGATTTTGTTAGTTAAAATTACATGGCTACTTTAAACAACTCTACTGCATCCTCAAAAGTTACTTCTCTTGGATTACCAGGAGCACAAATGTCTTTTAATGCATTTTCAGCCATTAACTCAATATCCTCTTCTTTAGCACCTAAAGCACCAATTCCTGATGGAATATTTACTCTTTCAGCCATTTTTATAATCGCGTCAATCGCTGCTTCTGCCCCTTGTTCATTCGTCATTCCTGTAACATCAACTCCCATTGCTTCTGCTACATTTTTCAATTTAGCCGCACACACTTTCGCATTATAACGCATTACATGAGGTAAAAGCACTGCATTTGCAACACCATGAGGAATGTCATATTGACCACCTAATTGATGTGCCATCGAATGCACAAAACCAAGTCCTGCATTGGAGAAAGATTGACCTGCAATAAACTGAGCCCAAGCCATTTGACTTCTTGCTTCTAGGTCTTCTCCATTTTCTACTGCTTTCACCAATGATTGTGATACTAACTTGATCGCATAAAGTGCTAAATCATCTGACCAGTGGAATGCACCAACTGTAATATAAGCTTCGATTGCATGAGTTAATGCATCTAAACCAGTGGCTGCAGTTAAAGATTTAGGCATTCCGATCATTAACTTCGGATCGTTGACGGCAATGGAAACTAGGCAATTTTTATCTACCATTACCATTTTCACATTTCTTTTTTCATCAGTGATAACGTAGTTAATAGTAACCTCACTTGCAGTACCTGCTGTAGTATTAATGGCCACAATAGGTGTTGAGGGTAATTTTGAAATATGTACCCCTTCATAATCTGCTATATTACCGCCATTAGTTGCTAAAATACCAATTGCTTTTGCTGCATCCTGAGGAGATCCTCCACCTAATGAAATAATTACATCACATTGTTCATCTTGTAATTTTTTCAAACCAGTATGTACATTCTCAGTAGTAGGATTGGGCTGCACGTTATCATAAATAACATATTCTAACCCTGCTTCCACAATCATATCAGCAATTGTTTTTGCCATTCCTAATTCATTTAGTGCTTTATCAGTCACTAATAATGCTTTTTTATAAGGAAGTCCTTTTAATTCTTCCACTAATTCTTTTAAAGAATCTGGGCCAACTAAACTTAATGGGGGTAAATAAATACGCCTGCTTTCCAACATAACTTATCAAATATTTTAATAAAAAATCACACAAATAAATTAAAGATTAAAGAAGGTAATTGACCTTTCTTTCACATGATAAATATGACAGTTTAAATATTAACAAAAGCAGACATATATCAACTAAAAAAGTGAATAATATCAATCAAATTTTAATATTTAATAACCTGTATACCAATTACTTAATTTAATAAAAACACAAAAAAAAGACCCTCAAAAGAGAGCCTTTGTTTAACCTTTAAATATTATAAGTAGTCTGATAATTAAGTGAATTTTTATCCTTTGTCGTATCTTCTAAATCCAAATATTGCAATGATCACAAAACATATAAGTGGCAATATAAAGGAGAAATTAACTCCATCAATTCCAAAAATAACATCTTGATCAATCATTTTCCCTTGTAAAGGTGGCATCAATGCTCCACCTACAATAGCCATTACTAACCCCGCTGCACCAAACTCACTGTCTTCTCCTACTTTGTCTAATGCTATCCCATAAATTGTTGGGAACATTAATGACATAAACGCGGATGTGGCTACTAATGCATATAAACCTGTATTACCTCCAACAAAAATCGTAATGCTAATTGTTGATATCCCTCCTATTGCAAATAGGGCAAGTAATAAAGCAGAGTTGATGTATTTCATCAGGAATGTAGCTACAAAACGGCATCCTAAGAAAATGAACATTGCAATAATATTTAAGCTTTGTGCCTCAGCCTTAGTGTAGCCAATATTTTCTGCATATTGGATAATGAATGTCCAACACATAATCTGAGCACCTACATAAAAGATCTGAGCAATCACACCTTCTCTATAATCGATGTTATTTGCTAGTCTCTTGATGGTATCCATAACACTAAATTCTTTCCCAGCCTGTTTCTCTTGAGGAATTTTTGTAAGAGCAATGACAATAAACATTGCAATTACTACTACACCTAAAAGAGCGTATGGGTCTCTAATTACCATTAGATCGTGTAAGCGGATTCCTTCTTTTTCAACTGCTGACAATGTTGTATAAATCAGCGATCCGTCTGCCGCTTTCTCTGCTGAATCAAGGTTTGATAGAATGAACTGCTGCGCTACAAACATTCCTGTAATTGATCCTATTGGATTGAATGATTGAGCAAAGTTTAGTCTTCTTGTTGCTGTTGCTGGTGAACCTAATGATAATATAAGAGGGTTTGCTGTTGTTTCTAAAAACGCTAAGCCAAATGTGATGATGTAAAGCGATATTAAAAAGAAGCCAAAGATCTGATATTGTGCTGCAGGGATAAATAACAAACATCCTGTAGCATACAGTCCTAACCCTACTAAAATCACCGATTTATAAGAATATTTTTTGATCAAAATGGCTGCTGGAAGTGCCATTGTAAAATAGCCACTATAAAAGGCAAACTGAACTAATGATGCTTTGAAGGTAGAAATTTCCATCACCGTTTGGAAGGCGGACACCATAGGATTCGTGATATCATTGGCAAATCCCCACAAAGCAAATAATGATGATATTAAAGCAAAAGGCAATAGATATTTCTTATCAATTACTTTATCATTTTTCCCTTCATCTGCTGATGTTTTTAAATCAATATTTTCGGCTACAGTACTTTCCATATTTTCCTATTTTTCATCTATTGAATATTTATATGAAAAAATAATAGATGATCTAATTTCGTTTATGAATGCCTTATAAGTAGTAAGACATGTATTTCATTTCTTTTCATTAATCTATGTCACAAAGCTAGATATCAGGTCACAAATATGTTATCTCAATTCTTTCAATTCATTGAGTTATTATATCATTTTACAGGATTCTAGGCTGTTTTTAAAGATAAGTACTCTTTTTGGAAATAATTCTTTAAAAAAGGATGTATAAAAAAATGGACAACCGACCCTAGAGTCAATTGTCCATTTTTTGATGAAAAATAGATTTGATTTACCTATTCTACAACAGGTCTGTCGTCATATTCTTCAATACTTAGGTCTTTCAAATGGTATGGACCATTATTACCTAATTGAATAATGAAATAAGATGCTAATTGATCATCTGAAGTTTTATCATAAACAAACTCATAGTGTTCCCACTGATTTAATTGTCTACCTTCAAATTGGTTAGTATTAAAGATACTTACACCCGTCCACCATTGGTGATCAAATAAAGCGATCTTAAATCCTTTAGCATTTACTTCAGACCATAGGTTAAAGCTAATTTTATATTTCTTACCTTTCTTCATTTCGAATCGGCTACCTTTACCGTTCATTTGAAGAGGGCCAGAAGTTTTCACCATGTAGAATACTTTTTCACCCGAACCATCAGGAGCGTCTCTTAATTCGTAAGTTGCATTTGCATTACTTTCAGTCGTTCCTTCTGGAGTATACATATCACCTTCCATTGTAGGTACGTGTGGAGCATGAAGAATTACTTGGTGCATTTTTACAACCTCATCCGTGAAACCACCACTAACTCTACCATCTGTAGCTTCTAAACCACCAGTATAAGTGACAGTTACCACATCATTGCTATAAATAGTTTCTGCTAATTTGATGTCAATTTGAGCATTATTATCTTCGTTTCTCAATACTGAAGAAATTGCAGCATCCGAACCATTTACTTTTACAGTAAATGCATCCATACCTACAGCACTAGTAAATGTTTCAAAAAGACCATTGTAAGCCACTTTGATGGTTTGATCTTCCATTTCTACTACCTCACCTGATAATTCAAATGGTTTTGTAGATTTTACAATGTTGATTTTAGAAGGTAAGTTTAAGAATTTTGATTCGTTTGGTAAGTTTTGATCTTCTCTTTTCGAAGTAATACTTACACTTAGTCTTCCCATAGCATTTGTAGTATATAACACTTCCTGATCCTTAAATTCTACACCGCCAATTTTCCATAAACGAGCATCTGGCTCACCTTTAGTAGTTACATCAACAAATCTAATCTTCTCACCAAATTCAATATCATGAGTTACTGTAGAGTCCATAATGTTCTCTAACTTCTCTCCATTTTCTTTATAGATTTCAATTTCTACTGTAATTGTATCATATACTTTCACATAGAAATCAGTGTTCATTGTCCAAAGTCCATTTTCAAATACAGACTCCATTGTATCAAGACCAGCAAAAGATACTGAATCTCTAAAGGTATTGTAAAGATTTACAACAAAAGCAGAATCTTCACCTGCTTCATTTTTACCTGAAGCTTCTGTGAAAAGAACACTGATCGATTTTTCTTCAGAATAAGTCTCTCCATCATTCACAATATAAGGTGTGTAATCTTTCACTGTATTTTCAATTTCACCCTCCAAGAATTTTGCACTTGTAGGAATTGTCCAGCTATGATCTACTGTACCTCTTGATAAATCTGAAAAAGCAATAAAGCTATTCAGACCTACTCTCATTGTATCTGCGAAGTTGAAGTTTGTATTTGACTTACTCGTATACCACATGGCGTCCGAGAACTCATTTGGCACATCATAATCTTTATTATTACATGCATTTAAGCATAATAATAAAGTAAGTGCACTCAATATATATTGTAATGTTTTCATTTATTTCAAAATTTGATAGTGAATAAGTACACAGACAATTCTATTTTATTGTCATGTCTGTGTACTTACTGCTATTAGTTAAAGTAAGGATTGGCAGCACTTTCTACACTTGGAATTGGGAAGTAATCATGTAATTGTGGTACATAATTTTGAGCCGAAGTTTCAAACTCAACTCTGTTCAAGTGTGTTCTTCCTGCTGGATCTTCCCCTTCATAAAGTACCGATGCCCAAATGTTCTTATTATCTGGTGTCACGTACTTATCTACATGGTATTTACGCTGTGCAAGATCTTTGAAACGATCACCAATAACACCCCATCTTCTAAGGTCTAACCAACGAATAGCATGTCCTTCTACTGCTAATTCCAATGGACGCTCAATGTACATTAAGTGTTCCATTAATTCTTGTGCTGAATACGTTTGCTCATTATGTTGCGATCCAGAGTAATCACTCACTGAAGAAGGACCAATTAACTCTAAAGCAGAACGGTAACGTACTTTATTGATATATCTTAATGCCTCATTTACTCCTGCTTCATCAGTACCACCTTTGATTAGTGCCTCTGCATACATTAAATAAATATCTGCCAAACGAATTACTGTAACGTTCATTCCTGAACGAGCTACGTTGTCATCTCCTAGTTCAGTTGTACGAGTTTCCCATCTTGAGTACTTTCTGAAGTAAGCTTGCTTTTGGTTAAACAATTTATTTCCATACTCGTAAGGTAAGCTTTGATAATAAGGAACAATATCATCAATCATCACAACAGAATTCGAAGCTCTAAGAGAATAAGGTCTCACTTTTGTTTGCCCATCTTCATCTACATAATAGTTTCTAGGATCCGTAGGATCTATAGGTTCATTTTTGTAAAGCAAAGCTAACCAGAAAGAAGGTTGTAATGTACCCCAACCTCCAAAAGTTCTTGTTACAAAACCTCTTACAATATCATTTGATGTTGAAGCGTCGTCGTTGATATTAAACTCAGTATTGAAATTACTAGAATAATTAACTTCTAAAATTGACTCAGTATTAAATTCTGATTCCTCTCTGAAATTCTCAATATAATTTGTAGTCAGAGTATAACCATAATTATCAATTACATCTTTGAAATATAAAGCTGCATTTTCATAGTCACCTTCGTAAAGGTAAGTCTTTCCTAATACTGCAGAAGCTGCACCTGCTGTCACTCTACCTGCTTGACTTTCTGCCCAAGAAATAGGTAAGTTTTTCATAGCAAATTCAAGATCCTCGCGAATGAACTCTCTCATTGCTGCAGGCTCTTGTGGAGCTTGATAGAAGTCTTGTTCAGCTGTCGGTACAAAATCAAACTTTACAACTCTACCATTATTGAAAGTATTGTAAGCATAAAAATGGAATAAACCTCTAAAGAAACGAGCTTGACCTAATACTACACGGTGAAGATTATCTTCTGTAATTGGAATCTCCTCTCCTTTCTCATCCAACTCAAACTCTTCAGGGTAAACCTTATAGTAGTTTGCTATAGTTTGGTTTGCTCTGAAAATTCCTTTATAAATACGTGACCACTTATCGGCAATTGTAGCCGTTGCAGAGTTATAAGTTTTATGGTAAAGCTGATCGCCTACCAATGGGAAACTTTGAGTACCCACAAAACAAATGTCATCACGTCTTACCTCATTGACGATATTCAATAAAGATTTTTCTTTGAAAGTACTGTATACTGCTGTTAAACTTGAATTTAACTGCTCAGGTGTACTACCAAAATCATCTGAGTTAAGGGCATTAGGGTTTTTCTCTTCCAAGAAACTCTGGCATGACCACATTGATGAGGCCAATAAGGTACCTAATATAACTTTATATAATTTCTTTTTCATTGTTTTAATACTGATTAGAAGCCAAACTGTAAACCAAAACGGTATGATGCTGTTACAGGGTAAGTACCCTTATCAATACCTCTTGTACTTAATCCATTGTTTCCAACCTCAGGATCAAAACCTGAGTAATTTGTAAATGTCAATGGGTTGATTGCTGTTGCGTAGAATCTTAATTTACTGATTCCCATTTTCTTCGTTACCGTGTTTGGTAATTGGTAACCCAATGTTACGTTACGTAAACGAATGAATGAACCGTCTTCGATATAGATATCATTACGACCTCTATAGTTTTCGTGACCACCACCTCTATTGGCAGGAATTTCAGAATCAAAGTTGGCTTCAGTCCACTGATAAACCATATCTCTATGAACACCTTGTTGGTAAGCATACGCCTTATTACCATTAATCACTTCACCACCAATAGCAGCATAGAATTGTACTGTTAAATCAAATCCTTTGTAAGATCCACCTAAGTTAAGACCTACTTCGTAGTCAGGCATACCACTACCCATATAAACTCTATCTTGATCATCAATGATACCATCACCCGAATCAGGGATACCATCACCTGTTGTATCTACAGTAGGTTGGTCAACTAATCTTAAGTCACCAACTCTTGCACCTACATTGAAGATCTCATTGTACTCGTCTACTTCTTGTTGAGTTCTTAAGATTCCATCTGATTCGATCAAGAAGAAAGCACCAGCTTCATATCCTTCTTTCAACACAGATAGTTTATCTTGTGCATTACCACCAATTGTAACTGCTTCACTACCTTTCATGTAAGATTCCTTGTTAGTACCTGCCATTTTAGTAATCTTATTCTCATTTTTAGAGAATGTTGCTCCAACGTTCCAGCTGAAATCTTTCTTACCAACATGCTTATAGTTCGCAGAGAATTCCATACCTCTGTTGTTCATATTACCAACGTTCAATACTACTTGAGGTGTCATACCACCACCTGTTGAAGAAGGAATAAGAACTGGGAATAACATATCTTCTTTATCAGTGTTATAAACATCAGCTGATAAAGTCAACTTATTATTGAAGAAACCTAAATCTACACCAAGGTTAGTTTGAATTGTAGTTTCCCATTGCACATTAGCATTAGCATAGCTCCCTTGAGCAGCACCAGAACTTAAATTTTCAGATCCACCTGTACCAAATACAGCATCCTTATAAAGATCAATACTTGCTACATTACTGTAATCTAAGAAGTTTTGGTTACCTGTAGTACCATGGCTACCTCTAAACTTAAATGTATTGACCGTTTCGCCTATGCTGTTCTTCCAGAAGTTTTCTTCTGCTACGTTCCAACCTACTGAAACTGATGGGAAAAGACCCCAACGTTTTCCTTCAGCAAATTTAGATGAACCATCTCGTCTTACACTGGCACTGAATAGATAACGACCCTTGTAGTTGTATTGCAATCTACCCAACATACCTATCAGGTGTGTTGTTTTATTTTGTAAGTAACCCGTTTGGTTACCTGCTAAGTTATCTGAAGTAGCACCATTAATTACAGTGATATCATTACTGATTAAATCTCTTCTTGATCCAAAGAATGAATTGTAATTATAGTTTTCTAAAGAGAATACACCCAACACTCTGAATTCATGACCTTCGAATTTCTTAGTGTAATTCACCATACTTTCCCAAGACCAGTTATTTCTACTACCACTAGTTTGTCTTACACCAGATCTGTAACCATTAATAGATACCAATTCACCTTGATTATTGTAAGATTCAATAATTGGTTCTATCAAAGTACGTGTATCTTCAGTGACAGTACCACCAAAACGAGTGGATAGCTTCAAGCCTTTCATCACAGCATAATCCAACTTGAAGTTGTAATTTGCTTGATTTAAAATACTTTGATCGTCACGGTGTAATTTTGTTTGGATGAAAGCCAAGTTTTGAACATTGTTCGTGTTTTCATCGTCGATTAATGTAATCGTTGAATTTGGATCAACCGCTTGTTGGTAAGGTTTATGTCTATAGGCATCTGTTAATAATGTGAGAGGAGTATAAGCTCTCTTTTCTCTTTTTAAAGCAAAGTTTGTTGAAAAAGTAAATTTCTTTTTCTTATATACTGAGTTTGAACGAAGACTCATACGCTCAAAACCTGAGTTGATCACTGAACCATCTTGAGAGAAGTAGTTACCAGTAAGGCTATATCTAAAACCTTTTTGACCACCTGAAGCAGTTAAACTGTAGTTTTGAACTGGAGCGTTATCTTGCATGATTACACTCGTCATTTCAGTATCACGAGTAAACGCTGCTGCATTTTCTTGGATTGGAGTCCAGAAATTCTCTTTGTTGTTTACATCATTCAAGTTTCTGATTCTGATGTTCTCAGCATACATGTACTCTTCAAAATTCATTGTGTGAACACCAGATGTAATTTTTTGGATACCATAGTAACCATCGAAGTTGATTTTCATCTGACCCTCGTCACCTTGTTTAGTAGTAATCAAGATAACACCTGCTGCACCTCTTGTACCATAAACTGCTGCTGAAGCGGCATCCTTTAATACGTCAACTGTTGCAATTTCATTTGGAGATAATCCCGGATCGCCGTCAAACGGAACACCATCCACTACGTATAAAGGAGTACTTGAACCCGTTACTGAACTCAGACCACGGATCATAATGTTGGCCGCCGCACCAGGCTGACCTGAAGAAGCTTGCACGTTTACACCTGCAATTTGACCTTGTAATGCGCTGGCCATATCAGAAGTAGCATTTTTAAGTAACTCCTCACCGTCCATTCTACCAACGGCACCGGTTACTTCTTTCTTCTTCTGCTCGCCATAACCAATCACCACAATTTCATCCAATGCTTTCACATCCAATTCCATCCCGATGTTGATCACAATACGATCACCTACTTTTGTCATTTGGTCTCTGTAACCAATCGAAGAGAATTTTAAAACTGTTTGCTTGTTAGGGACTATCAATTTATAAATACCCTCAAAGTTAGTTACGCTACCTTGCGTTGTTCCCTCAATCACGACATTTACTCCAGGCAATGGATAACCGTTTTCATCGACTACTTTACCTGTAATAACATTTTTCTTTTTTTGACCATAGGCCTCTACTGAAAGCATAGCACCAACCATAAGAAATAATATTAATACCTTATGGAGACTATACGACAGTTTAACACATTTCCACATAGTTTCGCTTTTGTGTAATAAGTTGAACATTCATTTCATATTTCAAAATTAGCTTGGACATTTAAAATTCTTTAAAACAAATTGTGCATAAATAGGGGGATAAATAAACACGGTTTTGAAGAAAAGTAGAGCTAGGAGGGAAGGATCATTTTAAAATATCCCCTTTTTGAAAAAATACCTATACAACAGATTACGAACAATAATACTCTTCAAATTTGGGCAGATAGTAATGTTTTTCATATAAAAGTGATAATTTTACGTTTAAAATATAGGGGGATAGATTGTATAATTAAAAAATGGTAAATTGAAAAAAAGAAGCCCCCTGATGCTTTACCAAAAATACTACATTATTTGTAAAAAAAACATTTATTATTGAATGATTTTTTTAAGATTATCTAACATTTATGTTTTCATATTATAAAATCCCCCACTACTTAGGCCTTATTTTTGGCTGAGGATCTGACTTTAGTAGTCTAACTTGCCTTCTGTAAAATTACAACTACAAATTTTAAGCATTTCAACGAATGGGCCAACCATTATTGAATAACTATGTACATCTTAATAAGTGTACTAGAGCATGTTGTAAATGAGATGTTGAAATCCATATACTATATAATAAGGTATAATTACTTCATCAGGAATTTACAATAAGCTTATCTTAGATGGTGACTACTTCCTAATTTTTTGAAATGTACTTTAAACTTTTTTTTCTAAATCTTAAGAATGAAATGAGAAAGACAACTTTTTACTCTTGTTTGATCTTCTTGATGTGTCTAAATAACTACTTAATGGCACAAAGTAAGCCTAATGTCCTATGGCTTCTTACTGATGATCAAAGACATGACTCTATCCGAGCATTTAATAAAATGCTGACAGGAAAGAAAAACAGTAAACTGGGCTATGTTGAATCTCCTAATGTAGACCGTTTGGCTTCAATGGGAACTACCTTTATTAATACCTACTGTCAGGCTGCAGGATGTGCTCCTTCAAGAACTTCGATGCACTTAGGTAGGTACCCGTTCCGTTCTGGTGTTTATGAGTTTGAATACTATAATAATAGTCTACCTCACTTCAAGCCTACACTACCAGAACAAATGCAGGCTTTGGGTTATCAAACATTGCATATTGGTAAACTAGGGGTTAGAATCAAAGAGTTACAGAAAAATGGCAAAACAAAAGGCCATAAGATCTATGAAACTGATATTGATTTTAAATCCCTTCATAAGGATCGTTTGACAGACTGGGGTAAAGACTGGGCTTCTCAAGTGGAAGGTGAAAAATTAGAGAAACCTATTAAAAACCTTGAATACGTTGTTCAAGAAAATGGTGAGGTCATTTATATCTCCAAAGATTTGGAGCAAATGAAGCCTAAATACAAGGGTTCTGCTCAAAAAGCCTATGATAAATACGACCTACTCAGACATTATAATGACAAAAAAGGGCCGCAAACACCTTACTCAGGTGGGATTTTATCTGGGGTAAGTTCACAACCTGCCGGTAAAACACGTGATGGTGTATATGCACAAGCATTAGTGGATTATCTAGAAAATGATGCTTCTACCTTTAAAATTGGTAGTAAAACATACAAAGGTATTGACGACTCTAAACCTCTTTTCTGTCATGTAGGTTTTGATTTCCCACACACTCCTGTCCTTCCTCCTGCTGATTACAGAAAACGTTTCCAAAAATACACGTACAATGTTCCTGAATTAGATGCGAATGAAATGAATAAAATGCCTAAACAACTTAAGAATCAGGTTAAAAGAGGGTATTCAGATCATTTTACGGATGAGGAAAAACAAAAAATGGTACAGGATTATTATGCATTCTGTGCTTATGGCGACCGTTTAATCGGTGAAACAGTAGATGCTTTTATCAAATACAGCGAAAGTAAAAACCAAGAATGGTTGATCGTTTATGTATGTGGTGACCACGGTTGGAAATTAAATGAACACGGTTCTGTTTCTAAGTTCTCTCCTTGGGACGTAGACGTACACAACCCAATTATTGTGGTTTCTTCGGATAAGAAAAAATTCCCTAAAGGGAAAGTCGTAAGAGATTTCACTGAGTTTGTAGACATCGCTCCAACTATTCTAGCAGCTGGCGGTGCAGATATTCAAAGTGATGACTTTGCTTACTTAGATGGTTTAGATATGGCAAAGGTTGTAGCTGAAGAAGCACCAAAAAGAGACTATATCATTGGAGAAAGTCATGCAGTGACGGGGCCAAGAGCATTCATCAGAACAGAGCGTTTTATGTTTTCTATTCAATCAAGACCAAATAAAGTAAGAGGTAAAGATATGGAATGGGCCACTACTGCTAGTTACAAAGATTTGGATCCTTGTCTTTATGATTTACAAAAAGACCCTAACGAATTGAACAATCTGGCATTCTCTAAAAAATACCAGAAAATTGCTCAGCAAATGAAAGAGAAATTAGTCAATGTCGTAATTGGGGATAACCGAGTGGAAGTAAACTGGAAAAAGTGGGGTACTGGTACAGATGTTTACAAAAGTAACTTTGCTGAAGGTGCACATGATTACAAATTAAAATTGGACGAAAGCTTATAAAAAGTAGGACTAAAAGTATCAATAAACTGATATTTGTTCCAACAAATTCAAAACACCCCCTTTCTAAAAATTGATTTTTTAAAAAGTGGGGTGTTTTTTATTTTGAAAAAAAGGTGGTTTATACAACAAATAAGGTGGGGTATTTTTGCAAAAAACAGTTTAAGTAGCTTATTTGACACACCCTCTAGGGGGAAAAACTAAGAAAGTCCCCTAATTGTACTCACGAAACGACACGTCTCTAATGGTGGAGATACTTTTTTAATGAAATTGAATTATAGGATGAAATTATTACTACACCATATACTACTCGCTATACTCTTACTGAGTACAACCTGTTACGCCAATACTAAAGATTTAATTTTTAATCATTATACCACTCGTCATGGCTTGTCACAAAATGACATCAACTGTCTCTATCAAGACAGTCAAGGATTATTGTGGATTGGTACTAACGATGGTTTCAGTAGCTTTGATGGTTACGAGTTCAAAGATTATAGAAAAAACACGCACAATATCCCTACAAACATTATCAATCGTATTGTAGAAGATCAATTTGGTAACTTATGGTTAGGAACAGCAGATGCTGGTATTTGTAGATTCAACCTTGAGACAGAAGAATTCACGGCATTCATGAATTCAAAAGAAACGCCTAAGTTATTTACCAAAAATAATGCTTCACGAATGGTCCTTGATGCTGAAGGCAACCTATGGTTTGGAAATTCAAAGGGTTTGAATTGTGTCAAAAAGAAATATCTGAATAAAGACCAAATTGAGGTCAATAAATACCAAGCTAATCCACATAATAAAGAAAGTCTTTTACAAGATCATGTACGTGACATCTATATTGATGCAGATGGCAACCTATGGATTGGAACTTTAAAAGGGTTACAGAAATTTATACCGCCAACAGGCAATAAGGATTATGGTACTTTTAAAAGCTACCCTAATACCGCAAGTAAAAACAATGGAATTTTAGGTATCACTGAAAGTGATAATGCACTGATCATTGCTTATTACAATGGTATTTATGAAGTGACCAAAGAAGGTGATAAACCTGAAGATTTCAAATTTAAAAAATTATCTGACCTGCGTAGTGATTATGTGTTATGCGATAATCAAAATAATGTATGGGCTGGAACGAAAGCAGGACTATTTAGAATGAAACTTGGTCCACAAAAGGACAAACTTGTAGTCTTGGAGCATTATGATAAAGATGAATACCTCAATACCAATATCATTCATATGATCTACGAAGACAAAACGGGCATCGTTTGGATTGGTACCAATGGTGGAGGAATTAAAAAATACAACCCTAAAAGAAAGAAATTCCAACACATCAAAAAAGAGAGAGATCAAAAAAGCTTATCGTATAATAAAGTAAGATCTGTTTTTGAAGACTCATACGGTAGACTTTGGGTAGGCACTGAAGGTGGTGGATTGAACTACTTAGAGCCCAATTCTACTGAATTTAAAAAAATGAATGTTGCTACAGGCATCAGAGGTCAAAACATGATCTACGATATTGAAGAATGGAATGGACAATTGATTTTTGGTGTGGGCTACCCTCTTCGTTCTCTTGCCATCCCCATTGAAAAAGCACACTTATTGGAAAAGCAATTATGGAAAAGTTCTTTCTTTCACCCTGCTAATCTGAAAAATTCTGTTTTCTCTATTGAAACAGATGGTGATTCTACGATTTGGTTAGCCTCGTATGGCGGAGGATTGACGAGAGGAATTTTACAAAAGAACAATTCCATTCTATGGAAAAAAATTGATATCCAACAAACAGAAGAGTACAAAGATCCATTTGAAGTGATCAGAAGCCTTTTAGTAGATAGTAAAGGCAACTTATGGGTAGGTAGCAATCAAGGTTTGATTATTATTCCAAAAGAAGAGAAACTGAAAGATAGACCAGATTTCAAGTTATTTATCAGTGATGATGATGATAACACTTCATTGAGCTATAATTATGTTCTTCCTATGTATGAGACAAGCAATGGCGAAATCTGGATTGGTACAATGGGCGGCGGCCTTAATGTCGTTACGGCTGATTATGATATCAATTCAATCAAGTTTGACCGTATCACTGTCAATGATGGTCTTCCGAATAATGCCATTAAAGCTATTCTTGAAGATAACTACGGCAATGTTTGGGTATCAAGTAATAAAGGTATTAGTAAAATTTCCATCAAAAATAGAACGATCAAAAACTTTGATGCAAGTGATGGATTACAAGATGATGAGTTTGGAGAACTCACTGCCTGCAAACGTAAAAATGGTGAATTAGTATTTGGTGGTGTAAACGGTATTAATGTTTTCAACCCTCATGAAATCGTTGATGATATCACTAATGCAGATTTAGTATTTACAGAGTTGAAGATTTTAAACAATGTCATCAGTCCTGCAGATGAGGATAATGACATTCTGAATAAATCAATTCGCTACACTAAATCAATCACAATTGATGCAAACCAAAATAGCTTCTCAGTGAAGTTTGCCTATCTGCATTATGCTTCTCCAAACAAAAACAGCTACAAATATAAATTAGTAGGTTTAGATAAAAACTGGGTGACTGCAGATGCGATGCAAAGAGAAGCAAAGTATACGAATTTATATCCAGGTGAATACACGCTATTAGTAAAAGCTTCAAATGGTGATAATATTTGGAAATCTGATCCGATTGACCTTAAAATCACAATCCTCCCTCCTTGGTGGATGACTTGGTGGGCAAAATTAATGTACTTCGTGATTTTCGTAGGACTTGTGTACTTCTTCTCTCGCTTTACTATCATTACAGCAAGAAGAAAATCTCAGTTGGAAATGGTGAAATTCGAGAACGAGAAATTAGAAGATTTGAGTCAGTTGAAAATGCAATTCTTCACTAATATCTCTCACGAGTTACGTACACCATTAACTTTGATCAATACGCCAATAGAACAACTCATCAAGAAAGGTAGAGAGTTATCAGAATATGATAGAGAAAAATCTTATCAGTTGATTCATAAAAATATCCAACACTTAATGCGTTTGGTGAATCAATTATTGGACTTCAGAAAAGTGGAGCAGGGGAAAATGAAACTCAACTTAACGAGAGGAAATTGGAATACTTTCATTGAACAAATCTATTTTTCCTTCAAGGAGTTTTCTGAACAAACAAATATCAATTATACGTTCCAAAAAACTGATGATAATATTCATGGCTTGATTGACACGGATAAAGTAGAAAAAATACTGTATAACCTGCTTTCCAATGCATTCAAATTCACTACTGATGGCGAAATCAATTTAAGTATCAAGCAAGAGAATGATCGTATTTTGATCACACTTCAGGATACTGGTATTGGAATTCCAAAAGAAAGACAACAACATCTTTTTGAACGTTTCTATCAAGTGGATAACTTAAAAAGAGCACGCCATAGAGGTACTGGTATCGGTTTGGCCTTCACGAAAAGTTTGGTGGACCTTCACCATGGTGAAATCACTTTAGAAAGTGAACAAAATAAAGGCACTACTTTCTTCCTGTCTTTCCCAATCAATGACGATGCTTATGATGGAGAGTTTATTGAAGAGACGCCAAAAGAAGAAACAAAATCTCTGATTGAAGATGAGGAGTATTTAGAAACTTCAACAAAGGCTAAAATTGTGGTGATTGATGATAACCTTTCGATCAGAGAATTATTAAAAGATCTTTTGAAAGATACGTATGATGTATTCTTGGCTGAGAATGGTGCCAAGGGCTTAGAACTTGCTAAAGAAGTAATGCCTAACCTCATTCTTTCAGATATCATGATGCCGGTGATGGACGGTTATGAACTGACCAAAAAAGTACGTGAAGACAATCAGATTTGTCACCTTCCGATTATCTTACTAACGGCTAAGAAATCAGAAGAAAGTAAGCTGAAAGGGTACGAATATGGGGTGGATGCTTATGTTACCAAACCATTTAACTCTGACGTTTTACTGGCTAGAATCTTCACAATTATTGAAAACCGACGCAATCAGCAAAAACGCTTCAGAGTGGATGTAGACATTCAACCAAGTGAAATTACGTTTACGACCATTGATGAGAAGTTCTTGAACCGATTGGTTGAAATTGTAGAGGAGAATATTTCAGATTCTGAATTTACAGTTGAAAAACTAGCCTTGGAATATGGTGCTACACCACTCCGATTAAATCAAAAACTGAAAGCTTTAACAGGTCAAACTGCAAAAGGATTTATTCGAAATATAAGGCTGAAACGTGCGGCTCAAATGCTAAAACTAGGTCGATTTAGTGTCAGTGGCGTTACTTATGAAGTAGGTTTCAATGACCTTAAGTATTTCAGAAATTGCTTTAAGAAAGAATTCGGTGTCCTTCCTTCTCAATACGCAAAAGAGATTGAAGCAGACAAGATGCCATAGTGACAAGATGTTTTACCTTTATCACAGTTCGAAATCGCTTGATTTCTGATGATTTACAGGACACGAATGATACTAATTCGGTCCAAAGGGTAATAACTTAAAGATTGCAGCAGTGTAAAGTGTACTAATAGATAGAATAGAGTATTAAAGGCCCACGAGTTCGCTTGTGGGCTTTTTACTTCGGAAGTTTTTAATAACTCATTATCAATTACCCCTTCTGAAAGGCCTTTGCTGAAACTCCTACCTTTTGTTTAAAAAGTCTTGAAAAATAGTAGACGGAATTAAACCCAAGTTCATAAGCCACTTCTTTCACTTTTTTCTCATGACCTATTAGCAATTCTTTTGCTCTGATAATTTTTAAATTTAAATGATATTGCAAAGGAGCCAAACCTGTATATTCTTTAAATGCCTTTCTAAAATAAGAATAAGAAACATTGTATTCCTCACAAAATTCTTTAAAGTCAATTTCTTCATACAACGCCTCTTGCATTTTCATCTTGGCCAACTCCACTATTTTCTCCCCTCTTCCTAAGTCATTTCTTTTCTTGGTAAGTTGAATAATCACTCCAATTAATTGTAAGATTATGCCCGCACCTATTTTCTGATATCCCATATCCTGTTTTTGTACCACCTCAAATAACTGGTAAAACAAAGACGTTACTTGTGCTGAACTTTCTAGCTCTATCTTCTGTGTTTCAGCAAAAGTGAGTTGCTTCACGACATTGTTCATCCATTCTCCATTAAACCCTATGTAATACTCTGTCCAACCAGAAGAAACCTGAGGTTTATAACGATGCCATTCGCCGGGTCTTAAGAAAATTAAGTTCCCTTTTTGAATCGTACTCTTTGTATTTTCAGTTTCTAAAACCCCTGAACCTTCTACGATATATAGCAACTGATACTCCTGTAAAACTCTACCTTTTTCCCATCTAAAAAAATAACCTGTTGGATGGTTTGGATCAGGATAAGCCTGATGAGGTGGCACTACTGCTTTTCCTACTACATTAATATGTAAGCCCCAGTTTACATCTTCTTCAGAAGGTATCAAATAGTTATTAAAATCATTCATAACACTAAATTAAACCTAATATTCAATATAATCAAATATCATTTTGTGTAAATAATATCCCAAATCGTGTATTTAATGTCAATCCTACATTTATTTACTTTGTATCATACTAATTACTTAAGCGATGAGCAATCAAACAATAATTGAGACATATCAATTAGCAAAAGCTGCGTACGCCAAATACGGTGTTGACACAGATAAGGTACTTGATACTTTAAATAATATTTCCATCTCACTTCACTGCTGGCAAGCGGATGATGTGGGAGGTTTTGAAACAAAATCTTCTGAAATGGGTGGTGGCATTCAGGTGACAGGGAACTATCCTGGTAAAGCCAACAGCATTGAGGAAATGAGAGCAGACTTGGAAAAAGTTTTATCACTTCTTCCTGGAAAGCATAAACTAAACTTGCATGCAATTTATGGAGAGTTTAATGGCGAAGTGGTTGACAGAGATCAGATCGAAGTAAAACATTTTCAGGGTTGGATCGATTGGGCAAAGAAAAACAATGTAGGTATTGACTTTAATGCTTCTTGCTTTTCACATCCTTACGCTGAAGATGGTTTTACACTCTCTAGTAAAGATCCTAAAATCAGAAATTTCTGGATTGAACACGTAAAACGTTGTCGTGAGATCTCAAATGAGATCGGAAAACAGTTAGGTACACCTTGTATTCACAATACTTGGATTCCTGATGGCTCAAAAGACACTTGCGTGGATCGACTTGGTCATAGAACGCTTTTAAAGGCCGCTTTAGACGAAATTTTTGAAGTCGAATACGACACAAACTTCATGAAAGATGCCGTAGAAAGTAAACTTTTCGGTATTGGTAGTGAGTCGATGGTTGTAGGTTCTTATGATTTTTACTTAGGTTATGCCATCAAAAACAACAAACTGATCTGCTTGGATAATGGGCACTTCCACCCTACTGAACAAGTCGGTGACAAGATTTCTTCAGTGATTCAATATGTAGACGAGGTATTGTTACATATGACAAGAGGAGTACGTTGGGACTCAGATCACGTAGTAACAGTAAATGATGAGTCGTTACTAATTGCTCAAGAAGTAATTCGTTCTGGAGCTTTAGACAAAACTCATGTGGGACTTGACTTCTTCGATGCTTCCATTAACCGTATAGGTGCTTACGTTACTGGATGTAGAGCGTCTAGAAAAGCATTCTTATTTGCTTTACTTGAGCCTACAGAATTAATCAAAGCACATGAAGAAAAAGGAGAGAACTTTGAAAGAATGTTCTTATTGGAACAGTTGAAGACATTACCTTGGGGTGCAGTTTGGGATTACTACTGTTTGCAAAAAGAAACAGCATTAGATAGTGAGGTGATCGGGTTGGTGCATGATTACGAGCAAGCTCATTTATTACAAAGAGGAGAAGTTTTGGTTTAATTTTTAAGAAGTAGAAAGATGTTGAAAGAAGCAATTGCCGTATTTGATATAGGCAAAACAAATAAGAAACTGTTGATTTATGACCAAAACTTTAAGGTAATTGATCAAAAGTCCATTCACTTAGATGAGATCGAGGATGAAGATGGTTCTCCTACCGAAGATCTTGATTTATTGGTACTTTGGATGGTTTCTTCTTTTGCTGAAAAGTTGCAATCCTATGAATATAAAATTGTGGCTCTTAATTTCTCCTGCTATGGGGCAAGTCTTGTGCACTTAGATAGCCAAGGAAATAGAGTGGGTACATTTTATAATTATTTGAAATCAACTTCTGCAGAGTTCTACCAAAATTTATATCACAGTTATGGTGGCGAAGAAGTATTCGCTGCCAAAACTGCCTCTCCCGTACTACAATTCCTAAATTCTGGGCTTCAACTGTATTGGTTAAAATACAATAGAACCTCACATTGGAATGACATCAGTACTTCACTGCATTTTCCTCAGTACCTTCATTATAAATTCACCAAGCAATTGGCTACTGATATTACATCGATTGGTTGTCACACTGCTTTATGGGACTTTGATAAAGATAACTACCATAAATGGGTCGAGGATGAAGGGTTAAACTTCCCTCCTATTCAACCTAATGATTACACGGTAAATATTGAGGAAAAAATCACAAATCACGACATCAAAGTTGGGATTGGAATACATGACAGTACAGCTTCGGTACAACCTTACAATACAATAAGTGATGGTGCTCCTTATATCCTAATTTCAACAGGAACTTGGGCCATCAATATGAACCCTTCTTTTGAAGGGCAACTCACTACGGAACAGTTGAAAAAAGACTGTTTACTAAATATCAATACCAACGGAAAGAAGATCTTATCTTCTCGTTACATGCTAGGCAGAGTACATGATGTCTATTGTAAGTACCTTCAAGATTTATTTCATCTTGAAAAAGATTTTTATCAGTTCGTAACATTTGACGAAGCGCTCTTAATGCAAGCTTGGGAAAACGTGAATGAAGGGAAAAGGTACATTCATAATCTGATGGCTTACACTTCTGAAGCTATTGATATTTCTATTCCTGAAGGTCATTCCGTTGATGCACTCTATCATCAAATCATGTTGGAATTGACCCTTAAAGAAATAGAGCAAATACAAGAAGTGATGGACGATAGTGTCAGATATGAAAAGATATTTATCAGCGGAGGATTTATCTATAATAATATTTTCTGCAAAACCATAGCTACTTTCTTTGATGAAATAGAAGTCAGCACATTATCATTAGAAAACTCTTCAGCGTTGGGAGCCGCATTGATGGTTACTCCAACTCACTGGAACAAAAAATTAGAATACAAAGAATATAAAGTTAGAAGTGTGACGTGTTTTACAGCGGTAGATAAAATAAAAATAGATTAGAAAATAATTCATTTCATTTTTGGTTCAACCTCATTGTTTTACTTTGAGGTTGTTTTTTTATGTCTTTTTTGAGGTGTTGGAAGCTTAATTTTGAATATTAATGGTATTTGATCCTTGATGATTTATAGGCATAAATGGCTCTATCGCTTAACATTTGTGCCAGTGGAATTACTGCTCTCTTTAGTTTAGTAGTTTTACCCCAGCCTTGAAGGGAAATGGAATTTAGCTTTTGACTTCTAAGCCATGACTTTTTTGCTACGTTTTATGTTAAGACTAAAATAAAGAAGAAGGAAGGTTGAAAGCTAATCCTATAAAGGAAGAATAGCAAAAATCAACCCTCAACATTCTAATTTACAAATAGTTAAATTACAGTTCTAATTTTATTTGATTGACCCAGACCTGACTCCTATCTCTATTTTGTTCAAAACTTGTATACATAAACTCTTTATCATATTTCACTTTTCCATTAAAATATAACTTTTGATTAATGAATACCTTCACCTTTTTATGAAGGTCCACCATTTCTGGAGAAATATTAATAGCCAAAGATGATATACATGAGGTTTTGATTTCAAAAGTATTGTTTTCATATTTTGCAATCACCTTGCCTGATTTCCTAGGAAAGCTAAATGCTTCTTTATGAACATCAATTGTAATTAAGCTATCCTCTTTGTTATATTGTTGCCATTGATCTATCGTGAAATTGATTTCTTTCTGCCAGCTTTCTTGGACTTGTAAAGTATCTAATTTCATTGCTGATAACCAATCAATATTCGCGTAATTATTGTCGTCAAATTCCCAGGATATTGAAGTCGGGAATGGATTTCTAGTTCTCTTATTTAAATCTTCAAAAAGTAGTTGATAAGCCGGTTCTGATTCATCAAACTTTGGAAACCAATGGGGAAAGCCCTCGTACCTGTAGTCTTTATAATCCATATTCAATGAAAGCATTACACTATCCATTTGATCATTGGCATTGGGCGGATAATAATAATCTTGATTCGTTGAGAAATTAATAAAAGATCGGTTCGTCATGTTTTCAACAAAGGTACCTCCTGTAAAAACTTTTGGATAAGTATTGAAACCATAGCAACCTGCAAAATCTGTAGGTGCTTTCATAAGATATGAAAAAGAACCCGTAGCCCCATTCGAATGCCCCGTAATAAAGATCTTATTGTCATCTATATTGATGGCTTTTTTTACGGACTTCACAATCTCTGGTATCATAAAAAAGCCATCGTCTGATGTCATCCAATTGTACTGTTTGTTGGCACTTGTAAAAATCAAAACCACATTATTTACATCTCCATACTTTTTGTAGTATCTATTCCAACCACTTAAGTTCACTTCCGGTATCTGATACTTATCCAATGTGCCATATCCTACGGCACCATGCAGAAAAAACAACATTGAATATTTTTGCATTGGGTCATAGTTATCAGGTAAGTGAACATGGTATGAAGTTGATGTAGAATCATTAATATTTAAGGTGATTGAATAATCACTTTGCTTTTTTGTTATGTATGGATTGTAGGTTTGAATTGCCTTGTAGAGCCCTTTATTTTTTGGAGATAATGTTTCACCTGAAGTCTTAAAAAATTCATCCTCACTTTGTTTCAAGTTTTGAAAAAAAACAAGACTGTCTTTTTGAGCTTGCTGTTTCAATGTTTTCCAACGCGGATCACTCATCAGGTTTTTATAATCCTCCTGTGCATACTCATCCAATACATAACTCCACCCAGGGTAGCCTTCTTCATCTTTTTCCATTGCTGCCAATGGTATCAAGTACTCAAATGCTTTATCATAATTTTTCATCATCGCATTTAGATTCGAAGCATAATAAAGACCTGTTCCATCAATACTATCTGGAAAGGTTTCAAATGCATCTTCTATCATTTGATATGCTTTCTGATATTTCGTTTCCTCTTCTACATTAATGATATGAATGGCTTCATTCGTTAGGTCAGAATAGCTTTCTTGTGCCATCACTTTTGATACAAAAAGAGAGAATAGTAGTGTTACAATACAATAGTTTTTCATTTGAAAGTTTAATTCAATTGGTTGATTTAGAAATAAAAATGAAGTTACAATTTTATTTTCGAATGACAATTATAATAAAAGGTATTTTTGCTTCTGACTTTTTACCGTAACGATAGACTTTTTGAAAAAAATTAAAGAGGCTGTCTCATAATTGAAAAAAT
>NZ_JTAM01000066.1 GCF_000812565.1 Flammeovirga sp. OC4 | reverse complement strand
TCCTATAAATGCTGGCAGAAAGGCTGATTTAAAGTTGACGAAAATTTAGTTTACAATTTGCTTAGTATTTAATGATTTTTTGTGGAGGAATGTTAGTGTACTGTGCTAAAAGCTCTAATGAGTTTTTAGGAAGTGAAAATAAAGTTTCGTCCTGATAACGTTCGACATCCGTGTGAATATAAAGCACACTACCTCCTTTGATATATTGAATTACCTTTTTATGATCTTGATATGATACCGCAGGACAGCCGAAACTTCTTCCCATATATCCATTTTGATGAATAAAATGCTCTGAAACATATTTAGCAGGATGGAGCACAATCGCTCTCTTTCGTGCATTATCATTAATGTTTCTTTCCAACCCATCTAACTTAAGTGACAAGCCGTATTTACCAGTATAAGTTTCTGCTGCTTTATAAATACCTAAAGAACTTTGTTTGGAGTTGACGATATTACTAAAATTCTCGGCATAAAGTAAGCCTGAGTTGACCCCATGAGAAACATAAGTTTTTAAAAGCAACTTTCCTGATGTTACATCAATAATATAAAAACGCTTGGCGGTTGAAGGTTGATTAAAATCGAGTATACTTACTACTCTTGTATTATTAATTTGTTTTTTATTAATCAAATTGAGGTAGGCAATCATCCCTTTTTTAAAGGCATCAAAAGACAAACCCTCATCCTTTAGGTGAGCAGTATCGTATAATGTTGATAGAAGGGACTCATTTTCCAACTGTAGTAAGTTGTCACCTTTATAATGATAAGTACTGGCATTAGGTGAAGATGTTGACACAGTGATAATGAGTAAGAAGAATAAAAAGGTTCTTAAAAAGATCATTTTAAAGTTTCTTGTTGTAGTTTGTAAAGTGCCCGTATTGGGCTGCTCTTAGTGAGACAAAAATACATCAACTTGAAACTATTTTAAAGTATATGATGTTAATAAAGAATTTTTGTGCTGATAATCAGTTATTTTTCAATAATAAATGGAATTAAATTAATTTTTTAGATGAAAATTGATTTATCTTTCACTCTTTTGTGTTCATATTATAAAGAGGTAACGATAATAATAGAATGTTAGATCTACTTACAAAATATATTTCACTACTCTTCATCAGTGCTGTAAAATTCTTATTTGGACCTATAATAGGGCTAACGACTGGACTTACAATCGTAGAGACAACCGTGATCACAATTTTAGGTATGATGCTGACTGTTGTTACTTTAACATATATGGGAGCCAAAGCGAGAAAGAAGATTCTGGAATGGATGAACCGTGGAAAAGTACGCCGTTTGTTTACGAAAAGGAATCGTATGATTGTGAGAGTTTGGCAAGGCTACGGAATGAAAGGAGTTGCTTTTTTGACCCCAATTCTTTTTGGACCGCCTATAGGAATGTTAATAGCTTTGTCTTTTGGTGAAAAAAAACGCAGAATAATATCATATATGTTTTTAAGTGCCGTATTTTGGGGCATAATAATGAATATTGTCATTTTTTACTTTGGTGAGCACTTTGAATGGGTTAGAAATAACACGATCACCACTGATTAATAAATTAATAGACTAAAACATCAAACGATGGCTTTTGAGTTTCATCAGGATAAAGAGGTATATTTTTCATATCAAACTGATAACGCTAACAAATATGTTATTCCCTTTATCGAACAATCATACCCTATAACAAAAAACACCAGAGTATTAGAAGTAGGCTGCGGAGAAGGAGGTGTGCTGAAAGCTTTTTTAGATAGAGGCTGTATTGGTATGGGGATTGAATTAAATTTAGATAGAGTAGCTTTAGCAAATCAATTCTTAAAAGAATACATTGATCAAGGACAGGCAAAAGTCATTGGTAAAAATGTGTATGATATAGATGTTGAAAAAGATTTAGATGATAAGTTTGATTTGATTGTGTTGAAAGATGTCATTGAGCATATTCCTAATCAAGAGAAAATTATCCATTATTTCAGAAGTTTCTTAAAACCTAAAGGAAAGATATTTTTTGGATTTCCACCTTGGCAAATGCCTTTTGGAGGCCATCAGCAGATTTGTGCCAGTAAAGTATTATCTAAGCTTCCTTATTTTCATTTACTGCCAGCTCCAGTATATAAGTTTATCCTTAAAAATGGAAATGTGGCAGAAGGGCATGTGACCGAATTAATGGAAATTAAGGAAACAGGTATATCTCTAGAGCGATTTGAAAGAATCAGTAAGGCTTCGGATTACAAAATCATTGATAGAACTTTATACTTCATCAACCCAATCTATGAATATAAATTTGGGTTGAAACCAAGAAAGAAAATTCCTTTTTTAGGTGATATTCCTTGGATAAGAAACTTTGTCACTACATGTGGTTTTTACCTTATCGAAAAGCAATAAAAAAACACCTGATTATAAATTAACCAGGTGTTCAATGAAAAATAAGTTACCCTTTTCAAAAAGGGAAAAATCCCTAATCAATTGACTAGGGATTTTTTGTTTCGTGGATGTATTATATCGTGTTCCTAGAATCAAGAAAGATTAGTTTCTTGGCTCTTTGTCTAATACTGTGATGTTGATTTTCTCAGAAATCACAATGTTATTAGACACAAGTGTTTCTTGGAAAGAAGCAATAACGTCATACTCACCTTTTACTAAACCTTCTACTTTAGCAGTCATAGTAGTGTTGATAGGACCTTCGATTTCAGGCATTTTACCTATTAAATCAAATTCAAATGTATCACCAGTTTTAACGTTAGTGAAAGACACTTTAGGTTCTTCAATTGTACCGCTTAAAGAAGATACAGCTGTTTCTAAATCGAAAGCAACAGCACTTGTAATTTCAGCACCGTCTTCTAAGTTTGTAATTTCAATAGAAGATACAGGGTCTGGTGTAATCTCATCGTTGTCTTTGCTACAGCTTGCAATTGTTAATGCAGAGATAGCCAATAGAAAGAAACGGAAAACGTTTTTATAGATCATTTGTGTAGTAAACTTCATTTTTGTAAAAGTTAAAAATTAATATTTCAATTGGTTTTGATAGTTATTATAACGCCAACTATAACCTTTAGATTTATCACTTTAGACTTTTTATTTACCACTTTGGTCGAATACTTTTAATAAGCATTAATAACCGTATTTTTCCTTAATTCTGATGGGGTATATCCATAATGTTTCTTGAAAACCATAGAAAATTTAGATAAATGGGGGTATCCTACCTCTTTTGCTACCGTTGATACCGGTTTGTCTGTCATCTCAATTAGACGGTGAGCATCTAGCATTCTATGCGTTGTCACAAATTTGAATATTGGTTTTCCAAAGATGGACTTAAAACGCTCTTTTAGTTTAGTCTCACCAATACCAAACTCTTTTGCAATAGCAGTAATGGTAGGTATGTTCTCATAATCTTGCAGTAAGTAATCTTTAATCTCATAATAAAGCTCTATTTCTTCTTGAGAAATACGATTGGTGGTTATGCTTTGATTTTGAGTTTTCTGATATGTTTGAGTAAGGAAGCGCCCCGCTAATTCCAACCCCTTTCCTATAATAATAGACGAGCGTCCTATAACAGTACTGTTCTGAACTTTTACAATTTCCTCTATAATATGTAAAGCCTCAGGTGTAACTTGATCTATAATGATATTTTCTGATAGATGATTTGTTAATTCTTGATAGGACTCTACGGAGTGATCAAGTAGAGCAACTAATTGATCTCTATTTACACGAAGTCCAATTAACGATAGGGACTGATCTTTAGGAAATTCAAGGATTACTTTATTGATATTAGAGTAAATGATGAACTCGTGTTTTTTTACCTCTTTTAGTTTTCGTTCACCAGTATTGGCAAATATTGTACCTTCGTCTCTTACGATGAGCATATATATATTACCTTCTCCATTATCTACATTATTATAGATATGAGCAGTTTTATTGAGGCTCAACTGATTAATACTAATATTAAAATCCTTGATCTGATTGAAAGACTCAAGGTGTACATTACCTAGGCTGGTATTACCAATGATCCTATTATCAATTCTTTCCCCTCCAATATTTTGGTGGATGGATGTATATAATGTATCAATAGTAGTTGAATCTAGTAAGATGTTGGTTTTATTTTTCATTATAAAAACGGATGGTAGTCTTTTGTAAGTGAGATATATTCATTGGAGTATTCTCCCTTATCGTTGCGTATATTAAAGTCTATAATTAGTTTACGTGTTTCAGCCTTGTAGAGATACTCTAGTAAAACCCTTTTAGGATGTTTTGAGGAATTATGACTGATATTAACCTGTTTGTCAACGTGAAAGTTGTAATTCAAGGCGACTTGATTAAGCTGAGAAAGTTGATCAAAAGGATAGATGATAATTAATTTTCCACCTTCATGGAGTAAATTAGATGAGAATTGAAATAATTCATCCATACTTAAATTGTCGGTATGTCTAGCGGTATTTCTTTGGATATTTTCTGCTTTGAGGCTGTCTTTAAAAAAAGGAGGGTTACTTACAATGGCATCAAACTGAACTTGATCCTCATTTTTAAACTCTTGTATAGAAGAATGCACGCTTTTTAGTTGATCTGAGAAAGGTGAATTTTCAAAATTGATCCTCGCCTGAATGCTAGCTTCCTTATCAATATCTAACCCTGTAAACTTGATATCTCCATATCTTTGAGCACACATCAGTGCAACCAATCCAGAACCAGTTCCAAGATCTAATACATTTCTGCAACCGATTAAATTAGCCCAAGCACCCAATAAAATTCCATCTGTACCGATTTTCATGGCAGAATTTTGATGACCTATGTCAAACTTTTTGAACTTGAAGGTTAGATATTTATCCATATATTCCAATTTTCTATTTTATAAGGTTTTGTTAGTATAGAAGTGATAAAAATATTTCTATTTTTGTGACCATTAAGTGAGTTGTCGATCGTCTATTATAGAAAAACAGTCACAAAGTATATAGGTTAACTGATGCATGAAGTTATCAATTTAATCTGTAAACTTACATACAAACATTATTATCTACTTATAAGACCAAATATTACAAATGTCAAAATTATTTCCATTAAAAGGAATCGTCCAAAACTACGCATGGGGAGGTAGTTCGTTCATCCCCGAATTAGTATCTATACCACAAGAAGACAAGCCTTACGCCGAGTATTGGATGGGTGCACACAATAATGCTCCAGCCCAAATTGGTGAATCTCAATTGTTGAACAAAATGATTGAAGAAGATCCAAAAGGAACTATCGGTACTTACATCAATGAAAAATTTGGCCGTTTACCATTTTTATTCAAAGTATTGGATGTAAAAGATGTTCTATCAATCCAAGTACACCCTACCAAAGTGGAAGCCGAAAAAGGGTTTGCTAGAGAAAATGAAGAAGGCATTCCTTTAACAGCATCACATAGAAACTATAAAGATGATAACCATAAACCAGAAATTATGGTGGCGTTATCGGAGTTTTACTTATTGCATGGTTTCTTACCAAAAGACAAACTTAAAGAGGTGTTAACTACTGTACCTGAGTTTTCTGACTTAGTTGAAGTTTTTGAAAATGGAGGGTACTATGAATTATATAAAACTGTAATGGAGTATACTCCTGCTCAAGTGAATGAAAAATTACGTTCTCTTGTGGACAGAGTAATGCCATTGTACAATGAAGGGAAAATCGAAAAATCATCTCCAGATTATTGGACAGCAAAATCAGTTGCTTTACAAGCTGAAGGAGAAGATTTGGATAAAGGAATTTACTCGATTTATTTCTTCAATATTGTAAAAGCAGATGTTGGAGAGGCTGTATTCCAAGATGCAGGTCTTCCTCACGCTTATTTAGAAGGTCAAAATATGGAGTTAATGGCTAACTCTGACAACGTATTGAGAGGTGGTTTAACGCCTAAGCACGTTGATGTACCTGAATTATTAAAGCACGTTACTTTTGATGAAACACATCCAAACGTGATGGATGGTGAGTTGCAAGCTGACGGTTTAGAGAGAATCTATAAGAGCCCTGCTCCAGATTTTGAATTGTCTAGAATCTCTTTGAAAGATGGAGATACGTATAAGCATACTGCTAAAACGGCTCAGATCATCATTGTTTCTGAAGGTGAGGCAACTATTACTGAAGGCGATGATACTTTAACTTTAACAAGAGGTGAGGTAGCATTGTTGTTAGTAGATGCGAACTATTCGATATCAACTTCAAGCGAAGCGGTATTATTCAAAGCCACTGCTCCAGTAGCATAAAGCTGAGAAATCAGGATATAAAAAAACGTATCAAGGTTACTTGATACGTTTTTTTATGCTTAATATTTTGCATCGACTATCTTAAATCAACTACTTCAACATCAGGGTGAGAAGCAACATTGAATTTGAAATCGCTATCTGAGACTGTAACATTTTTATCGAAGTTGTTAATCACGTAAACATACTTCATTAAGTTTCCTTTTTCGTACATTTCCCATTTTACCAACTCTTTCGTAGAAGACTTGATATACATTCTAATACGGAAATAATTAATATCTAAACTTTTATCAGGGCTAAGATCAATAATATCTAAACCATTCTCTTTGCCAGCATGCAAATACTTAAAGTTTTTTTGATATAAAGTATAAATTTGAGATGGTGAACCTGTTAAACTTTCATCATCTCCTTCAGCAGATTCAATCGTAACTTCTTCCATTTCTTGATCATATCTATAAACATCTTTGGTGTCACTGTAAATAGTTTGACCATCTAATTGAAGCTGATATTTATTTCCGCTGATAATTGCTTTCATATCAATATCACCTAATTTTCCTTCACTTGTACTGATGGCTTCTTGGTGAACGTCAGCACTAAATGCATTAAGTCCTTGATAAAAATTACTCATTTCATCTAATATCTTTTTTGCTTTTTCATCTTGCTGAGCGAATAAAGATTGAGTAGAAATAAATAAAAAAGAAAGTAATACGAATATATATTTTTTTGTGGTTGTCATGCTAAATTATGATTCTATTTTGTTCAGTTTTTTGTTATAGCCTATTTAAACGTAAAAAGAAGGGTAAAATGTTTCAAACTTTATTCTAATGTTCTTAAAAGAACCTCAAGATCCATTTCAGTTTTTACATTTACTTGCCTTGCTTTACTACCTTCAAATGGTCCAACAATTCCAGCTGCTTCCAATTGATCAATAATTCGGCCAGCTCTATTATATCCTAAACTTAATTTTCGTTGAATTAATGATGTACTCCCTTGCTGATGTCTTACGAGTAAACGTGCTGCTTCTTCGAAAAGATCATCTCTATCGTCAACACTTCTTCCTCCTGCATCTTTACCTGCAGGTTGTTCTTCTTCGAACTCTGGTAACATATAAGCTGTAGCGAATCCTGTTTGATCCGCAATGAAATCACAAAGCTTTTCAACCTCATCAGTATCAATAAAAGCACATTGTAAACGAGTAATATCATTACCTGTCGATAATAACATATCACCCATACCGATTAATTGATCGGCTCCTCCGGCATCTAAGATAGTTCTTGAGTCGATCTTAGAAGTTACTCTAAATGAAATTCGGGCAGGGAAGTTGGCTTTGATCATACCCGTAATGACATCTACTGAAGGACGTTGAGTGGCAACTACCAAGTGTATACCAATTGCTCTGGCTAATTGTGCTAGACGAGCAATGGGGCCTTCAATTTCCTTACCTGCTGTCATCATCAAATCTGCCAATTCATCAATTACTAATACAATGTAGGGGAGAAAACGATGTCCTTTTTTAGGGTTTAGTCTTCTACTATTGAATTTTGCATTGTATTCTTTGATATTTCTCACTCCTGCTGATTTCAACAAAGAGTAACGCATATCCATTTCTGTACATAATGAGTTCAAGATATGGATTGCCTTTTTAGTATCTGTAATAATGGCTTCTTCCGCATCAGGTAAACTAGCAAGGAAGTGTCTTTCAATTTTATTAAATAATGAAAGTTCTACCTTTTTCGGGTCTATCATTACAAACTTCAATTCAGAAGGGTGCTTCTTATAGAGTAAACTGCTCAAAAGAACATTGATACCTACTGATTTACCTTGACCTGTAGCACCTGCCATCAATACGTGAGGCATTTTTGCAAGGTCAGTCACAAAAACTTCGTTGGAGATCGTGCGGCCAAAGGCGATTGGAAGGTCCATTTTTGCTTTTGCAAATTTTTCAGTGGCCAAAACTGAAGAAATAGAAACCATCTCTCTATTACTGTTGGGTACTTCAATACCAATAGTACCCCTACCAGGAATAGGGGCAATAATACGAATACCTAAAGCAGCTAAGCTTAGTGCAATATCATCTTCGAGGTTTCGGATTTTAGAGATTTTAATGCCTACCTCAGGTACAATTTCATAAAGTGTTACTGTAGGACCAATCGTGGCACTGATAGATGAAATACCTATTTTGAAATGTCTTAAGGTATTTACAATGCGTTCTTTATTCTCTTCAAGCTCCTCTTTAGTCACCTTCGCTTTGTTTTCAACAGGAGGGTTTAAAAGCTCTAAGCTAGGGTGTCTATAATGACTTAAATCGAGCTTAGGATCATATTCATCCAAATCTTCTACTTGAATGAAATCTTCTTCCTCTTCTTCAAATTGAATATTTAAATCAGCTTTATCTACATCATCAGTGTTAGAGACATTACTCAACTGATGAGGGTCTATCGATTTGTCTACCTTAGGTGCTGGAGCAGGAGGATCTAAGGCGATAGGATCCGACTTTTTATCCTCTTTTTCTAATTCATAAGAAGGAGCAGGCTCTGGTTCTTTAGAAGTAGAAGCGGGAATTTCCTGTTTAGGAGGAACTGGAGGCAGTGGTTCTTGTTTTGACTTTTGAGTTCTATGTTCAGAATAGTTTTGTGAAGGTGGAACCGGAGTTGCTTCACCTACTTGAACATGTTCTACTTGAATATTGACATCAACAGAAATTGGATCGACCTTAATTTGTTGAGGTTCATTTTGCTCTTTTTTCTCCTCAACTACTGAAGGAGTGTTGTCCGAGTGAGGAATAATCTCAGCAGGAGGTGGAGTTGTGTTGTCTTTTTCTAAAATAGTATTGACAATCTCATTTTCTAATGCTGTATCTCTTTCTTCTGTCACTTCTTCCTCTTCAGAAGAAATTTTATCTTCTACTTCTTCTGAATCATCTTCTAAAGTATTATCAATATTGTCTTGAATCTCTTCTTCTTCTGTTTCTTCAATGCTTTCTGAAGATGGGGCTGTTGTTGAAGTAATAGGCCCTTCTACATTATTCTTAGTCACTCTTCCGATCAGAGAAGTGACTTTTTTAAACTTTGTGATATAAACTGTATGGATTAAAACCGATAAAATCAGTAAAATTACGGTTCCCCACCCAATCAAACTGTAAAGTCCGTCAGCTACAGTAAAACCAATTTTGCCACAGAGGAATCCTAGGAAATTAGGAGAATCATTGACAACTACAAAGTAGCCTAATAAAATACTGGTCCACATCATGTAGAACAAACAGATGTAGGAAAGCTTCCTGAATCGGATCAATTTTCCTTTTCCTAAAGTGAACAATTCATATCCACCAATAAAAAGCATTGGAATCAACAATGCAGTACCTATACCAAATAAATTGTAGATCAATAAATGAGATAAGGATGCCCCCAAAAGTCCAAGCCAGTTTTGGACTTCTTTACCCGATGAAATCAAGTTGCTAATCCCCCCTACATTTTCAATTACACTTTGATCAGCTTTACCCGTAAAAATAAAAGAGAATAAAGCGAGGAAGGTGTAGATCGAAAGAAACATTAAAGATAAACCAAGGCTTGTCTTCAATCGAGGATCACTAAACTTATTGTTACTGATAGATATGCTTGGCATTTTCACTCTTGAAGGCCTTTCCGTTCTTTCTTCATGTGGGGTAGCAGAAGTGGGTTGAACGGTAGCATTGGGTTTATATATGTTCTTTCTAATATTTTTTTTTGCTTCTGAAGCCATATAGTAATTTGCTTAACGCTAACAGTTAAAAAAATTAATTACAGAAATAGTGATCTCTTTCAACGCTGGATTATTAACTAAACAGTTTATCGTTAATAAAACTATTGCATTTCACTCTCCTTCCGATATCAAAAAGCAACAATGCAATGTATCTTACAAAAATCCTATCACTATCTACCCAAAATTAGGGTTTTCTACTGTTAATCGAAATTTTCTATGATGATAATTACTTTAAATTATTGATAACCTCTAATTTTAATTCATATAAGCCTTTTTCAAGCCCTACGGGGTATTCATGTGGATTATAAAAACGCTTAATACTATTGTCAAATCGACTTAATTCCGTTAACGTTTTATCTTTTGACGTATGAATACTAGGTTTTTCATAAACTAAACAGCCTTCTTTGAATATTTGTATTAATAGGTCTTCGCCTTGATCTTTTTCAGTGATTTTTTTGGATCTTATACCGTTATTAGGGTCAATTAATGTACAATTTTCACTCATGGTAAATTCTTCATTGTAAATACCATCTGCACTATATTTCCCTTTTTCATCCCTAAACCTTCGAACTTGTAATATTCCTGGAGTTGAAATTTTATTAACTTGTTCTGATAATTTCACTTTGTAATCTAAGTGACCGTCTTCATTTTCAATTGCTCCAAGCTTATAGACACCTCCTAATGCAGGTTGATCGTATGCTGTTACAAGCTTAGTGCCTACGCCCCAAACATTAATTTTTGCTTCTTGTTCTTTTTTCAAGTTGTTGATTAAATATTCATCTAAATCATTGCTGGCGACAATCTTAGCATTTGAGAATCCACCTTCATCCAAAAGCTTTCTCGCCTCAATACTCAGATATGACAAATCTCCTGAATCCAGTCGAATACCAATCATTTCGTATCCTTTTTCCCTTAATTCTAATCCCACTTTGATGGCTTTTTTAACGCCTTCTAAGGTATTATAGGTATCTACCAGAAAAATACAATTTGTAGGCATCGCTTCAGCATAAGCCTTAAACGCTTTTAGTTCATCATCATAAGACATAATCCAGGAGTGAGCGTGAGTGCCTTTAACAGGAATATCTAATAATTTTGCAGCTAATACATTTGAAGTAGCATCAAAACCACCAATATAAGCAGCTCTTGTTGCTGTAATACCTCCATCGATCCCTTGTGCTCTTCTTAGTCCAAATTCTAATAAAGTGTCATCTTGAGCTGCTATTCTTAGTCGAGCTGCCTTTGTAGCGATTAAGGTTTGAAAATTGACAATGTTTAAAATAGCAGTTTCTAATAATTGACATTCAATTAAGTTGCCTTCAATTCTGATAAAAGGCTCGTTTGGGAAAATTGCTCTACCTTCTTCAACAGCGTAAACATTGACAGATAATTTTAGGTTTGATAAATAATCCAAAAAGCCCTTTTCAAATAATGGTTTATCATTATTGTCCTTTTGTTGAGCAAGAAAAGCAATATCATCAGGAGTAAATTCAAACTGATTAATGTAATCTATCACATAACCTAATCCTGCACAAATTGCATAACCGCCTTTAAATGGTGCTTTTCTAAAATAACCATGGAAAACTGCCTTTTGTTCACCTTTATTTTGCTTCCAGTACCCATAGGCCATGGTGATTTGATAAAAATCGGTCAATAAAGTCAGTGATGTTTTGTATAAGTCTTTTGAAATATTCATTTGTGCATGATTTTTATACTAAAGAAAAATGAATTTACGTTTCTTTTTTGAGTGATAAAATAATATAAGTTTTTAAGTACATTTGTTATAAGTACTTTTTAGTTTATGAAATGAGCGGCGAGAGGAGGGGAAGCGAACTATGGCAGAGCGTTTAATTATTTATATATGAACATTTTTCAGCAGATATTTTCAATAGGTTTAGATAAAAATATTCAAGGAATTACCAGAGAAAAGGTGATTACATCCAATCAGTTTGCCTTTTACTTGACCTTTTTTCAGATGTTTTATCTTATACTTTCTATTATGAAAGTTCCTGTACTAATGCAGTGGCCTTTGATGGGTATTCTGGGGAACTTAATTGTACTGACTTTGAACCACCTTCGATTGTTTCAAGTATCAAGGGTGATTTTATGTTTAGTACCAATGAGTGTTGTAATCATTTATAATTCTTTTTTAACACCTGAAGGTGCTAATCCTCGAACATCAGGTTTTATTGTAGCAATGGTTCATTTATTGATTCCATTTTTAATTTTTGATGTTAGGGAGAAAAAATATCAATGGTCATTATTTATTCTTTTAGCTTGTTTTTTACTTTCAATGTTCAAGTTACAAGATGTGCTAAACGACCCTTTGATTGACTATGAAACGCTTTATGCACCAAACTCCACTCGTGGAGCCTATCTAGGTTTGTTAGGTATGGGGATCCTTATGCTTTTGATGCAAAGAGAAAGAATGAGGTATCGATTGGAGTCTGAAAGGTTAAACCGAGAAAGCATTGAAAGAAATATAGAGCTTGAAAAATCAGGTAGGGAACTTCGAGAGGTGTTAGAGAAAGTTCAAGTGACTAAAATTGAAGATGAACAAAGAACTTGGACCACACAAAGACTTGCAGAGTTTAATGATTTAACAAGAACTGTCGAAAATTTAGATGAGCTTATTGATCAATCCACAAGCTTCCTTGCTAAAGTTTTGGATTTAAATCAAGTTGCCGTTTTCTCAAGAGTTGAAGACAAAGAAAGAGGGGATTATCTAAGAAGGCAGTCTGTTTATGCTTATGATCGTAAAAAATATTTAAATTCAAATAAAATAGAACAAGGCGAGGGGCTCATAGGCCAATGCTTCTTGGAAAAGAAACCTATTATATTAGAAGATGTTCCATCAGGTTATTTGAATATCAGTTCTGGCCTTGGAGATATTACCGCTTCATTTGTGGCTATCTATCCTCTGAAAGCTTATGATAAGGTCGAAGGGGTCATAGAAATTGCTAGTTTTAAAGTTCTCGAAAAATATAAATTAGAATTCCTTTCTAGAGTTTGTGAAAGTTTAGCGATCACCATTTTAAATAAACTTGCATCCGAAAAACTAAAAGAATTGCTTGCGATATCACAACAGCAGGCGGAACAAATGAGGTCACAAGAGGAGGAGATGAGACAAAACCTTGAGGAGATGCAAGCAACTCAGGAGGAAATGAAGAGAAATGAGGACTTTTATCAAACTGAATTAAGTAGAATTAGAAAAGAAAATCAATAATTAAAGATACTGAAAATCAGTTACTTGTATTCTTACTTTGTAATTATTTCTTTAATACTCTTGTAAATTGGTAGAGTTTATATACTTTTGTGTTGTCAAGACGATAAAAACATACTTTTTTTTAAGTCAGACTCTTTCAATTATAATCTTTAAAAATTAATCCAATGAGCGTAAATTTATACAATGATAATTTAGTACCTGTAGGGGAAAAATTAAGAAATCAACCAATAGGAGTTGTTTACAGTTCTGAAACTTATGGAGCTGGAGAAACAAAGATGTCTTTATTCTCAAAAGAGCAAAAAGAGCAGTTAGATGCGATTTGTGATAGAATTTTGATGAATTTAACAGCTAATCCTGATCGAATGTATAGAATCTCATTGGAAGGTAGAGGTCAAGCTTCAGGTGAAGCAGATGATCGCAATTTAAAGTTGGCATCATTGAGAGGTAAGTACATGAGAGATGCAGCTTACAAGTATATGTTAAGCTATGAGAAAGGCGGTCAAACTATCGCTTCTTTCGTCTTATCAGGTCAATTGACACTTAGAGTAATTGATATTAAACCTTTCTACGATGTAGATAAAGGAAGAATTCTTTGGGCAGATGGAATTGCTGGAGATGCGACATATCAAAGATCGAAATTAAATGTATATTATGAGTCCAAGTTGAGATAACAACTGACTTGGATTTTGAAAGATTATATATAAATAGGGCTACATTCTATACTGAATGTAGCCCTATTTTTTTGCAAAAAAATGCAATGATGATACTGATACCTAGAAATTAACCATTAACAATTAAAACATCAATTATAATCACTATGATGTCATATGGTATTGTTCCCCATTCCAAATGACTGATAGTCCTCCATTATATTCTGTAATTGAAACAGATTTTTTGGTGTCGTCTTTTTTGTAAAAAGTGATTACACTAGGTGTATTCGCATTATACTTTGGTTCATAACCATGTAAAACTTCTCTGTGTTCAGAACCGCTTTTATCCATGAATTTTAAGACGAGATCTCCAGAAACTTTATCATAGGAAATACTAACGTTTACTTCAGAAGAATGTCTAAACTCGACGATATAGAGTTGAATTTTGTCCTCAAATTTTCCACCTTCAGTATAAAAGCTAGCGAGTAGGGGATAGTTGTCGTTTTGAACCTGTGCAAATGAATTGTAAGAGATGAAGAGTAAAGTAAATAGTAAACTCTTTTGTAGTAATTGTTTCATATAAGGGGTGTTTAATTGTATTGTTGTGCTGATAAAAATAGTAAATACTTATTAAAAAGACTATTAACTTTGCCTTAAGTGATGTACTGTATTTCGAAATTACTAAGAAAAATCTTCTTATTATTTTGTAGAATTGTAATTACTTACATTTTTTTAGGGACAAACTAGTATTGTCACAATATTTAATATTACACCTCAAGCACAATGACAAATAGAAACTTCAGTCTACCTCATCGCCTACTTCACTGGCTGATTGCATTTACTATGCTCTTTATTTTGATGACCATTTTCCTTCGTGAAAATTGGATGAGCAAGTACTATATGCGTGATGTAATTCTAAACTATTTAGGAACATTCGATATCGAAATCACAAAAGATCAAGCTATGAAAGTGGCCAAAGCTATTCGTGGAAACATGTGGCAGTGGCACATCAATGCGGGTTATTTATTGATTGGTCTTTATGTATTAAGACTTCTCACGAATGCAAAAGAAAAAGGAATAAAGCTAAACTTTCTGTCTTCAAATGATATGACTGGGAGAGAAAAAGTAGAAGGATGGGTTTATTTCATTTTTTATGTTTGTATTGCCGGTTCTTTGATTACAGGAATGAGCTTAATTTATGATATTGGAGATCATGAATTGATGGAGGATATGCATAAATTATCCCTTTATTATCTGGTGAGTTTTATCGTGATTCACTTCTTTGGTATTGTTGTAGGTGAATTGAGAGATAAGAAAAATATTGTCTCTAAAATGATTCATGGTAAAAACAACTAAGAATGATTTGAAAGGTGACTTTCGTCATGTATATTTGTAATACTCGAACCTAAAATATACCACTATGCAAGGAGAAGGAATAATATATAAGATACTATTTATCATTACTCTGAGTACAGTATTTCCAATGATAGGATATTACTTGGACTACAGACATAAACGTAAAATGTTTAGACAGCATCCTTCTCAAAAAGGAAAGTCTGTTCAAGAAAATAAATAGTGACGTAGTGCACACAAAACAGCCCTGTAACTATTACCAAGTTACAGGGCTGTTGTACTTTATGTCATGTATACTATTTGTTTTAGAAGATATATAGATAATATCCATAATATATTAGTCCTGCTCCTACCATTACGAAAATGTGCCATACCGCATGATTATATCTTAGCTTTCTCCATAAATAAAATGGAACGCCCAATGTATAAGCTAGACCTCCTGCTATGATCCACTGCATACCTTCTCCCAAAGCTTCCAACATTTCAGGAAATACAAAAACACCTACCCATCCCGTTAGTAAATACAAGGTAATAGAGACCCATTGGTAACGGTCTGCAACAACCATTTTGAATATAGTACCAAGAATGGCAATCACCCAAATCACAATGAAGAGTTCAGTTCCGCCTTGGTTAGGTATTTCGATCAGGCACATTGGTGTGTAAGTACCGGCAATGAGCCAATAAATAGCGGAGTGGTCTAAAATTACTAATGTTTTGGTGTAGTTATCGTCTGAGTGAAGGTGAAGAAGTGTTGAGCAAGTAAATAAAATGATCATACTTCCTCCAAAAAGGATCGCAGAGATAATGTATTTAGGATCATTGGCATCTATTTGATTGAGTAAGATTGCTAGTCCTACTGCACTTAGTAATGCCGCAATACCGTGTGTTATGCTATTGACGACTTCCTCTTCGGGGGTGTCGCGAGGTATTTCTAGTTCATCTGCGGTTGAGGCTTGGTTAAGTTCGTCGTTTTCTAAAGTGGATGTATAAGAAAGTTTTTTCATGGGATAATTATATTTATCAGAGATAGGTTCAGGGTGATGGAATTTAATGCGTCATCTATTATTATTATGACAATTATGTTAGATGAGTAGCCAAAATAATTTTTTAGTATGCACAACAGGTGAATGTTAATTAAACTTTTTGAATGGGTTAATGGAATTAATATACATAATTTTTCTATCCTAAACAACCTTTTTGTTAATTTGTGAATCGCTAAAAATTCATTTTAGTTGAATTAAAAAAAATATTAGAAAAATACAATATATAAATACATGATAGACCATAGATACCTAGCAACAAACCCTTCAATCTGGACTGGAAGAATAGATGGAGAAACATATGATGTTTTGAGATGGCATCAGAAGGTTCAAGTAGTCAACTTGGAAACGGAAGAAATGCCGACTTTGCAAGAAGGAGAATCAGGGGTTGCTATTATTGGATTCATGTGCGATGAAGGTGTTAAGAGGAATAATGGTAGAGTAGGTGCATTGGACGGCCCCTACGCGATGAGAAAAGTGAGTGCTAACTTGCCGGTTCATTTTCCTGAATCAGTACACCTTTTGGATCTTGGAAATATTCAATGTGTTGATGAGGACTTAGAAGGAGCTCAGGAAGCGTTGGGTAAAGTGATTGAAATGGTCTTGACGAAAGGTTATAGACCACTTGTATGGGGTGGCGGGCATGAAATCGCTTATGCTCACTATTTAGGGGTTAACGCGTATATGAATAAAGTACACCCAGGAAAGAGATTAGGTATCATTAATTTCGATGCTCATTTTGACTTAAGAGAACCTAACCCACTTCCTAGTTCAGGTACACCATTCTATCAAATTGCTCAAAAGCAACAAGAGCAAAATAAATCGTTCAATTATTTAGTGATTGGTATTCAGAAAAACAGCAATACCCAAAAACTTTATGATACGGCTAACGAACTCAATGTAAAGTATATTACTGGTAGAAGGTTATCAGAGGCTGACAAAGTAGGAACAACTCATAAGTTGAGTGCCTTTTTGGATAGTGTTGATTTTGTTTATCAAACTACTTGTATGGATGTGTTTGCAGCACATTATGCTCCAGGTGTAAGTGCATCAGCTTACAATGGTGTTGAGCCAAATCCTACTTTTATGAGATTATTCAAGAAAGTATACAAAAGTGGTAAAGTCATTTCATCAGATATTGCCGAATTGAACCCACGTTTAGATATTGATAAGCGTACTGCAAAACTTGCCGCAGCTTTGTCATTCGAAATCGTAAAAGCATAAAACAATTAAAAATATGGAGTTGCCGATAGGTAACTCCCTTTTCATATATGGAAGTAAGAATAGAAGCATCTTGGAAGGATAAACTAAATACGGAGTTTGAACAACCCTACTTTGCAAACCTTGTTCAGTTTGTAAAAGAAGAGTATGCCACCAAAACGATTTTCCCTCCTGCAGGTAAGATTTTTAATGCCTTTGACCACTGTTCTTTTGATAAGGTAAAAGTTGTAATTTTAGGACAAGACCCTTACCATGGAGAAGGACAAGCCAATGGTTTGTGCTTTTCTGTTAGTGATGGAATCAAACAACCTCCTTCATTGGTCAATATTTTTAAGGAAATTGAAGCTGATTTAGGTATTCCTAGACCTGCTTCTGGTAATTTAGAACGTTGGGCAGATCAAGGTGTGTTATTATTGAATGCAACACTTACTGTAGAAGCTCATAAAGCGGGATCACATCAAAACAAGGGTTGGGAACAATTTACTGATGCTGTGATTGAGAAAGTAGCCAATGAAAAAGAAGGAGTCGTATTTTTCCTTTGGGGTTCTTATGCTCAGAAAAAGGGTAAAGTGATTGATCCTAATAAGCATCTAGTTCTAAAATCAGTACATCCATCTCCTTTGTCCGCACATAGAGGCTTCTTTGGCAATCATCAATTCCAACAAGCCAATAATTACTTAGAACAACAAGGGAAGTCGCCAATTAATTGGTAAATAGACAAGAACTACTAACTTTGATCGTTTATACTTTGTAGGCTATTTAGCCCACAAGTGGAACTTATCCCCTAATTGCAAAATTTTTTATAGACCAATGAAGAAAAAAATCGTTGGAAGTTATCCTTATACTAACGTACTATTCAGTATCTCGGCGGCATTATTTATGATCGCTCTGTTTGGACTTTTTGCCATCGGAACGAAAAGATTAGCCAATAGACTTTCAAGTGGAATAGAGATGCAAGTGATTTTAGATAAGGACTTGACAGAGCTAGAACAAGAAAGCTTAGCCGCCTCGATTCAAAACTTTTCTTTTGTCTCAAAAGAGGAAGCGCCACAGTTTATCAGTAAAGAATCAGCGGCGGAAATAATGATAGAGACTACTGGTGAAGATTTTGTGCGTTTTCTTGGTGAAAACCCTTTGAGAGATGCTTTTGCTGTACGTGTTGACGTTGGGGTTGAAACAAGTGCACTGGAAGATGTTAAGCATCAATTGGGATCTTTAACAGGAGTGTATGAAGTGGTTTATACTAAAAATATGCTTCAGAATATTAGAGGTAACATGAGAACGATTGGTTTTGTTGTGATTGCTTTATCCTTGATATTTTTCTCAACGGCTATCATCTTAATCAACAATTCGATTCGATTGGCACTTTATTCTCAACGATTTTTAATTCGTTCGATGCAGCTTGTGGGAGCCACGCAAATTTTCATTAAGCAACCTTTTTTAATCAGAGGGGCAATCCAAGGAGCTATTGGCGGTGGAATCGCATCTATATGTTTGGCGTTGGTGGCGGCATCAGCAATTGCCTCCATGCCAGAATTGGTTTATCTGATCTCTTCAAAAGATATTGGGTTTATTTGTATATTAGCGGTCATTTTGGGATCTTTAGTAGTAGTCTCAAGTGTATACTTTTCAATAAGTAAATATTTAAAGTTAAAGTTAGACGACCTGTATTAATCGAACAATCATGGGGAGAAAAAATAATAATGACGGAGGCGATTGGAAAGATCGTTTAGGTGTAGTTTTCAGTACTGATCCTGATTATGAATATGAAACAGAATCAGATTTCGAGGAAGAAACATTACCACCCAACCAACAAGACTTAAGAGTAATGTTGGATCGTAAAAATAGGAAAGGAAAATCAGCCACTCTAGTGACAGGTTTTGTGGGGAGTGATGATGATTTAAAAGGTTTAGCCAAAACGCTGAAATCAAAATGTGGCGTTGGAGGAAGTGCCAAGGATGGAGAAATTATCATTCAGGGCGACTTCAGAGACAAGGTCATGGAACTGTTGAAAGCAGCAGGATACAAGGCTAAAAAATCTGGGGGTTAAAAAAACAAATATAAAGACTTGTTGTTGTAAAAAGTTGTATTTTTACACTAATAAATAAGATATGAATGGACCTCGATCTATAATTTTTGTAGAAAGAGGTTTTTTCTTATTTAATGAATTTTTTTATCTATTATCAGTTTACTAGCTTTAAATTGAGATTCCCATTATTAAAGTGCATCGTAAACCAAATTAGATCCATGATAAGTGATGATCATTTTTAAAAATCACGGTTTAAAGTGGACCTTATTTGAGTATAAGCATAACTAAGTTTACAATGCGTGCAGTACTTATCATAAAATCTGAAGATATTGACTTTTTATTATGAAAAAGACAGTTTTTACCATATTTCTATTCCATATATCTATGTTGCTCTCTGCACAAGAAACCTTCCATCTTGTACAGTTTCACGATAAAGCATCAACCACTTTTAGTCTAACGAATCCGGAAGAATATCTTTCAGCATCAGCGATCAATAGAAGAACATCAATGGATATCGCAATTGATTCTTCCGATTTACCAGTTGTACAATCTTATATCGATGATATTGCATCAACGGGAGCTAAAATATGGTATCCTTTAAAATGGTTCAATGCCGTAATTGTTAGTAATGCAGATCCTACTGAAATTGAAAAAATTGAATCTGTGTCTAAAGTCATGGACATGTCAGATAAATCGATGGGGGGCATAGAAAGAGATTTAAAATCAAAAGGGTATGACTACGGTAAATCGGAAGAACAAAATGCTCTTTTGGGAATTGATAGAATGCATGAAGATGGTTATAAAGGGGAAGGAATCCACATCGCAGTGTTAGATGCAGGATTTCGTAATTACTCTTCCAATCCATTTTTTGATGATTTGATTTTAGGAGAATCTTTTGATTTCTATAATAAAAATGCAGAGGTTGCTGATGATCATTCGCACGGAGCCGATGTTTTGTCTACAATGGCCGCTTTTGACGAAGGAAATTATGTAGGAGGAGCCCCTGAAGCCACATATTACTTATACAGAACAGAGAATACAGCGTTTGAAAGTAGAATTGAGGAATTAATGTGGGTCGCTGCAGCAGAGCGTGCGGATTCTATTGGTGTAGATATTATCCAAAGTTCCTTGGGGTATTATGATTTTGATGATGCTACCCAAAATTATACTCATGAGGATTTAACAGGAGATAAAGCATGGATTACAATAGGTGCTAACCATGCTTATTCAAAAGGTATTTTAGTCGTTTCCTCTGCCGGAAATGAAGGTGGAGGCAATTGGAAGAAAATATCATTCCCTGCTGATTCACCTTTTGTATTGACGGTAGGTTCGGTAAACAGTTCCACTCTGAAAAAAGCATTTTCAAGCTCTGTAGGTCCTTCAGCGGATGGCCGTGTAAAGCCGGATGTTATGGCAGTCGGCGAAGGAGCATGGGTAGTAAGATCAACTGGAGAGGTAAAAACCTCGAACGGGACATCATTTTCAGCACCACAAATGGCAGCGTTGTGTGCAGGTTTATTACAAGCTTTGCCAGAAGGGACAATGCCTATGGATGTTATTTCGAGGTTGAGAAGATCAGGGGATAACTATTCATCACCGGATACACTGTATGGATATGGAGTTCCCAATTATAAAAGAGCTTTACTAGTGACTGATTTAGAGGAAAATGAAAGCTTATTTAAAAAAGTAAAAATATATCCCAATCCTGTCGATGGAACAACGGTTAAAGTTGAACTTCCTTCTAAATTAAAAAGGGTAGAATTAGAGTTTGTATGGTATACAATGGCAGGGCAACTCATAGAGAAATTGGAACGTAAGAACGATTCCGCTGTCATTTCACTAGACCTACCTTCAGGCTATAGAGGACAATACTTATTATTAAGAGTATCTACCGAAGAATATTATAAGACCTATAAAGTGAAAGTGAATTAATTTGATTTCTTTAGAGTTAGAACTATAGGTCAAATCATCTCAAGATTAATTTTTAAATAAAATGTCAAAAAATCAAGTATTAGTAACAGGAGGAACTGGCTACATCGGTTCTCATACAGTTGTTGAACTTCAGAATCAAGGTTATGAAGTAATAATAGTTGATGATTTATCCAACTCAGAAATAGAAGTTGTTGATAGAATAGAAAAAATAACAGGCCAAAGACCCTTTTTTGAAGAACTCAATTTAGTCAACGAAAGTGGTGTTGAAGCTTTGTTTGAAAAATATCCAAATATCGGTTCTGTAATTCATTTTGCCGCTTTTAAAGCAGTAGGTGAATCCGTAAAAGAGCCATTGAAATATTACCAAAATAATATCTGTTCTTTGATCAATTTATTGAACAGCATGAAGAAGTACAAGGTGGAAAATATGGTATTTTCGTCTTCTTGTACGGTTTATGGTCAGCCTGATGATTTGCCTGTAACTGAGTCGGCAAAAGTGCAACCTGCTGAATCTCCATATGGTAATACAAAACAGATCTGCGAAGAGATTTTGAGAGATACGGTCAAAGCTTTCCCTGAGATAAAAGCCATAGCACTCCGTTATTTTAACCCTGTAGGAGCACATTCTTCAGCATTGATTGGAGAGTTACCAAAAGGAGTTCCTCAAAACTTGGTGCCGTTTATTACGCAAACAGCCATTGGCCTTAGAGAGCAATTATCTGTTTTCGGTGATAATTACAATACACCTGACGGTTCAGCAATTCGTGATTACATTCATGTAGTTGATTTGGCCAAAGCTCATATTATTGCAGCAGAACGTTTGATAGAGAAGAAGAACGAAGAAGGATATGAATTCTTTAACTTGGGTACAGGAACAGGTTCTTCAGTGTTAGAAGTGATCAATGCTTTTGAAAAAATAAATGACATTCCTGTCAACTATAAAATTGTAGACCGTAGGGAAGGAGATGTTGAGCAAATTTGGGCAGATACTACGATTGCCAATGAAATTTTAGGCTGGAAGGCTCAAAGTGGAATTGATGAGATGATGGAATCTGCTTGGAAATGGGAACAAGCAATTAGAAAAGGAAATGCATAAGCTGCATTAATCACCTGAGTTCGATAAAAAAGGCATTATTCTGATTGTTGAATAATGCCTTTTCTTTTTATAGAATATTTAGATTCTGTTCTTTAATTTTTTCCAACTCGTCTTTCATATTCACCACAATTTTTTGAATATCGACATCGTTAGCTTTAGAACCTATTGTATTAATTTCTCTACCGATCTCCTGTGCAATAAAACCAAGTTTTTTACCGTTTGATTTTGGTTGCTCTAAAGTCTGAATAAAGTATTTTAAGTGTTGAGAAAGTCTTACTTTTTCCTCGTTGATATCTAATTTTTCAATGTAGAAAATCAATTCTTGCTCAAATCTATTGGCATCAAAGTTTTCGTTGTTCTCAAACTCAGCAATTTGATTTCTCAATCGCTCTTTTAATCGCTCAATTCTTTGAGGGTCTAACTCTACTACTTTCTCAAGGTATTCAGTAATCTTCACTATGGCACCTCTCAGTGCTTGTTCTAAAGCATTACCTTCCTCTGTTCTAAATTCTATTGTTTTAGAAATTGCCTCTAAAATAGCATCATTGATAATTGGCCAATCTTCTTTGGTAATATCCTCTTGGTTTTCCTTCGAAAAAACCTCAGGCATGTTCATAACTATTTCCAAAAGATTATTAGAGTCCGTATCTAAATCTTCAGAAATGCTCTTTAAGCTATTGTAATAACTTTTGATCACTTCTGTATTTAGCGAAGCCGTTAAACTTTCAGAGCGTTTAGAAACATAATTCAATATCAGAAGAATTTTACCTCTTTGAAGTTTTGAACTTAATAAATTTCTTAACTCAATTTCCTTGTCTGAAAAAGTTGATGACATTTTAATATTGCAATCAGCATTCTTAGAATTAAGAGTTTTAATTTCTATTGAAGCACTGAAATGCTCGTTTTCTATTGCTACTTGGCCGAAGCCAGTCATCGATTGTATCATAGGTGAGTTTTATACTTTAAAAAAAACTTCTGTAAATATACTCTATTCTCCTTACCTTATTATTATACAAAAGAATAATATTACTAATTATAACTTTTAAACCATGAAAAAGGATTGGTTAGGCTAGAAATCATCAAAAATTATTATCTTTTACTAATTTTTTGAAATACAAATAATCACTAAATCATTAAAATGAAATCTTTTGAATACTCTTGGCAAACAGTAGATAATATAGATATATACGGGAAATGTTGGTTACCTGAAGATGAAAAGCCCAAAGCTATAATTGCTATGATTCATGGTTTTGGAGAACATATTGAAAGATATGCTCATGTTGCTGCTTTTTTTTCAGAAAATAATTACGGTTTTATAGGTTATGACCAAAGAGGACATGGGAAGACGCCTGGTAAAAGAGGGGTTGTACCAAGTTATGATGCCGTGTTGTATAATGTAACCGAGCTGCTCTCTTTAATTAAAGAAAAGTTTCCAGATGTACCTGTCTTTCTTTATGGCCATAGTATGGGTGGAAATATTGTTTCTTCTTATCTTTTGAAAGAAAACCCTTCTTTTCTAAAAGGAGCTATCGTGACAAGTCCTTGGTTGAGATTGGCAGTTGATCCTCCGGCTTGGCAAGAGAAAATAGGGAAGTTTATAGGAGGTATTTTTAAAGATTTTGTGATTCCATCAAAGTTAAATCCAGCAGACTTATCAACTGATTTGACAGTGGGAGAGGTGTATGTAAAAGACCCTTTGGTTCACAATAAGATTTGTACGGCACTCTATTTTGGTGTAAAAGAAGCCGGTGAATGGGCGATCGAAAATGCAGGACAATTGAAAGTAAATACTTTATTGATGCATGGAGATGATGATAATATCACATCATATAAAGCTTCTGAAGAATTTGCAAATAAGGCACCTTCTGAAAATATTACCTTCAAAATATGGGAAGGTTTAAGGCATGAAATGCACAATGAGAAAATCAAAGCAGAGGTGTTGTCAGAGATCCTCAGTTTTATTGAAAAGAGATAAATAGAAATAGCCTCAACCACTAAATAATGTAGTTGAGGCTATTTTTATTTATATGGTTATTATTTATAATCCTCCGATAATCTGAGCAACAATAATGATTGCTACTAAGGCAAAAGGATAAACCGTCGCATATGCAACTTGTGGGGCGTCACTTTCCGTCATATTATCCATAGCACTAAGACCAGGAGTAGACGTCATGCCTCCAGTTAAGGCACCCATTAACGATAAGAAATTAACCTTAAAGAATACGTGACCTACAATTGTAACAATTAGCATAGGGATTAAAGTAATTAATGCTCCAATGCCAAATAGTTGGAATCCATACTCACTGATGGTAGAGACAAGTTTAGTACCTGCTCCCACACCAACAGGTGTAAGGAATAATAGTAGTCCAAATTGTCTTAATAACGCATTAGCATTACTCGGTAAGTGCCATATTACAGGTCCTGTCTTACCTAATCTACTTAGTCCTAAAGCAGCCATTAAAACACCGCCTGTAAGACCTAGTGAGAAAGACGAGCCACCCGGAAGTGGTACTTCGAGTTTACCTAATAAAACACCGATAATGATACCCAAAGCAACAGGCAGGAAGCTTGGTGTTTGGACGATTTTAATACTATCTCCGAAAAGCTCAGTAAGTCCAACAATGTTTCCTTTTGTAGACGAGATTAGTAATTTGTCTCCAAATCGTAAACGAGTAGAAGGTCTTGGCGATAAATCTAGTCCTGCTCTTCTGACTCTTGTAATCGTTGCTAAGTAGTTATTGTGTAAATCAAGTTCACCTAAAGTTTTGCCTACTATGTTTCTTGACGATACAACAAACCAACGAATTTCATGTATACCTGATCGAGGTATTTTCTGATCAGTCGGTTCACCAAGCAACAGTTCTACTCTTTTTAAAGCCTCTTGCGTACCAACTGCTTTTACTAAATCTCCTTTATGGAGAATTGTATCTTTCATTGGTGGCTTACTCTCAGTGTTAGGTTCCATCACACGTGAGATGTTGGCTTTTGTCATAAAACGAATATTCAGCTCACCGATAGTTTTACCATGAACGTTATCGTTGGTGACAATAAAGTTTTTATTGACAAGGTCAGGTGTATCAGCTGTTGCTTCCTCTTCGTATTTTTTCTCCGCTTCTTCGACACTGACGCCAAAGAATTTAGGTGCTAATTTTACGAAAAGAATAACACCGATTACCCCAAAAGGATATGCAATACCATAACCAATAGAAGCTAGAGGCGATTGTGAGCTTTCTATGGCTGCGGCAAGACCTGGCGTTGAAGTAAGAGCTCCTGTCAATAGACCTACTGCGATTTTAAAGTCTATATCAAAGGTAATCCCTAAGATAAAAGTGACAAGGCCTCCAGATACAACTGAAAGTGTTGCTAAAATGATTAGTTTGCTGCCTTGCGATTTGAAGGCTTCGAAAAACGAAGGCCCAGCCTGCATACCAATCGTAAAAATGAATAATAATAAACCTATTTTTTGAATGATACCGGGTATGGCAAAATCTTCAAAACCCAATGCATTCATAAGGTAACCATAAAACATGGCCACAAAAATCACTGCAGATAATCCAAAGGATACACCTTTGACACTGATTTTACCTAATAAAATACCAAATGCAATAATTGCGAATAATGCTACGTAGTCTGACTGTAGTAGCGTTAGAAACATCTCCATATTATGAAAGAATGTTTTGTGTGTGAGATAATGAATAATTTGATATTACAAAAGAACAACCTTTTATCAATAAAGTTGCTATTTAGATTTCTATAATTATGATGATCTTTTTCATCCTTTTTATTCGGAAAATGTACTAATATATATAAGTGTAAAAAATACTATGTAACATTATATAAACAAAAAAGGTGAGTAGTCATCAATACTACTCACCTTTTAGGAATTTTGCAATTATAAATATTATTTAATTAAATTCTGTCAAAGAAGTTGAAAATATCCAAGGTTTGATTTTTATTTTTATAAATAAGGATAGGGATGTTGATATTGGAAAGTAGCAGTTTCTCTGCTGTACTTCCAAGTACCATTGAAGCCATAAATGTTCTACTCTTAGAACCAATTATAATCATATCGGCATTTTCATCTTTTGCTGCTTTGTAGATTGCATCTGCAGTAGTTTCGTCTTCCTCAATCAATATTGGTTTTGTTTCAATATTATGATCATCAATTGCACTGTTAACAAAATGATCTAGTTTCTTTTGAGCAACACCTTTTAATATATCAACCATTTCATCATAGCTTTTTCCTGTTGAACTATATCCATGGGGTATACGGAAGCAGTTGATAGCTAATGATTTGAGATCGTGAATGTGTGCCGCAATTTCTTCAACTTGTTGTAAAGTATCTTTACTTGTTTCAGAAAAATTGATTGGGATCAGTGCCTTAGGTTCTGTGTCGTATTGTAGTAATTCTGGAGCAAAAAGAATAGAACAAGGTGCAAAACTTGCAATCTTTCTTGCAACAGAACCCGTTCCTTTTCCTTGGCCGTCTTTACCTAGAATAACAATATCAGCTTGTTTCCTTTTGACAAGCTTAATGATTGTTTCAGCGGGGTTACCCTCTTCAATTAAAAGCTCGTGATTAATGTTATCTATGTTTGGGATATGTTCATGAATGAGCTTATCCATGCTTACTCTAATAGATTCATCTAACGGACTAAGCATATTGGGGTATTTATCTGTGACCTCTTTAGGAAGGTCTAAAGACTCTTGCACATGAACGAAGTAAATTTTTTCAGCTTCAGATTCATTGATGTATTTATTGGCATGTTTTAGTAAAGGAACGTCCTTTTTAGATGCATCTAACGCTACGAATATTCTATTTAGTAATCCCATAATATTGATCTTTTTTGGTTAAGTTAATTCACTTTCACTTCCTATTATTAAATACGTTTTCTAGTGATTTTGTATACATAATTTTCATAAATATTTATTAATATCCAATGATGGTGATCAGTAAATTTAATCTTTAATGAAACTTATATTTTTTAACAAAAAGTAAGGCCTTGCTTCGAAAGAAACAAGGCCTTATTTATAATGAGTAACGTATTGATACTGATTATTCTAGCTTTCCAAGTCGCATCATTGCGGCAGCATAGTAATTTCCAAGAGGATATTTTCTGATATATGTTTTATATCCTTCAATAGTATCTATTTCTTGTGCACGGTTCCAATCGTCTTCCTCTTTGGCTTGAGAATCATTTTTTAAGGAACTAATTTTATCTTTGGCTTCTTTCCAGTATTTCTTCTGGGTTGTAAGGTTAAGGTAGTTAAAGTATGCCCCTAACGTATTTTCCTCACATGTATTTTTCCAAAGATCTTCTTCGTCCTCATTTACCTCAAATTCATCGTTTTCTAATGATAAACTGTCAACTGGAGATTGGATTTCGATTTCAGGCTGAGTTTCTGTTTCAATGTCTACTTGAGGAGCAGTGTCGGTAACAGATGAAATTTCACTGTTATCAAAACCGTTTAAAGTACTAGGTTCTTCATTGATGATTGAATCAATACCTTCCTGTAACGTCTCGTTAGAATCCGTCTCATTAGATGTAATTTCTTCAATTTCGAAAGTTGGTACTTCTGCCTCAGGTGTATCTACTGAAGATGAATCAGCACTGTCACTGTCATCAACTGTATCAAATGAAGTAGGAGTGAAGTCTATCGTTTCAAACTCTTCGCTTGCTGAATTGTCTACAGTATCGCCATTTTGAATGGTATTGATATTAGAATAAGCATCTGCCAAGTAATCATTAGCTTCAGTACGGTTCAGATATTCTTTGTAAGCGTCTATTGTATTAATAGAAAGTGCTGTGTTCCAAAGTGTCTCTTCATCCATTCCATCTATAAATACGGAATTATTTACTGGCGTTTCTTCAATTTCGCTTTGAGGTGCTTCAATCTCTGGTTCTGTTTGAACAGGTTCTTCAACTGCCTCAGGCTCTTCAATAACTGTTTCTTCAATTGTTGGAGGTGCTACCTCATTGAAAGTGATTTCAGGAGTTTCACCTTGGTCAATCTTATTGATTCTGTAATAAGCCTCTGCAATTTGATCAGCAGTTTTTGTGAAGTTGATGTATTCTAAATACCCGTCTTTGGTATTCAATTTTTCAGCACGACTCCATAATTCTTCTTCACCTAATTCTTCAAGTGCATTACTTTCAGTAGGAGTTGATGATACAACCGATGAAGATGTAGTATCAGAAAGCTCTACAACTTCTTCCGTAATCAAATCATCTGTGACATCATCAGCATTTTTCTGAGCAGCTTCGGATAACTGTTGTGCTTCTTCGAGTGAGAAAGAATCTGATGAAACTTCATTGATTTCTGTTTCAGCAAAAGTGACTTCAGTTTCCTCTGCTTGAACAACTGTTTCAGTATCTGTTTCAATTTCTACTTTATCCGAAGGTGTTGTTTCTTCTTCTTCCTCCAACTCTTTGATCGCCTCATTCATCACCTCATCTAGTTCAGAAATGACAGGAGAGGGAATTGGTGCAACGTATTCATTTTCTTCTTCATTTCTTTCAAGCAGAATACGTTCGTTGTCTTTCCAAAGCAACACTTCACCTTTTAGGCCTCTTGCTTCTTCAATTTTGGCTAGAATATCTTCTATTGGTTCCATTCTAAGGTCCATTAGAAGTGCTCTATCTATATTAAGTTCTTCTTTCTTTGTTTCCTTTTTATCAATGACTTGAACAGGGGGAATAGGAGTGATTTCCTCCATTTTCTTTGCTAAAGTCTTCTTGTGAATTTGATCAATTCGTTGGTTAGCTTTATCGATAAAGTGTCCTTCTGGGAACATAGAAAGATAGAATTGATACCCCTCTATACTATTCCAAATAGCTGTTTTTTTCCAGATTGTGGTTTCCAGCTCTTGTGTTACTTCATCTTTTGCTTTAGGCATTAAGGAAGAAGAAAGCTCGTTTTCAATTTGAGATCTTAATTGTTCTTTTAATTCTGTCTCTTTGTTTTTGATTTGCTCTTCTACTTCTTTATCAAGGTCTTTCTTGATTTCTTCTTGAAGTTCAGCCTTAATCTCTTCTCTCAGTTTTTCCTCACGAGATAAGATTTTATCACATTCTTCTTTTCTACGGAGTACTACAGGGTCTTTTCTATATTTTAAAGCTTTACTGTAATGCTCTTTTGCGATGGTAAATTTATTTTCAAAATAAGCTTTATCTCCCAAGTCAATATGAGAGGTAAACTTCAATTCATTATCGCAGTAATTGACTTTATCGTTGTATAATCCATTTGTTGAATCATACTTCAATAATTCAGTATATGTTTGTTTAGAAGCTTCAAAGTCTTCATTGTCATATTGAATATCAGCTATTTTTTCTAATGACTTAATGATCCCTTTGTAAGCAGTGTCTTCATTAATAATTTCCCAAGCTGCTTGGTACCTGTTCTTTGCCGCATCATAACTTTCATTCGTAAACATTTGATCAGCTTGATGCAACGTTTCGATGAAAGTAGCCATATTATTGAACTCATCGTCATTTTCAAAGAGTTCAATACCTTCTTTTAGTAAAGGTAAAGCTTCCTCGAACTTCTTATCATTGAATTTATCTTCAATTTCTGTTCTTAGCTTTTTTGCTTTAGAAAATCTCTTATTTAAACATATTGGAATATCACCTTCTTCGTTGGTGATAAATAATACTTCACGAAGAGATGATTCCTTACTAAAATGCTTTTTGACATCATTGAGCGTCAATACTTCTCTTTCTTCCTCAATTCCTGTTTGGAATAGGTCCGTTAATTCAGAAGCGATAGTTTGGTTAGAATTAACATTTCCGAATTCAGATACAATATATGTTTTCTTTGGGCCTGTTGGCAGAAGTTCTTTTATCGTAGAAGGGTCAGTATTTTGATCTGACTTTTTAGCTCTTCTGTAGTCAGCATCTAAAATTAAGAAGACACGTTTAGCTTCAGATTCATCAATGATCTCCAACACTTCGCTTAATGGTATACCATTAATATGGCATTGATTAATAGTAGTATGTGGAGAAGAAAGAATCAATTTACCTTTTCTTTCAATGAGGTATCCGGAGTAAAATAAAATCAATGTATCCTGAGTAGCATCGGCTACTTCAGCAATACGTTCTTTAATCATTGTATTTCCTTCTGAATCAACCAAAGAAACAATATCTCTTTCGTGAATTCCAAGAATCTGAGTGTCGGTTAATGTATCTCTTAATAAGCTGATATCTTTATAAACATGCTCACGTCTATGAAGATCATCGTCTTTTAAGAAAGTACCTATACCTATGAGTATAGCTCGAGATTTTGATGAATCAAACATCAATGGCATATTAGAGTATTAATGAAAGTGATTTCTAAAGTAAAAATAGCCTTCCTAATTAAGTGATTATTGGGATAAAAGGAAGCCTTTAAAAAAACAACGTGATATTGTTATCTGTATTGTACAAGAAAGTTTATAATTATCACTCTTCCAAGTCGTTTTCTTGAAAATCGTTGTTTTTTTGTTCCTGATCGTATTCTTTTCTTATAATATTTATATCTGCAAGGAAATCATCTGGATAAGGACTGAACTTTTCTTCATTCGAAAGTAGTTTCTTTTCTTCCTCAATTTTATCAACATCTACTTTTTCTTCTTTAGAAACTTCATTTGCTTTGTCTTCAGCTTCTAACGCTTCCCAGTCAATTTCTTGATTCTGTTCTGATTTATCTTTACTCATAACTACCTTATTTTACATTTAATGATGTATTTTCAGTCAAAACCTGCTTACTTACAGTTGCAGTTTAAACACAAAAATAGCAAATACTGAAGACAATTTTGTCTGAGTTTACAACAAATTATCATATAAAATAATTGCACAATAAAAGATAAATTTCTCTCATTGTGCAATGACTGTAAAAAATATTTAGATAAACACCTTTTCGATGTGATCTTAAAGCTAATTATTGAATATTTTTTCCAGTATTTTTAAAGTGATATAATAAGTTGGTTTTACACCTGTTAATCCTAAACTTCCGTTGGCTAAAGTACTTCCGGTAATAAGAGGGTTATCCGAGGCGTAATAAGCATACCTTACTTTTACATCTTTACTAATATTATTTCTAATTTTTGATGCTCCTTGAATCGCTTTTTGGTAGTGGGCACCTTCCATTTCAAGTCCCATTACGCCCCATGAAGAATTCTTGAAGTACGTTAAGATATCTTTGTTTTGTAATGAGGTCCCTAATACAGTTACCATTGGGCCATCTACAAACTTAAGGTCCTTGATATCTTTAAAATCTTCTGGCGTAAGGTCATTTTCTACAGGATAATTGTCTGCAGTACCTTCAAAAATGTGAGCCGTTGGTGTCATCACATCACCTTTTCCTCCTTTCAGAATACCAGCTTTTCCCATAATAGAAACACTTTGAACATCAAGGTTGATTTGTTCATTTTCTGATTCGTATGGTTTCAACAGCTCATCCATTGTTTCAAAGGCCTGTTCACCAAAAGCATAATCCATTACTACAATCACTGGAGCATTTTCAGCATCAATACTTTCAGGCATTTTGATGTTAGATGGAAGAGAAGCGGGTAGAGTTTTAGCGGTATCAAAAATCTGAACAGAAATATTTGTTCCTGAATCTTCCTGTACCTGAATCATTCCCTTTTCAATGGCAGAGTGATAAATTTTATCTCTCAAGTGACCATTATCTCCTTGACTAACTTCTTCCATCAAATTAAGAAAGTCTGTATTCTTGCCTTTTTTACCCAATGCATCACATGCATAAAACGTGTTCATAACACTATGCAGGTTTGAGCTGATGATGTGGATTGGTCGCTGAATAAGTCCGTTGTGTAGTAAAGCTCTTTTGATTTTATTGGCCCATCTTTCACCATAAATGTGGTGTCCAATTCTTTCACGAAGTGTTGGACTGAAACTGATGATACGATCTTCACTTTTTAATTCTTCATTGATGGCTAATTTTCCTAACCAATAAACAATGTGGAAGAGGCCGTTATTCTTTTTAGAATGTTTAATAAATCTGTGGTGAGCATCTCTAGTCTCTTGGTAAGTTCTTCCCAAAATAGTCGCAAGGTAAGTAAATGCTACTTCCTCGTTTTCCTTTGTAAGTGCTTGTTCACCTGTTACAATTTTTTCTAGTTGTTCCCATTCTCTCAGTGCATTTCCTTTTTTATCTTGAGCATGCTGTTTGATTTTTTCAGCCTCAATATAAATAAAGGTCAAGTGCGTAAGGATGTCATAGATTTCACTTCTACCACGAGTGATTTCTATAAACATTTGTTCTTCGTCAATACGATAGCAATTTCTTCGTCTTGCTTGAGGAATAATCTTAGTAAATGAAGATTTCTCGTACCCTTCTTCAGATGTCAATTTAATATATCGTGTTTCTTCAATTCCTTTAGGAAGACGATCAAAAACATAGACAAGTCCGTTAAGGTCGACTTTTTGAGGATCAGCGAGTGAACCATAAATTTCTGGCTCAAGGATTAATAAATCTTGCATGATGGCATGGCCAGAAGCCCCACCAGGTTTGTAATATCCTCTGATGAAGAGATGTCTCATCACTACATACATTCTTTCAATTGCTGCTCTCGACGCCTGTGCTCTTGTTAATTCTATCATATAATCTATTTAAATTTGAAAAATAATTGATTTAGTGTGCGTAAAATACTTATTTCGATGGTCTTAGGTCTTTGATAATGGATTGAATCGCCAATCTTAATCATTACTTAAAGTTAAGGAAACAAGATAGTGGTTTAAATCACCAACGTGAATTAAGTTGACCTTATAACCTGCTACCGCTGCATATTCTTCCAATACAGGGTAACTTACATAAAGCCAGTCAAATTTATCACCTTTTAAATCGCCAAATTCCATCCAATATTGGATTTGGCCATAGTATTCTGCTGTAAGGTCAATAAGGTATGAACCATCCTCATCTTCAAAAAGATGGATGATATCTGAAGAGTCAAAAATGATTTGACCGTCTTTCTGAATGAAATTTTTAGCTTTTACTAAAAACTCTGCTAATCCTTCAAGAGTGCCTACAAGCCCAATTCCGTTCATGAGCATTAGTAGGGTATCAAACTTTTGACCATCATAATCATAGATGTTACCTGCAATGACGTTTTGTATACCTCTCTTTTTCATGGTATCAACAGCCAATGAAGAAATATCCATGGCAGTAACGTCTTTTCCTCTTTTTTGCAGTGCTAAAGCATGAGATCCAGCACCAGCCCCAACGTCAAGAATTTTCCCTTTACATTGGTCTAAAGCTAATTTTTCTATCTCAGGCATATCCTTCTCTTCTCTAAATAAGAGTGGGACAGGAATATCATCAGGTTCACTAAAATCAGAGTATACTTTTACACAGTAATCCTCATTTCTATCTTCTTCATAGGCCGCAATTGCAGCTCCCATTGCATCTTTTGCTGTATCTAATGTTCTCCCGTATGTGATATGAGACATGACCTTAAAATATGGTTAAAATACTAAAGTGTAAAATTTATGCAAGTAACCACAATTTTTCTGAATGGGCAATTGATTAGTGTTAATAACTGTGATTTATAGAAGGGTAACTAAGCGATAAAAATCAATCATTGTAATTCTGAAAGCATTTTTTTCTTCAACAGTATCAAGAAATGGAACTCTTTTATTTCCAAATTCGACTTCAAAAGTGACTTCGTCTTTGTTGAGCAGGTTGTAGATTTCAGAGCAAAACAGGAACTGATCGGCCATACCACCCTGTTTATATCTAATTTCTCCTTTAAAATCATCTTTGTGATCTACCCAATGCACTCTAAAGTGTTGGTATCCTTTAAAGAATTCATTAGGCGCTAACATGATAAAGGCATTGTCATTATTATCAACAGTGACTAGATGTAAATTAATGATGGCCTGTGTTGAATCTTGAACCGCTTTATCATATAGTAGTACATTCATGTGTGTAGTAGTGTCAGTTTGGGGAAGACTGACCTTGTTGTAATAGCTTGCTCTCACATTTTTAAAATACATTCTAGTTTGGTCAAACGTTACAAACTTTGGTGCAAAAGGATCAATGACGACATCTTTGTAAGGTTGACAAGCAATAGTAATTGTGATGAGAGTTAGTACAATTAATAGTTTTTTCATGAAAACAAAATAAAAAATATGATTCATTTAGATAACTGAAATCCATAGCTTTTCAGTATACATTGTAAAAGAATCTTTGTGTTGTGAAACGTGTATAGTATGATAACTTGCTGGGTTTAAAATAGTTATTTTTTTAAGTAAAAAAGTACCAGAACAAACCAAAATCAATGATTTATCCTAGTACTTATTGTAATCGAAAAATGGGATTAGATTATAAACGTTGCATTAATTTTGGTGTAATGCTATTTTTCCATTCTCTAAAATCACCATCTAAAATATGTTGACGGGCCTCTCTTACCAACCAAAGATAGAAAGTAAGGTTATGTACACTTGCAACCATTCCTGCTAAAGCTTCATTGGCTTTGAACATGTGACGCAAGTAACCCTTTGAGTAGAATGTACTCACATATCCACCTAATTCAGCGTCTAATGGAGTAAAGTCATCTTCCCATTTTTTATTTTTTAAGTTCATGATCCCTTGTGTAGTGAAAACATGACCATGTCTTGCTTGACGTGTTGGCATTACACAGTCAAACATATCGACACCTAAAGCGATATTTTCAAGGATGTTTGCAGGAGTACCTACCCCCATCAAATATCTTGGTTTGTCTTCAGGAAGAATATCACAACAAAGTTCAGTGAATTCATACATCATTTCAGCAGGTTCACCTACTGATAAACCACCAATAGCATTGCCTTCTCTTTCAAAACTAGCAATTGTTTCAGCGGACTGTGTTCTTAAATCTTTGTATGTACTACCTTGAACAATAGGGAACAATGATTGATGATAACCGTATAAAGGTTCCGTTTCTGCTAATCGATCTACACATCTCTGTAACCAACGGTGGGTCATGTGCATAGAGTTTTTAGCGTATGAATAGTCAGAAGGATAAGGAGGACATTCATCAAATGCCATAATGATATCGGCACCAATTGAACGTTCAATGTCCATTACTTTTTCAGGTGTGAAAAGGTGTTTTGATCCATCGATATGAGATCTGAAAGTAACACCTTCCTCTTTGATTTTACGATTGTTGGCCAATGAGAATACTTGGTACCCTCCAGAGTCTGTTAGAATAGGACGATCCCAACCATTGAATTTATGAAGACCACCTGCTTTTTCAAGAATTTCTGTACCAGGTCTTAAGTAAAGGTGATAGGTGTTACCAAGAATAATCTCAGCGTTAATATCTTCCTTTAATTCTCTTTGGTGAACTGCTTTTACTGTACCTGCCGTTCCTACAGGCATGAAAATAGGTGTAAGGATTTCTCCGTGAGCAGTAGTGATTTTACCTGCACGTGCCTTTGTTTGAGGATCCTTTTGTTTTATTTCAAATGTTAATGCCATATTACTTTTTCCGTCCTTTAAAAATATAGGAGCTTAGTGAAGAAATGGAATCTATTGATACAAACCATCACTTACACTTAAGATATAATCTAAACCTATGCTTCAATAAGCTAGTTGCAAAGGTAAACAAAGACATTTAGATTTTCATTCCATTAAAAATACATTAAGAGTCATTATATTGATAAAAATTGAGTAAATTTGATTGATAATGAAACCTTTTTAATAATTTCATAGCAAAGTTGCTAGAATAATGTATTTTATTAATTAATATTGTTATAGAGTAAATTTCTCTTCATAACTATTATTTTAATTAGTATATTATTTGATAACAAAATTACTGACTAGTTACTTTTAATTATCCATATTATAAATGAAACAAATTAGCTTTTTTAGAGCGATAAGGATTTATAATTTATTTCTTCTCATGCTGTTTCCAATCTTAAGCTTTGGCCAAGATGGAGAAATGATTATTTCTGGCGTTTACAAAGGAACCAATTTATATATTGAAAATCCATTACTGTCAGATGGTACATTTTGTGTGAAAAAAGTATTGATCAACCATAGCGAAATGCAACGTCTTCCTCTTGCAAGTGCTTTTGAATTGGAAATGAATCACTTAAGCAAAGGAGATGAAATCAGTATCGTCATATTTCACTCTAACGATTGTACTCCTCGAGTTCTTAACCCTAATGCGATTCGTGATAAAGGACATTTTCAATTTGTAGAGTTAGATATTACTGAAGATGGTCTTGAGTGGATCACTTCAGGTGAAGCAGCCGAGGGAAATTTTGTTGTATTACGAATGGAACATAATTCTTGGAAAGAAGAAAAAATTATTCAGGGGACATCAAAACCAAAACAAAACAAATATTACTACAAAGTACTTCACCATTCTGGTGAAAATCAATATAAAATTAAATACTTAGAAGTGACAGGAAAGGTTTATTACTCAAGCATTTTAGAGCATACTTCTAAGTCGGAACAGGTGAAATTTTATCCTAATAGAGTTTCAAAAACATTGTCCTTTACAAGACCGATCAAGTATGAAATTTTAGATCAATATGGTAAAGTAATTTTATCAGGTAATTCAAAAGAGGTGAATTGTTCAAAACTTGTGGGAGGAAGATACTACTTTGTTAATTACGATAATAAGACCGAAAGATTTTTCAAAAAATAGGCGTCTTGTCTCATAAAAAAAGCCTTCTTTAGTTCTGTAAAACTGAAGAAGGCTTTTTTATAACGTAATACCTTTAAAGCTTGCTAAAATAGCTCTTGATAGTTGACGTAAAATGTAGTTGAAATGTATTTATTTGTCTATCTGTTCTATTTCAATAAGTACATGTCCTTTGTCCACAGAGTTCCCTTCAACAGTATCAATCTTCTTGATGAGACCTGACATGGGTGCTTTTAGAATATTTTCCATTTTCATGGCTTCTAAAATAATTAAGCTGTCATTTTCTTCAATTTGATCACCTTCTTTGCAAAGTAATTCCAGTACCTTTCCTGGCATTGGTGCTTTGATTATATTTTCTTGATTTCCTTTCTTAGAATTCATACCCAACTGATCTAATAATTGATCAAGTTTGGTTTTAGCTTCAAAAGAAACTTTCTTTCCATTAATTTTTAGTGTTACATTTTTGAAAGAAGTATCTGAAGCAATGACTTCAATATCAAAACGTTGTCCGTTATGATTTACGCTAAATACATTTGGATGAGTTTCTTTATAGTCAATATTGTAATTTTTATTGTCTATTACCACGGATTGTTTGTCCTTTAGAATAGAATATACTTTGTCATTTACTGAAATATTGAGCATTGTGTTGTGTTTAATTTGGTGTTGATATTCAAAGTATGTTTCTGGTGTTTTATAATTGAATTAAATAAAACGTCAGAGGCTGTATCTGATTGTTGAGATACATTATTTTTGGTATTTTATGTTCTTTAAATATATAAAAAAGGATTTAGAGATAACTATTTTATTTTGCTTATTATGAAAAAAAACTACCTTAAGATTTTAGGTTCCTTTTCCTTGATATTTGTCTTGGGATTAATAAATAGCAGTTTTGCTCAGGAATATAAAAATCAAGATTCCCTTTCTAACTACCAATCTAAATATTATGCACCTGAAAAGAAAACCGTAGAATGGGGATTCTTTATGGGACCATCATGGTCAATTCCATCAGGTAGTGCTCCACAATTAGAAACTGGGGCTCAATTCAGTAACGTTAGAGAAAGAGCAAGAACAACATTCTATTTTGGTTTTAAAGCTAACTTTTTTATTGAAGACCGTCTTTCTGTAGAATTTGATGCCTTATTTAATTCAATGGGTCAGAAAACTGAATTTAGTGGTTTTAATCATGAGTTAGGTCAGTCTAATGAGACCGTAAAATACACTGAGGTATTAAGTTATTTTGTATTTCCTTTGACTTTAAACTATTATCTAAACGAAAATATTTACATCAAAGGAGGTCTTTATGGTGCTACTTTAGCAGGTGCTCAAAGAAGAGAAGGAGGTCTTTTTGGAGATTATCTTGATGTAAACCACTTGTATAGAGGAGGAGATTTTGGATTTACAGCCGGAATTGGAGCTGAAGCCAAAGTGTTATTTGTTGAGTGGAGATATAGCAGAGGTTTAGTTGACGTTACTTTTGATGACGAAAAGTATTTTAACCAAAATATTCAATTAGTTGTAGGTTTTAAATTTGGAGGATAAGATGTATAAAAAATTACTATTTGTTATTGTAGCAGCATTATTTTTTAGCTGTGGTACTGAGCTCGATAATCCGATTAATAATATACCTGATAATAGCAACTATGTTTACACTTCACAAGTGAAGTATTATAAAGTACCTGGAGGTGAACCTGAGCAAGAACAGAGTTTTCAAGGTTATCTTTCAATGAGTATTAACGAAGGAAGTGGAAATGGTAGTATTGAAATTCAGCCTGAGTATGGTGTAAATTGGACGCTAAGCATTGATAATTTATTGACCATTGATGGTGATTCTAGTGTATTGATGATTCCTGAGCAAAACGTGATGATCAATAATGGCAATTATTCAGTGATTGGTATGGAGGTTTATCAAACGAATAATACAGTTTTTCATGTATTGAAAACGGCCGATTCTATTTTTGTCAATTATAACTCTTTTTACTTAGGTAACGATTCGGATTATAAATATACTGAAGGCGAAATCAAAGGAAGGAGATTTAGATAAACAAATAAGGGCTTGTGAGTGAACAAGCCCTTATTTTTTGGAGAAGAAGATATTATTTATCCTTCCATATAGTAAATCCTTTTGACTCTTGAACTGACAGAAGTAAGAATTTCGTATGGTATGGTTCCAATCTCTTTTGCAATGGTAGATATTGAACGTTTTTCACCAAAGACGATTACTTCGTCACCAACATTGGCTGGAATATCTGAAATATCTACCATTGTCATATCCATACATACATTACCAATTACTGGTGCTAATTGACCATTGATTACTACTTTCCCAACTCCATTACTGAGCCTTCTGTCAAAGCCGTCAGCATAGCCAATTCCTATAGTTGCAATTTTCTTAGGAGTATCAACTTTTCCTTTTCGGCTATAACCCACTGTTTGCCCCGCTTTCATTTCTTTGATCTGAGCAATAACTGTTTTTAAAGTGGCGACAGGCTGCAAATCATCTTGTTTAAGGTTATTGACTTCAACACCGTGTAATCCAATTCCAAGTCGGACCATATCCATTTGAGCTTCTGGGTAACGAACAATTCCAGCAGAGTTAAGACAATGTTTGATTATCGTGTAACCTAAAGCGTTTTCAAGCTGAGAAGTGAGTAATTGAAACTCTTGAATTTGCTCTTTACTATAGGTGTCGTGTACGCTTTCATCCGCACCTGCTAAATGAGTAAAGGCACCTTTAACCTCTATTTTATTACCCAATTTTAAGAGCCGCTCTTCAAGCTCTTTATAATTTTCAGTGGTGAACCCCAAACGATGCATGCCTGTATCAAAGTTGATTTGAATAGCAAAAGGTTCATCATGGTTCTCCTCTGCAATAAACTCCTCCAATGCAGTTAGCATTTCAAGGTTGTAGATTTCCGGTTCTAATTGATGCATACGCATCATTTCAAAAGAGTCTGGAGATGGCGTCAATACCATAATAGGAGTTCTAATCCCATTTTGCCTTAATTCTACTCCTTCGTCAGCAAAGGCTACTCCCAGATAATCGACCAAGTGATATTGTAATATATTAGCCAATTCACTTTTACCACTGCCATAGCCCAATGCTTTCACCATTACCATCACTTTAGTTTGTGGTGAAAGTTGAGACCTGTAGAACATGAGGTTATGTACAACAGCATCGAGATTGATTTCTAGCTGTGTGCTATGAATTTTCTTTTGAAGTAAAGTGGCAATTTTTTCAAATTCAAACTGTCTAGCTCCTTTCAGTAGAATTAATTCTTTATTGAATTGTAGAGTTGAATTTTTGATAGCCGTTCTTACTTCGTTAGTATTATTAAAGAAATATTTTTCTTTGATACTGAATACTTCTTCGTAAGATTTCAGTTGTTTACCCACTCCAATGAACTTGTCAATATTGTATTCTTTACAAAGTTGATTGACCCTTTCATACAATGCTTTTTTATCTTTATCGCCTTGCAGAAGGTCGGAGAAGATAAGAGTTCGTGGATACGTTTCTTGATTCTGATTTAGAAATGATAAAGCAATTTGGAGCCCTCCTAAATCATTATTGTAAAAGTCGTTGATGAGAACCGTATTATTGATGCCTTCCTTACGTTCCAAGCGCATCGGAATCCTTTTTAGCTTATTGATTCTACTTTGGATCGTTTCAAAAGGGTATTCCAAACAAACTAACATGGCCACACAATGCATTGCATTTTCAAAAGAAGCATCGTCTAAAAATGGAATGTTCATTGGGAACGTTTCACCTTCGTAGTTGACCATGATTTCATAATCAGCCACTTTCATGATGATAAGGTCAGCATCTGGATGTTCACCCCATGAGAATGTTGGGACGTCTAATGCCGATAATTTTTCATCAATCAACGGGTGGTCTTTGCAGTAAACGACAATTTCACAATTTTGGAAGAGTTTTGCTTTCTCATCAATTTTTTGCTCTATGGAATCAAAATCTTTATCATGTGCAGTTCCAATATTAGTAAATAAACCTATGTTGGGTTGTATGATTTCTTCCAACTTGTGCATTTCATTAGGTTGGGAAATGCCGGCTTCAAAAATGCCTAAATCATGTTTTTCATTAATCTGCCATATAGAAAGTGGTACTCCAATTTGTGAATTGTAACTCTTAGGGCTCTTGACCACGTTGTAATCCATTTCTAATAGAAAATATAGCCATTCTTTTACTATAGTTTTCGCATTGGAACCTGTTATGCTGATCGTAGGCAATTGTTGATGTAGTTGTCTATGCCATGCCGTGAGTGCTTGTAGCGTCGCTAAAGTGTTGTCAGTATATACGAAAGTGGCTTCTTTATAAAGATATGCTTTGTCAAATGAACTTGTTACTACAAATTTACGCACTCCTTTTTCATAAAGTTCAGGGATGAAAGATTGTCCTGTCCTTTTCTTTCCCTCCAATGCAAAAAAAATAGTGTTTGAAGGTGCCGAAAGCTGTCTGCTGTCAATCAGCAAATATTCGGCATTCCAAAATGAGGTAGAAAAATCAAGGTTCGAATTAGGCATATCTTCCTTATTGTTTTTTATTAATATGAAATGAAAATTAAAGATAAGTTTCAGATTTTTACTTTTAAAGGGCATTAGTCAGTAAATTTTGAAGCATTTAAATGTTTGTTTTAAAGTGATTGATATACAGTGTTTTAAAAGGTGGGTTAATGATTTGGTATTTGATTTAATATTGGTTAACCAAATCATTAATTTATCAAAGAATTGAAAAACAACACGTATGTTTGTAAAACTTTTACAATCGATACATTTTAGCTCATAATAATCAATCATTTCAAAAATCACCTAATCACAAGCACGCATAACTTTCACCTATTGGCTTTGGGTATTTTGATTGAGATAAGAGCGAGAAGAGAACACTATAAATGAGAAATCTGTTAAATACATATAAAACGCATTACAAAGATACTATTCGAATAGCAACACCTGTTGTGATTTCCCAGGCTGGTCAAAACCTCACCAACATTGTAGATAACATGATGGTAGGGCACTATAACACTGTTGACTTAGCAGGTGCCGGTTTTGCGAATAGCTTATTTGCCATATTCTTGGTATTCGGAATTGGTTTTGCCGTAGGTGTGACTCCTTTGGTGGGGAAAGCTTATGGCCAAAGGGACTTCAAAGAAATGGGAAGCTTATTCAAACATAGTATGACTTTGAATGCTTTGTTTTGTGTATTCCTTGTGGTGGTATTGTTGACTTTATCCACGTTGATGGATTACATGGGGCAAACGCCTGAAGTAGTAGACGCTGCTAGACCTTATTTATTGATTAATACATTTTCATTAGTGCCATTGATGCTGTTTTTTACAGCAAAACAATTTGCAGAGGGAGTGAAATACACCAAAGTAGCCATGTATTTTACGCTTTCCGCTAATATTATCAACTTCTGTTTAAACTATGTATTAATATATGGAAAGTTCGGTGCACCGGAATTAGGTTTAACGGGTGCCGGTATTGGTACTTTAGTTTCAAGAATTGTTGGTGGTGTTGGTATGATGATTTATGTACTGAACAGTAAACATTTTCATCGATATTTAGAGAATTTCAAGACAACAAAAATACACGCAAGTAAGTTGTTGCAACAGCTGAAAATGAGTCTTCCTATTGGTTTACAAGCACTAATGGAAGTAGGAGCATTTGCAGTTGGAGCCATGATTGTGGGATCTGTTGGAACACAGCCAATGGCAGCACATCAAATTGTGATGAGCATGATCTCGCTTACCTTCATGATGGTGAGTGGTGTAGCATCTGCAGTTTCTGTAAGGGTGAGCAATTTTTATGGAGAAGGCAACTGGCAGCAAGCTCGATTGGCAGGGTTTACAGGAATGCAATTCGCATTATTAGCCATGTCTATTTCGGCCGTTACATTTTTGGTGTTCAATGAATTTCTACCATCCTTATTTACCGAAGACGTTGAAGTAATACAATTTGCTGCATCGATGCTGTTTTTTGCCGCATTGTTCCAGTTGTCAGATGGTGCACAAGTGATTATGACGGGAGCTTTAAGAGGAATTTCAGATGTAAAAGTGCCAACTTTCATCTGTTTTATTTCTTACTGGGTAGTATCATTACCTTTAGGTTTTGTACTGACACATTATACAGAATGGAGCTTTTTAGGGGTTTGGATTGGTCTTTCTACAGGTTTGACTTTGTCTGCTATTTTATTGTTTTCTAGATTTACATTAAGAACAAATCAAGAACTCAATAAAAAGAAGGTAGACCAAGAAGCCTTAGTAAAAAGCAATGCATAATCAAAAGGAGACTTTAAGGAAAAAAATTATACAACAGCGAAACCTCTTATCTAAAGCACAAGTGGACCAAGCTGAAAAAGAAATAGCAGCAACTTTTTGGGGAAATCACACTCAAGAAGTTGCTGTTTTGCATACTTATATTCCCATCAATAATGAAGCATCAACATTATTGATTATTCAAAAAGCACTTTCACTAGGTTGGACGGTTGTAGTGCCTAAAACACTTCCAAAACGCCAATTAAAACATTTGGTCTTGAGTGATCTCTCACAACTGAAAGAAGGAAAGTTTGGTACTCTTTTGCCTTCGGAAGAAATTGAATACAAAGGTGAAATAAACTATGTTTTAGTGCCTGGTGTTGGATTTTCAGAAGAAAAAGGTAGAATGGGATATGGGGGAGGTTACTACGATACTTTCCTTTCAGAATATCCTAATGCCATCAAAATCGGAATTGGATATGACTTTCAAGTTATCCCAAAGTTACCCATAGAAGAACATGATGTACCTATGGACCGACTCATTATAGCAAAGTTGTAAACTTAAAGTAAATTATCCTTTAACCTTTTTTGGATTACAAAAAATAATAAACGGAAAAAGTATGTTTGCCCTAACAATTTAACAGACATACGATGAAGTTTATTACAAATCTTACATTTATTACAATAGCAGTTTTAGCATTGGGTTGCGAAACATCTCAAAAGAAATATAAAGATCCTCGTGAGCATGATTCAGCGATGAAATCGGCTTATGATATGCAATCTAAAATACCTCATGCAGTTACTGCAGATGTTGAAACGGTTCCGGTAAATTCTCCAGTGGATGCCGATGCAGCAGATGACCCTGCTATTTGGTATAATGCTGAGCGTCCAGAGCAATCAATTATTATCGGTACTGATAAAAAAGCGGGATTATATACTTATAATCTAAAAGGTGAGCAACTTGATTATGTTGCAGTAGGTAAAGTAAATAACGTAGATGTACGCCGTCAATCTATTGTCAACGGTGATACGTTAACGTTAGTAGCAGCTTCAAACAGAACACATCATAATGTGAGCATCTTTACGATGGATAGCCTTGGTAAGTTATCAGAAATTAAGATGCCTCAGGAGGTTTTATTGGATGACTCTTACGGCTTCTGCATGTATCAAGATACAGCCTCAACTCCTTATTTTATCATGAATTCTAAGGACGGAACGATCAAACAATTCGCTTTGACATTGAAGGAAGATCAATTAGGTGAGCTTTCTTTAGTAAGAGATTTTTCGGTTCCTTCTCAACCTGAAGGAATGGTAGCAGACGATGCTACAGGTATTTTATATGTAGGTGAAGAAGCAAAAGGAGTTTGGAAAGTAGATTTGACAAATGCGGATTCTAAAATGGAATTTATCGCTGCAACTTCCATTGAAAACAATGATGCATTGGTGGCGGATATTGAAGGAATAGCGATTTATAAAACGGGTGAGAAAACGGGGTATCTTATTGCCTCTAGCCAAGGAAACTTCTCTTATGCTTTATTTTCATTGGAGACAGAGGAATACTTAAAAAGTTTCAAAATTATTGATGGTGTAGTTGATGGTGTAGAGGAAACAGACGGTTTGGAGGTTTGTAATATGCCAATCGGTGACCAATACAAAAAAGGAATTTTAGTAGTGCAAGACGGCTTCAATTATGATGGAGATTCATTAAGAGCACAAAACTTCAAAATTATCTCTTGGGAAAAGATTCAAAATATCATAGATCAAGCTATTTAATTTAAAAATTACGTATTGAAACAGAAGTAATTGCGTCTTTTCTCCATACAATTTGATTACAGCAAGGTCGCTTTCCTCGGGAAGTGGCCTTTTTTGTTTGTATTTTATTTACCAATTAATAAAAAGTGTCAATTGAAACTATTATTTTTGTGGGTTAATAAAGTTCTTCGTTTGATGAATGGAGAATAATACAATCTAGCAATATTCTTCAGGTTGAGTAAAACAGAAACAAAGAAAAAAGAAAGCAGATGGGTAAGACTTAGGAAACTTTTTTTAGTGAAAAAAGTGCTGAGACTTTTGCGTGTTTGGTTTTTCAGATTTGCTACGCTTTTACTTTTTCTTTGGATTAGTTTAATTAGTCTTTCTCAACTCTCTTCAGTACAAACTTATCTTACGCATCAAGTGGCTTCGGTGGTGACAGAAAAGACATCACACCCTACCACAGTTTCTTCTGTAAAGTTTGACTGGTTTGATAAATGGCGTTTGGAAGAGGTGAAAATCCTTGACCTTGATAGTATCCCTTTGATTGAAGTGGAATCTGTAGTGTTGGATTTTTCATTTATATCCATGCTCTACAATGAGGATGAGTACATTCATATAGAAGAAACAATCTTAAATTCTCCTAGAGTAGAAATGATCATGGATTCTGGTTTAGATTCTATGAACAGCATGACGAAATGGATTCGTTATATGGCTGGAGATCCCACCGGAGTACACCGTTTTGATTACAAAGAACCTGGAAATATTCACCTGCTTTTTGAAAAGGTGAAATTAAATAATGGTACCTATATCATGCTTAATCCTGACGCGAATTTTCGTGAAAAAGGAAAGTTTGATGTCTACGATATGGAGTTTAGTGGCATCTATGCCGATATTACTCAATTTAAAATCGTTCGAGACACCATTGCAATGGACATTCAAAACCTGAGTGCCATTGAACGAAGAACACAGCTCAAAGTGTTTGATATTGATACCTATTTTGCCATTTCTACCACAGGTTTGTCATTGCATGATTTGGATGGTGATATAGGTTCAAGTACCTTAAAAGGAAGAATTGATTTCATATACGATGATTATGGAGACTATAATGATTTTTACCATTGTATCGGTTTAGATGTGAAATTAAAGCAGTCAACATTACATACGGATGATCTTGCGAGCTTCTTTACTTATTTTGATTCCCTTCATGATTATGTAGTGGGAGATTTCCACCTGAAAGGAACCGTCAATGATTTTGTGGTAAAGAATACTAACCTCCGTTTTGGTAGTGGTAGTACTGTCAAAGGCGATTTCCAATTTAATAAAGTCATTGCAGAAGAAAGGACAGAAATGGATCTGGTATTCCATGATTCATATTATTTTACGGAAGATTTGATACCCTATGTTCCTGATTTTATGCGTGAGTACATCAATATGTTTGGTGCAGTCGCTCTAGATGGAACATTCAAAGGAACCCTTGAAGATTTTGAGTTAGACGGCGTTTTGAATTCTGATTATGGCGTCATTACTCCCAAAATGGATATTTCCATCCCCGAAGAATCGTATGTAGGCTATTTGAGAACGGATAGCTTAAACCTTGGGAAAGTGTTTGATACACCAATTTTGGGGAATTTTGATTTTGAAGGAGACGTAGTAGGAAAAGGTTTTAGTGTCGATGAGTTGGCCCTTAACCTTAATGCTTCCATTAAAAGACTTGGAATAAATGGGTATGACTATACCAATATTTATCTTGATAGTACTTATATGAAAGAAGGGTATTTCAATGGTGAATTAGTCGTCAAGGATCCTAATATTAAGTTTTACTTGAAAGGGCTTCTGGATTTCAATGATAGTACTTTTAAATTCCAGTCAGGAGTGGATATTCCCAACTTCAAAAAAATCAATTTATCCTCAAAAAATGTAGGCTTATTTACAAAAATGGAAGCCTCATTTGATAGAGTAATTGATAATGGTGTGTCTGGAGGTTTATCATTTTATGATACTAAAATCTTCAATAGAAAAAGGGAAATCAATATTGATCAACTGATGGGTGTAACGAACATTATGCCTTCAGGCCTGAGGTTAGTTAATATAGAATCAGATTTTATGAGCTTTAATATGGCAGGCTTTTTTGACTTGCCAATGCTCACAAATGATATTATTGATGCTATTGATGAAAGTTATTTGTCTCTTTTTGGTGATGAATCAACACAAAATCAATATTACACAAAAAAGAAAAAGAGAAAGGAAGTCTATGGTGAACAAAACTATTCTGTAGATGCAGAACTTAGTTTTAAAAATATCAATGATGTAATATCAATCTTTACGGATAGTATACAAATTGCTGATAATACAAAGTTGATTTTGGAGGCTTCTTTTGGGAAAAATGTAGGTTTTCATTCCAAATTATTTAGTGATCACTTGCATTTCTATGGCGTCAATTTGGATTCCAATTATGTCAATTATTTTGCAGAGAAAGACGGTTATTCGAGTGATTATAATACCTCTTTGGAGGTGAAATCAAAGGCACAAGATATCAATGGCTTCTTATCAAAAGATTTTAATTTTTCAGCTTTCACCGTCGATGAACATTTAGTATTTGATACTAAAATTGATGTCTATAATTATGATTTGGCATTAAAACTAAGAGGAGATATCTTATTAGCTAAAGATAGTGTGGTGTTTAGGCTGCCTCAATCAAACATTTTTTGGGAAAAAGAAACATGGACCACCGAGAGTTCCGAACCTTCAAAAATCGTAGTTTATCAAGATGGTGTCTATTTTCATAATTTTAATGTAAGCAATAAGCAAGAAACGATTTACTTGAATGGGTGGGCTAAAAAGAATGTTGATAAATACCTTCATCTAAAATCACAAAACTTAAACTTATCTTCCTTTCAGAAATACCTTGAGCAAGACGTAAATGGTAAGGTAGACTCTTTAGACCTTTACCTTGAAGACCTATTTATTTCACCGAGGGTGTACGGTCATGTTGCTGTAGATTCATTGAGTATTGATGATTATTTTCTTGGAGATTTAAAAGGGGAATCAGAGTGGACAAAGGAAAAATTAAATGTCGATCTTCAGATATTAGACAATACAGCGAAGCGTTTTAACTTATCCGGAAATTATTATCCTGAGAATAAGAATAATCAATTGGATATGAAATTGGAAGTCAATGATCTTCCGTTAGGTATTTTTCAACCATTCATTTCTGAAGTTGTCGAAAAGCTTGAAGGACAAACGACAGGTTGGGTCAAAATTTCTGGTAATACCGATAAGCCAAAACTTTGGGGAAGTGTCTACGCCAAAGAAGGATTAATACGTTTAGTATACCTTGGGGTAGATTATATTTTTGGGGACACGCAAGATCTACCAAGAATTCTTATTCGTCCTAATAAAATTTATACTGAAAACCTAAGGGCAGTAGACGAGTACGGACATTATGCTTACATCAATGGAGGAATTAATTTCAAAGAAGGGTTTGATGAAATGAACGTAGGACTTGACGTTGATTTTGATGATTTCTTCATTATGAAAAAAAATGAAAAAGGAAATGATCTATTTTATGGAACGGCTTTCGGTACTGGAAACGTAAACGTATCAGGTCCTTTTGATGATATTATTATTGATGTCAATGCAACGACAAATAAAAGAACCAAGATCTACATTCCTTTAAATGAAATAGACTATTCAGAAACAGATCCTTACATTGTTTATGTACAGCGCGATACTTCTCAGAATAACACAGATAAAGAGGAAGTAGAGGAGTCCACAAGTGCAGCAACAAAACAGGCGAACTTTCAAATGAAAATGAACCTTGATATTACGCCTGACGCTTATTGTGAATTGATTTTCGATAAAAAAACGGGTGATATTATCAGAGGTAATGGCTTAGGGAAAATTCAAATGAACATTGACAAGAACAGAGAGTTCGAAATGTATGGCAATGTTGAAATTGTAAAAGGAGCCTATAATTTTACCATGAAAGTGGCGGAGTTTAATTTAGTGGATAAAAAGTTTGTCATTGACAAAGGTTCTACGCTTTCGTGGAATGGAGATCCTTATGAAGCTCAGATGAATATTATTGCAAAATATGAGCAAAGAGTGAGTTTACTCCCCTTAATAGACATTCAGGATAGTACAGTGAGAAATGCCCCGGAAATTGTGAAAAGGTATCCTGCCGATGTGGATTTGATGATCAAAGGAGATCTTTCTAATCCTCAACTTGCCTTTGATATAGATATCCACGATTATCCTGCCACCGTAGTCACCCAAGCAGGGCCTGTCTCTTTGGAAAGTTACGTAGCCGCTTTTGAAGAGCGTATCCATAGAGACGAACAGGAACTGAACCGTCAGGTATTTGGCTTGATTGTAATGCGTCAATTGCTTTCTAATGATTCTTATGGCGGTTTTGGGCAGACAGCCTCTAGTAGTGTGAGTGAATTATTGACCAATCAGCTCAGTTATATACTTTCTCAGGTGGACGATAATTTTGAGATAGACCTTGATATGAGTGGTTTGGACCGGGAAGCATTACAAAATTTACAGATGCGTCTGTCGTATACTTTTGCACAAGGAAAAGTGAGGGTGACAAGGGATGGAGGATTTACGGATAATCAAAACCAAACAACCGCCGCCTCAGTGTTGGGAGATTGGACTGTTGAAGTAGTAATTTCTCAAGATGGAGCATTAAGAGCAAAATTCTATCAGAAATACAGACAGGATGTTTATTATACAACGGCAAATCAGGATAATACATCTCTAACAGGGGCAAGTGTTATGCACACCAAAAGCTTTGATAATTTTAAACAGATTACTTCCGATAAAAATAAACTGGAAAAAACGAAGCGCCCTAAACACTATAGAAGACACCTTAGAAAACTTAAAAAAGAAGAAAAGCGAAAAAAAGATGAAGCAAATACAGAGTAGCGAAATCACGGCCTGGTTCAAAGGGTTACAAAACGATATATGTAGAGATCTGGAATTAATTGACGGTAAAGCTAAATTCCAAGAAGATTTGTGGGAACGTCCTGGCGGCGGTGGCGGCAGAACAAGAGTGATCAAAGATGGTAATATCATTGCAAAAGGGGGAGTTAACTTTTCTTTGGTGGAAGGACCTTTATCCGCTCAAATGGCCAAGGCTTTAAAAGTAGAAGCGGCAGAAACATTTAAAGCAACGGGGGTTTCTATTGTATTGCATCCTCAAAGCCCAATGGTTCCCATTATTCATATGAACGTACGTTACTTTGAGCTTTCTAATGGTGAATATTGGTTTGGGGGAGGTATTGATTTGACTCCTCATTACGTTGATCAATCCGCTGCAGCCGATTTCCATCAACACCTGTTCGAAGCATGTGAGAATACCAAAATAGGCTATTATGACCGCTTTAAAGAATGGGCAGATAACTATTTCTTTATTCCTCATAGAGATGAAACAAGGGGAATCGGAGGTATTTTCTTTGATCGATTAAAACCAGATGTGGAGGGATTAAACCCTGACCAATTATGGCACTTTGTTCAAGATGTCGGAGAATCTTTCATACCTGCTTATAAGGAACAAGTAGAGAAATTTAAAGATGTGCCTTTTGGTGAAAAAGAGTTGAATTGGCAGAAATTAAGAAGAGGTAGATACGCAGAATTTAACTTGGTATGGGATAGAGGAACTAAATTTGGGCTTGAAAGTAATGGTCGAACAGAATCAATTCTGATGAGTTTACCTCCACAAGCCAATTGGGAATATGATTATAAACCAAAGGCAGGATCTAAAGAAGAAGAAACTTTAGGTTTACTAAAGAAAGGAGTGAATTGGTTAAATCAATAAAGACAAATTAATCACCATATTTACTACACTGTAAACTAAGTTTTCGAATATTTATGATTTTTAGAAATCAGGAGATTTCTGTTGATCTGTAGGACACGAATGCCGCTAACGCTTAACATTCGCGCCAGTGGCATTCTACCCAATTCGTTTGGCAGTACTTTCCTCGGCCTTGAAGGGAAAAGCGTTAAGAATTTAGCTTTTGACTTCAAAGCCTATTTTTTTTGTTCGTTTTTCATCAATGGAAAAATGAAGAAGAAGGAATCTTGAAAGTAGAATATAAAAGCCTAAGGAATAATTGATTGAAAGTTTACAATGTATTTAGTATAGCCTTCCTTATTCATTTAAAGGTATAAGGAAGGGTTTTTGCGTCGTAAAATAGAAGATAATCTAGTTTATCAACTAGATAATAGTTATAACTATCTTAAAGAATAACAAACTATAATGTACAAACTATTACTATTCTTTTTCTTATTGCCATCAATGGTTCATGCTCAAGTGAATTTGAGTGAATTTTTAGACAAGTATTCAGATCTATGTCCTGGTACTGTAAATTTAGTCATCAATGATAGTGTAATTATTGATGAAGCTGAAATAACACATATAGATTGGTTGTTATATGTCCATTCTCAGTCTTTTAATAGGAGGTATTATAAATCTCTTTTACCTGATACTGTTTGTTGGATGAATAATGGTAATTCCGGTATTGAGTTAACAAAACACTATTTAAGGTATCCAGGCTTTAGGTATTATCCCATGGTAGGGATTTCTTATGATCAAGCGGTCAATTTTTGTAAGTGGAGAACAGAAGTGGTCAATAATTACACTTTACCAAGAAAAAAAGAGAAATATAAAAAGCTAAGAGATTATACTGTCGAGATAGAATACCGTTTGCCTACAAAGGAAGAGTGGGAAATAGCAGCTTCAGGAGGTTTAGACCTCGAACAGTTTCCTCATGGAGTTCGTCGCCCTTATGATCCAGACTTTATTTCTAAGGAGACGAACAGAAAACATAAAAAAGCAAAAGCGAAATGGTATAAAGATCAAATCAACAAAATAGAGCAAGCATCTAACAAAGATCTTTTTTTATCAAAAGAGTTGATACCAATGGAGTTTAATGTATTTGAAAACTATTATTCTCCAGACATGCAGGCGTATAGGTTGGAGTTTCAAAAAGAAGGAACAGACCCTCGAACCGCATGGGTTTATGAAGGTAATCCAAACAAATATGGTATTTATCAAATGATAGGTAACGTTTCAGAATTAACGCTTGAAAAGGGGATCGCCAAAGGAGGTTCTTACAAAGACAAGATTAATGACTTTACCATAAAAACAGATTTTAAGTATACAAGGCCTTCCGAAACTATAGGTTTTAGGTGTGTAGGAGTTTTGAAAGTATATAAAAAGGTAGAGAAGGCTCCTACAGTTACTATTCCTATAAAAAAGCAAATTGCTCTAGATCTTAATTACGAGTTAGTGAATAATTATTTGACAAAGATTGAGAGTGAAGAAAAAGAGTATTCTGTAATCAGGAAATTAGGTCATGATAAATTAGATAAGTATTCGGATGGAATTACTGCATCACATGATTCTTCAAGTATCATAAAACAAAAAGTTCGTCTGATGTTAGAGGCTTACTCTAAAGCTAATAAACTCTTTCCTACTGAATGGATTCCTAAAAGTGATTTGGAAGAATTGAAAAGAGAAAGAATAGCACTTTCGGTTGATACTTTAACTGTAGAGCAACTTTTAGAGATGAATGTGCCGGAGTGGGTTGAAATTAAGATTGGCCTTTTAAAACTTGAAATGAATTACGAGTTAGTCAATAATTACTTAAGGCTTATTGAAACTGATAAAGCGTCTGATTCTCTCCTTCAAAAAATTGACTCTAGTATTCGAATACCATATGCCAATAATTTATTGATTCAATATTATAACAATGCTTATAAGAAAGCTTTATACAATTTAGAAACTTTCCGAAATGAAAATTCACATTATGGGGATTTGAGAGAGAAGTTTCCAACAGTCTATCCTAAACTAATAAGAGAAAAAGCAAGAACTCATAGAGACTATTGGGAGTCATCTGTAAGGTATTTTTTGGAAGACTATTATTTAAAAGGGAAACTGTTTCCAGAGAATTGGATTCCAATTCATGAAAAAAATAAGCTTATGAATGAGTTTTATTATCTAGAATTGAAAAGGCAATTACATGAATTGGAAATGAAAAGCAGTTTATTTTAATGGAGAATGAAAACACACTGTAAACTAAGCTTTCAGCTATTTGTAGTTTTTAGAAATCAGGAGATTTCTGATGATTAACAGGACACAAATGACGCTTCGCTTAACATGCACGCCAGTGAATTTACTGCCCAATTCGTTTGGAAGTTTCATTCCTCAGCCTTGAAGGAAAATATTATAACTGCTACTGTACATGCATTGAATGAAGAACAGTATGAATAAATATGAACGCTACCTCATAATTATGAGGTAGCTAATTTTATATTAAAATTTACCAGAGTTATTCCAGGTATCTTGAGGACCAATTTTTTCCATCACATCCCAATGCTCGACAATTTTTCCATCTTTCACTCTAAAGATATCAATCACACACCAATCCTCATCTCCCAATTTTACATGAGATAAAGACGCTGCAAAATTACCTTGAACCAAAACCTTGTGCACCTTTTCATATTTCATAGGTGTACCTGCTTCCACTAATTCTTGTGCGAACTTTCCAAAACCTTCCAATCCATCACCAACAGCAGGGTTATGTTGCAAATATTCTTCTGTAGAAATGTAAGTGGTTACTTGGTCAAAATCACCACCAATGAGTACGTTATTGACAAAGCCAGTGATGACTTTACGGTTGTCTTCTGTCTTATCTAAGTCTTCGATTTCAGTGGTTCCATCTACCATTGTTTTCCCAGAAACCGTTTCTTTTACCTCTTCTTGGATCACATCCCAATGCTCAATGATCTTGTCGTTACTATCTGTATCAAAAATATCTGCTGTAACATAGTACCACTCACCGTTATTCAAGCTTTGGTGTACATGAACAAAGACATATTGCCCATCTTCAATCGTTCTTATGACTTGAATGTCTCTTACGGGGTTTCTTTTTAAGAAAGGTATAAAAAATTCTAGAAACCCCTCTTTTCCGTCTGCAACACCTGTAGAATGTTGAGTGTAGCGATCTCCGATGTATTTATCGAGTGCTTCATGAGGTTTTCCTTGATTGATACCTTCCATGTACAATCCGACAGCATTGTTTAATTTTTGTCCCATAGTTTTTGGATTATTAATAAATGAATAATGAACTGAGAGGAGATATTAAATAAAAATTAACTTTTTGTGTTTAACGTTTTTGTTTTAAAATTTTACATTTTATTTAAACTTCTGCGTCAGTAACGTGTTTTGTAGAAGTGCAAAATAGAATAATCAACTCACTTTTGTTTTTAATTATATATGATTTTGTTGCAATATTTTAATAAGTGTAAACAACTTGGTAATCATATTCTTAAATTAGATAAGATGAACACGCCGATTTAATTAAAGTAGCATGAATTTACATGAATTAGAGAAAACTAACATACGTGACCCTTATAATTCTCATGAAGTCTTATACCATGAGTCTCCTGAGATGTTCATGTCAATTTGTCCTAAAACTGCAAAATTAATCACTTGTAATATTACTTTGTGTAAAGCCTTAGGTTACACCTCAAAAGAAATTATTGGAAAAAATATTTTTGAACTTTATGACGAAAGTTGCCACGATAGAGTAAGAACACTTTTTAAAGGCTTTTTGAAAGGCAATATCGTTGAGAATGAAGAATTGGTTGTTCGTAAAAAAGATGGTAATGTATTTCCGGTCTTACTCAGTGCAAAGGCTGTAAGAAATAACAAAGGAGAAATTCTCTTTAGTAACTCTTGTTGGAGAGACATTACTAAAATTAAAGAACTAGAATCTTCATTAAAAAAGTCCAATCAACTGTTGAATCAAAAAGTAAAAGAGCTTGCACAAAAGAATAAAGAACTTGAACAATTCGCCTATATCGTTTCTCATGATTTAAATACACCACTCCGAAATATAAAAGGAGTATTAAACCTAATACAAGAGGACAGTGAAAGTGATGTCCCTCCAACTTGGAATACTTATTTTGGTTATATCAATCAAAGTGTGGCTAGAATGGAACGTTTAATTGATACCATTTTAGAATTTAGTAAGCTTGGAGTGAAAAGTGAAAAACAACTTGTTGACCCTTCATTAATTCTCAATGAGGTATTGGAAGATTTTGCTCTTGAAGTCAAAGAACAAAATGTAATGGTTTGCAAAGAAAAATTGCCAAAGGTTAATGGTTATTCAGTTGAATTTCATATGCTTTTACAAAACCTTATTGGCAATGCAATTAAATTTCAAAATAAAGAGAGAACGCCAAAAATAGAGGTAGGGGCTATTGATCAAGAAGGAGAGTGGATGTTTTATGTGAAAGACAATGGAATAGGGATTAACCTTGAGTACAAGCATAAAATATTTTCTTTCTTCAAGAGAGTAAATGAAGATTTTAAAGGGACAGGAATTGGCTTAGCACAGTGCAAAAAAATTGTAGAACTTCATGGAGGACGAATTTGGGTAGAAAGAAATAAAGATGTCGGAAGTTGTTTTTATTTTACCATTCCAAAATGAAAAAACACGGTTACGTATATTAAAAGGCGAAAGGTACTACTACTTTTCGCCTTTTTCATTATCAAAATATTGCTACTGCCATCTCCTTTAGTACATTAGTGGCAGAAAGAGAAGCCATATTTTATATTTTTTACTTTAGTTTTTAAAAATCAGAAATCAAAAACACTAATCGAAAACTTTTATGAACAAACCCTGTTACTCTTTCTAAATATTCGGTTATTTTTGTGGCAGAATACGAAAATTATATGTCAAGAAGAAAAACTATACTAAGAGTAGAAAACTTTTCAAAATCTTACGAAGAAGGAAAATTAGCGGTGAATCAGCTATCCTTTGACGTGAAAGAAGGGGAAGTTTTTGCACTGATTGGACGAAGCGGTTGTGGAAAAACAACAACTTTAAAACTACTTTCAGGACAAATGAGACCTGATGATGGCGCAGCCTATGTACATGGAGAAAGGATTTTAGGTCCCCATGAAAGACTGTTGGCAGGGCATGATAAAATTGCTTTAGTAGAGCAAGATTACAACCTGTTTAACCATCAAACAGTTGCAGATAATATCAAATACCCTATCCGAAGAACAACCAAAGAATATCAGGAATATAGATTAAATGAGCTATTGCGTATTTGTCAGCTAGAGGAATACCGTGATACTCGTCCTAAAGAGTTATCGGGAGGTCAAAAGCAGAGAGTAGCCATTGCCAGAGCGATTGCCAATGAACCGCCTATTCTATTATTGGATGAACCTTTTTCTCATCTTGATATGGCACTTCGTAGTGATTTGAGAAGAATGGTAAAAAATATTGCGGTTGAAGCGAATATTTCAGTGGTCTTTGTAACGCATGATACGCATGATGCCTTGGCAATGTCAGATAGAATTGGTGTGATGTCAAGAGGTAAATTGATTCAGATCGCAACTCCTGAGGAAATTTATAGACAGCCAAAAAATAAATATGCCGCACACTTTTTCCCACATTGTAATGTGATCGAAGCAGATGAACTAAAAAAGTTAGGCATCGACAAGTCTTCTGGAAAATATATGGCGAGACCAGAGTGGTTGGAAATGATCGACGAAAAAAGTGCAGAACATACAGCAGTTCTTCGTCATGTAGATTATTTTGGTAATGCAAGTTATGGTGAGTGGGAAGTAGACGAAGGAAGCAAATTATGGGTGCACCATGATAGCTTTGCTACGTATCATATTGGCGATAAAAAAGGAATTGCTTTGAAATCAAATGCAGATTGGTGGGCTTTGGAAGATTAGGATTGTATTTGAGCAAAACCATTTAATACTTAATAATTCTTAATGTCTTATTTTTTGCATTAAGTTGAAGTATATTTAATAATGAAGTACTAGGTTATTGAAATGATGCCTAGTACTTCAATTTTTTTAATATTCTACACTCAATCAAAATTAACTTTTTACTTGCGAATAGGTGCATTTAATAATTTTGATTTAGAACTTACAACCTATTAAAGAGCCAATCAGTTTATGATTTTAAGAAATACGTTATTCCTCTTAATCGCTATAAAATGTATTCTCTTTTCATGTGAAAAAGAAAATAACAAGGCAGACAAAGGGGAAGAAAAACCAATGACAAAATGGAGAGCTGCCATTACTAATACACATCAGAAAGAAGTTCCTTTTTATCTTACAATTGAAGGAGATGGTGATCAGCAGGTCTGGACAGTGATCAACGGCGAAGAGCGAATGGTATTGGATGAGGTTTTTTATGAAGGAGATTCATTACATATACCATTGTTGATTTATGAAGCAGAGCTGATTGTAAAAGAAGGAAAAGACGTTATAAATGGACAATTTGTAAGAAATGGAGCTTACCGCCTACCCTTCTCCGCTGTAAAAGGTGGCGATAAACGTTTTTCGAAAGGGGCGGAACCTACAGTTGACTTTACTGGTAACTATGCCGTAAAACTTGGAAAAACGGATGCCATAGGACTTTTCAAACAAAATGAAGATTACTTGACCGGAACTTTCCTCACGGCTACAGGTGATTATAGATTTTTAGAAGGAACAGTGAAAGGTAATAAGATGTTTTTATCTTCTTTTGATGGAGTACATATTTTACGTTTCGAAGCAGAATTGCAAGGCAATAAGATTGTCAACGGTAAAATGTGGTCAGGAAAATCAAGGACAGAAGTATGGGAAGGTGTGAATGATCCCAAAGCGGCTTTGCCTGACCCAAAGACGTTGACTTACCTTAAAGACGGCTATGATAAATTTACTTTCTCATTTAAAAACCAAGAAGGGAAAGAGGTAACATTAGAAGATCCGAAATATCAAGGCAAGGTAGTGATTATTCAGATTATGGGCTCTTGGTGTCCAAATTGCTTGGATGAAGCCAACTTTTTTGTGCCTTTGTATGATCGCTATAAAGAGAAGGGATTGGAGATAATAGGCCTTTCTTTTGAGAGAGCTTTAGAAGCAGAGAAAGCCTACAAACGTATCAATAGAATGAAAGAGAAATTGCATATTGACTATGAGGTTGTATATGCAGGTACGCCCAAACAAACGGCTCAAGCCTTGCCAATGTTGAATAAAGTCATGTCTTTCCCTACATCAATTGTGTTAAGACGAAATGGTGAAGTAGCTGAAATCCATACAGGTTTTTCAGGCCCTTCCACCGGAAGATATTATGAGGAACATGTGAGTGAATTTACCTCATTGATTGAAGAATTGATCGAGGAATAATAAATACAGCATACGGTATCTAAAAAAGAGTGAAACGAAAGGTTTGTTTCACTCTTTTTTTATCCTTAAATAGCATTAAAATTCCGTAGTGATAATATTTGAAGGTTATCACTCGATTAAAATTAGTCGTATAGTAGATGTTAGCATCAAGTTTTACAGAAGATAAGATAGAAGCAGGCTTGGATGAAGCAGGCAGAGGTTGTTTGGCAGGGCCCGTAGTGGCCGCTGCAGTGATTTTGCCAAAGGACTTTTCACATCCAGACTTGAATGATTCAAAAAAATTGACCGCAAAGAAAAGAGAGTTTTTGAGGGAAGTGATCATGAAAGAAGCCTTGGCTTATAAAGTAATAGAGGTACAAGCAGAAGAAATAGATAAAATCAATATTTTACAGGCATCATTCACTGCAATGCACCGATGCATTGATGGAATAGAAATAAAACCTGAATTATTATTGATTGACGGCAACAGGTTTAGACCTTACAAAGGTATAGAGCACGAGTGTATTGTAAAAGGAGACGGGAAGTACTTGAGCATTGCGGCCGCTTCTATTCTTGCCAAAACTCATCGTGATGAATTAATGACGCAACTTTCTGAAGAGTACCCAGAATACGGTTGGGAAAAAAATGCGGGTTATCCTACCAAAAAACATAGGGAGGCCATCGCCAAACATGGTACTACACCTTGGCATCGCAACTCGTTTAAATTATTGCCAGAACAAAAAACAATAGATTTTTAATGAGGTACATCAAAGCATTTCTCTTCTTTCTTGTAATCGCATTCAGTTTACAATGTGAGGTGCCAAACCCTTACGGGGACTTGTATGTTTTGATAAGAGATGAATCCGGAAATTTGGTGGAAAATTGCTCGGTAACCTTGTATGGAAGTTATGAAGGTTTTATTAATGAAACGGACACCATACAAGGACCCAACGTGACGGACGAAAATGGGAGAGCATTTTTCTTGAATTTATCGGAAGGAACATACTACATCGCCGCTAAATACATTAATGAAAGCGAAAATGTGGAAAAGAATAATTTGTTAGTGGCAACGCAAACAGATGTTCAAGCATCAGAAATTGGATTTAGAAACTCGATAACAGTTATTATTTGGGATTCTTTTATTGGCAATATGTCTTCTACGGAAGGTAAAAGGTGGGCCTACAGTCAATTCATTGATGTGACGACCGGAGTGAGTAGACCTGTTCCAGACTGTTTACAAGATGATGAACTGGTTTTCTTTAGAAATGGCCAATTTGAATATGTCAGTCAAGAACTGAATTGTGATGAAGGGGTAGACGATAACTTTACAGGGACTTTTGCTCCAGTAAGTAATGGATCATTTATTCTTATAAAAGATTCTTTAGAACAAACCCGTTATGGACTTTATATAGTATCGGCGACTCAAACACAGATGATAGCTCAATACGGTCCTGATTTTATTGTATATGACAACGTAAGTAATTAGAAAATGAATATTGGAGATAAAGTAAGAAGTTTACACGATGATATTGAAGGCATTGTAGTGGCTTTAAAAGGTGGAATTGTTGAAATTGAAGATACAGATGGTTTTAGAATGGATTTTATTCCAAATGACCTTGCCGTTGTATCTACAGTGGAGTCAGAGGAGTTTGGAAGTGTTGAAGAAGAGGACAGAATTGTATCTACTTCTCAAAAGAAGAAGCATAGAGATAGACCAAAAGCAGCATTACCGTTGATTTCAGAGAGAGGTGTGTTTATCGCTTTTGTACATCAAAATGATCAGATTTTAGATGTGTATGTTTGTAATAATTCTGATTTGACAATTCCGTTTGTATTAGGTTCTGATCGTAAAGGAGAGTACAAGGGTATTTTCACCTCGACCTTAATGCCAAGAACTCAGGTTAAAGCAGATCAGGTAACACTTCAAAATTTTGAAGAATGGCCTGCTTATATTTTCCAAGCTTTATTCTTTTATCCAGGAAGAAGCGTAAACCATGAGCCTTTGGTAAAGAAACTTCGTTTTAAAGCCTCAACTTTCTTTAATAACAAACAGGAAGTGCCAGGAATGAATAAAGACGGTTATGTCTTCCAATTGGATATTAAAGCATTGACGGAGGTTGATGTAGCGAAGATCAAAGATGGTTTGGTGGAGTCTGGAACAAAATCAGGTCAAAAAGTAGAGAAGGTAGTTCAAAAACCTGCGTCTGAAGTGGACCTTCATGCAGAGAAATTAGGGTTGGATCCAAACATGGGGAATAGCACATTGAGTATGCAGATTCTTCACTTTGAAAAAGAGTTGGATGCAGCAATTGTTAGTGGAATGGATCATATCACGTTCATTCATGGTGTAGGTTCAGGTAAGTTGAAAACAGAGATTCAAAAGCGTCTTTCGAAACATGCTGATGTTGAATATTTTGAAGATGCTAGAAAAGAGAAGTTTGGTTATGGTGCCACTTATGTAAAATTAAAATAATGAACTTTAGAGTTGTAATTGGAATTTTACTAACGGGTATTGCATTGACACTGTATGGTGTTGGTAAGCCAAGACTTTCAAAAGAACAAACCTATTTAGAGGAGGCACTTGAAAACAAGAATAACAAAGTCTTTTTAGAAGGAAGAGTTTCTACTCAAAATGATACCCTTCAGGACTTTTTTGTTTTAGCTTCTAAAGAAGAGTTTACAGGTGCCGGAAAACATAGAGGTTTTAAGCCCGTGCAGCAAAAGTTGCAAACCCTTAAATTGGAGACTTCTTCTGGAATTCAACTTTTAGAGTTTGAAGAAGCACCGTTTAGGGGAGAGGAAGTAGCACATGTACTCTTGGAAGAAACAACTTCTTCTAACGCACCCATTCAATGGCAAGGGGTTAAACAAAATTCTCGTTTATTGGTATTGGGAGAACAAGAAGGAAATAAAGTAATGGTCAAATACAGTTATGCTGGAGAAAAAGAAAATTACTTTCAATTGTTAGACGAAGGCATCAAATTACTGACTCAGATTTGTACAGGGTTAGGGTTACTTGGTATTCCACTATTAATATGGGGATTGGTTAGGAAGTAATATTTTTCATCAAACTCAGGTTTAAAAATGATTTAATATTAATTCTCAAATAATTTTTAAATGAAGGTGTTAGCGTAGGTTAGCACCTTTATTTTTTTCAATTATATTTGTGTCTAATTACTGAAATCAGAATAGCAAACTCTTGATGAGGTATCAATGTTACTTGAAGGAATAACATGAGCAAACTAAAAATATTTTTTCTATTACTAATTACGTATTTAGCTTACCTACCTGTTTCTTTCGCACAATCTACAGCTGTATTGTCGTATGATAAAGAAGCATTTTTTGATGGTAAAAAAAAGAAAACTACTTATACCTATAAGGTACTGATTGGAGAAAAAGAAAATCACGAATTAGGAGATCTTTCAATTTACTACTCTTTAGGAGAAGATGTGGCCATTCATGAGGCGTCAATTTATACATTGAATGGTCAGAAAATAAGAACACTGAAGAAAAAAGATTTTCAGAAAAAAAACGCGGTGAGCGATGGAGCCTTTCATGATGATACCTATAAAATGTATGCCTCTTTAAAAACCAATCAATATCCTCATGTTCTTCATTTTTCATATACCATTACTTCCAAAGAGATGCTTTACCTCGCAGGGTGGTATCCAAAGGTATATGCACATATTCCGACTTTGAAGGCAAGTTTGACGGTGAAATATCCTAAAGATTTCCCCGTGAGAATTAAAGAAGATGCATGTTTTGAATATGAAGAATTTAATGATGAAGCGTACAACATTCAAAAATGGTCTGTCAAAGAAAATTTGGAATACAATCCGGAGCGGAATAGCCCACATATAAGAAATATATTTCCCGTAGTTGAAATTTTACCAGAAACGATTTCATATGGTGTGGATCATAAAGTAAATAGTTGGACTGAGTTTGGGGAGTGGATTCGAATTCTTAATGCAGGTTTGGATGACTTGACCGAACAAGAAAAGGTGAAAATACATGCACTTACGGATACGCTGACAAACCCTCGTGAAAAGGTAAAAGTGCTTTACAATTACCTTCAAGATAATACACGCTACATCAATGTCTCATTGGGGATTGGAGGTTTAAAATCTCATCCTGCAAGTTATGTTTGCGAAAATAAATATGGAGATTGTAAAGCGTTGACAAATTATATGCAATCGATGTTGAGTGAGATTGGAATTCCTTCCTTTATGGTAGATGTGTATGCAGGAAAACAGATCAAATCAATAGATACAGAATTTCCTTCTCAGCAGTTTAATCATGTGATTTTAGGTGTTGTCGTAGATACCGATACTATATTTTTAGAAAATACATCTAAAGTTCATCCTTTTAATTATTTAGGCAGTTTTACTCAAAATAGAAAGGCATTGTGGGTAGAGCAAGGCAAAAGTAGACTGGTTGATTTGCCCGCCTTAAACAAAGAAAATACAGTTGATAGTATAGCCTATACTTTTTCTCTAGCAGATGAGAATGAAATAAGAAAGGTAAAAGTTGATTTCACTTCCACTGGGGGGCAGTTATTTGAGGCATTGAACAGTTATAAAAACTCCTCTGATAAGAAACAAGAAAAGGTCTTTAGAAGTCATCTATTACCTTTTGCAATTGGAGTGATGGATAGTATGCAAATTGTAAAAGAAGACAGAAATTCAACTTTTATTTCAGGCAGTTTTCAGGGTGAGTGTAAAAGGTTAGAAAAGAAAATAGCGAGTTTTAGGGTGATCACTCTACCAAGAATTATCAATACTGAAATAGAAAAACCTTCGGAAAGAGAACATCCTTATTGGGTCAATTTAGTGATTCATAAAAAAGAACACTTTGAATTTTCGATTGACAAAATAGATCAGGTGAAAGTAGAACTCCCTAAAGATTTTGAATTAAAATCGGAATATGGAGAATACAAAGACCATTACTATATCAAAGAAGGTAAAGTCTGTTTGGATCGAAGCATCTATATCAAACCTAATCAAATAAGTTTGGAAGACTATCCAACGTTTTATGACTTCTATAAAGCAATTCATTCACGAAGCCGAAAAACTTCAATTATTATAAAACAACAATCTTAAATAATGAAATATCTATTCATCCTAAAGTGTATCCTAATTTTTTCAACCCTAGGTTATACTCAAAAGTTATCACGTGAGTACGGAAAAGTAACAGACGCGGATTACAACTATCAGTCTAAAGATAAAAAGGCTGAGGCCGTGGTTTTACATGATTATAGTTACCCCATCAAAACGGACTGC
>NZ_JTAM01000065.1 GCF_000812565.1 Flammeovirga sp. OC4 | reverse complement strand
CCCAAAAACTATTTCTTATTGCTGTTTTCATTTACTAAATAACAAAATAAATATTAATTAACCAAGAAAAAATGTAAAAATTAGAACTCTATGGAATTTTTGTATTTTACGTTCAAGTCTTGATACTTAGGTATATACAATTTAATTATAGCCTATTTTGCAATATTGATACAGTCAGGTTGAAATAATGAAAATTCGATATATTTTAGCCGTTTTTAAAAAATAGTTTAGAAGGGTGAGATTTTTTATTTCTGAGCATATAAATGCAATTCTAATTCGATTTTATCGTTGATGGCTTTATCACCTAAATCACTGAAAAAAGAACTAGATTTATATTTAATATCATATTTCGTTCTATCAAAAGAAATGTCAGCCATAGCATGGATTGTACCGTCGTGGTTCATGATATGAGCAGGGAAAGATACGCTGTTAGTGATACCTTTGATGGTAAGGTCACCCGTCACGTCAATCATTCCTTCTTTTTCACCTTTTGCAATTTTATTGATTTTAAATGTTGCAGCAGGGAACTCAGTCACATTGAAGAAATCATTATTCTCCAAATGTCCTTTTAATTTTTTGTTCAACTTGTCATCAGCAGGAATATCATCAACACTAATGGTAGTCATGTCAATATTGAATTCGCTATTTGTTGAAATTTGATTTTCGCTTACAGCTACAGTACCAGAAGCCAGCTTTAATTTACCGTAGTGAGAACTTCCAGTAATCTTTTTACCTGTCCATTTGATGAAACTTTTCTCAGTATCTACTTTGTAGCTACCATCGCTTAACATCATGCTTTCAGATTTGTGACTGTGTCCGTGATGGTGTTCGTGGTCATCGCCGTGGCTATGCCCTGTACCTTCTTCATGTTTATGAGTGTGATCTTCTTTTTTTTCTGAAGTTGTACCACAAGAGATAATTCCTGCGATTAGAAAGATTGAAACTAGGAAATTAATACTTAGAAATTTCATGATTAAAAAACTTAAGTTTGGTTATTGTTTTACTTTTTCAACACTAATAACATTAGGATACATAGAGAGAAATGGAATTCTAAATCCTACTATGCTGAAGTCATATGTTTCTCCATCTTGGATTTTAGCATAAACATCAGAAGAGTTGAATTTAAACCAAATCCACGTATCTGTATTTTCAAAAGTGTGAGGTTTTTCGTTTTTATCCAGTGTGTAGATAAGGTATTTATCTAGCTTTTGATCTCCATTTTTGACAGAGCCTCTTATTCTTTCTGTCTTATTTACTGTAGCTGTAATTGTTCTTCTATTGACTTTCGGGAAAAGCCACATCAAAAATATAAATCCAATTACTCCAATGCTGATGTAGAGGTACTTTTTCATTTTTACTGTAATCTAATAGACCTTTTTGAGGGGTCCTTTTAATCTATTTTTACGTTTAGTATTTTTTTCAATATACCTAATTTCCATTTTAGTAGCCTTATCCTTTTTAGGGATTTCGGGCTCCATTAGTGGTGATAGAGTACTTGCTACTCCGGTTAAGACTGTTTTTACCCAGAAGTTAAAGATAAACTTTGTAGTATCTCTTTCATAATAAATATGCCCTTGCTTCATGGAAGGGAAACGAGGGTTTTCTTCTCTTATTAAAAGATTTGCAACCGAACTTAAAAAGGCCCTTCTTTTGAGCTCACCTGTTTTCTTAGCCTTATCTTTCAAAACATCCACTTCCAAGTTTTTATACCTGAATTGCATATTTCCCATGGCCACACTATCGTCAGCTAATACCTTAAAATACATTCTCTTCAGGTTGCCATCTTTTATTTTTACGAGCTCTAATCTTTCAACAAGCGGATTCAGTTTAATCAAGTCCATTTTACCTACTTCTCCTTCATAATAATAGGTGCCAAGACTGTCTAATGGAGGGATTCTAAAATACATCTTTAATTCACCACCTTCTTCCATCAAAATACCTTTGACATACATTTCCATGTATGGGTCATCCGCTAGTTTAGCTGTGTCATTCGTAATGTTGAAAATTTGTCCTGTAAAATCATTTAACTGGAATTGTCCAGATTTACCTTCTAGTTCTTGATCTTCCGACTTTGCTCTTATATTTCCTTTATACTCTTCATAATTAATATGACTGTCTGTAATGGTAATGGTGTCGAGCCTAAATGCTAAAGGAGTTTCTTCAAAAATGGTGTGGATCATTTTTGGATTCTTTTTGTTAGGGTCAACAGGTACAGTCTTATCTCTATAAGCTGACAGATTCAAACGGTCAATTTCAACACCGTTTAAATGTATATGATCAGTAAATAAATAGTTTTTAAAGTGAAAGCCCCTTAATAATAAGTCATCAATACCAATTTCAATTCTATCGGTTTGATATTCATTGACGATACCAAATAACTTTTTAGAGTATCTAGGAACTAAAGCAAAGTTTTTGAGATAAACATCTTCATAATGATTATTGAAGTGGAGAGAATCAAATCCAATGGCATACATTCCATTGTTGAGGTTGAAAATGTTTTTACCAAGGTTTAAATTAATTCGTCCTAGTTTGATATAATCTCTTTCTGATTGTATTGTTTCTTGGTTGATGTAAACCCCTTCAATTTTTAGGTTAATGTCTTTTATACTGTTTTCATTATAAACACTCTGAAATGATTTCTGATGTTCAAGACGTTCCAGTGAATCCTCCGTAGGGGCAAGGGTGTAGACATCGATTGGATTGCCCTTCGTTTCAGCAAGAATATTATCAATCAATAGTTTTTTCTTTTCCTTTGAATAACGTTTGTTATTACTAATTCGATTGGTCTTTTTGCTGTATTTATTTAATTCCTTAGGGCTTAATTCAGTACTATTTAGCGGGGTTTCCGTCCTTTTTCTTCTCATCAGACGGGAGATGTTTTTTCTATTATTGTCTTTTGAGGGACTTCTAAATGAAACAGAACTGCTATCAACCTGTATATAATCGATGGCTATACTTTCAAAATTGTCTAAAAGTGCAACGACCTTTTCTTTGGGGAAGTTTTTCTCAGCAAAAGTTCCTGTTTTTTTGACTTTTTTGGTTTTTGCAGGATTTAGATAGCTAATTTTTTTAGTATAAATCGTATCAATATCTATTTTTTTGTCATAAGCGAATGATTTTAAACCTGCTCCTTTTATCTGAAGTTCTTCTACTTGCAGTAAGAAAAGTGAATCAATGATACCTACAGACTTAGAGCCCATTTTTGGGAGGATATTCGCTTCAGAAATAAGGATAGAATCACCACCTGAGTCGATCACAAGTTCACTGGATGAAATGACATAAGGAGAAATATCCCTTTCATATTGTAAACCTTTCATTTTTAGAAAAATATTTTTTGGCCTTATGTCTCCGATGTTTTTTTGTGCAGATGCTTTAGAACGCAACTCGTGTACATCGAGTTCTCCACCAAAAAATGTAAGATAGCTTTCTTGCCCTTTTTGATCTGTATGCAAAAGTGCAAAATCATCAAGCCTGAGGTTTATATTTTCAATTCCTAAATATTTAAGAAACTCCTTCTGATTTTCTGATTTTGTAGCAGTGGTATCACTTTCAGGTTTCCATCTTTCATCAATCGCTATTACTCCTCTTACACCATCAATACCGATCTGATCAGCATTGAGTTGTTGAATATCTTTTAGCATTCGAAGGTCAAGCCCATCTATATTGATGTTGTCGATTCCTGTCAATGCCTTAATAAACATCTGATTGTCTTGATCGATAGGAGTGAGTGCTGTTCCTTTAATTTTTAAAGTTTGCTTTTCGACGTTGAGGCTTATCTTATCTATAGAGGATTTGTGGTTAATAGATCGGATGGGAACGTAAATATCTTCTACCACAAAGTTGATGTCTTCCCAATCAAATTTTTTATCTTCTAAAGTAAAGCCGACAATGTCGACGCCCATACTTTCGCTTCTACCTAAAATCCCTGTATCTTCTTTTGTAATAGTTAAAGGTCCTTTTCTTAAGTGAAAGTCATTCACCATAAGGTATTTGAATGGGGCAGCTTTTTTGGGTGTAATTTTATTAAGACTGTCCTTTGTGATGTTTTTTGTTGATGCAATAGCTTTCTTAAGTGGAATCTCAATATCAGAACTTGGTATATCTACAAAGATGTCATCAATGATCAAAGAGTCAGAAAATAAATACTTTCGCCAGGTGATATGACTAAAATGAACGCCTTGGACATAGCTTTCAATATTCAAGTTAGATGCCGTGGAATCTTCTGTTGATATATTTAAGCCGGCAATAGCCAATGAACTATCATTGGTGGTAAACGCCATTTCCTCAATCAGAAAATCATAGTTATTGATCTGAGGTAAACTGATATATTTAAAATCGACATTAGCTTTATGGATTTTAAAATACTTGGGTTGAAGTAATGGAAGGTGTAAAGAATCAACATCAAGTTCGATATCTTGAATGGTCAGCTGATCTTTGTATTTCTTTTCTTTTGGAATGTTGATGGTTAGTTCTCCATCTTTCAAAAGCGTGGAGTTTAAGGCAATTGAAATATTTTTTTTCTTTTTATTCTCCTTATTCACCTTTTCAATAGGATGAGTGGGAAGCCAAACCTCTGTTTTTAGATCGTCAATCAATAAATGATTGTAAGCGAAAAGCGAGTCTAATGGATTTTGAAGGAAGAAATTATAGTCGACTCTGTTTAAAGTGATTTTCTTAGCCTGAGCACTAATGTACGTTTGAGAAGTAGAATCCGGTACATTGCCAATAGGTTTGTAGGCAGGGGAATATAAATAGAGCTTTTGCCACTTTGAGTGATAATATAGTCCTCCTACCTTAGCATAGTGCTTATTATCAAAATCCCATCTTTGGTATTTCAGTTTTACATCAAAGTTTTGATAGCCAACCGGTATTTTCTCTTTTAAGATCTCATCATTAATCGCTATTTCATCAATATTAATGGAGATGTCATTGACTTGCCTTTTTCCTAATTTATTCGTTTCGAAAGGGATTTTAGCACTTTCAAGATGAAATTTTTGAATGCTGATTTCTTTCAGAAATTTAGGGAGTTCAGGTGTTTTGCCTTTCTTCCCCTTCGCTCCAGAGGAGTGAAGTGTTAATTCTACTTGTGGTTTTACAATTGATAATTCTTTGATGTATAGACTGCTGTCAAAAAGGAAACGGCGTATGTCCAAACCTTCCAAAGAAAGCAGTGGAATAGTCGCATTATTAATAGGTATTTTTTTGTCTATGCCTTCATTAATTCTGTACAATGATGTGTTGAAAACCAATAAAGAACTATCAATAGTGGAGAAGTCAATTTTTCCCAAACTGATACCAAAAGGAGAATCTTTTAATTCAAGTTTTATATTTCTAGTGTTAAACTCTAAATCACCCACATGAAGAGGTAACATTTTTTGCTCAAGCGTAAGAGAGTCTAAGTAAATATCTTTTAGTGTGATTGAGATTTCATCTAAAGCGATTTGTTGCTTGATTTTTTGAGTGTGATCAAAATAATTCAAGGAAGAATTAATGGTCATCACATTACCAATCCTATAGCGTTTGAGGTTTTCTTTATTTTGGTAAAATAAACTATTTAGGGTTTCAGTGAGCGTTTTATTCGCAAAAGCTTCCTTTTTCCTTTGTCCTTCAATTTTATATTTGTGTATTTCTATATCGGCAGAATCAAGAAGGACATTACCAATGTATATTTCCTTTTGAAAAACGGCTCTTAGAATAGAGAAGTTTTGTAATTCAAATTTATTGAGTTTGACCTTAACTAGATTTTTCTTTTGACCTAATGGAACGCTGTCATTGAAGGCAATATATGCACTGTCGGGAGTAAATTCAGGATTGATTAATGTAATGGAACCACTTGAAAGAAAGTCATGTATTGACCATCCTGAAATAAGTTTTACGTGGATTTTATCATAATCCAGCGAATACTTTTTCTGAGTTCCCCTTGTAACACTTTCTTTGATGGCTCCTCCGATAAACTCATCAGGGTAATATTGTAAGATGATATGAAGACTGATAATAAGGCTGAGAAACAACGTTACAAAAGCAATCGAAAAAATGACAAAAAGATTGGTTAGCCGCCTTGCTAGACTTCTTTTTGTACGGACTTTTTTCTTTACTTCCTTTTCGTCCTCTGGGTTATTATTTGCTTTATCATCAGTGCTCATTTACAGCGTTAAAGAGTGGAACTATCCAAATTCATGGTGCCGTCACTTATCCATAATTGTCGATCTGCCATTTTTGCTAATTGATGATTATGCGTAACAATGACAAAAGTTTGATTCATTTTATCCCTTAACTCAATAAATAATTTATGGAGTTCTTCAGCATTATTTGAATCTAAATTACCACTAGGTTCGTCGGCAAAAATGATAAGAGGATCGTTGATTAAAGCTCTGGCAATTGCACACCTTTGTTGTTCTCCACCTGACATTTCAGTGGGTTTGTGATCACATCGTTCACCAATATTCAATTGGTTCATGAGTTTTCGGCCCTTTTCCTCAATATCACTCATTTTTTTACCGGCAATTAGTGCAGGCATACAAACATTCTCTAATGCAGTAAATTCAGGTAAAAGGTTGTGAAATTGAAATACAAACCCAATTTTATCATTCCTGAATTTGGCCAAATCGTCACCGTGTAACGAAGTAACTTCTGTATTATTGATCCATACCTTACCCGTATTAGGAGAGTCCAAAGTACCTAATATTTGGAGTAAAGTACTCTTTCCTGCTCCCGAAGCACCCATAATAGATACTATTTCGTTTTGTTTTATCTCTAGATCAATTTCTTTCAATACGTTCAGTTTCCCGTATGATTTTGTGATCCCTTGTGCTTTCAGCATAATTTGTTTCATATTTGAATCCAACAACCATCATATCATCCCCCTGCTCTGTGCCTTCTTTCCATTTATGGAAGGTTGAATGAAGTGTATTACATTGTTCTGTAAACGGAAGCGAAGATAACTTAAAAAGTAAATTTTTGAACTGTACTTTTTTAAATTTTTCACCTTGAGCATTAAATTGACTCGAAAAGCCATCTGAAAATAAATAAAGAATAGCATCTTCACTCAATTCAAAGTCAAAGTTATCAAAAGCCGGTTCAACATCATTAAAGATAATACCAATACTGCAGAAATTACTTTTGATTGTCTTTAGCTCACCATTTTCAACAATTATTAACGGTCTTCGTGCTCCAGCAAAATTCAAGTTTCTTGTTCCTTTCTCAAATCTACATACTGCCACATCCATACCGTCACTTATTTCGTTATTTTCATGGATTTTTAATGCAATTTTGAGGTTTTGATCCAATTTGGTTAATAAATCGGCACTTCTGATATTAGGGTTATCTCTCACTAATTCATCAAGTAACTGATTTCCAACAATAGATATAAAAGCAGCTGGAACACCATGGTTAGTACAGTCGATAAGTAGTAAAAAGATGTATTTTTCGTTTTCTCTGATCCAAATAAAATCACCTGTTACCTCACTTTTAGTAATGCTTAGGTTAAAGGATTTGGGGAATAACTTCGGGAAAGTACCATCACAGCTAATGATCGCATCTTGAATATTGGCCGCATATTTAATACTCCCTTGCATTCTGTCATTGATTTCTTTTAGCTGATTACTTTTCTTTTCAATTTCATCTTTTGCCTTTTCTACTTTCTCTCTCTCATTTCTAAATTCCTGTGTTCGTTCATCTACTTTTTGCTGTAAGGTTTCTTTCTTGATTCTTTCCTTTCTTAATGAAGAATAGAAAAGATAGAAGATGAAAATAATAATCAGTAATGTGATGATGGCTCTTACGCTTCTCTTCTGGAAAAACTTCTTCTCAATGGTAAACTGAAATTCTTCATTGATAGGGGAGGCTATTCCTCTTGCATTGACAGCTTGAAGGCTGAAAATATAATCGCCAGGAGGAAGGTTTGAATAAATGGCTTGGCTATTTTCTGACAAAGGATGGTAATATTCTTCGTACCCAATAAGCTTCCATTTGTATCTAATTTTAGATGGGACATTCATGGAAATCCCAACAAAATTGATTGTAATATGATTGTAATTACTTGGTAGCTGTAAGTTAATAGGTAAGTGTGATTTTTTGTCGATGCCTTCGCTGTAATCTTCCCAAGGAAAATCTTCAGAAAACATTTGCAGGTCCTCAAATACAATCACTGGAGGGACCATACTATATACGCTTTTGGTAGGGTTGATTTTCACAACACCATTATCGGTTCCAAACCATAAGTTGCCATATTTATCTTTAGAGGCGCTACTTTTAGTATAAGACAATGAATTGAAACCTTCGGCAGTGCCATATTTTTCTACCTTGACTATGTCATTGTTCAAGCCGACCAAATGATTGATGCCATTGTTACTACCGGCCCATATATTTCCTTTCTTATCTACTTCTACCGAATAGATATTGGTAGATGAAAGCTTTTCATCTTGAAAAGAAATAGCCATATCTGCTCCTTCATGTAATTTACAAAGTCCACTACCTGTGGTACCAATCCATAAGTTATTAAGTTGATCAAATACCAAATCGTTGACGTAATTAGAAGGGAGAGATTTATTGTTAGGTTGGAAAGTGTTGATGATCTCAAAATTATTATCAATATGAATCAAACCTCGTCCTCTAGTGCCTAACCATAATGTTGAGTCCTTTGGTGAAATGGCAATTTTGGATACTCTAGAACTTCTCAGGTCTTTTGAATAGTCTTTTACATAGTCTAATGAAGTATCAGTAACCTCAAAAATATGATTGATCAACACGGCGTAAAGCTTTCCTTTTTTCTTGAAAAAAGAAGTAGGGCTATTTAAAAACTCTTCATGCGAAGGATCTGTTAATTTTATCCATTGAGTGTCTGCGTATCTAAAAACACCCTTGTCAGTACCAATAATCAAATGATCTTGAAGATTTTCGGTCATATTTAAATATCGAACGGATACTGGTAGTGGGATTTTTGTACTGAATTTTTCCTCTTTTAATATAATGATATCTTCTTCCGTGCCTACAAAAAGGGTGTTGTCTTTTGCTTGGTAAGTATCAAGTACTTTACCATTAATTTGAACTCCTTCTCCAAAAAAGGTATAAATATTATTGTTCAAGCGAAACAATCCATTGGGAGTAGCAAACCATAGACCTTGTTCTTCATCTTCGCATATATTATTAATATGCCTGTCTAATCCGTTCTCGTAATTAAGATGATGGATTTGTTGTTCGTCTTTGAAAGCGAAAGCACCATTATTCCTTGTTCCTACCCATAGTGTTCCGTCTTTACTTTCAAAAAGAGAAAGAATCTTTTTTCTATTTAGAATTCTGATGGGTGATTCCTGTTGATTTTTATGTAATATCCATACACCATTGTCGGTGCCAATTGCTACTTTTTCATTCGACAGATGTTGAATTGCTTTTATATTACCAGGAAGCCTGATATGGCGTTGAACAGAATCGTTTTTGACGATTAAGATCCCTTCCTTAATTGTACCTACCCACATATTACCATCATCATCGGTAGAGATACAAGAATACTTCGTGTTTTTCCTCAGTGGATAGTGAAAAGATTTTTTGTTGAATTTTGCATTAAGCTTAAACAATGAAAAAGAGGTTGTAATCCCCCAAACCGTTTTATTTTTAATGTCATAATCAATATTTCTTACCCCAAAAGGAATGCTATCATTGATGAGATAATTAAATACCTTTCTATCGGAAAGTAAATTGACACCATTAGCCGTTGCTACCCAAATATTATTATGTTCATCGCTTGCAAAATCAAAAACGAAATTGTTGGATAGACCTTGCTTAGCATCAATGGTGTAAAATGATTGACTATTATTGATGTTAATTCCTCCTTCTATTGTGCCAATCACAATACTGCCATATTTTCCTTGCTGTAAGGCAACGCAGTTGTTTTGAACAAGACCATTATTAATAGTAAACTTGGTAATATTATATTGTTGGGCATTAGCTAGAGAACTTACTAATAATAATATATGGAGGAGTACTTTTCTCATTAGAGTGGTGTGATAAAAGAGTAAAATTCTATTTAAAAAGTAGAGAAATTCGATATGAAAGGTTGAATGAATCAAAATCTATTTTCTTCATTTCAACTTAATTCAATAGTAAAATAAAAATTCTAAAAAGCAATAAGCAAAAAACGAGCTGTTTTTTGACAACTCGTTTTTAATAATACAGTGATAAGAGCATGTTTGAAATTAAAACGGCCTTCTAAAAGGAAATTCAAACACCCTATAAATATGTTTTAAGAAGCAATTACAGTTTTTGTAACCTTTCTAACTATGAATACTTGACCCTCTTTTAATAAGATGGCTTTCTACCACTTCTGTTCTTGGTGTGAAGTCTTCATCTTTCTCTTCTGCACGAATTTGCTCTAATAGTAATTTGGCAGCTGTTACTCCAATATCTACCCCCGATTGCTCAATAGAAGATAAAGGTGGGTCTAACAACTGAGATAAACGCCAATCACCAAAACCAATCACAGAAACATCGTTAGGAATTGAAAGCCCTTTTTCTTTGGCTGCGTTCATAGCCCCAATTGCCGTTACATCATTATTTGCGAATACGGCGTCAAATTCAATCTTTTGGTCTATGATGTCGTACATCGTTGTCTTACCCTCATCTAAGTCACCTTTTGGACAAGGAATGATCATATTTTCATCTACCTCGATATTATAATCCTTCAAAGCAGCCAAATAACCATTTTTACGATTTCTGCCAATAGCAAGATTATCAGGCCCACTTAAGTGAATAATATTTTTACAGCCCTGCTTTATCAAATGTTCCGTTGCCATGTAAGCACCTTGGAAGTCATCAGTAATCACCTTACTTACGTTGAGTTCTTCAGATACTCGGTCAAACATTACTAAAGGAACACCTTTGTTGACAATGCTTTTTAAATGCGATAAATCGTTAGATTCTTTGGTTCTTGAAATAAGTAGTCCGTCGACTCTGCTAGAGAACATTGCTTTTGTATCTACAATTTCTTGTTCGGTAGATTCATTAGAAATACAGATCATAACATTGTACCCTTCGTTATAGGCTACCTTCTGAACTCCAGAGATTACATTCGCAAAAAAGTCGTGTACTATTTCTGGAACTATTATACCTAACACAAAAGATTTATTGTGTCTTAAACTCAAAGCCAGAGAGTTAGGTTGGTAATCTTTTTCTTTGGCAAGTTTGTGAACAGCGTCTTTAGTATCTTGACTGATATCTGGGTGATTTTTTAGAGCTCTGGAGACAGTAGATTTAGAAATGCCAAGTTCATTGGCGATGTCTTGCATCGTGTATTGCCCTTTTCTCATACTTCTATTTTATAGTTGAATTTCGTTCAAAATTGTACTGTTTTTTGAAAATATATAGAATAACTATGAAATGACCTATTCTTAACAAAAAAAAAGAAAAAATTAGCGCAACCGATTGAAATTGAATATTGTGTGTAATTTGTGTTTTTTTGATAAAAACGATTTTATTGTTTTATGTTATGGGCAATGTAATGTTTTTCTATTTTTTGAACTAAAACCCAAAGAGAAGTTAAATGTTAAAATTGTATTAAAATATTCATTTTTTTAACTATTAGAAGTTTTTTGAAATTTAATTTCATTATAAGTCTGTAAATCAGAATATAAATTTTTTAAAATTGTTACAATTTGTTTCGTGTTTAGTGTTATTGACGTGTATTTTTTTTGGTGAAATTTAAATAAACTAAAAAAATATCATTTTGTCTTAAATAATTAAGTGACTATTTTGCGTAGGCAATAATGTGTAAAACAATATTTGCTAATTGTACTTTTCTAAGATATAATTGTTCTGAAGACTATTTCTCAATAAGAGTTACAAATGGAACAAAGCCTTATTTTATTAACCTTTAGAAGAATTATTGAATTGAAAAGTACTTGTCTATTTGTCTAACTGTATAAGTATGAAAATGAGCATTAATTCTACATGGCGTTATGCTACAACGTTGCTACTTGTTATGTTCTCTATTGTAACTTTTGCCCAAGAGAGAACATTAAGTGGTAAGGTAGTAGATGAAAATGGTGACCCACTACCGGGAGTAGCTGTATTAGTAAAAGGTACTACAAAAGGGGGGACAACTAACTTTGACGGAGAGTATAAAATTACGCTCTCTGAAGGAGAAACTACCTTAGTAGTAAGTTACATCGGCTACAAGACACAAGAAGTCAGTGTGGGTAATCAATCCATTATCGACTTTGCATTGGAAGTGGACGCTGAACAACTTGATGAAGTGGTTGTCATTGGTTATGGTAGTGTGAAGAAAGAAGATGCTACTGGTTCAGTGGCCGCTGTAAATGCTTCCGACTTTAACCAGGGAGCGATTACTTCACCTCAAGAACAACTACAAGGTAAAGTGGCAGGTGTAAATATCTCCACTAATTCAGGTGAACCTGGTGCTGGTGCTACGATTAGAATTCGTGGTGGATCTTCACTTTCGGCATCCAATGATCCTTTGATTGTAATTGACGGAGTACCCGTAGATAATGGAGAGGTAAGAGGGCAAGCCAATCCTTTATCATCAATTAACCCAAATGATATTGAGACATTCACGGTACTGAAAGATGCTTCTGCAACAGCAATCTATGGTTCAAGAGCCTCAAATGGTGTCATAATTATCACAACCAAAAAAGGTTCTTCTGGTCAAATGAAAATTGATTATGCAGGTAATGTATCTGTAGCGACTGCACCAAAAACAATCGATGTGATGTCGGCTAGTCAATTTAGAGATTTGGTAACACAAGTATATGGTGAAGGAAGTGAAGCCGTATCAAGATTAGGTACTGATGATACGGATTGGCAAAATGAAGTATTAGCACCAGCCGTTTCTACAGACCATAGTGTATCCGTAGGAGGTGCTATTAAGGATGTCCCGTATAGGGTATCAATAGGTTATACCAACCAAAACGGTATCGTAAAAACATCAAACATGGAAAGATTCTCTGGAGCAATTTCAGTGAATCCAAAGTTTTTTGATGATCATTTAGCAGTGAGTTTGAATTTGAAAGGAAATATTTCCAATTCAAGATTTGCAGATGCAGGTGGTGCATTGGGTAACGCAGTGAGTTTCGATCCTACAAAACCTGTAAGAGATGGAAACGAGAAGTTTGGCGGCTACTATACTTGGACAGCACCAGACGGTAATCCAGAAGTAAATGCTACTCGAAACCCTGTAGCACTTTTGGAACAAGTTGATAATAGAGGTAAGGTGAATAGATCGATTGGTAATATCCAATTGGATTATAAATTCCACTTCTTACCGGAATTAAAAGCCAACTTGAACGTAGGGTATGACTACTCTTATAGTGATGGTCATAATAATACACCTACAAACTTTGCAGGAGATTATGCCGCAGGTGATGGTGGTAAGAGGAGTACTTACAATCAAACGAGAGATAATAGACTCTTAGATTTTTATCTCCAGTACAACAAGGAAGTAGGAGACTTTAATATAGATGCAATGCTTGGTTATTCATGGCAGTACTTCAAGAGTAGTGGTTATGATTATTCAGCCAACGTTTCAGGTTCTCGTATTGACGTTGATAAAGCTTTCGCAACAGAACGTTATCTAGTTTCTTTCTTTGGTCGTGCCAATGTTTCTTATTTACAGAAATATCTATTGACAGTGACATTAAGATATGATGGTACTTCAAGGTTCTCACCTGATACACGTTGGGGGGTATTCCCGGCACTTGCATTTGCATGGAACATGAAGAAAGAGAGTTTCTTAGAAACTTCTGATGCCGTAAGTACTTTAAAACTAAGATTAGGTTATGGTGTAACAGGTCAGCAAGATGTAGGTTCAGACTATATTTCACAACCTAGATATACCTTTGGGCAAGATGTAGTGCAGTATCCTGTATATGACGCACAAGGTAACCTTACAAGTTACCAAACGATTGCACCTCAAGCTTACGACAGTAGAATCAAGTGGGAATCAACAGCAACTTATAACATTGCAGCAGATTTCGGATTTATGGATGATAGAATCACTGGTACATTAGAGTATTACTACAGACAATCATTTGATCTCTTAAACACTATTCCTGTTCCAGGTCAATCTAACTTGAATAACGAGTTAACAACCAATATTGGTGACTTAACAAACCAAGGTATTGAGTTAAGTATGAATGCTAAGATTATTTCTAACTCAAAACTACATTGGGACTTTGGATTTAACTTCACATATAACAGAAATGAAATCACGAAGTTAACGAATGGCGAACAAGAAGGCTTCTTAGGTGTACCAACAGGTCCTGGTCCTTCAAGAGGTACAGGTTCAAAAGTTCTGTATCAGAGAGTAGGTAATCCAACAAACTCTTTCTTAGTGTTTGAACAGGTTTATGATTCAAATGGAAAGCCACTTGAAGGAGTTTATGTAGATCACAATGAAGACGGTCAAATCACTAATGAAGATAGAATTAGTAATAAGTATGTGGCGCCAGACTTCATTTTAGGTCTTAATACTAAGGTATCATACGGTAATTGGGATTTCTCAATGGCTGGTAGAGCAAATATTGGAAACTATGTTTACAATGATGTTGAATCGGCAAATGGAGCATTAAGAAACCTATATGAGTTTAGTGTTTTGACGAATAGAACAACTTCATATTTTGATACTCAATTTACTGGTGATGATAACAACTTACCATTATCAAGCTACTACGTTCAGAAAGCAACATTCTTTAGATTGGATAACATCATGTTAGGTTACAATTTCAATAATCTTGCAGATGGTAAAATCAACCTAAGAGTTTATACAACAGTGAATAACGTATTTGTAATCACAAACTATAAAGGACTTGACCCAGAGATACCAGAAGGTGTAGATAATAACATTTATCCTCGTGCAAGAACATTCCTTTTAGGTGTTAATGTTGGATTCTAAAAAAATTGAAAGAAAATGATAAAGAATATAAATAGAGTTGCAAAATACCTAGCGTTGACGTGTTCAATTGCCGTTTTTGCTTCTTGTGTAAATGATTTGGATACTAAGCCAATTGATCCAAACGAAATCTCACAAGTGACTCCGGAAAATGCACCCGGAATGTTGGCTAAAATATACAGTGGTTTTACCCTAACAGGTCAAGAAGGGCCAGGTTCTTCTGATATTGTTGTAAATGATGCTGGTAAAGCTTCGTTCTTGAGAAGACTCTTTGTACTTCAAGAATTACCAACGGATGAAGTAGTCTGTTTTTGGGGTGATGTTGAGGTAAATGAAATGAATACACTTTCTTATACCGCCAACAATGAGGCCGTAAGAAACATGTATGACCGTATTAACCTTCAAGTGGGTTATGCAAATGAGTTTTTAAGACAAACGAGTGGAATCGATGATGCTAATTTAAAAACGCAAAGAGCAGAAGCACGATTCCTGAGAGCTTTAACTTATTATTATGCAATGGACCTTTTTGCGAATATGCCTTTCACAACTGAAGCAGACCCTGTAGGTGCATTTAATCCAGAACAAAAGGACAGAACATTCTTATTTGATTACATCGAAGCGGAATGTAAAGCTGTAATTGGTGAAACTGCAGATGATAATGAAAACATCCTTTTGGATGCCAAAGCAGGTGAAATTGGTAGAGCAGATAAAGCAGCTGCATGGATGCTATTAGCAAGAATCTACTTAAACGCAGAGGTTTATATTAATACACCAAAATATACTGAGGCAATTACTTACCTTAATAAAGTGTTTGGAGCAGGGTACTCTCTAGAACCAGTTTTTGCAGATCTTTTCAAAGCTGATAATTACAAGTGTACGAACGAGATTATCTTTAGTATTAATCAAGATGGTATTGTTGCTCAGACTTTTGGAGGTACAACTTATATGGTAGCGGTAGCTTCTGGTGGTGATGTTTCTGGTAAGTTTGTGGGTACAAATGGTGGTTGGCAAGGTAATATCGCACCCTCCACATTTGTAAATAAATTTGAAAATCTCACTACAAATGATCCTAACACTAATGATGCGAGAAAAGGTTTCTTCATTACAACAGGTGATGACGGAACGGAGTTAGATATTGACGTTTCGATTCCTTTTGAATGGGGTACTGAAGGTTATAAATATGTGAAATGGACCAATATTGTAAGAGGGGGCACTACAGAGTGGTTATATTCTCCATCTTATGCAGAAAGAGATGCTGCTACTGAGGTATATACTCCGGGTAGAAGCAATGGTTCTACACCTTATACAGATATCAATTTCCCTTTATTCAGACTAGGAGATGCTAATTTAATGTATGCTGAGGCAGTACTTCGTGGAGGTACTGGAGGTACACGTGCAGAGGCCCTTCAAAAGGTCAATGATTTAAGAACAAGAGCAAAAGCGGCTAACATTCTTGATAGTGATTTGGACCTTGATTTTATTCTTGATGAAAGATCAAGAGAGTTAGCATGGGAAGCTCAAAGAAGATCAGATTTAATTCGTTTTGGGGTGTACACAAAAGGTTATAACTGGCCTTATAAAGGTGGTGCACTCAATGGACAGGATGTAGATGATAAGTTTAAAATTTATCCTTTGCCATTCTCTGATATTGGAGCGAACCCTAATTTGAAACAAAACCCAGGTTATTAAGTCAATTGATAGGATTAAAATTGAAAACAATGAAAAAAATATATAAAGGGATTTTGTTGATTGGTCTTTTTGCTGCAATTTATGCTTGTAGTGAAGATTCAACAGAACCAAGAATCTCAGGTTCCGAAAATAACGTCTCTGCCGAGATTTTATCTCCAACCACCGGAACAACGATAGCACTAGATACCGCAAACGGAGGTGCAGATTCAGTAGCGGCCACTTTTGAGTGGTCTCCAGCAAAATACAATGGATTAAACTTGGCAAGAAATTATGAGATTCTTTTGTCAGATACAGAGGATTTTGCAAATACTCAATCTCTTGGAACAACAGGTGATACACAACTTGGCGTACTTACAAAGGATATCAATAATGCAGCTGTAGCATTAGGCTTAGCAGTAGATACAGAACATACAATCTATTCGAGAATCAGTACTACGGTGACGGCTAATATTGATACCTTAATTTCTGAAGGGATTAATTTTAAGATGACGCCATATCTTTCAGTTATTAATTACCCAAGAGTTTACGTTCCAGGTGATTTTAATAATTGGACCAATAATTCTGATACTTATAGTCTCGCTTCGGTGAATTTTGATAATACTTATGAAGGTTATATGCCATTGCAAACTGATGCAGATGGTAACCCAGTAACTGGTAACTTCAAGATTTTAACTGAAAGTGGAAATTGGGATTCACAATATGGCTTGCCGAATGGGTCTGCTCTTCCTACGAATAACCCAGTAGCAATAATTCCTAAAAAAGGAAATGGACCGAATGACGATGATCCAGATGCTTGTAGAGTACCTAGTAGTGTTGGAGATCAAGTTCAATATCGTTTGATTGCTAAATTAGGTGAAACAGATGGTTCTTATACTGCCGAGGCATCTATTTGGAGAATTGTTGGGGACGCAACACCTAATGGATGGCCAGGTGATGCTCCTAATGATAAAAATGATACTGATATGGTTTACGATAGAGCGACAAATACATGGTCTGTTGATGTAACTTTAACAACAGGTAACTTGAAATTTAGAGCGAATCACTCTTGGGACTTAAACTTAGGTACAGGTGACCAAGGGCCAAATTCATTAAAATATGGAGGTGGAGATATTCCAATATCTACAGCTGGTGAATATACAGTGAAGTTAGATCTTTCAGATGCTCCAAATTGGAAGTATGAATTAATACAAAAATAAAGGATTGGAATGACTAGTAAATAGATTGAATCAAAATTTATTTTCATCTTACAACACCAATCATAAAATTTATTTTCAGAGGTTACTTAACTATTTTTAAGTGACCTCTTTTTTTATAAAATAACGCAACCGATTGCGCTACCGTTTTCGAATAATTAACACAAAATCAATTGTTTATATGTTTGAAAATATTTAGTGTTATTCATACCTTTAACATAGAATATGAAAATGAAATCTTTTTAAACTACATTATGAGAAGACTTTTACAAAAAGCTGCTTGGCTTGCTTATGTGCTTATGGCTATTCCTTTTTGGGCCAATGCGCAAGTCACAACTAATCCAGAGAAATCAACTGTTTTAACTGAAAATGTTGTTATCACAATAGATGTCTCAGGAACACCTGTGGCTGGTAATGATGATCTATACCTTTGGGCATGGAGTGACGGTGTTGGAGATTTTGCAACCAACGGTACTTGGGGTGCCTCTTCCGATGGTGCTAAACTTAAAAAGGAATCAGACAACGTATTCTCGTTTACTTTCCCTATAACAATGGGAGAGAATACTTATAACAATATCGCTGAAATTTTAGGTGCTGCAGACAGCCCAACTTCTATCAAGTCTGTGGGTGGTTTGGTAAAAACAATTGACGGTAGCGCTAAAACAAATGATTTATCAATTCCAATTGAAGATCTTGCTGTATCGGTTACTGTAGTAAAACCTTTAGAAACAGATTTATTCGTTGAAGGTGATAAAGTTGAAATCGAAGCGACTTCTCCTGCAACTTCACAATTGGTTATCAAAGTCAATGACACTGAAGTAGCATCTGTTGAGGGAACTTCAATCACACATACAATTCAAAGTGCTCCGGCAGGAGATTTGAAAATTGAAATTTCTGCATCTTCAGGAGGATTAACAGACGCGCAAACATTAAATTTTGTAGTAGGTAAAACAGTAGAAAAAGCTGATAGACCTGCATATGCTACTTTGTTAGGTCCTAACTATAATGGATCAGAAGTGACATTAGTCTTACAAGACCCAGCCCAAAAGAAGAATTTTGTGAATGTAATTGGTAGTTTCAATGACTGGAGTGATTTGTCGGCTTACCCAATGAAGTTAGACGAAGAAGCGGAGGAGAACTACTGGTGGTACACATTTACAGACTTAGATCCTGATGCTGAATATATCTATCAATATTTAATTGATGGTACTGTAAAAATTGCAGATCCATATACTGAAAAAGTATCAGATCCTTATGATGATAAATACATCAATCAAGATTATGAAAGATATCCGAATCTAATTGCTTACCCTGAAGGTAAAACAGACAAAAGAGCGTCAGTTTTACAAATCAACCAACCTACTTATGATTGGAAGAACACTGACTTTACAGCTGCACCTTTAGCAGAAGCAGTAGTTTATGAATTGCATATCAGAGATTTTGTAGCAAATGATACGTATGAAGAGGCAATTCAAAAATTAGATTACATCAAGGATTTAGGTGCAAATACAATTCACCTAATGCCAGTAAACGAGTTTGAAGGCAATGATTCTTGGGGTTATAATCCTAACTTCTACTTTGCTCCTGATAAATATTATGGACCAAAAACAAAGTTGATGGAATTCATTGACGAAGCACACGGTAGAGGTATTGCGGTGATTATTGACTTGGTATTGAATCACTCTTTCCATTCATCTCCAATGATCAGAATGTACAATACTGATGGTGAGTTTGGTGATCCTTCTGCTGATAACCCATGGTTCAATGAAGAATCTAACTTTGAAAATGAAGGCTTACAATGGGGTGCAGATTTCGATCATGAAAGCAAGTACACTCAAGCATTAGTGGATAGTGTAAATGCACACTGGATGAAATATTATCATGTAGATGGTTTCAGATTTGACTTTACAAAAGGCTTTAGTAATAACATTAAAGGAGAGGATGACTTCTGGGGAAGTAAAAAAGATACTGATAGAATACGCTTACTAACAAGAATGAAAGATGAGATTCTTGCTAGAAATGCTAATGCGTATGTAGTGTTTGAGCACCTTTCTGATAATGAAGAGGAAGTAGAATTGGCAAATGCAGGTATTTCATTATGGGGTAACATTAACCATGACTTCAGAGACATTGTAAAAGGCGGAAACAAAAATATTTCTTGGCAATCACCAAGAGAAAGAGGAATGCCAATTCACGGTGTGATGTCTTATATGGAATCACATGATGAGGAACGTTTGATTTTCGATTCAGAAAACTATGGATCAAGATACCAAACATATGACTTAAAAGTGCTTCAAAATGGTATTGACAGAGAGAAATTAGCTGCTGCATTCTTCTTCATGGTACCTGGTCCAAAAATGATCTGGCAATATGGTGAAGTAGGTTACAATGTATCGATCAATCAAGTAGAATATCAAGGTGAAATTGATGGAGGTAATAGAACAGCAAGAAAACCTTTGATCTCAGAATTCGATACTGAAAATGATGCAATTCGTCAACAATTGTATGATACTTATGCCGCTTTATTGAAACTAAGACATGATGAAAACTTAGGTGCTCTAGCAGATGCGGATTATACTTATAATCTATCTGATGAAGTGAAAACAATCGCTTTAAATGGAGCAGATGCAAAAGTAAGAATCATTGGTAACTTCACGTTACAAGCATTAGAGGAACACACTTATGACTTTAGTGCTGACGGTGACACTTGGTATAGCTATTTTGAAAATGGTAAAGAGTATGCAGGTAGTGGAGCAATCACTTTAAACCCTTCAGAATTTATTGTTTTAGTAAATAAAGCAGTAGAATACCCAGCAGATGGATTGGTTACTGGATTCGTTCCAATGGTGGAAGTAACTCCATATGGCTTCGTTGAAGAAGATGAAATCAAGGTGTATTTTAACCCAGCTCGTAGCGATCAAGAATTTGGTACAACAATTTCAATGACAGCGGGATTAATTTTGGATGAGTACGGTTCAGGAAATATCACGAATGAGAAATCAATGAATATGGTGAAAGAGGGTGATAAGTATGTTGCTTCTTTCGTTCCTAAAGATTTCTTTGAATTAGGTGATGAAGCAAAACCTTATGAATTATCATTGAAATTTGACGATGCAAATTCTGATGCTTCAGAGGGACCAGTATTTGTTGACTTCGTTGAAAATAATAAGAAATTATATATTGTAGGTGATGTTTTAGGTATTGAATGGAATCCAGCTAATGCCATTGAAATGTTATCTGATGGAGAAGGAGGATTCTATTTAGAGGATGCCGCTCTTACAAAAGGACAGATCTTCAAGTTCATTGACCAAAAAGATTGGAACGGTGGACAATGGGGACACGAAAGTGATGGTAAATTAAAAGTCGCTAAAGGTGAAGGAGGAGACATTGAGGTACCTGAGACAGGTACTTTCACTGTGAAGGCCAATATTGATGAATTAACGTATTCAATTGAGCCTGATGAACCTACAGCGATTGAAGATGATGAATTATCAAATTCAGTTTCTGTTTACCCTAACCCAACATCTTCTGAAATAAGTATTTTCGGAGATAGTCTGGTAGGCGACGTAACTTATCAATTAAGAGACAATACGGGTAGAGTTGTGTTATCGGGTCAAGTGAGAATTTCTAATTTCGCAATGACCTTAGATTTATCGGAAGTCTCAGCAGGAATTTACTTTGTGGATATCAACACTTCAAAAGGAAGAGTGGTGAAGAAAGTAATTAGAAAGTAGACTTCGTGAGAAGTTGTACTGTTGAGCAAATAAAAAAGAGAAGCTTTGTGATGAAGCTTCTCTTTTTTTGTGATTGAAAGTTTTTAATCCTAAAATAATAACCAACTGATTAGCAAACTAAATTATCCTCAAGTTCTCTGTCAGAATCGAATAATGTTCCAAGACTACCTCTTAAGAATTTGATATAAAAGTCTTCAGAGTCATTTTCTAACGGAATTCTTACAATGGAGGTTTCTTTAGTACTTTGTTCAATAGTAATGGATAATTGATAGGTATTTAAGTAATCAATCCAAGCAGAATTTATTTTTATTATTTTACCCGAAGGATAGTCTTTATTGTTAAAACGAATCCATTTTCCGAGCATCAGATCAAATAAACTACGATAAATAGACATAATGGTAAAAGTTATACTATTATAACGTAGTACTTTTGAAAGTATTCTATTAATTTACTTTTTTAAATTCAAATAGATCAAAATTAACAAATCTGTCGAAAACTTTTAGAGCAATATGGCTAAGAAGCGCAAACAATCGAATACTAAAATTTATATTGGCCTCGGAATAGCAGTCATTATCATCGGAATAGTAGGATATTTTTACAACAAAAATAAAGAAGTTGTTACCAAAGTTGAATTTGCGGTAGCCACAAAAGGAAAAATTACCGAAAAAGTATCTGCTTCAGGCAGGGTACAACCGATCAATGAAGTAAACCTTTCTTCTGAGGTTTCTGGCGAAATTAGAGAGCTGTATGTTCAAGAAGGTGATTCCGTAAACACCAAACAATTACTTGCACAAATTAGACCTGATAACTTTCAGTCGGCCTTAGATCAAGCAAGAGCATCCTTAAACGCTCAAAAAGCACAGTTGGCGAGATCAAGAGCTGATGAAGCCCAAAATGAAGCAAGATTGCATCAAGCAGAATTGACTTTTAAAAGAAATGAGAACCTATGGAAAGATAAGGTGATTTCTGATCAAGACTATGAAAATAGTAAAGCAGATTATGAAATTGCCCAAGCGAACTTGAAAGCTGCAAAAGAAAGTGTAAGAGCTTCAGAATATACCGTGAAAAGTGCAGTAGCACAGGTAGATGATGCGAAAGAAAGTTTGATGTTGACAAAGATTTTTGCACCAATGTCTGGTGTTGTTTCCAAGTTATCCGTTGAAAAAGGTGAAATGGTTGTAGGTGCGCGTCAAATGTCAGCTACGGAGTTGATGCGTATTGCAAACCTTGCTGAAATGGAAACTAGAGTAGATGTAAACGAAAATGATATCATTCGTATTCATGAAGGTGATACCGCTATTATTGATGTTGATGCTTACTCTTATCAAGATCTTAAATTTAAAGGTATAGTAACAGCTATTGCCAACTCAGCAAATGAAACAACAAGTACAGATGTTGTGACTGAGTTTGAGGTGAAAATCAGAATACTACCTTCTTCATATTCAAATTTGTTGGCAGAGAACAAAAGCTCTGAATCGCCATTTAGACCAGGGATGACGGCAAGTGTTGATATTATTACTCAAACGAAAAAGGATATTTGGATTGTTCCATTAACAGCTGTAACCACAAGAAAGAGGTTTGAATTGGAAAAAAATGAAGAAGCTAATGCTGAAAAAGAGAAAGAGGAGGGAGAGGTAAAAATCGCTAAAGATGCGAAAGATAATGAATTGGAAGAAGTTGTATTTGTTTACAATAAAGAATCTCAAAAAGTAGAAGCAAGAATCGTCAAAACAGGAGTTAGTGATTTTGAAAATATCGAAATTGTTGATGGTATTTATGAAGGAGATGTTGTGGTAAGAGGTCCTTTTAGAGTCGTTTCGGAAACACTTTCCAATGGAGATAAAGTGGAGGCAATGAGTGACGAAGAGGCAAACAAGAAGCCTTGGGAATAATAATCGTTAAAATTTAGATCTAACACTGACTTTGTATATTGTTCTTTAAGGATAATATACAAAGTCTTTTTATTTTAGTTCGATGCAATATGTAATCTACAGACGTAGTTTTAAAAGCAGTTGAATAAGTGATTACAGAAATAAAGGATATAGAAAAGAAAGTTTAGAATGTCAGAATCATCAAAAGCAGTAAAAGAACCATTAAACAGATCACAGAAAAATGTATTTTGGTTATTATTTATAAGTATTTCATTACTCAATCTATATGGTAATTATATCGATAGTGATATTCTTATTATTTATTCAAAACCCTTTATCATACCTTTTATTGCAATTTATTTTTCCACTACTTGGCAGGAAAAGTCTGAAAATTCAATTATCTATAAAAGTATGATGATTGGTTTTTTCTTTGCTTGGTTAGGCGATTTATATATGATGTTCAATGAAGACCAAGACATTATGATGATTGCCTTATTCTGCTTTTTAGTGAGTCATTTATTGTATATCATTGCTTTATTTTTTTCTAGTGTGAAGGGAAATTATAAATGGCTGTTTATTGTTACACTCCCTTTACTATTCGTTGGTGGGTATTTAGGAAATCAGATAGGTGGAAATAATGAAGTGATGGCTTTGCCAATCATTATGTATAGTATTGTCATTTCTGTCATGTTTTCTTTTACGGTTATAAGAATGATCAGAAAGAAAAACATATGGGGGGCGTTAACCTGTTTGGGTGGCTTATTATTTATAGGATCTGATATGATGATTGGCTATAAGAATTTTCAGTCTGTAGATATTTCTGAAGTATATATAATGCTGACTTATATTTTGGCACAAGTCTGTATCACAAGAGGAATGTCAGTAGAAGGCGAGCAATAAAAAAAAGAAACACCCTTAATAAAAGGTGTTTCTAAACAATATTATCGTCAAATGAATAGAGTGTGTATATATAATTTCTTTACATATTTTGTATTCTTATATATAGACAATCAAAGTTGGAGCATAGACAAAAAAAATCAAATATTTTTAAAAAAAATTGTGAGCGGGATTTATTTACATATTCCTTTTTGTAAACAAGCATGTCATTATTGCGATTTTCACTTCAGTACATCTTTGAAAACCAAAGATTTAGTGTTGGATTCCATGTTGAAGGAAATCGAGATGCAAAAGGGTTTTCTTTCTGAAAAAATTCAAACAATTTATTTTGGAGGCGGCACGCCATCCATCTTATCTACGCAAGAATTAGGAAATTTACTAGAAGGAATCAACAAAAACTTTACTATTGATAGTGAAAACCTAGAGTTGACACTAGAGGCAAATCCAGATGATTTGACAACCTCAAAATTAAAAGAACTGGCATCGCTAGGGGTGAATCGATTGAGTATTGGCCTCCAATCGTTTCATGAACCTCATTTGAAAATGATGAATAGAGCTCATAACGCTGAAGAAAGTAAGCAGTGTGTCAAAATGGCTCAAGATGCAGGCTTTTCAAACCTTACTATAGATCTGATTTATGGAATACCTGCTTCCGATCATTCGATTTGGGAAAACGATCTAGCGACAGCTTTAGAATTAAATGTGCCTCATATCTCTTCTTACTGTTTAACCGTTGAACCTAAAACGGCTTTGGGCCAATGGTCAAAAACAGGGAAATTTAAGCCTGCTGAAGATGAGTTTGCAGCAGAACAGTTTGAATACTTGGTTCAAACCTTAAGAAGAAAAGGGTATGAACAATATGAGATTTCAAATTTTGCTAAGGAAGGGTTTTATTCTAAACATAATAGTTCGTATTGGCAGGGTAAACCTTATTTAGGAATAGGTCCTGGAGCTCATTCCTTTGATGGTCATAAGCGAAGGCAATACAATGTTTCTAATAATCCAAAATATTATAAATCTATTCTTAACCATCATAAACTAGATTGTGAAGTAGAACATCTCACTAGGGAAGATGGTATCAACGAGTATCTTCTGACAACACTCAGAACTAGTTGGGGGTGTGATACAGAGCATTTGAAAAATATATATCAATTCGATCTTAAAGAAGAGAAAAAGAAAGAATTAGAAAAAATGAATGATGCAGGATGGCTCGTTTGGAAAGAGAATAAGCTCATTTTATCTTCATCCGGGAAATTATTCGCTGATCAGATCGCTAGTGATTTATTCCTATAAGTTCTATTTTCTGTTCAATAATGTTTATAAATAAGGGGCAATTCGTCGCGATTTAGCTGGTAACTCTTTCATTTTGTAGTGAATAATGTTATTTTTAATATATTCTTAACCCCTACAACATGATTAATAATTCCAAAATATGAATGAAGAGCTACTTAATTTTTATGAAAACTGTAAACTTGGGGTAGCAGTTTATAAACGTTTGAGTAAAAATAATTACGAATTTGTGTATTACAACCCATCAGGTAAAATGATGGATGGCGTGGAAGGATTGGATGTGATTGGAAAAAAAATACACGATATCTTCCCGAATGTTTTTGAATTTGGACTTATAGAAATTCTTGAAGAAGTTTACAAAACCGGAGTCCCCTCTGAAATGCCAATAAAAGGTTATGTCGTGGATAATGAGACGACTTTGTACAGAACCAATAGAGTTCAAAAGCTCTCTTGTGGTTTAATCGTTTCCATTTATTCAGATGAATCAAAACTGTTTTCCTATATCAATAAAATTGAAAATGAAAACGCTGTTTTAACACGCGCTTTAGATTATACATCTCATAATTTAAGAGGTGATTTATCGACCTCATTAGGTGTATTTGAGCTTTTTGAAACCGTTGATGTGTCCCCAGCAGAAAAAAATACTTTATTAAAAGTAGTAAAAGATAACCTTGAAAAAATTGATGTGAAAATCCACCGTTTAGTTCGGCTATTATCAAAAGGTATTTCAGTTAAAAATTAAAATCGAATGTACATCGTGTACATTTATAGAAACACAAAAAAGAGTTTGCCTCAAAATAATGAAGCAAACTCTTTTTATATATAACTACTTGATGAATTCTTACATCATACCTGGCATACCACCACCCATTGGAGGCATAGCAGGAGCGGCAGCAGCACCACCTTCTTCCTTCTCATTAGAAACTACACAATCCGTAGTCAATAACAATGAAGCAACAGAAGCAGCGTGCTCTAAAGCTAAACGAGTTACTTTAGTTGGGTCGATTACACCAGCCTCAACTAAGTCTTGGTACTCTTCAGTACGAGCGTTGAAACCGAAGTTACCTTCACCTTCTAAGATTTTGTTTACGATAACTGAAGCTTCTAACCCAGCGTTTCCTAAGATCGTTCTTAAAGGAGATTGGATAGCAGTTTTGATGATTTGAACACCGATAGCTTCATCAGGGTGAGCAGTTTCAACTGCGTCAAGAACAGCAGAAGCACGTAATAAAGCAGTACCACCACCAACGATGATTCCTTCTTCAACTGCCGCACGTGTAGCTGCCAAAGCATCATCCACACGGTCTTTCTTCTCTTTCATTTCAGTTTCAGTCGCAGCACCGATGTAGATAATTGCTACACCACCTGCTAACTTCGCTAAACGCTCTTGTAATTTCTCTTTGTCGTAATCTGAAGTAGTGTTTTCGATTTGAACACGGATCTCAGCAACACGAGCAGCAACAGCTTCAGCAGAACCAGCACCATTTACAACAACAGTATTGTCTTTGTCGATGATTACTTTCTCAGCAGTACCAAGCATGTCGATAGTCGCATCTTCTAGCTTCATACCCGTCTCGTCAGAGATTACAGTACCACCAGTTAAGATAGCGATGTCTTGTAACATTGCCTTACGACGGTCACCAAAACCTGGAGCTTTAACAGCTGCAACTTTTAATGCACCACGGATTTTGTTGACTACCAAAGTAGCTAAAGCTTCAGAATCAACATCCTCAGCGATGATTACTAATGGCTTACCAGTTTGAGCAACAGCTTCTAAAACAGGAAGTAATTCTTTCATTGTAGAAACCTTCTTGTCATAGATTAAGATATATGGAGTCTCCATATCCGCTTCCATTTTCTCTGTGTTAGTCACAAAGTATGGAGATAAGTAACCGCGGTCAAATTGCATACCTTCCACTGTTTTTACTTCAGTTTCAGTACCTTTTGCTTCTTCAACAGTGATTACACCATCTTTACCTACTTTTTCCATTGCTTCAGCGATCATTTTACCGATCTCAGCATCGTTGTTGGCAGAAATAGTGGCTACTTGCTCAACTTCTTTGTTTGTTTCAACAGTCTTAGAAACGTTCTTTAATTCACCAACGATAGCTTTAACCGCTTTGTCGATACCACGTTTCAAGTCCATTGGGTTCGCTCCAGCTACAACGTTTTTGATACCTGTAGTGAAGATCGCTTGTGTCAATACAGTAGCAGTAGTAGTACCGTCACCTGCTTCGTCAGCAGTTTTAGAAGCTACTTCTTTTACTAATTGAGCACCCATATTTTCGATTGGCTCTGCTAATTCGATTTCTTTAGCAACTGATACACCATCTTTAGTTACGTGAGGTGATCCAAATGATTTTTCTAAAATTACGTTACGTCCTTTTGGTCCTAAAGTAACTTTTACAGCGTTCGCTAATGCGTCAACACCTTTCTTTAATCCTTCGATTGCTTCAGTATCGAAATGAAGATTTTTTGCCATGATATTTTTTATATTTTTTAGAGAACAATAAATTCTCTGTTGAAATTATGTTTATTAAATAATGAAGGGAAATTCCTTCAAGATGTATTATTTCAATTATACGATTGCTAAAATGTCAGCCTCACGCATGATTAAATAATCACTTCCGTCTACGTTTAATTCAGTTCCCGAGTACTTACCATAAATGACAGTGTCACCAACTTTTACAGTTAAAGGCTCATCTTTAGTACCATTACCAACCGCTACAACAGTACCTCTTTGAGGCTTTTCCTTCGCATTGTCAGGAATAAAAAGACCTGATGCTGTTTGAGTTTCTGCAGCTGCAGGCTCAATTAAAACTCTATCTGCTAGGGGTTTAATGTTTACTTGTGACATTTTTTATTTATCTGTTTTTGTAATTTTTATTATTCTAAAAAGTCTTGAAGAATAAAGATCTTCATTGCCTTTTTTGCATGAAGTGTGCCAATGTAAAATATGCCTAAGAAATGTCAGTTTTACTGACAAAGCGGCAGATAGGTGTGTATATATTTAGAATTATGACTGCGTAAGTTAGTTGGATTATTTGAATTTAATTGTCATCAAAATACATTTTATTAAATATATATTAGTCTTTTATGCATGATGTTCCAAAATAATATTCAGTTCATGAACACCCTACTATCATTATTTAATTTCGTCATTAATTTTAGCATTAATACTGTACTACGTGTTTCAATTGTATAGTTGAAATAAAAAGGAGTAATAATAAATTTTATGTGACGATTGTTACATTAACTATCATTTTCTTTTTCCACATTTGCATCAGATAATAACACTCAAATGCAAAAACACTTTACGATAGCACCTTGGCTCAAACATTATAAGAAGTCATATCTTTCCGGAGATTTATTTGCAGGACTGACGGTTGGCATTATGTTGATCCCACAAGGGATGGCCTATGCTAGTTTAGCTGGAATGCCTGCGGTTTATGGATTGTATGCGGCCATGGTTCCTCAATTTATTTATGCTCTACTAGGTACATCAAGACATGTTTCTGTAGGGCCGGTAGCCATTGACTCTATGTTGATCGCAGCAACGGTTTTTTCCATAGCGTCAGTCTCTTCAGACAATTACATTGAGGCAGTACTGTTGCTTACTTTAATGATTGGATTGTTTCAAGTGTTTTTTGGGTTGATCCGATTAGGGTTCTTGGTGAATTTCATGAGTAAGCCTGTGATTAGCGGTTTTACATCGGCGGCAGCCTTTATCATTGGTATTGATCAATTAAAAAATCTATTTGGAGTTGAATTGACCGCTAGAGGAACGGCTTTAGAAGTTTTATGGGCAACAGTTCAGCAATTTGATGCTTTTAATGTGCAATCCATTTTAATTGGTATTTCGGGCTTGTTTATTATTCATTTCACTAAGAAATGGTTAAAAAAGGTTCCGGGTTCATTAGTGGTGGTATTATTTGGTTTGGGTATAATGTATTTTTTCCATTTGGAAGTGAAAGTTTTGGGTAGTATACCTAGTGGTTTACCGGTATTGAAAATTCCTAACTTTAAGCTGGATCTTATACTACAATTATTGCCTGCATCGGCTATTATTGGATTGATCGCTTATATGGAATCTATTTCTGTTTCAAAAGCACTTCAACTCAAGCATAAAAATGAATATAAAATCAAAAATAACAGAGAGTTTATTGCTTTGGGTTTAAGTGATATCATAGGTTCATTTTTAGGTGCTTTTCATACCACTGGAGGTTTCAGTAGGTCAGCCGTGAATGAACAATCAGGTGCAATAACTAATTTAGCAAATATAATTAGTGGCGTTATTTTACTGTTTACACTATTATTTTTAACGCCCTATTTTGAAGAATTGCCCTTGGCTATCATAGGAGCAATTATCTTGGTGGCAGTGTATGGGTTAATTGATACAGAATACCCAAGGTTATTATGGAAAACAAAGAGGGAAGATTTCTATATGTTAACCATTACATTTCTGGTAACCTTGTTTTTTGGAATTCAAATAGGTATTCTTTCAGGAATGATCTTATCCTTGTTATTGTTAGTAAGACGTACAGCCATGCCTCATATCGCTGTTTTAGGGAAGCTGAAGGGGTGTAATGAATATAGAAATACAAATCGTTTTAGTGATGTTGAGGTACGTGACGATGTTTTGATCATTCGTCAGGATGCTCAAATGTACTACGCAAATTGTAATCACTTTTATGAATTTGTGTTGCAAGAGGTCGAAAAAAAGAAAGATACTTTAGAAGTGGTTGTCCTTCATTTCGGAAGTGTGTCTAATATCGATTCTACGGCGTTGTCTGTATTAGAGGATTTAATTCTCGAATTACAACAAATGAAGATTAAAACATATTTCTCTGATATGATTGGACCTGTACGAGATTTCTTAAATCGGGTAGGGTTTATCAAAAATTTAGGGAAAAATCATTTTTTCTTAGATGTTCAAAATGCGATTGATTTTTTTGATCAGAAAGGTAATCAACAAGAAATAACGCTTAACTTTGAAAGAGCGATTCAATCCAACGAATTTGAAGAAAGAAAAATATAAACATCATACTGATTTTAAACATATAAACTTATTATATCATGAAAATTGAACAAATCTATACTGGCTGTTTGGCTCAAGGTGCTTACTATATTGAGTCAAAAGGTGAGGCTGCAATTGTGGATCCATTAAGAGAAACAAAGCCCTATACTGAAAAAGCAGACAAAGAAGGCACTAAAATTAAATACATTTTTGAGACCCACTTTCATGCAGATTTTGTTTCTGGTCATGTTTCTTTAGCAGAAAAAACGGGTGCTACAATAGTTTTTGGCCCCACTGCTCAAACAACTTATGATGCCCATATTGCTTCAGACAATGAGGAGTTTAAAATAGGAGATATTACTATTAAAGTTTTACATACGCCTGGGCACACGCAAGAATCGACTACATTTTTAGTCATTGATGAAGAGGGGAAAGATTATGCTATCTTTTCAGGAGATACACTTTTTATTGGTGATGTTGGTAGACCTGATTTGGCAGTGAAATCAGATTTGTCTCAAGAAGATTTAGCAGGGATGCTCTTTGATTCTTTGAGAAATAAAATCATGCCTTTAAATGATGATGTGATTGTCTATCCAGCACACGGAGCGGGTTCTGCTTGTGGGAAAAACATGAGTAAGGAAACTTTTGATGCTTTAGGAAATCAAAAGAAAACCAACTACGCATTGAGAAGTGATATGTCTAAAGAAGAGTTTATCAAAGAAGTGACAGATGGATTAACAACTCCTCCACAATATTTCCCTCAGAATGTAAAAATGAATAAAGAGGGATATGAAAATATTGATACTATTCTTGAGAAAGGAACAGTGGCTTTAAATCCTCAATTATTTGAGGAAGTTGTAAATGCAGAAGGTGCTTTGGTTTTAGACACAAGAGACCCTCAAGTTTTTAAAGATGCTTTTATTCCAAATGCTATCAATATTGGAGTAAATGGAGGCTTTGCTCCATGGGTTGGTGCCTTAATTTTAGACTTAAAACAGCCAATCGTTATTGTTGCAGATGAAGGCAAGGAAGAAGAGGTGATCACTCGATTATCAAGAGTGGGTTATGACAATACTTTGGGGTATTTAGAAGGTGGAATAGCAGCTTGGAAAAATGCTGGTAAAGAAGTGGATGAGATTGTTTCTATTTCAGCCGAGGAGTTAAAAAATAAGCTTTCTACAGATATTACGGTAATTGATGCTCGTAAGGATGGTGAGTATAAATCGGAACATATTGATAGTGATAAAGTAGTACATAAACCACTTGATTTTATCAATACAGAATGGTCTGATTTAGACAGGTCGCAAACGTACCATATCCATTGTGCGGGTGGTTATAGGTCTATGATTGCCTCGTCAATTTTGAAATCGAGAGGATTTGAAAATATCATAGATGTCAAAGGAGGTTTTAAAGCTATCAAGGAAGCAGGAATTAAGACGACGGAACTTGTCTGTCCTTCTACTTTATAAAATTAAAAGAATGAAAGAATTAAAGCTCGATCCTTTTACGAATAGGATCGAGCTTTATTATTTTATGACTAATTTTAATACAATCTATAGGTTGCTCCAATTTTGCCATATAAGTTAAACAAATTGGGATCAACAGTTTCATACCCGAACGGGAAAATGCCATTGAATCCCCATGATATTTGGAGGTCAATTGTAAACTTGTTGATTTCTTTCTGTGCTCCAAATTGTGCACCCCAATCAAAATTAACAAGGTCATTACTATAATCATAAGGGGTGTCTCTTCCAACTTCGGCACTCATGCCTGTATCGTCTGTTAAAATACTACCTTGTAGTACTTTCCCATCGAAGGATCCATTCATCATATAAGCTAAGTAAATTCCTGCAATGCCATACCAACCATTATCTTTTTTACTGAGTGGTAATCGGAATTGAATAGGTAATTCAATATAATGAAGATCTATTTCTGTATAAACTTCTCCAGTGACAGACCCTTCATTGTTATCACCGAATTTGAAGTAGCGGTCGGTGACATTAGCCGTTGTATTATTCCCTTTTCGAGTATAGAGTAATTCTATTCTTAGTGATTGTCTAGGGTTCCCTAATTTGTAATCTCCGTAGATACCTATAGTAGGATTGAAGCTTGTATTCCACTCAAAACGGTCAGGCATATCTTGGAAATAAAATGGTGCAGATGCTCCTAAGTTAAATCCAATTCTTGCTCCTACATTCCATTTTTGATCGGTATTTTGAGTTTCTTGACTATAGGACAAGAAAGGGGTTATTACTAGGGTTATTAAAGCAAAAAGAAAGTTTTTCATAGTTAATATTCAATTGAAATTTCATCCACATACATCACACTCCCAACTGCACCTCTAAAAAAGTCACCAGCACTACTTGAAGTAAATACAATGATAACATGAGTTGGAGTTGCAGTAGCATCAGCCCATCCCGTTTCGTCTTCTCTAAGTCTAAAGCCAGGCTCAGGGTTTTGAATTTCTCCGTATTGCACGGTTAATTTCTTTTCAGTCCAATCTGTTACAATATCACTATTCTGCATCGCAGCAGTACCGACTCTTTCTATTTTATCACCTTCTCTTTTTTGGAGATACATATAGGCTAGGCAAGAATCAGTTCCTACAATGGTAGTTCCTGTAGTATTAACGTATTGCTCATACAAGTCGCCTGGAGTGTATTTGTAATGAAATGACATACTTTTGGGTCTCTTTGTGTATGGAACACCAAGAATTGCACTTTTTGCGGGGTCAGCTGAATTGTATTCAAATGCTCCAGTGTAAAAAGTAGAGGCGGCGATTCCTGTAAAAATGACTTTTGCAGTTTCTAGTTTTGCTGCACTTCCTTTCACTACATCAGTTTTTTCTTCTGTAGCATTGAATACACCTACAATGGAAGTTCCGGCATTAGATGTTTCCCATCCACTAGGATTGAAATAAGAGCCTTTATCTTCCCAAGTATCTAATGTCAGATTATCCTCAAAGTAAGGTTCAACTGTTGCCGGAGTATCATCATCGCTACAAGAAAATAGAAGCATTGTAATGAAAAAAAATGGTAATGAGTGATTGAAGATCTTCATTCTTAAACTAGTTTTAAAAAGTTTTTATATCAGAAAAATTTATTCGGAAATAGTGTTTTAGGAAGGAAACGATTAGACAGGAGTAAACTAATTCAAGTCGTAACTCAATATAAATTTTCTCCATGTCGCTTCAATATCTTCTCTGAAAACTTCGTTTCACATTATTTTTAAGAGAGTACTAATATAATTTACTATAAAAATAATGAATTTTACGCCTTCTTAAAGAGAATTTGTAATTCTATTGATTGCTTCTTCAAGAATTGGGAAGGGTGTTGCGGTGTTCAATCGCATAAACCCAGTGCCATCTACTCCAAATTGCCTTCCATCTTGAACACCAACTTTACATTTTTTATAGAAAAATTCTTTAAGTAAAGTACCACTTGGTTCTAATGTTTTACAGTTTAACCATAGGAGGTAGGTCGCATCAGGATGCATTACATTGATGGGAGAGTGATTGAGTTTTTCTTTTACATACGAAATGTTTTGTTCAATATGTTGAAGAAGCCCTTGATACCATTGTTCTCCTTGAGTGTATGCAGCGATCATAGATTCAGTGGCAAAAGTTCCTCCAAAGTCAAAGTGTAAATGTTGCACTAATCGAAGGTATCTCGCTTTTAATTTTTCATTTTTAAAAATGAGATAAGCACAATTTAAGCCTGCCAAGTTAAACGTTTTAGAAGGAGCCATACAAGTAATTACTCTCTGCTCTGCAATATCAGAAATAGAGGCAAAAGGAATATGTTTATTTCCCCAAAGGGTAAGATCAGCATGAATTTCATCAGAAATGATGTTGACATCATATTTTTCACATAAATCTAATAATTGGCTCAATTCTGCTTTGTTCCACATTCTACCTGAGGGATTGTGTGGATTACAGAAAACGATCAACTTTAGACCATTTTTCATTGCATCTTCCACTTCATCAAAATCAATGAAATATCGGTTGTCTTTATTTTGCAATGAAAAAGTAATGAGTTCCCTCTCATTCTTTTGCACATTTTCGTAGAAAGGTGGATAAACAGGAGTGAAAATTCCTACTTTATCATTGACCTCAGAGAAGGCTTGGACTAGGAAGCCAAGTGCAGGTACAATTCCGGGTGCAAATACAAATTCATTTCTTGCAATGTCCCATTGATGTCTTTTCTTGATCCAATTTTGTGCAGATTCCCAAAAAACATCCGTTTGCATAGTATACCCGTAGATAGGATGACTGACTCTTTTTTGTAATGCTTCTACAATTTCAGGTGCTACAGCCAAGTCCATATCTGCCACCCAAAGTGGTATTATATCTTCAGTACCAAATAACTGTTTTTTCAAACCGTATTTAACAGTATAGGTACTTTCTCTATCGTATATTTTATTAAAATCGTAATTCATGTATTCCTATTTAAATTGAATTACAAAAACTACAAAAAAATAAGGGAATCACAATTATGTAATTCCCTTTTTGTGTTTGCAAGCTTAAATTAAACTACTGACAATCTGAACAATCTTTTTTAACGATCAAGTTATCAATTCCAAAATCATTTCCACCAGCACCGTTATTGTCGGTCCTTATTGAAATAGTCGCGGACCCTGTAAAGTTAGAAGTCCAACACTTCTCAAAAGTAGTCCAAGCATTGGTCGCACTTCCACTTACATCTGGTACTAGATGAGGGTAGTCCACTCCATCTATTGTCACAATCAAATTGATGTCTGAATCATTACTGATATTAATGTCTCCTAAATCAACAGACAGTGTATATCGTGCACCACTTTCCACCATTACATTGGTACTTAAAGCGGCAGGGTTTGATGAACTAATAGACCCATTGACAATCATTGCTGTTGATGTGTTTTCAAAAGTGGTGAAATAAAAATGATTAAAACTAGGATCATCTGTTATGATATATTTTCCTTGAGGAATCAACGAATTTGAAGTATTGGAAGCCAACGCATATTCTGATGTAAAAGGAGCATCATTGTTATCTTCAAAATTAATTTTCAACACTTCAAGACATGGACTGGCACGCTGCCATACAGGAGGTGTACAACTAAATGATATATTGTCAATGGCAAAATCATTTCCGAGCCATTTATCACTTATTTCAGCAATACCAATAGTCACTATACCACTTGCTGGGGCGGTAAACTCAAGGTACATCTGTTGCCAATAGTCTCCTTCTACAAGGTTTAGAGGTTGATCTAATGAAACCCTATTGGCATTATTGAATCCAATATTGTAATCAATATACATATCTAAAAGTGGATCATTAAGGTCGCCCCATTGGATGACATTCAATACTTCAGCGGAGAAGTAATAAGTTTCTCCTGCCAATACTGGAATATAATCTTTGAAGAATGTTCTGGAATCATCGGCGTTGCCTGGTTGATTATGAGAATTTCTATTAGAATTGTCATTTTGTGCAGCATTTACTACCATGACGTTATCTCCAAAGTCTTTATTCATAAAACTATGGTGTACACTTTTGGGATTATTAGTGAAAGTAACAAGACCTTCTTCGTTATGTTGATCTAGTCGGTCGGCATAGTTATACCCTCTTAGGTATCTACTGACAAAGGCATTTTTATCTACTATATTATCAAAGTTACCAGCTCCATAATCTTCACAATAATTAGAAAAAGCAGAAACAAAATTGATATCAAAACAATCACTTTCCTCACTTTCGTGATCTACTATTTTAACCCATTGAATTACATCTCCGTAGTTTAGACCGTTTGTATTTTCTGCAATATGAGCTAGAGGGAAAATGTTATTTGTTAACCTTGCTGTACCTATTTCTATCCATTGTCCCATGTTGCTACTACTATTTGTATCTCCAATCCAACTGTCATTGATGTATCTTGGTTGTTTTCCATCAGAAGCTACCCAAACGTATACTTTCGCTCTTTCGGAGTAAGAATTCCATGCTCTTTGAATTGCTGAGTTGTCCTCATAATATACACCTTGATTGTCTTTTTTATAATATTCGTAATCAGGACTTCTTCCCCAGGTGGTTTCAACGACTTGTATATAAGTTGAGTTTGTGACTACAGTAGGAGCTCGGAATTTCATAATAGCATACCCTCCGTTTCCTCCAAGTGAAGTAAACAATTTTGGTCTTTCTCTTAGGTCTGCAATGTCAGCGTTTGCTGAATTTTTTCTTTGGTCTTTACTGACGTCAGGCATATCATCAGGTGTGACATCATAAGAATAATTAGGTCGGTAGAGTTTCATTTCCGCCAAGTTCCAATACTCATGAAACCAAGCATCGTCATTTGCACCACCAGGGTTACGAATTACTCTATCAGTAACCAAACCATCTGTGCCACTTTCACCCTCCAAATCAAAAACTTGAGTACATGCCATATCACCCGCTGATGTCTTAGTGAAGTTTTTCCCCTTGTCAATGGTCTCTTGTGTGAAAGTAATGCTAGGAGAAGCAATTATATCACCATCAAGCGAGTAGATTTTAAATGCATTTCTCCCAGCAGTGGAAACTATAACATGATTATCACCCATTAATGCCGCTCCTGTTACTTTTCTATCGATATTGAACAGGTATTCCCCATTTACTTTGGGTTTGCCATTTGTTCCCATACCAATTTTTACTTTTATAGCGGCTCCACCATACGCACGAGTAAATGTGATTAAATGTTCTTCTTCGAAACCTCCAGTTTCAACACTACTTTGTGTGAAGGTAATATCTCCTCCCTTAAACTTTAATTTTGAATTTGGATTAAAAGAAGTAGAAACCTGATCGTTGCTGAAATAATCATTGGTAAGTTGATCATCATCGTCATCCTCATCTTCAGCAATTACCATATCATTTGCAGCAACTCTTAGATAGTTTTTTGTTGTTAGGTATTCCATTGTTGAGCCCTGGAGTGATGCAAAATCCCACCATTCTCGGATATCCGAATTAAAAGAAACTGCCTTTAGTTTGCCATTTGATAAACTCCTTGTAGGAACCACTTCATAGAAACCACCAGCAATAAATAACCTTCCTTTCCTGTCAAAATCAACTTGTGTAATCCCAACTTTTTTGTCAGTTCTCACTACACCTTTCCCATTTGCTTTCCTAAGTTTGAAACTTTTTTCAGCACCGCTTTCTGGTTGATAGAAGAATATTTTTCCTTCATTAATTCCTTTTTTATTTTTTCCGTTATTAACGATAACGAGTGTTTCGCCATCTGGAGAAACCGTCATATGTGAATGACCATTAAATGTTTTGAGGTGGTTTAGAAGAGTAGAAGAACCAAGTCCTTGAAAATCGTATTTTACTTCGTAGAGGTCTGAATACCCGTTTTTATTGTTTAAAAGATATACCTTTTGACTAAATGGCATTCTTATATTTGATTTTTGATCAGTTGTATTTTTGGGTGTAACAACCTGCTCGTTGATTTTGGTTTGACAAGCAAATCCAATTAGCAACAAGGTGAGTAAACCTAGTTTTACTAGTTTATACATGATGTTTTCAGTTAAAAGAGAAATTATAGTTTAAAAGCACAATTGGGTTTGTTCAGAATAGAACCTTGCTATTGTTTTAAATTTACTTTTGAAAGTAATTTGTTGAAACCTTAAAACAGAAAACAAGCTTCATTGTTGGACATTTAATAAAATAGATAAAACAAGCCCATTCAAGTACAGTAAAGAAATAATTTAGAGTGAATTAATATTTATGGAAATTATAACAATAGAAATAAAATAGTTCTGTCATTATGCAAAATAATAAATTTTGAGTTGTTATTTAAATCCTTGATTATCATGTAATAATACATTTCGTGAATGGTGTGATATAGTTTTAGTTAGCTGTAATTCGAAATGATTTGTGAATTGTAAAAAATAGTTCTTTGGTGTAAGAATATTGATTGAAAAAAAGAATTTGTTGAATTATTTAGTTTAAACAATAAAAAACTTCCATTCATTACATGAGAAGATATTTTTCTTTATTTTTTTTGAGTGTATTGTTCTAAATTAAAATCATAGTTTAAAAACATACCAATACTTTTTCATTAAGAATTACATTTAAATTAAATGGTAACAAGACTGTATATCCCTTGGAATAGGTTAGTTAGTGATTTGTGGTTTTCAGCCTTAATTATCACCATTTACATGCTATTTCTCTCAATTTTAGATGATGAGCACCTATTAAACAACTTAAGCTTGCCTTTAGGTATTATCACTGTACCTGGTACAGCTATTTCATTATTATTAGCTTTTAGAACCAATTCATCCTATCAGAGATGGTGGGAGGCGAGAATGGTTTGGGGAGCCATTGTCAACGACAGTAGATCGTGGGTACGTCAATTAATGACTTTTGTAAAAACCGATCCTAAGACAAAAGATGTAGTAATTGAAATGGCTTTTCGACAGGCCGCATGGTGTTATTCATTGGCAAGACACCTTAGAAAACAAGATACATTAAAAGATATTGGAAGTTTAGTTCCTAAAGATGAATTACCTAAGTTGATGAAGAGTAAAAATGTTCCAAATTCTTTATTATTTACACAAGGTAAAATGTTGAGAGATCTCTATAATGAGGGTTACATTGACACATATCAACTTGTTCAACTAGATGAGACTCTATCAAAATTAACGGACTCGATGGGTAAGTGTGAACGTATTAAAAATACGGTTTTTCCGTCTATGTATACATTGTTATTGGAAATATTAATTTACTTATTCATATTTTCAGTTCCTTATGGTTTAGTGGAGACGAACGGATTAGTTTTATTGGTAACGAGTCTTACATTAGCCTTAGCATTTTTAGTTATCGAAAGGATTGCAACTTATCTGCAAGACCCTTTTGAAGATAAATCCTCTGATACCCCAATGCTTACTCTTTCAAGAACTATTGAAATAAATATCAAAGATGAATTAGGCAATATTCCTTTACCTGATGCATTAAAACCTACTCGTCCACACGTTTTGATGTAAAATATTTTTTTTCTATCCATTGTTAGCTCTATTTTTGATGTCTAATATTCCGAAAATAAATTAAACGAAACACTTACAATGGATTTAGAAAAAATCTCTGGAGAAATAATTCAGATTGCTGTTGACGCAGGGCATGCGATTTTAGAAATTTATAAGCAAGAGGATTTAGGTGTAGAAGTGAAATCAGATAACTCACCTCTAACACTTGCGGATAAAGCCTCTCATGAAGTAATCATGAAGGGATTATCGAACTATGACTTCCCTATTTTGTCGGAAGAAGGTAAGGAAATGTCTTACGACGAAAGAAAAGATTGGGAAACATACTGGTGTGTAGATCCATTGGATGGAACAAAAGAGTTCATCAACAGAAACGGAGAATTTACTGTAAACATTGCATTAATTTCAAATAAAAAACCAGTATTAGGTGTAATCTATGTTCCTGTTAAAGATGTCATTTATGTTGGTATTGATGGAGTAGGAGCTAAGAAAGGTGAAAAAGGTATTCTTGACCCAATCAAAGTGGAATGGAAAGCAGGAAACCGTGTTGCGGTAAGATCGAAATCTCATGCTAACCCCGCTGAAGAGGAAATTCTAGAAAAATACCAAGTAACTGATGCAATGTCAGTGGGTAGTTCTTTAAAATTCTGTATGGTTGCTGAAGGAAAGGCAGACCTTTATTATAGACATGGACCTACTATGGAATGGGATACGGCTGCAGGTCAAGCAGTAGTTGAAGCTGCAGGAGGTACTGTTTATGTAGGTAATACTGAAGAAGAAATTTTCAGGTATAATAAAGAAAACTTACTAAACGGTAGTTTTCTGGTGCTAGGTAAATAATAAAAAAACTCCTTGAATTATTAAATTCAAGGAGTTTTTTTTAAGCAACAGAGGAAGTTATGATTTCTTCTTCAGGCTTTCTATCTCTTTTCCATCTTTTATGTGTCCATAACCAATATTGAGGATTGTTGATAATATCCTTTTCCAATATTCGGTTATGTTTTACCGTAATTTCACCGTGAGGTTCTAGTAGAGGATTCTCAGTGACCACTTCAAAATTAACGACATAATAACCTCTTTTCGGTTTAGTTATTCTTGTATAAATAACAACCATATCATTTTCCTTGGCATATTTTTCTGGTCCAAAAAAGCAAGCGGTCTCTTGGTTTAAGAAATGAGTCCAAATGACATTTTTACTGAAAGTAGGAGATTGGTCAGCACCGAAAATTAAGCTGAAAGGTTCATCATGCTTTTTGTTGATGAACTCTTTTGCAAAATCTTTCTGAATCATCTGTAAACCAAACTGACTTCTTGATTTAGTAATTCTACTATTAAAAAATGGGTTACTTAATTTCGAGAATAAGCAACTCACTTGTCTTCCAACCCAACCCGTTGATGTGGTAGCGGCATATTCGTAATTATTATAATGACCACCTACAATGCACAAGTTCCTGTCTTTATATTTTTCTAATAAATCTAGGTCTTTGTAAACACATCTCTCAAATATTTCATCCTTTTTAATATTGAAGACTTTAAAGCTTTCGCATATTATATCACATAGGTGTTTGTAAAATTCACTTTCTATGTGTTTTAGTTCTTCAATTGATTTATCGGGGAAAGAATTCTTTAAATTTTCACGAACCACAGATGTACGATATCTAAGTATTTTATAGAGTATAAAATAAAGTACATCTGAAAAAACATAAAGTACCCTAAAAGGCAGCAATGTGATAGGTAAAATGAAAATTGTATATAATAATTTAGTCAACATGTGATGTTTAAAAATGTATAATAGATATTGTTGCAATATTGCAATATAACAAAAAAAAATATCACTATTTTGTAATAGAATGCTTTGTTAAACAATTGATTAAGTGAATTAATAAAATTTATGACAATTTTTAAGAAGCTTAGTTTTTTTGCTAATAATTATCACCATAAAAAGACAAACTGAGCCCTTATCTTTAACAAAATATATTATATCATTTAATTTAATCACACCGAAATGCCTAATTATCAAGAAGGTATATTTACTGATAATGCGAATTGCTTTAATGTATCTGAGTACAAATTAGTTGAAAAAGACCTTACTAAAATCAGAAAAGCAATTCATATCATATTAAATCGTAATGTTGAGAACATCTATGTTGTAGTTTCATTCGGAAAGGAATTATGGTCAATGTTATCAGACGTTGTTTTAGATAATTTCAATGACTTCAAGACATTAGATGGAAAGAATGGTTATCAGATGCCATCAACACAAGCAGATCTTTATTTTAGAGTATTAGGTTCTGATCAATCGGCAGTTTTGGATACTACTCTAGTAATTGAGGAAACATTGAAAGGTATTTTTGATGTAGTGCTTTCCGAAAATGGTTTTGTGTATAAAGATCATAGAGACTTAACAGGTTTTGTCGATGGTTCTGCAAATCCAAAGGAAGAAAAGAAATACCTCGCCGCTCTTATTCCGGCAAATGAAATTGGAGCTAACGGTAGTTTTGTTTTTCATCAAAAATGGGTACATAATCTAGAAAAATTTAATCACTTACCTGTAGAAGTACAAGAAAAAATCATTGGGCGAACAAAACAGGAAAGTATCGAGTTAGAGGGTGATGATATGCCAGAAAACTCCCATGTTTCCAGAACAGATGCAAAACATAACGGTGTTGCGATGAAAATTTGGCGTAGGTCTTTTCCATATGGCTCTGCATTAGAAAAAGGATTGTTTTTCATTGCATACACATGTGATCCTTTTAGGGTGGATATTCAATTAGAAAGAATGCTTGGAAATACTGAGGATAAAGTTTCTGATAGAATTATGGAATTTTCTACTGCTGTTTCTGGAGGATATTCTTTTGCTCCTTCTATAGAAGATTTAGAAAAGGCATTAACAGTTCACTAAACCTTTCAATACATCTTTTGTTTTGGACATTGAACTTTTGTCAATGTGATATTTGTTACAGTTGTGTTATTTATCACCTATTATATTTGTATAAGTAAATGTTGAGAATAAATAATAAAACACTATGAATATTAACGAATTAAGAGCTGAAGGTGCAAAAATATTGGATGTAAGATCCAAAGAAGAATTTGATGCGGGTCACATTGATGGCTCAATAAATATTTCTGTAAATGAGATACAATCAAGAATAGATGAAGTGAAGAAATTAGGCTCACCTCTTATTGTATGTTGTTTATCAGGAGGAAGAGCAGGGGTAGCTAAAGCCCTAATCGAGGCCGCTGGAGTTAAGGAAGTATATAATGCAGGCGGTTGGGAAAGTCTTTTATAGGTTTTAAAAGATATCTTTTGATTGCATTCTTATTCTATTAATTTTGAACACATATTTGAGGTGTATATAAAACATCTTGAATATGTGTTTTTTATTTAAATTATCAGATGAAAGTTTCCAAAAAATATCTTTTACAACAAGGTCCAATGCTTTATGTAGTAGGAAGAACATTTGTTCAAACTATGTTTCCCTTCCTTAAAAAAACATCGGGTAATTTTACAGGCCTACAGACTAAAAGAGTGTCACCTCCCTCAAAAAGTTTACAAGAAGTCTATAAAAAATGGGCAGGTGCTGAAGAAGAGAGGTATAATGGTTTACCTCCTCATATGTTATCGCAATTTGGACTTTCATTTGGCTTGAATGTTCTGAATCAATTAAAATATCCTCTAGCTAAAATTATTAATCAAGGGGTAGAGATCAGAAGTCACCATATTTTATCGGGAGTTCATGATATTGATTTAAAAACTGAAATCGTTAGTGTAGAGGAAGAGAATGGTAGAGCTAAAGTACGTCAGAAAATGATGATTTTTGAAAAGGATGTACTATGCATTGAAGTAACACTATTTGTTTCTTTTATTATTGGTAAAAAACAGAAAACGGGTGCTAGAAAGTCAGAGGAAGAAAATTTGACCTATAGATCAATAGGTAAATGGTCAGTTCAAAAAAATGCTGGTTTTGAGTTCGGAATTTTAACCGGTGACTTGAACCCCTTACATTGGGTAGATTTCATTGCAAAAGCCACTCCTTTCAAAAGTACAATCCTACACGGTTTTGGGATGTACGCTAAAGTATATGAGATGATTCAAAATAGTTTAGACGTAAATCTGAAAGTAATGGGCGTAAAATTTATCAGACCGGTGAAGTTACCAAGTACTGACCTTGAGGTGAGAGTATCGAATGAAAAAAATAAGAATGGAGACTTTTTATTAGAACTCTTGGACCAGGAAGGAAATAAGTTAATGGTAGGGTCCTATAATTATTAATCATAAAACCCTACTATGTTTACCACTATGCTATTTCAAGGCCTGTAATAATAATATCATCAATTTGTTGCTCGTCTTTCATCCAATCTGACAGAAAATCCTCCAATAGACTCTGATGTTGGAAAAGAGGTTTTGATTGAATAGTATTAAGGAACCGGATCAGATTTTTAGAACCTAATTTTTTATTTCTAGGTCCTCCAAATTGATCTGTTACGCCATCCGAGAAGAAATAATAACGATCACCAGATTTTCTTTCATACTCTTTGTTTGTGAATACTTTATGCTCTACAGAACAATCACCAACAGTATAACGATCTCCTTTTACTACTTCTAGTTCTCCATAATCAGAACTTCTAAAGTACATTCTTTTAGCACTTGAAATGCTTATTGTTTTACTTTGAATATCCTCACAGAAAATAGTCATGTCAATACTGTCTCGATTGCTATTCTCATCATTTTGTTTGAGAAGTGTGATGATTGCTTCATCGATCTTTGTATTGAGAATTTTAGGATTGACAATATTTTGCTCTACCACAAAACGGTCCAATAATGTAATGGCAATGAGTGTCATAAAAGCG
>NZ_JTAM01000064.1 GCF_000812565.1 Flammeovirga sp. OC4 | reverse complement strand
CCTGGTACACCATGACCTGTACAATCTGCCACTACAAAAATATTAAAATCACCAACTTTCTTACTCCAATAAAAATCTCCTCCTACTAAGTCTTTAGGAGTGAAAATTTTGAAGTAATTGGTAAGGTTTTTTCGAAGTGTTTCTGAAGAAGGAAAAATGCTCTTTTGTATGTTTTGAGCATAATGTATACTGCTTAGAATTTTTTCATGTGCTCTTTTGATGATATCCGCTTGAAGCTTATGATTTTGTAAGTTTACATTCAATGTTTGAGCAATGTTTAACTGCTCGTTGATCATTGAAAGTTCTTCTAAATGCTCATTTAATTCTTCATTTTGTTGCTGGATTTCATTTTTCTGATCAATGATTCTTTCTTGAGCGTCTTCAAGGTCTACAAAAAGCTCAGCTATACGAATATTGGCGTCTGCAAGGGCTGTTTCACTCTCTTTCAGGCGTTTTATTTCCTCATTCTTAGCGTTGAGTTCTTTCTCTAGTTCCTTTATTTTATTTTGTAGATCATCCACTTTCATAAGAAAGCATTCTAGTTTAAAAAGTAAGAGTGATGTTTGATTCAGAGGCTTCCTCTATGTATAAAGCAACGCCACCAAAATCAACATCTTTGCGTATTTCGTCAGTAGTAATTCCCATCATTCCCATTGTCATTTGACAAGCAATTAATTTTGCTCCCATGTCAATAGAAAGATCAATAAGGTCAGGTAGAGTTTCGATGTTGTTTTCTTTCATCATCATCTTCATCATACTTGTACCCACACCCATCATATTAAGTCTTGAAATTGTGGTAGATTTCGGGTTACTTGGTAACATCATAGTGATCATTTTCTCCTTGATGTTCTTTCCTTTATAGATAGATTTTTCCTTGAGAGCGTTTATTCCCCACAAAGTGAAAAAGAGAGTAACATCCATTCCAAAACTAGCAGCTCCATTTGCAATGATAAATGCAGGAATGACTTTGTCTAATTCAAAGCTAGTTACAAGCATTGTGATTTTCTCATTTTCCCTGACCTGTACAGTACTGAGTTGTTGTTGAATATTTTCAAGTTGATTTTGAAAGGCTAGTGTTTTTTCGTTTACTTTTTCTTCAACAAGAGCGTCAATATATTCTTTAAGTTTTTGGTCTTCCATTCTCTGATAAGTTATTTAGTTTTTTCAATGATAGCAATTCTGTTTCTACCTTCTTCGGTGTAAGAAATTAATAGATGACCAGTTTTTCTAATCCAAGCTTCTACGTCAGCCTTAAAAGCCGGGTCAGTTGCTAATACCTCTATTTGTTCACTAACTTCAATGGTTCTTATTGTTTTCGCTATTTTAACGATTGGCATTGGGCAATTTAGGTTGCTACAATCCAATACATGTTTTTTTATTTCTTCCATAGTACGAGCAAGTCTAGTAATTTGAACAATAAATTTGAATGTTTTATTCTGAAATATAAGAAAAATACAAAAAAATATACTAAAACAGCTACCCTTTTGAGAGTAGCTGCTTAATTTTTCAGAATTATAATTTTTCTTGAAATAGGTTGAAAATCCTTTTGTATTCATCAATCCAACTTGTGGTTTCTTTAAAACCGTGAGGCTCGATGGGGTAAAGTGCCATATTCCAATTTTCTTTTTTGAGTTCAATTAACCTTTGTGATAATCGAACTACATCTTGAAATTGTACGTTGTCATCGACCATTCCATGTAAGATTAATAGGTCTCCTTTTAAGCCTTCTGCAAAGTAAATAGGTGAACTTATTTTAAAGGCTTCAGGATCTAATGCGGGGGTGTTCAAAATGTTGGAAGTATAGGGATGATTATAGTGTGCCCAATCAGTCACCGAACGAATTGCTGCACCAGCTTTAAACGTTTCACTTTCATTGAACATTGCCATCAAAGTGATAAATCCACCATACGACCCTCCGTAAATGCCAATTCTGTTTTTATCAACTCCCTGTTGTTCGACTAAGTATTTAGCCCCATCCACATGATCTGATAAATCTAAGCCTCCCATATGACGATAGATACCGGTTCTCCATTCTCTACCGTAACCTGCTGAAGCCCTATAATCAATATCCAATACAGTGTAGCCATTATCTACAAGCATGTTATGGAACATATACTCTCTGTAATATACACTCCACCAATTGTGTGCATTTTGAAGATAACCAGCACCATGAACAAAAATTACAGCTTTGTGTTGGTCTTTGTTCTCTTCAGGCTTATAAAGTCTTGCATGAACATCTTTACCATCCTTTGCTTTGAAAGTTACTACGTTAGGAACTCTCCATTCGTATTGATCAAATGCTTCAGTGGTAGATTTTGTTACTTTTACCCATTCAGCATTTGGTTTGTTAGCTTGAATGTATAATTCTTCAGGTTTGTTGGAGTAAGAATAAATATCTGCAATATATTTTTCATCGGGTGAAAGGGTGATGTTATGATGACCAACAGCTTTCGTGATTTTCACCATCTCTCCTCCGTTGATGCCTACTTTGTAGAAATGAACTTCGCTACTGTTTTCTTTATTTGAAGTTAAATAGAAGAACTTTTTATCTTTTGATACTTCCGTTTTATGGATTTCAAAATTGCCCGATGTAATTGCTTTCGTTTCTTTGGTCTCTACATTGTAAGTATATAAGTGAGAGTAGCCCGTTTTTTCTGATTGATACCAAAGTGTATTTTCGTTGATCCATCCAATCGGTTCAATCCAGAAGTTCCATCCACTAATTCCAGGGCCACCAATCCAAGCATCATCATGTTGACGGTCTATTTCTTCAAATGATCCATCTTGCAAGTTAATTTTGATTAGCCATCGGTCCTTATTGTCATAGGCTCTGACATCTGCTACAGCATAGTTATTATGAGGTGAAAAGTGAGGAGGATGCATCACAACCTTTCGTGTTTGATTCAATAAAGACGAATCTCTTTCAGGGTAATTTTCAAAATACTTTGGTGTATCTTGAGTACCTGAAAGTTGACTAAGGTCTATAGTGTAGACAGTATCTTTATTGACATCATACACAAAACTTTTAAAGGTGTCTTCTGGGCTACCGACTTTAGGACGTGCATTTTGCATTTTAACATACCCAGTACCCTCAACCCAAACGGGCATTTCAGTGGCGTAGTTTCCAGCACTTTTACCTAAAGAAAAAACAGCGTAGTTGGCATCGTTACTGACCACGATATCAGAAAGGTACTGACCATTCAAATAGATTTTTTCTTTAGGTTGGATACTTGTCAACTCATTATGTTGCTCTACAGCCTCTTTTCTTTCTTCTCTGCGTCTTACAATCTCGAATAACTCTTTTTGTTGCTCTTCTAAAAAGGTATTTTGAGGAGAAGTTGTTGGTGTTTTGGGAGAATTTCCTCTTACAATGTTAGTGACCTGATTTGTAATTCCTGTTTTTTCATCCCAAATAAAAATATTATTTCCTTGCTTGTAGGCAATTTTAGTATTGTCATCCAAAAACTTTACATTCGATTTATTTTCAAGCGTATTGGTTATTTGTTTTTGAACCCCTTTTTTGAAGTCGTATACAAAAAGGTTGTGGTTTTTTATATAAACCTTTTTGGTTTGATCACTGTTCCAACTTCCATAAGCTGAGGGAAGGTGTTTTTCTTCTTCAGGTGTAACTTTTGAGTATTGTTTTGATTTAGTATCAACCTTATACAATGACTCAAAAGCATTATTTTCTTTATTCCAGTAAAAATAGATGGTCTTTGAGTCCTTGGCCCAAAATGCTTTCGAAGGTGATTTGCCAATGTAATCTTCTCCACTCATGATTTCATCAAAAGTCAGTACACTTTGATTTTCTTGAGCCAACGAAATGACTGCTCCCAGAAGTAAAGGGAGCATTAAGTATATTTTTTTCATCGATTTATTGAATTGGTAGGTAATGGTATTGAGCCTAATAATATTAGGTCAAATTATGATTTAGCTTATTGATAAGGCCGAAGTTTTATTGTCCTTTAATAGAATACTCTCCAAGCGTTTGAAAAGTCATAGAATCACTTCTTACAGCAGATCTTAGGTAAACATCAGTTATAAAAAAGGCAGTATCTGCTTTCATAATCAAACCGGCACTATCTTCATTGACATTCAAAATTAGATCCAGTGATTTTTCAGTAATATTGGCAGGGATATCATGAATATAACCTACCCTTGTTCTTTCGTCTAATGTATTGCTGAGGTACACATCAACAGAATCAATGATTACTAAACTAGAATCACTTGGAGCGATCACACTAAGTGTAATTCTCTTAAAGCTAACCGTTTTTATTTTCGTTAATTCAATTTGTAACTTTTGAAACACACTATCTCTTGTATTGGAATAAGCATAAGGAACACTTTCAATTCTCTCATCAGGTGGAGTTAATATGTAATATGAGTTTAAGGAAGCAATTTGTAAGTTTTGGATCGTTAAATCATCCAACTCATTTTCAACTCCTATGTAACTACAACTTATGAATGTAAATCCTACAAAAAGACTAATAAAAAAGGTATTTAACTGTTTAAAAAAATGCTGCATAATGTTGAATTTGTGAGTCACAAATGTATGAAGTGATTCAAATTTTCCCTAATTAAAAGGTATAGCAATTTATAAATTAAAGTGAAATCTATAAATAATGGAAGATAAACTTTTAATTTCCTTAATATTATCAAAATTTGGTCGTAAATTTAATGGTGTTTTATTACTAATATATAGAGTTTTTTTAATCGAAGTACTCTTTTAAATATTTAATTAAATATTTGATAATGAGGTTTTTATCATTTTTTATTACTACTGTTTTACTCACTTTTCAATTATTTGGACAAGATCATTATCCTAAAAGAGAATTCAGAGGGGTTTGGGTGGCCACATTAAATGCAATTGATTGGCCTTATGATATTCACGACAATGCTTCACAACAGAAGGAAGAATTTATACGATTACTTAACTTTCATAAGAAAAGGGGAATCAATACTGTAATTGTTCAAGTTAGAGCAAGTGCAGATGTGATTTACCCAAGTAACTATGAACCATGGGCTAAGTGTATTTCAGGTGAACAAGGTCTACCTCCAAGTCCTTTTTATGATCCCTTAGAATTTATGATTAAAGAGGCACATCAAAGAGGAATGGAATTTCATGCATGGGTCAATCCGTTTAGAGCGATTACAAATACTGAATATGTAAAAGTTACTGAAGATCATATTGCTAAAACTCATCCTGAATGGATTTTAAAATACAACACTTTGGCTATACTTAATCCTGGTATTCCAGAAGCTAGAGAGTATATTATTAAAGTGATTGAGGAGTTAATCTCTAATTATGATATTGATGCATTGCACTTTGACGATTACTTTTACCCTTATCCTGATCATGGGGAGATTAAAGGAGATAGACCAACTTACAGGAAATATAAAGTTGCAGGAGAGAATATCCGTGATTGGAGAAGAAGTAACATCAATACATTTATACAGGATGTTCATGAACTATTACTTCAAAAAAAACCGGGCTTAAAGTTTGGTATTAGTCCTTATGGTGTTTGGAGGAATGATAGAATGGATATGGACGGTTCACCAACCAAATCGGGTTATACTTCATATGATCATCTATATGCTGATGTGAGGTTATGGTTACAAAATGGTTGGATAGATTATGTGGCACCACAGGTATATCAAAGTTCACAACACCGAAAAATTCCTTTTAAACCTTTAGTAACTTGGTGGTCTCAAAATACTTTTGGAAAACACTTATATGTAGGTCACGCCACTTACAGAGTACAAGTAAGCTTGGAAAGAGGTTGGAGAGATAATAATGAATTACCACTGCAGATACAACATTGTAGAGATTTAGATAATGTATTGGGGAGTGTATATTACAATTCCACTTCTTTATTAAACAACCAAGGAGGAATTGCGGATAGTTTAATGCAATTCTATGAGTATCCAGCATTACCGCCCCTAATGCCGTGGATAGATGCTACAAAACCGAATACACCTTTATCTGCTAAAATTATGACAGGAAAGGAGGGGATAAATCTTGAATGGGAAACGCCTCAAAAGGCTAAAGATGGAGATTTGCCAAAATACTATGCCATTTACTCATCAGTTAATGGTAAACTTCCTGATATTGAGGATATAAGAAATCGTATTGCATTACTACCTGCAGATCAAACAAGCTATATTGATGAAAGAACCACTTCATTAGAAGAATTTACTTATCTCATCACATCAATTGATCAATTACAAAATGAAAGCCTTCCTGTATTGCCTTCTTATCCTAAGGATAATAATGTCATTCTTCCAGAAAATTACACAGAAAAAATGATTGTTGAATTACAACAATCTGTATTGAAAACAATATGGGGTGTAGCTGATAGAGTGATTGATAATCAGGAAGTAACAATGATAAAAGAAGTCAATTAAGTGATGCTCGTCATCAAAAAAGTACATTAAATATGTGAAATTGTAAGTGTAGATAATACAACATCTCAATTGAATATATTTTACCAAACTTGTACTAAGATGAAAACTTTTAAAAAACTGATTGTTGCCATTTATAATGATGAGCATAAAGCAAATGAGGAATTCAAAATTCTTTCCAACAAAGAGAAGAAAGACGAGCTTGATTTGAAAGCTTACACCGTAGTCACAAAAAGTAAGGAAGGGAAGACAGTTCTTCATGACACAGAAGGCCGTGACGCTTTTTGGGGAGCAGTGATTGGTGGTTTGATAGGAATGCTTGTCGGACCAGTTGGAGCTATTTATGGAGCCGCTTTGTTTGCCGCAGAAGTATTTGCAGGTTCAGTAGCAGCAGGAGTAGGAGTAGGTGCAATCGCAGGATGGTTAAATAGTGATGCGCTCAAAATCCCAACAGATCTGTTGACAGACATAAAGAAATCAATTCATCCAGGAACCTCTGCTATTGTAGCAGTAGTTGAAGAAGATTGGGTGGATGAAGTAGAAGCCGTTTTAGCTTCTGGTGCAGAAATGATGCATCACTATCAGTTCTCAGACACTGTAGTGGAAAGATTTGAGGAAGATTGGAAGCAATTTGAAAAAGTAAATAACCCAACGAATTAATATATGATTTGATAATTACTCTTATTGAAGAACGGGATGTTAAAACATTCCGTTTTTTTTATAACTTAATGTTATATTTTACACTATGTGTGATATTATTGTTTAAATTCTATAACCATTCTACAAATCACCTCAAAATTATGTACTTTTGCGTGGCCTTTTGAAAAGGCTGTACGATTTTTAAATATCTCAAACTAAAGAGGAGAGAAACAAAATGACTAGACAACAATTAATCGAGCAAGCATGGGAAGACCGTGCGTTATTGCAACAACAAGAATATATTGATGCTGTAAAAGCTACAGTTGAGGAATTAGATAAAGGTACTTTAAGATGTGCTGAGCCAGTTGCTGATGGTTGGCAAGTAAACGAGTGGGTAAAGAAAGCTGTAATTATGTTTTTCCCTCTTGCTGAAATGGAAACTATCAAAGTTGGTCCTTTCGAATTCCATGACAAAATTCCTTTAAAGAGTGATTACGCAGAAAAAGGTGTTCGTGTAGTACCTCACGCTATCGCTCGTTACGGTTCATTCGTAAACAAAGGTGTAATCATGATGCCTTCTTACGTGAACATTGGTGCTTACGTTGATTCAGGTACAATGGTAGATACTTGGGCAACTGTAGGTAGCTGTGCACAAATCGGTAAAGACGTTCACCTTTCAGGTGGTGTTGGTGTAGGTGGTGTACTTGAGCCAGTTCAAGCTGCTCCAGTGATCATCGAAGATGGTGCTTTTGTTGGTTCTCGTTGTATCTTAGTAGAAGGTGTTCACATTGGTAAAGAAGCAGTATTAGGTGCAAACGTAACGCTTACAGCTTCTTCTAAAATCATCGACGTTACAGGTGATGAGCCAGTAGAATACAAAGGTTATGTTCCTCCAAGATCAGTTGTGATCCCAGGTAGCTACACTAAGAAATTCCCAGCAGGTGAATTCTCAGTAGGTTGTGCGATCATCATCGGTCAAAGAAAAGAAAGTACTGATAGAAAGACTTCATTAAATGATGCTTTAAGAGACAACAACGTTTCTGTATAAGTAACATTAAATCATATTTTAAGAGGGATTGTAGCAATACAATCCCTTTTTTTATGCGATTTTCAAAAGTTAACGACCAATAATGAGCATTTTAAAGCAGAATATTCGACTTTTGCATATTGAAATAAACTTGAAACAATTGTTTTAGAATTCAGTTTCAAGTTTTGTGAAAAGAATAATAACCAATCTTTTAAAAAAGTGATTGTAGTTGATAAAGTCGTTTTAAGTGATGATATGATGTCTGAGGAGTTTGTATGCAACTTAGACAAATGTAAAGGGGCCTGCTGTGTAGAAGGTGATCTTGGTGCACCGTTGAATGAGGATGAATTGGAGAAAATGGAAGAGGTTTATGAGAAAGTAAAACCTTACATGTCTCCTGAGGGAATTGCAGAAGTAGAACGACAAGGAAAATACATCAAAGATTTTGAAGGTGATTATTCAACTCCAACAATCGGCAACAGAGAGTGTGCTTATGCCATCTATGATGAGAAAAAGTACCTGCACTGTGCTATTGAGAAAGCTTACTTAGATAAAAAGATCTCTTATAGAAAACCTATTTCTTGTTACTTATACCCGGCAAGAATCACCAAGTATGATGCTTACGATGCGGTGAATTATGACAGATGGGAAATCTGTTCTGATGCTTGTGTATTAGGTAAGGAATTAAAAGTACCAGTTTACCAATTTTTGAAAGGACCTTTCATTTCAAAATATGGAAAAGAATGGTATGAGAAGTTGGAGAAAGAAGTCCAATTGATGAAGGAGAACTTAAGATAATACATAGGGTTCGTTTAGAACTCAATAAGCATGTTTGGAGTAATCAGAAGAGGATTCAAACATGCTTTTCTTTTGGTTAAGTACTAAGACAAAATTATATAACATTAATTCATGTTATTTTTTCCGATTACTGCCTTCCAAAAACTTTAAATAGAACCACTATTTCTGCGTTTTTTCGCGTTGTACTCACAAAAAATAATTACGAATTAATTATCATTTATTTTCGGCTTAGTACTTATTAATTTTTTTCAGAATCAAAATACATTCTACATCTTTGTAGAATACATTTTTATAAAAAGAAAATTGAAATATGTTATATCCTAAAAATTTAGAAGAAAAACTTGGTTTTGATAAGCTAAGAGAACTTTTAAAGGATAAATGTAATGGTGAAGTAGGACGTAGTTTTGTAGATAAAATGCGTTTCACTTCAGATGCAAGATTTGTTAGACAAAGAATCGCTCAGGTTAACGAGTGTGTAAATATATACGAGGCAGGGGAGTCATTTCCTCATTCAGGTTTTATTGATGTAGGTCTTTTCCTTGATAAAGTGGAGATCGTCAATGCCTTTTTGCTGGAAGAAGAACTTTTTGATTTAAAAACAGCATTAACAACGTTGAAAGAGTGTTTGACTTTTTTCAATAGCGTTGACCCTGCATTATATCCTGAATTAGTCAAAATCAGTGAAGGTGTGGAATTTGATACCATGATCCTTCATGAGATTGATATGATTTTAGATGACAAAGGAAAAGTGAGAGATAACGCTTCTCCTGAGTTGGTGAAAATCAGACAGGCTTTACATCGTGAGTTGTCAAGTCTTCGTTCAAGAACGGCTTCTGTGATTCAACAGATGAAGAAAAAAGGGTATGCCAAAGAAGATGCTATCCCTACGCTTCGTGAAGGTAGAATTGTGGTGCCGGTACCGGCTGAACACAAACGTCATGTAACTGGTTTCGTTCATGATGCTTCCTCTACAGGACAGACGGTGTATATTGAACCTCAAGAATTATTACAGCTGAATAACTCTATCAAAGATTTAGAGTTAAGAGAGCGTCAAGAGGTGATTCGTATTCTGACAGAAATCACTCATAAAATCCGACCTCAAGTTCCAGGGCTTAGAAAAGGTAATAACTATCTTGGAGTTATTGATTTTATTAATGCAAAGGCCAATTTTGCCATGTTGCAAGAGTCAATTCAACCAGAAATTGTAGATGAACCTTTAGTAGCTTGGTATCATGTGGCTCACCCTATTTTGCTTTGGTCTTTCACTGAACAAGGTAAAAAGGACAGTGTAGTGAGACAGAAGATAGAATTGGATGAAGAAAGAGGTAGAATATTACTGATTTCTGGACCAAACGCCGGTGGTAAGTCGATTGCTATGCAGACGGTAGCGTTGGTACAATACATGTTCCAATGCGGTATGTTGGTGCCAATGATGGAAGGTTCAAAGATGGGTATTTTCGATGATATCATGATGGATTATGGTGATGATCAATCATTAGAAAATGACCTTTCAACTTACTCTTCTCACTTGACAAACATGAAAGCCATGTTGAAAAGAGGTAATCCGAAATCGTTAGTACTAATTGATGAATTTGGATCGGGTACTGAACCAGAATTAGGTGGTGTGATTGCTGAGTCTATTTTGGAACAAATGAATCACCAAAAGATGTGGGGTGTAATCACTACTCACTACGCTAACCTTAAGTTTTATGCAGAAAAGCAGAATGGTTTACAGAATGGAGCCATGCGTTATGATGTAGAAAACCTAAGTCCTCTCTATAAATTAGAACAAGGTCAGCCAGGTAGTTCTTTTGCATTAGAGATTGCTCAGAAGATTGGTTTGCCGAAGAAAGTGGTCAACATTGCACGTCATAAAGCGGGTAGAAAGAAGATCAATATGGAAGAATTGCTTCGTAGCCTTGAAGAAGAGAAGAAGGAGTTCGCCAAGAAAAATAGAGAGGTCAGCCGTTTGGAGCAGAAACTGAAGTCTGCAACTGAGAAGTTTGAAACAAAATCAATGGAGCTTCAGAATAAGAAGCAGAATATTATGGATAAGGCCCGAAAAGATGCCCAAAAGGTATTGGATACGGCCAACCGTAAGATTGAATTGACGATCAAAGAAATCAGAGAAACCAACGCTGAAAAAGAGAAGACGAAACAGCTTCGTAAGAACATTGAAAACTTCAAAAATAGTAATCAACCTTCTAAGAAAATCACAAACAAGAAGGAAGAAGAGCCTAGTTATGAAGTAATCGGTGGTACTATCACTATTGGTGATGCTGTAAGAATTAAAGGACAGGGTTCTATTGGCGAAGTTGCCGCTCTAACGGCTAAAGAGGCTGAAATTATTATTGGTTCACTTCGTACAAATGTGAAATTAAATCGTTTGGAGAGAATCAGTAAGAAAGAGTTCAGAAAAGAAGTTAGAGATATAGTGTCTTCACAAAGTGCAGCATCAAATCTTACGCAGAGAAGAATTGATTTTAATTCTCAATTAGATTTGAGAGGGAAAAGAGCGGAAGAAGTGATGTATGAACTGGATGATTTTATGGACACTGCATTGATGTTAGGTGAAACTTCTGTACGTATTTTACATGGTAAAGGAACTGGCGCTTTGAGAGAGGTAGTTCGTAATCATCTTAAATCATTTAGAGGAATTAAGAACGTTTCTGATGATCATCCTGATAGAGGAGGAGCTGGAGTAACGATTGTAACATTAAGGTAAATCACGATAAACAAGTGATTTATTCAGTTTGCTTAACATTTGTTATGTAAACAGTATTAAAAAATATTTATATATTTGATATACCAAAAGTGGAAATATTGTTTCTAACCTTTGGTCTTCATAGCTGGTTGAAATCGTGAATAGGTGAAAAATCCTATTTACGTACTTTATGTTACTCATAAAGTTGAGACGCTCAATATAGAAACTATATTGGGCGTTTCTTTTATAGTAATACAAGCTGGATTCATGACATAATGCCATTAATGTAGATACTCTAGTATAAAAACAAACTATGGTTCAATACTATTGCCCCCCTCTTCTCTTAATCACACCTTGCTAGTTTATTGTATAGTAACTTTTATAAATGTCGAAATAGTACACTAAATATACGTTTTAGTTCATAACTTAATTTTGAGTGCCCTGCTACTTACCCGTTATCTTTACACTACCTATAAATGAAATGAGATGGTATACTTACTCAAAAATGTTATATAAAGTCACGATTCAAAATAGAAAGGATTAAAGGTATCCTTTATCAACTACACTTTAGATAGATCATTATTGTTTGACCTAGATATAGGTACTCATGATTACGCAGATGAAAAGCTGAATAATGGTGATATTAAATATTCGAATACATATAAACTAATAAACTAAATTGAAATGAAGTACTTTATCGTTTGTATTTCTCTACTTCTGATGTCAGCAGGAGTAAAGAAGAAAAAACCAGCCTACAAAAATGCTACACTTCCTATTGAGGAAAGGGTAAAGGACCTGGTCAGTCATATGACATTGGAAGAAAAAATCCAACAATTAGATATGTATGCAGGCGGTTCTATCACTGTAAATGGTGCAATTGACAAAAAGAAAGCAAAAGCATTATTGGGAGATAAAAGTGTAGGGTCTGTACATGATTATTACCCTGAAAACGCCAAGTTGTCGAATGAAATGCAACGCTATTTTGTAGAAGAAACACGATTGGGTATTCCAGTTTTATTTATAGAAGAGGCACTGCATGGTTACCAAGGAAAGAAGTCAACTGCTTTTCCTGTTCCGATCGGGATGGGTAGTATGTGGGATACGCTTCTGATGGATAAAATTGGTCATGCTGTAGCTAGAGAAACAAGGTCAGTAGGCGTACATATGGTACTTTCTCCAGTATTAGGGATCGGAAGAGAGCCTCGTTGGGGGCGTGTTCAAGAAACATTTGGTGAAGACCCTTATTTAGCGGCGAGAAATGGAGTAGCAGTAATCAAAGGAATGCAAGGTGATGATCTCACCAAAGATGATGCTATTGTGGCGGAGCCTAAACATTTTGGTATTCATAGTATTCCTGAAGGTGGTAGTAACACTTCTCCGGTATATATTGGAGAAAGAGAAGCAAGGTCAAATTTCTTATACGTTTTTGAAAAAGCATTCATGGAAGCGGAAGCATTAGGTGCTATGGCAGCGTATCATGAGTGGGATGGTATTCCAGCAGCAGCGGATGATTGGTTATTGAAAGATCTTTTAAGAGAGGAGTGGGGTTTCAAAGGAATGGTGATATCAGACTTAGGAGCCATTGCCAAACAACAGAACAGTCACTTTACTGCCGCAACGCCAAAAGATGCTATTACAAATTCAATTAAAGCAGGATTGGACATGCAGTTTTATGATTACTCACATGAAGTTTTCGCCCAATCAATCAGAGATGCTATTGAAGACAAAACTTTAGCAATTGCTGATGTGGATCGTGCTGTAGCAAGTGTTCTATATGTGAAATTTAGATTAGGTTTATTTGAGAACCCATACATTGATGAAGGCTTAAAAGAAGAACGTTATCACTGCGACGAACATCAAGCTTTAGCGTTAGAGTCAGCACATAAATCCATAGTATTGCTTCAGAATAATGATCAAATCTTGCCTTTATCAGATACAGTGAAGAAGATAGCTGTACTTGGTAAGATGGCTAATGAGGTAAACTTAGGAGGTTACTCTCCCAAAGAAGTAGAAGGAGTTTCTATTGTAAAAGCTTTTAAGAATACGAATTATGATGTAAAGTATGTAAATCCTAAACTTCCTGCTAATGCATTTGAACATATTGACCCTGAAGTATTATTTACATTTGAGGGTGAACAAGGTGGCTTGACAAGACAATTTTTTAATTCTCCAGATCTGACAGGAGATGCAGTCGTGACAGAAGTGACTTCTGAATTGATTCGTAACTGGCATAACTTAAGCCCTGCGGCAGGAGTGAGTGCATCGAATTATTCTACAAGGTATGAAGGTTATATTGTTCCAAAATATGATGGAGAATATACATTTGCTTTGGTTGCAGATGATTATGGTAGATTATTCTTTGAAGATTCATTATTTATTGACTGCTGGAATGACGAATCTTGGAATGTAACGCGAACACGTACCATTCGTCTTGAGAAAGGACGTCAATACAAAATAACGATGGAACATGCAGGTATTGTTGATTCTAACGGTATTGGTCTACGTTGGCAAGTGAAGCCTGATTTTGAAATCAGTAAATTCTCTATGTATGAAGAAGCAGTAGAAGAAGCTACAAACTCAGATGTTGCAATTGTTGTTGTGGGAGAATCTCTTGAAGAATCAGGTGAAGGTTTAGATAAAGTTAGCTTAGAATTAGGTACCTATCATAAAGGATTGATAGAAGCAGTTCACGCTACGGGTACTCCTATTATTTTGGTACTTCAAAATGGTCGTCCATTGATTTTAAATGATGAAGTAGAACAATCTGCTGCTATTTTAGAAACATGGTATGCAGGAGAATTAAGTGGACAAGGAACAGTTGATATTATTACAGGTAAAATAAATCCATCTGCGAAGTTGCCAATTACATTCCCTAGAAGTGAAGGACAGTTACCACTCTATTATAACCATAAAAGATCTTCATCACATCATTATGTAGATCAAGTGAGTACGCCGCTATTTGCTTTTGGATATGGTTTGAACTACAGTACATTTGAGTATAGTGACTTATCACTATCAGAAGGTAAAATTGATAAAAATGAGAACTTAACGGTACAATTGAAAGTGAAAAATACTTCTGAGGTAGATGGGACAGAAATCGTTCAGTTGTACATTCAAGACGTTGTCAGTTCAGTAGCGACACCAATTATGCAGTTGAGAGGTTTTGATAGGGTTGATCTTAAGGCTGGAGAGGAAAAAGAAGTAACACTAACTTTGACTCCTGACGATTTAAGTTTATGGAATAGACAAATGAAACGTGTAGTAGAGTCTGGAGAATTTAAAATAATGGTAGGTGCCGCTTCAGATGATATTCGTTTAGAAACATCTTTTGAGGTAAAGTAAACCTCTTTTAGAAACGCTATAAAAGAATCATTATTTTAAGAGAAAGTGATCTTGATTTCAATCAAGGTCACTTTTTTTGTAGAATGATGTTGAAGGATAATTCTTTGTGAAAAGAAAAAGGGTTTTGCTACCTAATTGATAACAAAACCCTTAAAGGAATATGATGAGAAATTATTGCTTAATACCGAATTTCTTTTCCATATGTTCCCAATAGGTATTCAAACTGTCCTTCATATCTTTTCGTAAGATCAGAATACCCACTAAGTTTGGAATGGTCATCAAGGCGATTGTAATGCCAGATAGTGTCCAAACTATTGTTGTATCGGCAAAAGATCCTACAAAGAAAGAAATCACATAAACACCTCTATAGTAAATTACAGATTTAGACCCTAAAAGGAAAGTCATAGCTCTATCGCCATAATAAGACCATGAAATGGCCGTGGAGAAAGCAAATAACAATAACCCAATAGAGACAATATATTTTCCGAAATCACCAAAGTAACTTCTTGTAAAGGCTAAACTTGTAAGAGGAGCAGAGTGAATCAGTGATTTACCCTTGATTAAAAGATTGGATTTCCATTGTATGACACCTTCTTTTACTTCTAAGGCACCATTGTACTTTTCTCCTTCTAATAATACTTGAACATTTTCGGCTACAGATCGAGCATGAATTAATGTCACCGTACTTTTAATAGTTCCATCTACTATTGTTAGTTCGCCAGTGTAAGTAGGTAATTTTTCTTTTCCGCTAATATGAAATGAAAGTTTCTCACGATCATTATTCGGATTAGATTTTCGATCATCATATCTCGAACTTAAAACCTGTAAGTCGGTTTGTTGGAATGTGTTTTCTACCTTTTCTCTCCAAACATTAGAAGAAAGTAACGCTAAGCCTGTAAGTGAACAAATTACAATGGTGTCGATAAATGGTTCTAAGATGGCAACCATACCTTCTGATACAGGTTCTTTTGTTTTTGCAGATGCATGGGCAATGGGTGCAGAACCTTGACCTGCTTCGTTTGAAAATAGTCCTCTATTGACACCTCTGTTAAAGGCGTAAGCGAAAGTTGCACCTAGAAAACCTCCAGTAGCTGAAGTGCCTGAGAAAATATCGCTAGCAATCTTTCCAATCGAATCTGGAATGTTTTCAATATTGAATAAAATAACCGCAAGACATCCAATGAAATAAATAACAGCCATCATTGGGACTAATTTCTCTGTTACTTTGGCAATTCTAGAAATACCTCCTAAAATTACAAATGCTAAAAGAACAGCTAAAATTGCACCCGTGATGTATTGTTCAACCCCAAAAGTCGCATAAATTGAAGAAGCAATTGAGTTGACTTGTGGTAAGTTGCCCGTTCCAAAAGAAGATAAAACAGTAGCAATAGCGAAAAGCGCAGCCATCCATTTCATGTTCAGTTTATTCTTCATGAAATACATTGGGCCACCAGCCATTGTACCATCAGCTGTTTTTTCTCTGTATTTATGAGATAAAGTTACTTCCACAAATTTAGTAGTCATACCAAAAAAGGCAGTGACAATCATCCAGAATAGTGCAGCAGGGCCACCTAAATGAATTGCTAAAGCAACCCCAGCAATATTACCGGTACCTACTGTACCTGATAAAGCAGTTGCTAAAGCTTGGAAATGTGAAGTATCTCCTTCATCGTCTTGTTCATCAAATTTTCCTTTCACGACATCTATAGCATGAGAAAAAAACCTTATCTGAGGAAACTTGAGATAAATCGTGAAAAATAAACCAGTTAATAGTAGGAGTGCCACAAACCAAAATGAGCCACCTATATAACTGTCTATTAGACTAAGAACGTCGTTTAACTGTTGCATTTGTTGTTTGTTATGAAAAAGTTGTAAAGCCTTTTAAAAGTTTAATAATCAAATTGTATGCGAATTTATCAATTATCAAAAGAAATACTAATAAATAGTAGTATCAAATATATTGAATTCGATTGTTTAGAGGTGTGAAAATTTATTGATTGTATTAACATACAATATGTTTTGTTAACTTATTACTTATTCATAACTTTATGTTTGTATCCAAAAAATTAACGAAGAAGTTAAGACTGTGATTTTTTACCATAATACAAATCTCACTCTTCACCCTTCAACTGATTAATTGTTACTTTTTATTTTACTATGAAGCAAATAACTCAACAAGCATTTATGCTTGCAGCCTTTCTGTGCATATCTATGAATAGCTATGCTCAATTCGAAAACAAAATCTCACTCAACTTTTCTGTAACATCTTTTAGTTATATGTCTGAAAGTCAGGTAAAGGCAGAGAGTGAGGATGCCTATGCTCGTTATTATGATGAATATTATAATGATATCACGGCAGAATACGCCTTCGCAACAGAGGAAGTCAACTCTGGTATTGGTTTAACAGCAGGTTTGCAGTACAACTTCTCAAGTAGATTTTCTATTGAAGGGTTGTTCCGTTTTTCGTATATGAACTATACGACATCTTACTTTTATGATTATTTATCCTATCAATACATTGATGGTGATGAGTATAATCTTGATCCATCATTTTATCAGCAACAAAGTGTACAATCTCCAGAGCGTTATGACCATTATAATGGAGATACCCAACAGTATACAGGTAGGTCTGGTTACTATGCTCAACGCTCATTTCCTTATTATGGAAGAGAGTACATCGTAAACGGTAAGGGTAACTTTTTTACGTTTGATATCGCTATTGTACCAAAACTCTATTTAAACCCTAGAAACAAATTTAAGGTGTACTTATTTACAGAAGCACATCTAAATTTTGCTGCTGGATATGATATTGATTATGATGAGGTGGATAATTATTATGCCCTTAATGATGCAGGACAATTTGTAATAACTGAAGGGACTAATGAGCAAAGTAATGTAACTGGAGGTAAGGAAGATGTAGAATCTAATATCAACTTTGGTTTAATTCCAGGCCTTGGTTTTGATCTTGTTTTAAATCAAAATATGTCTCTATTTCTTCAAGGAGGTTACGGTGTCATGGACTCTTATAAAGATATGTTGATGGTACAAGGTGGTGTTAAAATTAGTGCTTTCAAATCTAAATCATTATAAACGAATAAATATGTTTCTCAAAGTATTAAAGTTGGCTTGTTTTTGTCTATGGAGCGGTATGCTTTGTGGGCAAACAATAAAATCTAAACCTGCTTTGGAAACTAAAAATCAAATGCCCACATGTCTAAGCTTTAGTCATGATGGGCAATTTTTGGTTTCTGGAGGTTTTAACCGCAAGGTTACAGTTTTTCACACTGACAATAGAGTAAAAGAAATAGAGTATAAAATAAAAGATACTCCACTTGATATTAAGTTCTCGTACGATGATAATTATATAATCTCTGGAGGAAAAGATAAGTTAGTTACTGTTTACAATACCCAAACCAAATCAATCGCCAAAATTTTGAAGGGGCATAAAGGAGACGTTACGTCTGTTGCTGCCTCACAGAAAGAAAATATATTTGTAAGTGGTGGGAAAGGAGGGAAAGTATTAATGTGGGATCTAGATACTGATGAACCTATAAAGTCATATCAAGGATCGAAGACGGAAATATTATCAGTGGGTATTAGCCCTAATAATAAATACGTTGTTGGTGGAGATAAATCGGGTGATTTATATATATGGGAACTTGAGAGTACAAAGCTAGTCACTAAGGTGGAAGCACATAAAAGTTATATCAGAGACCTATTATTCAGTACTGATAGTAGACATATAGTGACATGTGGAGATGATAAAAATATTAGAGTATGGAATGCTAAAACTTTTGAGCTTGAAAATGCATACAGATACCATAAAAAATGGATACAAACCATTGCAATCAGTCCTGATAATAAATATTTATTGAGTGGTTCACATGATGGTTATGTTGTATTGTCAGAATTGTCAACAGGTAGAATTATTCATAAATCAGAAAAGCAGAAAAACTTTGTTTTGTCTGTTGATTTTTCTGAGAAAAGGAATCAAATAGCGAGTACAACTCTGAATGCAAAAAAGGTTTACATTTGGGATGTCGCAGATCTTAACATCAACCATGAAGATGTAGAAATGATGAAAAATATGAGTTCAAAGGTTTACGCATTACCTAATATAGGACTGAATTCATTACCATCAACTACAGATAAGCAGATTGTACAACTCCATATCAGTTCCACATCAGAGATTCCAATCGTATCACTATCTATTTCAAATAATACTCAAAATCTTTTTGAATACAATGAAATGGAAATAGAAAAGTCGGTTACTAAAACAGAAAGTGGTTATGCTCTTCAATTGGATAAGAGTATTTTACTTAATGATGGGGTTAACAATATTTCAGTTGCAATTTCTAATGCTACAGGGATGCAAATGGCTAATTTTACCCCAGTAAATTATAGTAAACCTATGGCTCGAGCTGTGCCAGTAGCTGCAACAGCAACTCCAGTAAACGCTAAACCTGTTGCTCCGCCATCGAGTACCAATAGTTTATATAAATGGGCATTGGTGATTGGTAATGAACATTATTCTCAATATCAAACTGAAATTGAATCGGAGGCTGATGTACTTTATGCTTCAAATGATGCCAAGGTATTTAAAGAGGTAGCGAAAAAAGTGATTGGTATCCCTGAGGAAAATATCATTTATATTGAAAATGGGACTTATATAAAAATGCGAAGAGGTTTGTCTAAGCTGAGTAAAGTTTCGGCGATGCTTAAGCACAAAATGGAGATCTATGTATACTACGCTGGGCATGGTTATCCGGATGAAGAAACCAAAGAACCTTATTTGATTCCAATTGATGGTAACGGAACGGAACTAGAGTTTGAGGGAATAAGTCTTAAAAAAGTCTATAGTATGTTAACTCAACATAACCCTAAAAAAGTGACAATTTTTATTGATGCTTGTTTTAGTGGTGGGGCAAGACAATCAGGTTTGGTAGAGGCGAGAGGTTTTAAAGTGGTTCCTAAGGAAGAGAAAGCTTCTAAAAACCTTGTTGTATTTACAGCAAGTTCCGGTAAAGAATCGAGTTTACCCTACAAAGATAAAGAACACGGTTTGTTTACTTATTATTTAACGGAGAAGATAAGGGAGACGAATGGAGATATATCTTATTACGAATTATCTGAATATTTGAAGGAGGTAGTAGGAATAAGGTCTATCACCGTCAATAATAAACCTCAAACACCTCAGACGAATGTAAGTCCGGAGGTTGGAGAAACATGGAAAACGTGGAGATTAAAAGAAAATTCTGAATAGAAAAAATGAGGCTGTCTCATAACTAGTTT
>NZ_JTAM01000063.1 GCF_000812565.1 Flammeovirga sp. OC4 | reverse complement strand
AACACAAGATGTTGACTAACCTTTTTTTGCTTATAAAAAATAAAGAAATCAATTCAGTATTTTTTTAATATCTAATTCCTGACAAAGGTATTATTGAGCATGTTTGAATTTTAGATACACCCAAGGTTCAAACATGCTTATATAATATGTAGGGCTATCTTAATTTCTTAATTACTCTAGCAGGACTACCAACAGCAACAACATTTGGCGGTAAATCTTTGGTGACAACACTATTTGCACCAACTGTAGTACCCTCTCCAATTGTCACTCCAGGCATGACTGTTACACCGGCTCCAAGCCAGCAATTTTTTTTGATGGTGATTTCTCCTGACCTTCCTAAATGTGGTCGAGTAAGTGGATCCGTTGAATGTGTATCACCTATGAGATGGACACCTGGTCCCAGCATCACACCATCTTCCAAAGTCACTTTTAGGGAGTCTAAAATAAGACAATTGAAGTTCATGGAAACATTTTTTCCACAGTGAATATTAAAGCCATAATCACAGTAAAAACCCGGTTCAATAGCAATACCTTCCTCTACGCTTCCGAACAGTTTTTTTAAGAGTTGTTCTTTTTGATCCTGTTGTTTTATGCTCAATTTATTAAATTCTTCACAAAGCAAACGGGCATCATAACGTTGTTTTAGTAATTCCGGGTCGTTGAAACAATACAACTCACCACTAAGCATTTTTTCTCTTTCTGTTTTCATTTTAATTGAGGTTTTAATTAGACTAAACTTTATTCTTGAGCTTCTTTTGGTAATTCACCTGTCGCATCAAATTTTGGTTCATGTACTTTTTGCAATCGATAACCATAGATAGCAATGACCATAAAACATAGGAGGACTAAAATAAAGGAAGCATTGACGGCAGGAATGCCCCATAATTGTCCTGTGGTATTTCCGATATCTATTAATTTACCTTGTAATGGAGGAAGAAGTGAACCACCTCCAATCACTACTATCATTCCTGCAGAAGCAATTTTTGAATCCGATTTCATACCTGTTAAAGCAGAACCGAAGATAGTAGGCCACATCATAGAAAGGCATCCTGAAATACCAATAAAACTATAAATTCCCCATCTGCCATCTATTAATATGAGCGAAAGCGTAAAACTAATCGCAGTTAGGGCTACAATTTTTAAAAGTTGACCTGATTTGATGTAGTTCAATAAATAAGTAAATAGGAAACGGCAGATGCCAAAAGTGATCATGGCATAAATATTATATTGTAAAGCAATTTGTTCTGCTTCTTTTTCGGTCATTCCCTCGTTCATAAATACCCGTACACCATAATGAATAATAAAGGTCCAGCACATCACCTCAGCACCAACATAACAGAACTGAGCCACTACACGTTCTTTGAATCTCGGATTTGCTTTTAACCTTTTAAGCGTAGCCTTGATGTTAAGCGGTGTTTTGCTATCAAAATGATGAGGCATTTTACTTAAATAGTAAATAACGATGAGTACTACTAATAGTCCGCCAATGAAAATATAGGGAGAACTTACCACATCTAAATCTGACAATTGAATGCTTTTAAACTGTTCAGGATTGGTTTCAAATAATACTTTACGAGTGGCTGTATCTGCATCGTTGAGTTTTACTTGGATATAATTTTTTGCTGTAAACATTCCGATCAACGAACCAATGGGATAGAAGGATTGAGCGAGGTTTAAACGTTGTGTTGCTCTTTTTGGATCTCCCATGGATAAGATATACGGGCCGGCACTTGTTTCTAGAAATGATAACCCACATGTCATGATAAAATAGGATATGAGGAAAGGATAGAAATCAGCAATCCACGCCGATGGTATAAACAAAAGAGCACCTGAAGCATAAAGCCCTAACCCCATCATTATACCTGATTTATAAGAGTGCTTTCTGATAAAAATAGCAGCAGGTATTGCCATTGCACAATAACCACCATAAAAGCAGAACTGAATCAATGCTCCTTCAAAATTACTGATCAAAAATATTCTTGAAAAGGCGGCGACTAATGGATTGGTAATGTCTGCCGCGAATCCCCACATTGGGAATAAAATAGTCACTAATAGAAATGGATATATTAATTCTCTAGGAATTAAAGTCTCCTTTTTTTGATTGTTCATAAGGTTTTAAAATTTATTATTGAGTTCAGTTTTTAGTAGCATTGATAAAAAGTGAGTGAAAAAATAACTACCCAAGGGGATAATTTTTTTCCATCCTACATTTTCTATCAATGCTGCGAGTCACCTTACAATATTAGTCGCTAAAGGATAGATTCTAATAGGAAAATTTAAGGATTAAAAGGGTAATAAATAAGGTGAATTATTTTACACCCTGTATAGTGTTTAATATTTCATATTTAATTATGTATAACAAAATACAAAATCATTGAATATCTTTTCACTTATAACCTATATGAAAACTTCTAGAGCAAAATAGAAATGTTTATCGATATCCTTTTTTATCAGATTTTGGCAGGTATTATAATGTTGTAAGAAAAAGTCAACTATAATTTTCTGATTCAAACCCATAATTATTCTTTTTCTCTTCTTATTTTTGAGATAAATAAATAGATACAATATGGCCACGTCAAAATATATCAATCCATTTACCGATTTTGGTTTTAAAAAGCTCTTTGGAGAAGAAGATAATAAAGATATCCTTATTGACTTTTTAAATACCGTTTTGCCTGAAGAAGATAAAGTATTTGATTTGACGTATAAATCCACTGAAAAGCTATCTGCTCATCAAACGGACCGAAAAGCCATATTTGATTTGTATTGTGAAAATGAGAAAGGGGAAAAGTTTATTGTTGAGTTACAGCGTGCTCATCAAACCTTTTTCAAAGACCGAACGATTTATTATTCCACTTTTCCCATTCAAGAACAAGCCACCAAAGGTCAACCCGATGGAAAAGGTTGGAAATACGAACTCAAAGCAGTCTATGTCATTAGTTTGATGGACTTCAAATTTGACTTATCAGAAGATTTCCATCATGTAGTAGAATTGAAAAACCAACGTAACGAAATTTTTTACGATAAGTTAAAATTCATCTATCTAGAATTACCAAAATTCAAGAAATCAGAAAGTGAATTATCAAATCATTTTGACAAATGGATTTACATCTTAAACCGTTTAGAAAGTTTTACGGAAGCTCCCGCTTTTTATCAAGAATACATCTTCAAAAAAGTTTTTTCTATTACAGAATTTACAGCATTAGATAAAGCAGATCAGTTGAGGTATGAAGAAGACTTGAAAATCTTCAGAGATTACTTGAATACGTTAGATACGGCAGTTGAAAAAGGCAGAATGCAAGGTAAGGAAGAAGGACTGAAGGAAGGTATGAAAGCAGGAGAACGAAAGAAAGCGATTGAAACTGCCTCAAACCTCTTAAAACTAGGTTTGGAAGTAGAGCAAATTTCTAAAGTAACAGGTTTAAGTATTGACGATGTTGAAAAACTGAATAAAAATGATCTAAGCTAGATATTATTTTCCCCTTGCATTAGGTAGCTTTTTTTTAAAAAAAAGAAAGGAAAAGGCAGCACTTAAGCCACACTTCTCCTTTCCTAGACTAAAGTTTAAAAAACTTTTTCATACAAGTCTCTTCTTGCATTTTGAGCTTTTTCTTCATCCAATTCAAAAATTTCAAAAACATTGTTTTGAATACTTTTGGCCATATCTCCTGTCGGTAAATTATTGCAATCCAGACCAAAAGGGTCTTCAATTTCCTCTCCCATGAGTTCAATTCCAATAAAGGCGAACATCACTAACATGACCACCGGAATAGCAAAATAGCCCATTTGAGGAGTAAGTGCGATGGGTAATAATAAACCGTAAGTACTAATGAAAATTTTCATAAATACGGCATATGAAAATGGAATAGGGGTTTTCTTAATTCTTTCACAAGCTCCAATAATATCCAAAAGGGATTTATGTAAGGGACCATAATTGATCAAGTCAGGATCGGTGATATTACCTTTTCTGTGTTCTTGCACTATGGCACTGTAAATCTCTTGTGTAATTGCATTGGGAACGTGGCCTCTTTGGTTGTATTTTTTTCGATCCTCTTCCGTCAGATGAATCAAGATTTTAAGGTCTGTTCCTTCTCTCAAATGCTCTACCATAGCATGGCAAAAATTACTGATGCGAACCGCTAAATAAAAGCGGAGAGTGTGGTTTCCCTCAGGAAGAATGGTATGAGCATAGACAGCGAGGTTTCTTGTATTATTGATCAATGCTCCCCATTGTTTTCTGCCTTCCCACCATCGGTCATAGGCACTGTTAGTCCTAAAAACCAATAAAATACTGAGGACAATTCCCAATAGAGAAAAAGCAGAACCAATGACACTTTGATCTTTTTCTGGAAAAAACTTAAAGTGGAGTAGCCATATTATTGTGGTATATACCCCAAAAAATAGAACTGCTCTCACTACTTTCACCATAGTCCAACTTGTTGCGAGATGTTTGATATCTCCAAACCAATTGTCATTCGATTTGTATATGATCATAGCTTAATATTCACTTAGATATTTGTGTACTAGAGAAATACTCATTGCTCCTTCACCAACCGCGGAAGCGACTCTATTCATGGCTCCTGATCGTACATCACCTGCGGCAAAAATTCCAGGTACTGAAGTTTCTAACAAGAAAGGGTCTCGATCTTCTTTCCAGTATTTTTTGAAATCCAATCCGTTCAAATCTCTTCCTGTAATGACAAATCCTTTTTCATCTTTATTGACATTTTCAGGCAGCCAATCTGTGTAGGGCTTTGCACCAATGAAGATAAAAACAGCTCTAGCGTCATAAGTTTCCTGCTCTTTGGTTTTCATATCTTCAATCACCAAAGACTCTAATTTATCTTCCCCAATACCTTTTACAATTTGAGTGAAAGGTTTAAGGTCAATATTTGGAGTAGCCGCTATTTGATCAATCAAGTACTGCGACATGGTAGAGGAAAGATCTTCTCGGCGAATCAAAATACTGACCTGTTTCGAAAATTGGGACAAATACATGGCACCTTGCCCTGCTGAATTTCCTCCACCTACCACAAAAACATGACTGTCTTTACAGGCATTGGCTTCGGTGGTCGCAGCACCATAGTAGACTCCGGCTCCTGTCAATTCTGGAAGCCCTTCTGTCATTAATTTTCTGTAATCAACTCCCGTGGTTAAGACCACACTCTTAGTTTTTACCGTTTCCCCACTATCTAAGGTCAGCACTTTGTATTTGTCTACAAACTCGATCTTATGGACTGACTTTGGGTTAAGGAATTCAATACCAAAACGTGTAGCCTGAGTGATGGCTCTTCTTGCTAAATCTTGCCCACTTAACCCTTTTGGGAAACCAAGGTAATTTTCAATGCGAGAACTTGTACCTGCTTGTCCACCAGGAGCTTTTTTCTCTATTAAAAGCGTTTTTAGTCCTTCAGAACCACCATATACAGCGGCGGCTAATCCGGCAGGACCGGCACCAATAATGACCACATCATATACTTCTTCTTTGGCTTTTTCATGAAAACCGAGATTAGAGGCAAGTTGGGTAGGGGCAGGCTGACGAATAATATTACCGTCTTCCATTACTACTACTGGAAGATCCGCTGAAGTAAGATTATTATTAGCGACTAACTGTTGGGCTTCTTCATCTTTGGTGACGTCTAGCCATTGATAAGGGATAAGATTGGCGGCTAAGAAATCTTTAATGTCATGCGATAATTTTGAGAAAGGATAACCCATCACTCGGATACCTTTGAAAGTAGGCTGGAACTTGGCGTGCCATTCCGATAAAATATCGTCAATTACTGGATAGAGCTTTTCTTCTGGTGGATCCCAAGGTTTCAATAAATAATAATCGATTTGAGCAGCATTAATGGATTTAATGGCTGCATCGGTATCGCTATAAGCAGTGAGCAGTACTCTGCCTGCATTGGGATAAACGGTTTTTACTTTTTCTAAGAAATCAACCCCTTGCATTTCAGGCATTCTCTGATCACTTAAGAAAAGTGCTATTTCATCTCCTTTGTTACGAAGTTCAGTCACTAAACCTAAGGCCTCATTGGCTGAGTCAGTCGCTAATATTTTGTATTCTTTTTTGTATTGATTTCTCATATCCCTCTTTACAGCTTGAAGCACTTGAGGGTCGTCATCTACAAGTAATAGTATCGGTTTCTTATCCATTATTCTATATTGTTTTTAATAGGAAGTGTAATTCTAAATTCAGTGTTGCCGGGTTGGCTTGTGACCTTGATGGTACCTTCGTGTTTATCAATGATTTTCTTGGTGATGTCTAAGCCAAGACCTGTTCCTTTTCCAATGCCTTTTGTGGTGAAAAAGGGTTCGAAAATTCTACTTCTTATTTCTTCTGGAATACCTTTTCCCGTATCAGAGAGGTAGATTTTCACATTTTCATCATCAAATGAAGTACGTACACTTATGGTTCCTTTGTCTTCTAAAGCATCAATGCCGTTGGCTAATATATTCATCCAAACCTGATTCAATTCACCAGGCATTCCATCTATTTCAGGGAGGTTAGGATCTAATTTTAGATCTAACTGATGCCCTTGTTTCTGGATTTTATGCTCTAACAATTTGACGGTGGATTGAAGCCCTTCGTGCACATTCATTTTCTGCATATCCTGACTTCTATCCATATAAGAGAAGGATTTAATAGAAGTGATCAATGATGAAATTCTTTCAGATGCTTCACTGATATCTTGTACCATTTTTTCTGTAATCAACTGACTGCCTACCCATTCTAGAGTAGCAGAGAAATTTTGATCTCCCAGTTCATCATACATTTCTTCAAGGTCTTCTTCTTGAATTTGAAAGTCGACCAAAGCACCCACAATATCATCTACATCTTCCATTCCTTTCTCTTCTAGGAAATCCGTTAGATCATCCTCCAGATTACTTTTTTCCATTAAAGACATGGCTGTTTTAGGGGCATTCAGTTTTTGATGTAGAAAAGAATTGACATGATCAATTTCATCTTCATTGACGTTCATAGACATCACGGCTTTGAATCGTTCAGGGACAGAAGAAAGGTGTTTTTTCAGTTCTTTACCACTTCGAGCCATAGCACTAGCTGGGTTATTCAATTCATGTGCTAAACCGGCACTCATCTTACCCAATGCCATCAATTTTTCGTTTTGGGTTTGTACTTTCGCAAACTCTCTAACTCTTGTGGTCATCGTATGTACAAGACACTCTGTCAATTCGTAGTTGTGACGAATCATATCTCCCAACAAGTCTCTGTGCAGACGAAAAATAGTACTCTCCCCACATGAATGACAGAGCATCCCAAATTCTTTAATTCTTGAAAAAGGGAGTACACCGGAAACAGTATTCACACCAAAAGAATCCACGTATTTTTTTCCTTTATCATTAAAAATATAAGTCCTGAATTCACCCTCCAATACTACAAATAGATATTCAGCAGGGTCGCCAGGGTGAAACATCGCTTCTTTATTTTGGAACGTCTTGAGTTCTCCGTGTTTCACTAACCATTGAAGCTGATCTTCAGGGACGTGTTCAAAAGTGGGAACTTCTTTTAATTTATCAATAGACATAGTTTTTGTTATAGTGTGCGTTTGGTTTGAAGTGTATTGAGTTATGCCTATTGAAGATAATTGAAATTTTGCGAATAATAAAAGTAGCGTATTGTAAACTCTATTTACATTAAACCTTAATCGAGATTTGAGCTTATTTTTCTATGTTCTACTTCCAAACTTCCTTCTTCTTCATTTTTCCATTGCTGAAAAAACGAAGCAAAAAAAGCTAGGCTTAGAAGTCAAAAGCTAAATTTCATTCCTTTCGCCTATTAAAAGGATAACTCGATCAAAACTTCATCGTTTTGAGATGCTCAAACAGCAAAATCATTTTTAATGGCTCAATGCATGAAATTTTTAACGCTTTTCCCTTCAAGGCCGGATTTAGAACTACTAAACTGAAAGAGTAGAAATACCACTGGTGCGAATGTTAAGCGATAGCGACATTCGTGTTTCAAAAATCAACAGAAATCTCCTGATTTCTAAAAACAAAAAAAACCGAGAACTTAGTTTACAAAGTAACTAGAAGATTTTCTGAAGTAAAAAAATAACCCACATGTTGAGTGTGGGTTATCGTTGAAGTTTGGCTTCTTTGATGATTATGTTGCCAATGTATTATTTAAATTGTAGGCGTTTTCTATTGCACATCCAATTTATAATCATGAGCACCAGGAGCATAGTTACTACGGTGAACTTCTGTTCCTATCGCTTTTACATTTTTACCATAATTGTCACCGCCCCAGTTGATTTCGGCACGTCCATCACCAATCACAATATCGATGAGTTTCTTTTGCATTTGCTTTGCAATTTTCTCATACTTTTTATCGAAGGCAAGGTTGTTTGTCTCGTCAGGGTCAACACTTGTATGATAAAGTGCTGGGTCTAATTCCTTGTAGGAAGCAGTAGTGGCCCATTCCATATCAACACCTCTTTTAGAGTGTGGCCTTGTTTTTACAGAGAAGATATAATCTTTTGTACGAATATAAGCTCTAGGACCGATAGCATGATGACTTTCACCGATTACATAATCACGAACAGGAGCTTCACCCGAAGCTACTTGCTGTAAATCTAATCCATCTAAATAATGGAACTCCTTATCTTTTACATTACCACCGCCAGCAGTAATTAATGTAGGAGCAATGTCTACAAACTCAGTAAAGTCACTGACTACTTTTCCTTTAGGAAACTTCTTTTTGTCTGATGAAACGACAATAATAGGGTTGTGAGCATCCATTTCCCAAGGTGTATTTTTGGCAATTGATCCATGTTCATTCAGTTTCCAACCGTGATCACCACATACAAACAAGATCAACCAAGGACGATCATGTTTTTCACTGTACTCGATAAATGCTTTTGTTGCTTTGCCAATTAGTGCATCACCGTAAGCACAAAAAGCATAGTAATCTTGAATCATTTTTTGTTTTTCCTCATCCGTGAAATCATTGGAGTAGCTTTTATTGACTCTTTTCTTGAAGGCCTTTGCTAACTTTCTGTATTCCTCATCTGTCAATTCAGGTACCTTATACGAATGCTTTTTAAAACGCTCTCTATATTCAACAGGAGGTAAAACAGGAGTATGCGGAAAATCATAACCAAGGTTACAGAAAATAGGTTTTGAAGTATCAGCTCCATCAAAAGTTTTACTGCCTACTGAGAATGTTTTGTTTTCATTTTTTAGAAAATCAATAAATGCTGTAGTATACAAACCATCACGCGTTTTTCCTGCAGGTTGTGGACTTACTCCTGCTAAAATTCCTTTGCTAAACACAGTTTCGGGTTGCCCCATTTTATTATTGTGCTTATACATTAAATCAAATTTATCATAAGCTTCTTGTGCCATTCCTGCGAACTGAGGATTCTCTTCTTCTAATTGTTTAGAGATATAATAAATTTTTCCATTTTCGTCTCTCAAATAGGCGACTTGCTTTACAGGGTTTTTCAATTTTTGCCCCTCTACTTCTGTTAGTTTATAAATTTTGCCCCATTCAGAAAGTCTCTCATCTGAAAAGAGTCTTGCGTCAATATCCGTTGTATAGAGATCTTGCTTGAGTGCCTTGCCGTTTTTTAGCTTTCTAACACGCACACCCAACTTACCAGTGTGCATTGTTTGATACCCTAGTTTCGCCATCGTTTCAGGTAATAACGGATAAGAGTTATCGGTACTTTTGTTGAAGTACTCAAATTGATAAATACCCGAACGGAATGGATAACGGCCCAAGTGCATGGAAGCTCTAGAAGGTGCACAACCTTGTGCTTGACAGTAAGTATTGATATAAGTCACACCCATTTTGGCGAGCTTGTCTACATTGGGGGATTCCACATACCCTAACTTACTGTTTTTTTGTCCATGAATGATTTTATTAAATGCACTGATCGCATCATAGCGCTGATCATCAGTGATCACCCATAAGATGTTGGGTTGCTTTTGAGCATAGATCGTTTTAGTAGTTGAAAAGAAGGCCATTAAGACCAAAATTGTGATTTTGATATTATTCATTTCTTCATCTAGATTAGTAATATCACTTTTTGGATAGTGTCATCTTAAAAAGTGATTGGTATAAGTAGTCAAAAATCCAGTATCTATTTTAAAGTTCGATGTAGTGAAAACATCCTTCTTAAGTAAATACTGAACTTATTAGAATACAACCTAGAAAAAGAAAAGAGAAGTGATGGGGTGACAATGATATTTTCAATAGGCTTGTTTAAAATTCCCCCTATTTTCATAGCATACCTCAACCTAAGGGTGGACTAGAATCAGTTTTTCCCACGCCTTAATCTTAATTTACTGATCACTTTGATAATACTATATAGAAGTATATTTACCTTAGAGAGCTGTAGCAAAACCTTTTTTTATTTACCATATCGCAAGTGTTAAGCCGATAGGCGTCACTTGTGATTACATATTGGCGAAGTCTCCCGACTTCGAAATGAATGAAAATGTGGTAATTACTTCGAAGTCAGGAGACTTCGCCAATGATCAGTTCCAAGTGAAGCTAGCGCTTAACACTTGAAACATGTTGGTTTTTCAACACTCCCTCACGAACCACAACAAAATTAAGGCGTAGGAAAATTTTAAAATGCTATTTTTTCACAATGCTCACTCTTACAGATTTGCTGATAGGAGTGTTGCTTATTGTCGCAAACTGATCATTTGGGATTAAAACATTGGCTTCTGGAAAGTAGGAAGCGAGATTTCCTTGGGGAATTTCATAGGGAACAATAATGAAGTTTTCGGCTTTACGTTCTACACCATTGTATTCGCTTTTTAAGTCGACAACCTCATTGGCTTTCAACGCTAATGCTTCAACATCTTTCGGATTGATTAAAATAACTCTTCTTTCGTTGAAAATCCCTCTGTAACGATCATCAAGGCCGTAAATGGTTGTGTTGTATTGATCATGAGAACGAATGGTCATCATCAAAAATTCTCCATCCTTCAAATCGTGATCAGGTAGCTGATTGATAGAAAATTTGGCGACTCCACCCGGTAATTTTGAGAAATCACCTCTTCGTGTATGGTTCGGTAAATCAAAACCTGATTTTTTACTTCTTTCGGTATAATCTTTAAAACCATCAAACACTTCTGAGATCTTACTTCTCGTAAAATCATAATCAGTACCTAATCGTTGCCATGGGATGGAGAAATCTTCTTTAAAATAGCTTTTGGCTATCCTGCTTACTATCTCAGGTTCACTCATTAAATGCTCCGATGCGGGCTTAATTCTACCAACAGAACGATGCACTCTTCCCATACTATTTTCAACGGTTACAAATCTTGATTTTCCATCAGATGAATCTTTTTCTGTTCTACCCAATGTTGGGAGGATTAAAGCTGTTTTACCAGTGACAAGATGTGTACGATTGAGTTTTGTGCTGACGGAAACAGTCAAATCACAATTCTGTAGTGCCTTTGCGGTATAATTGGTATCGGATGCGGCAGAAAGGAAATTACCTCCTAATGCCATAAAAACTTTTGCTTTACCTTCATACATTGCTTTGATACAATGTACAACATCTAACCCTTCTAAAGTCGGAGGTTTAAAGTGGAAAGTCCTTTCAAAAGCAGCATTAAGTTTAGGTGAAACGTGATGCGTAATACCTACAGTACGATCACCCTGTACATTACTATGCCCTCTTACCGGACAAGTTCCGCCACCCTGAATTCCAATACTCCCTTTCAGCAATAGTAAATTGACACACTCACGAATATTATCTACTCCGTTTTTATGTTGTGTTAGGCCCATTGCCCAACAAATAATTACTTTTTTCTTTTGTGCTAATAACGTAACAATCGGTTCAATTTCTCCAACCTTTAATCCTGTCTTTTGTATTAATTCAGCTTTGGTATATTGACTTAAATCCTTGAAAAGTTCCTCTGTACCATTGGTATTTTCTCGAATGAAATCCCAATCAATTACATTTCCCTCTTCTTGTTCTATTTCGATTAATCGTTTCATGATGTATTTTAGTAGCGCTACATCTTGATTAATCTTAATTTGAAGATAAAAGTCTGAAATAGCGGCTCCATCTCCAATCACTCCTTTCACCTCTTGAGGGTTTTTAAAACGAACAAGTGCAGCCTCTTTCAATGGGTTTACACTCACTACTTTTCCACCTTTTTGCCTACATTTCTCCAATGCCGTTAACATACGAGGGTGGTTTGTGCCAGGGTTTTGACCTATCACCATCACGACATCTGCATATTGGAAATCTTCTAAAGTAACGCTTCCTTTACCGATGCCAAGGGTTTGAAAAAGTCCGGCTCCGCTTGATTCATGGCACATATTAGAGCAATCAGGCATGTTGTTCGTACCCAGTTTTCTAGCAAATAAACCGTACAAGAAAGCAGCTTCATTACTAGATCTTCCCGAAGTGTAAAACACCGCTTGATTCGGGTCATCGAGTAACTGTAAGTTTTGACCAATAATTTCGAACGCTTCCTCCCATGCAATTGGCGTGTAATGTGTATCACCTTCTCTTAGAATCATAGGATGTGTGACTCTACCGCTTTTTCCTATTTTGAAATCAGACCATTGGCTCATTTCTTTGACCGAATACTTTTCAAAGAAAGCAGGTGTTACTCTTTTATTGGTAGCCTCTTCTGCTATGGCTTTTACACCATTTTCACAAAATTCGCCTAAGTTTGATCTATGATCAGGGTCGGGCCAAGCACAACCTGGGCAGTCTATTCCTTCCTTTTGGTTTAACTTGGATAAGGTGGCAATAGATTTGGCTAATCCCATTTCTCTCATGGCATGTTCCAATGCTATTTTCACAGCAGGAACACCTGCAGCATATTGAGGAGGAGCCGTTAATCGTAAGCCTGTAAATTCGATAGGGCCTATTGCTTCCGCTACGGTTTGGAGTTCGTTATTTTTGGTTTCCATTTGAGTGTCGTGAGTGTAATCTATAGTGTTTGAAAAAGTCCATGAAGGGTTCCATGGACTTTTTGCTTAGTAATAATTCAATATATATATAAATACATTGTAAACTAAATTATAGCCAAATTGCATTGAGATATCTACAAATTTTCGGTGCCTTGCTTTCAAAATGCTTTCTTCTTCATTTTTGTCTTAACACAAAAACGAAGCAAAAAAGTCAAGGCTTAGAAGTCAAAAGCTAAATTCCATTTCTTTCGCCTCAATGATTTTAAACTCGCTTTACTCAAACAAGAAAATCATTTTTAAAGGCTCATTCCATGAAATTCTTAACGCTTTTCCCTTCAAGGCCGGGGACTACTTCCAAACTAAAATGGTAGAAAGCTCACTGGCGCGAATGTTAAGCGTTAGCGTCATTCGTGTCCTAAAT
>NZ_JTAM01000062.1 GCF_000812565.1 Flammeovirga sp. OC4 | reverse complement strand
TTTTAAAGGCTCATTCCATGAAATTCTTAACGCTTTTCCCTTCAAGGCCGGGGACTACTTCCAAACTAAAATGGTAGAAAGCTCACTGGCGCGAATGTTAAGCGTTAGCGTCATTCGTGTCCTAAATATCATCAGAAATCTCCTGATTTCTAAATACTTTAAATTCGAAAACTTAGTTTACACTGTAATACTAATTTATTTAAAAATAATCGAGAGCGTAAAGACTCGCTACTTATTGACCGTTTTTTCTACTTTATCAAAGAACAACAAAGTGTCTTCTAAATGCTCATACCAGTATTCCCATTGATGTCCACCTTCAAATTCTTCGTAAACATGCTCAATATTATTTTCATTGAGTTGTTGGTGTAAAACACGGTTGAAAGTGATCAATTCATCAGTGTTTCCACAGTCAAATCGGAAAGGAGGTAAGGTTTCTTTATGCTGAAGAACGGCGGTTAATACATCCTCATCCTGACGGTTTTCTTGAGCGTAAGATTCTAGTTTTTCTTCAACAAACAATTCCATTTGTTGGATTTCTGTAATTGAACTATGTCCACTGACCCCGTCATAAAGGTGTCCATATTTAGCACCGATTCTTAATGCACCAAAACCACCCATAGACAGACCTGAAATGAACAGGGGAGAAGTCTCACTTGTTTGAGGTATATTTTCTCTTACGGCTTGAGGAACATCTTCAGCAATCCACTTCTCAAAACTATAGCCATGATGATCATTATAAGCTGATCCATCACCCCATAATCCATCAGAAGGCATAGCCAAAATAACAGGTTTAATTTTTCCTTCTTTGATCAATCTATTGGCCGTTACATGTGCACCACCCATCATAGCCCAAATCCAAGCACTTCCATATACACCATGAAGTAAGGTGACAATGGGAAGGTCTTTGTGCTCTCCTTCTGGAACAAAAACACAAATATCACCTCTTCCTTTGAGGTTGTTCGTTTTTACAGTGATAAAACGAAGTCCGTCCATCTCAAATTTAGGATTGGACAATTCTGTAGTTCTGAATTTTGATTTACTCATGATCGAAAATAATTACACCTTTTGCATTTCTACCTTTCAACATATCATCAAACGCTTGCTCCAGATTTTCAAGAGGGTAGGTTCTTGTCACCATTTCATCAAGCAATAAATCTCCCTTTTTATAAAGGTTTACGATTTTAGGGAAGTCCACCTCAGGACGGCATTTTCCATACAATGGATTGATGTAGATTTTATCCCATTCAAAAAGACTCATATCAATCAATACTTCTTGCTCAATACCACTGACTTGAACCGCAGTACCCGCATTTCTCACCATCGCTAAAGGAGCCGCCCCTAAAGCAGGAATAGCCGTACATTCAAAAGCATAGTCAGCACCTCTTCCGCCTGTCATTTCCTTTACTTTTTGTGCCGCTTTTAAAAGCCCTTTATCTTCTTTATCGGCTAAAATTGTATGAGTTGCCCCAAACTGTAACGCCATTTGTAAACGTTCAGTATTGATATCAATTGCAATGATTTTTTCAGCACCGGAGACTTTTGCACCTTGGATCGCGTTCAAACCAACACCACCTGTGCCCAAAACTACAGCCGTATCACCCGCAGAAATATCAGTTGCATTGACCACAGAACCATATCCTGTCATCACACCACAACTAATCAAACTTGCAGAGGCCATTGGAATATCTTTATCCATTTTGACACATGCAGATTCTTTCACTAAAGTATATTCTGAAAAAGTACCAAGGTTAAAAGATCTTTCGATCGGCTGACCTTTCCAAAGGTTTCCTTCTAGGTGAGAGTGACCTGGAGTATGTCCATTTCCTCCAGCGACAACCGGAGAATTAGTATCACAAATATGTTGATTCCCATCTTGGCATTGATCACATTTCATACAAGGCGTTGCCCAATTTAATATCACTGAGTCACCTTTCTTAAATTTTGTAACAGCAGGACCTGTCTGTACAATAATACCAGCACCTTCATGTCCTAAGATAATGTCTTTTCCCCAGTGTAAAGAATCATGATCTGTATGACAAAGTGATGCCGCCAAAATTTTTACGATCACCTCATCATCTTGTGGTTCTCCCACTTCAATATTTTCGATAGTAAACGTTCCTTGCCCATGACCAATTGCGGCCTTACATTGTATTCCCATAGTGTAAAAAAGTTTGTGAGTTGAGATAACTTGTGTTGTCGAAAGCAAATCTCTTTTGTTTTGGATGGAATCTTATTCTCTATTTTGATTGAAAAGTTATCTATTTTGTATTTTATATGTTGAATGTGTTATTTTGAGTATTAAAATACATCACTTTTTAATCTATGAAAACATTTTTCGAGAAGGTCGTCACCCAAGATACTTCCAATATCAGAGCTTTTAAATACTCCAATAAAGCCTTTAATACACCTTGGCATGTTCACCCTGAATATGAGCTTACTTTTATTTTAAATAGTGTAGGCAACCGTTATGTAGGGAATAATATTTCAGATTATCAACCGGGGGAATTGGTCCTGCTTGGACCCAACTTACCACACTGTTGGAAAAATGATTTAGAAAGTGATGAACGAGCAGAATCTTTAGTATTACAATGGTCAAAGGAGGTGATTGCACCCTTGATGGGATTTGATGAAATAAAATCGGTTTTCAATAAAGTGGAAAGAGGTATTATTTTCCATCAACCAGAAAGTATTGATGTGGAGGCTAAAATGAATAAAATTATCGCTTCTAAAGGGATTGAACGATACCTTCATTTTGTCACTTTATTAAAAGAAATGGTAAAGTTGGATCAACGTCATTATTTAGCAGGGGCTTCTTATGCCTATGATGAATCGAGTGCTACCAATGATCGAATTGAAAAAGTGCAGAATTTTATTTCAGATCATTATGATCGAAAAATTAAACTCTCCGAAATTGCACATGAACTCAATATGACAGAACAATCTTTCTCTCGGTTTTTTAGTAAAGCAATGCAACGCCCTTTCTTTGTTTTTCTCAACGAATATAGAATCAATAGAGTCAGCCGTCTTTTACTGGAAACTGATATGCAAGTGGCGGAAATAGGATACAGATGTGGCTACGAAAGCCTTCCATTTTTTTATCAGCAATTCAAAAAATTCAAGAATTACAGTCCTTTGGAATTTCGGAAATTATATAAGAAGATCTAAGGTTTTTGAAATCAGGGATTTCTGTTCTTAAAAGTGTATTTGTAATAAAAAATGTACAAGCATACAATTTTGATTGTATTTCGTGCACCGTAGTTAAAACTATGGACAAGTGATATTCCAACCTCATCAAGACTGAAGTCTTGAAGGTTGGTAACGTAAACAACACTTTAGTGTTGGTGGAGTCAATATCACTTGCCCATGACTTCAGTCGTGGTGCACGCTATTTAATTCTAGTTCTTATTCATCTTTCACTCTTTCCAGTTGAATAGCTATAATCTTGGTATTTTTAGGATTTTTGGTACCAGTGACTTCATTCAAAGTAAGATAAATTTTTGAATCATTTTTCTTCAATTGAAGTGATCCTAAGTTTGACCTTTTGATTGTTTTTCTAAAAGTTGATTTCAAATCAAAATTTTCCCAATACGCACTTTCTCCTTCTATTAAAGTTCCAAAATCATTACCTCCATTATCTTCTAATCGTGTTACCGAAGTGGATGCATTATTGGTGGATAAAGAGAAGGAGTAATCTTGGAAGTCTTCAATTTCATGAACTAAGAAAATGTTGTAAGTACCTTCAGTATGAACTTTAATATCATAAGTCGCTTGATCGTCTTTTGCTGACCAATTTTCTATATTATGATTATTATTTTTCAAATTTTGAGATATTTCTGAGGGGCCACAAGTATAAATTTGTGTTGAGGTTCTCCCTTTAAAACCGATTTGGAAAACAGGCATATTGTAAGACTTAGAAGCGAGTACATCGTCATACCATTTTTCAAGTTCTTTTTCCAAAGATTTTGCAATTTCAGGTTGCTCTGCTATTAGATTTTTCGTTTCTCTAGGATCTGAAATTACATGATAGAGTTCTTTTTTACTTTGATCTTGATTTTGAATAAATTTCCATTCTCCCTTTCTGTATGCTAACCCTTGATTTTCAAAAATGAAACTCTCTTTAAATTGAGGGGTTAAAGGCTCACTAGGAGTACTCATATTTTTATCCGCTTTGTCAGTTCCAATATTACCTTTAGGGCTATGACTAGCAAAAACTAATTCACTGTCAGGAACTTCTTTTTTATCAAAAATAGGTGAAAAATCAATACCATCTAATTGAAGTGAATCAGGTAGAGGAAGGTGACACATTGCGACTAAACTAGGGAAAAGGTCTTCAATTTTCGTTACTCTGTCAATGTGTGTCGATGTCAGCTGCTTGCCAAATTTGATAAATAAAGGTGACTTCACTCCATTCTCCCAGTTCGTCCCTTTATACCCTCTAAAAGCCGAAGGGTTTCTCAACTTCCATTCTTCCTCCGTTAAGCCAAAACGATAACTTTTTGTCCAAGGGCCATTATCACTCAGAAAAACAATGATAGTATTCTCAGTCAAACCTTGTTCTTCTACTGTTTGCATGACACGCCCTATATTTTCATCAAGGTTATCAATCATTCCATAGAGAAGAGACATTGGCTCAGATAATCCTTTTGCCAGATATTTATCTACATTTTCTTGAGGAGCTCTCCATGGGTTATGTGGCGCCAAATGAGAAATGTAAGCAAAGAAAGGCTGTTCTTTATTTGATTTAATAAACGAAATGGCCATATCAGTAAGAGCATCCGTAGTATACCCATTCGTATTTACTTCTTGTCCATTTAATAATCCAGTATTATCAAAATAATTATACAAACAGCTATAGTAGGCTTCGTCAAAACCTCGGTCCCATGGTAAATAACCATCGGTTTTTCCGCTATGCCATTTCCCCCACATTCCTGTTTTATAACCATTCGATTGAAACACTTGAGAAATTAGCGTTTCATCTAAATTCATATAATCTCTACCACCATGTACTGATGTAACGCCCGTTTTCAAAAAGTTTCTACCGGTTAATAAGGCAGCTCTTGACGGTGCACAAACCGATTGTAAATAAAAATTATCAAATTGTACGGAAGCTTCTCCTAAAGCATCGATATTAGGCGTTTCAATCATCGAATTTCCATGAAGGCTTAAATCATCAAACCCTAAATCGTCAACCTGTATTAGGATAACATTAGGTGGTTTATTTTCTGTCTCAGTTGAGCAGGAGAAACATAAAAGTGAACTTATAAAAGGGAATAGAAAATAAAGGTACTCTTTTCTTGTCATGAAGTTGTAGTCATTCAACATAATATTTCTTTTAGGTTTCAAATATTTAAAAAATTAAAAAGTGAGTTTTTAGAGCTATATATAATTGAAATTTAAAGTTGCTTGTTTAATTTCAATCAGAGTATTACAAAAATATTTTATTTATTGACATTTTTCTAATCCAAACATGTTAAAATATATTATTACATTATTGAAAACGAGGAGCTAAAGATGGTTGTAAGAGTCTATCTTTTTTATCAGCAATTTAAAAAGTACATCAATTAAAGCCCATTGGAATTTAGGAAATTATATAAGAAGATTTAGTCTTGTAACACCGATAATTTTCTATATTTATCTCATTAAATAAAACTCAATTTTTTGAGAAGTAATTACTAGCAGAAAGCGAATTTGTGTTTTAATCTAAATAAACTTTGACAATTAACTTAAACAAGCAATGAGACATTTTTTTGTATTAATACCGTTATTATTCTGGCTTCATACCGAAGCATTTCCCAAAAAACTCCCCACCAAAGTCAGCGGATATGTATTCGAAGACATCAATCAAAATGGCGTACTAGACAAAGGCGAACCGCTCGTAGAAGGAGTGGCAGTTTCGAATGGTTTGGAAGTGGTATTGACCAACGAGAAGGGTTTTTATGAATTACCCCTTCAACCGAAACAAACCATTTTTGTAAGCAAACCATGTGGTTATGAACTAAGAAAGAACAGCTATCATACCATGGCTGATTTTTTACATTTCTATCCTGAACCCACTTCAGAATCGTATGCTCCAACCGTAGCACAAAATGCGGAAGTACCAGCACAATTGAATTTCCCTTTAAGAAAAATTGAAGAATCTAAGACTTTTACAATGGCCATGCTTGGTGACATTCAAGCACGCTATCAGCATCAAGTCAATTATGCTCATGAAGTAGCGGAGGAATTGTATCAATATCCTAATTTGAAAGGTGCAGTAATGTTAGGGGATATGGGAGATGACAACGCCATGATTTTTCCAGCTTTAAATGAGCTTTTTAAACAATTTACAACTACTGTTTATCCGGTGGCAGGGAATCATGATAGAAACTATGATATTGAAGATTTGACAGAAGATTTTAGTGGTTTTAAAAAGTACTATGGACCAGATCAGTATTCTTTTAATATTGGTGACGTGCATTTTATCGCCATAAATAATGTAACGACAATCAAAGGCATTCAGTACAAAGATTTTATTCCTAAAAACAGAATGGAATGGATCAAAAATGATTTAGCTACTGTATCAAAAGAGAAACTAATCGTCTTTTTACAGCATATTCCATTGGGACATATGATGGAGGAAAGTAGAGCCGAATTGATGGAAGTGATCAAAGATTTCCCTCATGTAAAATCGTTTTCAGGTCACCTTCACGCCATGACACATTTGTATTTACCTTACGGTGAAGACAAAGAATTGCATGATGTAGTAACAGGTGCAGTCTGTGGATTATGGTGGGGTGGAGAGTTGGATCTTGATGGCATCCCGAATGGTGTAATGGGATGTGGATCTCCAAAAGGGTATTACTTAGCCCATTTCAATGGCAATAAAGTCAATATGGAGTATAAAGCATCGGGCAAACCAAAGGAGAAACAAATGAAGATTTGGGTGTATCAACCCTTGAATGCGAAAAAAGACCCAACGATACATATTCCAGAGGGGTTGACAGAAAATAACTTCTTAGCCAATATTTGGGCAGGGTCGATTCATACAGAAGCTTATGCTCAAATAGACGGTGGAGAATGGCAAAAATTAGAGCGAAGAGATAAAATTGTAGATCCAACAGCGAGAAGAATTTATTTAAGAGATTCATTAAAAATATCCAATCAAAAATCTCATCTTGGACCGGGCTACCCGAAGAATATCCCATCTCATATTTGGGTAGGGGAATTTCCAGAAGGTTTTGAAGATGGCAGTCATATTATTAAAGTGAAAGCGGTTGATCCTTCAGGAATGGAATTTAAAGGTCATCGCATTTTTACGAAAGGTAATTTTGATGGTGATTATGAAGAAGTGGATTGGTATAATATCCATTAATCTTCATCATCAGCCCACGATTTAAATCGTGGGCTGATGATGTGTTCGTAATGCTTTGTAGCTCACGGCAACATAAAAAATACCGGTTCTTATTATTCAAAATAAAGCTTGAATTCTATTTCATATAAAATATAAGCTCCTACAACACTAGCTATCAAATTAAACATCAACAACCCAAAACTTTCAGAATTCTTACCACGAAATCCATGATAAGCAGAAATAAGACATAGATTGAAAGTCAAGAAAATAGGTAATACAAGTAACCCAAACCCCCAAGTTCCACCTCTTGCGATGATAATTTTTAGTGTCATAGGGATGTAATAAAGATTTAGAAGTAAGATGAATATAGATGTTCCTTTGTTTGCTTTTGATATGATGGTCATGATGATATTGTTTAGTTGAATCTAATTAAGCGGATACAGCTCAAATTTCAAAAAACACCCTCATAATTTCTGTTTTTTACCTTAAAAACTATCAATTCAACATAACAATGATAAAATACATAACTAATTAACGAAAAAACAGAAAGATTCCCCCAATTCAACTCCATTACTTTGTGGTATCACTCAAGCATTAGAAATCATAACTCATAATATAACTTCTAAATTAAATAGGTAAGAATAAGTGCTCTTATGCTTGATTTTTTTACACTCAAACGACACAAGGTATGGAACACTTGAAAGAAGATAAGAAAACCAAACTAAGCGAATTTCCAGATGCATTTGAACAAGCAAGAATTGAAAAAGGGTATGGTGAAATAGATGATCAGAATGATCCTGTTACGATGCTACTACGCTTGAAGGATGTTCGAAAAACAGCACATAACTGGAAAACATTTATCTCAGGAGCAGAGCCAGGGCGTATCGTAGTGCCTTCAGAAGTGCATATCCGAGACATTCGTCAGATCCCATTTGAAGTAGATCCGCCAGAGCATAAATCGTATAGAGATTTGGTAGAGCCTTGGTTCAAAAGACCGTTGGAAGAGGGGTATCAAAAAGTGTTGAAGACGATTATTGATGAGTTGATTGATGAGGTATTGACGAAAGATCAGTTTGAAGTAGTAGGCGATTTTTCTTTGAAATTACAATCAAGAGCTCTGACTACTTTATTGAATGTGCCTTATAAAGAATCAGAGACTTGGATTGATTGGGGAGTACACGTTTTCCGTTCTGAGGACACTGATTTGGATGGTGGAAAAGCCAATATTCTTTTTGATTATTTAGACGAGAAAATTGAAGAAGCGAGTAAGAACCCAGGTGATGATCTTTATTCATTATTACTTTCTGCTGTAGTGGATGGTAAGAAAATGACTAAAGAAGAAGTGAAAGGGGTGATGATTTTAACGTTTGCGGGAGGTAGAGATACAGTAATTAATGCCGTAACAAACTCTATTGCTTACTTCGCAGAGCATCCGAATTCTTTAAAACGCATTGCTCAGGAACCTGAAATTACGGGTAGAGCAGTGGAAGAGTTAGTGCGTTATTTCGCACCGTTGACCCACATGGGAAGAGTGGTGACTGAAGATACACAAGTGTGTGAGCATGCTATTAAAAATGATTCAAGAGTATCATTATGTTGGGCTTCTGCCAATAGAGATTCAGCTGTTTTTGAAAATCCAAATGAGGTAGTTTTAGATCGTAAAGTGAACCCTCACGTAAGTTTTGGTTTTAGTACGCATAACTGTCTTGGTGCTACACATGCTCGACAAATTCTTAAAATATTATTGACTTCTTTAGCGGAAAAAGTGAGTGATATTGAAATCAAAGACGCGAAAGAAAATATAGAAGAGTGGGGTGAGTTTAACCGTAAAGTAGGGTTTAAAAATATCACTGTAAGTTTTAATTAATCCTTATTTCTAGCCCAAGACTTAAGTCGTGGGCTAGAAATGAGACATCCAAAATAACACGAATAGAAATGGCTAAAATAACATTTATAACAAAAGATCAGGAGTCAATTGTAGTAGAAGGAACAGCGGGATCGGTAATGGAATTGGCGGTACAAAATAATGTAAAAGGAATAGACGGTGATTGCGGAGGAGTGTGTTCTTGTGCTACATGTCATGTACAAGTGGATCCTGCTTCAGCAGATAAGTTGGGAGAAGCAAGTGAAATCGAGCAAGATATGTTGGAGTTGGATGATGACGCCAACGAATACAGTCGTTTATGCTGTCAGTTGCAAGTAACTGAAGCATTGGATGGTGTAGTGCTTAATGTTGTGAAGTAAATGGATAATAATAAATGTTGTGTAATCATTGGGGGAAGTCACGGAGGTGTGAATGTGGCTTTCTCCTTGAGAAAAGAAGGGTGGGAAGGAAAGATTGTGATCGTTGATAAAGACCCCAACTTACCATATCAGAGACCTCCACTTTCTAAAACTTACCTTACAGTAAAAGATGAAAGTGGCTATATTCCATTGAAAGGAGAGCAAGCGTATACGAATGAAGGTATAGAATTACTTTTGGGGCAAGAAGTAACAAAAGTAGATAAAAAGACACAATCTGTTGAACTGAATGATGGAACTGTAATATCGTATGATTTTTTGGTTTTAGCGACGGGAGCCTCTCCTATTATACCTCCAATTAAAGGAATAGATAAGGCAAGGAACCTTTTTGTAATGCGTAATATTCAAGATGTAAAAGGTATTCAGGCCGCCTTGGAAGGTGGAGTACAAAAAGTGGCTATTGTAGGTGGAGGATACATTGGTTTAGAGACGGCAGCTTCTTTAAGAAAGTTGGGGTTAGAGGTTATTGTTTTTGAAAGGGAACAACAATTATTACCCAAGGTCAATGCCAATACACTTTCAGAATTTCTCTTAGAATTACATCAAAATAATGGGGTTCAAATTGAACTTCAATCAAGTGTTTCTGAGATTAAAAATGAAGGACAAACTCAGACCATTATTACAGCAGAAGGTAAGGCCTTTGAATGCGATATGATTATTATGGGAGTTGGCGTTTTTGTCAATCAAACGATAAGTAATCAATTGGGCTTAGAGTATAACAACGGTATAAGTGTAGATAAATTTTGCAAAACATCAGAAGATACTATTTATGCAGTTGGTGATTGTAATACACACTATAGTGCTATCTATGATCAATCGATACGGTTAGAATCTGTTCAAAATGCCGTAGATCAGGCTAAGATCGTCGCAAAGTCAATTACAGGAACTTCAGAGGAATACAACAGCCTTCCTTGGTTTTGGTCTGATCAGTATGATGTTAAATTACAAATTGCAGGTTTAACCATTGACGCAGACAATCATATCATTAGAAAAGAAGACGAGAAGAAATGGTCGATATGGTTTTTCAAAGGAGATCAAATACGTTCGGTGTATGCCATCAATAATGCAAAAGCATACGTGGTAGGCATGAAACTGATTCAACAAAATGCAAAACTAGACAAAGAGAAGTTGGTAGACTTGAATGAAAAGTTATCACCTAAAACTCTTTTGATACAAAACGAGATCAATGTGTGATCATAAAGCTTCATTTCACTTTCCTTTAAACAGGTAATAAATAGTTAAGTTAAATAGCCTCATGAGTGTTTCATGGGGTTTATTTTTCACTAACATATTTTAAATTCTTATCTCTTCTATACTGATATATGTACCAATTTCGGAAGTATTGATATCTATTTTGCCATTAATGGTAAACACTCTATTTTTGAGGCGTTGAAGCATGTTTGAGTTTTTAAATTGTAATTCGATATTATTTTCGAAATAAATATCTATTTGATCATCTTCCGAGAGTACGCTTAAATGTATAGTTTGATGATGAGGGTGCTCTAATGAAAGATCTAGTAGTGCTTGTATAATTCTATATATTTGATTTTTGATAAGCAAATCAGTCTTAGGTTGTAACGTAGGGATACTTAGATGTATTTTAGCCAAGCTATATTTTTTTTGAAGGCATAGATCCTCAATTACATCATAGAGCGATTCATTTTCAAAATCAGGAGAAACCAAATAATGACTGATAGACCTTACTTTTGAAATAGTATTTGTGATCGATGTTAGTATGGAAGGAGCATCCATGTTATCTGCTTTTTGAATTGAATCTAAATTATGATTAATTTCTTCATCAAGTTGAGCTTTGATTTGCTTTCTTTCTTTTTCCTGTCCTTCGATTAATGCTGAGGTATACTTCTGACTGATCTTAAGCTGCTCTTTTTCTAAATCTACTTTCTCCTTGTAAATAATATATGTTTGATAAAACATCAGGGTAAGATAGGCAGTCATATCAAATGAAATAATGATATGAAAGATGTAGCGATTAATTTCACTTTTCTCAATAAGGTTTGCATTAGGTAAGACTGAAAATAAAATAACTGTCATGGTTGTGATGCAGAAAATACCCAATGCATAGTAAACCATTTTCCTTTTCTCTTTTATACCCAAATAAAGTAAATTGATAATACCAATATCAGATAAAGCAATTATGAGAAAAGCCAAGTTGATCAGGAACTTTTGAGACTCAATCATGAATTCAGTTTCACTGAAAAAGATGGCAATGAAATGAAGAATGATGATCGGTATGATTGATTTTTCGAAGATCAGCCCATATTTACCAAGGCGATTTTTCTGTTGAAATATAATATGGCTATAGAGCTCGAAAGCAACATAATGATAAGCCCCAGAAATAATAAGAAGTAGGTATTTGGTATGTATGGCAACACTTAAATTAAAAAGATTAGCAAAGAAACCATATTCCATGTCAGGGTAGGAAACATAAAAAATGGCACAAAGTACGTAAATGACAAAAACACGTTTTTTAAGAAATAAACCTCCGATTATACTCAAAAAAACAGTAATTAAAATCAATGACCTACAGACTACTTTAATTGTTTTTTCTTGATTGTATACTTTTTGAAATGTAGCACTATTATAAATTTTAATACTCTGATTTATAGGCCAATATTCATCGTAAATTGTAAAGTAAATAGTTGTCGGCTGACCTGCTTTTATATTAAAAGGTTTGCCATAACCATAACTTATGTTTTCGGGAATATTATTATTGGCCCACCCATATTCTTCAGCTGCTATTAAATTTTGTTCATCAATGATCCATAATTTCAAACTTTTAACCAAGACACTATTGATCTTTAAAACAAGTTCTTGATTAATTGAACTATGGACGGTTACTTTGAAATAATGGGTGTCACCATAACCGTAGGTAATGTCTTGGCAGGGAGTATCAGCCCATAAATTATCTTCTTCAACAGCGTTAATATTACAGATTTCGTAAGTGAAGCTATTATCTGTTTCTGAAACGCAAGAGAAAAGGCAAAGAGTCAATAACAATAAAAAGCAATAATTTTTCATGATAAAGATGTAGTGCTTAGTGCATTGATTTGAGCATTAATAAAACTAATTTTTGTGCCATTTGGCGTCTTTTCAATAAACATTTCGCCATTCAGCTTTTCGATGTTGCTTTTCATGTTTTTGATTCCAAATCCATCATAATTTTCTTCACAAGTAAATCCAACTCCATCATCCATATAGAAAAGGCTGATTTGTTTTTTGGAAGAATCTCCATTAATTTCAATGAATACATTATCGGCTTTACTATGCTTTAAAGCATTTGAAAGAAGCTCTTGTATAATGCATAGAATTATATTTTGGACGGGTGGAGAAATAAAAGCATTGACACTCACTGAGGCTTGAATATTGAGGTTATAGGCTTGATATTGTTTTAGAAATTCTAATAAAATATCATCAAAACTCTTTTGGTTTTTGGGGTTAAGCCCATAAATCATGTCATCTAAGCTTCTTATTGTATCTGAAAGAATTTCCGATTTATTGACTTTAAAAAGGCCTCCCATTTTATCGATGAGTGCAAGGTTAGCACCAATATGATCATGTAACTCTCTCCCGATTCTATTCTTTTCATCTTCTTGACCTTCCATTAACGCCAAAGAGTAATTTCTCTGTACATTATTGTACTTATACAACAATTGTTTTCGGTCTTGAATCAATCGATAATATTTATATAGTATTACACTAATGTAGTAGAATGCATTAAAGGTAAATAAATAGAAGAAAATGGTTCTTGAGGTCTCATTTTTTTGGATTATTCCGAAGTTCGCCAACCCCGAAAAAGCCATTATGATCACCATATTTAGTATAAATGCATAAATTATAGGTTTTACAATTAATAATTTTAGCTTATACCCTTTGTATAAAATATAAGTAATGAAAGAAAAGATAACCGTCATACCTGTACCACACAATAGCACGTAGAGCGTATTAACAATAGGAGATTCTTGAGGGAAGATAAAGAGACCTAGGATACTAGAAAAAGCCATCACCATGAAAAAGCGCATTGTTTTAGGAATTCTTTTATCTAAACCTTTACAATTGAAGATGATAGAATAGTAAAAGCAGAAAAAAGAAAGGTGATGGAATTGGATAATCACGGCCTGAACGAATTTAGAATTGTAATCATCAGGAATGAGGTTGACTAGGAAACCATATTCTGCTTCTATAAAAGCTAAACCTGTAAGGGTTGATATGAAATAATACAGAAAAATTATTTTCCTGAAATAGAAGCCTAGAAAAATACCAATTGATAAAAGTATACCTATTAGTGTACGACAAATTATTTTCACATACTTTTCATATTCAAAGTACTTTTCTAATTCGTTCGGACTTTTTAGGCTAAAACTATCATTATAAGCAAAACCAAGGTCGTGTAGGCTGTAGATAACTTTTTTCTTTTCACCAGCTTTAAATACTAAGGGAATAGAGATGCCTTTTGATTTATCTTCGGGAAATTTGTTGACTGTATTTCCATAGTGTAGATGACTGGAAATAGTATCATTTTCTATTACCCACAATTTAAAGTCATAGAAAGTACATCCATTGAAAAATAGAATCTGTTCTGTTGCTTCCTTTGCTTCTAGATTTATCTCAGCATATTTGATACTCTTGATCAAATAGTGTTGATCGGGAGTAATAGGAATATATGAAGGGAGTGCATCAACTTCAAGTTCATGGGTTTGAACGAGAATTTGATCTGATGATTTTTTACCGTAACATTCTGTGTTAATAGCAATGATGATAAGTAAAAAATAGAAATTAGCTAATATTTTAGTAAGCATAATTTACTACCAATTGTATGATACAAAAAAGTCGATGAAGGTAATTATTGCACACAATTTACAATTTATCTTTGATTAATCTAATGTCAATGAATTTCAAAATTCAATAAATATGATATTTGGGGTGGATAACACTGTTTTGTTATATAATTTTTCGCACAAAAAAAACGTACCAATAACTCAAAAAATGAGATTGATACGCTTTTGACAAATTTAAAAGCAAATGATTAAAGTCCTAAATAATAAGTATCTAGAACTTTGTTAGTAATAGAGTATTGCTGGTTTAAAATACTTTTAGGAAGTTTCCAATCTTCTCTTTCCTTTGCGAATAATCTTTTTACTTTCAGGACCTTTAATGATTCCTTTTTTGTCGTCTAACCAAACAATTGCACCCGTTGGGCATCGTTGAATGGCGTCTTGTGACTTGTGATCTTTACCATAATCGATGGCAGGTAAGTTGTTGATCATCGAGATTAAGTTGCCTTTTCCATCTACAGCACATTTACCACATGCTGAACAACCCACTTGACATTCTTCTAACACTGCATCACCATTTTCAAGGTTTTTACAGTTGACCCATAAACGATGGCTAATAGGATGGATAGAGAACAGGCCTTTCGGACATGCTTCTACACAATCACCACAAGCGGTACACTTGTCTACATCGACGACCGGAAGGGAATGTTCGTTGAGTGAAATCGCATCGAAATCACATGAAACGGCACAATCTCCTAAACCCAAACAACCCCAGAAACAGCCTTTGTCACCTCCTGAAATTAATGAGGAAGCTTGGCAGGTTTTGAGGCCTTCGTATTTTGATCGATTGACAGCAACGTTGGTACCACCACCACAAGCGAGACGAGCCACTTGCTTTTCTTCTTTACCCAAGTCTACACCCAAGTAAGAAGCAATACCCTGCTGACCTTCTTCTGTATTTACTGAACATTTTCCAGGTAATATTTCACCTTTGACAACTGCTTCCGCAAAAGGTTTACACCCTGGAAATCCACAAGCACCACAATTGGCCTGCGGGAGTAGATCGTTGACAACATCAATTCTCGGGTCTTCATAGACATAGAACTTTTTGTTGGCGACAATCAGCATGATGGCGAGTAGGAGTGTCAGTCCTCCCAAAGCCAAAAGTGCAGTTATTATTGTCATATCTTGTTCTTTTTTTAAGTTAAATATGATGTAGTAGCGCCAAAACAAAGTTCTGACGCTACGGACCACCAAGTACACCCCTTAGAGGTGAAAAAAAGTAATTCTTTTGAATACAAGCGTAATGTGAAATTCTCTATCGCAAGTGTTAAGCCGTTAGGCGTCACTTGTGATTAACCATTGGCGAAGTCTCCTGACTTCGAACGGATTGCAAGATTTATTTATTTCGAAGTCAGGAGACTTCGCCAATAAACAGTTCCAAGTGACGTTAGCGCTTAACACTTGAAACATGTAACGCTTGTACAAAATACCCCAGCACCTAGTAAATCACCTCAGCCCACTTCTGACCGGCGATTAACTCTGCCTTACGTACTAACCACGCTTCTTCACTTCCGAGAATTGTAGCAAAAGCCTTGTCTAAATTCTCTTTGATTTTCTCGTGACCAGCAACGTAGATATACGTATTGTTTTGATTCAATAACTTCAATACCTCCTCCGCTTTACTTTCAATTGTGGCATCCAATGTGATCGTATCAGACCATTGACCGTGAGAAGTCACGGCTTGGAATGCTTTGAAAGTAGCTTGATCGTAGTATTGTGTCAAGTCGTCGTTTTGCTCATTCATGTACAACATTTCCAGACCGCTCTTAGCTCCGTAGAATAACCTTACAGCACCTTTCCAGTCTTTCACGTTTTCGTAGATATGTTTTACAAATGCTCTAAACGGAGCGATACCAGTACCCATACCAATCAAAATCATGTTGGCTGTCTTGTCTTTCGGTAATTGGAAAGCCAAATCAAAAGGTCCTGTAATGATTACTTCATCCAATACCTTTCTACTACATAGGAAATTAGAACTTATGCCTTTGTATTGTTCTCCGTTGAACTCATCTACATAGTTACATCTTTTGACTAAAAGTGTGATTCTAGTCTTACCATTCACACGTACTGGAATATCAGAAACGCTGTATAATCTGTGATGGTATTTTTGACCAAAATCGCCTTCTTTTTCCACTAATACGCCAAAGCTTTGATTGACTTTACATTCGAAACTAGGATCTTCTATTTCTAAAATAATTTCCCTAACTTCATCTGCCTTAGACGGTGATACTCTAATACTAAGAATCACTTTGGCCTTATATGTTGTTTCTGTTTTATAATCTGCTAATGAACTCATATCAATATCTTTTTTAATTTAAACATTCGCTTTTTTGAATTGCTTTTTGCAAACTGCTCCACATGAACAGCTTCCACATTGTGATCTATGCTTCAGCACGTCTTCGTCGTTCAGTTCTTCTTTGAAAAGTTGTCCCCAAAGCGATTGAACTACGATCCATGCCACTAAAATGACAACGAGAATTAAGAGTGCTGTGAAATATTTAATTAGCATAGTATTACCCATTTAGTCCTGAAAATCCCATAAATGTGAGTGACAAAATACCACCGATCAACAGCGTTAAAACTGTTCCTTTGACCACATTGGGTACTTCAGCAAATTCCATTTGTTCACGTAATCCGGCCATTAGTAATAAGGCGATTGTAAATCCAGCTCCTGCTCCTAAAGCGTAGAATACACTTTGAAGAAGATCATACCCTTTGTTGGTTTGGAATAATACAAGTCCTAAAATGGCGCAGTTTGTTGTGATCAAGGGTAAGAAAATACCCAACGCTTGGAAGAGGGAAGGACTCATCTTTTTGATGATCATTTCCACCAATTGTACCGTTGAGGCAATTACCACAATGTAGCTGATCAATTGGAGGAAGGGTGCGTCGATAAATACAAGTAAACTATGAATGCCGTATCCACAAACTGCACTTATCAGCATAACGAATGTCACCGCTCCCCCCATTTTTGTCGCCGTATCCACCTTTCCAGAAACTCCAAGGAAAGGACAAATTCCAAGAAAATACGCTAAAACAAAATTATTGATTAGACAGGCATTTAAGAAAATGCCCCATAAAGGTTCGTTGTTCATGATGATATCTTTTTAGATTTGAAAACGTTGAAAATCAAAAGCCAAAAAGCTAGTGTAAAGAATCCTCCTGCAGGTAGAATCATCACGATCCAGTCTTGAAACTGATCGGGGAATACCTGAAAACCGAAGAGACTTTTACTGCCTAGTAATTCTCTCACCACGCCCAAGCACAATAGACCAAAAGTAAAACCTACGCCCATACCCAAGGCATCCATGATGGATTTACCGATGGTATTTTTAGAGGCAAATGCTTCCGCTCTACTCAAAATCAAGCAATTCACTACAATCAAGGAGATAAACGCACCCAAACTTTTGTGTAGCTCTACACTGATGGCTTGGATTACATAATCGATGATTGTTACGAAAGTGGCGATAATTAATATATATGAGGAAATCCTTACTTGTTTTGGAATAAAATTACGTAATGCGGAGATTAAAATATTCGACATTAGTAATACAAAGGCAGTGGCTAAACCCATCGCGAGGGCGTTGCTTGCCGTGTTGGTTACAGCCAAAACAGGACACATTCCTAAGACCTGTACGAATACAGGATTCTCTTTCCATAATCCTTTAATAAACTCATCCGTGGATAAGTCTTTCTTTTTCGGAGGTTCTTTTTCCAATACTGTACTCATCGTTATTGTATTTTAAATTCCGAAATATTACGCTGTATAATTGGAAGCATTTCTGAAGTACTTTCATTCAGAATATTTCCAATGGCTCTTGATGAAATAGTAGCACCTGTGATGCCGTCTACTTCCCATAAGTTGTTCTTTTCTCCACTTTTTACGGTGGCAACAGGGTTGACCAATTGTGATTTGTCAGCATTCAGCTTTACATCCATCGCTTCGAAGTTGGCAAGGAAAACTTCATCTTTTTCGATTTTATCTCCCAAACCTGGCGTCTCTTTACTTTCCAGTACATAGAAACCCACTATCTCTTCTTTCTGAGGATTGTAACCATACAATACCTTGATCACATCAGCATACCCTTGACCAGCTCCTTGGATTGCTATTCCTGCCAATTCACCTTGACCTGTAAATCCGGCATAGACTACAGTAGCTTCTTTTTGGTTTTCAGCAAGAGGCTGGAAATGCCCCTCTTTGTCCAAATAAAAAGCTCTTGTTTTCTCGATGCCTGGAAGTACTTTGAAGATGGCATTTTGCAATGCTTCTTGTTTTAGAAAAGCAATTCTTTCGGCGGTTCCTTCATAAGTCAGTACAATCAATAAAGCACACAAGGCTCCTATACCGACCATCGCCGTCAACATCTTCTTACTGTTGGATGTTGGTTGCTCCTGTTGTTCTATAGTTGCACTCATGACTTTTTCTTTTTAGATGTACCGTAAACTCTAGGTTTTAGCCATTGATCCAGTTGTGGTGACAATGCATTGCCGAGTAAGATGGCGTACATTACCCCTTCAGGGAGTCCACCCCATATACGGATGACAACGACTAAGATTCCTATAAAAGCACCGTAAACTATGATTCCTTTGGTGGTCAATGGAGATCCTACCATGTCCGTTGCCATAAAACAAGCACCTAACATTAATCCTCCAGAGAATAACATAAACAATGGAGAAGGGTAGAGTTCTGCATTAAACAAATGCAAGGCACCACTCAGAACGATTACTGAAGTCAGAATACTTGCGGTAATCTTCCAGTTCGCCATTTTTCTCACCATCAAATACACACCACCTGCAAGGATCAAAAAGCTACTTGTTTCGCCTAGTGAACCTCCAATCATACCAAAGGCAAGATCGAATGAAGGGGTAATATGATGATCGAATTTAAAAGCGGATAATGGTGTCGCTCCCGATGTGATATCGTATACAGGTTCCATAAATGGCAGAGCCAAAACGGATGATGGAATACTTGTAAAACGATCAGCGGATAAAGCATCTGTCCATGTGGTTATCGCTACTGGGAAAGCCGCTTGCAGCACCGCACGTCCTACTAAAGCTGGATTGAAAACATTGTATCCTAATCCTCCAAAAACAAACTTTCCTAAGCCAATAGCAATGAAGCCTCCACAAGCTACCATCCACAACGGGAAAGCAGGAGGGAGGGTCATCCCCAACAGTAAACCTGTGATCACTGCAGAATAATCCGAAGTAGTCACTTTTCTTCCTGAAACTTTACACAAAGCATACTCTGTGATCAAACAAGAGGCTACTGCGGTACCCAAGACTAATAAGGCTGATAAACCAAAAGTGAAAACGGAAAATAAGGCTGCCGGAATTAAGGCATACACAACATTTTTCATTATCACTTGCGTACTATTCCCCTTCACGATGTGGGGAGAAGTACTGATATGTAATGTTTTATTAAGCATGTTGTTTCGCAGATTTTCGTTTTCTAACGATTGATTTTGACAATCTGAAATATTGCACCAGCGGGATATGTGAAGGGCAAACGAATGAACATGAACCACACTCGAAGCAGTCCAATAAGTTTTGTTCCTCCGCCATTCTATCATAGGCTTTGAATTTTGCCATTAAACCCATTCTTGATGGATTCAATGATAAAGGACAAGCCTCCACACAAGCACCACATTTGATGCAAGGGTGTTCTTCATTTCTGGAAACCACGTCTTCATCATTGAAAACAAGAATGCCAGAAGTTCCTTTTACAATTGAAATATCAAGGTTGGAAACGGCCATACCCATCATTGGGCCACCCATATACACCTCACTGATGTTGTCACTAACTCCCACTTGATCCAAAACGTAGCGTAAAGGAGTTCCCATTGGAATCAGGTAATTTCCTTTGTTTTTCACTCCTGGACCTGTGATCGTGACCACTCTTTCTTGGATGCCCCAACCATGCGGAAGAAGACGTCCAATCTCTGCAGCTGTTGCCACATTGACCACTACTGCACCTACATCAATAGGCAGACCACCAGAAGGCACTTCAACCCCCATAATGGATGTGATCAACATTTTTTCAGCACCTTGAGGATATTTTACAGGAACGACTTTCACTTCGATAGGAAGGTCTTCTGGAATATGACGTTCCAAATGTTCCGCAGCATCCATTTTGTTGGCTTCAATACCGATGATCGCTTTCGGTGCACCCGTTGCTTTCATCAAGTATTTAATACCATGAATGACATCCTCAGTCTGTTCTAACATTACTCTATGATCGGTGGTGAGATAAGGCTCACATTCGATACCGTTGATCAAGAGTACTTCACAATTCTTATCATCAGGCACTTTCAATTTGACGTGAGTCGGGAACGCCGCTCCACCCAAACCAACAATACCTGCATCTTGAATACCTTTCAAAATCTCATCTGCACTTGCCGTCTCAATATCGAGGGGCATTCCTTCGGCTACTTCTTGACCAGAAAAAGGGAATACCTCCAGGAAGATTCCTGGAGACATTTTTCCTGAGATGGTAGGGACATTCGCAATCTTACGGATGATCCCTGCAGCAGGAGCGTGAATCGGCACTGATACATAGCCCGTAGACTTTGCGAGCAGTTGACCTCTTTCCACTTCCTGACCCTCTCTTACTACAATTTCTGAAGGAGACCCAATGTGCTGTGCCATGGGTATAATTAGCACCGGAGCGAAATCAAATTGACGAATCGGCAGGTGATTGGTCTCTTCTTTGTACTCCGGTGGATGAACCCCATGTTTGAACGTATCCTTATGAATATTCAACATTTTCATAGGTTCAATCTTTAATTAAATTTCTCTCCTCTTTTAATCCATTTTTCCACGTCTTTCTCCGCCATGTTGGCTGGTGTACCAGGGTGAATTACGCCAGCAGTACATTTTTCTGCCGCTTTCACAATGTCTTGGTACGTACCGCCGTCAGAGTTTTTGACAAAGGCTTTTTTATCTGAATTATAGCTGAAAATTTTGCTATTGATTTTAATACACTCATCGCAAGAAGTACATTCTTCTGTCTCTAACCATGGTGCGATATAATCCGCATTTTGTTCAGCAGCTGGCGACTCAGGGGATGATGCAGTGTCGGAAGAGGCAGTTGAGTTTACCAAACTGTCCATATTCATATTACCTCCACCGGCTAATTTCATCAAACCCTGAGCAATGTTTCCAACCACTTCAGCTTTGATTTTCTCTTCGATATTTTCTTCAGGTTGTTCTTTCACACCTGCAAGACCTTTCAGCATGATCCAGAAGTCTCTTCTTTCTTCACAAGACTCTACAATCGGATCAGCCACTAACACTCTGTTCAAGTGTTGTTTTCTATCTACAGCCCAGATGAATGGATATTTACCTTCTCTATCATCTGCGTCCATTTCAAGGTACTCACTGATCACTACCATATCCTCATTCCAAGCATCACGAGGAACTTGTCTGAAGTGCTTTCTGAAACGAGCTTCAGTCAAGGCAAAGTCCGCAAATGTCATATCCAATTCCATTTCCTTCTCTTGCTCATTCTCGATGTACTTCAATGTGTATGAAGGCCAGTTTTTCTCCATATCAGGGTTACCCGCTAAGTCGAAGTTCTCTTCTGTAGTTTTGCCCATTTCAGGGTTGTACTTGAAGATTGGGTAAGAACGAGACTCTAACGCCAATTTCGCTTGGTGTGCTCCTAAATCATCCGCTACACCATGCTCTGGCTGACATGTTGTATACAAGTTGAATAAGGCAGGGCGTTTCGCTTGAAGACCGTCAATAAATCCTTCGATCATCTGCGTAGTATTCGCTAATGTACCTTGTAATACGTATGTATTTCTGTGTGCCATTGCCAATAAACCGATCTCCTTACGAGGCTCTGATTTACCTTTCCAAACCTTACCGTACTGCGCCATATCTGATACTTGACCGATAAAGCCTGAAGTACATGCTTGACCACCTGTGTTAGAGTATACTTGCGTATCTACAACGATTACTTTGATTGGTTTACCCGAAGCCATCATTCTTGATAGGTTTTGGAAACCGATATCGTACATAGAACCGTCACCACCAAGTGCCACTACAGGAGGGCAAAGGTGCCACTCATCGTCTGAGAATTGCTCCCAGTTGAAGTAAGTGAAGAAGTCGTCATGTTCAGCTGGATTGTACTCTCCGCTTAATTCCAATTCCGCTTTACGGATTGCTTTAAATCCTTCTGCCATTTTCACCATGTGTCCTTCAAATACACCCATTGCTAATGATGTAGAATCTTGGAATAAGTGGTTGGCCCATGGGAATGGATAAGGGTTGTAAGGATAAGTACTACCCCAAACTGATGTACAACCTGTGGCGTTACAAATACCCATATTCGAACGACCTTCACCTGTTGTACCTTGAGTATATTTCCATTTCAGTTGCTTCAATTGAGCAATCAGCTGACTAGTATTTCTTAGCCATTCTTGATCAATTGGCTCACTGCCTTTTTCTTCTTCAAATCGGTTGGTGATATCTGCCATTGTCAAATCTTTGTCCTGCATTTCAGTGACAATTTTCGACATCATATCTGTATCATTCAGATTGACAGTACCGACAAGTTTCGTTTGAAGATGTTTCTCCATCTTACCGATCAACTCGTCTAAGTATTTCACATGCTTCTCAACTCTTGGATTCATTAATGACTCCACTGTTGCAGTAAATAAGTGAACTACTGTTTTCTCCGAACAACCTAAACAAGCACCGTCACCTGATGCAAATGCACCGTAAGCGTCCTTGTTCAATAACAATGTTTCTAGAGGTCCGATTTTCTCCTCCAGATCATCAATTCTGTTGTACTTCTCAGGAGTAGTAGGAAGATCTTCCCATAGATCCCACTCACTGCGTAGTTTGGCAACAGCACCTTCTGTTTGAATGACAGTCTTAAGGGCATCATCATTACAAACTTTCACACATTCCATACAACCTTTACAAGTTGCAGGGTTCAATGTGATACTGAATAGACCACCACTGTTTTTCTGTTTTTTCTCGTTCAGATGGTAGTAAGGTCTTGTCAATGCAAATTTGAAGTCCCCTAATTCTTCTTTGAACCATCCTAATTCTTCCACTAATTTCGCTTCCGTATCAGGGTTAGCAATTGCCTCATCAATTACTTGATGGATTTGCTGGTTCACTGAGATTTTCTCATCATTATCTCCGTTAAATAAACCTCTGATTTGGCTTTCCATCTTACGGATCGCTCTTGGAAGTTCAGTTACTTCGAAATGATTTTTCTTCACTCTCTTCACTACAGTATCTAGTACCGATGAAAGCTCAGAAACTAAACCTGGAAGTGCTGTATCAGGACAAACTGTATAACAGTCACCACAAGCGGTACAATTTTCAGGCACCCACTCTGGATATTCAAAACGAATACCAGTCATGTCTCTGAATAGGGAAGTCGTCGCAGGCATCAAACTCAATCCGATAAATGGATCTGTTAAGTTATCATTACCCATACCTCTTTGGTAGAAGTTACCTGTTTGCTCCCAGAAACGGTGCACATCACTCAATTTCGACTCACTGACAGGACGTTCTTTTAACATCTTCGGTACTGTAACCGCACCCGCATCTTTCTTCTGAGATGTCGTTGTTAATTCCTTGTTAGTGATCTCATGAATTTCAGTGAAACCTCTCTTCACCACACGCATGTTGTCATCCACCACACGTTGTCCTTTGGCTCCGAATTTATATTGTAATTGGTCTTCGATGGCTTTCAATAAAGTCTCATCTGTCAGACCTGCTTTTTCTTTTAATGGAGAAGCCGAGAAGAATGCCCCTTGGAAGGCGATACCTTGCATACGAAGCTGTAATTCTGGATCTGTAGCTTCCTCTCTTGCGATCTTAAATCCATCGATATACCAGATATGAATATCGTTTTGGATGATCAGTTTTTGATACTGTTTTGGAATATCAGCCCATACCTCTTCAGGTGTTTCTTTTTCACTTTGAATAATGAAATGACCGCCTTTTTTCAAACCTGCTAACGCATTTGTGTGTTTGAATACGTTAGGGTCTGGAGAAAGCACCACATCCACGAAGTAATATTCGCAGTTGATACGAATTGGCTCTGGTGCTGCTGCTAAGTAATAGGTAGTAGGCTGACCTTTTTTCTCTGATCCATATTTAGGGTTGGCTTTGATATCATAACCCAATAGATCGAATAATGTCATGGCTAAGTTCTTACCTGTAGTAATGGCACCCCAACCACCAACAGAGTGGAAACGAACCGTTACCGCACCATCAGGCATTAAGTTAGGATTTTCAGAACCTCTAACTGCCAAGTCTTGAATATTTGGATAAGCCTTTTGGATGCTTTCCTGATATGCTCTTTGTTTTGGAGAAAGTGGATTTTCCTTTAAGAAATCAATCGACAAGTAGAACATCTTCTTCTGAGCACCGTCAGGCAACATGTTTTCTACCGCACCGATAATTCCTTCAGGTTGTAAATCTCTACTACCCATACCAAATGATCCTGAGTACAATACAGGGAAGTCCTCTGGCTTCGTATAGCTTGCCAACGTAGGATAAGGAACATTCTTACGGTGTGCACCATTCTCGATACACTTCGTAACCACTGATCTGATCTCTCTCATGATCGGAAGATCTTCTGCCAATGGCTGATCCAAACGTTCTAAAACAACTACACCTTTTCTACCCTTCAAGATATGGCCTAACATATCCGCAGGGAATGGTCTAAACATCACTAAATCAACAACACCAATCTTAAGACCTCTTGTTTCTCTTAAATAATCAACTACAACTTCTGCCGAAGAAACCACACTACCTTGACCTAAGATCAAGTAATCCGCATCTTCGATTTTGTAAGTCATTACTCTTTCATACAGACGACCCGTCAATTCAGCAAAATCTTTGAATGCTTGGTCTGTAATTTCTTGAATATGATCAAAGAAGAATGGACGCTGTGCTGCAACACTCTGCATATAAGCATCTTGGTTTTGTACCAAACCTGCCATCAATGGATTATCCACATCCCAGATTTCAGGAATTCTTCTTCTCTTATCTCCATAAATAAGGCGTTGTGCCTCAGTAGGAGTATCTATAATATCGTCTGGTCTACCTAAGTACTCTTTGATCAGTTCTCTTTCTGGAAGGCTCAGCGACTCAATAAGGTGAGTCGTCAAGAAACCATCCTGAGCAATGATACCAGGAGTCAGTGCCAGCTCGGCAATTTTATGGGAAATAATATTTAAATCAGCAACGTGTTGTGCCTTTTTGGCAAACAACTGGAAGAACCCAGTATCGTCTACTGCATGATAATCATCGTGTCCTGCATGTACATTAAGCGTAGACTTTGTCATGGCACGAGCACCGATGTTCAATACATACGTTAAACGCTTACCTACCGCCGCATAAAGCGATTCGTGCATGTAAGCGATACCTTGTCCAGAAGAGAAGTTGGTGGCACGCTGTCCGGTCATCGATAGACCCGCTGTAACAGCTGCTGCAGCATGTTCACCTTCCGGCTCAATAAAAATTAATGGCTTATCAGAAATGTTTAAATGTCCTCTGGCAGCTTCTTCTGCCCAATATTCACCCATTTGAGTAGATGGGGTAATCGGATACGCACCTGCTGCATCTGTAGACTCTCTTTCACACATGATGGCAACTGTATTACCATCCATTGCTACACGCTTTCCAGGGTATTTCGCTTTAGAAGATTTGTGGTCCTTCATCGTCGTTGATTTAGTCTTAATTGTATATTTTTTCGTTTTCTTTAGGGTGTACACATCCATCCTCAAAAAGTCATTTTTTTTGAAGTCAATAAGAAAGTGTTGGTGGTATATTCCACTTTCTATGCTTTAAAGAATATGCACACGATGAACCTTAGTTCTGTAAGAGGAAAATCCTCAGAATATTAAAGATGTTCCAAGTAGTAGTTGTTTTTTATAGGCTTAACTCGATAAGCATTGAAATACACATTCAACAACTTATCAATTTCCTTTAAGAGTAACCTTAATGATTAATGCACTCTAATTTGGCAGAAAATGGCTTACTTCGATTATTTAAAATTGGACTGCCACAAGAGTTAGTAAGAACGGGTCTTCATTTCATACTTTGCTTTTCTATGAAGACTTTGGATTGGTTACGGCTCAAAAGTTAGTGCTAAGACATCCCTTTTATGGAACACTTTTTATCAATTGTATACATCTAGAGTTATAAAAACGCTAATGTGGCTTTAAATTGATCATCATTGCATTGGTGGTTATTGGTCCTCAGAACATGTTCAAAATCAATTGAAAATGCCCTTAATTACTTTTCATTCACTAATGTAGGTTAACACGATGGGTTGCGACATGATCGTCCTCAATAGAAAACATGACGAAAGTCAGTTTTGTGATAAAAAAATGCATTTATGACACTTCTAGCCTATTTTTTATGACTTATGTTATTTAATTATAAATGTCGTTATAACACTAATTTAAAATTAATACAAATAAGATTAAACGTGTCGGAAATACACTAAATAGCGAAATTTCGCCTTGCTTTCATCATAATACTTTTTAAATTGCAGTATGCTTACTTCACCAACAAACGCAATACCCGATGATACAAAAACAATCACACCAAAAAGAGATCCAGGAGTTGCTTAGCTTCTGTAAGAATGCTCAAAATAATGTAGAGCAGTATCTTCGTACTGATAGTTACTACAATAGAAGTATGATGTTAATTACGTTTGAACATTTGTTTATTCATCTTGAAGATTATCTCGTTGATACTTTTCAAGAATTTGATAGGCAAAGTTATGTGGACTGTACACCTTCTACAATGCCTGTCTATGATTATGATGGGAAGTTGTTTACGTTGGAATGTGCATCGGAGTGGGTAGGCTGTAAGATCTTTGGAGATGCTGAGGAGATTGAGCAATTATTGATACATAATGATATTGTTGATTGGAAGATTGTTCAAAACAACTTGAGAAAAACGAGAGCATTGGTAAAAGGTCTACGTCAAGATAAAAACAAAATGCCTACAAAAAGAAACAGAATATAAATCGCAGTTTTTTGAAACTAAAATTTTAGAAAGCCACCTTAGAAGTTAAGGTGGTTTTTTATTTGCATGAATATTTATTACTCCGATAACTAAGCTTTCCAATATTTAGATGAACTTAAGATATATCAATAACACTCAACATACCTTTTACAGTGAGGCAAAACAAATTCGTATCAAATGCTTTTTTGAAGGACTTGAAAATGCAGAACACTTCATAAATGATCCATTTGAACAAGATGGTTTTCATTTGGTTTGCCTGAATGATCAAGAAAAAGTAATTGGAACGGGGAGGTTAAACATCGTAGATAAAACGGGTATTATTTCTCAGATGGCTATTGCTCCTGAAAATCAAAATCAAGGGATAGGTAAAATAATACTGCATAAATTGATTGAAAAAAGTAAAATGTTAGATGTTGATCAAATTAAACTGAGTGCAAGGTTGACTGCTCAGTCATTTTATGTGAAAAAAGGATTTAAACCTCTTGGTAATGTTTATCCTTCTAAAAAAACAGAAATTATGCATATCGATATGATTTTGATGCTCTAGATGAACTTTGTGTTAAAATGTATTTCAACCGGTTTAAAAGTTTAATTTAGTGATAATTATCATCAAAAAAATATCAAGGTTTGGATATATTGCATAAGCTTTAAAAATCCAATTACGAATGAAAACTAACTAAAGTTTTCACCTTAATAACCCCTACTAAAACAGTTCCGCTTACATATATGGGATGTAAGTAATCACACATAAAACTTTTACTCAAATGTATAATTCAAATCTAAAAGTCAAAAAACTATTAATTGGCCTATGCCTTAACGAAGGAAGAACTATCGAAGAAGTTGCACAACACTTAGGTTTATCCTCTAACCAAGACGAAATTAAAGAAATTGTGGATATCCTTGAAGATGAAGGATTGATTCAAAACACCTGTTTAGGGTACAAAAACACAACAACAGAACTTACCGCGAAAGGTTCTAAAGAAGCTTCGACCTTATTGGAGGTTGCTTATTAGGAAAGAAATTTAAACTGCCCTTAGTTTTTTACTAAAGGGCTTTTTTTGTGGTGCTCTTTTCTCCAGATTCGTATGTAATCAATCACAAATAAGGAGGGAAGTTCATTTTCTTTTGGTAACCCGTATTCCTTAGCCAAACTAGCATTTACCCATATTTCGAATGGCTCTTTTGAGATTGGCCAATCGATTTCAAATTGTGTATTCTTCATAGAATATATTTCTTGGCCATCCAAGAATAATTTTAAGTAGTGCCTTCCCCATTCAAAACCGTAAACATGAAAAGCATTGGTAAGGTTTCCTTTATTCAGTAGAGGAATGCTCAATAGCTTTGTGCGGTGTAAAGGAGAAGTGGAATTGATGGAATAATAACTAAAAAGAAATGGAGTTCTCTCCATATATTGATAAAAACGAGGCTTACCTACAATATCAAATAGGTGAAGTTCAAACAATGAATTTCGAATACCAAAACTACTTTTAATACTAGAGTTAGCAACTTTTGCTTTGATCTCTATGTAGCCCTCCTTGATTTTATTTTTGCTGACTATGCCTCCTGTAGTCACATTCTCATATATTTTTCCGTTATACTTTTCTTTAGAAAACTTGGAGTTCGGTTGCCATTTTGAGGAAATGATCAGTTGTTCTTTGGACAGTTGAATATTCTTACTAAAAAACTGCGATGGTGCATCTCCTTTCCAGAGGTGATAATTATTGTTACTTCCTTGTACAAACCATTTTGCAGTATCTATTATCCCATTTTGAAATTCATCACTATTTCGGTTATCTAATGTCCATTCATTGGCTGTAGGGTGTGTGGAATAAGGGACAATTTTTTGATATTCATCCTCTATTTCAACATTCGCTTTTTGTGGTAATTGCTTTTGGCAAGAAATCATTAAAATAAGTAGTACCGCTATGTTAAAAAATTGCTGCATGTTATATACCTATACATTTGAGATAATTTTGGACTAATTTAACCGCATTTTTCATCATTCAATTCCTTGAAATTACCAAGTTTCTTACCTTCGATTATCTTCTTTCTAAAAGTATTGGTAGAATTATTCAAGACTACCTATCTTTAGATAACCTTGTCGTAATGAAATAATACACCATCATTTTTTTATCATAGAATGAACTATCAGTTTTACTTTTTTAATACCTCAGGAAGATTCTATTTAATATTCTTATTTTGTTTCATCAATAGCTTTTTTGCTCAGGCAAATAATGTAGAAATCAATATCACCAAGCAATTGACTTACAAAGAAGGACTGTCGCATTTTGGTGTGACTTCTTTGGAATTGGACAAAAATGGCTTGCTTTGGGTAGGGACGTTCAAGGGATTAAATATTTATGATGGTTATGAGTTTAAAAGCTATTATTATCAAGACACGCCAGCTCTTTTAAGTAATCGAATAACTACGCTCTATAAGGACCATCAAAACAATATTTTAGTCGGAACTGAAAAAGGTCTTTCTATATATAGAGAACATCTCGATAAGTTTGACTCATTATTTTTAACCGAAAATGTCATTAAGAGGAGAGAAGCTACATCCATTACAGATATAGTGGAAACGAGTGATTATATCGTTTGTAATACCTCAAATGGTTGGTTGATTGTGATGGATAAAGAGAATTATAAGGTGATCGATCAACTTTTTACGTTACCTCAATACAGCAATAACTTCAAAGCCTTTCATATCTCTAATTTTGTAGACAACCAACTATTAATTGCTTCCAACAGAGGATTACTGACCTATGATATTGATAAAAAAACTTTTAGAAATAACAGTTACGAACATTTCAACTACTGTGTAGATGTTACTTTTGATGGTCACAAAACAATCTATGCCTTAAGTTATACAGATGTTTACATTTACCATTATGACAAGCAATCGAATACGATAAAGTACGTGACAACGATTCTTGAAGATGAATATTATTCTGAAGTTGAAATAGGATTGAATGGAGAATTATGGTTGTTGAAAAATAACAATACTATAGCACTTATTACCGAACCTAACTATTATAAAAACATTCATCAAAATATTATTTATTATAATTTTATGGATGATTTTACTCGTTTAAGTAGTATTAAATTGAGTAAATACGGAGGGTGGTTAGGAAGTTTTAATCAAGGTGTTTTTCGAGTCAAAACGGATAAACCTTTCTTTCAATATACAGGTTTGAAGGAAAAATATAAGGAAAATAAATCAAGTCAAGTCATCAATATTGTACCTTATGCTACTAATAAAGTTTATGTGACGCTCAATGCAAATGACAATAAATTATTTGACCTGAATGATTTATCTATTAAAAATATAAAACATCCTAAGATTAATAATCAATTGATATCTAAAGTATTAGTGGATAGTCATAATAGTATTTGGGGTGGAAGTAGAAGGAAAGGAATATTCCGAAAGAAGAATATCAATGCAAATTGGGAACAGCTTCAAATAAAAAATAATCCAGATTTTATATTTGAAGGGGCTCAGACCATTATTGAAGATGGCCATGGAGATATTTGGTTGGCAGGGTTGAATGCACTTTATAAGTTTTGTTTGGATAATAAAGGCGAAATTAAAAAAGTAGATCAACTCAATCAATTGGATAATTTGGAGTATGATACCAATTTGGGCATTAATGTAATGTATTATGATGAGCTGGAAGATTGCATTTGGATAGGAACAAATGGAAATGGATTATATCAAGTTTTATTGAATGATAATCATACACTCACTGCTCAGGATTGTAGAAAAGTAAAGATGTCGGCTTCATGTCCATTACAAGGCTCCATAATTACATGTATCAAAAGATTACCCAATCAAGAACTTTGGGTTGGTGTTTTGGAAGGTGGTATTTCTAAGGTATCGAAAGATGGAGATGCCTATTGTTTTGAGACATATACAGAAAAAGATGGTTTGGATGATAATGATGTGATGACTTTTGAGTTTGATGTGTTCAATCGATTATGGATTGCTACTAATAAAGGAATCAATCAGTTTGATCCCACTACCAAAACCTTCGTCAATTATACAACCAGTGATGGTATCGTTCCTGCATCTTTTGAGGTGGTGTCTACTAAATTACAAAATGGTTTGATGGTCTTTGGTGGCAATAATGGGTTATGCTATTTTGATCCCAATCAGATTTCGACCAAAATTGATGACCCAGCATTATTATTCGGCGAGCTAAGGATTCACAATAAGAAAATAGAAGTGGAGGAGAAAGAGGGAGCAGTGTTGACCAAAGTTTTGAATGAAACCTCTAAAATAACACTTGACCATGATCAGAATTCACTGTCATTTGAGTTGATTTCTTTGCATTATGAAAATGCGAATACTTATGGTTTGAGGTACAGGTTACTTCCTAAAGAAGAGAATTGGAATACTATCACCTCCAATAATAAAATTGCTTCTTATAATTTATTACCTGCGGGTGAATATACTTTTGAGGTACAGGCTTCTAATTCCAAAAATGAATGGTCAGAAAGTCGGACTATCAAAATACAAATCCTTGAAGCTTGGTGGAAAACACTTTGGGCGAAAGTGATTTATCTCTGTTTATTTTTGATTGGGATCATTATCGTAATGATCGTAATTATTCGAATTAAATCATTGAGCTATAAATTAAAACTAGAGCATTTAGAAAAAAATAAATTGAAAGATCTAGATGCTGCACGTTTGAAGCTGTTTATGAATATCTCTCATGAATTCAGAACACCGCTCACTTTGATCAATGGTCCTATAGCTTTATTGAAGAGCATGTTTGAAAATAATCAGGATGCATTTGAGCATATTGATTTGGTGCAAAGGCAGTCGAAGAAAATGTTACAGCTAGTGGATCAAGTACATGAAATTAGAAAAGCAGATCAAAACTTGTTGAAACTGAAAAAGAAGCATTTTGATTTTACACACCTTATTACTGATGTAAAAAAGGATTTTGATAAACTGGCTGAAAATTCTAAAAAGACGTTGAAACTCGTTGGTACTGATCATCAATTAATGGTAGATGCGGATGAAAGTAAGTTGGAAATTGTCATCAACAACCTTCTTAATAATGCTTTTAAATTCACGGAGGCAGAAGATACGATTACTATAGCCTATGATTGTAAAGGAGAAACATTGATTTTGAGTGTTGAAGATACTGGACGAGGTATCTCGGAAGAAAATCAAAAAAATATATTTAAGAGATTCTATCAATCAGATAATAAAGATATATACACTGCGGGATCAGGTATTGGTTTGGAACTTTCTAAAATGATTATCGACTTGCATGGTGGGGCAGTTAAAGTTGATAGTGAAATGGGGAAAGGAACGAAATTTACGATTGAGTTACCGATTGATGTGATTGTCAAAGAAGAATTAAGCGACATCAAAGTGGAAGAATCCATCAAAGAAGAATCCCATGATCAACGTCAAAGAACTCTAAATGAAATGGTGGATATTTCGTTCCTTACCAAAGGAAGTAATTCTAAAAATAGTTTGATCTATTATGTAGAAGACAATGTAGATTTGAGAAACTTTGTATCCAATATTCTTTCCCAACATTATAAAGTCAAAACGTTTGATCATGGAAAAGCATGCATGGAGGCATTGGAGAAAGAATGGCCTGACCTTATATTAAGTGATATTCTGATGCCCGTTATGAACGGTTTAGAGCTTTGTGAAATGGTAAAAGGAAACGTAAAGACGAGCCACTTACCCATTGTTTTATTGACCTCAAAATCTTCAAGCGATGAAAAAGTAGAAGGAATGAACGTGGGTGCAGACGCGTACCTGACCAAGCCTTTTGAGATCAAACAGGTTGTAGCCACCATTGAGAATATACTAAAGAGCAGAAAAGTACTTCAAGATAGATTTCAAATGGAAGTACCCCTTCCAATAAAAAGAAAAGAACTCTCCGACTCCGATCAAAAGTTCTTGGAAGACTTTACTAATTTACTCAACGAAAACTTATCCAATGAGAACATAGATCTTCAAGAGTTTTCTAAGGAGTTACTAATGAGTAGAAGTCAATTCTTCAGAAAGATCAAGAGTATTACCAATTCAACACCTAATGATATTATCAGGACTTTTAAATTAAAAAAAGCAGCAGAGTTATTATTGATCAAAGAAAATACGGTCAATGATGTAGTGATAATGACTGGATTCAAAAACAGGACTCACTTTAGTAAATTATTTAAAGACCACTTTGGTGTTAGTCCAGGAAAATATGCCAGTGAAACGAATGATAAACTGTCCAAGTAATACAAAGCAAGCCTACAGAACTATCAGTGGATAGTTGCAGATAATGTTATGAGTGTCAAAGTAACCTCCCGACTTTTAAGTAGGGAGGTTTTATTTCTTATAGAATAAAATATTGAAGTATCTATTATGATCTCTTTGGAGAATAATTCCTGCTCTGAGTTCCTGTAAGTACATTTCAAGTCATTTTTTATAAAACCTGTAAAATCAATGTCGTTTTTAGTGTCACGGATGTAAAACTGCGTATTTGATAGCGAAAAGGCTGTTTTGAGACGCAAAATGACACTAAAAACAACAAATTTGATACGCCTTCAAATCATAATTCAAGGAATAAGTGTGAATTTTACGATGTCAACAATAGAGAATTAATCTATAACAAAGTTGAATGATCTATCTGACATTTTTTACACTAACTGTACCTCTTATAATACTACGGTAGGTACACATGAAATGAATTATTAACGCTCTCTTGATTGAGAATTTAATTATCTGAATTATGAAATTGGTTTTTAAAGACACTGAATCGAAAGAAAATAAGGCTATCACAGTTTCTCAAAAAACAACACCTTGTTACGATACACTATGGCACTATCATCAACAGTATGAACTTATCTTTATTCAAAAAGGAAGCGGTCTTCGATTTGTAGGAGATGACGTGACTTCTTTTTCTGCTGGAGATCTTGTAATTGTTGGTCCCTACTTGCCCCACCTATGGCGCAACGATGAAGGACAAGATGATGTAAGCATTTTAGTGATGAAGTTTGATACAAACTTTATGGGGCAAGGCACTTTTGATAAACCTATTTTCTCCAAAATCAAAGACCTTTTAGAAAAATCAAAATTCGGAGTTTCATTCTCTAATGACTTAGGCTTGTCGATAGAAGATGAATTAATGGAATGTCTTGATCAATCGACAGCAGAACAATCTATATTTCTATTAAGCTTGTTGAATCGTTTGGCGAATGATAGCGAAATGAAAAAACTATCGACCTCAGATATGAGACAACAAGGCGATACAAGTTCTGATAGAATTGATAGAGTGTTAAAATACATTTCAGACAATTATGAAAAAGACATCGATCTTCAAGAGATCGCTGATATAGCATGTTTAACGTCGAATTCTTTCTGTAGATTCTTTAAAAAGGTGACGAATAAATCATTCAAGCAATACCTGAATGAGGTGAGAATTAGAAATGCCAGCAGACTTTTGGTGCAAGAAAATTATCAGATTTCTGACGTTTGTTATGAGGTGGGTTTTAATTCGATTACCAATTTCAATAAACAATTTAAAATGATCATTGGTAAGACACCAAGAGAATTTAGAATGGCCATTTAAGAGGATTATTTAGTAGGGTAATTTTGAGTAACCTTTGGCTAATTATAACGAAAGAAACGAAGATTATATGATATAATTTTACATTAAGTTCTAAGACAAAATATTTTTTACAAGCAATACCTATTAGTTATGAAAGGGATAGTATACCTTCTGATTTTTTTAATTCCATGTTTTCAACTTTTCGCTCAAAAAGGAAAAAACAAAGCTAAGAAACCTAATATCATATTATTTTTTACGGATGATGGAGGGTATGCTGATTTTGGTTTTCAGGGTAGTAAAGAGATCAAAACACCACAATTGGATAAGTTAGCCAAATCTGGTTTAGTGTTTTCACAAGGCTATGTTACTGCTTCTGTTTGTGGGCCTTCAAGAGCTGGATTGATCACCGGTCAATACCAACAAAAGTTTGGTTATGAAGAGAACAATGTACCAGGTTATATGAGTGAATCTTCGAAGCTTTTGGACGTGGATATGGGACTGCCTACAGATATTATGACGATGGGCGACTACATGAAAGAACTAGGGTATGCGACTGCTTTTTATGGTAAATGGCATTTAGGAGATGCAGATAAATTCCATCCTACAAAACGAGGTTTTGATGAGTTTTATGGGTTTAGAGGTGGAGATAGAAGCTATTTTGCTTATGAGAAATTTCCTCACCCTGATAAGAGGATGGAGAGAAACTTTAACAATTTTGAAGAGCCCAATAAATATGCTACGGATGTTTTTGCAGAAGAAACAATCAAGTTTATTGAAAAGCATCAAGATGAGCCATTCTTTATTTTCCTTTCTTACAATGCGGTACATACACCAATTGAAACCACAGAGGAAGATTTAGCTTTATTCCCTGAGTTAGAAGGAAGAAGAAAAGAATTGGCGGCCATGACTTGGGCAATGGATAGAGCTTCAGGAAATGTATTGCAGAAATTAGAAGAGTTAGGGTTGGATGACAACACATTGATTGTATTTACGAATGACAATGGTGGTCCATCAGATAAAAATGGATCGATCAACTTGCCATTAGCCGGTACAAAATCTAATCATTTAGAAGGTGGTATTCGAGTACCATTTACAATGACATGGAAAGGACAGATCCCAAAGAAATCAAGATTTGATTTCCCAGTAAGTACATTTGATTTACTTCCTACTTTCTACGCTGCAGGTGGTGGAGATGTGTCAAAATTGAAAGATGTAGATGGTGTGGACTTGATGCCTTATATCAAAGGTGATAAAAAGGGAAGACCCCATGAAACATTATTCTGGAAAAAAGAAACTAGAGCTGCAGTAAGAAGTGGAGATTGGAAATTGATCCGTTATTCTGATCGTCCTGCTGAGCTTTATAATATAGAAAAGGATGAGTCTGAGTTGAATAACTTGGCTTACCAAGAAACGGATAAGGTAAAAGAACTTTTTAAACTATTGTACGAGTGGGAATTGACATTGGAGAGACCGTTATGGCAACTGAAGAGACAGTTTGAAAAGTATGATAACGATAGAATGGACAAATATAAACTAGGTAATGAACAAAATAACTAAACTAATACAGCTGTTATTTTTAGCAGCTGTATTTACAAACAACGCTTTAGCACAAACACCCGTTTCTCACCCAGATTTAGTATGGGAGAAAGAAGAAACACACTCCGATGAATTTGAATCATTAGATACTGACAAGTGGGAGAATGACCCTAATGATTGGGGCGTTTGGTCATGGGAACCGTCACTAGCTTATGTAGAGAATAATGAATTAAGAATCAGAATGATTCAGGAGACACATAGACGCAATACGCACTTTGGTCAGAATGAAGAATTATATTATAAATCAGGCATCATCAGAAATAACCAAACCATTACTTATGGTTATTTTGAAGCAAAGATTAAAGGAGCCGATCGTTTTCCTGGCGTTAGTCCAGCTTTCTGGTTGTACAGTATCAATCAACCTGATCCAACAGAAGATGGACAAGCAAAGTATAGTGAGATTGATGTTGTGGAATTGACCCAAAAAGAATGGGACTTTGATAAAAATGAGTGGGAAGGTCCAGAAGCAATTGATATGAACTTGCATGCTGTTGCAAGAGAAAATGGAGAGTTGGTTCAGATCAGACCACATGGTAAACCTGAAATTGCTCAAAATAAATGGTATGCAGATTTTGATCCAAGAGATGACTATCACACGTACGGAGTTTTGAGTAGAGTAGATTCTATTTTTTGGTACATAGATGGTATTGAGAGAGGACGTAAAGAAAATCTATACTGGCATTTACCGATGCACATTACAGTGTCTATGGGCTTAAGAAATCCATTTGTGAAATATGTTGACGGTGTTCGTTATCCCGTAGCGGATTCTACTACTACAGTAGGTTTCCCTACAGAAATGGCTTGTCAATATGTTAGAGTTTGGAAAGCAGCTTCTCAAATTCAAGCTTATGCAAAAGAATATGAAAACGTTGAGTTTGGGAAGAATAACGGCTTGAATTTTAACTGTTACTTTGATGCAGGAAGTGGATTCAAATCGACATCAAATATGGATGTGGAATTGGTAGAAATGAACGCATCAAGCGAAATTGTAAAAGTAGCAGCTACTTCGCAAGCCTCAATTAATGGTAAAGCGGCAGGACAAGCTTCAGCATTTTTTAATCTGCAAGGTGTTTCTAATTCGGCACAGTTAGAGGCTGGTCATTATTATGAAATTCATGCACGTTTTACTTCATCAAAAGAAAATCAAACGGTTGAGTTAACACCGCTTAAAAATATTCTAATAGTGGACGAGGTGACTTCAATTGATCAAGGATTAGGAAATAAGATCGAAATCTTCCCTAATCCTGCATTGGAGTCGATCAAAATCAAAGGTCTACAGAGTGCAACAAATATCTCAATTCATAGCGTTTCTGGAAATGTAATGTTGGAAAAAGAGATTGCACCTCAAGAGAGCATTGACATTAGTGAGTGGGTGAATGGTGTGTATATCATTAAAGTTAGCCACAATAATGTTGTTACAACTAAGCGTTTTGTAAAACTCTAAAGCTCACCATTCTCAAATCACGAGTGAAGTTGTGAAATGATGGTATCAAATATCGCTTAAATACGGTATATAATTCTAAAGAGACTTATCGTAATGCATAAAAAAATCATTTTTATTTCAATACTTTTATTTTCAACACTGTCTTCTTTTGCACAAAAAGACTGGGAAAATGAACATGTATTTGAAATCAATAAATTAGGTCCAAGAGTAGCCTCTTACTCTTATCCATCTGTTGAAAAAGCATTGGAAGGAGATAGAGAGCAGTCAAGATTTATTTCATTAAATGGAAAGTGGCAATTCGAGTTTGTTCCAAAAGAGGAGCTGCGTTCACAAGATTTTATGAAAACTGATTTTGATGCTTCTCAATGGGATCAAATACAAGTGCCCTCTAACTGGGAAATGCTAGGTTATGGTCAACCTATTTATACGAATATCACGTATCCATTTACACCAAATATTTTGGATACAACTTTGGTATACAATTGGAAAGGTCCTCAACCTCCGCTTCCTCCCAAAATATATAGAGACAACCCCGTTGGTTCTTACCTCAAAGAGTTTGAAATTCCTTCTTCATGGAAGGAAGATCAATCCATTATTCTTCACTTTGGTGGAGTAACATCAGCCTTTTACCTCTGGGTAAACGGTGAGAAAGTCGGTTACAGTCAAGGAAGCTGTTTAGCGGCTGAGTTTGACGTGACTGATTATGTTCAAGCCGGAAAAAATAAGTTAGCTGTTCAAGTTTTCCGTTATAGTGACGGAAGTTATTTGGAAGATCAAGACATGTGGCGATTGAGTGGTATTCATAGAGATGTGATGTTGATTGCTCAACCAAAGATTGCCCTTAATGATTTCTATGTAAAAACAGATTTCAATGATGATCGTTCAAAGGTAAAACTACGAATTAGACCTAGCTTATGGATGGAAGGTGATGTAAAAAAATTACCTCAACTAAAGCTAAAAGGGATGCTTTATGATGATGAAAACAAAGCTGTTCTTGAGAAAGAAATGCAGGTTTCACTTCAAAAAGTATACGAACAGAGGTGGCCTCCTAGAGATATGCCTAAGTTTGGTTTATTGGAAGCTGCTTTTGAAAACCCTAAACTTTGGTCAGCAGAAACGCCCCACCTGTATCAATTGGTGTTGTGGATTGAAGATCAAAAAGGAAATGTAGTAGAAGCTAGAGCCCATACTTTGGGTTTCAGAACGATTGAATTTGATGAAAACAATGCTTTATTAGTGAATGGTACTCCAATTAAAATCATGGGAGTTAACAGACACGATCATCATCCGACCAAAGGCAAGGCGATCAGTAGAGCAGATATGGAAGAAGAGATTCAATTGTTGAAACAATATAACTTCAATGCGGTTCGTACTTCTCACTATCCAAACGACCCTTACTTCTTAGAGTTATGTAATAAGTATGGCTTGTATGTGATGGATGAAGCCAACATTGAGTGTCATCATTTGGGAAGTTATATTCCAAATCAGCCCTCTTGGGTTGCTGCTATGATGAGTAGAGTGACAAGAATGGTGGAAAGAGATAAGAATCAACCTTGTGTGATCTCATGGTCATTGGGTAACGAATCCGGTACAGGGCCAGCTTTTGCAGCCGCAGCATCTTGGGTAAAAGATTTTGATCCAACACGCTTTGTTCATTATGAAGGAGCGCAGGGCAACCCAAGTCACCCAGATTATAAAGAAGGTGATAACGTAGGGTATACTTCTCAAAATTGGGAATCAATGGCCAACCCTGATGATGCGTTTTATGTGGATGTAGTCAGTAGAATGTATCCTAATTTTGCTCAGGTGGTACATCTTTCGAAGAATGATAATATCACTCGTCCTATCGTTTTGTGTGAATATATGCATGCAATGGGAAATTCGATGGGTGGACTAGGAGAATACTGGGATTACATCAGAGCAACACCAAACGTGATGGGTGGTTTTATTTGGGATTTCAGAGATCAAGGTTTGGTCCATAAGAATAATAAAGGAGAACAATTTTATGCTTACGGAGGTGATTTTGGTGATTTACCAAATGATCAAAACTTTTGTATCAATGGTGTATTTGCTCCTGATTTATCTCCTAATCCTCATGCTTATGAAGCAAAATATGTATTCCAACCTGTAGCCATTTCTTGGTCTGACAAAGACCAAAAAGTATTGGATATCAACAATAGATTTTCATTTACAAACCTTTCCAACTACACATTTGAATATACAATCCAAGAGGAAGGAAAAGTGATACAACGCGGACAACTTCCAGTGGTCAATTGTGATCCGTTGTCACACACTCAACTATCATTATCAATGGAAAATGTAGAGTGGAATAATCATAAAGATTATTGGATTACGGTAGAGATGAAAGAAGCAAAGGACCAATTGTGGTGTAAGAAAGGAAGTGTTGTAGCGTATGAACAATTACTTTTAAAAGCAGGATCGAAGGCCGTTGTAAATCAGTCAAAGTCAGAGAAGATGGAACTGACAAAAACAACTTCAGAATACTTGCTTCAAGGTGGTCAAAGTAGTATCACTATTGATGCGACAACTGGTGATCTTAAAACATTTACTTATAATGGAAAAGACCTGTTGAGTAAGCCATTACAACTCAATTTCTGGAGACCTTCTGTTGATAATGATGTGAGAGGTATTAGTGCACGTCCTATCGGAAAGTCTACCAACTTTTGGAAAAACATTGAGCATCGATGGACTGACGTGAAGGTCAAATCAAAGAAATTGAATGGTAAGACTTTTAAAATAGAAGTAGAGAAAGTTTTAAAAGATAGCGTTGAGGTGGTGGTGACTTATACCATTACAGGTCAAAAAATTGATGTTGACGCAGAAGTTACGAGGTTATGTGACGTGCCAAATCTTATTGCATTTGGTGTCCAATTTGGTATTCCGAAGTCATATAATGAGGTAGAATATTATGGAAATGGTCCTTTTGAATCGTATGCAGATAGAAAGAGAAGCAGTTTGATGGATGTTTATACGATGGACACCAAAGACCTCTATTATCCTTATATCAAACCTCAGGAGACGGGAAATAGAACCGATACTAGATGGTTTAAAGTAAGTGGTAAAGAAGGACAGTGGATGTTGGAAGCTGATAGTACATTCGATTTTTCGATATGGCCTTATTCTTCCAGCAAAATCAAAAAAGCCAAACATCAGTATGAATTGGTAGAAGATGATTACTTCACGGTCAATATTCTTGCTGAGCAGGCAGGTTTGGGTGGTACATTATCAGTGACTCAACCTCAATTTAGAATGGACAAAAAGACGTATAGATTAGGATTTAGTATTCATGGTGAATACATGGATAATGATTTTAAGTAGTTTAATATATATAAATAGTGTAATCAACCCTTAGTTAAAAGCGATCAATTCATTGAAAGTCATAATTGTAGACATAGGCTTTCGATGTACCTATGATAGATTTTGATGTAAAATTTCATTTCATTTCATTGTGACTAACTCCTAAGTAACTTTTACTTAGGAGTTTTTTATTGTACTAAAGTGACTTAGTTTTGCCTTCAAAGCCTTGATTTTTATGCTTCGTTTTTGTGTTTAAGACAGATATGACGAAGAAGGAAGCTTAAAAGTTGCCCCGATAAATGCTTGTAGAAAGATTGAGTAGAGGTTAAAGGTAATTTAGTTTACAATGTATTTAGTACTCAAAATAGGAATAACTAAGATGAAAATGTTGGGTAAATAAGGTTTATAGATAACATTTTTTAGCGTTTTAAACCTGGAAATTACCCCAGAGAGGTACTTTTTTACCCTAAAAACTATCGAATTCTAACCAAAACTAACTCCTTTTTACCCTCAATCCTTAAGATGTTAAAAAAGTGTAAGTAAAGGGTAATTATTACACATAAGCTCTCTCTAGTCTTAAGTAATATTGTAATGTAAGATAGCAACGTTCGTCTACATTAATTTTTTTCAGAGAAAGCGTGGTTCAGCTCACTCTTTCAACATCTGTTCATTAATCATAAAGTTATGTTATTCTTAAGTAAACTTAGTATGAATCGGAAAGTGATACCAAAAGCAGGGTTTATAACCTTCTTCTTAATGATTTTTTATACAACTATTTCTCTTGCACAAGAAGTTGTTGTTTCAGGTAAAGTGACAGATAACGGTCAGCCTCTACCTGGTGTAAACGTATTGGTGAAAGGTACAACAAAAGGTACTGTAACCGATTTTGATGGTAACTTTAGTATCAATGTTCTTAAAGAAGATGTTCTTGTATTTAACTATATCGGTTATGTACCCCAAGAGCACGAAGTAGGAACAACTACTAATTTCGATATCAGCTTAAAGGAAGATCTAGAATTACTAGATGAGGTAGTAGTAGTGGGTTATGGTACTCAAAAGAAAAAGGAAGTTACGGGTGCTGTAAATAACGTGGGCTCTGAAGCACTTGAGAAAATGCCAACTCCAGATTTAGGAACAGCATTACAAGGTCAAGTAGCTGGTGTTAACGTTCAGGCATCAAGTGGTGCTCCAGGTGCTGCGGCAAACATCCAAATTAGAGGTGTAGGTTCAATTACAGGTTCAACAGAACCATTATATGTAGTGGATGGTATTCCTTACCAAAGCAACCCTAATATTGCTCCTTCGCAAATCAAGTCGGTTGATATCTTGAAAGATGGTGCATCAGCAGCGATCTACGGTGTAAGAGCATCAAACGGTGTAATTTTGATCACTACAAAAACAGGTGATCCAGGAAAAGTAAGAGTAGATTTCACGGCATGGGGTGGTATTCAAAACATTACGTCAGGTACTCCATTGATGGATACACACCAACAGTTTTACTATGATCAGTTAAGAGCGGATGCGACAGGTATTCCTTCTTCAGTATTATCAGAAAACCCAAGAGCTTTAGAAAATAATTCAGACTTTATTGGAGCAATTCAAAATGATAACGCAGCGATTCAAAATTATGAATTAAACGTAGCTTCAGGTAAAGGTGATTTACAAATCAACGCCAACGTTAACTACTTCAACCAAGAAGGTATTATTATCAACTCTGGCTATGATCGTTTAGCAACTCGTTTAACAGGTTCAATGAATAAGAAAAAGTTCAAGATGTTTGCTTCAGTTGGTTTCCAAAACGAAAACACAAGCAGTGAGCCTTGGGCAATTTATGAAAGAGCAATTACACAAAGACCATGGAGTACTCCTTTAGAGGAATTACCAACAAACGGTGATATTGTTCAGATTCCAGATCAAAACGAAATTACTTACAGTTATTTATCAGGAATCATGTCCAATACGGATGAGACAAACACGAAGAGATTTAATATTGCATTAAGTGCTTCTTACGAAATCTTAAAAGGTTTAACTTACCAAGTAAGAGCAGGTAGTAACTTCTTAAACTCAACTAGAGATCGTTTCCAACCAAAATATACTATTATTGATGCAGGCGGTAATTATGTACCTGCAGCTTCAAGACCACAAGCAAGATCAAACGAAGACTATACATGGAATGAAAGATATACTTTAGAAAATATTTTGACTTATAATAAGTCGTTCGGTAAGCATAATTTAAACTTCACTGGTACTTACTCATTAGAGCAGTACACCAACAGAACTACAGGTCTTTTAATGTCATTTGCTGAAAATGGTAATAATGAAATCAGAGTGCCAAACGCAGCGGTTTCTATCTCAAATCCAGTAGGTCAAATTCAGGAAACTGCATTAGTTGGTATGATGGGTAGATTGCAATATAGCTATGATAGTAGATACTTACTTTCAGTATCACTAAGAAGAGACGGTACTTCGCAGTTCAGAGTTGACAATAGATTTGATGTCTTCCCAGGTGTTTCATTAGGTTGGAACGTAGACCAAGAAAGTTTCTGGAACGTTGATTTTATCAGCGGATTAAAACTAAGAGCGTCATATGCTGAGTTGGGTAACAATAGAGTAGGAGCTAACCCTTACATTGCTTCTCCAGTGATTGAGCAAGGTATAAACTACTTATATGGTTATAATCAAGAGTTAACTCCAGGTTTAGCACAAAGAAGATTTGCTAACCCTGACATCTCGTGGGAAACTGCCATTGCACAAAACATTGGTATTGATGTAACAATGTGGAATGATCGTATTCAGTTTACGGCGGATGTTTACAGAAACCAAAAGCAAAATATGATTCTTGGTCAGCAATTACCATTATCAGCAGGTGCTAACGTAACAAGAGAGAACAATGAAGTAGAAATCTACAGAACGTTCACTTTGAATGCGGGTGATATGACCAACACAGGTCTTGAGTTAGCTCTAAATTATAAGAACCAAACAGAATATGGTTTAAATTATAATATCGGATTGACATTTACGAAAAACGTGAATGAAGTAACTAACTTAAACGGAATCGAGAGAGGTTATGCAGGTGGTCGTCCATCATTAACTATGGGTTCTATGGACCACACTACGTTTATGGCGGTAGGTCATGAGGCTGCATCATTCTTCTTAGTACAAACAGACGGTATCATCAGAACAGATGAGGAGTTGAAGGAATACCAAGAAACAATCAACCCAACTGCTCGATTAGGAGATGTAAGGTATGTAGATCAAGATGGAGATGGTCAAATTACTGACAATGATAGAGTTTATGCTGGATCAGGTATGCCAGATTTTGAATCAGGAATTATCGCTTCATTAGGTTACAAAGGATTTGATTTCTTCATCCAAGGTTATTACTCACACGGTGCTAAGATTTACAATGGATCAAGACTTTTTGCATACGCTCAAAGTAGACACACTGATTTAGTTGGAATGTGGAGCCCACAAAATCCTACATCTGATGTTCCTTTAGTGACTTATTCACAAAGCGAAAACGTGAGATCTCAATCTGACCTTTGGTTAGAAGATGGTACTTACTTCAGAATTAGAACAATCACTTTAGGTTATGATCTAAGCAGAGTAATTGGACAAGAATCAGGGATCTCAAAAGCAAGAGTATATGTATCAGCAGTGAACCCGTTCACTTTTACAAAATACAGAGGTTATGATCCTGAAGTAGGTGGTGAGAACATTTTAATGAGAGGTGTAGATAGAGGTAACTACCCTGTATCAAGACAGTTCTTACTTGGTGCTCAAATTAGTTTTTAATTTTAAAAAGTATTACAATGAATGCTTTAAAGAAGATATTAATCGTAAAATTATTAGCAGGGTTGTTTTTTATGACATCGTGTAATCATGATGACTTTCTTACCAGAAAAAACCCTAACGCTATTACAGAACCAACATTCTGGAAAACAGAAGCAGATGCTGAAGCCGCTTTAACAACAGTTTATGCAGCATTACAATTTCAATCTGTAAGTGGAGGTCACTTGACTTACGAAATGATTAGAAGTGATTTAGGAGGAACAAATGACTGGGTAAGACACTTCCCTTATACTGAATTAGTAATTCCTGATAACAGTAGACCTGTATTTAATAAATGGGCTGAATGTTACAATGGTATTTTCAGAGCCAATCAGGTGATTGATAACGTACCAACAATCGAGGAAATTTCTGAAGAAAGAAAAGAAGAGATTTTATCTCAAGCACGTTTCTTAAGAGCATTTTTCTACTTCGAAGTAGCACATACTTTTGGTGGAGGTGTCATTAAAACTTCTTCTAAAATTACAGATCACAACATACCTTTCTCAACGATCGTAGAGGTAACAGGTCAAGTCATTATTCCTGATTTGGAATATGCTATCGAGCGTCTTCCATTGACAAGACCAGAGTCTGACTTGGGTAGAGCAACTTGGGGTATGGCAACTACACTACTTGGAAAAGTATACTTATACAACAAAGAGTGGTCAAATGCGGCTGTTGAATTCAAAAAAGTAATTGACTCAGGACTTTACCAGTTGTCTTCTAACTATGCAGAAAACTTTAGACATGATGTGATTTACAATTCAGAGTCTATAATGGAAGTACCTTTTGATGGTTCGATCAACTCTGGTGCTCAAGATGCAAGTATTGTTGATGATGGCGGTAACGTATCAGGTGGTGAGTCTACAAAGTTAGCACGTTGGTATGGTCCTTATTCACTAGGTGGATGGCAAGGTATGATGCCTACTTATTGGGCTCATGAATTATTAGTTGCTGATTCAGTAGCGGGTTCAAATGCTCATTCATCAAGATACAATGCAACATTGGCAGGTCGTGATGCTGAGGGATTATATTACAACAAAACAGCAGCAGACTTAAAAGCTGAAGTAGGTAGAAGATGGGGTAACGGTGAGTCGTCATACGTAAAAAAGTATGCAAACTGGTACCACATGGATACAGAGAATATCGAAAACAGATCTTCTATCAACTACAAGCACATGAGATTGTCAGATGTTTACTTAATGTATGCAGAGGCAGTATTAGAAGCATCAAGCGATTTGAATACAGCGATTGAGTACATTGACAAAGTAAGATCTCGTGCAGGAGTTGTAACAATTCAAGATTATATCAACAATGATGGTGGTATTCCTCAGTTACACATCTCTCAGGATTTGTATGGTGAACGTCCAATTGTACCTGCATCAGTTGAAAACATCAGAACTCACCTTCGTATGGTAGAGCGTCCAACAGAGTTAGCGTTTGAAAATACAAGATGGAGAGATTTAGTAAGATGGGGTGTTATAAAAGATGTTTTCACAAGTCATCATAATGATGAGGTTTTAAGAATCGAAAACTTCGAAAAATTACAAGATGAAAATGAGGTAGTGCCTATTCTTCCTCCACTTTATATCGAAGGTCGTATTCGTCCTGACTTTGTAAACAACTGGAGTTTCTATAGTCCAGACCAACACGATTACTTCCCAATTCCAGCAGCTGAAGTTCAAGCTAACGAAGCAATTTAATAGAGATCAATCATGATAAATATGAAATATATAAAGTTATTCATTATCTCATCACTAGCCCTTTTATTGGGGGCTTGTGGTGAAGAAATGAACAATCCAACAATAACGACACCAAGCCATAGCGTGGTGAGAGTATCGCAAGTGGGTAATGATAATGTCATCAATATTAATCAGCACATTGATTTTGCAGATGTGTCTCAAGGTATTGAAAGTAGACAATGGATTTTCCCAGATTCAAATGTAACAGTGGAAGGTAACCCTCAAGACGCTCAAGTGAGAGGTACTTTCCATAAGGAAGGAACTTGGGAAGTGACTTTAAGTCAAGTATTCCAAGAAAATGCTTTTGTAGGTTCTGAAACCGTTCCTAGAGAGACAAATCAAATTGATACAACGATTGTAGTAACTGTAATGCCTGCAGTGAAACTCAATAGCATCAAAGCAAATTTATTATTATCTGATGGTACTTTGGGTGATGAAATTTCAATGGAACCAACAACTCCAACAGAGATTCCTTTCGGTAGTATTTTACGATTCACTTATGATGCAACAGGTAATCCTACATTGATTCAAGGAGAGTTACACGGTGCAGAATTAGTAGCTGAAGATGCAAATGCGAATACATTTGATGTGAAATATGTAACATTGGATAAAGTATATAGCTTTGCTCCTGTATTTGTGAGACAAAGACCAATGAGTTCAGATACATTGGTAGTTGTAGATTTCGTGAAATGTGTACGTTCAGATGAGCCATTACTTTTAGAGCGAGTAACTACAGATGCAAGCAAGAAAATTAACTTAGTGTACTCAAGAGGCTTAAATGCAAATTCTCCAAAAGCTTCAGATTATAGCGTAACACTTACTACAGCGAAAGATGAAGTATTGACTCCTGAAGTTACAGCTGCTTATGTAAGCCCTGACAATGCAAGTTTCCTTGTTCTTGAAATCGGTGATGAGTTAGTATACAGTAATGATGAAGTGACTGTCACTTACACCGGAAATTCATTAGAATCACAAGATGCAGCCATTGCTGATAAGTTCACTGATGAAGTATTAGTTGGTTCTGAAGAAGATGTATTAAAATCATCAGGTTACGACTATAGCTATGAAAACAGTGCAATGGTTTACAGAGGTGCTGATCCTGCATGGTTAGGAAATGTTGTTCCAGATCTCTTAGAGCAATCTACAGAAGAAGTTTCAGAAGGAAGTCATAGTTTGAAGGTTACTATTCCTGCAGGTACAGCAGATCGTCCAGTGAAGCCATCAGCAATCCAGACTTACTTAAATGGAGCATTGCATAAGTTTGATTTCACCGAAAATGAAAACAACAAATTAAGATTAGAATTCGATATCTTTATTGTTAACAATGGTGGAGATAGACACCCAGGTGCTACGTTCGATACGAACATCCGTTTCCACTTAAGTAACAAAGGTTCTGACTGGCAAGAAGTAGCTCACGGTTATGCTAATGCAGAAGAAGGAAAGTGGTTAACATTCTCGAATGTAATTGATGTGAAAAACGTAATCAGTGAATATAACTTGATTATGAAAATAGTGAATACTGGTAGTGAACCAACGACAGTATACATTGATAACCTTCGATTGAAGAGATATTACCCAAGACCTTAATTTAAAGAGAGGTTTGTAAGTAAATAGGGATGGAGTTTTGCAATGAAAATTGTAAAACTTCATCCTTTTTGTTTTTGAGATTTTATGAGAAACCGTAGTTGTATTGTTACATCTGCGGTTTTTTCTGTTATAAAGATGAAGAAAGAAAAAAGCAGACATAATGATACAAAATAGTACAAATGATGCTTAAAATGTGCTATATAGGCGTTAAATGTCAAATATATTATAAATAATGAAAGATTATTTTCAATTGAAATGTGACCTAATGCATAATTTTGTTCAACAACTCTAGAGAAAAGTTCTTTTAAAAAATCAGACATAATAGACAGTAAACTAATTCTGATTTTGGTTACTTATATTTAATGACAAGTGAAATGAAAATTCAAAAGAAAATATTATTAGCAGCAGCAAGCGTTGCATTTAGTTTAAATACTTATGCTCAAGAACCAGTAGCAGAAGAAGTAGTACAAGTAATGGAAGGTAAAAAAGTTTATCTTCATAAAGACGAAAGTACAATTAAGAGTACTTCTTACTGGAGAATTAACCAAGATAAAGCAGTATCTGGTGAAAAGATGACAATGAATGGTGTACAGTATGATAGAGGTTTAGGGGTACATGCTCCTTCTCAACTAGTTTACAAAGTACCTCCAAAAGCGGATATGTTTTATGTTGTACCAGGGCCGGATGCTGCCCATGTTGGTAAGATCGACATGAAAATTCTTGTAGATGGTAAAGAGGTGTTTGCTACAGGTAAAATTCATAGTAAGTCAAGAGGATATACTCCAAAAATGGTTGCTATTGATGTAAAAGGAGCAACAAGTCTTGAGTTATTTGTAGATGCTTTAGGAAACGAAGGTGGAGACCACGCTGACTGGGCAAATGCATTTTTTGTTGAAGGAGATAAAGAAAATAAAGTAAAAGATCCTGATTACGCAAAAATATTTGCCAAAACACTATTGGATGATGAGTTACCAGGTGAAAAAGAATACATGACGATTGAGAAGGCATCAATGGTAGACTCACATTGGAGAGTGCTTAATGATAAAGGTGTTGATGGTAGTGTAATTAGTATTGCTGGTAAAAAATTCAATCATGGTATTGGTGTTCATGCACCGTCTAAGTTGGTTTTCCCTATCAAATCAAACTATAAATCATTTGTGGTAACTCCAGGTGGTAATGATTCTAATGGAGGAAAAGTTACAATGAAAATCCTAATTGATGGTAAAGAAGTTTACAATAGCGGACTTATTGGTAATAGATCAGACCAAAAAGTTGAGCAGTTAGTATTGGATGTAAAAGGAAAGAAACAAATGACTCTTCTTGTTGAGGATACTGACGGAAATAAAGGTGGAGATCATGCAAGCTGGGCTGGCGCATACTTCTTATTGTCAGGTGGAGCTAAATAATCAATAGTTATTATTGATAAAATGTATATTGAAGGAGTCTGTAAACACATTTGTAGCCTCTTTTATTTTGATCAAATTCTATCCCTTAACGTGTGGTTATACTGATGAAGTACCAAGCCAAAATAGATCCTATCAATGCTTGTATAAAGGTCGATTAATATAGCTTCTTTTATGAAGGATTAATGGTAGTGTATTGTGGTTCGCGAGGACGTTGCAATGCAACGACCATACAGAACCGCATTTTAGAAGATTATTATAAAACCTTTGTCTTTTGAAATGTAATCAGACAATCATTTAGTAGTATCTCCCTCGGCCTTGAAGGGAAAAGCGTGAAGAATTTCATGAAATGAGCCGTTAAAAATGATTTTGCTGTTTGAGCTTTAGCGAGTTTAAAATCATTTAGGCGAGTGAAATGGAATTTAGCTTTTGACTTCTAAGCCTTGAACTTTTTGCTTCGTTTTTGTTTCAAGTCAAAAATGAAGAAGAAGGAAGTTTGAAAGTAGATTCTATCAATGCTTGTATAAAGGTCAATTGAAAGTTGACGATAATTTAGTTTACAGCGTATTAAGGGAAACAACCATCTTTTTATTATAAATTTTATGAAATCGAATTTTTACAAAGCAAGTAGTCTCTTTGTACTAGCTTCTCTTGTTTCACTGAGCGTTGTTGCTCAAACCCTAAAATTAGCTGATATTTTTACAAATGACATGGTCATTCAAGCTGATAAAGAAATAAAAGTTTGGGGTAAAGCAGAACCAAATACACCAATCAAAGTTTCTCTAGGAAATAAAAGTACATCAGTAAAATCAGATCAAGAGGGAAAATGGAAGGCTATTTTGCCAAAAATGAAATATGGAGGGCCTCATACATTGGAAGTGAATGGAAAAGAAAAACGTAGTTTCACCAATGTGATGGTGGGTGAAGTATGGTTTTGTGCTGGTCAGTCGAATATGCGTTGGTTTGTCCGTGATGCTAAGAATCCAAAAGAAGAAATCGCAGCTGCCAATCATTCAAACATACGTTTTTTTACTGTTCCATTATCCGGTTCTGAATTCCCTCAAGAGCATTTCACTCAAAAAACAAAATGGGAAGTTTGTACTCCTAAGAGTGTAGCTCAAAAAACAGCGGTAGGATATTATTTTGGTAGAGAACTACAGGAGAAATTAAAAGGGGTGGCCATCGGACTTATTGATATTTCCTATGGTGGAGCAAGTATAAGTACATTTATGGATGCTGAAACTGTGAAAAATTCAAAGTCGATTCAAGGCATTAAAAAAAGAAATAAGAATTTTCTTGCAGCCTATGAAAGACAAATGGATGAATGGAGAAAAGATACTTCCAAAAGACCTCCTCATTATCCAGAGCAGTATTTAGGTTCTTTCTGTTACAATGATATGTACCATCCTATTATACCATTTTCAGTGAGAGGAACAATCTGGTATCAAGGTGAAACCAACGAGGGAGAGCCTGACCCGTATGTGATATGGTTCGGAGAGTATATTGAAATGATGAGAGATCATTTCGAAAATGAAGAAATGCCTTTTTATTATGTACAGTTAGCAGGATTTGCAGGAACAAAAGGTTCTGAAATGAAATATCCTTCATGGGCAACGTTCCGATTAGCGCAAGCAAAATGTCTTAAATATGAAAATACAGGTATGGCTACAGCCTACGATCTTGGTGAACCAAATGAAATTCACCCTAAAAATAAACAAGAAGTTGGACGAAGATTATCTTTATTAGCATTGAGAGATACCTATGGTAAAAAAGTGATTGCTCAAGGGCCAACCTATAAGAGCTATAAAGTGAATGGAGATAAAGTAGTCTTAGAGTTTTCAAACGTAGCAAAGAGGTTAGTTTCAACAACAGCAACTTCTTCTGTTAAAGGTTTTATGTATGAAATAACTCCAGGAACATACGAGGCAGTAGAAGCTAAAATTATAGGTAAGAATAAAGTGGAGTTACCATTAAAGGCTGCTACTTTATATTATTCTTATGAAAATTATGCAGCAATAGACCTCTATAATAGTGAAAGGCTACCTGTCTACCCTTTCAAAGTAGCCATCAAACCTTCATTATAATACAAACGGAAACGGATTGTTTTAGTGTTAGAAGATTTCTGGTCATCTATGGGATACAATTATCCCTATCACTTAAGTTATTGATGAATGATATAGCTTTTATTCCATTTCAGTTTTAACTGATTTTGAAAAATAAGGACAAATTTCTGAAGGATAAGAGGAAAGAGGCTGTCTCATAACTAGTTTATGAA
>NZ_JTAM01000061.1 GCF_000812565.1 Flammeovirga sp. OC4 | reverse complement strand
TAACCTTTTTTTGTGTTGATATATTTTATTGAGCACAAATAAAAACCTTGATTTATCTTATTTATTTAATAGATCAAGGTTTCTACTACTACTTTCCTCCTAATTTAGGACTAATTATTTTGAGTAGTTATATTCTTCTCAGAAGCTAAAATAGCTTTCTTAGTTAGATCACTCTTAGCGTATGTAGGACAAGTCTTATAAGTTCGACAAGATGTAAGGCCTAATAATAATAGACCAATGCAAAAGATAAAAAAGCGTTTCATTATGTTTTAATTCTTATTTATTGTACCATTAAATTACAACCTCTTATATCAGAATTGTCAAAACGTCCTAGAACGTAAAACTGATTGGGTTGATCACCTGGAGCACCTATATCTTTTGTTTCTATAAAACAGCAAGATTCAATATTTCCAAGATCGATAACATTAATGCCTCCTCTTTTAGTTGTAGATAACGAAAAAGGGTCATTTATTTCCCTAAAAAATACCTTCATCCAAGGTGGACATTGAAATTGTTCATCACCTAACGAATATCCTTGTGATAAAAGCTCAGTCATTCCGTATTCAGAATGAATGTTTTCGGTTTGAAAAGCAGTTTTTAGCTGTTGATGTACTTCACTTCTTGTCATTTCTTTACGTCTGCCTTTCATTCCTCCTGTTTCCATAATAATAATATCTGAAAAGTTAGAAGGGAAATGTTCCGCAAAATCAAGTAATGCAAAAGTAACCCCAAACAATATTGCTTTCTCCCCTTTTGCTTGAATTTCAAGCAATTTGTGAGCCAACCTTTCATGATCATTTAGGTAAAAGTCAGAGTATTGACCAGATAAGTCCATAAAATCACTGACCATACAAATTAGAGAAGCATCATTTCGTTCTAAATAACTTGGTAAAAGTGCTAAAATATGTATTTTTTCAAGAGGTCCATAAAGCTCTTGAAAGTAGGTTGTCGTAATTTTTTTGTAGTGTGATAAATCAGAAACGTAGTGTTTGCTACGAATAGATCCTGTTGTTCCACTACTCTGAAAGATACGTTCTGTAGTAGAATTGCTACATAATACCTTTTGAGTCTTAAAAAATTCAATAGGCATAAATGGAATTTCACTAATCTTATGTATCTTATTATATGAAACGTTTAAGTGAGAAAGGTATTCAGCATAAATAGGATTTTCTTTTGCTTGAAAATGAAATGCTTCAATTGCCGCATTTTCAAAATCCCTTTCGTTCTTGATCGTAAATATTTTCTTTTTGAATTGATCTATAAATTCCATTAATATATATTGGATTAAACTATTGGTAATAAATTGTTTTACCTATTGAGTTCGATAAGCAAAATACTAAAAATTGCACATAAAAATATTAACCACTCTGATAAATCAATTATTAATCATATGATTTCGCAAAGATATAGAACACTACTCATCAAGCTACCTATTGGACTGTTAATGCTTTCAATATTCATGTCTTGTTTTGGTGAACCCGAATTTCCTAAAGAACCAGAAATTGAATTTGCTTGGATAGAAAACCATACCCCAGGTCAACGATTTGATAGTTTATATATTGGTATAAACTTCAAGGACGGTGATGGTGATTTGGGATTAGAACAAAGTGATACTGTTGGTCCATATGCACCTTATGAGGAGTTATTGCCTGGTGATTCAATATTAGTACCAAACAAATATCACTTCAATTACTTTGTGACTATCATGAAGAAGGAAGAAGGAGAATATCGAGTAGTTGAATTGGATTCTTTTTCTGGCCAAAACTTCAATGGTAGATTTCCTATGTTGAATAATTCGGGTAGAGAAAGACCACTAGAAGGAGAGTTAAGATATTACTTCACCCTATTCTATGATGGTACTAGCATCCAATCTCCGATATCAAAAGGTGATTCGATCAAAGTAAAAGTTCAAATTGTAGATAGAGCTCTGAATGAGAGCAACGAAATTATATCAACAGGTGTAGAAGTTGGTACACCTCAATCAAGAGAGGAGGGGGCTAACCAACCACCAGTTATAGAAGGAGATTAGATTATCCTTCGAAGTTAATAATAAATGAAATTTTGTGTAGACGGATCGCATCAACAAAAGGCATGTAAAGCGATTCTCCAGAGTGGTCCGCTACATTTACTAAACCGTGTGATACTCGTATTTCTGGTGAAAGACAGAACATACGATTATAGATGTGCATGCCAAATCCCCATGTAAAAGCCACATTATAGCTTTTTAGATTAACAAAAAACTCTTGTCTTGTAGACTCTTGTTTTGTTGCCACAGTAAAAGATGGTGTAATTCCTCCTAATAAATAGAACCGATGGTTGATTCTTCTATCAGATTGGTACTTTAGCATAATTGGAAATTCGAGCGTAGTATTAGATTGTAATTGGACTAAATCTTCATCAGTCACAACAATGTTGGAGGGTGGTAATTGATATCCCAATGTATCCATGGTAAACCTTCTAGAGTAAAACGATACATTAGGAGAGAACCGTAAGGCCCAATGATCATCTTTGGATAGCTTTACATTGAGTAGAAAACCTAAAAGGAAACTCGCTGTTGTCTGAGGGGTAATATATACAGCAGTTGTGTCAGTTCCGTTGATGCTAAAGGCATTTTCTGAAGGGTCTAAACCCACAGGAGATGATACAAAACCAATTTGAAATCCGTAGTGAAATTTTTTCTTGTCAAATTTCGGGAGGTTAATAATTGTATCGAGGGTTTTTCCCGTGTACTGACTATAAGAGTGATGTTGAATTCCTAAGGTCAGTACAAGGAAAAAAGTTGAAAAAATTATTTTTGACCAGTATAAACTGAGCTTATTCCAAATGTGAGTGAAGTACATGTTACCTTGTTATAGCCTAACTTCTCCATGATACCAGTGAAAGCATTACCATACGGGAATTGTTCAACTGACTCAGGAAGGTAAGTGTAAGCGGAGTTATCTTTTGAGACAATCTTTCCAATTAAAGGCAAAATATTCATTGAATAGAATCTGTAAAGCTGCTTAAATGGGAAGGATTGCGGTTGTGAGAATTCAAGTACAACTAATGTGCCATTAGGTTTAAGTACCCTTTTGATTTCCGTTAGTCCTTTTTCAAGATTCTCAAAATTACGAACTCCAAAAGCAACAGTCACTGCTTCGAAAGAATTATCTTCGAAAGGTAAGTTTTCAGAATCTCCGATTTGTAAATCAATTTTATCAGATAAACCTCTTTTTGCTACTTTTTCACGACCTACTTTCACCATACCTGCAGAGATATCAGCACCCGTGATTTTGTCTGGACTTAATGTGGTCCATGCTTGTAGCGCTAAATCTCCTGTTCCAGTAGCTACATCTAAGATTGTCTTCGGTTGTTGCTTTTTAAGTTTATTGATAGCAACTTTTCTCCAGTATATATCAATACCTCCACTTAAGACTCTATTCAACAAATCATACTTTGCTGAAATATTATCAAACATGTTAGCAACTTGTTCTTTTTTACCTTCTTCTCTGTTTTTATATGGGAGTACTGTCATGATTTCTTATTTTTTTATCTAACACATTGTTAGAATAATAGATATGATCTATATTGCTCGTTTAAAGCACTTTTTTTTCATAACGAACTTCAAACGTTTCACAAAATTATAACTTTTAAAGCGTAGACCAATGTGTTTTGTATATAAACTTTAAATACTATGATTTTGTTGACAAAATTCCTGATTAAATGACTTCAAAATTCACTTTTATTAAAATTTACACTTACAGAATTTTTCTTTTTTCATCTCTATTTTTTCTTTTTTCATCTCATTCAGCTTTAGCTCAGAAACTTAAAAAGTCATCAGAGCTCAAAAAGCACATGAAGTTTGCCGAAGAATCTATTGAATTCAACCTATACAAGGAGGCCATTGATGTGTTATTGGAAGTAGAAGAAGAAGGTCAAAAATTTGATGATTGGAACTTCATGGTAGGTTATGCCTATCAACATGCTTTGTATCTCAACAAGAGTAAGTCTTTAGAATATTTTGAAAGAATAAAAGATAGAGAGTTATATTATGAAATTGACTTCTATATAGCCAAAGCTTTACACTTGAATCATCGATTCGAAGAAGCTCATAAATTATTCGATAAGTTTATGAGAGATTATGATGAAATTGATGAAGAGACAGTATCCTTAATCGAAAGGTATAAATCACAATGTGTAGTGGGGCAACAACTCATGAACGATTCATTGGATTTATTGATTGTAAATTTAGGTGAAAATGTAAATACTAAATATAGCGAAATAGCACCTGTACTTTCTGCAGATGAAAATATGATGGTACTAACCTCTCGAAGAGAAGGAAGTAAAGGTGGAGAAATAGATGATCTATCTGGATTGTTTTATGAAGATGTGTATGTGACACATAGAAATAAAGAAGGAGAGTGGAGTAAAGTAGAAGCGATCAGTGATAATATAAATACGGAGCACCATGATGCGGCCGTTGGTTTATCACCAGACGGAAAAACATTGTTTTTGTATCATGCTGGTGGAAAAATTGGTAAAAATGGAGAATCTGGTGGAGATGTTTACCAAAGTAAGTGGAATGGACTAGATTGGTCATCCCCAAAGCCGTTGAAAGGGGCTATTAATTCTCCTTTTGCAGAGACACATGCTACGATCTCCGCAGATGGTAAATCAATTTATTTTACAAGTACTCGAAAAGGAAGAGCAACTTTAGGAGGACAGGATATTTATGTTTCTCACTTGCAAGCTGACGGTACTTGGGGAGAAGCAGAAAACCTGGGGCCTAATATCAATACAGAATATGATGAGGAAGGGCCTTTTGTGCACCCCAATGGAAAAATATTATACTTTTCTTCAAAAGGACATGAAGGAATGGGAGGATATGATATTTTTTATTCTGAATGGGACGATAAATTTAAGAAATGGGGAAAGGCTAAGAATATTGGTTATCCAATAAATACAGCAGATCATGACGTGTTTTATGTAATTTCATCTGATGGGGAAAGAGGCTATTTTTCATCAATTAGAGAAGATAGTTTTGGTGGGCCAGACATATATATGGCAATGATTCCTTCTAAAACAATCAATTTAATTGCAGTAAACGGAGAAGTGAGAGATGCTGAAACAAATAATTTAATTGAAGCCCAAATTAAGGTAATTGATAATAATACAGGTGAGGTTGTACAAGAGCTTATTGCTGATGGTGGGAAGTACCTTTTTTACCTAGACCCCAATAAAAATTATGGATTAAGAGTGATGCAAAATGGATATTTATTTCACTCTAAAAACATTTATATACCTGAGCAAACAGATTACATAGAGATATCAGAGACTATCGCATTACAAAAAATAGGAGACTTAAAAAGAGAGAAGTTAGAAAATATCTTTTTCGAAGAAAAAGGACTTACTTCACTCTCAGAATTTGAGTTAGATGATCTTGCTAAATTTATAAAAAGTGTAGAAGGTTATGTGATAGATATTAACGTTCACGCCGCAAAATATGATGGGAAAGATTCTTTAAAAGTCTTGAATTTAACGCAATCAAATGCTGAAAATATTTTTAAAGAATTAGTAACCAGAGGGGTAGACATGGAGAAGCTATCAGTACATGGTTATGGATGGCAACACCCTATTGCATCTAACTACTCTCAACTAGGAAGACTTAAAAATGAAAGAATCGAATATATAGTCAGAACGCCAGAGGAAATTGTAGTATTTGAAGAGATTATAGAAGATGTCGAAGAACCTTTACCTCAACTTACACCACATTTAGGCGAGGTTATGGATATTGCAGGTACAATTACTTTTGCATTCGGAAGTAATACTATTACAGATGAAAGTTATAGAATTATTGCTCAAGTTTTTGATGTGATGTACAGATACCCAAATCTAATTGTAGAAGTAGGAGGACATACCGATAATAGAGGGTCAAAATCTTTCAATTATAAACTAGGTGAAAAAAGAGCAAGGATCGTTGTTCAGGAACTCGTCAGATTGGGAATAGAGAAAGAGAGACTGCAATACAAAACTTTTGGATTTGATATGCCTATAGCTGACAATAATACTGAAGAGGGACGCGATAAAAATAGAAGAATTTCATTTACTCCTCTGATGTTTAAATAACGAATATAAATAAAGTGCTTAGTCAAAATTGTTTCATAGCTTTTCTTGTTTTCAGTGATTACAACAACTTAAAATAAAAAATAGTTCTTTTGAGAAGATTTTCTTAATGTTCCAAAGAGTGCTGTTTACTGCTATGAAATAATTTTTTCTTAGTAATTATCATAAGCTAACAATAATAAATTGTGTTTTGATACGTATTCAAAACGTAAAGCTATTTTATCACTATAAATTAATCATGAATCTGACTTTTAAGATTAACATTATGAAGACCTTTCCCATCTACTGCCTATTACTCTTGCTAGTACTCAACGTCACCTCTTTCGCTCAAGATGACGCCAACAAAAACAAATTAAGGAAAGCATTGAAGGTAGCTGAAACTTACCTTGACCTCGAAGAATATCATTATGTAGAAGAAGAAATGTTAGAGGCAGTGAAATATGCTCCTGATAACATACTTTGTAACTATTACTTAGGTATTTCTATATACAATGATTTGACAAAGAATAGAGTTGATGCATTACCTTATTTTCAAAAAGTATATGACAATGATCCTAACTTTAGACAAGTAGGGTATTGGTTGGGTAAGACGTATCAGATGGCACATCAGTTTTCACAAGCAGGTGAAATGTATACTCTCGAAAAGAAAAAATTGAGATCATTTACTCCAGAACAGAGACAGGATGAAGCGAAAATCGTTGGTTATGTCAATGTAACCCTAGACGAATTAGACCGATATATCGACCAATGTCATAGAGGCCCTGTTTTTATGGCAAATGCTGACAATAAAAATCTATTAAACTTGTCACTAGCCAATACTTACCTTCCAGACATTACTCCAATTATTACTGTAGATGGACAAAAACTATATTTTACTTCTCATCGACAAGATATCACTAGTCATCATGAATTAGACCCTCATGATCAATTACCATATCAAGATGTTTTTTACATGGAAAGAAGAGAAGATGGCTTTTGGTCCACGCCTAAACCATTTTCTGAAATTAATACAGAAGAACACGATGCTGCAATTGCATTGTCATCCGATGGAGAGCAATTATTCTTGTACAGAAGTGTTGGAGCAAGTACTTCTAACCCTGGTGATATTTATGAGGTAAATGATTATAGTGGTAAATGGTCTAATCCAAAGCCTATTGAAGCACCAATCAATTCTTCTGCTTTGGAGACACATATGAGTATGTCAGCAGATGGAAAAGTAATCATATTCACAAGTAACAGAGAACAAGATGATGCTCATGGAGGTATGGATTTATATATCATTCGTCAGTTACCAAATGGTCAATGGGCGCTCCCTCAAAATATGGGTGATAAAATAAATACTGAGCTAGATGAAGAATCACCATATATCCACCCCAATGGAAAGACGTTATATTTTAGTTCTCAAGGACATCACAGTATAGGAGGTTTTGATGTGTTTAAAGTTGATATTGATCTTAAGACAGGAGATTTAGGAGAGGTAATACAGTTAAACTATCCCGTCAATACAGCTAGTGATGATTTATTTTATGTGATGTCTGCCGATGGATTAGAGTCATACTTTAGTTCTGTAAGAGAAGAAGGAATGGGGGGGTATGATATCTATTGTGTCAAAAACAATGAATCCAACGAAAGAAGCGTTTCCTTTTTTGATTTAAAATTTGAAACGGAAGATAGGAGAAATGTAGATGTATTAGTAAAACTAATTAACGTCAAAACACAAGAAGTAGAGAAAGAACAGGTCTTAAGAGCAAATAGAGGAAAGTTGGAGTGGATGCATAGATGTAATGATAAATACGCACTTGAAGTTTATGCAGAAGGTTATTTATTGAAAACGGATCGTTTTGATTTTACAGCCATCAATAAACCTACAGTCAATATTGAAGAAACTTACACTCTACAAAGAATTGCAGCGAATAGATCCGAACCTTTAATGAATATTTATTTTGATGAGGATCAGACTATTAATATGTCTACGTCATCTTCTGAATTAAAAGCACTGAAAAGGTTCATTGAGGAAAATGATGATTATAGTATTGAAATTGTCGGGCACTCAAATTACAATCCTGAAAAGAGTAATTTAGTATTGGAATTTATATCTAAAACAAAGGCAATGGAAACACTAGATGCTCTGAAAACCATTGGTATCTCAGAAGAACTACTAGTGAATGAAAATGTGGGGTATGGAATTAGATACCCTAAATACTTGCCTAATAGCCCTAAGGCATGGAAAAATGATAGAATGGAATATATCATTAGACCAAAAGGGTATACTAAGTTAGCTTCAAGAGCTTCAGATTGTAGTGTAAGTAATTATGATACAAGTACTTATGTTTTAAGAGATGCAGAGGTAGTAGATGATGTTGTGAAAGTCAATAAAAAGTCAATCAGTCATTTACTCTCTGAATTAAAACAATGTTCATTTTTGGAATTAGTGATTTCTACTGATGCAGACCAAAATTACTTAGATGTTTCGAATGAAGTATTTGCATACTTTGAAAAAAATGGAATACCAAGAGAGCATTTGACTCTTCAAATAGAAGATGGTGCTGATTTGGCAATGCGTTTAAGGTATAAAAACCCTGATGATTATAAAATTACTTATGGTACAGTAGCCGTGGTAAAACCGCTTAGAGAAGAGGATCTAAATGATGGTGAAATTGCAGTGGTGAATCCTACTCCATCTAATCAAAGTATAGCAGTAAACGACACTAATCCTGAGAGTAAAAAATCTTTACAAACGGTAGCAATTACCAATGAGAAGGAAGATCTTGTGTTCGAAAAGGAAATAGAAGATATGACGATCATCTTCCCATTTAATTCAACTGAATTTGGAAATAGTGAAGATGCTACGCTTCAAAAAATTAAGGATTACTTGAATGCGAATCTAAGCAAGTCATTAAAAATTACGGGACATACCGATAATAGTGGTCCTGAAATTTATAACGAATACCTTGGTATGGAAAGAGCGAAGTCAGTCGCATATTTCTTTAGAGATATAGAAAACCCGAACAGAATCTATGTAGCAAGTAAGGGAGAGAAAGAACCAATGGTTTCAAATGACACAAGAAAAGGCAGAAAACAAAACAGAAGAATTCATTTTAAGTTTGGTGTTGTCACCGAAGGAGATGCAAAATAAAACTTTATAAAAAAAATAGGCTTCCATCAATTGGAAGCCTATTTTTTTATAAGAAGAAATGTAGATTAGTCTACAAATTCATCATAAACTGCTACTAAGTGTTCTGAGATCATTTCAGCAGAACGACCTTCGATGTGGTGTCTTTCAATGAAGTGAACCAATTCACCATCTTTAAATAAAGCAATTGATGGAGATGAAGGAGGATAAGGTAGCATTAATTCTCTTGCTTTTGCAACTGCTTCAGCGTCAACGCCAGCAAATACAGTAGCTAACTGAGAAGGTTTTTTAGTTGATGTTTGTAATGAGTGTAAAACACCTGGTCTACAAGTACCAGCAGCACAACCACAAACAGAGTTAATGACTAAAAGAGTAGTGCCTTCTTTAGCAACAGCCTCTTCCACTTGAGTAGCTGAAGTTAAATCAGCAAAACCATTGTCAGTTAACTCCAATTTCATAGGAGTTGTTAAATGTTCAGGATACATAATTTATATAAATTAAATTTTTCGTTTTCTATAAGAATCCAAGTTCTAATTTCGCTTCTTCAGACATCATGTCTGTTGTATAAGGAGGTTCGAAAGTTAATTCGATTTCCACTTCGCTTACTTCTTCTACAGCTTTAACAACCTGCTCAATTTCGCCAGGAATTTGTTCTGCTGAAGGACACGAAGGAGTTGTTAATGTCATAAGGACATGAACTTTATTAAGAGGAGGAATAATATTTATATCATAGATTAATCCTAACTCAAATACGTCTACAGGTATTTCTGGATCATAAACTGTTTTGATCGCAGTAATAATTTTATCTTTTAAGCCTTCTGTATTTTCCACTTGTATCTATTTTTTAAGATTAACTCTTTGCACTATAAGCTAAAGCGTAAAACTTCATTTGCTTAATCATTGAAGCAAAACCATTAGAACGTTGTGATCCAATTACTCCGTTCATACCGATTTTGTCAAAGAAGAATAAATCTGCATTAATAATTTCTTGAGGTGTTCGGTTGTTCAAAACACGAATTAATAAGCTGATAAGACCTTTTGTGATGTCTGTATTACTATCTGCATTGAAAATAACATGACCATCTACAAAGTCAGTAGTCAACCAAACCTTTGATTGACAACCTTTGATGATGTTTTCGTCTACCTTATCACTCTCATCTATAGCAGGAAGGTCTTGTCCCAATTCCATGATATAGAAAATTGTTGACTCTCTATCTCCATCTAAAAGATCAAACTCATCAATGATCTCATTTTGGATCTCCTCTATATTTTTTGTCATTACTGCCATTATATATCTTAAATTTTAACCAAACATTTTAACTATACGTACCAACCCTTCAATAAATTTATCAACTTCTTCAAACGTATTATAAGCGGAGAATGAAGCTCTTACAGTTCCTTCAAGCCCGTATCTAGCCATGAGTGGTTGAGTACAATGATGTCCTGTTCTTACAGCGATACCTCTGGCATCCAACATCATTCCGATATCATAATTATGTATATTTTCAATAACAAACGATAGTACACTCACTTTGTTTTGAGCTTCTCCGTATATTTTTGCAGTTGGAACCTCTTTCTTTAATTTCTCTGTAGCGTAGTCTAAAAGTGCTTTTTCGTGTGCTGCAATGTTCTCTTTACCCCACTTATTGATAAATTGAACTGCTACACCAAAAGCAATTGTATCCGCAATATTGGGTGTGCCTGCTTCAAACTTATAAGGGAGTTCGTTGAATGTTGTACCTTCAAAAGAAACTTCTTTGATCATTTCGCCACCACCTAAGAAAGGAGGCATCGCATTTAAAAGTTCTTCTTTTCCGTAAAGGAAGCCCATACCTGTAGGTCCAAACATTTTGTGTGCAGAAGTGACAAAGAAATCACAATCCATTGCTTGAACATCTACTGTAAGGTGAGCGGCAGATTGAGCACCATCAATTAGTACCTTAGCACCTATTGCATGTGCTTTTTGGATGATGTCTTCTACAGGATTAATAGTTCCTAAAGCATTAGAGGCGTGATTAACCGCCACGATCTTCACCTTTTCAGAAAGTAATTTTTCATACTCTTCGAAAATAATTTCACCTTCTTCGCTTACAGGAATAGGAAGTACAGAAGCACCTTTTTCTTTGGCGATAAGTTGCCAAGGTACAATGTTAGAGTGGTGTTCCATAGTAGAGACCAATACGATGTCTCCCTCATTAAGCACCATTCTTCCATAGGTTTGAGCTACAAGGTTGATTCCTTCGGTAGTTCCTTTTGTAAGAATAACTTCTTCTGATTTTCCTGCGTTGATAAACTCCTGAAGGAGCGTTCTTGTTTCTTCAAATGCCTTTGTGGCTTTATCTGCTAAAGTATGAGCACCTCTATGAACATTGGAATTGTAGCCATCATAATATTCTTGTAAAGCATCAACTACCACTTTGGGTTTTTGGTTGGTTGCTGCATTATCAAAATATATCAAAGCGTGTCCGTTTACCTCAGTGCTTAGAATAGGAAATTCTTTACGAAGTTGTTCTACATCAATCATTTTCTGTCTTATTTAGAATGAATCTACTCTAATTAAGTTGCAATTTTATATAAAAGTTCGTCTTGTTCAAGTTTCTTAAGCTATTCGTATCAAATAATTGCAAAAAAAGATGATTATATGAACAATTATTAATATTTGGAGTGAATTGCTTAAAAAAAATGAGACTTTTAATGTAAACTAATGACACACTTAAAAGTTCTTGAGAATTATTACCTTTTTGCAACATAATCTTATATGCAACAGTTTTGCAAATTAACTTTTTAACCATTTATTTTGCAGTATGGTAAAAATGTTGAGACAACAAGTAGCAAAATATGCAGATCAGATAGGTTTTACTGGATCGTTATTTTGCTTGATACACTGTATATTAACTTCAGGTGTTATTGTCATTAGTTCCGCTGTATCTCATATGGATGATCATCATCATGATCATGCACACACTTTAGATTTTTGGGGAGTACTAGACATCACAATGATTATTATTAGTGGGGTTGCAGTTTTCTTTGCAGTGAAGAAAACAAAGTCAAACATTCTGAAGAATGGTATGTGGTTATTTTATTCCGTATATGCTTTAAGTATGATGGTGAAGTATATTGGGTATGAACCATTATGGTTAGCGATTGTATCTTACAGTGCTTCTATTGGTTTGATTGCAAGTCATTTATTTAACCTAAAGCAAACACATACAAAGCAAAAAGAAGTTTGTACGTGTTAGCTTTAACTTCTAGTTTAAAACTTCAACTATTTCTGTATTTTTTAGTCTATAAATAAGGCTGAAAAAATCATCACGGTTTAATTCCAACCTTCCTTTTACAACCACTTTCTTATTGACCAAATTTTGACGCTTTGGAGTATCCAACTCCATGACCGTTTCAGGCCCTGCATTTCCACAAAAAAAGCAATTGGCAAAAGCCATATAAGACAGTATACTTGTTCCATCATCGCTATCAACAGGTAATATATACCCGCTGATAGTGATCATAGAGCCATCAATCATTTCTACTTCTCCTCCAAAAATAGGTTCAGATACTTCAAAACCTAAAGTCTCATCCATGTAGGTTTTCATTTCCACATTACTGAGTGTTTTCCACACATTATTAGATGAATCTTGAGTCCATGGTGCGGAAGAAAAAAGTAAGAATAGAAGTGATGTGATGCTTATTAATTTCATATTATTCAGATAGTGCTTGTGAAATGTTTGTATTCGCGGCTTGTATTGCAGGCACAATAGATGCAATAAAACCAATACTCAATGTACCTAAGAAGAGGTATAACTCTTCAATTACAAATGATAGACCACTTATGTTTAAGGATTGTAGGGCATCTATAGAAGTGGATGAAACTGCAATAGTAGTATGACTAATTGCAATTCCAATGACAAACCCTAATAATGCACATAATAAACCTTCGGTCAATAATAAACCAAAAATATAACTTTGTTTAGTTCCTAATGATCTCATGTAAGCTAATTCATATTTTCTTTCTTTTAAAGAATTGTATAGAGAAATGAATATACTTAGTCCTGATACTACTATTATGGCTACTGCTAAATACTTTAATGCTAAAATAACATCCCCCACTAAACTTAATAATCTCGCAGTTTCATAAGCAGGACTTGCAGCTTGCATAGAAGTTTGTTCATTGATCATTCTTGGAAGAACAACAGCTCCCATTGGGTTTCTAAATTTAACGAGTAAAGTGGTAATCTCTTTTTCGGCCTCATCATGATCATGTCCTTCATGTTCTTCATGTTTGTGATCGTGTTCATCGTGACCATGCTCTTCATGTTCTTTATGTTTGTGACCGTGTTCATCGTGATCATGCTCTTCATGTTCTTCATGTTTATGAGCATGGTCATCATGATCATGCTCATTATGTTTTTTATGGCTTTTCTCTTGATCTTTTTTCTTATCTGAGAAATTACCATAATTTACTTTACTTGTAGGTGCATGTTGGTGAACATCCCAAATAGACTTTAGACTCGTCATTATCAAATTGTCAATGATCGTCCCGGTAGGCTTTAAAGTGCCCACTACAATAAAGAGTTCATCTTCATGGCTATGACCACCTTCATCCATACCATGTGAACTATGGAATTCATCTCCAATTTTCAAACCTAACTTTCTAGCCGCATTTGCACCAACAGTCACCTCAAAAGCTTTGTTTTCATTCCACATTCTCCCTTCTTGGATTTCAGCTTCATAAAGTGCTGTATATTCGTGCGTAGTACCAACAATTCTGTAGCCTTTATAATTATCTCCTAAAGATTGTGGAATTGCTTTATCAATAAGTGGATGCTTTTTTAACCGCATAGCATCTTTAAGTAAGATATTTCCCGTTGGATTATCTACTTGATAGATTGCACATAATATTAATTGTAGTGGGCTTCCTTTGGCTCCTACAACCATTCCTATCCCGGCTTTATTTTTTTCAAGTGTTTTTTGGAAATAATCTTGAGCTAAAAACAAAGTAGAAATAATACTTACACCAAAAGCAAATAATGTGAGATTTAGTGAAGTACTCAGTGGTTTATGCCATAGGTTTTTCCAGGCAAATTTGAATATATTCATGATTATTGGATACTTTTTAGCGTAAGGATATTGTCTTGGAATTCTTCTTTTAATCGGCTGTCATGAGTAACAATAACTAAGGAAGTATTTTCTTCAGTAGCCATTTCTTTCAACAATCGAATGACCTCAAAAGCGTGACCGTCATCTAAACTAGCGGTAGGTTCGTCAGCTAACAATAATGCAGGTTTATTAATTAATGCCATAGCCACAGAAAGACGTTGTTTTTCCCCTTCACTCATTTTTTGAGGAAGTCTATCCTTATGTTTTATGATGCCTAATTTGCTGAGTAATTGATCAATTCTACCTTTATCACTTTTTTTACCACTCGCTTGTTGAGCAAAAGCTAGGTTTTCAGAAACAGTAAGTGCTTGAGCAAAATGAGGCTTTTGGAAAATGATCCCAATATTTTGTCCTCTAAACTGATCCATCTCTTTACTTTTCAGCGTAGAAATATCTTTTTGATTGATGGAAATATGACCTTGTGTACAAGGTAATAACCCACCCAGTAAATGTAGTAATGTTGTTTTACCACAACCTGAAGGTCCTAGTATTAATAATTTATCACCTGAAGTCATCTCAAAATCCGGGAATGAGATTGTACTTCCTTTAGGATAAGTATATTGTAGATTTGTTGTTTGTATCATGTTTATATGCAATTGAGTCGCAAAAATACAAGAGAAAGATCTAAAATTGCATTTAAAAATAATTAATTCGAGAAAGTAATGTAGTTATTTATAGTTTTTTGAGGATTATAACAATCATAAGCTTCTCACCAAGTTCTTATGCTTACTTTTCTTCCCCTGAAATAGCTAAAGCTATAGTTGAAATTAAAGGTTTTAAGGGTAAATAGAGACTATTTTGAATCATTGGTCTTAACCTTTCATTTTCATTATTTTATTCTGAATTAGGAGAAGATTTAAATCTTAATGAAAGATAATTTATATAAAATTTCATATTTAATTGTGAATTTCATTCTTAATTCATAGTTTTATTGCGAAATGAGAAATTCAGTAGAAAATATCGTAAAGTCATGGTGGTGGCACTCAGTTAAATCAAATTGAGTGGCAGATGCGTATAGGCTTTATTTTAAAATATATATTGAAGGCTCGCTGTTCACTCAGTGAGCTTTTTTTGTGCCTTATTTTAAGGTAACAAAGAAAAAATTGGAATGAGTACCTAAAAAACAAAATTAATATACTACGTCATGTATCGATTTAATAACACACATGCACAACTACTGGCAGACACAGTGACACCAGTGAGCATCTATCTTAGAGTAAGAGATAGATTCGCAAATAGTTTATTATTAGAGAGTTCTGATTACCATGGAGCAGATAATAGTTATTCTTTTATTTGCTGTGAACCCATCGCAGAATTTTCAGTTCAGGATAAATTATTAAGAGTTCAATATCCTAATAAAGAAGAGGAAAAAAGAGAATTAGCAACACATGCTGATGCATTAAAAGAACTGTTAGTTTTTTCAAAATCTTTTGAATACGAACAAAAAGAAGATCAAAAATTCCCTTCTCATGGGTTATTCGGTTACATGACGTATGATGCGGTACAGTCTTTTGAGGAAATTACTTTTGATGATGATAAAACGGATACAGACATTCCTCAAATCAGATATCAAGCATTTAGATATGTGATTGCGATCAATCACTTCAAGAATGAGTTACATATTTTTGAGCACATTCCTGAAGGATCTGAGTCAGAAAGCAATATTGAAGAAATTAAGTCTCTGATTAAAAGTAAAAACTTCCCTGCTTACCACTTCTCTAGAACAGGTGAGGAGACAACAAACTTTACCGATGAGGAATTTTTGAAAGTGCTTAAAAGCGGAAAGGATCACTGTTTCAGAGGGGATGTATTCCAAATTGTACTTTCAAGAAGATACCAACAAGACTTCCAAGGAGACGAGTTCAATGTCTACAGAGCATTACGTTCTATCAACCCTTCTCCTTATTTATTCTATTTCGATTACGGTACGTACAAAATCTTTGGTTCTTCTCCAGAGGCTCAGATTATTGTAAAAGATAAAAAAGCAACGATTCACCCTATCGCAGGTACTTTCAAACGTACGGGTAATGATAAAGCTGATGCAGAAATTGCTCAAAAGCTTTATGATGATCCAAAAGAGAACTCAGAGCATGTAATGCTTGTTGATTTAGCGAGAAATGATTTGAGTAGAAATGGCGATAATGTAGAGGTTGAAGTATTCAAAGAAATTCAATATTACTCTCACTTGATTCATTTGGTTTCTAAAGTAAATGGTCAATTGTCTGAAGGAACTGATCCTTTAAGAGTGGTTGCTGATACTTTCCCTGCAGGAACACTTTCGGGGTCACCGAAATACAAAGCCATGGAGTTGATTGATAAATACGAAAATGTAAGAAGAAGCTTCTACGGTGGAGCAATTGGCTTTATGAGCTTTGAAGGTGACTTTAACCATGCTATCATGATTCGTTCATTCTTAAGTTTGGACAATCAATTACATTATCGAGCAGGTGCAGGTGTAGTGGCTCAATCTTCTGAAGAAAGTGAATTACAGGAGGTACATAATAAATTAGCAGCATTGCGTAAGGCAATGGATATGGCAGAAGAACTATAATACAGGGAAGAAAATTTGATGAAGGCAATGAAAATACTTGTTATAGATAATTATGATTCGTTTGTGTACAACCTAGTACATTACTTAAGGGAATTAGGGCAGACGGTAGATATATATAGAAATGATAAGATCACTTTGAAGGAAGTTGAGAAATATGATAAGATCCTTCTTTCTCCAGGTCCTGGTATTCCTTCGGAAGCGGGAATTATGCCTGAGGTGATTAAAGAATACGCGTCGTCTAAAAGTATTTTGGGCGTTTGTTTGGGACATCAAGCCATTGGTGAAGCTTTTGGAGCATCGTTGGAAAACAATTATCCTCTACATGGTGTACAGGATAACGCTCAAGTGGTCACGCCAGATGCGAGATTATTCCAAGGTTTACCCAATACTTTTAAAATTGGACATTATCATTCATGGGTGATTCAGTCTGACAGTTTAGCAGGAACACCTTTGAAAGTAACAGCTCGTGATGAAAATGGATTTGTGATGGCTGTTCAACATAAGGAATTTGATGTACAAGGTGTACAATTTCACCCAGAATCTGTATTGACAGAACACGGCATGGAAATTCTTAAAAACTGGATTCAAGGCTAACTAATAAAACAACCATGAAAAAGATATTAAACAGACTTTTTGAATACGGTTCTTTAACGGAACAAGAAGCAAAAGAAACGCTTACTAAATTGGCACAAGGGGAATTCAACCCTAGTCAGATTGCCGCTTTCTTGACAGTCTACTCTATGCGTAGTATTACGGTAGAAGAATTGACTGGTTTTAGAGATGCCATGTTGGAATTGTGCTTGAGAATTGATTTGGACGACTACGATGCGATGGACCTTTGCGGTACAGGTGGTGATGGTCAAGATACCTTCAATATCTCTACATTATCCTCTTTTATAGTGGCAGGTGCTGGTCAAAATGTGGCTAAGCACGGTAACAATGGTGTTTCATCAGTATGTGGATCATCGAACTTAATGGCTCACTTCGGGTATGATTTCACGAATGATATCGATACATTAAGACGTAATTTAGACGAGGCAGGGATCTGCTTTATTCATGCTCCATTGTTTCACCCAGCGATGAAAAATGTGGCTCCTATCCGTAGAGAATTAGGTGTAAAAACTTTCTTCAATATGTTGGGACCAATGGTAAATCCATCATTCCCGAAAAAGCAGATTGTGGGTGTATTCAGTTTAGAAATTGCTCGTTTGTATGGGTACTTATACCAACAAACTGATAAGCAATTTGCGATCCTTCACTCATTGGATGTGTATGATGAAATCTCATTGACTTCACCATTCAAAATCATCACAAAAGAAAGTGAGCGTCTATTAAAACCAGAGGATTTAGGTTTGCATTATCAAACAAAAGAATCACTTTTTGGTGGAGGAACCATTGCAGAGTCGGCAAAGATTTTCACTGATGTATTGGAAAACAAAGGTACACTTCCTCAAAAAGAAGCAGTACTCGCCAATGCCGGTGTAGCAATTGCGACAGGTAAAGGTTTAGCATTTGAAGAAGGAGTGGCCCAAGCCAAAGAATCATTGGAATCAGGTGCGGCACTGAATGCATTTAAGAAATTGATTAATTCATAAGGACTATTCGTCTAAATAATAATAGAGAAATGACAATTCTAGATAAAATTGTTGCTCATAAAAAGATTGAAGTAGCAGCAAGAAAAGAGTTATTAAGTGTTCAAGATTTAGAAGGAAGACCATTATTTGACAAAGAACCTGTTTCTGCCAAATCATGGATCACAAGTCCGAACAGATCTGGAATTATTGCCGAATTCAAAAGGCAGTCGCCTTCAAAAGGTTTAATCAACGGAACTGCCAAAGTTTCAGATGTAGCCGAAGGGTATTATAAAGCAGGTGCTTCTGCGATGTCCGTTTTAACGGATCAAGAATTTTTTGGTGGAACAGTGGACGATTTATTGGCGGCAAGATCTGTTTCTCCAGTGCCAATTATCAGAAAGGATTTTATCGTTGACGAATATCAAATCATTGAAGCAAAATCAATAGGTGCCGATTTTATTCTTTTGATTGCTTCTTGTTTGACTCCTGAAGAAAGTAAGCACTATGCTACTGTAGCAAGAAACTTAGGTTTGCAGATTCTTTTGGAAGTACATGATGAGCAAGAATTAGAAGCTCATGTTTGTGATAAAATGGACTTGATTGGGGTGAACAACAGAAACCTAAAGACTTTTGAAGTAAGTATTGAAACGTCAAAAAGGTTGGCTGAATTGATTCCAAATGAGTACGTAAAAGTATCAGAAAGCGGTATCAGTAATATTGAAAATATCAAAGAATTAAAGAAATACGGTTATCAAGGTTTCTTGATCGGTGAGAACTTCATGAAAACGGAAGATCCTGCCAAAGCAGCCATTGATTTTATGAAACAACTGTAATTCCGCATTAAAATATTTTCCATTTCTGCTTATCGGAATGAAAACGGATTCGATTGATTTGAGGGTAATAATCAAAGTTTCTGAAAAACTTTTCACGAGTACCCGAAACCTGATATTTACCTAAGACTTTGACGTCACTTTGTTTAATGTAAATTTCGGCAGGTGTGTTTTCAGTTCCGTAAACAATTACTTTCCCTGATTTATGGTGAATATCAATGGAATCCGCTTTGATTTCAATGGAGGGGTCAATAAAGTAAGCCTTTCCTCTTAGACACAATAAACGGTTTGGAGCATCTATGTAAGCATTATCAGCACTGTATTCTAGCGATCTTTCACGATCATAGAATTGTTGATTACAGCTTATGACAAGTAATATGAGACAAGAATAAAGTGCTGATTTTAGCATATTTCAATAAAAGAATTTATAAGCACAAAGATATCTAAATCTTGGCTATTTTCTTATTGAATTAAATCCAATCTATTGTCTTTGACCTTAAAGAGGAGGTTACTTTTAATGATAAATTCACCTTTTTTAGAGAGTTTATTTACTATTGAGCTAGAATTTGAAGAAAGAATATTGTTAGGGTTGGTGATTTGGATGGTGATCGGAGAATCTTTTGAACCGTGGATGAATAGGTTATTAGTTGAAAGATCTTGATCAATATGATCGCTTTTGATTATAAATTCTTCAAATGTGATGGAAACATTACCGATGAGGGCAAGATTATTCTTACCATAGTTAAGATTTGAAGAGTCTGATTCAGTAATTGGATATTTAGGTATTAGTGAATTAATATCTATTACTTCTTTTACTGGAACAATATCAGGGTTGACGAGTAAGTCTAGTTTGTAAGTGGAATCAAGATAAATAGGTTTTACATATTCAAAATTGAGATCGATAATCTTGATTGGATGTGCTTTTGAAGCATAAAAAGTAATGACTTCATCAAACTCATTATATTCAAGACTGTCATTTTCAATTAAAAAATGACTGATTTCAGTTTGGACATTTCCAATGTAGGAATAAATACCCGTTTTCTTATCAACAGAAGAATGGTCTGAAGTGAATTTAGGAGTTGAACTATCCTGAGCTGATACATAACATACAGGAATAAAAAATAATAGGATGAAGAAGTTTGCTAGAGTTTTCATTTTTAACAAAGTAAAAGTTATAAGTTTCGTATCATGAAAACAGACAAAGAGGAACATAATATCGTCAAATTGAAAGTCTGCGGAATGCGTGATAAGCAGAATATTTCTGATGTTTTAACATTGGAACCTGACTATTTAGGCTTTATTATGTATCCACCGTCAAGCAGATATATTGAAAGGGAAGACGTTTCTTTTTTAGAACAAAAATGGAACAGCTCAACCAAAAGGGTAGGAGTATTTGTGAATGAAACGGTTGAGAATATTCTTGCTTCAGCGAAGAAGTATCATTTTGATGTTATTCAATTACATGGAAGTGAATCTCCTGAAGAAGCCAAACAATTGAAAGAAGAAGGATTGGAAATCTTCAAGGTTTTTGGAATTAAAGATGAGTTTAATTTTTCTGCTTTGACTCCTTATGAACCTTACATTGATGCTTTCCTCTTTGATACAAAAAGTAAACAACACGGAGGGACAGGGCGAACATTTGATTGGGGAGTTTTAAAACAATACTCTTCCACAAAGCCTTTTTTCTTGAGTGGAGGTGTTTCTTTAGAAAACATAAAAGACCTTACTATTTTGGAAGATTTGCCCTTTAAAGGGCTAGATGTCAATAGTAAGTTTGAAATTGAGCCGGCAATGAAAGATATTGCAATGGTAACAGAATTAAGCGATTGGGTGAAATCTATCAACAATAAAAACAAATAATACGATGACATATCAAGAACCAGATCAGAATGGCTATTACGGCCAATTTGGAGGGGCATATATCCCAGAGATGCTTTATCCAAACGTGAAAGAATTGAAGGATAATTATGAGGCGATGATGGCCGATCCAAAATTTAAGGAAGAGTTTGATGGTTTATTAAAAGATTATGTTGGTAGACCTACTCCTTTGTATCACGCAAAGAAGCTTTCAGAAAAATATGGAGCAAAGATCTATTTGAAAAGAGAGGATTTGAACCATACTGGAGCGCACAAAGTGAACAATACAATTGGTCAGATTCTTTTAGCGAAAAGACTAAATAAAAAGAAAATCATTGCAGAGACAGGTGCTGGTCAACATGGTGTGGCAACTGCTACAGTTTGTGCATTGATGGGATTGGATTGTATCGTGTACATGGGCGAAATTGACATTGCTCGTCAACGTCCAAATGTAGAGCGTATGCGTTTGTTGGGTGCGGAAGTAATTCCTGCTACAAGTGGTTCGAAGACTTTGAAAGATGCGACAAACGAAGCGATGCGTCACTGGATCAACAATCCAAACGAAACACACTACATCATTGGTTCAGTTGTAGGGCCTCACCCTTACCCTGATATGGTGGCGAAATTCCAATCTGTTATTTCTGAGGAAATCAAGGAGCAATTAAAAGAGAAAGAGGGAAAAGAGAACCCTGATCATGTAATTGCTTGTGTTGGTGGAGGAAGTAACGCTGCGGGTGCATTCTATCATTATTTAAATGAATTGGATGTGAACCTTGTTGCGGTTGAAGCGGCAGGTCATGGTGTAGATTCTGGCGAATCAGCAGCAACTACTGCATTAGGGAAGCCAGGAGTATTGCATGGTAGTAAGACCATTTTGATGCAGACAGATGACGGTCAAGTAGTGGAGCCTTATTCTATTTCTGCGGGCTTGGATTACCCTGGTATTGGACCAATTCACGCTTTCTTGTTTGATTCAGGTAGAGCTCAGTTCAAGTATGTGACAGATGATGAAGCAATGAATGCAGGTGTAGAACTTTCTCGTTTGGAAGGTATAATTCCAGCTGTAGAATCAGCACACGCTTTTGCGGCATTAGCAAAAATGGATTTCAAGAAAGATGATGTAGTAGTCGTGAACCTTTCAGGTAGAGGTGATAAAGACTTGGAGACATACATCAAGTGGGGTAACTACTAGAAACGCCATTCTATAGATATTTATTAGGCTAGTATTCGATATGGGTACTAGCCTTTTTTGATTCTTTTTCGGAAAAAAATGATCTCATTACGGAAAGCATAATAGTAAAAGGTGCGTTTTAAATCCTTATTAAAACTAATCCATAATTACTAAATCAAAACCAAAATGAGAAAATCATTATTGTATTTTACCTTTTTACTGTTCATATCTTCTGCTGCAAATGCTCAACTGATTCCAGTAGAAATCGATCTTTCAAGAAAGAACCCTACCTATCCTTTTTTACCGAAGGATATGCCCTCAGTGATCAATGATCTGGATCAAATCAAGCTATCTTCACCTGTATCTGTACTGACTGAAAATGAAGATTACATCTATGGCACTATCAAGTTTATTCAAGGTGGAACGAATAACCTTATTACAGTGATTCATGTGAAAGATCAGCTTACTGGAGATAAAGTAAAATTGAAATTGGAGGACATTAAGTCTATAATTTTGACAGGAGAAAAAACAATTTCAGTAGAACAGCTTTCTGATCAGCATAAATCACTTAATTATGTTGGGGATAAAGATATTTCAGGAGTGAAAAAATTAGGTTTTGCTCAAAACCAAGTGACTTATTTTGAGAAAGTAAAGATCAAAAAAGGGAAGAAAGAAAAAGAAGTACTTTTACAAGCCGTAAACTATGAGTGTATGGGCTGTAATTATGTGACTTTATATTTTGACCCTCAATCAAAATCAACTCAAGTAAAGGTGAACCTTGATATTAAAGAGCAAGGTTATCGATATAAAGGTGCTGTGATGGAATTTGTTCCAAATGCTTATTATGTGAAAAATAATGGAACGAACGAAGTAATCCATATTTCACAAAAATCATATAAGCAGTCTAATGGAGAGTATGATTCATCGATTTATGAGGATGCAAAATTGGTTTCTAATTTAAAGAAAGGAAACGAGGCTTCTGTTAATAAATACAGTGAGCAAAACTGGGCATTCTTTTTATTGAATACCATCAATTATAACAATCAGTTAAATCTTCCTGTAGAAAGTAGATAGTAAAAGACTATTGAATCTGAAAAGTAAAATGTAGCTTTAAGCAGTAAATTCAAAGGTGGGATATTCAATCTCTACATTGGGTTTGCTGCTTTTTAATTTTAAAAATAAATAAGATGAAAATTTATTTTTCAGGCTCCATCAGAGGAGGAAGAGAAGATGCCAATTTATATTCCCAAATCATCGATGAATTAAAACAATATGGAGAAGTATTGACAGAACATATCGGTCAAATGGATCTCCAGGAGGAGGAAATTACGGACATCCAAATACACAATCAGGATATGGCGTGGTTGACTGCTTCAGACATTATTATTGCGGAAGTGACAGTGCCATCATTAGGTGTAGGGTATGAAATTGGTAGAGGTTTGGAAATGAAAAAGCCAATTTATTGTTTCCATAGAACCGAAAAGACTTCAGCGATGATTTCTGGTTGTGAAACGATCAACACTTATAAGTATACTGAATTAGAAGAGGTAAAGGGACTTTTTGAGAAAATATTCAAGGAGCTATAGCCCAATTTTGATGTATTTGTTAATAGAGCATGAAGTTTGTTGAGAGAAAAAACGTTCGAACTAATTTCTTGAAATTGTTCATGCTTTTAGATCGGGTTTTTTCTATATTGTGCTATTAGAAAACAGACAAAAGTAACTACAAGGTCGTTCTTGAGTAAATTTGGTTATTTTTATCTGACTATTTAATACTCTTAATTTTTATATATATCTACTACTAGAGATAGGATTACGAGCAATACAAAATTCAAAATTACATGGGAAAGCGACTTACTTTATTACTTTATTATCTCTTATCTTCATTGCTTGCGGTGGCTCAGTTGGCTCATACGAATCATAACACATTGTCTTCTAAAAAAGGTCAGGTATTGGAGTTTAAAGATCAAAAACAATTACTTTCTCCAAGATTAGGATTCGGTTATGCAAATGATGCTAGTTATATCTATATGACTTCTGGAGTAACAGAAGATAAAGAGTTTAAAAATACAATAGAGCGTTACAACCCAAAAGATAATACCTGGGAAGTGCTTTCGAAGAAGATGACTCCTTTGCAGTATTCTTCTCTTTCTTTAAATTCAGATAAGCTGTATATCATTGGTGGAGTGACGAAAACGGGTAAAGTGAACTCGAAGGTGATTATCTATGATTTGAAGACAGGTAAGTTTTCAAAAGGAATGGAACAGTCTACACCTACAGCAAGTTGTGGATCTGCTGTTTGGGGAGGTCAAATTTATATTTTTGGTGGAGCTTACGATAAAACGTTTTATTCAAAAGTATTGAAAAGGTACGACCCTAAAACCAATACTTGGGAAAAGTTGGCAAATATGCCAGAAAAGAAAAGTACAAAAGGTGAGATCATCGATGGAAAACTTTATACTATTGGTGGTTATAATGGGGAAAAGGCATCCAATAGCGTAGACGTTTATGATATTTCTACCGATAAATGGGGACACGTATTTGATTTACCCGTTGAAGTGTCAGCACACGCGACAGCGGTAATTGATGGTAAAATATGGATTGTTGGAAATTATAATGAAGAAAGTTACCTAGCTTCTATTGATCCAATTAATAAGATATACATTGAATACAATTCAAACATGAAAGTGAGCCGTCATGGTGGTTGTGCTTATATCAATAATGAATTATACATTTTTGGTGGTATTACATCTACGACAGGAAAGACATTGAATAGTGTTCAGAAACTAGAAATGTAATTTCTAAAGAGCATTTTAACAGGAGGTCAATGGAGTAATAATACTTGGTTGACCTTTTTTCTTTTTGGCTGTCAACTATTTAAAAATGGCCTCAGAGTAAGTCTGCTTGAATATGTTTTTTAATTAAAAGGAACTAATAATTAATTAGATACAATCAATATTCTGAAACAATTCGGAGGACTTTTTGATTATATTAGGTATATTATTTATTGATGAAACGTATTGTATTATAAAGCAGACCAATTTCAATCATGCGAAAGACTATCTATTTAATTATCCTTTGGTTTATCTATAAGGTGTTTTTAAGCCCTTATAACAGATCATCAAAAGTATTGATCAGGTTTAACTCTAAATTTTAATCTAAAAAAAGCACAGATCACTTTACTGATCTGTGCTTTTTATATTTTGGAATGAACCTTTACTGTCTCAAACTACTTTCAAATGTAGTTGAACTAATACTCCAAACTGCTTTTACTTTACGTTCTTTCATGGAAAGCCCTCTAGTATTTGTATTGATGCTGTTCAGAAGGTTAACCAACGGATCTCCTCCCACTCCAGATCTTGTAGAGCGGACACCATTTATATTAAATAATTGTTCTGGATTCGGAATAGCTTCCTCTGAGGCCAAAACAAACATTTTATCCACCCCTGTTCCTTCAACGGTGAATTCAATATAATTGCCTTCTAAATCTACAGGGACGACATCTTTTTCATATCCTTGAAGAATATTATCCGATTTATTGTCTGAGAAATCAAAAGGTAATAATAATTGCATTTCGCCGTCATCATCAATCATAAATACATACAAGAACATGTTTCTCTTTTTCCAACGAGCAAATAAGGCAGGGTCTTTTTTGAAAGCTAAACGCATGTTTTGTCCTTCGTAAATTTTTCCTCCATCAATGATACTTCCGTTATCCAAATCTTGAAGACATAGTTTGTATGGAAATGCCATGCTAGCAGGAGATCGAAGTGTCATCCACTTTTTTAAAGCTCCAATTTTTTGAGCTTGATCAGTCAAATTGAATTTGAAAGATTGGCTATTTACATTTACAGGGTCGGCATAAGTAGGAAGAGTTCTTGTCTCTTCACTTTGAGCATTGGCAGATTGTAAAGTCCAAGCATACTTTAATTTTCCATCTTCATAGAATCCTCCTAAAATGTAAGAAGCTTCAATACTACTTTTTGATAATTTGGTAGCAGATTCTCCAAATTCATCATCGAGCATTTTGTACTTACCGCTTGACAAAGGAAGGTTGACGAAGAGTTTAACATTGCTGTTTCCCTCACATGTTAATCCAGTTACAGCTTTCTTTACAACAGCGGGAGTAGGATTAGGAATCACTTTTTGTTGCCCGCATGTATTAGAAACAACCCATTGAGCAGTACTTTCATTAAAAGCCAATGTGTGGGTACCTACTTCCCATGGTTTTATGATTTTAAAAGAAGATGAATTTAGTGATTGTAGGTCGTGCCCAATACTCGTGATTTGAATATCGCTCAACGAGCTTTTTGAAGCATATACTACGAGGTTAGGATGATTGGCATGTGCCCATACTTTTACTTCAAAAGCATCACCTTCTTTGATACTGCTCAAACTTCCGCTTGTAACTTTGGCATAAGAACCTGTCATACCATCGAGAGATGAAATTTCAAGTTCAATTCCTTTATCGTTTTTAAGCGTTGTTCCTTTGTTGATTTTTAGGGCAGCACCACCTAATAATTTTATTTCTCCTGAAGAAGAATTTACTTTCTCGACAAATAGAAGTGGATTATCAGAACTAGAAACGTTCTCACCGAATAAAGCCTTATTCATACGGTCTTCTTGTCCTTCGAAAGTAGGGGTTTGTACTTTACCGTTGAATCGTAATAAAGAACGGATTCTTTTTTCTAATGTAGCTACATTTTCAACAGAAGGAGAAGCATTTATAGCTTGTAGAAATGCATCCGTAAAGGCACCTTGAGGAAGCCCTTCTGTGTTGACGGTTTCAGAGGCCGTTTCATTATTTTGAGCGGCAGAAATAATTAATGCACCTCTTGTAGCAGGAGGAATAGTTTTAGGTACTGAAGTTTTGATATCAGGGAACTTGTGATTCAAACTTCTTGTAGCAGGCGTTTCTGCTGTAATGGCATTTCTACTGACCGAACCACTATGACAACTGTCAAAAATAGCAGTAACCATTGCTTTTTTATTGGTTAAAGAAAGCAAAAAGGCATTAAGTTCTGTGTCAAGAATATAATTCTGTTTTCCTTTGTAAGCATCAGAAGGAACAATACATTCTTGTGTTTTATCGGCTTCAAAGTGTCGACTGTTTTCTACTTGAGAACCGTGTCCTGCGTAATAGAAGAAGACGATGTCGTTTGCTTTTGTGTTATCTTGAAGCCATTTGAACGCTTCTTTTAGTCCTTTAGTAGTAGTTTCTTCAGGGGTGTCTAATACTTTGATAACATCAAACTGATATTTACATTTTAAGACATTAGACATTGCGTTAGCATCCCTAACGGCACCATTAAGGTTTCTCCAGGTAAGTGTTTCTCCAGTGGGAGTGTCTGGTACATATTTGTCAATGCCAATCACAAGTGCAATTTTTTTAGCACTAGCATCTTGCAATAAAAAAGTGATGGCAATGAATACGAGTAAAATTGTTTTTTTCATAAAAAAAAGGAATACAACAGAATAAGTATTGTTTGTACTATTTATCAAAAATACTAAATAATATAACAAGGCTGAGTATTAAATCATTGTAAAAACAAATGTAAATCACTTATTTTATTGAAATATTTTATTAAATGACTATATTTGCTTGTAATATTTTCAATAAAACACGATTATCTTTTACGGATATATCAATGTGATGCGAGAACGAAAAGAAGAAGTAAGATGATCTATTATAGCACTAAACGACAAGCGGAAGAGGCGAGTTTAAAGAAAGCACTCTTCAAAGGGTTACCAGAAGACAATGGTCTTTACATGCCTGAGACAATTGCGAAGTTACCTCAAGAATTCTTTGACAATATTGAGAATCTATCATTCCAAGATATTGCTTTTGAAGTAACCAATACTTTATTGGGTGGAGATGTACCTTCAGAAGAAATTCGCAAGATTGTAGATGATGCCGTTAACTTTGACGCACCAATAGTGAAAGTAGTAGATCAAATTTACGCACTTGAATTATTCCATGGTCCTACTTTAGCATTCAAAGATTTTGGAGCAAGATTTATGGCTCGTCTAATGTCATATTTCTTAGACAAAGGAGAAAATCTACATATTTTAGTAGCAACATCAGGTGATACCGGTAGTGCTGTGGCACAAGGTTTCTTTGGTGTGGAAGGTATTCAAGTAACTATTCTTTACCCTAAAGGAAAAGTAAGTCCTATTCAAGAACAACAGTTGACGACCAATGGTGGTAATATTAAAGCTGTTGAGATTGAAGGTACTTTCGATGATTGCCAACGTTTGGTAAAAGAAGCGTTCCTTGATAAAGAATTAAGTGAAGCATTAAATCTTACTTCAGCGAACTCTATCAACATTAGTCGTTTGATTCCTCAATCATTCTACTACTTCAATGCCTTTGCTCAATTGAAGAGAGAAGGATTTAAGAAAGTAGTATTCTGTACGCCAAGTGGTAACTTCGGTAACCTTTGTGGTGGATTGATCGCGAACCGAATGGGATTGAAAGTAGAAAACTTTATTGCAGCGACAAACTCTAACAAAGTTGTTCCTGTTTACTTGAAAACGGAAGTTTTCCAGCCAAAGACTTCAATTTCAACAATTTCAAATGCCATGGATGTTGGAAACCCTTCTAACTTCCCACGTTTATTGGAGTTGACAGGTAATTCTTACGAGAAATTGACAAAGAGAATTACAGGTGCTTGGTACAGCGATGACGACACTGAAGCAACAATGAAAGAGGTGTATGATCAAACACAATATGTAATGTGTCCTCATACGGCTATTGCATACAAAGCATTGAAAGAGTATATGGATGAGAATGAACTAGGTAAAAAGACAGCAGGTGTTTTCTTATCTACAGCACATCCAGTGAAATTCGTAGAGATTGTTGAGCCAGTGATCAACAAGAAAATCGAAATTCCTCAACGTCTACAAGAAATCATTGACAGACCAAAAGAGGCAACGTTAATGCCAGCTAGTTTCAAGCAGTTCAAAAAATATTTATTGAACGAAACTGAACTTGTGAAGAGTTAATCAGAAGAATACCTCATATTCTTCTTCTAAATATATCAGGTGAAAAGTAGTTATTTCAATTACTTTTCACCTTTTTTGTTTTAGTACCAGAACCCCTAATCCTTATTTTTTTACCAAAATGCTTGTTGAAATTACGAACAGAGATGAGTGGCTTCAGACCATTGCTAAATCTTTAAAAGCAGACCTTACAGAAGGTGCTGATAGCTTTACTTTTGATAATGAAATAGGTAAAGGAAGGTTTAGTAGTTATAATGTAGAAGATGGAATACAGGTGCGTAGTATTAATTTTACATTGAACGAAGAAATTCTTTTTAAAGAGCAAGCAAGAAAAAATAAACAAACTCTTATCATTAGTTTTTCTTTTCAAGGTTTTCCAGAAGGGACCGTTTTTGTAGAACATCCGCAAGAAGTCTTAGGAGAAGAGAAGCAGGTATTAATCTATTCTGATAACTCAACAATGATTGGTCGCTTTCCGGTCAGTAAGCCTAGGATGTTTATTGAAATCCATATAGGGCTTGATTGGCTGAAACGTAACTATAAAGATTTTATTGATAAATATCCTAACGTAGATGTAGGACTTACAACGAATAGATCTTATTTGGCTCGCCAATCTTATACATTGAAACATCAAAAATCTCTAGAGGAGTTGATGTTTACAGAGTATCCTGATGAGATCAAAACTCCTGTCTATAAAGGTTTAGTATTAATCATTGTCGCAGATATATTAAATCAATTGCAAGCCTCAACGGAAGTAATTAAAAAATTTACTTTTTCAAGAGAAGTTCAAATGGAGTTGGATGACTTGGAAGAATATATCAAGAGTAACTTAGATAAAGAAATAACGATTGAGATGCTTTGTAAAAAGATAGGTTACTCTAAGACAAAACTTCACAATTTGTTTAAGTCCTATTTTAAATATTCGATGTATGATTACATAAAATACTTGAGGCTATCTAAAGCAAAGTCGCTCTTATTAACAACAAACTTGCCTATTTCTGAGATTTCAATTCAAGTAGGGTATCAATCTATCCCTCATTTTACAAACAGATTTAAAAAAGAATTTGGTGTCACTCCTGTTCAGTTTAGAAAGGGTTATAATTCTGATATACTTTGATTTTTACCTCTTAAGGCTGTAATGGTAAGGGAAAACCTCTATTTGTCTCTCTTTGAACTACAAATTTTCTTCATCTTCCTATCTGATTTCAATTCCATTTTACTCACCTTCGAGCTGTTTTCGGTGATAATTATCATTAATAAGTTTGTTTAAGTGTGAACAATTTTGAAATGAACAATCGCATAATTATAAATGGATTTTCAAATAATTAATTTGTTAAACCATAAACTATATTTGACGTATCAATTAAATAAGTTACACGTTTTCAAAGAGTTGTTTTAAACCATAATTTACACTTATAATCGATTAACATCATGAGATAATTGAACGATTGTGTAGAAATGATCACGTTGTCTTTGATGGATTATCAATTCTAAAAACCATTAAAAAGTACCTCCTAAACAGCGGGAAGGTACACAAATAGATACCTAATAAAATATTAACTGAGATGAAGAAGAAAATTACCTTTTCGTTTTTATTCCTGATGTATGTACTGGTAACAATGCCTACTTCTGCGTTTGCTATGATAAGCCCTGATAAAGTAAATGCTTTTGCTGATATTATGGCTTGGGTAGTAATCAGTGTTGTTCCTGTAGTTGGAGCGATTGTATTCTGGAAGATTCACGTTATTCCTGAGCAAATCGCCAAAAAGAGAAATCATCCTCAAGCAGATTCAATTCACATCATGTGTTTACTTTCATTGGTTATGGGAGGTATGTTATGGCCTATCGCATTGATTTGGGCTTATTCTAATCCATATCAAATTCATGTCACTGAAAAGCAAGCCTTTGGTGAGAATTCAGATACAGAGGAATCTGAAGAAATTAAAAAAACAGACGTAGCCTAATCAAAGCCTAATCTTCAAAACTTTATAAAATCAATAATCATGGTAGATTTAATATTAATTGTTTATTGTCTTATTGTATGGTTGGTATTTATCAAATTCAAATTACTAGCCTGGAACACCACTTCAAAAATCATAGTTTTCATTATTCCTGTAATCGGGGTTTCTTTCCTGATCTTGGCAATGAACGTACTAATGCCTTCATCAGATGATGTAAGAGTTTATAATAAAACCGTTCAAATCAAAGCCAATGTTCGTGGTCGTGTACAAGATGTTTTAGTACAAGAAAACTCAAGAGTTAATAAGGGAGATACTTTATTTGTCATTGAACAAGCTCCTTTCTTGGCTCAAATTGAAGGATTAAATGCTTCTATTAAAAAAGCAGAAGCATCAGTAAGTGTACAGTATAAAAATGTTGATGCATTAAGAGCTAGCAGAAGAGCAGTAGAAGCTCAGTTGGATTTACAAAGAACACGTGAACGTCAATTCCAAGAGTTGGTTGATGCCAATGCTGGTAATAAATTTGACTTAGAACAAGCTCAAAATAATGTAAAGCAATTAGAAGCTCAATTGGCTCAAATTAAAGCTCAAGAGGCTTCGATTTTGGCTAACATCACTGCGGAATACAACGGTCAGCAAGTATCTGTTGCAGAGTTGGAAGCGAAGTTGGAACAAGCAAAATGGAACTTGGAACAAACAGTAGTAAAAGCACCAATTGATGCTACTGTAGTCAATTTACAATTACGTCCGGGTGCAATGGCTCTTCCTCTTACAGACTTAATGTCATTGGTAGAAGGTCGTCAAAATATCATTGCTTCATTCGATCAAAATGAATTGCATAAAATTCAAGAAGGTAACGAGGTCGATTTAACGTTCGTTACTCGTCCGGGTGAGATTATTCCTGCTAAAGTAGAGTCGGTAGTTTGGGCATCGAGTAGAGGTCAGTTATTACCAAGTGGTAGAGTACCGGAGATCGATCAGAATTTACAGAAAAGAGGAAAGTATTTGGTGAAATTTTCTACGGAAGAGGATTATAACATTCCAATGGGTGCCAACGGGTCTGTAGCAGTTTATACTTCTACAATGCAACCTTTCTATGTAGTACGTAAAGTGATGATTCGTCTTTCAGCGAAAGTGAACTACTTGATCTTGAAAGCGCACTAAAACCAGACTTTCATTATGCATTTATATCAAAAAATAATCATCTCACTAGGTGCCTCAATGGTACTTAGTGGATGTCTTAATCTCAAAGACGCTCCCACTTCTGATGAGATCAAGGAAGATAACCAAGCATTGGAAAATATGCAGATTCCAAATGATTGGGTATTTGAAGAAATAGACTCTGCGGATATTGATTTGAGTTGGGCAAAAGAATGGGAGACAGCCGAACTAGATTCAATTATAGCAGAAGGGTACCGTTTTAATGCGGATATTAATATTGCAGCATCAAGAATTGAGCAAGCTAATTCAGCATTGAAAATTGCCAATTCAAGACTGTTGCCTATGTTTGGTGCTGGTGCACAAAACGGTTACAATTTTAATGGGGGTAATCAGACTATTGGCTACGGAATGGTCAATATGTCATGGGAAGTGGACCTTTGGGGGAAACTTCGCTATGCTAAGAAAGGAACTGAAACAATGATCTATTCTGCTGAATATGGGAAGCAGAAGCTAGAGCAAGTTTTAGCAGCCACAATCGCAAAAGCATGGTATACTTCTGTCTTCATTAATCAACAAAAAGAATTGCTCAATCAGGCTATTGAAGCGACCAATGAAATGGCTGTATTGAATGAAGCTAGATTGAAAATTGGTGTAGCAAAAGAGTCGGACGTATTGCAGATGAATGCTCAGGAAGCCAAGTTTAAAGAGACTTTAGTAAAACTGGAGCAAATCGAAAAAGATACGAAAAGATCGATTGAGCTGTTAATCGGTAGATACCCAAAGGGAGAAATTGAAGTTGCTTCAACACTTCCTGTATTGACAACGGAAGTACCTGAAAATTTACCAATGAGTATGTTGGAAAACCGCCCCGACATCATGATTAGTCAATATGCAGTCCAAAGTGCTTTCTATAATACAGAAGTAGCGAAGGCAGCACGTTGGCCAAAAGTGAGTTTAAACTCCTCTTTTGGGGCGGTGAACTCCACAACTCAGGCATTATTTGGTTTATCAAACCCATTGGTGACTATTGGAGGTAACTTAGTGACGCCAATCTTCACATGGGGTGCGATCAAATCGAATATTGAAATTCAAAATGAAGCACAAAAACAAGCTGTTTTATATTATGCAAAATCGTACTTAACAGCGTTAAGCGAAGTTGAGACAAGTTTGAATGGTATTAATGCAGTGGAAGGAAGGTTTACGCAATCTACAATTGCATTGGAAAACCTAGAACGTACTTACCAATTGTCAGAAATGCAGTATAAAATTGGTAATGAAAATATGTTTACCCTATTACAGAAGCAGATACAACTATTGAACGAAGCGACAAATCAGTTGAACTTGAAGTACGAAAAGATTTCTCAAAGGATCAATCTTTATCTTGCTCTAGGTGGTGATTACATAGCGAAAAATTAATAGGATGAATAATTTGTAGTGCACTTTTGTGTATTGAACTCCGTATCAATTGATGCGGAGTTTTTTTGTATAAAAACATTCTTTTACCGTTGCAGTGTAATGTATTTTGTATTCATTTGTTTATACACTGTTATTTTTATGCTTTTTCTGCTGTTTTATTATGTAATAATTATACTTTTTCTTGTTTTTATTGTGTAAACAAATGTAAATTAAACGTTCATTGTGACTGATATCTCACTTACTTTCACTCTCTTAATTTTTTTGACAATATTTTTATTATGCTCACTTCAGAAGATCTTATTTACACTAACGAACGTTACAATATCATCAGAAAAGAAGATGCTGATACGAAGGAAGTTTATTCTTTGAAAATTATACAAAATGAGACACCATCAGAGAGTGAATTATCTCAACTTTATAATGAATTAAACCTGACAAAAGATCTTTCAATCAATGGAATAAGAGAGCCTCTCAAAATTCAAAAATATAAAGATAAAGTAGCTCTTTGGTCTAGATACGCACCAGGAAAAACCCTGAAGAAGTTTTTCCCAATTTCAAAACCTAAGCGTTTTCTAGAAATAGCAATCAAAGCTTCTAAAATCTTGAAGGATATCCATAGTCACAAGATTGTACACAAGGATATCAACCCAAATAATATTCTTTTTGATATAGAGACCAAGAAAGTATCTATTATTGATTTCGGTATTTCCTCTAAAATGGAAACAAGGGTTGAATTTAGTAATAACGTTGATACTCTTGAAGGAACGCTAAACTATATTGCTCCAGAACAAACAGGACGAATGAACAGGGTGATTGATTATAGAGCAGATATTTACTCTCTTGGTATTACATTTTTTGAATTAATTACTAATCATCTACCTTTCGATGTCACTGATTCATTAGAGCTTATTCATTCTCATATTGCTAGAGAACCATTTTTAATTTCTAAGTTTAGAAGTGATTACCCAAAGGCTATCGAACAAGTGATCTCTAAAATGATCATGAAAGATGCAGAAGATCGATATAATTCGGTCAATGGATTGATTCATGACTTAGAATTTATTTTAGAAAACTTGAATCAAGAAGCTCTTGAAACTTTCGAAATAGGCAAGAGAGATTACAATCATCAATTAAAAATACCTCAGAAACTTTACGGTAGAGACAAAGAATTTAATACTGTATTGGAGTCGGCATTAAAAATGGTCGATGGACGTAAAAACCTACTCATGATTGATGGATTATCGGGTACAGGTAAGTCCTTTTTAGTAAATGAGGTCCACAAGTATATCACAAGTTCGAATGTCAATTTTATTAAGGGTAAGTTTGATCAATACCAAAAGACTGTTCCATATTTTGCTTGGATTCAGGCTTTCCAACGTTATCTTGATAACATACTGACGCATAATCAAGAGCAATTAGAGGAATGGAGTGAAAAACTGAAAATCGGTTTAGGAGACAATGCGAAAGTACTTACGGATATCATTCCTTCACTTGAATTGATTATTGGCCAACAAGCTGAAGTGGCACAATTGAGTGGTATAGAAGCTCAAAACCGTTTAAGTTATTTATTCGAGGTGTTTGTGAGTTTGATTTGTAATGAGGACAATCCTTTGATCATTTTTATAGATGACTTACAATGGGCTGATAATGCTTCACTTCGATTACTTAAAACAATTTCAGAAAGTAATCTTTCTCAATACTTATTGATTATTGGGGCTTACAGAACCAATGAGGTAGATACTTCACATCCTTATTATCTGACACAAAAAGAAATCATTCAAAATGGTGTTGAGTTTGAAAACTTACACCTTGATAATCTTCAGGAAAAGGATATAAAAGCACTGATCAGTGATATGGTTGAAGTGGCTGATTATACTTATGATCAGCATAATATAGACGCGATAAGTGAATTAATCATTCAGAAAACCGATGGTAATGCGTTTTTTGTCAATAGGTTTATTGAGGTTATCTATGAGAAAAAACTATTATACACTGAATTTGCAGGTGATATATTAGTTTGGAAATGGGATGTTGAAAAAATCAGAATTGAAAATATCACATCCAATGTGGTAGACTTGATGGTTGAGAAAATTAAAAGTTTACCAATTGATGTTCAGGCTGTTCTTAAACCAATTTCTTGCTTAGGTAATAGCATCTCTAAAAGCTTTATGGAAGTTGTTTTCCAGGAAGACGAAAAGAGTTTATTGAAAACATTAGAACCTGCTCTAATATCTGGAATTATATATGAATCTGAAAAAGACATCATCTTTATTCATGATAAAATTCAGCAGGCAGTATATACAACCGTCAACGAAAAAGAAAGGGTACGAAACCACCTAAAATGTGCCCGATTGTTAGACCTCCAATTCAATGAAAATCCTAAGAGTTTATTTGATTTGGTCAATCAATACAATGAAGCACTTTCGATCATCGATACAACCTATGAGAGAGAAAGAATTGCCTTATTGAATTTTGAAGCGGGGAAAATAGCGAAACAATCTTCCGCTTATATATCTTCATTAGAGTATTTAGAAAGAGCGAAGGCGTTGTTAGGGGGAGATGAAGTCTGGACTGAAAATTATACAATTGCACTTGAACTGTTCAAAGAACTAGCGGATGTTCAATATTTGAATAGAAACTTTGAAGAATCTCAAGCATATATTGAGAATATCCAAAGCCATGTACATACAGATTTAGAAAGAGCAGAAATACTGAATATGCTCATTATTCAGCTGACGTTTGAAACCGATTATCTGAGAGGAATAGAAACGGGTGTAAAAGCCTTGAGTATTCTTGGCCTTACATTAGAAACTGAAAACCTTCAAGAAGTGTTGGGAGGAGAGGTGCAAAAGATGATGGGTAAAATTGGAAGCAAGCCTATACCGTCATTGATTGATGAGCCTGTAATGACGCAACAGAGTAAAATCATCTCAACTCAATTGTTGGTGAACCTTATCCCTACAGCTTACCTATCAGGTCAAATGGAATTGTATGCCGTGATCAGTGCCAAAATTATCAACTTGGCATTAGAATATGGGCATTCAGCAGAGTCTTCTCATGGATATTCAAATTATGGAGGTGTGATTGCTGCTATGATGGGAGAATATCAGGCGGCGTTCCAGTTTGGAGAATTGGCCTTGGCATTGACCCATAAGTTTGACAACAAATACCTAAGATGTAAGGACTCCATGTTATTTGCGAATTACATCAATCCATTTACAAAACACGTTAAAACATCTACAGAAATTAATGCTCAAGGCTTTCAACTTGGATTGGAGTCGGGTGAGTTACAATACCCAGGTTATATTTCGATGTTCCAAGTGATGAAGCCTATTTTTATGGGACAATCATTGGATGACGTAATCAAAAATGCGGAGGAGTACATTTCATTTACAAACAAGACGAAGCATATTTGGGTAAATGATGGAATACGTTCAATGAAGGCAGTAGCAGAGAATCTAGCCAATTGCCCTAATGATATATTTGAATTTGATACAGATCATTTCAAGGAAGAGCAGCATTTGAAAGAGTGTTTGGAAAGAAATAGTTTGAACGGCGTAGCCTTTTTCTTAATCCTCAAAGCACAAAATTCATTTATTTATAAAAACTATTCTCTAGCGAAAGCATGCCTTGATAAAGTTGCAGAAGTAGTGCCAGCTATCGCAGGTATGATCATCACTGCAACGTTCAACTTCATTCAAAGTTTGGTTCACCTTATTGATGAACCAACTCAGGAAAGCTTTGATTTAGTAGCACAAAATCAATTACAAATGAAAAAATGGATGGACAACTGTCCTGACAATTTTACACATATGTTTTTGATTGTAGAGGCAATGAAGGTTTACGCAGAAGGCAAAAAAATGAAAGCCGTAAAGATCTTCAAGGCCGCAATTAAAGATGCGGAGAAGAACGGTTTCTCTAATCATGCCGCTATTGCTCACGAATTGTTATCAGACCTTTGGAAAGAACTGGATTTTGATGACTATCACATGATCCACATCGAAAAGGCTTATAATTTCTACAATAAGTGGGGTGCAAAAACAAAGTTGGCATTAATCGAACAAGATTATCCTCAATATAAATCGAAACATCTCTCTCTTGAAGGAGAAAGTAGTTCTTCATCAAGTACAACCGCATCTATTGATGTAAAAACCATTATTAAGTCAGTTGAAACCTTCTCGAAAGAAGTGAAATTAGATGATTTGTTGGAAAAAATGCTTCATACAATAGCCGAAAATGCAGGAGCGAGAAAAGCTGTTGTACTCTTACCTCAAAATGATAAATGGGAAGTTTCAAAATCATATATTTCTAGTGAGCAGGAAACAAATGAAACAGGAGTACCAATGTCATTGGTCAACTATGTAGGAAGAAAAATGGAGATCTTGCTGGCGAAAGATTTGTCTTCTGATGATCGTTTTAATAAAGATATTTATTTAAAGGAAAACAACGTGTTGTCGGTGTTGTGCATACCGTTAGTACACACCAATCATTGTAATGCAATTCTTTACTTAGAAAATAATCTCACCAAAGGAGCATTCAGTGATAGACACTTAGAGTTGTTGAAGATGTTATCCACTCAAATATCAATTTCTATCGAAAACTCTAACCTTTACGAAAACCTTGAAGAAAAAGTAAGGTTAAGAACCGTGGAGTTGGAGCGTAAAAATCAGAATATTACAGCAAGTATCAACTATTCTAAAAGGATTCAGCAAGCCATTCTTCCAAGGTTGATGGACATTAATAGATTCTTGCCTGATACAACTGTATTTTTCAAACCCAAAGACATTGTAAGTGGAGACTTTTATTGGTTTAGCCATAGTCTGGAAGACAATAGGAGTTTAATCATTGCGGCAGATTGTACAGGTCATGGTGTACCAGGGGCATTGATGAGTATGATTGGTGATTCTATTCTGAAGAAAATTGTAAGAGATCAAAATACATATATGCCAGATGATGTATTGGATAGAATGCATAAAGAGTTCCAGAAGGCATTGAAAACTAAGACTACTCAAGTAAAAGATGGTATGGATGTGGCCATGTGTATGTTTGATCATGATGAAGAAAAAGTATATTATTCTGGAGCTAAAAATCCTTTTGTATTCATTAAAGATGGAGAACTGAAAACGGTAAAAGGAAGTAAGTCAGCCATTGGACAATTACATTCTAACCATGTGGGATTTGAATTGCATACGTTTAATTTCTCAGAAATAGATGCTATATATATTTACTCAGATGGCTATCAAGATCAATTTGGTGGTGATGCAAATAGGAAGTTTTACCCTAAAAGGTTAAAGCAACTATTCTTAGATATTCATAAAGAAAAATCAGAAGTACAGGTATCCAAACTAGAGCATACACTCAGTGACTGGATGCAAAAAGCTAATGAAAGTCAAATCGACGATATCCTAGTAATAGGTATTAAACTCAATTAAAAATTACACCTTAATGGAACACTTAGAGCTAACTAATGCTACTCAATCAAGTGATTTAGTAAAAGGGTATCCTGTAGATACCCCTGACCAACACGGCTTTGTTATCCTTGGAGAGGATACATTGTTTTTAAGTCATTTCATGATGTTTGCGATGCCAAACCACCAATATCAAGTCATATTGGAAATAGAAATGCCTGAAAACGATAGACAGTTGTATGTAAATGATCTAAAGGAATACCCTAATAGAACACATACATTGGCCAACATCCAAGAGATTTTCCCAATGATCTTACCGGACATCGGTAAGGGAGGTAATCCAGCCTTTGATAATTACCCTTATGTGATTCATTCCTTCCCATTTGAAATGTACAGAGGTGTTCCGATTATACCAGAAGAACATGCCGTTTTATTAGCAAAGAGCACTTTAACGATCAAAAAAGTGATTGCTTTCAGACATTTCGATATGTCAGATACAGGTACTTACACACCTAACCTAACGTATTATTTATTTGGTAAAGGAAAAGAAGCTTACCTTTGCCATTTTGTAACTATTGGCCCTGATTTCCAACATGAAGTAGAATTGGCAGAAGTTCCTGAGTGTTTAACACAAGAAGAACTGGAACAAGGTGTATTAATCTCTTTCCCAGCTTTATACTCATATCCTGGTCAGTCTTTACCGGAAAAATCGCCAATTTCAGACGGTGACCATAATGTCATTATAAGAGGTAAAGAAGGGTTGCATACTATCAAGGTGAAAAGAACAATTCATTTTGATACAACCTTGATCAATATGCCTCCAGATAACGATTAATCACTCTCTTAAAACTTATACTATGAAGTCAACAACAGAACTATCAGAAAGAGTAATACAGTTAGGAGAGAAGTTTGAAAAAATGCCAGAAGAGTTAAAGCTTCATCTAAAATCTAGTGGCACAAATTCTTCTGCAGCTTGGTTTTTGGGAACAAAAGGTGAAAACATTTCTCTATTCTCAGAATTAATACAAAAAGGAATTGACGCTCATCAGGAAGCACGTTTAAGTTACTATCCTGATGACCCCGCATATATCACAGAACAGTTAAAAGATTCTGAAGAATATAAAAATACCGTTGATTTTCTTCAGAAAGAATACCAAAAACTGTTGAGCCAATTACAGCTTTCAGGACCATTTTGGAGTATGAGAAGTATTGGTCACATGCTTTGGGATACTTCTTTACCTGGTATGTTGGGCTACTTCTCGGCGATGTTATACAATCAAAATAACGTAGCAGCAGAAGCATCTCCCGTAACAACTCTCCTTGAATTAGAAGTGGGAAATGATCTATGTGAAATGCTAGGTTATAATACACAGCCGATCAATACCAATAAGACCTCAAAAAGTGATGTAAATACGAATAAAATTGTTAGCTGGGGACACATCACGTGTGACGGAAGTGTAGCGAATACCGAAGGCTTGTGGATGGCCAGAAATGTAAAGTTCTATGCTTTGGCAGTAGCATTGGCGATTCAAAATGAAGAGGTTTTAGCTCCTGCAAAAAAGATTAGAGTAACCTTATTAAATGGAGACAGTGAAGAATTATTGTCTTTGGATAATTGGACGCTCTTGAACCTTCCAATTGACGAGGTGTTACAATTACCTCAAGATATGGAAGATGATTATGGCATAGATACGAAAGTCTCTGGTGATCTTATCAATAAGTATTCTGTTCAAAGTCTTGGTTTACTCGAATATTATCAGAAATACCTTAGAGATATTTATCATACACCACTTGCTTTTTCACCTGATACAAGACACTATTCATGGCCTAAAGCAGCTACTTTATTGGGTTTGGGTTCTGCTAATAATAGAGCCGTAAAAGTAGACCTTCGTTGTAGAATGGATGTGAAGGATCTTGAAAAACAATTGCAAGAGTGTTTAGAGAAGAAGCAACCTGTACTAACGGTAATTGCCGTAATTGGTAGTACGGAAGAAAGTGCAGTAGATCCATTGCAAGAGATCTTAGCCTTGCGTGAAAAATTCAGAAAGAAAGGAATGGAATTCTGCGTTCATGTTGATGCCGCATGGGGAGGATATTTCGCTGCAATGATTCGTAAAGACGGTACATTGTGGAGAGATAAAAACCAGCCGGAAGATATCGATGAACAATTGGTGCCGGATTTACCAATGAGTGATTATGTAATCGAACAGTACAAAGCTTTTAAACACGCTGATTCTATCACCGTTGATCCACATAAGGCAGGGTATATTCCTTACCCAGCAGGTGGGTTATGTTACAGAAATTCATCAATGAGAAACGTGGTGACGTTTACTGCTCCAGTAGTATTCCATGGTGGATTTGATCCTACTGTAGGTGTTTATGGTATTGAAGGTTCTAAACCAGGTGCAGCAGCAGCAGCGACGTACCTTAGCCATAAAGTAATTCGAACAGACGAAACAGGTTATGGTAAAATATTGGGTGAGTGTTTCTTCTCTTCCAAGAAGTTTTACGCCAATCTTGTTTGTATGAATTTGGATAGATCGAAGCCTTATATCAGTGTGCCTTTGATTGATTTACCAGTGATCAATAAAGGAGGCAGTGTTCAGGAAGGCATTCAACAGATGGAATACATCCAAGAAAGAATAATCAATGTAAGTAATGAGGAATTGATTCAAGACCAAGAGGCTATGAAGTTGTTCAGAGAACTTGGGCAAGATCAAACGATCAATACTTATATGTTTAATTTCAAAAATGCTGACGGAAGTGTTAATACAGACTCCGCTAAGTGTCAGTTGTTGAATAATGAGATCTATAGAAGATTAAGTTTTAGTCCAGGTCAAAAGGATTTGGAGGAGACTAAATTAGTAGTTACATCTTCTAATTTTTCACTGGACAATTATTCTAAAGAATTTATCGATTCACTTAGATTGAGATTAGGACTACAAGGTGATGAAGAAACACCAATTCCTTTTATGATTTCGACAATGATGAACCCTTGGACCACTGCTACGGATCAAGGTTCTTTCCTTCCTAAGTATATTGAGATTCTAGGAAATACCGTGGAAGAAATTGTATTGGAAATTTGGAGTGGCAAATTACAGTAGTTCAGCATAAGTTGAATTCTATTTTATAGCATAAGAGGCTGTTTATTTGGAGTAAACAGCCTCTTTTTTATTTTGAACTTTTTCTGATCTAATTGTTCTACTTCTGACTTAATCCAAATGTCGGATCAATTTTCAGTTTTAAGCAAAGTACAATAGCGGGTATTCCCGAAATGACCACCCAAAGAAAGAAATGACTATACCCCAGAAACTCTTGAATATAACCTGACGGCATCCCCGGTACCATCATTCCAAACGCCATTAATCCAGTACAAACCGCATAATGTGCTGTTTTATTTTCTCCTTGAGAAATATAGAGCATATACATCATTAGTGCCGTAAAACCGAAACCATAGAAAAACTGCTCAATAGCAATTACAATTCCTGGGAAAACAAGTCCTTCGGGAGTAAAAGAGGCTAATAGCCAGTAGCCAAGGTTAGGTAAATTGATAGAAAGAAGCATTGGCAGTATCCAAAACTTTAATCCTTTTCTATAAATAGCTATTCCTCCAAGTACACCTCCGACGACTAAACAAGCAAGCCCGATGGTGCCGTATAGAATACCAAAATCTTCATTCGTAAGACCAATACCACCTACTTGTCTATCGTCTAATAAAAATGGTGTAGCAATTTTTACTAACTGAGCTTCGCCTAAACGGTACAATAGAATGAAGCCAATAGAAAGTTTGATTCCTTTTTTATTAAAGAAAGTCAGAATTGGGGAATTGAGAATTTGAGGTTGTGTCTTTGCTTTTTTCTTTAAGTCGAAATAAGTATAGATCACTACCAAAACGCCTAATGCTAAGTAAGTCCAAGTGGTATCTATATTTAAAAACTTATTGATAAGAAAACCTCCAAGCCCAATGATGCAGATCTGACTAATGATTATAGCCACTTCTTTAATGCCACGTTCTTGTTCTTTATCAGATCTTAGTGTTTCAGTATTTGGTAAAATCACTTTGTGTAATAGACTAAAACCGGCCATAGCTGCACCAAGAACCAAGAAAGTCGTACTCCAAATTGTCGTATAGTTTTGATAAGTTTTATAGAAATGACCTGTTAAATAAACAATGCCTCCTTGGCCGACCCACATCGCTAATCGATAAAAAGTACTTCTAATACCTACAAAAAAGGCTTGTTGATCATCACGAAGCCCAATCATATAAAAACCATCCGTAGCAATATCGTTGGTGGCAGAGGTTAGTGCTACGATCCATAATGCAGCAAGGGAATATTGAAAAAAGTTATCCATAGGCAGGGTGAACGCAACTGCGGCAAAAGCACCACCAATCACCAATTGCATCATGTATATCCACCATTTTTTTGTACGTACTACGTCTACTACAGGACTCCAAATAGGCTTGATAACCCATGGTAAATAAAGCCACGAAGTATAAAGTGCAATTTCAGCATTACTGATATCTAAATTTTTATACATGATGACCGCCACGGTCATTACAATTGTGTAAGGAAGACCTTCAACAAAATAAAGAGTAGGCAGCCACTGCCATGGATTTCTTTCCTTCTGCATTTGTAGAGTAGTTAATATTAGTGTAGTACTTTTACTTTTTTAGAGAAAAAGTTTCCCGCCTTAAGCATAATTGCATTGCTTCTGCCACTTTCATTATAGTTAGCATCCAATGCAGTAACAATGTAAGTATATTTTTTACCTTTCTGAAGGTCTCTATCTACGTAAACTTGTTCTTTATAAGGTGCTTTATTGATAATGTCATGGATGTATTTCCCATCAAGGTGACCAAAACCGCCCTCATCGTAACGGTAGATTACATATTTTGTAGTACCAGTTCCTTTCTCTGTATCTTCCCATTTCAATGTAGCTCCTCTATCCACTTGCCCTCCGCTATTAGTAATTCTAACTTTTGATGGAGCTTCTAATTCTTTAGTAGTGACCGAAGGAGGTAAGACATAGTTTTTATAATTGACCTTGATGGAGTTGGTTACATTTAGTGGATTTTCAAATAGATATTTTGCACTGAAAAAGGCATTCCCTTTCACTTTATCATATTTTTTATTGATATGCATCTGTTCCGAAATCTCTTTAGGATCTTCCCATTTTGTACCCAACTTATAAAGTGCTTGACCGATATAGAGGTTTGTATTATAGCAGTTGTTATTCCACCACATTACTACCTCTTCATAAGGAGCAGCTCCTAATTCTCTATGCCAATAGACCTGAGGAATTACATAGTCAATCCATCCTCTTTTCATCCATTTGACAATATCAGCATGCAAATCATCATAATTAGTGATACCGGCTCTAGTGTTTGATCCTTTTGGATCTACATTTTTATTTCTCCAAACCCCAAAAGGGCTAATGCCAAATTGTATATCAGGTCTTTCAGCTTTTAGTTGCATGGATAAACTTTGTACAAAATAATCGACATTATCTCTGCGCCAAGCATCTTTATCTTTGAACTGACTACCATATTTTTGGAAAGATGCTTCATCCGGGAAGTCTTCACCTTGGATTTTGTAAGGGTAGAAGTAATCATCAAAATGGATAGCATCAAGGTTGTAATGTCTAGCCACTTCCATGATGGCATCTAATACAAATTTTCTTCCTTCGGGATGTCCGGGGTCGAAGTAGTATTTGTTGCCATATTTCACAAACCATTCTCTGTGGTGAAAAAATGGGTGCCCTGGAGCTAATGCAGTAGTGTCAGCATTCATGGTTACTCTGTAAGGGTTAAACCAACCATGAAAATCTAAGTTTCTTTTGTGTGCTTCATCAATCATAAACTGAAGCGGATTGAAATAGGGGCTAGGTGCTTTACCTTGCTTACCAGTAAGGTATTTGCTCCAAGGCTCATAAGAGGAGGGATAAAAAGTATCGGATACCGGCCTTACTTGTACAATGACAGTATTGAAACCTAGTTCCTGAATTTTATCTAAATAACGAACGTAGTCTTCTCTTTGCTCTTCCGTAGTGGTAAGGTGAGGGGCAGGGAAATCGATATTATTGACTGTGGCTATCCAAACGCCACGGAACTCCCTTGTACTTTGGGCCATTAAGGTAGAATAAGTACATAAAAGAGTAATAAAAAATAATTGAAGTTGAAAAAAATGCTTCATGTCTGTTTGTAAAATCAATTGAGACATGAAGATACATGATTTAGGTTAAAACCTACTTTCCTATAAGGATAAATGATATTGAATTAGTCCTTCTGTAGGAGATTGAATAATTTCGGGAGCCTCCAACTGGCACTCTTCAAAAGCTTTTAAAAGTAAAGGAGAGAAGTGATGTGCAATAGAGCCTGTAATTTTTACAGTAGAGCTGTTATTGTTTAAAAAGGGAAGGATGTAATATTGTATGAATTGATGAAACTGCTCTAAAATCATTTGTTTTAAATGTTCATCGTATTGATGATGTTCTATAATAAAAGGGGCAAAAGAAGCACAGAAAGTATTAGGGTTTTTCTTTTTATAAAGTGATTCTAAGATATCCTCAGTTGTCAGATTGAAAGTATCTATAAAATGACTGATCGTTTCCATAGATAGCTGAGTGGTCAGTAATTTTTGCAAGAAGGATAAACCAAGAGTGGCTCCACTACCAAAATCACTTAACATATATCCTAAAGAAACCGGCTTATCAATGATTTGCTCTTCTTTATAAAGGCAAGAGTTGGCACCTGTACCCAATATAGCAGCTACTCCGGTGTTGTCTTTACCGAGTAAACCTCTGGCAGCACCCAACAGATCGGTATCTATTGTGATTTCAGTCTCAGGCAAAATAGCAGATAAAGCTTGTTCTACTTTGGCTTTTCGCTCTTCTGAGCTACATCCTGCACCATAGAAAAAAACCTTTTTGATGTCATTGATATCAACAACCTGTGAAAAAGCGTATAGATCCTGTTGAAAAGCTTTGATCAGCTCTTCTTTACTCCAAAAAAGAGGGTTGTACCCTGCCGATTTAAAGGAGGAGACTACTTTATTTTCTGATAGATTCAGTAAAGTCCAGTCTGTTTTAGTGGATCCGCTGTCTGCTATTAATTGAAAAATAGTGGAATGATTTAAATTGAAAGAAGTTTAATCTTTATCCTGTGATTTCTGAAAAACCATTAAGTCAGTACCATTTCTTTGTAAAGCAAAAACAACAAAGATGATCAAGGCAATCACCAATATAATACTTGTGGCAGCCATAATCTTGTAGATGTCAGTGTTAGCCTGCGTTTCTAACTCTTTTTCTTTAAGTTGAATTTGTTGCTGTTGTAATTCTTTTTGTTGTGCTAACTGTAGCTTAAGGTCTTTGTCATTTGCACTTAGAACGGCCGAATTAAGCTCTCCTCTAGTTGTAGCCAATTCTTGCATAAGATCATTGGTAAGCTCTTTTTGCTTTCTTAAAGCCTCTTGAGCAGCGATTTCAGATTGTTCCGCAAGCTTTTGTTCTTTTAAAGATTGCACATGCTTTGCTTGTGCTTTTGCAAGAGATTCTTGTGTTTCGGCCAATTGTTGTTGAGTCCTTTTTAGGAGTTCATTATGTTCCTTAGCACGTTGGCTCATCTCTTGGATCACTCGGTTATTTTCGTCGATATTTCTTTGTAAACGGAATTTGTCGTCTTTTAATTCAGAAATGCGTGTTTCAAGTGATCGGATAGAACCTTGTTTCATATCCAATTTTTGATCATTGGTATTCAACTCTGCTTCTCTTTCATTCAATCGCTTCTCTAGCCTTAGCATGTCATCTTTAAGGTCAAGAATACGATCATTTTGATGTTTAATTTTAGAGAGGTATGCACCGCTTTCGGCTTCAATTTGAGCATTTTTCTTTTCTAACTCATTGATTCTCATTCTCTGATGTTTTGAGCCATCTGCACCAGAAAAAGCCGCATATACACCAAGTACCCCACAGACTAGTAGTCCTATGACCCCCACTCTTACCCAACTTTTTTGTTGAACAAGCTCTTCTTTGAAACCGTTTGTATTATTTCTCATTGACTGTTTTTGCGAACAATAAATTAAATGTAATAACAGATAAAGTGGAAAATTAACCGAGTAAGTTAGATAAGTTTCCTAATTATTATGTAAAGCAGTGATATAGTGAAATGAACCTTGGTCAACTGCTTAAGGGAGAATGTCTATTCAATAGGTTATAATATTGTGATTTTCAATTTGTATTCAAAATAAAAATAAAAAATCATGGTTACATGATCAACTCATAATAAGAGTATACTTTACACTGCTTATCAATGAGTTAACTAAAAAATGAACACCATCCCTTTGTTTGTTACACAAATTTAAGAATAAAACTCGATTTTTTTTGCTTCGCAACCTTGAAATGAAACTTATAAAACTGCTTATCGTACTATGTAAAATGCAATTTTATATACTTTAAATTATGTAACCTTAGAAAAGTACAATAAAAGACTTGTATTGTATAAAATATAGGTTTCAAATAATTGTTAAAAAACTATTGTTATATTACTGATGTGTGTTATATTTGCATCCAATATTTTAATAAATCAAAAATATTGAAATAACTCGCTGATAATCAGCACAAGCGTCAGACGGACACTTGATTCTCTTACGAAATAAACTTTTAATGAGAAAGTTTTTACTTATTTTAACTGCGTTTGTATTAAGTATAGGAACAACTGATTTTGCAGTAGCATCTTCAAATAATTCTATTACAAGTGTAAAGGATACAGATACTATAAAGAGAGAAGAATATATAAGAACATTATATAAAGCCTTCGATCCAATCTGTAGAAAATACGGTATCAATACAAAGGTGGCTATATCCCAAGCGATAGCCGAGCAAGGTTGGGAACTGAGAAAAGACTTCAGAATTTTCAACATTGCATCCACAAACCCTACAAGAAGTAAATTAGTTTACGATAACGGGGAGCAGCGTTACCGACGTTATAGAATCTATACGTCATTAGAACAAGCGGTGGAAGATTATTGCAAAGTGCTAACTAGTTTCCACACTTACCGCAAAAATGGTTTGTTTGAGACTTTAGATCCAAACATGCAAATCGAATCAATTGCGAAAGGTGGATATGCAACAAATCCAAAGTACCAGGAATTGGTAACTGCGGTAATGGAGAGATTTGTTTCTCCAGTTGTAGATTATTTACGTGAAGAAGAAGCTTTAGCTAGAAGATCGGAAGAACTTCAATCTGTTACTTCGATCAGTAGCGTAGAAGCACAACACATTCGCTTCTGTTTACCTTCAGGGTATTAGAAGCCAACCCTTTTGACATAACATATCGAAAAGAATACGAAACAGGAGATCCTACAATTGTAAGATCTCCTGTTGTTATTTAAAGGGTGAAACAAATGTCAGTGTTAAATTTGTGTTACTGAGAAATTCAACAATTTTTTTTCAATAACATTACTCGGGTTTAAGAATAGAGTTAATTGTGCCGTCCATATCTTTATACCCTTTGCGTCCAAGGTCGCGGACAACTTCTCCTTGTGCAAGGAGATCATCCCAGATGTTCATCTCTACGATTTCATAGAAATTTCTTTCATCTTCCTCAGTAGCAAATTGGTAAAGATCTTTAAGACCTTTGCGTTGAATTTCATCTTTGATCAAGATGTCTTTCATGCGTTGGACTAGCTGTGCACATACACCTAATTCAAAATCTGAATTAGCACGAATGGAAACATTGAATTCATAACTGTCTCCTTGGGCTGTTGCAGTAACGCGGGGTTTGATGAAATGCTTCATGAGGCTCTGTTTACGTAGTTTTTTGACTTTTTTCTAGACCGATAGACGGTGATAAGACGGGTGTCCTCAAAGATAAATATGTACGATTTGTACTTCCTTTTATCTCTTCGGCAGTGTGAACCATAGCTCTCTGATTTATACGCCTGGTACACGATGTTTAGATAATCTTTTTTTCGCCAATGCCGACATCTTTTGGACATCGCATTATAGGCATGGGTGCTGATTTCAATAAACATATAAGCTAGAAAATAAAAAAACGCACAGTCTCCCGTCTAGAGCTTGCACGTCGATGATAAAAATTGATAAGTAACAAGAGTGCCAAGCACTTATCTATAATTTAAGTAAAAAAAAGGAGAAATGCACTTTTTGAAGGTAAGCGCCCTTTTCATCTAAGATAGGGTGGGTGGTATTGGATTTTTTTAGAATGAGATTTTACAAAAAGTTGACCTCATTTTTATTGTATTCTCAAATATGTTACGTATTTTGAAAGTCCGTGCTCTTCAGTTTTGTAAACCGGATTAAAAAATAAATTTATAGCTATGAGCAATACTCCTCTCGAAGAAGGGAAAGATTATTATATCGAAAACGGCTTGTACGTTTTCACTAAAGAGTATCATTTGAAAAGAGGATACTGTTGTAAGAACCAGTGCAAACACTGCCCTTGGGGATTCAAAAAGAAAAAGCAGAAAACGTCCGTTTTTTAATCGACGTTGCAACAATAAAAAAAGGATTGATTAAATGTTTAATTTTAATCAATCCTTTTTCTTTATTCTAAGGAAAAAAGAACAGTTAAGAGTGATGAGGTAAGAGGGAAGAGATGGTTCGTATTCTTCACCATCCTATTATTTCAGTTTTGAAATAAGAAGAAAAATTCAGAAGCAGATTTGTAGTAATGTCATACCAAAAGTATCTTACCTCTTACCTCTTACCTCTTACCTCTTACCTCTTACCTCTTACCTCTTACCTCTTACCTCTTACCTCTTACCTCTTACCTCTTACCTCTTACCTCTTACCTCTTACCTCTTACCTCTTACCTCTTACCTCTTACCTCTTACCTCTTACCTCTTACCTCTTACCTCTTACCTCTTACCTCTTACCTCTTACCTCTTACCTCTTACCTCTTACCTCTTACCTCTTACCTCTTACCTCTTACCTCTTACCTCTTACCTCTTACCTCTTACCTCTTACCTCTTACCTCTTACCTCTTACCTCTTACCTCTTACCTCTTACCTCTTACCTCTTACCTCTTACCTCTTACCTCTTACCTCTTACCTCTTACCTCTTACCTCTTACCTCTTACCTCTTACCTCTTACCTCTTACCTCTTACCTCTTACCTCTTACCTCTTACCTCTTACCTCTTACCTCTTACCTCTTACCTCTTACCTCTTACCTCTTACCTCTTACCTCTTACCTCTTACCTCTTACCTCTTACCTCTTACCTCTTACCTCTTACCTCTTACCTCTTACCTCTTACCTCTTACCTCTTACCTCTTACCTCTTACCTCTTACCTCTTACCTCTTACCTCTTACCTCTTACCTCTTACCTCTTACCTCTTACCTCTTACCTCTTACCTCTTACCTCTTACCTCTTACCTCTTACCTCTTACCTCTTACCTCTTACCTCTTACCTCTTACCTCTTACCTCTTACCTCTTACCTCTTACCTCTTACCTCTTACCTCTTACCTCTTACCTCTTACCTCTTACCTCTTACCTCTTACCTCTTACCTCTTACCTCTTACCTCTTACCTCTTACCTCTTACCTCTTTAGTAAGAATATGTTCCATAAGGAGAGTGAATGTCTAATGACTTACTTCCTTCTTTTGTTTCTACACGACCAACGATTTGAGCATCAACATTAAATGACTTCGAGATGTCAATAATTGTCTGAGCATGTTCAGGAGCAACATAGATTTCCATACGGTGACCCATGTTAAATACCTTGTACATCTCGCTCCAATCTGTACCACTGTTCTTGTGAATCATTTCGAAAAGTGGAGGGATAGGGAATAAGTTGTCTTTTACCACATGCACATTATCCACGAAGTGTAATACTTTCGTTTGTGCACCACCGCTACAGTGAACCATACCATGAATTTCTGGTCTTAACTCGTCCAACACCTTTTTGATAATTGGAGCGTAAGTTCTTGTAGGAGACAATACCAATTTACCAGCATCTAAAGTTAAGTCTGCAATGGCATCTGTAAGCTTTTGTGTACCAGAGTAGATCAAGTCATTTGGAACTTGAGGATCAAAGCTTTCAGGGTATTTTTCTGCCAAATATTTTGCAAATACATCGTGACGAGCAGAAGTAAGACCGTTACTTCCCATACCACCGTTGTATTCAGATTCATAAGTTGCTTGTCCGTAAGAAGCTAAACCTACAATCACATCACCACCTTGGATGTTGCTGTTGTCGATTACTTCATCACGTCTCATTCTTGTTGTTACAGTACTATCTACAATAACAGTTCTTACAAGATCTCCAACATCTGCTGTTTCACCACCAGTACTGTGAATGTCAAAACCATTGTCACGAAGCATTTGTAATACTTCTTCAGTTCCGTTGATCAATTCAGAGATTACTTCACCCGGAATAAGGTTTTTGTTTCTACCAATTGTAGAAGATAAAAGAGTACTGCCAGTTGCTCCAACACAAAGCAGATCATCCGTGTTCATGATAATTGCATCTTGAGCAATACCTTTCCAAACAGACATATCACCTGTTTCTTTCCAGTATAAATAAGCCAAAGATGATTTTGTACCAGCACCATCTGCGTGCATGATTGCACAATAATCGGAATCGCCTGTTAGAATATCAGGAACGATTTTACAGAATGCTTTTGGAAATAAGCCTTTATCTAATTGCTTGATGGCATTGTGAATGTCCTCTTTTGAGGCGGAAACACCGCGCTGTGCATATCGCTCTTGCATGAGATTCAATAGGTTGTAATGAAAATGGAAAAGCCCATACCCTGTTGTTATTTAACTTTATATGGGAATGGGCTGATGGCGCAAAAATATACTTTTTACGGGGATTATTAAATGTTTTCTATAAGAAAATAAGTTATCCTGTTGACTTTAGCTGATATTTTTAATGTATTAACGTTCCATAGCGACATCATCGGCTGTAATGATAGGTGCTTTGTTTCCCCAAGAGTTTCTAATATAATTCAATACATCTGCAGTTTCCTGGTCTGATAATACACCTTGTTCAGGCATTGCACCTGTATAAGTAACCCCATTAATAGTGATAGGTTTTTCTAAACCGTGTAAGACCTGACGAATTGCTTGATGCTTATTTTTTACTAAATACTCTACACCTGATAATGGTGGAACTTGAGGCTCTATTCCTTCTCCTTGCTCTAAATGACAGTGCATACAATTCACCATATAAACACCTTGACCTCTCTTAATACTTTCTTCTAATGGATTATAATTGATGAATGAAAACAAGGTTATGGCTAATAATAATGATAGGTATAATGTTATTTTTTTCATGATGAATATCTTTAGGTGTTAATTTTACAATTATAATTCAAATGTACCCTTTTTTATAGATTCGGCAAGTGATTATTATCAATATTCTTACAAGAATTATTAGGGGTTACTATTCTACATTCTTCTTGCAAAAAGAGCTTTTTAAGCGAATTGAATAGTAATTCTTAAGAAGAAGCAAACTTTTCTAAGCCTAACCCGAATAATGCGAAATCATATTTTACAGGGTCATTTTGGTCAATCTTTTTTAAATTTTCAGTTAACTCTACCGCTGCATTCCAATCCGATTGTTTTCGTGTCAATAACTTCAGTTTTCTGCTCACTCTTTCCACGTGTACATCCAACGGACAGATCAATTGGCTTGGCTGTATGGTATTCCAAATTCCAAAATCTACACCTTGATTATCTTTCCTCACCATCCATCTCAAAAACATATTGATTCTTTTGCAAGCCGATTTTCTTGCAGGAGTTGCAATATGTTTTCTTGTACGCTGAGGTGCATCTTCATCTTCAAAGAAATAATTATGAAATGCGATGAGAGAATTCCCTACGTTTTCATCTTTCTCAGAATAACCGATCAGAAAAGCATCTTCTAGTGAATTGTATTTTTGATAATGCTTTTGGAAGAAAGAAAGAAAATACAACGTATCCACATCATTGAAGGTACGGTGCTTGAAATTCAGAAAGGGTTTTAAATCACTTTCTGTATGATTGATAATAAAGTCGTGAGGGGCGTTGTCCATTAAACTCACCAACTCTTTGCACTTATTGATAATGGTCTTCCTTTGCCCCCAAGCGAGCACTGCTGCCCAGAATCCCATGATTTCAATATCTTCTTTTTTTGAAAAAGAGTGAGGGATACAGATAGGGTCATCAGGAATAAAATTAGGCTGATTGTATTTTTTGTAACTGTTTTCAAGAAGTTCGTACATGTCAAAATTATATTTTTGAGTGTTTAGACCCCGAAAAATAGCCCTAAATCACCTTTTTTTCTTAATGATTGTAATATTTCTTCTTTTTTTTTGAAAACCGTTTGGAGTGAATAGGGTTTTCTAATACCTTTGCACTCGCAAAAAACAGTTGCTCCGTTCGTCTAGGGGTTAGGACGCCAGGTTTTCATCCTGGTAGCACGGGTTCGAATCCCGTACGGAGTACAAGTCTAATTGAGACTCAAAATCAATACCCCGCTCCGTTCGTCTAGGGGTTAGGACGCCAGGTTTTCATCCTGGTAGCACGGGTTCGAATCCCGTACGGAGTACCAATCCTGTTTCAGAAATGAGACAGGATTTTTTTTGTCCTTTATTTTCTTTGAGTTGTCTGAGAACTATAATCAACTTAAAAAGCAACTATGTACAACAAGCTAACTTTAACCTTTGCAATATTATTTATTGCTGTGATCAACTGCTTTTCTCAAGAAGAAACCAAGCATAGTATTCTACTTTCTTATTCTGGACTAGGAAACAATGAATTACTCTCCTTTGAGAATTATGATGGAGGAGGCTACAAAGGAGGAAAGAGCTACTTTGGTATTGGTATTAACTATCAATATCAATTAAGTAAAACTTTTGATCTTGAATCAGGTGTAGAATATTTCAGCCATAAGGTAATTTCACGTGCTCCTTTTTACCCAGGAATGTCTTCATCACGAAGCCTAACAGAACATGGAATTAATACATTGGAGATACCAATTGGTGTTCGGTTAAAGTTTTTGAAATACTTTTTTATCAATACAGGGACAGTAGTCTCTTTTGATCTATCAGAAGACAGTGAAATGGACGGTCAAACAGGTGTAGGTGCTTATTTAGGAGTTGGAATCAAATATCAGCTCAATAACGGCATCAGTTTGATGCTCAACCCTTATTTAAAAATGAGAGCCCTTCTAGAAATGCCTGCAGACAGATTCCATCATAAATTAGTAGAAGATGGTTTCAAATTTGGTGTTGGGTATTCATTTTAACTTGTTGAACTGGAGTATAATTTTATTGAGCATCATTAACATAGTATAACGCAGTAGGATTGAGAGCTTAACATTAGACAACACCAACTATGAATTTAGGTCGTTATATTGATAAAAATGATATTCAATCAACATTTACTCTCATGAAAGTTCAACTATTACTTCTCTTTTTATTAGTATCAGTAACCCTAAAAGGGCAAATAATTACGATTAACAATCCCGATACTGAAGGTGACTCCGTAGCCTTAAGGAAACTCTATATAGATGTGGTGGTACTTGATAATATTGCTACTACTAAGATGGAAATGCATTTCTACAATTATGGTAATCGTGTTTTAGAAGGAGAACTCAACTTTCCTATGGAACAAGGAGCTACTGTTTCAGCTTTTTCATTAGATATAGGAGGGGAATGGAGAGAAGGAGTAGTTGTAAAGAAAGAAAAAGCAACAGAAGTTTTTGAGAATATTGTAAGGCAAAATGTAGACCCAGCAATCTTGGAGAAGACCGTTGGTAATAACTTCAAAACAAGAGTCTATCCTATTTTCCCAAAAGAATATAAAAAGTGTATTATCGCTTTTGATCAGGAATTAAGTAAGAATGATAAAGGAGCTATTATTTACAATCTACCGATGTATTATAAGAATCTTCTAAAAGAATTCGAGGTGCATGTAGAAATCATCAATAAGTCTGATGTAGCATTAAATGGCGATAATCCACTAGATATTCAATTCCAAGATGTTCATGAATCTACGATTGCCAATTACATCGCAAAAGACACTTTCGTTCAATCTAACCTATCATTTACATTACCTCAAAAGGGAAAAACCAAAAAGACCAAGTCTACTAAAGGGAAGTTCTCGGCAGATCAGTTTTTCTATGTACAAAGTCAGCCCAAGGCCGTTTCAAAAGATAAAAAGAAACCAAGTAGTATTACTTTCCTTTGGGATGTTTCTGCACATTATAAAGGAAGAGATATTGAGAAAGAGAAGGAATTGATGAATGAATATTTCAAGTGGAATAAAAATGTAAGTGTAGATTTCAGGACTTTCAATTATGAGGTGACTACTTCTAAGAAGTTTCAAATTAAAGAAGGAGATGTATCAAAACTGCTTCAATATATTGATGGTTTCGAATACGATGGAGGTTGTAAGCTAGGGGAATATTTAACACAGAATGTAGGCTCAGAAGAAGTGTGGTTGTTCTCTGATGGGATTTCTAATTTAGCTCAAGAAATACTTTTTGACTTCAAACAGCCTCTTTATACTATTTCATCAAGCAGTAGTGTCAATCAAGCTTATCTCTCGGCTTTAGCGAATCAAAATTCGGGAGATTATCTTAATCTGTCTTCTCGTAAGCTAGAGGCCCTCTTGGAAAAAATGCAACAGCCTGCTATTCGATTTTTAGGAGTAGAAGTATTGGAAGGGGAGGTAGCGGAAGTTTACCCTAGCAAAGTAGCCTTGGTGAAAAAGAATTTTGCGATAACGGGAAAATTGAAATCAAATGAAGCTAAGGTGAAAATCAACTATGGTATTGGGGGACAAGTGTTGAGTTCTGATGTAGTGGTTATTGAGTCTTCAGAGAAAAAATATGAAATGCTGGAGAAGTTGTGGGCACAAAAACAGATTGATGAATTCAGTGAGCTTTCAAAACAGAATGAAGAGAAAATTACGGATTTGGCATTGAAATATGGAATAGTGACGGATTTTACGTCATTTATTGTATTAGACAATCTGGAGGATTATGTAACGCATGAGATTGTTCCTCCTGCTTCTATGCGAAAGGAGTATTATGCGAAGCTGAAAGAAAAACAGGAGCACAAAACAAAAGAATTGACGACTCGTAAGGATCGCATTTATGCTTCTTTTCAAGAGGATATAAAATGGTGGGAGAATTCTAAGGACATGAGTGAAGTCATTCGAAAGGAAAAATTGAATAAACCAAAATCCCTTGGTCAGAACAATCATCAACCTCTTCCTCCTAGAGAATATGTTTCGCAAAAGAAGATTGTATCAGGGATTGTAAAGGAAAACGGAGTAAATCAAATATTACCTGGTGTGCAGGTGAAATTAAGAGGAACCTCTCAAAGTGTAGTAACGGATTATCAAGGGAAATTTAGTATTGAAGTGCCACTCAATGGGATATTGGTTTTTACTTTTGAAGGTTTTGATAGTCAAGAGGTAGATATGTATCAAATTGACATGGAACTTTTAGTGATTATGGTGGAGACTATTGAATTACCTAATGAAGTTTTAGATGAGGAAATGATTGAAGTAGATGTTACAAGGCAAGCACCTGCACTTATTCAGGGAGTGGAAGTGGAAAGTGTACCAAATGAGCGAGAAGTAATGATGGATGTAGATTTGGAAGAAGCGACAGTGGTTGAAGAAATGGCATTGGCAGAAGTTGAAGAGATTTCTACTGCAAAAAGAAAAAGTAAACCCAAAAAGACTGTAAAAACTACTTTGATTCCTTATGAGTCGGATGCAAAGTACTTGGAAGCATTAAAGTCGACAGAAAAAAGTAAAAGATCATCCAAGTATTATGAATTGAAAAAGGAATATAAAAATGCACCATCCTTCTACTATGATGTCGCTTCCTATTTTTATAGCGAAGGAGATCAGAAAATGAGTTTTCAGGTGTTGAGTAATTTGGCAGAGATTGATTTAGAAAACCATGAAGTATTAAGAAATCTAGGAAGGAAACTACAAGAGTTTGAACGTTATGAAGAAGCGGAATATATCTTTAAAAAACTGATTGACTTAAGACCTTTCGAACCTCAGAATTATAGAGATTTGGCATTGTTGTATGTGGATAAGGGTGAGTATCAAAAAGCGGTAGATCAGTATTACAGTATAATTGAGAGTGATTGGGATGCTGATATCATTGCTCGATTTGGGAATATAGAGTTAATCATTTTACATGAAATGAATAATTTGATCACCAAGTATCCAAAGCAGATTGATACCTCAAAAATTGATGCTCGCTTTATTCATGCGATGCCTTTGGATGTCAGAATTGTGATTGATTGGGATATGTTGGATACTGACATTGACTTGTGGGTGATTGATCCTATTAACGAGAAATGCTTTTATTCTCATAAAGACACTAGAATTGGTGGAAAAATGTCCAATGACTTTACAAGAGGTTATGGACCTGAAGAATTTCGTTTGAAGCACGCTATCGAAGGACAATACATCATTAAGGTCAATTATTATGGAAGCTCCAAGCAGTCGTTGTTTGGGCCTGTCACGCTCAGAACCTTCTTGTATACTTCTTACAGTAATTCTAAAGAAAAAAGACAAGAACTGAGTTTACAATTGAAGAAGGCGGGTAAAAGTGTTTATGAGGTTGGAAGTTTGGATTACAAAATTGCGAATTAGGAATGTTAAAAAATAAGCTCACTTGAAACACTTATCATTTAAATTCGTTAACTTATTTATTGAACTAAAAAATTAAGTTGAGTCAATCAACATGTCAAATTAATTAAATCAATTATGAGCAGAAAAGACAATCCATTTGAGGATATTCTAAAAGACTTCGTTTTTCCTCGTATGACCGATGAACTGCAGAAGGAAAAAGTAAAAACGACCATCAAGAATGTTTTTGAAGCTGTACAGGGTGCGGTGGAAGACGTACAAGAAGCATCAAAAACAGTTGATGTGGAAGTAAATGAAATCAAATCTGAGGATCCAGAAACTCGTAACATCCGAGTGGACATCAAACAAAAGAAAAAGAAGAAGAAAAAAGTTGAGGAAACTAAGGAAGATGTAAATTCTTCAGATGAGGTTGCTCAATTAAAAGCTCAAGTAAAGCAGTTAAAATCTCAGTTAAAAGACAAAGAAGACATTATTCAACTCTTGAAAGATCAGGTTGAAATGTTGAAAAAATAACTTTATTCAAAGTCGTCCAATATTAAGGCATACTCTTCGGGGTGTGCCTTTTTTATTTATATTAGATGTACATAAATGAATCTATAAATCGTACAACAGAGAAAATGCTGAAATTAAATAAATTACACCACATCGCCATTATCTGCTCCGATTATCCCAAATCAAAAAAGTTTTATACAGAAATCATGGGTTTTGAGATTCTTCAGGAAGTGTATCGAGAAGAAAGAGACTCATGGAAATTGGATTTGTCATTTAATGGACAATACCTGATTGAATTATTTTCATTTCCTAGCAATCCTCCGAGGGTTTCATGGCCAGAAGCGAGAGGGCTAAGGCATATCGCTTTTGAAGTCGATAGTATAGAAGACAGTATCGTTTTTCTAAAAGAAAATAAAGTACCTGTAGGTGATATTATGGTTGATCCACATACAGGTAAAAAGTTCTGCTTCTTTGATGATCCAGATGAATTGCCGATTGAGTTGTATGAGAAGTAAGAGTTAGTTGAAATAATCAATATTCTTCCCTTTCAAAGCAGAAGGAGCATAGCCAAAATGATTTTTAAAAGCTTGACTCATGTGTCCCACGTGACTAAAATTTAAGTCCATTGAGATCTCAGTCAGGCTTTTATTGGTATAAATAATTTGTCGATGTGCCTCCTCTATTTTTTGCTGATTATAAAACTGAATAATAGGTTTATCAAATATGGATTTGAAGAGACGGTTTAGTTTTGAAACACTCATGCCGTACTTATCACTTAATTCTGTAAGATTGGGGATTTCTGTAAAATCAGTAAGATGATTATCCCTTAAATCAATCATTAGTTTCAGATCTTCGGGGTGAATATTTCTGTTATGCTTTTCGGAATCCTTCTCAATTTTCTCTTTTAGCAACTCAATAATTTCCATTGCTTTTGTAAAAAAGAAAGTGTGTTTCCTTTTCTCTTTATCAACATTTTTAATAATTGCTCTCACCCTACTTTCTATATCCGCATTAATAGAATAGTAATTAATCCATGGACTATTATTCTCTACAAGATCTTTTAATTTGATATTAGGATTTCTTACAAATTGTTGGAAAAAACTCAAAGAAAAACGGATAGAAACCCATTGACTATGTTGTCCATGAGGAAATTCAAAATCATGAACTTGTGAAGAGTTTAAGATCAATATACCTGCATTGTTGAACTTTTTGACGGTGCCGTCTCTTTTATAAGTAGCACCTAAACCCAATCGAATAGTGATATAATGATCATCAGGCAGTACAGTATGCTGAGAAATAATAGGTCGATCGGAATCCATCTCAAAAATAGCTACGATGAATTTATCCAAAAACTCAAAAGAATATCCTTTTATATCACACCAATCTGTCTTAATTACCAATTCCTCACCATCCCAAGTTCCGCCTAATTCATCAGCAAACTGTTGGTAGGAATCATGTGGGTGAGCACCTTTTGGGTCTATGGTATACTTGTCTTTTTCTAGCATTATGATTGGTTTTGAGCTATAGGATCATTAAAAACATTATAAATAGCAATGTACTAATCTAATGAATTACAGGTTATTTTGTCAAAAAAGAAGGGAAATAAACTTAAGGTAAAATGCTCAAATCATATAAATACTTAACCAAACCGTGACAATCTTTCTTCGTCTTAACCTCTAATTTTGTACTGTTAAAAATCAAATTGAAGAATTATCCGCAGTAAGGCCAAGGTGAAATCCACTTTAGCTTTTTTTTATCATGATTGTTTTCTGATTTTGCCGAAATCTTGTAACCACTTACTCAAATCTTGTATATCATTTGGTTCTGAACCAGCGACATTTGTAATGTGATCAATAAGGAAATCAATCTATTAATAATCAACTTATTCGATTGCAAAAATTAATTATTTATCAATCAAAATATTGCTATTATGTGTTCAAGAATTATTTATGAAACAGGAAATCAGGAGTTTATTGTAGGTCGCGGAATGGATTGGAATGATCCAACGGCTCAGACTTCATTATGGATTTATCCTAGAGGAATGAAAAAAGATGGAGGGACGAAAAATAATCCAATAGAGTGGACTTCCAAATATGGATCAATAGGAGCTAGTTTTTATAATGCTGGTACAGCAGACGGAATGAATGAGGCAGGCCTGACAGCAAATATTCTTTACTTAGCAGAGTCAGATTATGGAGATATAACAACAAGTAATAAACCTTCATTATCGGTTGGTGCTTGGGGACAATACTTCCTTGATAATTTTGCTAACGTTCAAGAAGCAGTAGATGCAATGCAGGATGTTCCATTTATCATTTCAGCACCGATTTTACCGAATGGAAGAGGAGCTACAGTTCACCTTTCTATCTCAGACAAAACAGGTGATTCGGCTATTTTTGAGTTTTTAAATGGAGAATTAGTGATCAACCATAGTAGAGAATACAAAGTGATGACCAACTCACCAATTTATTCGGAGCAAATCGCCATCGATAAATATTGGAAATTGATTGGCGGTAGTAAAATGTTGCCAGGTACGATTAATGCTGCAGACCGTTTCGTGAGATTAAGTTATGCTTTGGAATCTTCTCCAAAATATACAGATAAAGCAATGGCTACGGCTTCAGTAATGTCTCAAATGAGAGCGATCGGTGTGCCTTTGGGAATGGAAGACCCTGATCGTCCGAATATTTCTGCTACGCTTTGGAGAACAATTTCTGATAATCAAACCAACAGATATTATTTTGAGTCGGCATTAAAGCCTTCCATTTTTTGGGTTGATCTTGATCAATTAGATTTCTCAGAAGAAGCTGAGATTAAATCATTGGACTGTGATACAGATACAGTTTATGCAGGAGAAGTTTCTGAACACTTTACACCAGCTACACCATATCCTTTCTTATAAAATTGAAATAGTATTTTAGGTTTATATATGAAGCCCCATCTTGTTTATAATAAGTTGGGGCTATTTGTATTCAAAAGAAAAAATACCCATCTTTTTTTATTCTTCAGAAAACCGTCTTTTTAAGCCCTTAAACGGACATTTTTCGTTTCTCATGAAAAAAAATCAAAAAAATATCACTTTTCTTAAAATATAATCTGCCCTTATCCGACTTAAGAGATAGATACAATAATTATGGCAGAGAAAAATCAAAATATAGAAAACACATTCCAGCAGGAACAAGGCCGTTTGAAGAATTACATCAAAGGGAAGGTAGGTTCTATGGAAGATGCTGAAGACATCGCTCAAGATGTGTTTTTAAGTTTTGTAGGGGGATTTGATGAGATCTCTGATTTGCGCAAATCAATCTCCTGGCTCTATACTGTCGCGAAAAATAAGATTGTGGATTACCGTAGGAAAAAGAAACCGCTCTCTATCGAAGATCAAAAAGTGAATGATGAAGAGGAAGGATTGAACCTAATGGATTTATTGCCCTCATTGGAAACTATGCCTGATGAACAATTGATGAAAGATATGATTTGGGAGGAAATTCAATTGAGATTGGAAGAATTACCCAAAGAACAAAGAGAAGTTTTTGAGTGGCATGAATTGGAAGGATTCAGCTTCAAACAGATTTCAGAGATGACAGGGGAAACGGTGAACACATTAATCAGTAGAAAGCGATATGCTGTATTGTATCTAAGAGAACAATTGGAGAGTCTTTTCAAATTGATGAAGTCTTGAAGATTGAGAACGAAGGCAACACTTTAGTGTTGGTGGAGTCAGTATCAAAAGCCCATGACTTCAGTCATGGTGCACGATGTATTCAATTGTTCTGAATTAAATGGTACAACAGATCACCACGGGTGATCAAAATTGATAAAAAGACATGGAAAAGTTTTCAAAGAAAAAGTTCATCGCTAAAAAGATCGTTTTTGGAGCAGTCATCATTACTGCCATTACCTTTATTTTTATGCAATTATGGAATTGGTTAATGCCTGTGATATTTGGGTTAACTACCATTTCATTCTTACAGTCATTAGGGTTATTAGCAATGTCTAAAATCTTATTTGGCAGGGGTGGTAGACCACGTTTTAAAGGTCGTGGTGGAAGTAGAGCTATGATGCATAGAGAAAAATTTATGCAGAAATTTAAGGCGAGAGAATCGAAATGTACTGAAGAGAAAGAAGACAATAATGAATAAATTTTAGCAAAAAGGCAGGAGTGAAAACGTGCACCATGACTGAAGTCATGGGCAGGTGATATTAACTCCAACAACACTAAAGTGTTGATTCCGTTTTCAACCTTCAAGACTTTAGTCTTGATTAGGATGACATATCACTTGCCCATAGTTTTAACTATGGTGCACGAAACATCAAAACATATATCTAACAAACAAAAAGACAGAATGGCATTTTTAAAGCGAAACTACGGGTGGATCATAGTGACGATCCTTGCGGTATTACCTCTGATTATTTTAAGTAAAATGATTCACATTGACTGGACGAATGACCTATCAATGTCATTGGTAGAAAGTGCAGGAAAAGGGGATCGTACCACATTGGATATGTTGTATCATATTTCAGGTGAATTTGCCATCCGATGGTTGACAGCCGTTCTGACTTGTACGCCATTCTTTATACTGTTTGGAGTCACAAATCTTTTTGTACGTCAAGCGATGGGTATTGCGGCTGCCGTTTGGAGTATTCTTCATTTCGTGATTTTTATAGCGATGGAAGGCTTTCTGGAAACGTTCACGGAGGTGAATTATGTAGCTGGTTTTATTGCTGTATTGATATTAATTCCATTGTTATTTACATCGAATAGAAAATCGATGAAGCGTTTAAAAAGCAAATGGAAGAAACTGCAGAAGTATGCTTATGTCGCTATCATTTTAAGTTTAGTGCATGTAGCACTTTTAGAAAAAACATGGATCATCTATGCTGTGGTGGTAGGAGTAGGTTTCATTATTAGAATACCTGCGGTGAAGGAACGTATCATAGGGTTCCGTTTGAAAAGAAAAAAATGAAAATTATAGAAAATATATTGAAATCTGTCGTTTTGGACGAAGCCGTGATTTCTGAAAAAGAACAACTATCAAAATCTGCTTACAGAATTCGTATTCAAAGTGAAAAAATAAAAGGATTAGACTTTCATCCTGGTGCATTTCTGAGAATGGGTATCGGTATTGGAAAGGAAGAACTTTCCATGAAAGACAAAGTCAGAAGTTATAGTATTTGGGATATAGATCAGAAAGAAGGCTCTATTGATATTGCGATTGCTACACATAGCAATGGTATCGGATCACATTGGGTGACGAATTGTAAAGTGGGAGAGAAGGTTTACTTTAAATTGAAAAAAGGGAAGTTTTTAGCCGATGCTTCAGCGGACAGTTATTTAATGATTGGAGACCTCTCGGCACTTTCACATCTTTATATGATTCAAAAAAATCTAGGAGTAAATAAGAATATCAAGGGGATAGTGTACAGTCAAGATCAAAGTGAGTTGTTTGAAGATCTGGATGGGAATACTCCTTTTGATTTCTACGAATTACCTCAAAATCCTTCTCAAGAAATCATTGAAAAAATAAAAGAAATATTACCAGATTTAGAAGGGAAAAAGATGGTTTATATCGCAGGAGATAGCCGATTATGTGTGGCCCTCACTCAATTTTTCAGAAAGGAATTGAATTGGGAACCTTCTCAAATTAAGACTAAGCCTTTTTGGAACCCAGAGAAGAAGGGTTTGGAGTAGTTTAAAAATAAAAGAGCTTGCAAAGAATATCTTCAGCAAGCTCTTCATCATCATCTATCATTAAGTATTGGAACTTCTTTTCTTACTTTGACTCTAGTTCATTAATTATTCTATCCATAATTGCGACTGGACCTTTCGGAAACCAAGCCTTAATCATCCACTGTGGGCCATTCATAGTACTACCAAAAGAAACATCAAGGGTAATATCAGAACTGACTTCATCAATTGCTACCATGGTTATGGTCACATCAAAAAGAGGAGATCTATTGACACCTTTATCTTCGATGGCATCAGGTACAGTCACCCCGCTGAAGACTAATTTATTATCACTTATTGTTCGAGTATATTTTTGAGCACAATCTGTATCAGATAGTGGCCATGAGTAGTCAAAAAACAAATAAGTATACCATTCATTTTCTGAAGTCTTTTTGATCTCTTCACTTGTTTGACAATTCTCCCAAAACTTTTTGTGGTTGTCTGAATTTTTAAAAAACTCATCTGCTTGAGTGAGTGTGAAGTTGCCTTTTGATTTAATTACATAATCAATTCTAGTGAAGTTTTTCTTTTTTTCAACCTTACTTTTCAAGGTTGTAATGCCGTCTTGAATATCATAAGACTTCCATTCATCTTGTGCCTCGGCTGCAAGAGTAGCCAAAACAAGTATTAAAATTGAAGTGAGTTTTTTGATGCTGATCATAGTTACAAAATTTAAATTAAATCTTACTCACTCTTCAGTTATGGAAAGCAATTGTATAGGTTTGTCTATGAAGTAACTTCCTTAAAAAGATTAGGATTTTTCTAGTGTAAGGATCGATTGGATGCTTCATCTTTACAGATAAGGGTTTGAGGAAGTTTTTTACCATAACAGTAGAATGATTTCGTTATAGCAAATATCCAAAGTATAAAAGAGAAGGATCTAACTAAATCACGGGTATTTGTAACAGTTTTACAGTTTTAAGTGAAATGTCAAGTTGGAATAACTCCAAACTAGTATTGTGAGCGGTACATTAATTAAAAAAGAGGGGACAAATTGAGTTTATATTGACTCTCCTTTTTATTATAAATGGAGTAGGTTAAATTGAAGACCTATTTTTTAGTTAACAAGATAGTTTTTTAAAGCAACTAGACAGTATTAATAGAAGCATTGAAACTTAGTGATCGACTTTTTCTGATGGGTGAACTATTTACTTATATCTGTAAACTTTTGATGACATTATTCATAAAAGTGGAGTTGATTCTGTCTGAATTCTAAACTTCAATCCAATGAGATTATTATTATTATTATCACTTTCTTTTTTATCGGTAGTATCAGCTTTTGGGCAAATCAAACCAAGAAATGAGCTAAATCAAGCCTATTTTTCCCCCAATTTCTTCTTACCCTCTTCTTCGGCAAGAACTCAAGAAAGCATTACAAAATTGGCAATGATGGATATTTTGGAAGCATCGGGTAATGATGAATGGTCACCTAATGTAAGCCTGATGTTCGATTATCCAAACAGTACGAGCATGGAATATGAAGTATCTAATCTTGAAGGAAATATAGTACAAGGTGTAAAGGTTGAATACACTGATTCACGTACGCTTATTTTTAATTATGGGAATAAAACAAGAGATATATTCAAGTTAAATGATAAATCACAGGTCACCGAGGGCATTTTTGAATATTGGGATGAGGAAAAAGAAGAGTGGAAGATTTATGAAACAGCTATGTTTTATGAATATGACGCATTAGGAAACAGGACTAGAATTAATTTAGCTGAAGGCGTTGTTGATAAAGATACATGGCAACAGGAAAATATAAAGGAATTAAAATACGAAGGAACAAGAGTTATTGAAGTGGAGCTTTATACAATATATAATGACAGACCAATTTCAAGATCTAGCAAAACTACCTATGATTATAATGATGATGAAGTTTTAATACATGATAAGGTATACTGGTATGAAGACATTGGATATAAGTTAAGAGGGGAGACCGACTACATTTATTCTGATAATCAAATTGTATTTAATTATTATAGATACTTTGATCAAGAAGACGAAAAAGAGCTTCAATCCATCATAACATATGAATTAGATAAGTCAAAGCCATTTGTTGGAGTTGGAGAGCAATTTCACGATTTACACTATACTCTTTTCTTTGATGGACCAGTTGGAAATATTTACTTTGATTTTAAATATCAGGTACAGTCGTTGACTTCAGAAGATTTGCTACGAAATAATAAAACTAAACGAGAGTATACCTACGGAGAGTTTAATTTTGATGACTCTAATGATGTTACATCTCTAGATGATATAAACTTATCGAAATCAATGAAAATTTACCCTAACCCAACATCAGATTATTTGGTTGTGGAAGAGGTAAGTAATGCTATTGCAACATTCACGAATCTTATAGGTATAAATTATGAGGTGAATATTACCAATGGTAAAGCCAATTTATCAGATTTACCAAAAGGGGTGTACATTTTAAGTATTGAGGGAAAAGAACCTTTGAAAATAATCAAGAGATAAATAAAAAGGGTGAAAAGTATCAGTTTAATGATTTTACTTTTCACCCTTTATAAGATAGAAATGCTATGCATTGTTTTGCATACGAGTTTTTCTAGCCTCAATAACCTTGTCCATTCCTTCTTCTAGTAAAGTGAAAGGACGATCTAGGATTGTTTTTAATTTTTCAACGTCAGGCTGTCTTCTTGTCATGTCACCTTCTTTTAGAGGTGGTAAATGAATGATTTCTGAAGAAGAACCTGTTTTTTCAATAATCAGTTCAGCAAGTTCCTTGATGGTTGTAATGCGATCATTACCAACATTAATAACATCGTTGACTACTAAGTCTTCTTCGAGCATTTTGATGGTTGCATCAAGATTATCCTGAATATAGAAGAAAGTCCTCGTTTGTGAACCATCTCCATAAATTGTGATCGGCTCATTTTTTAGTGCAGCATCAATAAACTTAGACATTACAAAGTCAGTGCTTTGTTTAGGGCCATATATAAACGGCAAAACGATTTGTACTCTC
>NZ_JTAM01000060.1 GCF_000812565.1 Flammeovirga sp. OC4 | reverse complement strand
TATTTATCGACCGACCTCACTACGCCTTTGTATGAGATTGAAGACGGACAAGATGGAGAAAGCCAAAATTTAGAATTAGAAGAAGGAACTACTTTGGTGTTTGAGGCTGTAGCGACAGAAGGTTCAACGTTAGAATGGTCAATCGATAATGGTGAGGCTCAAACAGGCTCTACGTCAAGTTTCGAAGTTTTATTTGATACTCCACAAGAAGCGTTAACATCTCATAGCTTAACATTATCGAAAGAAGGACATGAGACAGTGGAGATTGAAATTCCATTGACAATCACTGTAAATGAGGAGGTTCTAGATCCATTAACCGCCGGTATCAAGGTTTATTTATCGACCGATCTCACTACACCTTTGTATGAAATTGAAGACGGACAAGATGGAGAAAGCCAAAATTTAGAATTAGAAGAAGGAACAACTTTGGTGTTTGAGGCTGTAGCGACAGAAGGTTCAATGTTAGAATGGTCAATTGATAACGGTGAAACTCAAACAGGCTCTACGTCAAGTTTCGAAGTTTTATTTGATACTCCACAAGAAGCGTTAACATCTCATAGCTTAACATTGACGAAAGAGGGACATGAGACTGTTGAGATTGACCTTCCATTGACAATCACTATCAAAAAATTAGTGCCAGAATTATTGCCGGCTTTTACAGTAATGTATGCAGATCAATTAGTGTATGAATTGAATGAAGGTGAGGATATTCCTGAGAATCAAGAGGAATGGGCAACAGTTGAATTGAAAGAAGGAGAAGCTTTAACTTTAACCAATAATACAAATACAGAATTGTATACAGATACTTATTGGATGTTAGACGGTGTTGAAGAAGAAACTTTGGAAGGTAAAACGGCAGAGGCAGTGTTTAAAACTGAAGGTGAATACTCTGTACATGAGTTAGTGATTGAAAGAAAAGACTCGAATTATCCTGATTTAACAGAGAAGGTGGTTATTCCGGTAAAAGTGAAAGTAATCAAAGCAGAACAACCTCCAAAACCATCGGCCATACAAGTATTTTTAGCGGAGGATTTAGAAACTCCTATATACGAAATTGAAGCAGACAAAGTAGGGGAGAGTAAGTCGATTGCAGTGGAAAATGGAACGTCTTTGGTTTTCAAAACGATGGCGTCTGAAGGAGTAGAGTTGGCATGGTCAGTCAACAATGGAGCTCCACAAACTGCAACAACTGCTTCATTTGAAGTATTATTTGAGCAAGACAATCCATCACTTTCAGGTCATAAACTTACTTTATCTAAAGAGGGTTTTGAAGACGTGGTAGTTCAGATTCCTTTAGCCATCGAGGTATTTACTTCGGAGGAATTGCAAGTGGCTTTCAGTATCTATAAAAACGATGATTTATCGACACCAATCCATACTCTTAATGTTGGTGAGGAAGAGGTTTCAAAAGTAATCGAAATTTCTGAGGGTGATCGATTAACATTTGTAGATCAATCTACTGGTCAGCCAACAGGAAGAACTTGGAAAATCAATAATGGTGTAACAGAAGTGACTTCAAGTGAAGCTTCTTTTGAGGTGATGTACGCTACTACGGGGGCAGATTTAAGCATTGCATTAATGGTGGAAAGAAAAGAGCATGAAAAATATAAAGATGCATCATTGGATTATACATCAAAAGCTACTGTTGATGTAAAGCAGGTTCAAAATGAAGCAACTGTAAAAGTAGGTAAGGTGATAGACAGTGGCAGTGGTGTAATTTATTTTGAGACATCGCATGAAATTGCATCATTCACTTCCGCTGATGTATTAAATGATTTTACAGTAGGCATTCAAAATATTGAAGCCAATTATTCAAATGATAACGCCACAATTTCAGAAGTCAAGGTGGCAGAAGGTAATAACAAAAGAATAGAAATCTACCTTGTGGAAAGCTATTTTAATTCAGATGATATTACTGTAGGGTACGCAGGAGATAAAATTCAATCTGCTTTAGGAGTTCCATTATCGGCTTTCACTGCTGAAAATGTAACAATGGATGGTGTAGTTTCTTATATGGATGTGCAGATGTCTGGATTTGAAACAGCAGCAGCTGAAGAAACACCGAACGAGGCTTTAGGATGGTATGTTAGTTTGAAGAATCCAAAGGAAACAGAAAAAATCGAAAGAGTAACTACAACCGCTTCAACAGGAAACGCGAGTATGCACTTTGCTTTTGATTTAAATAGTTCTGGTAATAGGTCACATAAATTCAATACTTCAAAGTTAAATAACTCCTTTGCTTTGGAAGAAGGGGAATATGAGATGTCCATTGATGTTTTCATTCCTCAAGGTTCAAGTACTATCGATATCATCAGAACAAACATATCGACTAATGATGATACGGTAGATCAAGATGTATTTGTCAATGTACCTTGGGATTTCAGTGAGTTCCCTAATATGAAATATGGTGAGTGGGTAACACTAAGACAAAGAATTTCATTGAAGACTATCGCATTTGGTGCCATAAAGATGAACTTCAAAGAAAATGATATGAAGTTAGACGGTTTGCATGACTTCTACTTGGATAATATCCAATTGAGAAAAGTTGAAGCAAGACAGTAACTTGGTTATATAAATAGATTAAACCCCATCGCTTTTTAGTGGTGGGGTTTTGTTGTTTCCGAATACCATTGATAGAGCATGCAATTTTTGTCCATAAAAGTGTATGATTAACTATTGTTGTGGAGTGTTCTGTTCCCTATTTTTGTGTAAAAGAATAGAGATCTAAAACATATTATCAATCATGTTGAACCATATACTAGTTTCGCTTTTATTATTTATTTCACCGTGGAAACAACAGGAACCACCCCCTCCCAATATTCTCTGGATTGTAATGGAAGATATGTCTCCTCAATATTTTAAGGCCTATGGCAATACAGCGGTGAAAACTCCGGTTATTGATGAATTGATCAACCAAGGAACAAGATTTGATGCGGCTTTTTCTACAGGTGCAGTTTGTTCACCTAGCCGTTATGCGATAATAACAGGGACAAGGACAAATGCTTATGGAACAGGGCATCATCGTTCCGCTTATCCTATTCCAGATGAGGTAAAACCTTTTCCTTATTATCTGAAGCAGGCAGGGTATCATACTTCCAATAATTATAAGAAGGACTATAATACCTCAGCGCTAAACCGATTGTCAGATGAGGCATGGACAGAAAGTAGTGGAAAAGCAGGGTGGTGGAACAGAAAAGAAGGACAGCCGTTTTTCTCAGTCTTTAATTTCAATAACTGCCATCAATCAAGAACTTTTACAAACCCTTATGATGATTATAAGAAAAGGATTTTGGACAAATTGGAAGATCATGAAATAGTTGCCGATGCTGATATTATTATTCCAGATTTTTATAAGGATACACCAGAGTTACGTAAAGAATTGGCACGTACTTATAATGCCTTAAAGAAGACGGATAACGAAGTGGATACACTTATGAATCATTTGCGTAATGATGATCTTCTAGCGTCTACCATCATCTTTGTATATGCTGATCACGGAGGAGGATCATTACGTTCAAAATCTTTTGGATCAGCATTAGGACATCAAGTACCTATGGCAGTGATTATTCCCAAGGCATACAAACACCTTAATCCGTTTAAGAATAAAAAAGCGACAAGCCAAACAGTTACTTTTGAGGATTTAGGACCTACGGTTTTAGCATTGGCAGGGATCGATGCTCCTGAGTATATGACTGGGCAGCCATTTTTAGGTGAAAAACCACAACCACAGCAGTATGCCTTTTCATCGGTAGACAGATCTGGAGAGTCGATTAATTTGACACGTTCGGTTTCTGATGGTCGTTATTATTATACAAGAGTATTTTACCCAAACAAACCGGAATATAGCTGGCAAAAGTATTTTGATTACAGCACTAGTCGTCAGTTGATACGTTCTTACGAGGAAGAAGGGACATTAAACAAAGTACAAAGTGAACCTTTCGAAAAGAGACCTCAAGAATTACTTTATGATTTAAAAACGGATACTTGGCAAACAAACAATTTGGCTGATGATCCAAAATATGTAAAAACATTGGAGCGGTTAAGTAATGCTTTAGATCAAAAATTACTTTCTATGAAGGACGCTCATTTCTTACCAGAATATGTATTGGATTCATTAGCAAAAACAACAACGGCATATGACTACAAGAATACAGATGAGTATGATTTTGAATCCGTTTATACAATGGCAAAATTAGCAGGAGAAGGTGTTGAAGCATTACCAAAACAACTGGAAGGACTTCAAAGTAAAGACCCAATCGTGAGATATTGGGCTGCTTTAGGAATATCTGCTCAAACACAAGAAGTAATAGTTTCAAATAAAAATAAAGTTCAGGAAGCACTTTCAGATACTTTTGCTCCATCAAGAATTGTAATAGCTTCTATACTTTATAAAGTTACAAATTCTGATGAGTCTAAAAAAGTATTACAAAGATATCTGCATCATCAGAATCCTTATTTAGTACATCAGACACTACAAGAAATTATCTACTATCCGAAAGAAAAAGCATTGACTTTTTCAGAGGATATTGATGTCATAAGTCAAAAGAAAAACAACAGTTTAGTGGTTGAAAGTATTGATATTTATAAGTATTTATGCTTTGATGAAGCATTATATTATCAATATCACTGGTAATTATGGTAGAGTAATTAAGCTTTAAATTATTCATTTCATATATATTTTGTAAGCAAAAACTTCTTATGTTATTCATAAGAAGTTTTTTACATAAAAAGTATTGTGTTTTCGATTCTATATTTTTGAATTAAGTGGAGTAATAACTTTTAAGTTTATCTTTTTCTAGATGTGGTTAATTAAGCCATATTTTCAATTGGAGAAGAAGTCACTTCATTACGGTATTTGATTGGTGACATTCCTTTTATTTTTTTGAATTGACGGCTGAAATAAAATTGATCTTCAAAACCTAAACTGTATGCAATATCTCTAACACTAAGGTTGGTGAACTTCAGTTTTTCACACGACTTGTCAATTTTCAATTCATTGAAATAAGCTAGAGGGGTTTTATTAAGATGTTTTTTGAACTCACGGGTGAAGTGGGAAACTGAAATTTCATTGAGCTCTGCTAGATCAGCAATATTGACAGTTGAATTAATATGATTATTAAAATACTCTAACGTTCTGCTAATGATTCGGTTGTGTCTTTTCGCTTCAGTTAGATTAAACTGTTTGGTATATTTGAATGAAGAAATCAGGTGACCAAAAATCATATTCGCATATTCAATATTGTCATTAGACATACCTGATTCTAATACATAGATTATTTCGTCAAACATCTTAATACGATCTTTGTATTTGCTGTTTGACTCATTATCAAAGGCGATCTTTTCTCCTATAATGTCGCTGAAGATGTGAATTTCATTTCCCGAAAAATGTATCCAAAAAATGGTCCAAGGGTCATTTTCATCACTCTGATATGAATGTGCCACACCCTTTGGGATTATGATCGCTTCATTGGAAGTTAATGTATGCTCTTTCCCTTTGAATGAGACAACACCTTTTCCAGAAATATTGTAAATTAAAATACACTCATCAGCTCCTTGATCTCTTTTTCGGAAGTGATATAATGCTTTTGGGTAATAACCAATATCAGTAATAAAAATGGAGTTGAAAAAGGGCTTCTTTTGTAAAAGATTAATCATATCATCACTGTAGTTAATATTTATCTCTCCTTCAAATCCTTTTGGTTTCTTTTTCATTTCAGATCTAAGTTTAGTCTTAATCAATATCTATTTATAAAAAATGATCCCCTACTTTTGTTAGTTATGCTTTTGTAATTATTCACCTAAAAGGCAGGTAGTATTATAATAATTTATCGGTTAAGTAAATATTGGTTTCTAGTAATCAATAAGCGATGTCAATGGACTTCGATCAGTTACAGTTTAAGGTGAACCTCTGAGTGGTCATACTACAAACAAACTAAAAAATAGATTAGTGGATCTATTAGCAAATATAATTAATTATAAGGCATCTATCATAACTTAACCACTTCATTAACAACCAAAGATATTATATACTATCATTAAAAATGTTAAATAAATAGAGTGAAATAAGCACTACTATTTTAGATATATAAGACACTCTAAAAATCTCTATTTTTTGATTCAATTCTCCATTTTATGTGAGCGTATTAATTCTTTAATTTGTTGTAAACACAATTATAATATCACCTTTTTTAGGCATTTGATAATTATAAAAGTGAGTACAATAGTCAATAAAACTTTAGTTGAAATGAACATTTTCAAGACCAATTTTTATATACTGATTACACTACTTACTACTTACTTTTCAGCATGTTCAAAAGTTACAGAGACACCCAATGTCATTATGATTTATACCGATGATGTTGGATTTGGTGATGTAGGTGTGTATGGATCAGAATTGATTCCAACTCCAAATATTGATCAATTGGCTAAAAGGGGTATTCAGTTTACAGACGTACATTCTGCTGCGGCTACTTGTTCTCCCTCTAGGTATTCTTTATTTACAGGAGAATTGGCTTTCAGAAATCCAGAAGCATCTATTTTGCAAGGAGATTCCAAAATGCTTATCAAAACGAATCAGTATACGCTTGCTAACTTATTTCAAGATGCAGGTTATAAAACAGGCATTGTAGGCAAGTGGCATTTAGGTCTTGGAAACGGAACTATAGATTGGAATAAAGAGATCAACGGGACACCTAACTCTTTAGGCTTCGACTATTCATTTATTATTCCAGCTACGAACGATAGGGTACCATGTGTGTATGTTGAAGATGGAAATGTTGTTAATCTTTCTGCCGATGATCCACTTACAGTCTCTTATTGGAAACGTATTCCTAAAAATGTTCCTGGTACGATTTATCCTGATGCAATTCAAAACCCTGAAGCAGTAACACTTTATGAAGGTGACCGTCAGCATAGTTGTTCCGTAATTAATGGAGTGGGAAGGATTGGGTATATGAGAGGAGGAAAAAGTGCTTTATGGAGTGATGAAAATATGGCAATGGATTTACTTTCTAAAGCCATGAATTTTATCAAGGACAATCATGAGAAACCATTTTTTCTCAGTTTTACAACAAGTGATATTCATGCACCCCGAATACCACACCCTAGATTTCGAGGAAGTACTTCATTAGGTTACAGAGGTGATAATATGGTACAGTTGGATTGGTGTGTGGGTGAAGTAATGAAAACGTTAAAGGACTTAGGAATTGAAGACAACACAATGGTGATCTTTTCTAGTGACAATGGCCCTGTTTATGAAGACGGTGGTTATAAAGACGGTTGTGTAGATATGTTGGAGGAGGTAGATAGAGGGCATGATGCTTCGGGTATTTATGCAGGAGGAAAATACCGAATTACTGAAGGAGGAACGAGAGTACCATTTATAGTGAGTTGGCCTAGTGTGATCAAGTCAGGAGTGAGTGATGCATTGTTTAGTCAGACTGATTTGATAGCATCTTTGGCCGGGATGCTTAACATGGATTTACCTCCAAACAGTGCTCCAGATAGCAGAAACTTATGGAATACACTAAAAGGAGAGGATCAAAAAGGTGCTGAAATTCTTATCGAAGAAGCAACAGGTTTAAAACCTGGGTTGGCGATTCGTAAAGGAAAATGGAAATTGATAGAATTGCATCCCGAACATACTTGGGGTAAATCATTTGCTGAAAGAAAAATAGAAGGGTATGAGCTTTTTGATTTAGAAAGTGATCCTGCAGAAACCATCAATTTATATAGCATTGAGTTAGAAAAAGCGCTAGATCTAAAAGACTTATTGGAAAATTTAAAAGTGAATCATTTGAGATAATTTTCAGCAGAGTGATCATAAGAACTTCAAATTTAGAAAAGAATGAAACCAAAAGACTTCGCTAAAATATGTCATTGTACCATTGCAATCACCAAAGAAGTGGGACAATTTATAGTGACCGAAAAGAAGAACTTTAACTATTCTGACGTAGAACAGAAAGGAAAGAACGATTTAGTTTCATATGTAGATCGGAGGGCTGAAGAAATGCTAGTTGAAAAGCTTTCAGTATTATTTCCTGAAGCAGGGTTTATAGCAGAGGAAGGAACAGGTGAGGCAAATGTTGAAGGATGGAATTGGGTGATTGACCCCTTAGATGGTACTGCCAACTTTGTACATGATGTTTCCTTATTTGGGGTAAGTGTAGCGTTGATTTATGAAAAAGAAACAAAGGTTGGGGTGGTCTATGAACCAAATAGTAAAGAGTGTTTTTATGCTTACAGAGGAGGTGGAGCATTTTTAGATGGTGTTCCTTTGAAGGTGTCTAATGCAAAAACAGTAGAAGAAAGTTTAGTAGCGACTGGGTTTCCTCAAACTGATTTTACTAGAATACGTCCTTATATGGAGCTACTGGAAGTATTGATGAAAAATACCCATGGAATAAGAAGAATGGGGGCGGCGGCAATTGATCTTGCCTATCTTGCTGCAGGTCGTTTTGATTGTTTTTATGAATATAATCTCAACCCATGGGATGTGGCAGCAGGAACTCTTCTGGTTCAAGAAGCAGGAGGTATGGTAACAGATTTCCAAGGAGAAGATAACTACTTGTTTGGTAAAGAAATTATAGCAGCAAACTCTTCAAATTATAAGACATTTTCAGATTTGGTAAGAAACTATTTTTAGCAAAATAGTATAGTGTAGTGAAAGCCCGCAGCTAATGTTGTGGGCTTTTTTGTTGGGTAATTTTTATATGAAACTATAGACCGAGGAATTGAAAATACCGTTTTAGGCGTAATGAAAATTTAGTTTATTGGGTAATAAATATGGACAAAAACATCCCTATAAATCTGATGCTTTTTTTGTCCATAAAATTGTACTTTCGACCATTATTATTGATAAATGTATGATGTACATTTGTGAGTATACTAATAAAGGCAAGTACATAGACTGAACTACAAAGCCTTTGCATATTTTATAATCAACCAAATTCTTTTAAAACTTCTAAGAATGATCGATTTAGAAATTACAAGAGAGAATTTTATTCTACTCTATATCAAATTATTACTAAAGAATATAGTTCGATTATACAAAAATGGAAAAGGTAAGTAGGAATGAATTGCTATTTAGTACAAGTATGAATACTGCAGTAGTACTTTCAATAAATTGTTTATTTCTGAATTCTACAAGCTTGGTGTATACAAGTCTTATGTTTGATAGAGTTTTATGACTTTTATCAGGGGTATAAGATCTATCAAACCAAAGAATAGTATAACATAAAACTGAAGACTATTATTATTTAAAATTGTTCGAATTCTAATCAAAATAAATCAACCTGATAAGAACTAATAATTGAGCAAGTAGAGACAAATTGACAATCAAAATTTTTTTTAAACATCTAATGATGAAATGAAATGAGAAATTTATTTACCAAATTAATTTTTCTGAGTTCACTTTTTCTAGCAATGTCATGTAACAAAAATGACACTACTTTTGAAGATGTGGATGGGATGGCTCCTGAAATTGAAATGAACGAAACTCATATAAAGATTGAGCCAGGAGCGACAATTAAGCTAGAAGGTTTAATTAAGGATAACGATGGGCTAGACCGTATTCATTTAGAGAACGAAGGTCTCTTTTTAAACAAAGATATTATTCTTAGTGGTAAAGATACTGTCGTTTATGAATATGATTTATTCTATGAAATCTTCTCAAAAGATACACTAACTGGAATGGCATATCCTATTGCCATACAAGTTTATGATCTAGGGAACAGAATGACAGAAACAGAGGTACTTGTAACGATGGATGCTGATTTCACACCTCCAGAATTTACAGTGACACCTCCTCAAGAAAATGTACTGATTGGTTCTAGTACAGCTTCTTTGAATTTGTATTTTGAAGTGGCTGATAATATGTCACTGGCTTCAATTGATATTGAAATTGGAGATTTCTATGCCGAACAAATTTCAGATTTTGAAGACCCTAAATCATATGTGTATAACAAAGAGATCTTAGTAGGTAATAGAATTGGTGTACACCCAATCACCATTACAGTGATGGATCATGGAGAAAACACAGTGATAGCAGAAGGGACTTTGGAAGTACAGGAAACTCCAAACTTCCCATCGATGTACCTTGTGGACTTCTCTAATGAGGCACAATTCAGACAAGCCATATTGGGCCGTCCTATGTTGATGAACAAACCAATGGACTATACGTATCAAGTGGCTTATTACGCAGAAAAAGAAAATACTGAATTGAGGTTCGCTCCTCAAAATTCATTTGCACCTTATGCTTATGGAGTGGACCCAGATCATACAGGTAGCCTTATGATGGATGAAAATGGTACTTTATCTTCTTTACCAATAGTACTTCCAGAAGTGGGGTATTACGATATCACCATCAATATTCAAGAGATGACTTATCAAGTGGATAAGTACACTCCAACAGAGGAAGATCCGATGGGAACGCACATGACAGAAGATTATGGAAGTTTTGCCATAGAGTTGATGGTGATTGGTAGAAACATTCCTGGTTATGATGATTGGACACCAAGACAAGGGGCCAAAATGACTAGAGATGCTGAAAATAAATATCGTTGGTCAGTTGAGATGAACCTCACCGCAGGAAATACAATTGCACCGTTCTTATGTTCTTATCATCCTTGGGGATGGTGGTACCCTAAAGGATACTGGAAATGGAACAGTGGTACAAACCCTATCTACAACGTTCAGGGTGGTGGAGAAGACCCATCCAACATGACTATTTCTACATCAGGGAAATATAGATATGTGTTTGATTCCCATCTGAAAAAATCTCAATTCTATCTAATCAACTAAGACAAGCTAAGAATCATGCAAAGAATAAAATTATTAGTGTCAGTACTCATAGTAGTACTGACCACTAACACTCTGTTCGCACAAGAGGTGATCAAGGGTATAGTAAAAGATGAAATGGGTGAGTCATTACCTGGTGTAAATGTTTTGATTAAAGGAACTACTTATGGTAGTACTACTGACTTTGATGGAGAATTTACATTGACTGTTGAGGAAGGTGCTGTATTAGTGTTTTCTTATATTGGTTATCAGCAAAAAGAAATAACAGTTGGTAGTTTAAGATTCTTTGATGTCTCATTAGAAGTTAGTGCAGAAGAGCTAGAAGAACTAGTCGTAATTGGTTATGGTACAGCCAAAAAATCAGACTTAACCAGTTCGATCAGTTCAGTAGATGCAGAAGATCTACAAACCAATACAACCAACAACGCATTACAATCTTTACAAGGTAAGGCGGCCGGTGTTCAGATTACCAATTCAACTGGTAATCCAGGTTCCGCTCCAAGTATCATCATTCGTGGTATGACGACTATCAATGGTTCCAATCCATTATTTGTTGTAGATGGTATGCCTGTCGGAGACAATATCAATTTCTTAAACCAAGATGATATTGCAAGTATGGAGATCTTAAAAGATGCTTCAGCTACAGCAATTTATGGTACACGTGGTTCTAATGGTGTAGTCCTAATTACCACGAAGAAAGGTAAGGAAGGCCCAATGAAGTTTAATTTCAAAGCCACAATGGGTTTACAACAAATGCAAAAACCACAAATGGCCGGAGCTGAAGAATATGAAATGGTGTATAAAGCCAATAGATTAAATGATGGAATTCAGCCAGGCTGGAACCCATTGAGTGATTTATCAGAAGGTACAGATTGGTGGGATGAAGTGGTCAATGATTTTGCTGTAACAGAAAACTACAATTTAGGTTTTCAAGGAGGAGCAGAGAAAGTACAATATTCAGGAAGTGTATCTTATTACAAGCAAAATTCTCAGTTTGATGCAGGGTACTATGATAGAATCACAGCAAGATTTAATACCATCTACAAAGTAAATGAGAAGGTAAGTTTTGGAGTTGATTTCGCACCAAGGGTAGAAAGCTGGGAAAATTCACCGAATGCATTACAATCAGCAATGACAATGGATCCCACAACACCTGTATATAGACCTGAAGAAGAATGGGATGATAACCCCTACAATAATTACCAACGTTCTTACAATAGCCAAGTTTGGAACCCTGCAGGCGTAGTAAGTAGAGCGAAAGACAATAACAATAGTAAAGCTATTGGAGGTTTATTAAACTCTTACTTGACTTATGATTTAGCTCAGGGCTTACAGTTCAAAACGCAATACGGTATCAATGGTCATTACCAACAAACAAATGCTTTTACACCGGAATTCTTTATTGATAATTTTGAACAAAGCGAAATCAGTTCAATCTACAGAACGAGTAGATTAAATTATTCATGGAACTGGACCAACACAGTCAACTATTCTAAGGAATTTGGGAAACATAGCATCAATGCTTTGGGTGGTTTTACTATGGAGAAATTTGTAAGTGATTGGTCGCAAGCTGGTAGAACAAATGTACCTTCTAACGATCCTAACTTCCATTATGTAAGTGCAGGTATTGGTGATCAATTCGGTTCGGGTAATGCAGAAATCGCTACATTAGTTTCCTTCTTGGGTCGTTTCCAATACAACTATGATAGCAAGTATTACCTTACTGCATCACTAAGAGCAGATGGTTCCTCAAAATTCCCAACCAATCAACAATTTGGTGTATTCCCGTCAGTCTCTGCTTCATGGAGAGTCAGCGAGGAAGACTTCTTGAAAAACAGTGAGACATTATCTAACTTAAAGATCAGAGCAGGTTGGGGACAAGTGGGTAATCAATCAATCTCAAATTCTGCTTTCTTAAGTTTGATCGGTTATGCTGATTATACTTTTAATGGTGAAAGAGTACCAGGTACAGCTTTGAAATCTGTAGGGAATAATAATTTAAGATGGGAAACAGTAGAAGATTTTAACCTTGGTGTAGATGTTGGTTTCTTCGATGACCGTTTAACATTTGTTGCTGATATCTTTAGAAAAACATCACATGATATGTTGATGCAAAAGGATAATCCATTGTACCTAGGTTACCCGAACACCAATTCAAGATTGTGGGCCAACATTGGTAGTATGCAATCACAAGGTTTTGAATTTACTGTAAACTGGAGAGAGACAAAAGGAGATTTGACATATAACATTGGTTTAAACTTAACACAAGTAGAGTCAAAAGCACTAGAGTTAGTAGAAGGTGCACCATATCTTGATGGTTCGTTAGCAGGAATTCCAATTACAAGAACTGAAGAGGGAAGACCAGTGAGTTTATTCTATGGTCATAGAATGGATGGTATTTTCCAAACTTGGGAGGAAGTTTACTCTTATACCAATGAAAATGGTCAACTGATGCAACCTAATGCTAGACCTGGAGATATCCGATTTGTAGACCTCAATGGCGATGGTGTAATTGATGGAGATGACCAAACATTTATTGGTAACCCAGCCCCAAAAATTATGTTAGGTCTTAATCTAGGCCTTGAATACAAAGGGTTTGATATAACAGCTAATTTCTATGGTAAGTTTGGTCACGATGTATTCAACACTACCAAGTTTAATTACATGTCTGGTACAAAAGACCAAAACGTTTGGGCAGGGACTTATAATTCGGCTTGGCATGGACCAGGAACGTCTAACACTCATCCTAGATTATCGATGGGTGATCCTAACCAAAACTACAACACGATTTCATCATTCTATGTAGAAGACGGATCGTATTTAAGATTACAACTCTTACAAGTAGGATACACACTGCCAAAGAAAGTAACGGGTGATAACAGAGTGAGAGTTTCTTTATCTGCACAAAACCTGTTTACGATTTCAAACTACTCAGGTTTAGATCCTGAAACAGCATCAGCAGGTAGTGCGACAGCATACGGTATTGATTACTTATCATACCCGGTTCCTAGAACTTTCCTAATTGGTATTAATGCTAACTTCTAGAATTGTTTAAAAATGAAAATCAAAAATATATTAAAAGTTGCTTTAGTTGCATTGGCATTAACGAGTGTAACTTCATGTTCAAGGTTCCTAGACCAAGATGTATTAGGAACTCAAACGCAAGACAACTATTACAAAACAGCTGAAGAATGTGAGATGGCCGTCAATGGTTGTTATCAAAGTTTATTCACTGGCGGATGGTGGCCTGTAGCAGGTTTTTACACGGCCAGAGATATGGCAAGTGATGATTTCTGGATGGGAAATACCACTGGTGACCCAGTACGTTTCCTAAGAGTTTCTCATTATATGAATCCTAAATATGACATTCTTTTGGAGGAATTCTGGGAGCATAGATACAAAGGTATTCAAAGATGTAATAGTACCCTTGCAGGTATTGAAGGGGCTCCTATTCGAAATGAAGAGGATAAGAAAAGAATGATTGCAGAAGCAAAATTCTTAAGAGCATTTTTCCATTTTGATTTAGTAAAAGATTTCGGTGGTATTCCAATTATGGACCGTGTAATGCTTCCTGAAGAAGTGGTTGGAAAGAAGAGAGATCAAGTAGCTGATGTTTATGCATTCATTGAGCAAGATCTTTTAGATGCCATCGAAGATTTACCATTGAGAAGTGAATACAGCATGGATAAAAGAGGAAAAGCAACCAAAGGATCAGCGATGGGTTACTTGGGTAAAGTATACCTTTTCCAACAAAAATATGCTGAAGCGAAGGATATTTTAGGTCAATTAGTCAATTCTGGAGAGTATGATTTGTTACCGGACTTTAGTCAAGTGTGGCATGTAGATCATGATAACAGTGTTGAAGGCGTATTTGAAGCACAATTTATGGCGGATACTCAATTTGGATTAGGTTCTCAAATTTCGGTATTGACAGGTTCTCGTGATGACTCAGGGTGGTCATGGTGTTTACCAACCAGTGATTTAGAAAATGCCTTTTTAGATGAAGGCGATGATGTACGTCTGAAGTGGACCATTACCAAAGACGGTGATGATGTACCCGGAGATGATGATCAATCTGCGATTGTAATTAGCTCTGCAAAGCACAAGTCAGGAAGAATCAATAGAAAATTCTACATTCCAGTTAATCAAAGAATTTCACCTTACAACAACGCCACTCAGTCATTGAATCATAGACTAATGCGATTTGCGGATGTGCTATTAATGCATGCTGAAGCATCTTATCATGCTGGTGATGAAGGTACTGCTAAAACTCAATTAAATAGAGTAAGACAGAGAGTGAACCTTGAGGCAGTGAGTGTATCGGGTACAGCGCTTAGAGATGCAATCCGTAAGGAAAGAAGATTAGAATTGGCAGGGGAGTTCCATCGCCTTGATGATATCAGAAGATGGGATGCTGACAACGGCAAGAAGGTAATTTGTAATCTATTTGGACCTAATGGTTCATTTGTAAAATACAATACGGAAGTTTCTACAGATGAGTATGAGCTGGCTAACCAAGCAGAGGCAAGTAATAAAGGGTATTATTTCCAAGAAAACAGAGATTTACTCTTCCCGATTCCATACATCGAGGTACAATTATCAAATGGAGCAATTGACCAAAACCCTAATTTCTAATGAAAATGAAAAAGATTAAAATAGCGATTTTAGCATCATTGTTTGGCTTTGGAGCTTGTACAGAGAAGTATGTTTTTGAACCGAACCATGATCTACCAAAAATGCCTAATGATAGAGAGCTTTCAGCAAATATCAAGTTAGGTGCTAAACAACAAAAAATAGAAAGCTTCATGGCATCTGATTGTTGGGCAGGAAACTGGGTAGGTACTTATTGGGATGAAAGCGAAAAGGCTGAAATTGCAGAACTTCTTTTCTCTCAAGAAATGGAAGGTAACTCACCGAAAGGTATCGGTTTGAGTGGATGGAGATTTAATTTAGGTGGTGGTTCAGCTGATCAAGGAGAAGACAGTGGTATCGAAGACCCAACAAGAAGAAGTGAATCTTTTCTTGTGAATGGTACTCCAGATTATAACAAAGTAGTTGGACAACAATATTTCCTAAGAAAAGCGAAGGAATATGGTGTAGAAGATTTTGTGATGTTTAGTGTTACTCCTGATGTGTCTTTTACAAAAAATGGAAAAGGTTATTCTCCAGGTGGAGTGAATTTCAACCTAGCAGAAGGTAAACTACCTGATTTCGTTAATTACATTTCTGATGTTATTACACATTTCAAGAGCGAAGGGATTTCTTTTAAATATCTTAGTCCTATAAATGAGCCTCAGTATGCTTGGAATGAAGGAAAACAAGAAGGTACTCCTGCAACAAATAGAGAAATATATACTATAGTAGAAGCTCTAGATCAGTCATTTACAGAAAATAATATTGATACTAAATTATTAGTAGGTGAAGCAGGGTCATGGGAATACCTTTATAAGGTGAAAGGTAATGAGAATATTAGTAATCAGATCGAGATTTTATTTGGTGATAAGTCTGATATTAGTATTAAAAACTTCACTCATGTTGCTCCAATTGTTACAGCACATAGTTATTGGGTTGATAAAACTGCAGAGCAGATGAGAGATACAAGATCATCTGCTTTAACTAAAGCCTCTCAATATGGTTTGAGTTTATTCCAGACAGAGTACAGTTTGTTAGGTGAAGGTTTTGAAGATCACCCTGGTCATGGTTCAGCCTCTTATAATGATGTAGCCCTCCAAGTTGCGAAAGTGATTCACCATGATTTGAACTATGCCAATGTAAAATCATGGTCATTCTGGACGGCCTTGGACCAAGAAAGATGGGGACATAAAAATAGATTCCTATTAATTTCAGTAACCCCTTCAGATGGAGAATATGGTGATATCAAAAATTCAGGTTCTCATACAGCCACAAAATCACTTTGGGCACTTGGTAACTTTAGCCGTTTTGTACGTCCCGATTACCAAAGAGTTGAAATGGATATTGATGGTGATGCAAACATTTTGGCATCGGCATTTGTCTCTCCTGCCTCAGATGAAGTGGTGGTAGTATATACCAATTTGAGCCCTCAATATATTGGAATCGAAGCTAAAATGGAAAATAATATGACTCCTGTAACGTCTTATATAACAAGCAATGACTTAGATCTTTATAAAGAAGATATCAAGGAGGATGAGCGAAAAATTCAATTATTACCACGTTCAGTAACTACGGTAATCTATAAATAAAAAAGTATGAGACACTTATTGTTGATAAGTATACTTTTTATCCTAAACCAATTCAGCTGGGGGAACAATCCTCCAGCTGATTCTTCAACTAAAATTGAGATTAATACGGATAAGAAGTTTCAAAAATTAGCGTTTTTCTCTGCTTCAGATTGTTGGGCAGGAAACTGGGTTGGTACTTACTGGGATAAAAAAGAAAAAGAGCAGATTGCAGATTTATTTTTCTCTAAAAAAATCAAGAAAGGACAACCTCAAGGCATCGGATTATCAGGTTGGCGTTTTAATCTTGGTGGAGGAACAACAGAGTTGGGTGAGGAAAGTGACATAAAAGACCCTACAAGAAGAAGCGAAAGTTTTTTAGAAAAGGACGGTTCATACAATTGGAACAAAGAATTAGGCCAACAGTTTTTCGCAAAGAAAGCAGTAAAACAAGGAGTTGACAATTTTGTATTGTTCAGCATCACACCGGAGGTAACTTATACCAACAATGGTAAAGGGTATTCTCCTGGAGGAACCAATTTTAATATCAAGTCAGACGGCTACCGAGATTATTCAATTTACATTGCTAATGTCATTGAACACTTTCAAAAAGAAGGTATCAATTTTAATTTACTAAGCCCCGTCAATGAGCCACAATACAATTGGGACACCAAAGGGCAAGAAGGAACACCTGCACACAATGAAGAGATCTTTCACTTTGTCAAAAACATAGACAGTGTGTTTGTAAGCAGAGGAATCAATTCTAAGATAATGTTGGGTGAAGCAGCAGATTGGGAATATCTATATAAAGTAAAAGGTGAAAGAGAAAGAAGTAATCAGATAGAGGATTTCTTTAGCGATACGTCTTCCATTTCCATCAAAAATTTACCAACCGTTCAACCCATTTTTAGTGCACATAGCTATTGGCTGGATAGAAATTTTAAAGAGATGGAAGAGTCAAGAAGTTTAGCTTTGGAAGTTGCTCAAAGAAATAATATCGAGTTGTGTCAGACAGAATGGAGTATGCTGAGCAAAGAATATGATTACTTTCCGGGTTATAAAGAAGCAACAACCATGGATATTGCTTTGGTGATGTCCAATGTAATTAATCATGATCTAAACTATGCCAATGTCACTTCATGGTCGTATTGGACAGCGATGGATTTGATCAGATGGAATCATAAGAATAGATTCTGTTTGGTGGAAGTAATTCCTGAAGGAGGAAGTGAAGCCGATATCCGAAAAAGCGGAACACATATCGCTCACAAAACGCTTTGGGCGTTGGGAAATTACAGCCGTTTTATCCGCCCTAATTATGAAAGAGTGGAGATAAATATAACATCAGAACTACCAGTGGTTGGGACTTCATTCCTTTCCCCAAAACAAGATGAATTAGTGGTGGTGTATACCAATTTATCAGAAGAAAATATTGCCTTTACACCTTCAATAAGTGATCCTTCATTTCAGTTGAAAGAAGTTTATGTAACCAATGCGGAGAACGATTTAAAAGCATCAGCAAAAGTCAACACCATTCCAAAAAGATCAGTAACCACATTTATTTATAAGAAATAATATGTCAGCTATAGCACAAGCAACATCAAAAGAGAAGAAAAACTACACTGTACCATTGTTAATTATGGTAGGTTTGTTTTTCCTGATTGGTTTTCTAACAGTAGTCAACCAACAGTTTTTAGCACCATTGCAACAAGCCTTTTTATCTGAATCCAATAGTTTAAAAAATACCTTAACCACATTAATAGTATTTGCCTTTTTTATGGGATACCCCGCAACAGGTAATTTATCAGCGTTCCTTATTGAAAAATACAAACACAAGGTAACGTTGATGATTGGGCTGGGTATTGCAGCTTTTTCATTATTGATTGAAGCAACTTCCGCCGTTTTAAATGAAGGGCTAGGCACCATGCAAATTTCAGATGCGACGATCCCTGTAGCATACATCATATTTCTAGTCGGAGCATTCCTACAAGGGTGTGGAATTTCAATATTACAAGCGGTTAGCAATCCATTTATTGCAGCTTGTGAAGTTTCTGGTACAAGTGCTGTTACCCGACTTACTATTGCTGGAGCGGTTAATTCCGTTGGTACTGCAATAGCACCATTATTTGTTGCATCAATTGTTTTTGGTGGTAGTATTCCTCAAGTATCAGATATTATCATTCCACTTTGTGTATTTGCAGGTATTGTAGTATTGATCGCATTTGGTTTAAAAATGCTTCATTTACCTGATCCATCGGAGGATGCTGAACAAGAAGAATACGCGGGGGATAGAAGCATTTGGAGTTTTAGACATTTGAGATTGGGAGTAATTGCCATTTTTGTATACGTAGGAGCAGAAGTTTGTATTGGTTCTAATATCGTATTGCATGCCCAAAGTCTTCAGATTGAAAAAGAAGTGTATGCCGTAATGGTGACATTAATTTGGAGTGGAATGTTGGCCGGAAGGTTCTTAGGGTCTTTCTTAAAAAATATTTCTGGTAATGTTCAGTTAGCAGTTACATCGGGAATAGCAGTAGCATTATCATTAGGAGCAATGTTAACAGAGCAACTATGGTTGATTGCAGGTATTGGTTTACTTCATTCTGTGATGTGGGGAGCTATTTTCACATTAGCCATCCATAAATTGGGTTCTTATACCGCAAAAGGTTCGGGAGTCTTAATGATTGGTGTTGCCGGAGGAGCCATTTTACCTTGGGTACAAGGCATAATGGCAGATGCTCTTGGTGGTAATTGGCAATGGACATGGATCATTGTAGTGCTTTCAGAAGCATATTTATTATTCTATGCTTTAAATGGAAGCAAGGTGCAAAGCGAGGAATAATCTTAATTGCTTTTGTATTGGTACTTAGATAGAAAAATAATAGATGGTTTATAATGTAGAATAATAGATTAGATGTGACTCACTTACAAGAAGAGTGTTTCAATGACAAATCATTATTAGCTAAAGCAAAACCAATGTAAAATGAGAGGCAATTTCAATGTATATGTATAGTTAACACTTTTTATGCTAGAAAAAGCCATTTTAAAGCCTGTTTCATTCATTTGAAATAGGTTTTTCGTTTTTGTAAATACCTGATATTGAGGCGGTATTGTGACTTTTTGATAATGGATAAAATGGTATGCAAGAATTGTCCATAAAGAAATAAAAACGCCTATGTCAAAGAAGTGTAGATCCTACTACTTTTGAAATGTAATAATTGATGAAATAGCTATTCAAAAGATCATTCTAAAACAGATTCAAAAAATCCTTTTTAATATATATCATGGAAAAAGTAAAAGCTTGGAGAGAGGTAGTGAGTATACCTACGTATGAGATTGGAAAACCAGAAAAGAACCCTATTTTCTTAGAGAAAAGAGTTTACCAAGGAAGTAGTGGAGTAGTGTATCCTTACCCTGTAATTGAGAAGATTGAGGACGAGAAGAAAGACAAAGATTGGAATGCTGTTTACATTGAGAACAAGTATATCAAAATCATGATCCTTCCTGAGCTTGGAGGTAGAGTACAAATGGCGTATGACAAAGTAAAAGAGCGTCACTTTGTATATTATAATTCAGTAATTAAACCTGCTTTAGTTGGACTTACAGGACCTTGGATTTCTGGAGGTATTGAGTTCAACTGGCCGCAACATCACCGTCCAACTACTTATGATAAAGTAGACTCTTTAATCGAAGAAAACGAAGACGGAAGTGTGACAGTATGGTGTAGTGAGATTGAAAGAATGTTCCGTACTAAAGGTATGGCAGGGTTTACGTTACATCCTGATAAGGCTTACTTAGAGATTCATGCTAAACTTTATAATAGAACATCTCAACCGCAAACATTTTTATGGTGGGCCAATCCAGCCGTAAAAGTAAACGACGATTATCAATCGGTATTCCCACCAGATGTAAATGCAGTATTTGATCACGGTAAGAGAGATGTATCTGAATACCCAATTGCAAAAGGAACTTATTACAAAGTAGATTACTCTGCGGGAGTAGATATTTCCAAATATAAAAACATTCCTGTTCCAACAAGTTACATGGCAGTAAACTCAAAGTATGACTTTGTAGGTGGCTATGAAAACGATTCGAAAGGCGGTATGCTTCACGTGGCAGACCATCACCAATCACCAGGTAAGAAACAATGGACTTGGGGACATAGTGATTTCGGTAGAGCATGGGATAGAAACTTGACAGATACAGATGGTCCATACATCGAATTAATGTGTGGTGTATATACAGACAATCAACCTGATTTTACTTGGTTACAACCATATGAGGAGAAGAGCTTCAAACAGTATTTTATGCCATACCGTGACCTTGGCGTAGTGAAAAATGCGACTAAGGAGGCAATGATCAATGTGGAAGAAGAAGACGGTAAAACGAAGGTAAGAGTATATGTTACTTCAGTGTACAATAATGCGAAGATCATTGTAAGTAGCAAAGACAAGGTAGTGAAAGAGTATACTTTAGACCTTTCTCCTGAAATGAGCTTTGAAGAGTCTATTGGGGAGTTAATCGCGTTAGAAGATATCAAAGTAGAAGTACTTACTGAAAAAGGCATTGAGCTAGTCAACTTCGAATTGGATGGAAGCGCAGCAGATAGAGAAGTACCTGAATCAGCCAACCCAGCAAAAGATCCAGAAGATATTGATTCTATCGAACAACTTTACTTAAGAGGTTTGCACTTAGAGCAATACCGTCACGCCACTTATAATCCTACAGATTATTACTTAGAAGCATTAAGAAGAGAGCCGTCAAGTGTTCAAAATAACAATGCTATGGGCTTGTACTTAATCCGTAAAGGTAAGTTTGCAGAGGCAGAAAAGTATTTAAAAATTGCGGTTGAGACACTTACGGAAAGAAATCCTAACCCATATGATGGTGAACCATTATTCAACTTGGGTCTAAGTCAGAGGTTCCAAGGAAAAGAAGATGAAGCTTACGGTTCTTTCTTTAAAGCCACTTGGAATGGTGCTTGGCAAGACAGTGGTTTCTTCCAATGTGCTCAAATCGATGCGAAAAGAGGAGATTTAGACAAAGCTTTAGATTTAGTGGATAGATCACTTTGGAAAAACTGGTTAAACCATAAAGCACGTCACCTAAAAATCATGTTATTGAGAGAGGTGGGGCGTACGAATGAGGCTTTAGCTTTAGTAGAAGAATCTCTTAGAATGGACCGTTTCAACTTCGGTGCTTTATACGAAAAGTACTTGTTGACTTTCGATGTAGCAGTGAAGAATCAATTGGTCGATTTGATGAGAGATAATGTACATAACTTTATCGAAATCTCATTGGATTATGCAAATGCTGGTTTCTACAAGAATGCATGTACTTTAACTTCAATCCACACGAATAAAGAGGGAGCAATTTACCCTATGGCATTGTATTTTGAAGCTTCATACCATATGGCTTTGGGTAATACAGAGTTAGCTCAAACTTTACTTGAAAAAGCATCACAACAGCCTGCTGATTATTGTTTCCCTAACAAATTAGAGGAATTGGTTGTTCTTCAGGAAGTTACTCAAAAGTGGAATACTTCTGATGCTAAAGCATGGTACTACTTAGGCAATATCTGGTATTCATTCCGTCAGTATGATGATGCTATGACTTGCTTAGAAAAATCAAGAGATATCGATTTCAATTTCCCAACAGTACATAGAAACTTGTCGTTAGGTTATTTCAATAAATTAAACGAGTCTAAGAAAGCACTTCAATCTTTAGAAACTGCTTTTGAATTAGATAAGACCGATGCAAGAGTATTTATGGAATTGGATCAATTGTATAAAAAACTCAACCATACACCTGAATTCAGATTACAGAAACTTGAAGAAAACCTTAGCCTTGTAGAGCAAAGAGATGATCTTTACTTAGAAAGATTGACGATTCTAAACGTGCTTGGTAGATATGCTGAAGCACTTGAATTGATCATGAACAGACAGTTCCATCCATGGGAAGGTGGTGAAGGTAAAGTGACTGGTCAATATCTGATTTCGAACATTGAATTAGCTAAAGTAGCCATTAAAGAAGGTAAATTTGCAGAAGCAATTGAGTTCTTAAAAGCCACTGAAAAATATCCTGAAAACTTAGGAGAAGGTAAATTATTCGGTACACAAGAAAACGACATTAACTATTGGATGGGTTGTGCTTACGAAGGTTTAGGTGATCTTGATAATGCTAAAAAATTCTGGACACTTGCTTCAATTGGATTAAGTGAGCCGGTAATTGCAATGTATTATAATGATCAACAGCCAGATAAGATCTTCTATCAAGCAATGGCGTTAATCAAGCTAAATAATACAGCTGAGGCAGAAAAACGCTTCAATAAGTTGGTGAACTATGGTGAGGAGCAATTACAAGTGCCGTTCAAAATGGATTACTTCGCGGTATCTCTTCCAGATTTATTGATCTTTGAAGAAGACTTACAAATTCGACATGAATTACACTGTCACTACCTAATTGCTTTGGGTAATTTAGGATTAGCAAAAGGTGAACAAGCAGAGGCTTCATTCAAGACTATTTTGGATACAGATGCTTATCATTACGGAGCTCGTCTTCATGCTCAAATGAATGGAGAACAAGTAGAAGAAAGTGTTTAATTAGATAGAAAATGAGACCAATCAATTATTTAATTATTGCTCTATTGTCATTACAACTTTTTAGTTGTGATGGCAATAAGCAATACAAGCAGGAGACACTTTCTCTGGCGGGAGACTGGAAAGTGGCATTAGATTATGACAAGGTAGGGAAAGATCAAAAATGGTTTTTAACGGACCTTAAGAATACAAAAAATATAAACCTGCCTTCCACTTTGGATGATGCAGGAATTGGTGAAAAAACAGAATTAGGAGACGAAGTCAATCAAGAAAATTTATATCAGCTGTCGAGAGAACGCTCTTATATAGGACCGGCTTGGTATCAAAAAGAAATTGAAGTTCCATCGGATTGGAAAGGAAAATCAGTCTCAATTCTAATGGAAAGAGTGATTTGGACTTCAGATGTATATGTAGATGGAAAATTAAAAGGGTCGAAAAATAGCTTAATTGGTGAGCACAAAATTGATCTAGGAAAATTAACGCCAGGCAAGCATCAGATTACAATTTGCATTGATAATAGCAGATTGCATCATTTATTCTCAGATGAGAAAGAAGTACCTGATTTTGCCCATGCTTATACCAATACAACACAAATTATATGGAATGGAATCCTAGGAGATTTTAAATTAATACCTGTAGGTGAATATGAATTAGAAAATATTACTGTTGTTCCAAATGTAAATAATAAGAGTATCACTTTTGAAGTTAGTAGTAATGGAATAAATAAAGATGAATTAGAATATATTATTACAGATGCTCAAGGACAAACCATTAAAAAAGGTGAGTTTACAGGAACAGATAAAGAGATAGTAGAGGTAACAGGAGACTTTAAAACTTGGGATGAATTTGATCCGAATGTTTATACTTTACAAGCTGTAAAAGGAGATGAATTATTGTATACGACTAATTTTGGAATTAGAGAAATCTCAACAAATAACAATAATTTGATGCTTAATGGGCACCGTATTTTCCTAAGAGGTACTTTAGAGTGTGCTATCTTCCCATTGACAGGTCATCCTCCAATGGACAAAGCGGGTTGGGCCAAAGTATTCAATACTTCAAAAGAATATGGATTGAACCACTTAAGATTCCATTCATGGTGTCCTCCTGAAGAAGCATTTAATGTGGCTGATAGCATGGGCTTCTATATTCAAGTAGAATTACCAAACTGGAGTTTAGATTATGGAAAATTCCCGGAAATGGTGAAGTGGGAAAGAGAAGAAGCTTTTAAAATGTTGAAAGAATTTGGTAACCACCCCTCTTTCTGCTTTATGTCCATGGGTAATGAGTTAGAAGGTGATTTTGAATCTCTAACTACATTAGTTCAAGACCTAAAAAATACGGATCAAAGAAGGTTATTTACAACTTCAAGTTTCTCATTTGAACAACCACATGGTACTGAACCTGAGAAAGTAGATGACTTCTGGATTTCTCAATGGACCAAGAAAGGTTGGATTAGAGGTCAAGGTGTTTTTGATAAATATGCACCAACTTTTGATAAGAACTATCAAGCGAATATGGACTTTATTGAGGTTCCAGTAATCCAACATGAGATCGGTCAATATTCTGTATATCCTAATATGGAGGAAATCAAAAAATATACTGGTAATTTAGTTCCTAATAACTTCAGTATTGTAAAAAATGATCTTGAGAAAAAAGGGAGATTAGATTTAGCTCAAAAGTATTTAGAAGCTTCAGGACATTTAGCCAAAATCTTATATAAAGAAGAAATCGAAAGAGCAATTAAGACCCCTGCAATTACAGGTTTCCAATTATTGGATTTACACGATTTCCCTGGTCAAGGTACAGCATTGGTTGGTTTATTGGATGCATTCTGGGATTCTAAAGGAATTATTTCGGGTGCTGAATTTAGACAATTCTGCTCTGAGTTAGTACCATTACTTTCTTTCCCAAAAGCAGTTTATACAAATGGCGAAAACTTTAAAGGGAAAGTGGAAGTAGCCAACTACTGGAAAGAGGTGAAAAACCCTGTTTTTGAATGGAAAGCAATAAACAAGACAACAAAAAAAGTGGTTAAAAATGGTACTGTTACAAAGGACAATATTAGTCAAGGTACATTTAATACTTTAGGTGATATCGAATTCTCTTTAAGTGAAATTAATGAGCCTACAGAGTTAAAAATTGAAGTAGCTTTAAAAGGTACACAATACCGCAATAATTGGTCGATTTGGGTGTATCCAACAAAACAACAAGATCCTAAAACAGATGCAATTGTTACTTCAGATTGGGGACGAGCTCAACAAGCATTAGCTAAAGGAAAGAAAGTACTTTTTACTCCTTCCATTAAAACTATCAATGGTATAGAAGGAAAATTCGTTTCTGTGTTCTGGAGCCCCGTTCACTTCCCTGATCAGCCTGGTACAATGGGACTTTTAATGGATCCTGAACATGATGCGTTCAATCACTTTCCAACGGATTTTCATACCAATTGGCAATGGTGGGACTTGTGTAAACAATCGAAATCATTGGATTTAGGAGACAATACAATCACTCCAATTGTAACGGTTGTAGATAACTTCTATAAAAACCGACACATGGGCAATGTGATTGAAATGAAGGTAGGGAAAGGAAAATTAATTTTCTCATCAATTGACCTTCATACGAATTTAGGAAAGCGACCTGTAGCTCAAGCGCTAAGAACAAGTTTGTTAGATTACATGAGCGATAATTCTAAGTTCAATCCAACTTTTGAAATGTCATTCAACGATTTCAAAAAATCGTTCAAGGCACAATAATAACTAAACTAACAAAGTGGTTAATCAATATAATTTGATTAGTCACTTTTCTGAAATGAAAAATTATGAAGTTATCTTATTACACTAAAATATTAGCGTATTTCTTTTTACCTGTTGTATTTTTTTCATGCAAAGCAGGGTTGACAAAAGAAACACATCAAGAGTCAAAACGACCTAATGTACTTGTAATTATTGCAGACGATTTAGGTGCACATGATTTATCAACAACCAATTCAAAATATTACGAAACGCCAAATATTGATCAAATAGCGTCAGAAGGTTTCCAATTCGATCAAGGGTATGCTTCTTGTCAGGTGTGTAGTCCATCGAGAGCAAGTATTATGTCCGGTAAATTTACTGCGAACCATGGGGTGACCGATTGGATTGGTGCAGCGTCAGGAGAACGTTGGCGAAGAGCAAAACAGTTTACAAAATTGTTACCTCCAGAATATGAACATAAACTAGATACATCTTTTGTTACCATGCCTGAAGCATTTCGTGATCAAGGTTATGAAACATTTTTTGCAGGAAAATGGCATGTAGGTGGAGAAGGTTCATTACCCGAAGATCATGGTTTCAATACCAATATTGGAGGATACGATGTGGGTAGTCCACATGGCGGTTATTTTTCTCCTTACAATAACCCTAAGTTAGAAGACGGCCCTCAAGGTGAAAACTTATCCATGCGACTTGCCAATGAAACGATTCAATTTATGAAAGGAAACAAAGAGAAGCCTTTCTTTGCTTGTTTATCTTTCTATGCAGTGCATAGCCCTATACAAACCACTGAAGAAAAATGGAAAAAATACAAAGATAAAGCTGTTGAAGCGGGCGTTGCCGAAGAAGGATACAAAATGGGAGAAGTACTTCCTATGCGTCAACAACAAGACAACCCTGTTTATGCAGGACTTTTAGAATCGATGGATGAAGCGATTGGTAATGTATTATCCTCTTTAGATGAATTAGGATTAGCAGAAAATACCATTATCGTATTTACAGGAGATAATGGAGGTGTAGTTTCTGGAGATTCTTGGTCCACTTCAAATTTACCTCTAAGAGGTGGTAAAGGCTACCAATATGAAGGTGGTCTAAGAGTTCCATTCCTAATGAAAGTTCCTTGGATGAATCAAAAAGGTAAGAAAAATGATACTCCAGTAATTAGTACAGATTTTTATCCAACACTTTTAGATTTAGCAGGGTTGGATCTACTACCGGAAGAACATTCTGATGGGGTGAGTTTAGTACCATTAATGGAAGGAAAAGAAATTGAAGAACGTCCTCTAATTTGGCATTACCCACACTATGGAAATCAAGGAGGGAAACCTGTATCAGTAATTCGAAAAGGGAACTGGAAATTGATTCACTTCTATGAAGATAGTCATGACGAACTTTATGACCTTTCAAAAGATGCAGGAGAAAGCAATGACATTTACGCCTCTAATGAAAAAGTAGGGCAATCGCTTAACAAAGAACTTTTTGATTATCTAAAACAACACAATGCAAAATACCCAACAGTAGACCCTGAATATTCAGAAGCGGATGCTCAGAAGTATTTGAAAAGAGTGGGGGTAGATCGAAAAGTTATTCTCGAAGAAAAAAGATTAGAAATGTTGAGTGATGATTTTGACCCTAATAATAATTGGTGGGGAAGTCAAAGAATCATTGATTAAATAATTGAAGAAATGTATTTAACTAAACTATTATCCTTTACTCTTCTAAGTTGGTTCACCTTTATAGGTGAACCACATTTGGTTGATGAGAAAAACTACATTGATGACGTCAAAGAAGAGTTAGTAAAAACCTGGCCTAACAACAGAGCTATTAATTTGGTTTTTCATGGGCATTCCGTTCCGGCCGGCTATTTTAATACTCCTAGTGTCAGAACCATGGAAGCTTATCCGAATTTGGTATTGGGAAAGGTAAAAGAAAAGTATCCTTATGCAGTGGTAAATGTCATCAAAACCTGTATTGGCGGTGAAAACTCCGTTCGTGGTGCAAAGCGTTTTGAAGACGATGTATTAATACACAAACCTGATGTTTTGTTTATTGATTACGCGCTAAACGACCTTTCTTTAGATATGAAAGCGACCTATAAAGCGTGGGAATCAATGATAATCAAAGCGAAGGAAAGAAATATCAAAGTCATATTATTGACACCAACACCAGATAAACGTTATGATTTACAATCTGACGAAACGGTATTGGCTCAACATAGACAACAGATTATTGATTTAGCGTCAAAACATAAAGTAGGGTTAGTGGACAGTTATGATGCTTTCAGAAAGAAAGTGAAACAAGGAACAGCATTGGATGCATTGATGTCACAAGTGAATCATCCCAATGAATTTGGACATCCATTAGTGGCAGATGCCATATTGAAGTTTTTTTAAGCTTTAATGTGTCAAGTAATCACAATAAAAGAATCGAAAAATTGATGATATGAAATAATAGCGTTCCAACTCCTCTAAATGATGATCAGAACGCTATTATTTAACAATGTGAAATCAATAAACTGTCTTAGAAATTGTATTGAATCATCCCTTTTAAGTAGAAAGGATTACCTGGCGTGAAATGTATTTCTTCTACAGGTGCTGTTTCATGTTGTAATCTGGATTCAGTGGCAAATTGTGTTTCATTCCACTCAACATCAAACAGGTTCTGAATCTGAATTCCGAAGCTCATTTTCTTCATTTTATACCCCAAGTTCATATCGGTTACGGTATACCCATGAGCTGTAATTGAATTGTCCTCATTTGCTGGACGATCATTAATATGACGGACATTAATACCACCATATACCCCTGATTTAAATTGAAAATTCAGACCAGTGATAAATGTGAAATCAGGCGCTAAAGGAATATAATTGGCTCCTTCTGGCTCATCAATGGCACGGGCATGTGTATAGTTGACATCTACATTCCAAAATAACCACGATAATGGCTGATAGCGATAACTTAATTCCACACCTTGACGCTTTGTTTTTCCGCTTGGTTCAACAACACCTGCATCACCCACATATACAAATTCTTGCTCCATATACAAATACCAATAGGCCATGCTCAACAGCATCTTAGGAGTAGGTTTCCAGATATATCCCACATCAAAACCATAAGCAGCAGGCAAAATCTCTGAACCTTGTTCGGCTACAACAACTCTACTATCGTTAGAATGGAATCCTTTTCCTGATTTTAGGTACAGTTGAAGTTCGTTGGTAGCATTATAAAAAACATTTAATTTTGGACTGACAATGGCCTTTTTCTCAGCTAATGTTTGGTAAGCCGTTACGAGTTTATCATTGTATTGGAAATTGAAATAATCCACTCTGACTGAAGGGTTGAAAGTCCATTTGTTGATGTCAATAAATGTTCCTACATAGGCACCAACATTGGTTTCGTTAATGTCTCCAAGTTTCTTATATTCTAAAGTTTCTGTTCTATTGGCAGTATGTGAAAGCTCGTTGTCAATGCTCTGATCATTACGCAATGTAATGCCTGCTTGCCAACTTCCGCTAAATGCATTGGTAGTAAAAGACTTATTGTATTCACTGCTTACCCCAAAAATATTTCTACTTTCTTTTTGCTTAATTTGATCACCATTGACAGGGTCATCAAGGAAGAAGGTAAAATTGGAGTACAGCTCAAAATCATATTTGCTGAAATACACTTTACTTGTTAGTGATGAATTTTCGTCAATAATCTTGCTATGATCTACAAGGATATTACTTCTTGAAGTGGCTCCACCCTCTGTATCATCAATCGCTCCAAAACGAGTAATTAAGCCCGAATCTACTGCACGTTGAGGTATTTGTCCTGATGCATCCCATTTACTGTCAAAATAAGAAAACGTGACGCCTAAAAGATCATTACTTGTGGGTTGACTGGTATATTTACCCAAAACATTGATCCTGTTAAAGTTTTGAGGGCTTTCGAAAAATCCATCCGTAGAAAGGAATTCTGTAGCAACATAAGCATTTTGTTTTTCGCTTTCCATCAGATTAAACATCCCTAGAAGCCTGTACGTCTCAAACTGTCCAGCTTCTACCTTCAAAGTGCTGTTGTCCAATCTTTGTTTAGTTCTGAAGTCTACATAGCCTGCCGTAGTGAAATTTCCTCTTTTTTGGTAATAAGGACCTTTTCCAAAGTCAATTTTTTCTACGGTTTCCGGAATCACAAAATGAAGATCAGCATACCCTTGACCATGTGCATGAGAGACCATATTGACGGGCATACCATCAACAGTAATGTTAATATCCGTACCATGATCTAGGTCAAAACCTCTCAAAAAGATTTGTTCGGCTTTACCGCCTCCAGCATGTTGACCAATAATAATCCCTGGGACTTTTCTTAAAATATCTTGAGAGGAATTAACAGGAGTCGTTTGAATATCCACATCAGTTAAGATATGGTGAGCATCGACCTTAGATGAAATACTTACTTCTTCTAAACTCAATACTTGTTCTTTTAGAAGGATTGTAAGTGATTGATTCAAGTCCTCCAAAACTACTTGACGTGTAAAATACCCCACCATAGACACTTGAAGAGTATCACCAAGCGTACAATCTTTGGATTGGAATTCCCCGTTTTGATCTGAGTGGGAATGATAACCAGTACTTTTATTGACAATATTGGCACCTGAAATACCATTTTTTTTAGCTCCGACAATTTTACCCGTAATGGTTTGTGCAATTAGAGAGCTACTGAATAGCAATAAAATGCAAGTGAAATAATGTATTTTCATTTGATTTTGTTGTTGAAGTTTTTGTAGTAGAATGATGTCAACGATCTATGACTTAGTTGTAGTGAAATATCGTATGACACTTTACTTATTGTTTGTGTATTTAGTTAATCAACAAAATGGTAACAAGAAATAAGTTCATTGAGCTCTTTCACTTAAAAAAATGAATATTAATAACCAATTACCATTGAGTAACGAAATAATGATTAATGTAATACGATTATTTAATTTGAATGGAGACGATAAACTTTGTTTGTTGTAGTTTCTTGCTGATATGCTTTCACGAAATACCTACTATTTGTGAAAGCTGTTATTAAAAAGTATAGTTTTTATTGACTGATTTGATTTTGTAACATATAAATTTTTAATTTAAATAGATGAAAAGAAGTTTTAAGTTAGATACAATCAGTGCAGTTGATAGGGTATAAAAATACGGATCGAGTACACTGTTATTAGTTTGGTGGCGAAAATAGTGAATTCTTTGAGAATAGAAAATGATGTGTGTAATACATTCTAAATATAAATTTGCTTTTTAAAACAGTTTGTCTCTGTAATTAGAGAATAATTTAGCTTTTGACTTCAAAGACTTAAATTTTTTGTTTCTTTTTGTTTCAAAAAAACGAAGAAGAAAGAAGCTTGAAAGTAAGCCCTAAAAAGGATTAGAATTAAAGTCTTTGGTTTGATGGATACATATTGGGTAGAAATGATATCTCAAAAACTTTTGGAAATACACTTGTAGATACACTATTTACATGCTGATACACATCTAAAACAACAGTTTGTCCTCAATTTTGTAAGGAAATAATAAACTGAAATGGTAATGAAAAAAATCAGATTACTTTTACTTCTATGCATAGGAGCGATGTCATCAGTAATGGCACAAGAGAAACCTAATATTGTACTTTTATTTGTGGATGATTACGGATGGTCAGATGTGGGCTATAGAAATGAATCATTTGTTACTCCTCATTTGGATCAATTCAAAAAAGAAAGCTTGGAGTTTACAAGAGCGTATATTCCTACTCCTACATGTAGTCCGAGTAGAGCCTCATTATTGACTGGAAAGGAAGCGGCACGCTTACAAATGCCTCGTCATATTGGGCACGAAATGCCTGATGGAAGTAATACAAAAGAGTTTGGTTTATGGTCGATTGACCCTGCCAAAAGAGGATCAAGAAACTGGTTGCCATTAGAAGAGGTGACTTATGCAGAGAAGTTGAAAGAGTATGGCTACTACAACGCCTTTTTAGGAAAATGGCATCTGGGACATGAAACTTTTCACCCTATTCACCAAGGGTTCGATGAGCAAATTGGCGTCAGTAATTTCGGTCACCCGAAAAGCTATTATGCTCCATTCTTCAAAGACAAAAATGCTTACCAAGAGTTCAATGATCAGCCAGATGTTTACCTTACGGAAGTTATGACTGACACGGCAGTACATTTCTTGGAAAATTATAATAAACCACAACCTTTTATGATGACCCTTTGGTACTATACTGTACACGGTCCTCATATTGGAAAAAAGGAATTGGTACAGAAATATATTGATCAAGGAATGTCGCCAAAATATGCAGAATATCACGCTATGGTAGAAAGCATGGATAAATCGGTAGGTACTATTTTGAAGACCTTAAAACGTTTGAAGATGGACGAAAATACAGTAGTCATCATCACTTCAGATCAAGGGAGCTTCTTTGAAAATACACCACTAGCAGGAGGAAAAAGACATAATACCTTAGGAGAAGGTGGGGCTAGAGTACCGATGATGATCAAATATCCATCCGTTACTAAAGCAGGAACAGAATACTCAAAACCCATTCAAACGATAGACATTTTTCCAACACTAATGGAAATCGCTTCGGGGCAAACTTACAAAGACAACAACATTCAAGGAAAGAGTTTGATGCCTGCTTTAAAAGGAAAAAGCATGAAGAAGAGAAACCTTTATTTTATGAGAAGCTACGAAGATCAGTATGCAGCCATCATGCAAGAGGATTGGAAATTGGTGAAATATCATTCTGGAAAATTTGAGTTGTTCAATGTTGTAGAGGACATCTCCGAAGAGCACAATCAAATTGATGTTGAAACGAAAAGAGCATCAAAAATGAAGGAAGCGTTATTGGAATGGGAAAATGAAGTGTATGCCGGATGGAAAGAGGTAACGCCAAAAAATAGCCACCTATTTCAAGTGAATAAAAAGAAGGCAAAGGCTAAAGGAATTAAATAAAAACTACAATTCTTAATACCCACGACTGAAGTCATGGGCTTTTGGGTAGCTCTCTTAATTGATGGTTGTTATCAAAAAATTAGACGATATAGTTATTCTAATTAATTATCAGATCAAATTTAACGGTAACGTATGTAAAATGAGGTAGCCTCCCAAAAGCCCATAATTTCAATTATGGGTCTACGAAGAAAGGGTATAGTCTAAAAGGCATAAGTGTTTCGTAAGCCACAAGGCATTGTGGCTCTAAAGAGCAGTATCCTTTCAATTTTATCTTCTCAATTCAATTGATAGGATAGGTAACCAATGTAGAAACGCAATGCTTTGTGTCTTACGTTCCATCATAAAAACCATTTTCATATAAAAAAACTTCAAAACACAGTTAATATTCAACAATAAGTATTCGAGAGGTGATAGGTTTTCTTATCATCTCTTTTCTTTTGTACACTATATTTAAAACCTTGGCAGGTGATAGCTCAACCTTGTCAAGACTGAAACCTTGAAGGTTGAAAAATGTAAACAATACTTCAGTGTTGTTGGAGTCAATATCACTAGCCCAAGACTTTAGTCGAGGTGCACGTAATTGTGAATGAAAAAATACGAAAAGAGGATGTATTGCAAAGCCCAAGTGAACCAACCTGAAAACCACATGCCCTCTTCATTCTTCCCTCCTCAAAAACATTGGTTTTCAGAGTGTCTCAATACGTTTTTTGAAACAACTATGAAAGAAAATTGACAGGGTGTTAATGATCACTATTTCAGTGTTTTATCTCTGTAGGTACACATTATATACACAGAGGTTCAATTTTTTATGAAAAGAAAAAGACTTTTGTGTTGGTACTAAGGCGGTAGTAATTGAGGGCATTTAGTATTTCGTGCATCATGCTCACTTATCGGTTATATAGCAATGGTGAAAGTATGTTGCACGAACCCTAACTTCAATTACATAAAAATGAAATTCAAATGAAGTATTTACTTATACTGGGGTTACTTTTTTCAGCCCTGCAATTAACAGCACAGCAAAGACTTAATTTTAATAAAGATTGGAAGTTTAAACTGGAGGAACATAGAGGAGCAGAATTCTCAGACTACAATGATAAAGATTGGAGAGAACTCAATCTGCCTCATGATTGGAGTATAGAAGGAGAATATAATGAAAAGCACCCTATGGGTGGACAATGTGGTTATCTTCCTGCCGGAATTGGTTGGTATAGAAAAACTATTGAAGTACCGGAAGAGTGGAAAGGAAAAGCAGTTCGTATTGCATTTGATGGTGTATTTATGAACAGCACTGTTTGGGCCAATGGACGTAAATTAGGAAACCGCCCTTATGGATGGATTTCCTTTGATTATGATATTTCTGAAGAAGTAGAAAATGCTAAAACCATCACTTTTACCGTTCGTGTAGACAATGATGCTCAGCCTTCTGCAAGGTGGTATACAGGCTCGGGTATTTATGCTAATACGTGGATTGATATTAAAGAAAAAGTGAATATTCCTACGAGCGGTATTTTTATTAAAACAGCCGAAAATACAATAAATATTGCCACAGAAATCAAGAATGAAACTTTAAAGAAGGCCAAAGGAACATTGACGACTGACATTGTGGATCAAGAAGGAAATGTAGTGGCGAGTGCATCCAAAAAGTTCTCTTTAATGGAAAATGAGCTGGTGACTTTGGAACAGGAAATGCAAATTGATGCTCCTGAGCTTTGGTCTACATCAAATCCTTATTTATACAAAGCAGTATCAAAAGTTAAATTAAAGAAGTCGGAAGAAGTTTATACGACTAAGTTTGGAGTTAGGGATGTGGAATGGAAACCGGAAACGGGTGTTTGGATCAATGGTGAAAATATAAAATTACAAGGTGTGTGTAATCACCAAGATGCAGGAGCCTTGGGAGCGGCGGTGCCGGATAAGATTTTACGTTTTCGTTTAGAGCAATTAAAAAAGATGGGTGTCAATGCCATCAGAACAGCCCACAACCCTCAGACTCCTCAGTTTTATGATATGTGTGATGAGATGGGTTTGATTGTGATGGACGAGATCTTTGATGGCTGGCATAAAAAAGCCATGAACGATTATGGAGCACATTATTTTGAGGAATGGTGGAACAAGGATGTGACGGATTGGATCAAGAGAGACAGAAATCACCCGTCCATTATTATTTATTCCGTAGGAAATGAAACAAGAGGGGATGAAGCGGCAAAAGCATTGGTGGCAAGATGTCATGAATTGGATAATACAAGACCTGTTACTTCAGGGCACTCAGGTTCAGATTATATGGATGTTTTTGGCGTGAATGGCCACAGTGAACGAAAAGGTTTCTTTGATCACTTAAAAAAGGACAGAGTATTTATCGGTACAGAAAATACGCACACTTTCCAAGTGAGAGGTTTTTACAGAACATTGACATGGTACAGAGATGGTTATCCGTGTGTGCGTCATCAACCTTATGAATATCCCGACTTGACAGAAGAAGAGGTTTTTACATATGATTGGACCACTTCTGCTAAGAAAGCGAATTACAAACAGCTTTTCAATTCAAGTTATGATAACGCTATGGTACGTTTGACTTCAAGACAAAATATTGAGCAGTTAAGAGACATGCCAAATTATGCAGGATCATTCCGTTGGACGGGTCACGACTATATTGGTGAAGCTACTTTTGTACACGGCGGATGGCCTTTCAAATCCTTTATGGGTGGAGCTATTGATATGGCCAATTTTGAAAAAGACCTTTACTATTTATACCAATCACAATGGACGGACGAACCGATGGTACACATTCTTCCTCATTGGACACACCCCATGTTAGAGAAAGGAGTAGAAATTCCAGTTTGGGTGTATTCTAATTGTGATGAAGTAGAATTGTTTTTCAATGGGCAATCTTTAGGAAAACAAAAGCCGGGTAAATCATGGGATAAAATGCAATGTCAATGGATGGTTGGTTATCAAAGAGGAACCTTGAAAGCAGTAGGGTATAAAAACAATAAAGTGGTAACAGAAGAAAGCATTGCGACAGCAGATCAGCCAGCTAAAATAAAACTGTCTATTGATGGTGAATCACTAAGCAACACCAAGGAAGATATAGTACAGTTGAGAATAACAACAACGGATGAGAAAGGGGAATTTTACCCTTATGGCGAAAACCGCAGTTTCTTTAAAGTATTAGGGGCAGGGCGTGTAAAAGCATTGGATAATGGTAGCCCTGTAGATGTGGAAAAGCACTATTTAGCGACTGACCGTATTGGTTTTTATGGTTTAACAAGAGCTTATATTGAATCTTTGGAAGCCTCTGGAGATGTGAATGTAATTGTAGGTTCCATCTTGGGAGATAAAAGATTGTTGACCTCAAAGAAGGTGAGTATTGATGTAGAGAAAATGACATTAAGAGGAAATGGTGTAGAAGGTGATTTTAGTGTTTTCTATACTACTGACGGAAGCGAACCCACAACTGCTTCTACAAAATATGATCAGTCATTTGATATTGAATTAGGAACGACCGTTAAAGCATTAGTCTTATTTAATAACAAAGAAGTGCTCCGTATGTATGAGCGTTTTGCTGAAGATGAAGGGTTTGAAATGGCCCCTGTAGTCACAGCCATCAATCCAGGTGGTGATCAAGCAGAAGATGCCGCTTTTGATCAGGTGACCATCTCTTCTGAAGGCGCTAATTTTAATGGAAAAGGATATATCGATTTCGGTAAAAACCAAGGAGGCTACATAGAGTGGTATCAAGAAAATGATGGAAGCGAGGGAGAATATACATTGAAAATCAGATACTCTGCATCCAAAAGAGACATTCAAGAACATAAAGTACTGTTGACCATCAATGGCGAAAGTCAGGAATTGACCCTGAAGGCAGTAGAGAAATATAGAAAAGATTGGAATGAATATGAAATCAATGTGACATTACAATCAGGTGCGAATACCATTCGTGTGACTACTTTAAATGCCAACGGCTTATGTATTGATGAGCTAAAGGCCCTTTAATTTTTTTTGTATTGAGCCCTTCATTTTTGCTCAATTCATTAGAATCAAATAAATTTTCGTGAAATGAAAAGACTTATCGTAACATTAGGTGCTTTGCTTGTAAGTGCCAGCTTCACTTTTGCACAAAAAGAAAGCAATTTTTACCAAGACAAAATCAATCAAGTCTCAAAGACTGTTGACCTTGTAAAAGATTATAAGGTGAACAATAAAGACGATAGAGACGATAGTGCACAGTTGCAAAAAGCAATTGATGATATGACGGCTTTGAAGAAAGGTGGACGTATCAACATTACTGCTGGTAAATATTATTTCGGAAGCATTGAAGTAAAGTCAAATGTACATATCGTGATTTCAAAAGATGCCGTGATTTACCCAGTTATTCCTCCGAAAAATAAAAATTATGGAGTTTTTGATTTCGGAACAAAAGGCAACTATGTTGAAAATGTAAGTGTGAGAGGTGATAAAGGGCAATACAAGGTAGATATCAGTAAAGTAGCTAATAAAAACGTAAGAGTATTCAGCATGACAAATGCCCATAACTTTTTGATTGCAGACATGAATTGTATTGATGATAATACAAAATTCTCTTCTATTACGATGGGTTATGCTAAAGTCAATGGTAAGTTTGTGATGTCTGATAATGGCGTAGTGAAAAACTGTAGAATTGAGAAAGCACATTATGGTTACGGTTTAGTGCAATCTCAAGCACTTAAAAATGTTTTCTTTAAAGACCTTTGGGGTGATGGTGGTGTAACACTTCGTTTAGAGACAGGTTTAAAGAAAATGAACAACGCTCAAACAGGTGGTAATCATGATATTTATGCGAAAAATATTTACTGCCAAAATGGTAATGCAGGTGTGATGATTTCTCCTCATGCTATCAGAAATGGACACATTGAAGTAGATGGAGTGGAGACGGTAAATACTGGTTTTGCATTGAGAATTGACAAAGGATATACAAGTAAAGACCAAAAGAAACTCAACTTAAAGCCGGGGTATTATGCCAATACTTCTATTGTCAAAAATGTAAAAGCGACTTACGGTGAAAATGCTCAAGTGAAACCGAAGCATTTCAAATACATCACTTGTGATGCTAAACCATTGATCCATTCAAAAGCACATCCTGACGGTGAAAGCTACCCAGCACCTGCTGTTGCTGCAATTTTATACAGAGCAGATGGAAATGCAGATAATGCAAATGGTTATTATAATGTAAAAATATCAAATGTGGAAGCAATAGGATTCCCGCATCAAAAGAAAGCAGTCATTAATGAAAGTGATGAAGTAGCAAACTGCGAACAATAGTTTGAAATTGTAATACAATCTTTAAACTACCCACACTACAATTCATATAAATAATTTTCAACCCATCATTCGCCCATGGATTAACACATGGACGAATGATGGGAAGTGGTGCTTTATTGCTTCACAAACCATTAAGTTCATTGTAAACGAAGTATTCGAATATTAGTAGCATTCAGAAATCAGCAGATTTCTGATGATCTGAAAGACACGAATGACACTAACCTTTAACATTCACATCAGTGAGCTTTCTACCATTTTTAGTTTGGTAGTACTCCCACAGGCCTTGAAGGGAAAAAGCGTTAAGAATATCATGTATTGAGTCGTTAAAATGATTTTCTTGTTTGAGCAAAGCAAGTTTAAAATCATTTTGGTGATAGAAATGGAATTTAGCTTTTGACTTCAAAGCCTAAATTTTTTGCTTCATTTTTCAGCAATGGAAAAATGAAGAAGAAGGAAGATTGGAAGTTGGTGATAATTCAGTTTACAGAGTTCTTATTATTAATTAACACCATAAATTAAAAAATGAAATGAAACGAATTTTACTCACAATTTTTGTGGCCTTATTCTCATGGGCTACACTTTCTGCACAAAACGAAACGGACTTCTACACAGATCACATCGGCGATGTAAGCCGAACCGTAGACCTGGTGGCAGATTACAATGTCAACAACACCGATGCAGAAGACGATAGTGAAAAACTTCAACAGGCTATTGATGACTTGACCAAGCTTGAAAATGGCGGTAGGATTAACATTCCTGTTGGAGATTATTTCTTCAAAAACATTCATATCAAATCCAACATTCATTTGGTCATTCACCGTAATGCGACAATCTACCCTACGGATCCCGGCGATGACAAGAATTTTGGTATTTTCAATATTGGAAAAGATGGAGAACTCACCCAAAACGTTAGTATACGTGCAAAGAGTGAACAATTCACTGTTGATATCAGTACCTCAAGAAATCCTAATGTAAGAGTAATCTCATTGTACAATACTCGAAATTTCCTCGTAGCAGATGCAAGTGTAATTGATGATAATACAAAGTTTTCAGCCATTACAATGGGGTATTCTAAATACAATGGAGAGTATGTAATGTCACAAGATGGGGTCATTAGAAATTGTAGAATTGAGAAAGCACATTACGGATATGGCTTGATCCAATCACAAGCATTGAGGCATGTATTCTTTAAAGATATTTGGGGAGATGGTGGCGTAACATTACGTTTAGAAACAGGGCTGAAGAAGATGAATGAACTACAAGTAGGTGGTAATCATGATATTTATGCTAAAAATGTGTACTGTCAAAATGGTAACGCCAGTGTGATGATTTCTCCTCATGCTACCAAAAACGGACATATCGAAATAGATGGAATAGAGGCTGTAAATACTGGTTTTGCAGCAAGAATTGATAGAGGATATGTAAGAAAAAAAGAGGATTCATTAGGTATTACTCCCGGCTATTATGCGAATACTAGCGTTGTCAAAAATGTGAAGGGTTATTATGGTGAAACAGCACAGGTCAAATCAAAGCACTTTGGTTATATACCGTGTCAAATTCGTAATCTTATTGGGTCGGAATATAATCCCGATGGAGAAAGTTACCCTGCTCCGGCGGTAGCTACTGTTTTATATAGAGCCGGAAATCAAAACAATGCAGATGGATATTATAAAGTAGCTGTTTCAGACGTAGAATCAATAGGGTTTCAATATCAAGAAGCAATTATTGGTGAGGATAATTGGATTGATGACTGCTCCAATGTTCCTGATGAACCTATTGATCCTCCAACCTCTTCAGATCCGACCTCTAAATATGATTTATTGGAGATGGGTTACCAAGTATATCCCAATCCTTCTGATGGTATGTTCAATGTGAAAAGCACAAAAATTACAAGTGCAACCATTCTAAAAGTTTATACTCTTTACGGACAAGAAATTAATCCCACACTTTTGAAAAGGTCTCAAAGAATTAAAGTCGACATTACTTCTTACCCTCCCGGTATATATGTGGTAAATGTAGATGGAGATAGCTTTAGAATACTGAAACAATAATTTTAGGAAGGAAGGGTGAAAGCTCTTCCTTTTTTTAGTTTAAGGTTTTTTAGTCACATTGGCATTACGACTAAACTTTAAGAATTGTAACTCCATAAGTTCTTTCATTATTTAAGGTTGATAAATTCAGTGCACTATGCTGTGATATAATTATTTTCAGATTGAGGGGTATTTTGTTGCTGAATGTCAATTGTACAAACGAATGCAAGATTTAAGCAAAGGTGAAAGAAATGAAATAATTAAAATTGTACTGTGATTATTTTTTAAAGGCATTAAGTCAATCGAAGTATGAAAAAATTATTATTAATAAGTTCTCTTATTCTTGTCTCTTTTTTGGCTATTGGTCAGAAAAAAGAGAAGGGTATGGATGAGCTTTGGGGTGAAGATGAAAAAGCAAATTATACGGATAAAGATTATCAATGGTATAAAGAGGCAAAATTTGCTATGTTTATTCACTGGGGTTTATATTCAGAATTAGCGGGTGAACATAACGGTAAACACTATTACGGTATTAATGAATGGATTATGCGTAGAGCGGCCATCAAGACTGGAGAATACCGTAAATTGGCCGACAATTTTAACCCTGTAAAATGGGATGCTGATGAAGTGGCTCAATTAGCAGTAGATGCTGGTATGAAATACGTTGTATTGACTGCAAAACATCATGATGGCTTTGCTTTGTTTGATTCAAAAGCAAGTGACTATAACATCTCAAACACGCCTTATAAAAAAGATATTGTAAAGCAATTAGCAAAAGCGTGTAAGAAAAAAGGGATTCGTTTTGGCTTCTACTATTCACAAATGCAGGATTGGAATGAGAAAGACGGCTTTGGTAATACTTGGGAGTTTAACCCAGATGAAGCCAATGTTCAAAAATACATGGAAGAAAAAGCACTACCTCAAGTGAAAGAGTTGGTGACCAATTATGGTGATATTGGTTGTATCTTCTTTGATACCCCTGGTCCGATCAAACATGAGCAAGTTTTAGAATTAAAAGCTTTAGTTGATAAGTATCAACCGAACTGTCTAATTAACAGTAGAATTGGTAGAGGTTTAGGTGACTTCAAAACGTTAGGCGATAATGAGATTCCATCAGAACCCGTAGAAGGGTTATGGGAAACTTGTGATACCCATAACAATACTTGGGCATATAGTGACTTTGATTTCAACTGGAAAACACCCAAAGAAATTTCACACCGTTTAATTGATGTGATTTCAAAAGGTGGTAACTACTTGTTCAATATTGGTCCTAAAGGTGACGGTTCAGTTCCTGAGGTTTCAGCTATGATTTTAAGAGAAACTGGAAAATGGATTGCAAAATACAAGGAAGCTATTTATGGTACAGATGCCATGTACTTGGGTGGTCAGACACAATTTGCAGCTACTCAAAAAGGGAATAAGATGTATTTATTTATCAAAGAGTGGCCAAAAGATAATAAAATCTATTTGCCTAAATTCCAGTCTCAAGTGAAGGCTGCTTATTTCTTGGATGATAAATCAGCGGTAACAGCTACAGATTTATCGTCATCAACTGTAGTTACATTCCCATTGAGAATGCCCGATCCAGTAGCTTCTGTCATTGTTGTAGAATTTGATGGTAAGCCAAAGTTGAATGATGACAAAGTATTTAATACTGGTTTAGTGACCAAGTTATTACCTCACGAAGCAAAATTAACAGCTTGTACTTCTGATAAAATCAGATGGATGGAAATCTTTGGTGATTGGCATGCAGTTCCTTCGATTCAAAATTGGTCGCAAAAAGGAAGTAAAGCAGAGTGGGAAGTGAATATTCCACAAGAAGGGATGTACATCGTGACGTTGAACTACGCATGTAATGAAGAGGCAGATATGCAGGAAGGCATATTAAATATCAACGGTAAAGAATACTATTTTGTCCCTACTTACAGTGGTGATAAAAAGCAAATTCAAAATAAATTCGAAAAGAGAACCATTCGTGTGTTTAAAGATCGTAAGATTGGAGTCGTGAACTTTGATAAAACTGGAAAACAAACAATTTCAGTAAGATTGAACAGCGATGACGCTGCAGGTTGGATCAATTTAGCATCCATCTCATTCGAACCGATTATTCCAGTAGATTCAAATTCAATCTCGAACTAGTTTTTTAAAGGATTAGTATATAAGCTCATAGTATTAGCTATGGGCTTATATTTTATAGTATTAATAGGTAGCATTTGTTGATTTTTTATACCAAATCAAAATTGAAATGAAAAGAATTATAGCTCTATTTTGCTTATTTGTATGTACCACACTGACTTCTTTAGCACAATTACCAAAGGAGTTGTGGGAATATGCAGGCACAAATATTTTTATGTATCTCGAAAATGACATTAAAAAAAATACTCATTTTCATCTTCAAACAGACCATCATTTTTTAAGCTTCAATTACAAAGACTTTAAATTAGAGCAATTAAGACTCATTGATCAAAAAGAAATAGGAAAGGATTATTTAGACAAAATTCAGGAAACACCTTTTGATATTTTATCACTTTATGTCTTACACAAAGGGCAAAAGTATAAAGTAGTTCGTATGAAGAGTGATCTGAAATATGCGGGAGAATTAATTGAGGGTGGTCAATTTTACCAAAGAAGAAATTATCCAGATTTATTATTAGAGAATGGTCCTGAAGTTAAATTGTCTTTTGAAATTGCTTCATGGACAGATGCTTTAGGCTTTAGATTAGTGTTTGAAGAAGGAACGGTAAATGAAGAGGAATATGAATTACTAATCGAATTAAACCTTCCAAAAGAACAATATTCAGTGAAAAACAAAAAAGGACATTTCACTGCAAAAGCAAAAAATGGTAAAGCTTGGGAAATTGTAAGCAATGAGAATACAGATAAAATTAAGGTAGAAAAAGGTGTTATTACCGCAAAAGCACCAATTTCTAACAAAGATGTTAACCTAACGATGCGTATTGCTCAGTCTGTTTTTCACCAAGATGGTTTTAAGATTACTGCAAAAGATCTGATTCGCCCAAATTGGGCAGTAAAAGTAAACAAGAGTGCGGAACAACAAGCTACAATCGTTTCATTGAACAACTCCATGAAAACCGTAGACGGTATGGAAAGGGTGGCACTTCAGTTGGAAAACACTACGAATAAGCCACAAGTACAACGTCTAATTTTTGAACAATTAAAAGGCGTAAGGGATATTACAGGTATTTCAGTTTTATTGAGAGACAAGAATGGAAACCCTACAGGTATTCCGATACAAATTTCTAAAAACTGGCACAACGGCAAAACGTTCAAGTATCATGGTCCTTGGATGAGAGCGTATACCATTGTTTGTTTGCCTCCAAATACAAAGGTTGACTTGGAGTTTTCAAGAGTTTCAGGTTTCTGGGGCAAACTGCCTGCTGTTTCCCACAATCAACTATCCTTAACAGGATGGGGTAAAAAGCTGGTAGGTAATCATCAACTTTGGGAACAAACAGCAATGGGTGCTTTTGGAGAAAGCATTTGTTATGAGCCTGATTGCGGACAAGCTAATACTTTAATCACGGATGTAAGACCCTTTTTAATTAAAACGGAAGAGGGTAGTAAAGTAGGTCCTAAAAAGTGGAGTTGGACGCCTAATGTGGGAGGAGGTGACTTTATGCGTGTTTATGATGAGAAAGGTCAAAAACTAAAGATCAAAAGAATCAAAACACATTACACTCGTAACTGTCCGAACTTAACTGAAGTAACATATACAGGTTACACAAGCAAAGATGAGGCTTCTTATAGCTTGACTTCCAATATCATGAGAAATGATGACTATTTAAGAGTGATTTTCACAATGGAAGTGGAAGTGCATAAAACATTGGATTTTGAACGTCTTGCATTGGCACAGTTTGGCTCTGAAACGTACTCTTATTCTGTAGAAAGAAAAATAGCTTGGGGTAATGCTGATGGCATGATCAATGAAATGGATAATGTACACAAAGAAGGACAATACACCAACCAAGATATTGTGATAGAGGGTGAAAATCCTTGGTTCAGTATGCATCAAGCCAAAAACATGGAAAGCAAGAATTACGGTGTTTGGGGAAATAAAGGTGTGGTGTTGAAAGAGTGGTCTGCGACTGTAGGAGGCAAAAAGATTAAACCTCATTTCTCTACTTTCTCTTCTAGTAAAACAAGAGCACGTGAACCTGTTACGCTTGTGGAGGTGAATTTACCATCAAAAATAAAGCAATTGAACAAAGGTGATAAGATCAAAATGGTGATTCAATTGTGTATTTTTCCTCAAGAAGCAAAAAGTTACTATGGATGGAACGAACCGTTTAGAAAGGCTTTGTTTGCTGGTGAAGATACTTGGAAGTTGATGCACAGAGAAGCGGATCAAAATAGGGTGAAGGTAGAAGTAGAAAAAGGGAAATTGGTAAGACAATATCCTTTAAAAATTGAGGCAAAAGACAATGAAGTAGTGGCCAATATCAATAGCGGTTTGGCTTACGTACCCATAACAGTGTCGAACCTCACCAACTATAAAGACTTTAAAATTACGTTTAAACATGAAGGTAAAGTTATAGAATTTGATCAAGAAAGGTTTGGTAATGACTATTATCAGGTGGACTATAATGCGGAAACTCAAACATGGGAAGCAACATTTTCTGTTCCCACAGATAAGTTATTGCCAAATTAAATTGATTTCAACATACAAAGGTAATAGCTCTTCGTAATCCTTTACATATTTAAAATTTGGTGTTGCGGCCTTATTTATTGCACGAGTTAGACAGATGTTTGACTCGTGTTTTTTTGTTTGAAAGTTAAACAAAATATCCTTTGCTAAAGGTTGTATATTAAGTTATGAGCACTATAAATACCAACAATGAAAAGTTCTATTTTACGCTTGTCACATTAATTGGTCAGTCAATTTAATTTAATTCATATTTTTCATTTCACAAATCCTAATCCTATCTCATTTTATTTTGGCTTGAATCTATGTTTCCGTCAAGAATTGCATCACATAACAAAACGTAGAGTGGGTTGATTGAAATATTTGAGCGTTACCTCAAAATTATCATGGGTTAAACTTTATTATGCTCAATTATTTTTTAGCAGAAAATTGATTCTTAAAACATTTAAAAAAAGCAAAATCACTCTATTTCATTCACCAAAGGTCTTTTTGAAAGGTGTAAGATGAGGACAAACTTTTGAAAGATGTATAATTTACAGTTAATATTTGTTTTTGGATATTGCCATCATAATCAGGGTTAAATGATGATTTAAAAGTACTAGAGATCATTTCAAAAATTGGATTTATTACTTAATAACATGAACAAGACAAATACTTTTTATTTTCTAATATTTTTACTGCTTTTTCCATTTTTTACAAATGCAAATGATTTACTCATAGAGAATGTGTCTATAGAAAGTGCAAATGCTTCCAACAAGACTGCTAAGATTCAATTTGATATATCTTGGGAAAACTCATGGAGGGTTTCTAGTGCACAAAACAATTGGGATGCAGTTTGGGTATTTGTTAAGTTTAAAAACACTACGACAGATTATTGGCAACATGCTACATTAAGTTATGGTAGTGGTCATTCATCAATAGGTGCCACAACTGCGTCAATTGATAGTGATGATGATACTGGAACAGGTTTTTCTAAGGGGGCTTTTATTTATAGTGCAGCCAATAAATCTCAAAGTAAAGCAGAATATCAAGTGCAGTTGGAGTGGCAATATGGTGAAGATGGACAAGGTGATGATGATACTTTTGAAATAAAAGTCTACGGTATTGAAATGGTATATGTACCTAGCGGAGCCTATTATTTGGGAACTGGTGGCAGTACTGAATCTCAAGCATTCTATATGTATGCGAACGATAATGTAAATGATAAAAGTAATCCATATTTTGTAGATTCAGAAGGTGTAATCACCGTTTCCGCTGAGAATGGTAGTTTGTATCACACCGAAGGGGGTAATTCAGGAAGTTTGATCATTGGTGATATTCCTGCAGATTTTCCAAAAGGATATGCAGCATTTTACTGTATGAAATATGAGATCACACAAGGGCAATATGCTGATTTCTTAAATATGCTAAGAAGTACACAAGTGGATGTCAATTTGATTAATGCAACTTCAAGTTATGGAAATAACCTCACCACTGATGGATCAACATATTCCTCTTCTACTCCTTATTTTCCTCAGGTACAAATGAACATCAGAAAGATACTCAACTATTTGGAGTGGGCATGTTTAAGACCGATGACGGAATTGGAGTATGAAAAAGCATGTAGAGGAACTCAGACACCTGTTCAAGGTGAATATGCTTGGGGAACAACAGATATCAATGATGCTGGTGAATATAGTTTTGATAATGCCGGTACAGAAAACGTAACAGTGACGGATTCAGACTACTCTACTACATCAGGTAATGTAGCCATTAGTGCTACAACAGAAGCATCACCAAAACCTTTTAGAGTGGGAGTGTTTGCAACTTCTACTTCCGATAGAGTTTCTTCAGGAGCAACCTACTATGGTATTATGAACATGTCGGATAATGTATTAGAGTTAGTAGTTCCCGTGTCATTGGAGAAAGCAAGAGACTTTGATGGAACACATGGTACGGGTGCATTAGATAATATAGGTAATTATTCAACCTCATCATGGCCAAATACTGGAGGAGATGACGGAACAGATTATGGATATGGTACTAGAGGCGGTGCCTATGTTTTTAACAAAACATTTTGTTTAGTTTCCACAAGGAATTATGCGGCTAAATTATTTGATGATGATTCTAGAGATAGAGAATGTGGCGGTAGAGGTGTAAGAACAGCTCCAAGTAATTAATATTATTCTTAAAGTGATGACGATGAGAATAGGTAAGATCTTTATACAATTTATATGTATATATAATATAGTTAATTGCAATATAGATGTTGTGATGGCCCAAAATATTTATGGAGGAGGTAGCGGAGAAGGAATTTCTTTCTCCAGCTTCTCTGAAAGTGCACCTTCAAGTGTAAGTATTTTCGCTGGAGGTGAAAGTGAGGGAACAGCTTCGGCCAGTCTTTCCTCGGTAGTAGTCACGGACCCCGAAGATATATTTATTGGAGGGGCTTCGTTAGGTTATTCAGAAGGATCTTATTCAGAATCGGCATCTGCTTTTGAAAACTTAATTTTTGGAGGAGGAGGTTCAAGAGGAGATGCTAGTGGGGCTGCGATGATAGATGATTTTGCTGATTTACCTGTTGAGTTGGGTAGTTTTGAAGTGGCAAACAAAGGAGGGAAAGCCATTATAAAATGGGAGACGCTTTGGGAAATTGATAATGATTATTTTGTGGTGGAAAGGTCTTTCAATCGAAGAACTTGGGAAGCCGTCGAAAGGGTGAAAGGATACGGTAACTCAAATGCAACAATTCGTTATCAAACCCAAGATAAGGCGCCACTTAGTGGAATTTCATATTATAGACTGAGGCAGGTTGATTATAATGGAACAACAAGTTACTCTGAAATAGAGGTATTCTCTACCAATTCATCAGGTGAACTAGAATTGTTGGCTTACCCTAATCCATTACAAGAACAACTCACCATTATTGTCGATCAAATTTATCATTCCAGAATCCAACTCTTTACAATAACAGGACAAATGATTGACTTTAAAATGATAGAGAGTGAGAAGGATAAAGTGAAGATTGCTTTGCCTTCATTACAAAAAGGAATGTATGTATTAAGAGTACAACCTATTGGTTCTTTAGTATTGATGAAATAATCAAAACACATATACAAGTACATATTTTATCTGAAGTCTTTGACCAACAAGGATATATGTATTGATACAAGTGCAATGACTTTTATGAATTGTACCTTTTTACCAAAGAATTATTAGCATTTTTTGCTAAAAAAGTGACACTTTTTTGATAAGTAAGATGCGGGCAATTTTTTGAAAGATGTATAAGTTACAATTAATAAAGGTTTTAGGATATTGCTATTGACAAACATTATAAAATGATAATGTATAAGTGCTCAATAGTCAATTTATATGAATTAATTACTTATTAACGTTATGAACAAAAACACTACTTTTTATTTTTTAGTACTATTTCTACCCTATATAACAGAAGCAAATAATTTACAGATTACTGTAAATGGTTTAACGAATAAATCTACTTCTAACAAAACGGTACAGATTGATGTTGATGTGACCTGGGACAATTCATGGAGAGTTTCAAGTGCTCAAAATAATTGGGATGCTGTTTGGCTGTTTGTCAAATTTAGAAATACAAATAATGATTATTGGCAACATGCTACTTTAAGCTATGGGAATGGCCACACTGTTACTGGTGGAGGTACGGCAGAGAGTGATGATGATACAGGAACAGGCTTTTCTAAAGGAGTATTTGTTTATAGTAATGCAGCCAAAACACAAAGTACAGCCAATTATAATGTTTTATTGGAATGGCAATACGGAGAAGATGCTCAAGGAGATGATGATACTTTTGAAGTAATTGTTTATGGAATAGAAATGGTTTATGTACCTCAGGGAAGGTATTCTTTAGGAACAGGAGGTAATGAGAGTTTCTCTTTCTTTATGTATTATGGAGATATAAATATAAGAAACAAACCTTATGTTGTGACTTCAGAAGATGCCATTACAGTGGGTACTGAATATGGAAACTTATGCTATGTCAATACTTCTTCAAATGCAGGTACCTACAGGGATGGTGATTTGAATGCATCGTTTCCTAAAGGTTATCAAGGATTCTATTGCATGAAGTATGAAATAACACAAGGTCAATATGTAGACTTTTTGAATAGCTTGACCTCTGATCAGGTAGGGAATAACAACCGTGTGACGGCGTGGTACGGTACAAATAGAAACACAATTAGTGAAAGTGGCGGAACTTATAGTGCTGATAATCCTAACTTACCGCTTATTTATTCTAGTCATTTTCATATTTATAACTATTTGGATTGGGCCTGTTTAAGACCAATGTCAGAGTTAGAATATGAAAAGGCATGTAGAGGAACATTAGACCCTGTAAACAATGAATATGCATGGGGAACAACAACCATTAATACAACTGCTTACGCTACAGAAGGTACACTTGAAAATGAGAACATTACATCAGCTACATATGCCGCTGAAGGGAATTGTACAATCTCAGAAAGCAACGGGGCTATAACTGGACCTACTCGTGTAGGTATTCATGCTACAAGTACTTCGGGTAGAGCCCAATCAGGTGCATCCTATTATGGTATTATGGATTTGACAGGTAGTGCTTATGAAGTGGTTGTAGGTATATCATTAGAAGAAGGAAGAAATTTTGATGGTTCTCACGGTGATGGTTTATTGGATAACTTTGGATACTACTCTCAAAGTGGCTGGCCTCAGATGACAGTCGGTGATGTTGGAGGATTAAGAGGAGGTAGTTTTAATACTACTGAAGATCATGGGATAGTTTCAGTCAGAAAATTGATGGGAGAAAGTTATGATACTGCGACTAGTTCAAGAGATTTTGTAGGAGGTAGAGGTGTAAGAACAGCTCCTAAAAATTAAGGTTATTGAAAGTGATAGCCATGAGGACTTATAAAGTAATTTTACAATTGGTGAGTATATTTATACTAGTTAATTGTAATATAGCGATTGGTTTTTCTCAAGATATTTTTTCTGGAGGAAATGGAAATGGAACCGATACTGGTTCATATGCAGACATGGGAAGCTCACCATCAGTTGACATATTTAATGGGGGCAATGGAATTGGAGCTACAAATGATAGCCCTTCATTTACGGAGAACACCACCGAGCATGACATCTTTGGCGGTGGAAATGCCACCGGGGCAGGGTCTGATACGTACGAAGATCTTCACCTTCCTGGAGTAACCGTAATGAGTGTATTCTATGGAGGAAATGCAAAAGGTGATGCAAGTGCCTCTACAATGGTCGATGACTTTGGAGACTTGCCTGTTGAATTAGGAACTTTTGAGGTGCTAAATATTCAAGGAAAGGCCGTTATAAAATGGCAAACGCTTTGGGAAATCAATAATGATTATTTTGAGGTAGAAAGGTCTTTGAATCGGAGAAGTTGGAAAGTAGTAAAGAAGGTAAAAGGGGTTGGTAATTCTAATGCATCTATTGCTTATCAAACAGAAGATGAATATCCTTTGAATGGTTTGTCTTACTATCGATTAAAACAAGTTGATTTTGATGGAACAACAAGCTATTCAGAAATGAAGACTTTTTCCACAAGCAAGACATTTGAAATAGAATTAGTAGCTTACCCCAATCCTTTAGAAGAACAATTGACTATTCTTGTAGACCAAGTGTATCATTCAAGAGTTCAGCTTTTTACGATTACGGGTCAGATCGTCCATTTTGATAGCATTGAAAGTAAAGAAGGAAGCATGACAATCGCATTACCTTTTTTAGAAAGAGGGATGTATATTTTAAAAGTAGCCAATGTAGGATCTTTAGTTTTAATGAAATGAATCACACTGTAAACTAAATTTTTATCAATTATTCTAATTCCTTTTATGAAGGATAAATGGTAGTGTATTGTGGTTCGCGAGGACGTTGCAATGCAATTTCCCAACATAAACGGCATTTTAGAAGATAATTACTAAACTCTTGCCTTTAGCTTTTGAATTCTAAACCTTGAATTTTTTGCTTCAAGATAAAATGAAGAAGAAGGAAGTTTGAAAGTAAACGATAATTTAGTTTACAAAGCAGTGCACTTATTTGTATTGTATTATAACATACTAGTTGGGAGCTTGTTCAAAAAAGCAGTTTTCAATATTACTAAACTTATGAAAAACATAGACTTAATAGCCAATAAAGAATATCATATTTATGATTTCTGGAACGATAAGTATATCGGTAAACAAAAAGGGAATTCTCAGTTAACTCAAGTATTAAGACCTGGAGAATCAAGAATGATGAGTATTCACACCGTGCAAAATCATCCACAATTCATTTCTACCAACCGACATGTTATGCAAGGAATGTTAGACCTAAAAGATTGTGTATGGAATGAAAAAGAGACTTCTTTGTCAGGTACATCAGCTGTAATTGGTAATGATCGCTATGAAGTGGTTATTGCTAAAAATGACTATAGTGTTTTAAGCATTGAAGCTTCGTCAGGACAGGCAAAATGGGTCGACATCGATAAAGATATAGCAAAGGTAGTGATTCAATCCACTACTAATTCTGAAATAAAATGGAAAGTGAAGTTTCATGAGAACATCAATAATATGAGGTAAAAGATAAAAGCAGTAAGGAACAAGGAAGCAGTTTTTTGTTCCTTCTTTCGTAAGGCTGATTATATGAAATTAACATGTAAAACCAGTCGCATAACACTTTTCAGTGTTTTATTTCCAACATTAGTCGAAACTTTTTTGGTTCGTGTATTTAATATAATTTAAGAGAAACTCATAGTGAAGTCTTAAAATATTTAATGCTTTACTTTGAGCATAAAGTGAAATTATGAAACAAATTATATTGTTAATGCCGTATTAATAAACATTGTTTAATTATGTTTAAACTTTGCAAAACCCTATTTTTGCAAACAAATGATATATTAGAGCAAATAAAATTACCATAGAGTTACCTAATTTTGGCTAAACGATTAGCAAAATCTATTCAAGTTTTTTAAAGTATGGTGAAAGAGAAAAAACTACTTACTAATTTTTTACTACCATTAATATTAACATTATTTATATCTAGCTTCGCTAACGCTCAAGATATTTCTATTAATGGTATTGTTTATGACACAGATGGAGTAAGTATCCCGGGAGCATCAATTGCTGTCGTAAGTGAAGGTCGAACTGAAATTATTGGCGGTTCAATTACTGACATGGACGGTAAATTTTCCCTTTCAGGTTTGAAAGTGGGAGATGTGTTAGTTATAACTTTTATAGGTTATGAGGAACATAAAGAAATCATCAAAGAAAGTATGAAAGAAGAGGTGAAGATTTACCTCAAAGAAAAAATAAGCGAACTAGACGAAGTTATTGTAATTGGCTACGGTGAAGTCAAAAAAGAAGACTTAACCGGTGTAGTCAGCAGAGTAAGTTCGAAGGATTTGGAAGGGAATACCAATGCCTCTTTTGAAAACTCTTTACAGGGTAGAATGTCAGGTGTAAGAGTAGTGACCAACAGTGGTCAACCTGGAGCCTCATCTTCTGTTAGTATTCGTGGTTTTAACTCTTTAGGTGGTAATTCAGCTCCTTTATATGTGATTGATGGTGTGATCATGAATTCAGATGATAACATGGGGTTTGCTCAAAATGGAGGCGGAGGTCAAAGTGCTTTAGCCGATATCAACCCTGCTGATATTAAATCAATTGAAGTATTAAAGGATGCATCGTCGACAGCAATGTACGGTGCAATGGGTTCAAACGGAGTAATTTTAATTACCACAAAACAAGGAGAACTAGGCGATATAAAAACAACAGTCAATGCAAAATATAGTGCTCAAAAACTACCCGAAAGTATGTTTATTGATGTACTTAATACTAAGGATTTCATAACTTTAAGAAATGAGTCGGGTAGATTATCAGATACTGATTCTGCACTTTACTATGGAAATGACGCCTTACCTACTACAGATTGGCAAAAGCTTATGTATAAAACAGGTTATATCTATGATATGAATGCAAGTGTCTCTGGGGGTACTAAAAAGTTTAATTTCATGGGATCAGCAAATTATTATCAATCTCATGGTATTATCCCAAAGTCTGGTTATGAAAGAATGACATTCAGAGCAAATATTAACTCTCAATTATCAAATAAAGTAAGAATTTCATCAAGTCTTTATATGGCCAATTCAGATGCAGGACAAGTAAACACAGGTACTGGATTTGATGCCTCTAGAGGGCAAGGTAGTGTGGTAATGCAAGCTTTAAGAATGCAGCCAACGATGGATGAAGAAGGTTATAATTTTATTGAGAATGGTGATCTAATTGAATTTAGAACTACTCCTTTAGAACTTGTCGATTTAAATACGATGCAAAATTTGACAAATATCTTAGTCGGTAACCTTTCATTGGATTATAATATAGGGAAAGGTTTCTCAACTACATTAAGATATGGTATCAACAACGGTAATCGTGAAAACAACTTTTATAGAGGACAGGGGCGAAATTCAATTGATGACATCAACGGTTGGGCAAAAAGACGTTTTTCAAGCTTTACATCTTGGAATGCTGACGGGCAATTAAGGTATAATAATCGATTGGGTAAGTTCAATATTAATGGACTATTGATGACATCAGTGAGAAGTTCACATGATAACTGGTCTTCACAAGAGGCTCAAAACTTTCCATCTGATGCTTTACTATTCCATAATATGGGTGCAGGTAGAGATCAACTTTCAAATGAAAGTGGATATGGAAAACGTACCATGCTAAGTTTTACAGCAAGAACGATTTTGAGTTATGATAATCGTTATTTCTTAACGACTTCAATTCGTAGAGATGGGGCATCACAATTTGCCAAAGGGAATAAGTGGGCAAACTTCCCCGCTGTTTCGGCTTCTTGGAAACTGAATAATGAAGGTTTTCTTAAAAACGTAGAGGAAATCAACTTACTAAAACTTAGAGCCAGTTATGGTACCAATGGTAATCAAGCAAGACGTATTGGTCAATCATTGGATGTTTACAGTAATGGTTATGCGATTTTCGGTGAAGATAAAGCAAGGTACAACGCATTACGAGAAGCTACTTTTACAAATGACGAACTGAGATGGGAGCTAACAAAGGAAACAAACTTTGGTATTGATATAGACCTATTCAAATCACGTATTTCACTTAATGCAGATTATTATGTTAAGGATACAGATGATTTATTAATTGATACCAACGTTCCGGGTTACACTGGACATACGTTTGGTCTAGTAAATATTGGATCTATTCGAAATGAAGGTCTAGAAATCGCATTGAATACTACAAACGTTGAAGCTGGTGATTTTACGTGGTCATCGAGTATTATATACACACAAGCCAAAACATCAATTACCTCTCTGAGAGTAGATACATTGAGTGTTGGATATAGTAATCCTTGGATTACAGGTGGACATACTCAACGCTTGATTGTAGGACAAGAGTTAGGAACATTCTGGGGATACCAAACAGACGGAATTTATCAATACGAGGACTTTAAAGAATTTAGAGGAATGACCAATGAGGAAGCTGCTCGTAAATACAGATCTGACTTGATACAAGCCAATTACAATTATAAAAATCTACAGGATATGTATACGCCTTGGAAAGAGAATGAAGCAGGACAGGCAATTCACCCAGGACAGCAAAAGTACAAAGATGTTGATGGCGATGGTAGATTGACAATTAACGATAAAACAGTAATTGGAAATGCACAACCTGATTTTGTTTGGTCTATTGAGAACAAGTTTGAATACAGAAATTTTTCATTGGCAATTTTTATCATGGGTGAGCAAGGTAGAAAGATGGCCAACCTTACCATGTGGCAATTAGGATTCTTGGGCGGAAATCATAATACAACGCAAGCGTTATTTGACAATAGATGGACTCCTGAAAATCCAAACAATAACACTCACATGGCACTATTCAGTAATAACCAAATTACATTGCCGTTTAGTGATGTGCTTATTGAGGATGCGTCTTTTATTCGATTAAAAAGAATTGACCTAATGTACCGATTCAACTTACCAAAAATCAGTGGTAACGTGACCCTTTCGGCAAGTGATATTTATACTTGGACAAATTATAGTGGTTATAATCCGGATGTTTCACTTGGTGGTCACAATGCACTTCAAATGGGACATGATTATGGTATCTATCCTTTACCGATCACTTATACTATTGGCGTAAACCTAACGATTAAATAAACTCATGAGAAAAGATACATTACTATATTATAAGACATTATTATTCCTCTTCTTTTCGCTCGGAATAATCAGTTGTGATTCTTTTTTGGAGGAAGATCCAAAAGGATTTGTTTTAGAATCAGACATCCCCAATACTTATGAAGGGGCAGTGTCTTTAGTTGCCGCACCTTATGAAAACTGGGTATCAAGAAGTAATCTCTATGGTAGATGGTTTTTGATGTGGGAAACGGGTACAGATGATCAATCCACAAGAGATAATTTAGCACGGCCAATGGATACTTACTTGTTGCATAAAGCCAATCCTGATGAGCCTTTTTACTATACCGGTATTTGGGCACCTCTGTGGAAAGGTGTGGCAGATTGCAACAATTCCATAGAAGTGATCCATCAGATGCAAACGCTTGAAGAGGAGTTGGTACAATTACTAAAAGAGGAAGACGAAAAAGATCCACCCAATTATGATGGTTTAACGGAAGAGCAAATACAGATTCTTGAAGAAAAAAGAATATTTAAACTACTTCTGAAAGTGGAAGGAATGGTGACTGATACTGAGAAGAAAGAGATTATTGCAGAATTGAAAGTATTAAGAGCATTGTACTATTATCATTTGGTGAGGATGTTTGGAGATGTTCCAAAGATTACGCTTCCAATGAACCAATTCAGTGCACTTGAAACGGTTGATAGAGCTGATGTAATGGAAGTGTATGAGGATATCATTGTTAGAGACTTAACAGAAGCGATAGAGTATTTACCTGAAACTTATAGCTCAGCTTATAAAGGAAGATTCACTAGAACATCTGCATTTGTCATTTTAGCAGATGTGTATTTGACAATGGCAGGTTGGAGATACACCTCTAATGGTCAACTTTTAAGAGGTGAACACAAATATTATTCATTAGCAATGGCTGCTGCAGATAGTGTTTTACAAAATAGAGCGGGCTATGAGATATTCACTCAGAGTGAGACCTATGATAATCCTTTTGAGCAGCCTTGGCGACAATTCTTCTCTAAAGAATCATTAGTTGAGTTCGGTAATTTATCAGGATTTGGAAATGGAGCGAATGGTGAAGGCTTAATTGTAACTTCTGAGGCAATGATGAATCAAACCGTGAATTTCTGGGGAGTAAACCTGAAGAGTTTCCATGGTGGTGGAGCAGGTACTTTTATACCTACACCAGACTTATATAAGTCTTTTGAAGAGGGGGACCTACGACGTGAGTTTAGTATGCTAACCAAAGGAGTGGATGCAAGTGGTGATTCGTGTTATAATATTCCATTATTTCACAAGCTCTTAGACCCTGTAATCTATAAAGGTCAACCCGGTTTCCAACGTGCAGATGGTAACATCAACATTATTTTATATAGAGTAGCCGACGCAATGTTGATTTATGCAGAAGCTTCCAATGAGGTCAATGGACCAACAATTAAAGCGTACGATCAAGTGAATCAATTGAGAAGACGTGCAGGATTGGCAGATCTACCTACAGGCATGACGAAAGATGAATTCCGTAAGCAAATCTGGAAAGAGAGAAGAGCAGAATTCAATGCCGAAGGTAAAAGAAAGTTTGATTTGGTTCGTACCAATAGATTGAAGCAATTAGCTGATGCGACGGACTTTTATTATTCTTCTAGTGACAATCCTGAATGGAAAGCGTCATCTCCTAAAGAAGATATGCAAGTCACATATATCCCTTTACCTTACCCAATTCATGAATACATATGGCCAATTCCTCGTCCAGAAATGGCTTTACATCCAAATTGGAAACAAAACTATGGTTACTAGAAAAAGAGATAGAATGATGAAGAAAATCAATATAATAAGCATTTTATTACTCTTCTTTGTAGTGGGCTGTAAGGAAGAGAAAGTAGAGCAAATTCAGAAAGAAGAGGCTATTAGTGTTAGCCCTTGGGAAGTTCCTACGGCAATGGCGTTGAATGAGTCAATGCAGTTTGTAGCTTATAAAGCTCCAGAATATGACGAAGCAACTGATATCGTATGGTCGGTAGAATCTCCTGACGGTGCAGTTCATGTAGATGAAACGACTGGTATGGTAACAGGAATGAAAAGAGGTTGGGGAAAAGTAATTGCCACATCAACAATATCTAATCTATCAGATACTTCCTATGTGATTATAGGAGAGGAAAATCCTACAATTGAGCTTATCAGACCTAAAACTTTGGAGGTAGAAGTGGTGGTAGGTAGACCCGTGAAATTAGAGTATTATACTACTCCGTATGATGTAAATGAATTAGACATTTTCTGGTATGAAGCGTTTGATCCTTCAAAGGTAAAAGTAACAAAAGATGGATGGGCTACACCAACAGTAGTAGATACAACCGATGTATTTGGATATGTGATTAGAACGGAAGACCAAGAGGCGATTTCAGCAGCTATCCGTTTAAATGTACATCCTGTCAAACCTGTTGATGCCATTAATTTTGAGCAAGACCTTTTTGAAAAGACACTTACGGAAGAGTTTACATTGGACTTTACCTATTTACCGGCTGATGCTAATGATACGACCTTTAGCTACTTTGTGTCAGATACTACAGTGTTGGGTATCAACCCTGAAAATGGTAAAATAGTAGGGAAAGCAATTGGAGAATCATACGTTTATGTTTCTAATGACAAATTGTTATCAAAGGCGGTTAAAGTTAAAATTGTAGATCCTATTTTGGCAGAAGGAATGCAATTAAGAAATCCTTTAACTGGACCTCTACAATTTATTTCGCAAACCGCTCAGTTAGAGGCTGTATTTACGCCAGAAGATACTTTCAATAAGAATGGAACATGGACATCATCGGATGAATCAGTGGTGACGGTTGATGATAAAGGTTTAGTGACTGCAATAGGCAATGGAGAAGCGACAATCACTTTTGTGGCGGAAGATGGAGGATTTATAGATACGGAGACTATAGAGGTCAATACGGTTTTCTATTACTTCACACCTCAAGAGGATGATGTTATTCCAAACATTACTTACTCAGTAAGAGACATTACGCTAGAATCAAAATCAGGTAAAAACCACTTGGGAGAGGACGCTACAATTTATGAAGTAACCAAAACAGGTGAAGGTTGGTCATTGATAGATATTAGAATGACAAAGCCTGTCAATACGGATTATAATGTAGAGTTTAAGCTATGGTTGAATATTCCTTCTGCAGCGGTAACGGTTGAGAAATATGATTTGAGTATGGCGTTATATACCGCAGATAAATCAAAGAGGTATTTAAAATTAATACCAAATGAGAATGTGGTATTTGACGAGTGGAAGGAATATACTTTTGATTTCAACGATGTCTATTTAGATGGAGTGGATATTCAGGTCATAGAACTTGTTTTTGCTCATGGTGTTTTTGGAGAAGAAACGAAGGGCATTAAGTTCCAAATCGAAGGTTTAAGAGGTCCTTATCTAAGAGACTAAAATGATATAACAGGAGGTGTGTTTTGACGCACCTCCCTCTACTAAATTAGATCTACAGCTTTAAACTTTTGTTCAATAACTCAATGAAAATACAACTGCATTTTTTACTACTGGCCTTCATTTTAGTTTTAAAGAGTGGAGCAAGTTATGCCCAAATAGAGATATTTGGAGAAAAAGGAATTGTAAAAGAACCTGAGGCATGGGGTGCTCAAATGGATAAGTTGACTTCCTTCAAAGGAAAGAATAATGTTATCTACATTGAAAGAGGTACTTCACCTTTTGGAGGAGTTATGTTTGATCTCAATTATAGTTTGGATTTTTCAAAATCTAAGACAATTACCTTTTCTGCCTATAACCCCAAACCACATAACACTTTAGATGAGTATTCATTATTGGTGGGAGTAAGGAAGAATGGAAAGGAAACAGATTTTCAGGAGTTGAAAAAAATTCCAATAAAATCATTTGATAAGTGGGACGATTATCATGTAGAGATTAATCCTCAAGAAGAAATTGATTACAAGTCGGTCATTATTATTATTCAACCTAGCAGCTATCAAAAAGAAGCCGAAGGTTTGGAAATGTTCCTGACAAATGTAACCGTTCCAGGTTTTATTGTTGATGAGGTTTTGGTAGATATATCTACTGATAGATCAGGGAAACAAATCATTCTAGATGTTCTATCACACAGTGACTTAAAAGGAAAAACAAAAAAATCACCTTTTAAAGTGATCAAGAATGGTTATAAAGAGCTTTCCATCAGAAAAGCTGAAACTTACAGTCGTCAAATTATTCTTTATATGGAAAAGAGCTTAAGTGCCAATGATGATATCAGATTATCTTATGAAAAAGGAAAAGTCATGGATAATATGGAAAATGAATTGAAGTCATTTAAGCATCGAGTAGTAAGAAATAATGTGCCAATTGACTTTGAAGTGTACAGTGACCTAAATTTTAACCATAAATACGTTAGAGATAATTTCCATGGTCAAAGAACCGCATTGTCTAAAGGGGCTACATTACCGGGTAATGTGGAAGATATGGGCATGAGAGTAACCTTAAAAGAAAATGGTTGGGGCGGAGTCTTGTTTAGTTTGAAATCAGATATTGATATTACCAAGGAACAAGTATACAAATTGAAAGTATTTATTCCTCAAAATTTAAAAAACGAAGGAAAGGTAAAACTAGAGTTCTGTTTGAGGAAAGATCAACAAAGTCTTAAACAATTATCAAAAACCGTAGTGCTATCAACTTCCGATCAGTGGCAGGAATTAACTTTTGATTTTAGAGGTGACAAACCACAAATGAAATATTTTAATTCAATTGCTATGATTTTAAGACCCTCATTTAATGCAAAAAATATCAATGGGAAGGAATTCTTTTTGAAAGACTTTATGGGGCCTGAAAAATTGATTAACTAAGTTTTCAAATATGGTATTTAGAAATCGGGTGATTTCTGAAGATCTCCAGAACACGGATGATGCTAACGTTTAACATTCGTGCTATTGGAAGGAGGTTTGAACGACGATCTTATCAAACTTGCAGAAGGGTCGATTGAAAGTGAACGATAATTTAATAAGTATACTTTAACTAGAGTAGGCGTAGTATCCTGCTTCTACTCTAGTTTTTTTATAAAACGAAATATGAAACAAAGGATGAAAGATTTTTTTACTTATATCAAGATACTATGCTTAACACTTAGTATAGCGTTGGGGATACAAGTGCAAGCGCAGACAAACTATCCATATCTACAATCCTCAGGTCAAAGCCTTGGTACTCTTACGGCGATCAACGGTGGATCTTTTACCACTGAGTCGGGAGACCCAAACGGGGAAATATGTCATAAATTATTTAAGCATATTAGAAATGACCAAATCAATGCCACATTTGGAGTAGCTTTGGAAGGAAATATCGACTTATCATCCTCTCAAGAAGTGGTTCTAAATATGTTAGTATCACCTCCTACAGAAGAAGCACTAGCAGCTACTACTTTAATGTGTGCTTTGAGAAATAATGGCGATGAAGCAACTCAGGTTACGGCAACCACAGAAATCACTCAAGTCAATGAGTGGGTAGATTATATTTTCGATTTTTCGGAGGTAGATCCTTCTGCTGAATTCAATCAAGTCATCTTTTATTTAATTCCTGATACACAAAACAAGGAAGCAGATAAGGTAGAATTTTACATCAATGAGGTAAAGGGACCTAAGGTAAAACAAGATTTTATATCGACAACTGCAAAGACATCACTAGAGGGTAATATTGTAACGATTGACTTCAATGGTCATGAAGCCATTGATCAATTTTTTAACCCACTATTTAAGGTATTTAATGAAGCACAACAAGAACTTGCCGTAAATCAGACGTTGATTAATGGAACAAGCATTGATTTGTATTTGGAGTCACCAATTATGTATGGCGAATTAATTACGTACAGCTTTGAAAGTGGTACAATTACAAATGCAAGTGGTATTGCTTTAGCTCCATTTGAAGGAAAAGAAGTTCTGAATAACTCAAATAAGGTAACTAGTTTATATACGCTTTATCAATTTGGAGAAAATTCATTGCTAACATTACCAGATCCTCGAAATTACACTTTAGATAAAAACGCTGTAAATCCGAATGATCCTGAAGATCAAGTAGGAAAGTTTGTAAGAGCACAATCGCATTGGGTAAATCTAGAATGGAATTTGCCGACAACGTATGCTTTTGATTTTTCAGAGACAAAAACATTTTCTTTTGATTTGTATTTGGAAGATGTTGGGATAGAGCAGATGAACAAAAATATTACACTTGGTTTCAGGAGATACGATGAAAATGGAGACTTAATTGATGAATTTAGAGAAGTAAATAGAACAGTGACCTGCTTTGGTCAATGGGCAACATATACTTTTGATCTTTCAGAAAATACCACTGAATACTTAAGCTCAATTAAGGATGTAATGATTTACTTGGCCCCTGCTGATGTGGAATACAAAGCAACAGGGATGACAGGTTATGTAGATAATCTTAGAGGACCAAAAATTATTGCTGATCAGATACTAACTACAGTAGCGACAGATAATGAAGCTAAAAATATTTACTTGGATATTCAGTCGTTTGGTGAACTTCAATTAGTAGAAACAACAGGTTTTACAGTGAAGGTTGAGGGTGTTGAACAAACTATTGCCAATGTTTCCAATACAGCGAAGCAAATCATAATTGAGATGAATACGGCATTAGATTTATCAAAATCAGTGACTTTATCTTATGACGATACTCAAGCTACTATCGAAGATGAAGATGGTTTAACTTTAGTTTCTTTTACGGATGAAAATGTAGAACTACCATCTATAGATGTTGAGTTGCCTGATTTTGAAAATGGCGTAACTTATTATTTTGATGGGACAGATAATCCAAATATATCTATTGCACCAAGAACAAATACTTTGGAAGTGGTGGATAATCCATTCATAACTGCTGAAGTTACAGAGGCAAAAGTGACAAAGTTAACTAGAGCGAACGCTCATAGAGGTATTTCTGCTTTTAGCTTGAATGGAGATAAAAGTGTTTTATATGGTGACAGAAATTTGAAATTCAAGTTTAAGGTTTATCAAGTAGCAACAACACCCATGGTGACACAAAACGTGTTGCAGTTAAGATTATTTGGTAACAATGGAGAGTGGACTACCATTAGGTTAAAATTGGATGAAACCAATGTGGACCAATGGGTAGAGTATAGTTTTGATTTTACAGCAAAAGAATTTAATGATAGTCCAAATACACAAAAAATTATAGATACCTCTTACAACAGATTTGAACTTACATTTGGTGAAGATATTCCTCCAGGAGGTGGGGCAGGACCGGTAGATGAAGCCATTTATTATATTACTAATTTAGAGGGGCCAGAAGCAGTGGCTGATACCGATGCTTCATTACTTGCATTACTATCTGATGATAAACTTGTAGAAGGTTTTACAGCAGATATGACAGAGGTCGAAATTATGGTACCATTTGGCACTACTGTAGCTCCTAAAATTACCGCGATTGCAAATCATGATGCGTCCGTACTATCAATTAATCAAGCGGACTTGACTACTGAAACAACTACAGTTACAGTGACAGCGGCTGATGCGATAACCACAGAAACATACAATGTGACTTATAAAGAGTTGGCACCTTCTACTGTAACTTCAATTGAAGGTATCAAAGTGAATGGCTATCCATTAACTAATTTTGATCCTGCTCAAAAAGAATATACTTTGACTTACTTATTTGGTACTGATGTAGTTCCTACCGTAGAGGTTGATAAGACAGATCCCAACTCAACGGTTGTGATTACTCCTCCAGTCGCCTTACCAGGTGATATGAAAATAGAAATTACTGCTCAGGATGGTACGACTAAAGAGGTATATAACTTAAAATTAGATTGGTCTACACCTTCAAATATTGCGACTTTAAGTACATTGGATGCAGAAGGATTAATCACGGACTTTGATAAAGAGCAATTATCGTATACTGTTAATTTACCATTTGGTTCGGTAATAATTCCTCAAGTTTCTGCTGAAAAGGAAGATGAGTCAGCGACAATGATGACCACTCAGGCCACTGAATTACCAGGAGAAGCAAAAGTGGTAGTGACAGCTCAAGATGGTACAGAGGTAACCTATACTGTACAGTTTGTAATTGACCCTCCGTCTACCGATGCTTCTTTCAAAAGTATTACTATTAATGGGCTAGAGTTTACAGAATATGTAGAAGGAGAAGAAAATTATACGATCGGTTTAAGATTTGGAACTGTTGATGTACCAACGATTGAGGTAGTGAAATCATCTGATTTAGCCGAGCTAAATATCACGCATGCGACTGACCTTACGGATGTGACCACTATTGAAATTATTGCTCAAGACGGTATCGCTAAAACAGTGATCAATTTCTCTTTTGAGATCTTACCGAAACAATCAGAAGATGGGAGTCTTCGTTCCATTGCTTTGAATGGAGTGGAATTAGAAAACTTCGACCCTGAAGTATTCAGTTATGATGTAGTTTTGGAATTAGGAACCACAGAAGTACCTGAGTTTACCGCCGAGGTCAACGATAGTAAAGCTACAATGATCATTGAGAAAGCAACGTCAGTTTATGGTAAGACGATCATCAGGGTACAACCTGAAGATCCTTATGCACCGGAGTCGGTATATACGGTTCATCTCACTGTACGTCTTCCATCCACTAATACAAACCTTGCTTCAGTTATGATTGATGGAACACCATTGGAAGTGTTCAAGACGGATTCAACTGATTACATATTAGAAGGATACGCTGAGGCTCCAGTCGTAGAAGTGACTTTAGAAGATGAAAGAAGTAATCTAAATGTCCTGCAAGCTTCTCGATTAGGTGCACCAGCCATCATTACTGTTACTGCTGAGGATGGTATTTCAGAAGAAATTTACACTTTCTTATTTGCAAGAACAGAAACACCTACGGCTGTTGTTCCAGCTATTTTCTCTGACATTTCATTACGTAGAATTGCAAATCATTCTCTACAGATTTCTTCAGAAAAATTCTTGTCTGATTGTACATTAATGATCAATGATATTCAAGGGAAAGTGATTTATGGAGGAAAGATGAATGGTTATCAAAAAACTATAAATCAACTTCCTGATACCATCCTTATCATAAGGATAATAAATAATGAAGGGCAATGGTTTAAGAAAATAAAGCTTTAAAAAGTTCGCCACATTTCTAAAAAGAGATGTGGCGTTTTTTGGGAAATGTTTTTTTAAGAGCTTTCCATTATTGATGATCGATAGGGGTGATATTGCTCTAATATAGGTTAGCGTTTCATAATTTTTTCTATAATTCACTACGCTCAATTAATAATTGGTTGCCTGTTTGTATATTCATGCAAAACAAAAATGATAGTGAAATGAACATATTTGATAAAGCTCCTGTAGCACCTTATTTTCCAAAAGAGGAAAGGTATGAAACAATGCAATACCAAAGATGTGGTAGAAGTGGTGTTTTACTCCCTCGAATTTCATTAGGGCTTTGGCATAACTTCGGTTTTAATGATGATTTTGGCAATGCTCGAAATATTCTTCGAAAGGCATTTGATCTTGGAATTACCCATCTTGATTTAGCAAATAATTATGGACCTCCTTATGGTTCAGCAGAAGAGAATTTTGGCAGAATTCTTCAAAAGGATTTCCTCCCTTACCGCGACGAACTTTTTATTGCTTCAAAGGCAGGGTATGATATGTGGCCCGGCCCGTATGGAAATTGGGGCTCGAAGAAATACTTGATTGCAAGCCTTGATCAAAGTCTGAAGAGAATGGGATTGGATTATGTAGACGTTTTCTACCATCATAGACCAGATCCAGCAACACCTTTGGAAGAAACGATGAGTGCATTGGCACAAGTTGTAAAACAAGGTAAAGCCTTATATGTAGGACTTTCAAGATACAGTGCTGAAGAGACTCAAAAAGCATCAGAATTATTGAAAGACATGGGAGTGCCATTGCTGATTCATCAGTCTAAATATTCAATGTTTGAAAGAGAAGTAGAAACAGAGGTTTTACCAAAGTTAGAAGAATTGAATGTTGGTTCAATTGTATTTTCTCCTTTGGCACAAGGCATGTTGACCAATAAATATGTCAATGGTATTCCTGAAAATTCAAGGGCTAAAAAGGACAATACCTATCTCAATTTGGAAGCAGTGGAGTCTAAGTTGGATCAAATTAAAGCACTACACCAAATAGCAGAACAAAGAGGTCAGAAGTTATCTCAAATGGCCATTGCTTGGTTATTAAATCATCCGGCAGTAACTACAGTATTAGTAGGAGCAAGTTCTCCAGGTCAATTGGAGGAAAATGTAAAGGCTTTAGATCAGTTGGCTTTTTCAGCAGAAGAAAAGCAGACCATAGCACAAATATTGAAATAAGCCTCAATTTTTATATCAGAGCTTATTTTAAAGGTGAAAAAATCCCACCAGAACATGGTGGGATTTTATTTTGATGATAATGGATTATTAGGCTAAAGCAAACTATTTTATATAACTAATTACAATTTTTTTAAGCTTAGGTGTAAATTTTTGTAATTCAGTATTTCAATTTTATTTCCTGATTACATTACAAACATACTCTATGATTGATAAGATGTAAAATTGATTGTTTTTATGTCGATATAGTTTTTTTTATAAGCGTTGTGATCAATGTTAAGCAGTGTTATCTGAAATGAAATTTATCGTTAAAAATATATAAATTCATTCTTTTTTATGTATTTCAATATACTATCCTTTTTGCCCGTTATTGTAAAACCGTTTTGTACTATTTAGTTTCGTTGATCTACTTATTACAAGTGCCAAATCAGAAATAGACCTAGTTAGTTCTATCTATTTTTGTGGAGGTACTTACTTTCAATTAAATAATTAAATAAAAAATGAGGACACTAGGTCTAAGTGCAATTATTGGTTTATTAACTATTATCTCTTGCACCAACAACAATTCAACTGACGCTCAAAAAAAAGAAGTTAAATCGAATGCAACCTATGAGTTAGTCTTGGCATCGGAAGTGGAATGGACCCATTTAAATCCCAAAAGAGGAGATTTGGCTCCTAAAGCCGGTACACTTTGGGGAGATAGAAATAGTAAAAGTGCCACTGGGTTTTTATTAAAACCATCAGACGGTTTCCAATCTCCACCGCATATTCACAATGTATCTTACAGAGGTGTAGTGATTAGTGGTTTGATCCATAATGATGATCCAAATGCCGAAAATATGTGGATGCCAACTGGATCTTTCTGGACACAACCAAAAGGAGATGTACATATCACTTCTGCAAAAGGAACAGATACTTTCGCATACATTGAAATTGAAGAAGGCCCATACCTTGTTCACCCCGCTGATGAGGCATTTGAAAGTGGAGAACACCCTGTCAATATCGAAGAATCAAATGTAGTGTGGCTTGATGCTACAGATATAACTTGGGTAACTACAGGTCAAAACGTGAAAATGGCTTTTTTATGGGATGAAAAAGACAGCCAATTTAGTGGATCCATGCTCAAACTCCCTGCTCATTTCAAGGGGCAAATCATGAGTAATAATAGTTTTAAGGGAATTGTAATTTCTGGTGATTTACAATATAAAACTACTAAAGAGACATCCAATAAAACGTTGGAAACGGGTAGTTACTTTGGTTCAGAAGGAGTTGGAGTTCATCAAATTTCAACTAATAAAGAAACAACGATCTATATCCGTACGAATAGTGAATTTGAAATAAAGTAACCAACACATGTTGTCGAGTGGGAACAATCAAAACTCGGCAACATGTCTATTTTATTTTGATATAATCTTTTTACATTGTAAACTAAATATTATCGTCAACTTTCAATCGGTATTTCTACAAGCAATTATAGGATCTACTTTCAG
>NZ_JTAM01000059.1 GCF_000812565.1 Flammeovirga sp. OC4 | reverse complement strand
TTACTCTCCGGGTAAATGTAGCTATTCCATTCAGTATAAGAATGTTTAGATGATCGAAAGCCTAAGGTGTTATAATTATAGACTACTTTTTCTTCATTCTCATCTGAAATGCTCGTCATATAGCCTTGGACGTTGAAGCTTGGTTTTTGTACTATACCTTCTACTGTAGACTCTTCTAATTGACCGATGGCATCGTAGGTATAGCTGGCATACGTATTTCCATGGTTAGTCACCTCTCTTAATCTATTGAGATAGGTGTTATCATAAGTATAGGATAGATTATGCATCACATCACCCGCTCCATTATTTCTATTCAACGTTTGGATATTACCGTTGGCATCATACGCCAAGTTACCAACAGAATATGCATTATTTGGAGTAAACACTAAGGTATTACCTACTCCTGCTATCGTGGTACCATAATCTGCTCTGACCAACTGTCCTTTAAAATCATAGCTATATTGATAAGCTCCTGATATTGTTGTAGGTGTATCATGCTGGGCATCCCTATAATTCCCTTCCCAAAGTAAAGCGTAAATCTGACCGTCATAATGTTCTTCTTCCATGGCTACTTTTGGCAATGGCGTAGCCGTGTTTTCATAGTCTCCACTGAAATACTGTAACTGCATGGCAAAAACATCTTCAAAGGCATTGGTATCCTCTCCTGTTTTATTGATGGCTTTAAGAGCTCCGTTTAAAGTATATACATAATTAAGCGATTGCAATACTTTCTCTTCTCCATTGATGATTCTTGGGGAAAGGTCGAGCTGTTTTAGACCTCCATGTTTATAAATAGGTGTAGCGTGCCTGTAGGTTACTGCTTAGTGTGAGTAAAACCCTTCATTTTTCTGATTTTAAGGTTTCTGCTTTTTAAGTGATAAGTTGAAAATTTATTTTTAAAAAACAAGTTCGCAGTGACGCTTTCACTTAACACTACGAACAGTAGGGGGATTATTACAAATGTATTTAAAATAATAATCTACTTACACAAAAATCTAATAATTATCACATGCCTTTTAGAATTGTGATTTCACTCATTTTTTCTATTTTTGAATTAACTATTACAATAAGATAAATTCCATGCTTCAAAACATAAAATTCTTACCTCTCCTCTATTTATGCCTCACCCTAATAACAAACATCACATTTGCTCAAAAAGATGTTTTTCTTCGATTAAATAATGAGATGCATTTAGAAGAAATATCTGATGTTTGCCAATCGTCAAAATATTACTTTACCACATCTCAAGATAAAACCATAAAAGTCTGGGATATCACAAACGGAGACCTAATCAAAACATTAAGAGTACCTATTGGTGAAGGTTTGATAGGAAAGCTATTTGCTTGTGCTGTTTCAAATGATGAGACTCTATTAGCAGTGGGCGGTTATACGGGGCAGCATAAAAAGAATAAGAATATATACCTATTCAATATTCAAAATTGGGAGATAAAGCAAGTGATTTCTGGTCTTCCTAATGTAGTAAGTGATCTTGCTTTTCATCCCAACAATGATTTGATTGTATCATTTTACAGTAATGCTCAAGTGGGGATTTTTGGTTTAAAAAGTGGCATTTACTATAAGAAAAAAGTATTAAATCAGTTCGAAGATGAAATCAGATCCATCAATTTTGGTCCCAAGAATCAAATATTAATTACTTCTTTAGATGGGAACATTTACATATTTGATCAAGAATATAACTTCAAGGCTAAATTTAAAACAAAGCATGAAGCTCCTAAAAGTCTTGTATTGAACAAAGAGAAAAATCTTGCAACAATCATATTTTTAAATAGTCCAGAGATTACTCAATATCATTTATCCAATGGAGGAGAATTGAAGTTTAAAAAGGATATTACCATTAAGAATGCTCACCGGATTAATACTCTTTTTTCTACATCAAATGACAACCTGATGTTCTCCTTCTCTGATAGTTTATCAAAATTAAAACAAAATTTAGCTGTATTTCACCCTACAAAAGGTTTAACAGAGAGACTCTTAATTGGGAATGGAAATATCAATCATATCAGAGAAAGTAAAGAGCATTACCTGTTCTTTAGTACCGTACCAGAAATTGTTGCTTACGATAAAACATTCAGTGATGTTTATCAGAAAAACAGTCATCACTTGGATTACTTCAACAGTAAAATGGAAGATTTTGGAATCAATGAGAAAGCCAATATTATTACCATTAAGAACAAAGATGAAAAACTAAGTTTCGATATTAATACGAGAAGTTTTATAGCTCCTGAAAACAATTTTTATGTTGCTAAAGAAGGCCGAAATAACACTACAGTCAGTAATTGGAACTATTCGATGTATCCAATGATCAATAATGACACTGTTAAATTCATCAACAATTATGAATTTTGTCAAGCTGTTGATGTATCTCAAGATGGTAATTTTGTTGCATTGGGAACACATAGAGGCATATATTATTTGACAAAAGAAAACAAACGTTTGTGGCATATTGATTCCCCCTCTCCAGTTGTAAATATCATTATCACTCCTGATCAAAAGAAAATTGTGTCTTTTACACAAGATGGCAGTATCAGGTGGTACAACACCGATTTCAAAGAGATCAAAGGTGTACAGCTAAAGACTGTAAAACCGACTGGCTTAGCTTACCGAAATGGCATTCGTCAAGGTGACATCATCCTTTCGGTAAATAATTATCCTATTCAAGATAAAAAGGACTTATCTCCTCTGATTCAAAGAAAAGGAAGTTATAAGTTTAGTATAAAGAGAGGTGATGAGATTAAAGAGATTATCATTAATAAAAACACGAGTAAGTTTGGTTTTGAATATGCACCAAAAAAGAAAAATAATTACCTACTCTCATTATTCATTGACCCTACAAATCAAAAATGGATTTTTTATACCAAAGATGGCTTTTATGACACCGCTATCGGAGCTGAAAAATATTTAGGTTGGCATGTAAATATTTCTTCTAGAATTACCCATTTCTATGATGTTTCGAGATTAAGAGATACCTATTATCACCCCGATACTATCAATTCTTTAATGGCTCCTTCCGCTATTCAAGTGAATGCAAGGTCGATTAATAATGAAGAATTAATAGAAAAGCTACCGCCTGTTGTAAAAATAAAATACCCAAGTATGGGTGAAGTCGTTTCAAGTACGAATCTTCAACTCCAATACACTGCAAGGTCTTTAAATGGTTCAGAAATTGAAGAAATTAAAGTGATGATTAATGGCAAGACGATTGAACAAAGTAGAGGGCTACAATTGAAAGAAGATGAAGTTCATTTGATGAATATCACCTTACCCAAAGAGGATTGTTTTCTGCTTGTTATTGCCAAAAACGAAAATGGTTGGAGCGAGCCATCTTCGGTAATGATTAAATGGAGCGGAGAAAAAGAGACAGCACCCAAACCCAATCTTTACTTATTGTCTATAGGTGTGAGTGATTATCTGAATGGAGGATTGGATTTAAAATATGGAGCAAAAGACGCTAATGATTTTAAAAGTATTATTCAAGCACAGAAAGGAGGACTATATGAGAATGTATATCATAAGTTGTTAACAGACAGTGAGGCGACCAAAGGAAATATATTGGATGCATTAGAGTGGATTCAAAATGAAACAACAAGTAAAGATGTTGCTATGATTTTTGTGGCTGGACATGGTATGAATGATAGAAACGGAGCCTTTTATTATCTTCCTCATGATTCTGACTTAAATAGTATACGTAGAACATGTCTCTCTTTTATAGAATTTAAATATACCATCTCTACTATTCCTGGAAAGGCAATTTTGTTTATTGATACTTGCCACTCTGGAAATGTCATTAATGGAGCAAGGTCTACTAACTTCAACCTTACCAAAACAATCAACGAATTGTCTGATGCTGAAAATGGTGCTGTCGTATTTACTTCTTCCACAGGAACTCAACTTTCGGTAGAAAGTGATCAATGGAAAAATGGGGCTTTTACAGAAGCTTTGATTGAAGGGTTAAAAGGTAAGGCAGATCAAGACCAACAAGGAGTAATCTATGTAAAGGCATTGGATTGGTATCTATCTCGAAGAGTCAAAGAACTAACATCTGGAAAACAATCCCCTACTTCAATTATTCCGTATGGTGTCACTGATTTTCCAATCTTCGTAGAAGAATAAAAGCCTTTTCTGTATACAGACACAAAAAGGCATTTCATAAAAATGCCTTTTTCTTAACAATTCAATTTATGTGATAATGATGAAAAATAGTTTTAGTTTTTTGCTATTGATATTCTCAATTTTCAAACACAAGGATAATTGCTTATCCTTGTGTTTGTTTCTTTATTTGTAGTTGATTTCTGTGTTTTCAGCAAACCATACTTTTTTACCATAAACTGTATTTACAATACCTTCAGATGCTTTTGCCAAGTTGGCAGCATTTGAAGTTTGCTCTGAGAATGGATAAGGGAAACGGTTTGGAAGTCCTTCAGTGTACTGACTTGCACCTCTCACCTCATCAATTGCAGGCCATCCTGTTCTTCTTAATTCAGCAAATGCTTCAGGACCATTTGTGAAAATAGATAGGTATTTTTGCTCCATAATGATTCTGAATTGACCACCATTCTTGTTCCAGTTCAGGTTAGCAATTACTTCAGATGCATCATCATTTGGTCCTAAGATCTCATCTCCAGCTACAGGAATCATCTTAGCTTGATATTTCTCAACATCAGCATATTGTTTTTCGAAAGATGCTCTGATACCTTCTTCTACTAACGTCTGTACAGATCCTGTAATACCTGGGATACCATTTAAAGCTGCTTCTGCTTCAATGAATTTTAACTCTGAATATGTCATCCAGAATGATTTACCATCCGGTTGCTCTCTGTAAAGAGATCCGATTCTTGATACTGAGTTCAATAATGGGAATTCATCTCTAGGCACTCCATTTTCTTGTCCTACATACTCCACTTCAAGATTAGCATCAGGATCCATAGATCTTGGTGTAGGTTGAGCGTAGATATATAACCTTTTGTCGTTAGTTTCTTTCAACAGATCAACAACATTTTTTGATACAGCAAAATCATCACGGTTATCAATATATCTGTTGTAGAAGATAGGTTGCATGTATGGTTGAGAACCTAAGTACACTAATTCGGCATCATCAGAGTTGCTAGTAAACATTGGATACTTACCTGGATCGCTGAATAACTTTGTTAAACCAGCAGCTGAAGTATTAGCATCTACTTTGTTGATTCTAGTATATAATCTTGCTGCCAAAGAGTTGGCTAATCTCTGCCAGTTATCTGTTCTACCACTGTAAATGATATCTGAACCAGCATCAATTCCTCCACCGTGAGATAATAACTCATTGGCTTCTTCTAATAATTCAAATAAAGAATTATAGATATCTTGCTGTTGATCATAAACAGGTTGGAAGTTTGTTGTTTCGTAACCTAATTCAATAGTTTGGAATGCTTCAGAATAAGGAATATCACCCCAAACATCCGTTGTTACTGAGAAGAAGTACGCTTTTGCTACCAACATTGCACCTTCTAATGCTTGTGCATTTTTAACGCCAATAGCATCATCAGATTCTTCAGCAATCTCCTTACGCTTACGAACGCTATGTAAAGCCAACTCCAAATCATAAAGACCAGCTAGGTTAATGTCATTATTGCTTCCTGACACACCTGCATACATTCTTTTCCATTTTTCATCCATTACGCCAGGACGGTACTCGTACCAGTCTTCGTCAAGGTATTGGATTTTTGCGAAGTGTTGCGCCCAAAGACCTGCACCTGTTAGGTTAAAGTATTGTCCTTGTGCACCATAAAAACTACCTGTACTTGTGTAAAGTACATTGGCAAATAAAGCCTCTGGCTCAACTTCACTAGGACTGTTAGGGTTTTGTCTCATTTCTTCAAAGTCTTTGAAACAAGAAGTCATACTTGCCAAAACTATGATTGAGAATATATAATTAATATATTTTTTCATTTTTCTTTTCTATTAAATGGATGTTTTAATTTGATAGATTGAATTCTAATTAGAATTTCATCTTGATATCAAATCCGAAACTTCTTGCAGTTGGTAACTGACCAAATTCGAAACCTTGACCTGACATACCTGCACCGAAACCAGCTTGAGGATCAATGTTTGGAGCATTTTTGTACATCATCCAAAGGTCATTACCTACAGCTGCTACATATAGACCTTTAAGACCTGTGTTCTTCAACCATTTTTGAGGTAAATTATATCCGATAGAAAGTTGAGCTAATTTTACATATGAAGCATCGTAAACATACTCTTCATGGATACCATATAAACCTTGGTAATAGGTCATTGCGTCAGCAGAAACTTCATTTGGTTTGTAACCACCGTTACCGTCAGGTACAACACCTACAGTTCTTCCACTTTCACGATCAATAGCTGTTTTTTCTAAAACACCTGCATATTCACCAAACATGTTAGTTACTGAGAAGATGCTACCTCCTTTTTGGATATCAATCAATGCTGATAAAGTAAATCCTTTGTAAGTGATTGAGTTACGGATACCACCTCTCCAATCTGGGTTGATGTCACCTAATGCTTCTTTCTCTGTCGTTCTTTGAGGGATACCTTGTTCGTTTACGATGATATCACCGTCAGGAGAACGTTCATACTTAATACCATAGAAAGTACCTAATGGCTCACCTGGACGAGCTTCAGTAGTTAATCCCCAGTAGTCACCTAAGATAAATGAATCTACACCATCGGCTAATGACTTCACCGTGTTAACGTTCTTCGTATAGTTGAATGAAACATCCCATTGGAAATCATCTGTTTGAATAGGAGTAGCATACAATAGGAATTCAAAACCTTTGTTTTCAATTTCACCTGCGTTAATCGTAGAGTATCTATAACCAGAAGTTGCAGAAACGTCAGCATTTACAATTTGGTCATAAGTATTCTTCTTGTAGTACACAGCCTCAAATCCTAATCTATTGTTGATGAAAGACATCTCTAAACCAGTTTCCCATGAGTTTGTTGTCTCTGGCTTTAAGTTAGGGTTTGATTGAATGTCAGCATACTTAAACATTGGGTTTCCGTCCCAAGGTAGTGGAGAACCATATACGTTTTGTAACATATAAGGGTTAGCCGCTGCACCTACTTGTGCCCAACCACCTCTAACTTTACCATTTGAAATCCACTGTGGCAAGTCAACGTGCTCAGAGAATACATAAGATAAGTTGATTGATGGATACAAGAAACTATCATTTGCTGCAGGTAAAGTTGAAGACCAGTCATTACGTACTGAAACGTCCATGAATAAGTAATCTCTAAAACCTACTGAAGCAGTTGCATATAAAGAGTTGATGATTTGCTCTTCGAAGTAAGTGATCGCATCAATTTGACCTACGGCGTTAGCAGGAGTATAAATACCAGGGTTTGCTAAACCTGTTGCTGTCATTGCATCTCTCTTATAACTTCTATACATGTTGTTACCACCAGCGTTTGCTGATACGTTCCAATCACGACCAAAGTCTTTTGAGAATGAAAGTAAGAAGTCAAAGTTTGACTCGTTTACAAAATAATTCTCTTCTGTAAAACCACCTGTTGGGTTGTTGATAGAGTATTTTGCAGTTCTTTGCATACGGTTTTCAGTATAGAAGTCCGTACCACCTTTCACTTGTAAACTTAAGTAATCCGTGAAGTTATATTTCATTGAAGCATAACCATTTACACGGTCTCTTCTTTGTGAGTTAGTGTTCTCGTAGGCAATCCAGTACGGGTTATCATGGTAGTTGTAGTTCCAGTTGTATGGAGTACCGTCTAATTTTTTGTAGTTCTGTAAGCCCGCTACATCAACCTGACGACCGAACCAAACGAATTGTTGCATTACGTTGTTAGCTCCATAACCTTGAGAAGGTAAGTTGTCTGACCCTCTATGAGAGTAAGTTGCTTTAGCGTCAAAACGTAATTTCTCAGTGATTTTATGACCGATAGCCATTGATGCACTATACGTATTCAAACCAGTGTTTGGTACCATACCTTTTTGGTCTGAGTACATTAAACTGAAACGCATGTTAGTATTCTCATTCGCGTGAGAGATCGATAAGTTTGATGTTGATACGTGACCTGTTTCGAAGAAATCTCTCACGTTGTTAGGGTTAGATACCCACGGCACTGCTTCACCATTTGAGTGGAACTGAGGGATCATTAATCCAGCATCTAAACGAGGTCCCCATGATTCGTCAAAACCATCATGAGTACCACCACCTTTACCATCAACGAATTTGAACTCTCCGTTCATACCTTGACCGTAAGTGTTTTGGTAATCTGGTAAAATCAATGGTGTTTGGAATGTAGTTGTATTTGATAATGATACACCTAATCCTTGAGATCCTTTACCTTTTTTAGTCGTAACGATGATGGCACCGTTCACGGCTCTTGAACCATATAAAGCGGCTGCGTTAGGTCCTTTTAAGACTGTCATTGACTCAATATCATCTGGGTTCAAATCTGAGATCGGAGAACCGAAGTCAGCTCCACCTGATGAGGTATTACCTGAGTTATAAGTGTTATCTACAGGTACACCGTCTACTACATATAACGGTTGGTTATCACCTGTTAAAGATGAGTTACCACGAATTACTACTCTTGAAGATGAACCAACAGCACCTGATGATGCAGTTACTTGTACACCTGCTACTTGACCATTTAATGAACTTAAGATATCGTTATCTGCAGTTTTCAAATCGTCACCTTTTACTTCACTCACCGAGTAACCTAAAGACTTTTTGTCTTTTTCCATACCTAAGGCTGTTACTACGACTTCGTCTAGTTCTTGAGCGTCTTCTTCTAAGATAATATTGATTACTGATTGTGTACCAATCTCCAATACTTGAGTAGTGTATCCAATTAGTCTTACTTCTAATTTTTCTGCACCTTCTGGAAGTTCGATTGAATAGCTACCTTCAAAATCGGTAACTGCTCCTACTGTTGTACCCACTACAAGGACTGTAGCTCCGGGCATAGTGTTTTCATCGGTATCAGAAACGACACCTGAAACTCTTCTTTCTTGGGCGTATAGAGATGAGATACTACACGTCAATAAAGTGAGTAAAAAGAGTACTCTCTTGATCATAATAAGATAATAAAGTTGATTATAATTAATTGGTTGGCTAATAAAACTATCTGGTTTTAGTGAATAGTTATATAAGACAGTAAGTCGTAAGGCGCTTTAATATCTAGCATTCAAAGCAACTTGTGACATCTATAAAAATCCAATGAATAGTCATAGCAAAGACTTTGACGAACATTGAAATTCAATAAAAAAGAAATGATTTAATGGTATTAGTAATTATTTTACTATAGACAATTCGTTTAAATATTAAAATTAGGTTTAACTGATTAGCTATTCGTTTACAAGAATAATAGATATCATTAAAAAAGGTTGCATTGAATTAACGGTATTTATTTTAACATTATTCACATCACATACTTTTAGTATTTTTTAGTAACAGTGTTTTAATTGTAAGACTTTTTTCAGTAATACAGATTATCAAAAGTGTTATAAAGAGTAAATTATACAACAAAAAAAAAGAACACTTTATAAAAATGTTCTTTTAGAGGCTATTTAATTAAATGATGATTCTACAAAATTCTTTCTGTTTCTTGTGAATTTTTCTTGAAACAAACATCACACTTTTCATTTAGAATTAAAAAAAATCCAAATTACAAAAGGTGACAGCTCAAAAATGAATAATAAAGTACACATTTAAATCATTACATGATTGTCACAAACTAGCTTTACTTGAGATCATAAGAAATAACACTATTATGGTGACTAAACAGCTTAAGACACTAATTTTAAAGGCATTATTTACAGTGATAGCATTATGAATTACATATAATTTTATTACATTTGATGACATTTTTTATTTTTTAGCCTCCAAATGAAGTGATGAAAACTTTTTGTACTTTTTCTATTGTATTACTGTTTGCCAATTTACTTTTCGCACAAGAATCCCTAGTTCCTTATCTAAAATCTGGAAAATACGGGTATATGTCCTCCACTACCAAAAAGCTTGTCATCCCAATTCAGTTTGATCATGCAGAACTATTTGATGGAAATTTAGCCTATGTGGAAAAGAATGGCGAGTTTGGTTTTATTGATAAAAAAGGAAATGAAGTAGTGAAAATTGGTACTTATACTACCATATTCGAAGAGCCTCCACATTTTTCTGAAGGTTTGTTAGCCGTTGTTAAGAATAAAAAGTTTGGCGTAATTAATCAAAAAGGGCAGGTTGTAGTCCCTTTTAAATACGATTATATTGGTGCTTTTTCAGAAGGTAAAGCAGCTGTTGGTTTATTAAAAGATCCCACTACATACAACTTTAGGGTTGAAAACTACAAAACCTTAAATATTGGTATACTCTCAAAAGATATGAAGTTTACTAAAAGAGGGTTTGGTGAAAACAATCAGAAAAAACATTGGGGTGAAAATGGAGACATGTGGTATGGCTTTATCAATACGCTCGGACAAGTAGTTGTTACAATTCAATATGGAAAAGTTGGTGATTATTCAGAAGGTTTGGCACTTGTTGTAAAAAATGTAGTACATGGAAAAGGTGGATACATCAATCATTCAGGTATTATGACTATTCCAGCACAATTTATAGAAGCACATGATTTTAAATATGGCTTTTCTCATGCCCGCAGAACACATTTGTATGGTGACAACTATATTGCAAGTAATTATGAACATGTTTATGTAATGGATTCTCCGAATGGTATCATTAATAAATCGGGGAAACTAACGCTTGCAACCGTACCGATTCAGCACTTTTTGGGACAAAATGAAAGGGGCTTTATCTTAAAAAGTTGGGATGAGAAAGTATGTTTTTCGGAATACAATGGTGATATAAAAATTCCATTTGATGATTATGTGGATGGATTTGTAAGTGAAAATACGCCTCTTGCTTTTAAAAACAGTAACGGTCTTTATCAGTTTCACGACAATACAACGTATACCAAATTATCGACTACATTAAAAATTGACAGTTTAAAAGAAGGCAAAGAAGGTCTATTCGTTTTCTCAAAGTCAAATAGCCCATTTTACGGTGTTTTAGATAATAATTTAAAAGTACTTGTTCAACCAAAATATGACTTCATCTCTACTTTCAGTAATGGTTTTGCAAAAGTCCTGAAGTCTGCAAATGGGAGAAGAATTACCACTAAGCATTTTTACATTGATTCGACAGGGTTTGAATATGTAGACTTTGGTGCTCATTTATAATTCATAAAAATAGCGGTAATTGTATATCCATCAATCACCGCTATAGTTATTTTTTAGTTTGCTTCACTTGCAGCTTGGAAAGCGTTCCACCCCTCATCCACTTGAACTAAATTATGTTTGAGCTCATAAGATTTATAGAGACTCATCATTTCTTTAAACCTTTCTGGCATCTCTTCTTCTAAAAATACTCTTTCAGAAGGATCTTTCACCACATCATAAAGATGCCACTCTCCATCTCCAAACATTCCTTTTCTGACTTTCATCAGTTTATAATTCCCTTTCATCAAATAAGCATTTCCGAAAAGTTCAAAAGCATACCAGTCGTCTTCAGACCTTACAATTTCCGACTTTCCTTCTAAAAATGATCTTGCAGAAATACCACTTGGAGCAGTAACCTTTTTTCCTTTGTATGTACTACCCGGATGTTTAATTCCTGCATAATCAAGGATCGTCATTGGTAAATCTTTTACTGAAAAAACCACATTACTGATTTCTCCAGCTCTTTCATATTTTTGGGTCATTGCTCCCGGAGGAACAATCATCATAGGTACTCTTATACCTCCCTCACCAATAAACCATTTCCACCATGAAAGGCCACCTGTAGCTGCATTAGCCCAAGCTGTACCGATATAATTACAAGAATTGGCTGTTCCTATGGCTTCAAAACTTGTGTCATAATTTTTAGCAATCCATTGACCAAAAACTTCATTACCAGTATTCGGGTTTTCTGCTTCCATACCTTCAGGACCATTATCAGATAAATACACTATCATTGTATTTTCCAACTGCCCTGATTCTTTCAAATAGTCTAAGATTTGACCAATTCGATTATCTTGATCTTCAATTTCAGCAGCATAAGTTGCAAAAACTCTAGCTTGATATTTTTTCTCCTCTTCACTCAAGTCGTTCCATTTTTTCACAAGGTCATTTTCTGGAGCCTCTGTTGCAGAATGAGAGATTAGCCCATGTTTTTTCAAACTCTTATAACGGTATTTTTTCAACCCCTCATACCCTTTTTCTAAATAAAATTTATAATGCTTATCAATCAACTCTGGTGGTGCTTGGATTGGGAAGTGAGCTGTTGTAAAAGCCATCCATGTAAACCAAGGCTTACCATCAGCATCTGATTCTTTGATGAACTTCAAAAGTTGATTTGTATACAATTCGCCTGAATAAACACCATCTGGTCTGTCATATTTTTTACCATTCAAAGTCCAATGCTCTTCAAATTTCTTATTCATAAAATCAGGATCAGAAAAAATAGGTGTCATTCTGAGGTTATTCCAATGGTTAGATCCTCCTGATAAAATGCCAAACTCTTTATTAAAGCCCCAATGAGAAGGACCAAAACCTCCCGCTTCTTCTCCTCCCAAATGCCACTTTCCTACTTTTATGACGTCATACCCTTCATCGTTGAAAAGCTGAGAAATGGTTACAGCATTTTCTGTCAGATAACCTTCATAGCCAGGTTTTCCTTTTGAATCAGGATAGAATGAATAATCAAAAGAGCCTAAACCAACTTCGATATTATTACAACCTGTCATTAACATCGAACGTGTCACTGAACACACTGGTGAGGAGTGGAAATTAGAAAAACGTACTCCTGCTTTTGCTAATCGATTGAAATTGGGAGTTTTGATTTCTGATCCATAAACGCCTAGATCACCAAAAGCAATATCGTCTCCAATGAGGACTAATATATTTGTTTTTTTATTTTCTCCTGATAATTCAGAATCTTTAGACGGACTAGAAGTGGAGGTACTACAGCCAATCAAATAAATTGACATACCTAATAAAATAAGCAATCTGTACATGGTGATTGATTAATGGTTTTAATTTTTACTATGAATAAATAGATTATAAAATCCAGCTTGCTAATAAGTTATGAAAAACAAAAATCAATCTCATAACATTGATTACGAAATTGACAAAATCTTAAATTTATACAATGATTATACAAGGAAATTTATCTTTCTGATGATTGAAAAGAGTGTATTTCAGCAATCAAAAATTACTTTAGAAAAAACCTCTCATACCAAAGGTAACGTTTCTACCGGGGGCGTTAATTCCTGAACTATAAGTTCTATAACTTTGGTCTAAGATATTCTCAACATTAAAATGTAATTCTGCAAAGTCTCTTAAGCGAATACTACTTTGGAAATTTAAAGTCCACCACGATAATGCTCCCTCATGAGCATAGAGGTATGGTTTTTCTTGTTCTGAAGGTGCTAAATCCTGAAAATCAATTCCTCCGCTATAAAAAGTATTTAAACCTACATGCCAACGATTTCTAGAATAAATTATTTCTAGTTTACCAAAACCAGGTGGAACATGTCGTAAACGATCTCCAGTAACTTCATCTTCTCCGGTAGTATAAGTGTAAGCACCTTGTAAAGTTAAATTTTGACTTAAGTTCGCTTTAAGCTGAAGTGAAACTCCTGCAATTCTTGCTTTTCCTGTGTTTTGAAGTGCGAACACTGCATATTTATCACCATCAATAACAATTGAATCTTGTCCATTAAATTGATAAGGCCCGCGGACCATTGCATTATGCAGCCAAGAGTAAAACCCTGTTAATCCAACTTGGAAAATATCATCCCACCTTTTTTCAATAGTTGCATCAATAGTATATACATCTGTAGGTTTTAAATTTGAGTTTGGTACAACTAAATCATCTTTCGAAGGATTATACACTTTTCCAATATCATCAATGTTAGGGGCCTTAAAACCTTTTGCAAATTGTGTTTTTAATAACCAGTCTTCATTTTGATAACTGAGTCCAAGACTTCCCGTTAAAGAACCAACATCGTAGTTAAAATGATCATAAGGTAAGTTTAATTGCTCTGAAGCTTGATCGGTATAATCAGAACTGATAAATGTATGAGAATACCTTAATCCTAAAGAGGCAATCAACTTTTTGTTGATACGGTATTTTCCTACTCCGTAAAGACCTAAAGTTGAATAATAACTTCCTCCACCTGCATATCTTGGAAGAGCATTATTTTTAGCACCTGTTAGAATATTGTATGTTTCTGCTCTAGCATTTACTTTGTTTGTTGTTCCTTCAAATCCATAAGCTAATTCGAATTTATCATTCATCTTCTTGAGCAAATCAAGATTGAGTGCCCATATATTAACGTCCACATAATCATTATTCCTTAGCTCATCATTGAACTTCCTATTGTGACGATCCTCTTTTACAAATTGCTGTGAGAATGTCAACTTAAAATCATTATACAACCGATTAGGCTTTGATAATTTCAATTTTAAAGCATTCAACATCCAAAGTTGTGGTCCATAATACCATTGTGAGAACTTTGGAGTTGTAGATCCATAAGTGGTCTCCAAAAGATTATTGTCTATACTAATTACATCTTCTGAAGTAACATTGATATTTTTACCTTCATCATCTTTTAGAGGGTTCAACTCTGTTAATCGGTCGTATCTAGGAACATTAGAAGTATTCGTAAACAAAAAAGAATACTGAATATCTACAAATTCATTCGGTTTGAACCTTACTTTTTGCTGAGTACTAACTTGCTCATAACTTGTTGGAGTTTGCTTTTCAAGTTCATGGAAATTTGACTGAATCTGATCAACGCCATTTTTTGTCACTACCACAAACTTCCTTTGACCAAAGCGGTCACTATTTGACTTATACCATTTCCCTGAGTTCAAATCCTCAAAAGAAGAATAAGTAAATCCTCCATGCCAAGACCATTTATTATTTCCTGCATCTAAATGTATTGCACCTGTTCCTTCTCCAGTTGCTGAGGCTAAACGTATAGCGGCATCACCATGTAAAGTCACTAATTCATTATCACTGAGTTTGGGTGTTCTGGTGTGAAAATCAATTACGCCACCTAAAGCATCACTCCCATAAATAACACTTCCTGGTCCAAAAATAATTTCAGCATGTTCCACACTATTAGGATCCACACTTAATATATTCTGAAGATTACCACTTCTATAAATTGCGTTGTTCATTCTCACTCCATCCACTACTAATAAAATTTGATTGGCGGCAAAACCTCTGATCATTGGGCTACCTCCCCCCATTTGACTCTTTTGAATGAATACTTCTCCCGTATTTCCAATTAGATCAGCAGTTGTACGTGGCATATCATTGGCAATGGCTACACTTTTGATACTTCTAACCTGTTGAGGGTTTTCATATGATTTTTCTTCCCATTTATTCGCTCCAACTACAATTTCATCTAATGGGATAATCTTTTCATCTAGATAAATGACAAAATAACGATTGATGTGATCTCTGCTGACAGTAACTGTCTTAAAGTTTACATGAGAAAAAGTAAGCCTTTTCCCATTACCAAATAATTCAAAGTTGCCTTGTTTATCAGTAATTGTACTTTCTCCATGTTCATCTCTAATAAAAACACCTTCAATACCTGCGTGTAAAGCATTTTGAACACTATAAATCTGTGCCTCTACTACGTTGTTAATAGTGGTTACAAAAAATAAAAAAAATAATACTAATTGAAGTGTATTCTTCATATTGAAGAGGAGATTGATATAGGCTTTTACAAAAGTTTCGAAGTAACTCAACAAAGGTCATACTTCAACTTTTCTCATGAATAACTATCAAAATTATAAAGAATCTTTAATTGTTAAAATTATTTCAGAGATTCTTGTTTATTATATATAATGTATGAATTTCAATTGACGAAAGCATAAAAAAGGCCAAATAGTAGTATAGAAAACTATAATGATACTATTTGGCCTTTTGAGGTTATTTTGTTGATCAATACTCTAATTCTATCCCTTGTGTAACCATTTTACTGCCTACACCCCCAATAAAACTAGCACCGTGTGCACTCGATGCAAAAACAACAATTATATGAGTTGGATTAGCTTCATCATCATGATAAAAACCATGTTCTGGCATCTCTTTGCTTTCTTCTGAAGGTAACATAAAAGTAGGGACTCCTGATAATTCACCATAAGTTAAATCCATTGAAAGTTCTTTAAAAGATTTTACTTCTTCATCAGATCTGTACCAAGCAGTTGCAAGTCTATACCTTTTCTCTTGATCTCCACTACCTTCTCTTACTTGAAGAATTACATAGATATCACATTCATCCATGGTGCCACTATACGATTGGGGTTCGTATGTAAATGTAGTTTTAAATCGCTTTGGTCTGCTTGTAAATGGCACACCAAAATCAGTATCCACATTATCAATTCCAGAACCATGTATTTCACCTGTAAATAACGACCCTGATGCTAGCTTCCCTAAAACTGATTTCGTTTCTAAAGTTCCTCCTGATGGAGAAATTGTGTTAGGATAAGGAAAAACAGTATGCAAAAATGCTGGGAAAATTACTTCTGCAGCACCCTTATCACCACTTCTCCAAGGAGTTGAAATATCGTTACCTGGTAAATAATATCCTCTATTTTGCGAACTTCCATTTAAAAACCATGTAGTAAAATTACTGAATGGCACCTGTTCACCTTCAAAAGCTTCTTGAGTAACGTTAACCACCCAAAGTGTTCCATCTTCAAATTCATAAGTTACAGGTGATGAAAAATCTGTCACCTCATCTCCTGGAGTTACTGTACTATTTTCCGGGAGATAATGGAAAGAAGTAATCCGTAAATTGGAAAGGTCAGCAGTAGATGGCATCAAAACATCAATCGTATTTTGATCAAAGTTTATTGTTGAAGAGATTTGATCTTCAATAGTAAATGACGTAAACATTGATGCTTCGTGCTGAGCGATTACTTTCCACTCCAACATTTCAGAAAAGAAGAAAGATACTGTATCACACAACTCATGAACGATTGTATAATCAGGAGATAACGTATGTTCTTCAGGAGTATATTCAAAACTCGTGATGTTTAAATTACAAAGATCATACTCTACAGGCATAATTACCGTGATCAATTGATTGCCATGATCAATAATCGTTGATCTTTCTCCTTCAACCTCAAATTTTGTTATCTCCACTTCAGGCATCTCTTTTTCTACGATTACCTTCCAATCATAATCTTGATATGTAGTAATCGTAAATTCAACATCAGAAGTAAAGTCGGAAACAGAGTCAGGATTTGGAAAAATAGTTGCCCCCTCCGTTATAATTAACGAATCAATACTCAAGTCTGAAAGATCACTATAAGCATGAACAGTAACATTAGCTGTCTGTTCAGAAGAAGATATATTCGCATCTCCAACTTGATTACTCATTTTTATATATAAAATTTCTCCTAATACTTTCGGGTAGGGCAAATCATTTTCAATACATGAAATACAAAAAATGAATACAATAATTAGGGAAATAAGTTTGTTGATTCTCATGGCTTAAATGTAAAATGCTAGTCCTATATTCAATGAAAAAATATCAATATTGAAGTTGGCATCACTTGACCTTCTCCACCCTTCTGTTACTTGGTTTTCAGTTTGCTGCACCCACTTATTCGTGAATCCCATAATACCGATCATCACTTCCAATGCAACATTGTCATTGATGAAAGCAACCATACCTGGTGATACACCTATATTAAATTCATTTATTACCGAATAAGTTCCTTTTGTATCGGCAGGTGTTTCACCATGTGTCATACTTTTTGACTGACCATACCCATACGATACCCCAACTTCATTGAATAAAGCAAATCTTTTACTGTTACCAAGGCTTAGGTAATGCCTCATAAAAAAAGTAGAATAGAATGTATGTGATATTTCTTCTTGGCCTTTTACAGTAAAAGCCATATCATCATCAATCTTGATTTTCATATCATCTATTTTTGAAAATCTTCTTTTATAGGTAAATCTTGCTCCTATTGCAAAATCATCTCTTAAAAAATAAGCTACAAATGGGCTAACATTAAAATTATATGCACTCCCAGACCAATCTTCCATCATAAGGAATTTGTAGTTATCTGTAGAGCTCTCCCTGTATTTAAAAGTGGATCCTACTAACCATTGACCTTTAGGAATGAAAGTATTCTTTTGTATATCTCGCTTAAATATTTCACTCCGATTATTTTCTGATTTTTCCTGATGAATATGTTGAGCATATAAAGGGGTATAATATACAATCAACAATAGCAGTATTAGTTTTTTCATTTCTATTATTAGGTTTTTAATTCGGCAAAAATGAATCATTTTCAAGGATAAAATAACCTATTAATAATATTTCAGTCTCTATTAACGTATTACAAGATAATAATGTACACTATGTTATGTTTGTAGTGTTGAATTAAAAAGCTCAATTAGTGTCACTTGTAATAAAACATTAATTGAGCTAGACTTTATTTATGTATTTAAATTGCTAAATACCATTTAAGTTTTTTTATAACAGCTATTGGCATTTGTAGGTTATTACCCCTGTTCCATTATAATAAATAGTCAAGTATTTACTTTTACGTTTTGGGGGTGAAACTAATAAAGAGATGTTGTTCTTATTCATTGTTACTTTAAAATCCTGAAGATAAGGTTCAGTATCGAAAGCGTAATTAAAATTCTTTGCTTCTAATTTAGTTTTAAGTTGAATTTCGATTGGTCCGTTTTGATTTACAAATGAAGTTAATGGTGCTAAAACTTCTGTTTCTTTTGTGATGGAAGTAAGATAGTAAAGAGGTTGATTGGTAAAATCTGTAAATGTTTTATCCATAAATAACCACTTTTTATCTGAAGGGTAATGATTTCTAAAAAATACTTCAGGACTCCCCTTGAAATAAAGAGGCTCATATTCCCAAACAAATTTCATGGATTGATCCAAATACCCTGCCCCCCATGTAACATCTACTAAATACCATTGACCATTAATTTTAATGGCATTCCAGGCATGATCTGGATTCTGAAATTTTCGAGTTAAATCCGATAAATATACTCTGGAGAAACCTTCTACAATTTCACATTCAATACCTAACTCATCACAAACTGCTTTGTAAAGTTTTGAATATCCATCACAAATAGCACTCTTATCTTTTAAAGCATCCTCAGCAATTTCTTTAAAAATCTGTTTTTCGATTGCTAATTTCTGAGCTTCATTGCTATAAGAATATTTAAATACTTTCTGTTCATTCAAACCTTTCACATCATAACTTATATTATATGCCATCCAACAATAAATTGCTCTAGCTTGTTCTTCTTTCGTTTTAAAATCCGTTTTTACCCTATTGGCAAATTTTTCAATCGTAGAAAAACGTTTAGGGTAGTTTTCTTTGACATATTGATCTACATTTTCTTTTGGTGTAATACCAAAAACAGTAGTTGAGATTAATAATGAAATGAATAAAAAAAATCTTGTTTGAGGAAAGTTTATTACCATTATGATCAACACTAAATGAATGTAACATTAGACTTGAAAGTTACTTAGCAATTGTTAAAAATAAAAAGATATTTTATTTAAATCCTCCATGTTATCTTTACGGTAACAAAATACAAATCGAAAAGCATCTATTCTTTTTACAGCTACAAAACATTATCCAAACTCCTTATTTCGTTTTACTTATATACTACATCGTTTTTTATAAAAAGACCTCTACTAAAGTATTTTAGAGAGGTCTTTTTTTCATCATAATAAATTTACTGATCATCTCTGTAGATGAGAGACATCTTATTATAATTGTGAAAGAGAATTTCTGTTTTTTCTGATTCGTTGACTGCATCTTTAAAAGTGCTAAAAAACAATTCTAATTCATTTGTTTTTAATCCTTTTAAGTCAAAAATGTGTTGTTTTCCGTCGTATAGTGTGACTGTGAAAGTAGTATCATTGATGGAAAATTCATCAATAGTCTCTTTCTGGATTATGGTTTTAGGAGTTCCTTTCACTTTTACCTCTACCTCATTTAAGTCCCATTTCAGATAGTTTCTTTTGTTGATCACCAACATAAGACTCAATCCACTAAAAGAGAATAAAATAAGATTAGCTAATTTGGCCTCTTCAAAAGAAAGAGGGTACACTAGTAGAAAAACCAAACTGATAACTGGCACTGATAATATAAACTTTTGCAGTCCAGAATACTTGTAATAAAATGATCGTTTATTGATTCTTTTCATTTTTGCGTTATTTAGGAGGGTCAAATGTGATAGTAAAATATTTAAATTTAATGAGTGGTAAGTACTTGAGTTAGTGTATACATCTAATAATCCGATTTACCATACAATCCTTCAATTTAAACATAATAGGATTGAATATCAAGCACTTAAAAAATAAAACCAATGAAACTTTAATAATATAAGGACTCTCTAAATAATACAATTGGACTATAAAGCTATTTAATTATAAATTTAGAAGAAAAGGAACTAAAACCGGTAATTTCAATTCTTATGAAATAGATTCCACTTGAAAAATTATCAGTTGTTATAGTATAATTATTTCCTTTAGAAGTGATAGTATGATTTATGTTGAGATTGGTCATTTCTTTCCCTGCCCCATCAAATAATTTGATTGATTTAGTATCAACATACTTATTGAGCAGTAAATGTACAACATCTCTTACAGGATTAGGATAAACATGCACTTCTATAAATTCTGTAGAGGACAAAGCGGTGATTGTGTCTTCTAAAACAGTCAGGTTGAAACTTGATTGATGACTTCCCCCAAAGCTATCCATAGCTTCAATCGATACAGTACCTTCCCCACTTTCATTAAACTGAATTGCTAATTCAGCATTGCTTATAGTAAAATCAATAAAAGTGCTGTTGTTAGAACTTACCTCATATGATAAGGTGTGAAGGTCTTCATCTATAAAATAATCGTCCAAGTACAATTTAAATTGACGGTCAGATAAGTAATATTCTTTGTCTTCAAAATTAGTAATCAAATAAGGTATTTGATTAAGAACAGCTATCTCAAATATCTGAGCTACTTCAGAATATTGATCGGAAGCGGTAATTGTAACTGCACTACTGCCAATTGACTTTGGAGTGAAAATAATATAATTGGAGGAACTACTTGTGAAATCTACTACCTCTTCGTTTTCTAATTCTATGCTGTAGGTCAATGAATGATCGTCAATATCTTCAAATAGTGTATCTAAATCTACATTGAAACCTAAGTCTGTTAAATACAACTCTTGAGATTCTACCTTCTGCATTAGATGAGGTTGTCGATTGAGAACCGTAATGTCAAATGTCTGAGCTACTTCAGAATATTGATCGGAAGCGGTAATCGTAACTTCACTGCTTCCAATAGATTTCGGGATGAAAGTAAAATGGTTTGAGGAACTACTTGTGAAATCAACTACTGATTCGTTTTCTAGTGCTATTGTGTAAGTCAATGGTTGACCGTCAATATCTTTAAATAGAGTATCTAAATCTACATTGAAACCTGAATCGGTTAAATACAACTCTTGAGGTTCTATCCTTTTCATCAAGTGAGGGGATCGATTGAGAACCGTAATATCAAATACTTGAGCTATTTCAGAATATTGATCGGAAGCGGTAATCGTAACTTCACTACTTCCAATAGATTTCGGGATGAAAGTAAAATGATTTAAAGAACTACTTGTGAAATCAACTAACGATTCGTTTTCTAGTGCTATTGTGTAAGTCAATGGTTGACCGTCAATATCTTTAAATAGAGTATCTAAATCTACATTGAAACCTGAATCGGTTAAATACAACTCTTGAGGTTCTATCCTTTTCATCAAGTGAGGGGATCGATTGAGAACCGTAATATCAAATACTTGAGCTATTTCAGAATATTGATCGGAAGCGGTAATCGTAACTTCACTACTTCCAATAGATTTCGGGATGAAAGTAAAATGATTTAAAGAACTACTTGTGAAATCAACTAACGATTCGTTTTCTAGTGTTATTGTATAAGTCAATGGTTGACCGTCAATATCTTCAAATAGTGTATCTAAATCTACATTGAAACCTGAATCGGTTAAATACAGCTCTTGAGGTTCTACACTTTTCATTAGATGAGGTTGTCGATTGAGAACAGTAATGTCAAATGTCTGAGCTACTTCAGAATATTGATCGGAAGCGGTAATTGTAACTGCACTACTGCCAATTGACTTTGGAGTGAAAATAATATAATTGGAGGAACTACTTGTGAAATCTACTACCTCTTCGTTTTCTAATTCTATGCTGTAGGTCAATGAATGATCGTCAATATCTTCAAATAGTGTATCTAAATCTACATTGAAACCTAAGTCTGTTAAATACAACTCTTGAGATTCTACCTTCTGCATTAGATGAGGTTGTCGATTGAGAACCGTAATGTCAAACGTCTGAGCTACTTCAGAATATTGATCGGAAGCCGTAATCGTAACTTCACTGCTTCCAATAGATTTCGGGATGAAAGTAAAATGGTTTGAGGAACTACTTGTGAAATCAACTACTGACTCGTTTTCTAGTGCTATTGTGTAAGTCAATGGTTGACCGTCAATATCTTTAAATAGAGTATCTAAATCTACATTGAAACCTGAATCGGTTAAATACAACTCTTGAGGTTCTATCCTTTTCATCAAGTGAGGGGATCGATTGAGAACCGTAATATCAAATACTTGAGCTATTTCAGAATATTGATCGGAAGCGGTAATCGTAACTTCACTACTTCCAATAGATTTCGGGATGAAAGTAAAATGATTTAAAGAACTACTTGTGAAATCAACTAACGATTCGTTTTCTAGTGCTATTGTGTAAGTCAATGGTTGACCGTCAATATCTTCAAATAGTGTATCTAAATCTATGTTGAAACCTGAATCGGTTAAATACAACTCTTGAGATTCTACCCTCTGCAATAGATGAGGGGATCGATTGAGAACCGTAATGTCAAATGTCTGAGCTACTTCAGAATATTGATCGGAAGCGGTAATCGTAACTTCACTGCTTCCAATAGATTTCGGGATGAAAGTAAAATGATTTAAAGAACTACTTGTGAAATCAACTACCGATTCGTTTTCTAGTGCTATTGTGTAAGTCAATGGTTGACCGTCAATATCTTCAAATAGTGTATCTAAATCTATGTTGAAACCTGAATCGGTTAAATACAACTCTTGAGATTCTACCCTCTGCAATAGATGAGGGGATCGATTGAGAACCGTAATGTCAAATGTCTGAGCTACTTCAGAATATTGATCGGAAGCGGTAATCGTAACTTCACTGCTTCCAATAGATTTCGGAATGAAAGTAAAATGATTTAAAGAACTACTTGTGAAATCAACTAACGATTCGTTTTCTAGTGTTATTGTATAAGTCAATGGTTGACCGTCAATATCTTCAAATAGGGTATCTAAATCTACATTGAAACCTGTATCGGTTAAATACAGCTCTTGAGGTTCTATCCTCTGCATTAGATGAGGTTGTCGATTGAGAACAGTAATGTCAAATGTCTGAGCTATTTCAGAATATTGATCGGAAGCTGTAATTGTAACTGCACTACTGCCAATTGACTTTGGAGTGAAAATAAAATAATTGGAGGAACTACTTGTGAAATCAACTACCGATTCGTTTTCTAGTGTTATTGTATAAGTCAATGGTTGACCGTCAATATCTTCAAATAGAGTATCTAAATCTA
>NZ_JTAM01000058.1 GCF_000812565.1 Flammeovirga sp. OC4 | reverse complement strand
TCGATTGAGAACCGTAATGTCAAATGTCTGAGCTACTTCAGAATATTGATCGGAAGCGGTAATCGTAACTTCACTGCTTCCAATAGATTTCGGAATGAAAGTAAAATGATTTAAAGAACTACTTGTGAAATCAACTACCGATTCGTTTTCTAGTGCTATTGTGTAAGTCAATGGTTGACCGTCAATATCTTCAAATAGTGTATCTAAATCTACATTGAAACCTGAATCGGTTAAATACAACTCTTGAGATTCTACCCTCTGCAAT
>NZ_JTAM01000057.1 GCF_000812565.1 Flammeovirga sp. OC4 | reverse complement strand
TAGAGTATCTAAATCTAGATTGAAACCTAAGTCAGTTAAATACAACTCTTGAGATTCTACTCTTTTCATTAAATGAGGTTGTCGATTGAGAACAGTAATGTCAAATGTCTGAGCTATTTCAGAATATTGATCGGAAGCGGTAATCGTAACTTCACTGCTTCCAATAGATTTCGGGATGAAAGTCAAATAGTTTGAGGAACTACTTGTGAAATCAACAACCGCTTCATTTTCTAGTACTATTGTATAAGTCAATGGTTGACCGTCAATATCTTCAAATAGGGTATCTAAATCTACATTGAAACCTGTATCGGTTAAATACAGCTCTTGAGGTTCTATCCTCTGCATTAGATGAGGTTGTCGATTGAGAACAGTAATGTCAAATGTCTGAGCTATTTCAGAATATTGATCGGAAGCTGTAATTGTAACTGCACTACTGCCAATTGACTTTGGAGTGAAAATAAAATAATTGGAGGAACTACTTGTGAAATCAACTACCGATTCGTTTTCTAGTGTTATTGTATAAGTCAATGGTTGACCGTCAATATCTTCAAATAGAGTATCTAAATCTAGATTGAAACCTAAGTCAGTTAAATACAACTCTTGAGATTCTACTCTTTTCATTAAATGAGGTTGTCGATTGAGAACAGTAATGTCAAATGTCTGAGCTATTTCAGAATATTGATCGGAAGCGGTAATCGTAACTTCACTGCTTCCAATAGATTTCGGGATGAAAGTCAAATAGTTTGAGGAACTACTTGTGAAATCAACAACCGCTTCATTTTCTAGTACTATTGTATAAGTCAATGGTTGACCGTCAATATCTTCAAATAGAGTATCTAAATCTATGTTGAAACCTGAATCGGTTAAATAAAGGTTTTCATTTACTATTAATTTTTCAACTACTGGCTCATTATTAAATGTAGTTACTTTAAAAGAAATTGAATTCCACTTTTCACCATCAGTTACACCAATTTCAATATTACAGACTCCTTTTTCTAAGGCTATAATTTGTATGTCTAGGTTTTCGTCAATAATTGCTTGAATATTATCATTAGAAACATCTATTGTATAAGATAATTCTTGGTCTTCGGGATCGGTAAATAATTCACTTATTGTGATAGCCTTCTCAAGACCTAAAGCAATGGACTGATTTTCAATTTCAAAATTTAATACTGGCGGAAAATTCCCTCCAACAGTAATTGTAACAGTATCATTGATATATTCATAACTATCTGATACTTGTAAAATCAATGAATCAATACCTTTTGCTATTGGTGAAATTTCATATTTTGCCCCTTCTTTTTCTTTAACATCAATGATGGTATTGGTATAAGAAGCGATTTGATATTCCAATTGATGTCCATCCTCATCACTATAAATTATTGATGGATCGATAGTATAACTGGTATCAACGTCAGTGATATCAATAAATATATCATCAAGATTACCTTTTGGTAAGTTGTTATAACTAATAAAAGTAAAATGCTGTTCGGCTTTTCCATCACTATTTGAAGCAACAACTTTAAAAGCTAATGGATTTTCAACATTGTAAAGTGAATCAAGAGATAGAGTTAATATTGAATCTGTAACCTGATAAAGGCCTTGAACTTCGTTTTCAACTTCAATTGAAAAGCTTTGGTTGTCTGTAGGGAAACCAAAATATTTTGCCAAATTAAATTCATAAGCTTGACCTACCAATAACTCTTTTGTTTCCCATTTTTTCAATGGATAGGGCTTGGTGGTTGAAGTAGTCAGTACAAAAGATTGGTGCTTTAGAATATCGTCTCCAAAGGCATTGATTTTTAATATTTGAGGGGTATTAAAAAATTGTTGAACAGAAAGGTATAATTGACCTTGTTCAATACGTGATGTTATATAAGCGTTAGGGTCTAAACTAAATTCCAGTTCATTATTTTCAAGTGAACTAAAGAAATACTCCGTTAAGTCAATTTTTATTGTATCATATAAAATAACAGACTGATCAGGAATACTATCTTTAATATGTATACCTCTTAATACGTTAAATGCAATGTCTAAATTATAGTAAGGTTCTTTAGGGTTGGAAGTTTTTATTAAAATTGTTTCTTCAAAACTGTCATCATAGAAGAGAGAATCAGCATTGACTTTAAAAGAAATCTCTTTGCTTTCATTCGCTGCTAGTGAAAACCTTGTCAAAAGAGGTTCTAATTTTCTCTTAGGAGGAACCCAATGAATCGTCACGTCAGAATCAAGATAAGATGTATTATAAGCTACTCCAACTCCCGAATTGCCTGCATAATTTTCTATACCTACAGAATAGTTTTCGGTATCAATATTTTTATAATTAAAATCCAAAATACCGTCTTTCCAATAAATAAGCTGAAAAGAAGTGTCCGCTTTATCATCATCATAAGTGGGGATTTGAGTATACTGTACAATTAACTTTTCATCGTCTAATAAATAATGAATTGTTCCATTTTTTTGAGGAGCTAAATCCGTCCAAAGGGGAGCTATTATGCTATATGGTTTTGAAGCATTAGGTAATTCATGATTTTTCCAAGATCTGCCATTTACAGGATCGAAAGTAAAGTAACCATTGGATGAAATAATAATATTCTCATAATGCTTTTCGTACAAAATAAAATCCCACTGCGGATTATGTAATGTAAAAAAAGCATCATCTTCTAATGTGATCAATGTTCCTGTTGAAGTGATATCAATCCATTGAAAATGGATCCCATTTTCTCCACGACTATCCAAGTATGTATATTTCCCATCACTTTCAGAAGTACTTAACCCATCATTGAGAGGTATCAATGGAGGAATGTTTTTCTCAGCGGTTATGGTATGATTATTCGTGGTTTGATTCAAAAGAACATCTTCATAATAGCTACTGAATAAAAAGTCTACAGGGCCATTTTCAGAATTAGAAAAAGTATGTGTAATGGTCTTTATTTCTCCATGTTCAATATTGATTTCTAATGGGTTTATAAAGTCCAAAGTTCCATTCGGAACAACCTCACCATTGACCTTAAAAACTATCTCATCACCTTCTAAACTTTTGATAGTTATTGAATCTTGAATTGTACCAATTTGAGACGCTGTATAGGTAATATCTAAATAGTTTTCACTATAAGGATCAATTCTATTCTCTAAAATATTGGTTTCATCAATAACGATTTGATCTGTTGACGTAATGATCTGATCTATCATGAAATAACCTGCTCCTTCATTCTTAAATATAATTCGTTTTGAAACCGTATCATATTGTCTTGCCTTTTGGAAGGTAAACTGACTATCAATTGATATTAAATATTGGGCTTGAACTTTGACATTAATTTCTGAGGTGGACTTCAATACATCATACTTTCCTTCTTGAACAAAAACTTGAAGAGAAGCCGTATGTTCACCTTCTAGAATATCTAAATGCTCATTAATCGAAAAGTTAAAATCAAGAGTTTGAGAAGCATCAATCACACCTTCAAATAAATTGGGCGAAGTAAACCAAGAAAGAGAAGTACCAGCATTAACTTTGTAAGCTTCTTCGATTACATTTGCAAACAGCTGACCACCATCTGATTCTTCAATCCAATAAGCCGTATAGGAATTGACATAGAATATATTTTTCCCATTTACCTTATGATTTAATAAAAACGGAACACCATCATTGTATTCGAGCAAAACCTCAACATTAGGTTTTATTTTCGAAGAAGGAATTCCAATTCTATTGTATGTATCAAAAAATGTTACTCCATTTAACAAAACACTTCCATTATTTTTGATTCCATTTCCTTTGGTGCCAAGTGTTTCGTCAGTAACTAAAATTGGATCGTAACCTACCTCATTCCATTTTCCTTGGATTTGATCTGAAGATTCTAAATTCACAAAGGCAGACAACACTACACTACCTCCATTCTCTATATAGTCATATAAAATATTTCCTAGGTTTACCGGGTCATCATAACCAAAAATTCCATTGACGACTATTACATCAAAAGACTCAATATCTTCAAGAGTTGGGGTAGATTCTGATACATTAATACCTGAAACGGATGTGAACCTTTTCGTATTGTAAAGTGCTTCTATTGAAGTTTCCAACCATTCAGTTTTTCCACTTCCTAATAGTAACACATTAAACCCATCATTGTAAATTATGTTATTCTTAATTTGCGATGATGTAAGGCCTTTCTTTTCTTTGGCAACAATTTTATATGTCTGTGATTGTTCCGATGTGTTTTGTAAAGTAATCCTGCCATTTGAAGTTTCATTGTAGTCAATTTCAAAATCATCATAACTTTCAGTGATTTGAATATTTTTCTCATATATACCATTTCCCGATAAAGTAACAACGTAAGGAATTGTATCAGGCATATTTGTGACTATGATTAAGTCTTCTTGACTGTAATTTTCATTTTGAGGGTTGAATCCTATTTCAAGGGTATCAACTGAGTTTGGTGACAAATTGATAGGACTAGTATTAATTACATCAAAAAAATGATTTTTAGTCGGGTCAACATGCAATTGCAAGTCTACGTCTCCTATGTTTTCAATGATCGCTTGGTATACATTTGTACTATCAATATATCTTTGATCAAATTGAATAAAGTCTACAATAGATAAATGAGGTGATGGATTCACTATTAAATCAACATCAATTATTATTTCTGGCTTGAAAGGATCGTTAGTATGAACTAGAACTTGTCCTGTATAGTTTCCTGATGGTAAATTCTCTTTTACTTCAATTAAGAGTGTTCTTTCCTGAAAGTTTTCATCCAATGAAAAATCCTCCAAGATTGTTGAATCATTAATATTGAGCCATGAATCTTTATGATCAGATTTCACTTCAATAGAAACATCCAAAGGAATGCTTCTAACATTTTTCAGCACAAACGTTTCATTTAATCCTTTTATTCTTTGATAATACCCCTCTATTTGAATCTCATCCACATTAATTTCTAATTGAGGATAATCTTTATTATAAATAGAAACTGGAATTTCAATAGATGGGTTTCTACGATCATTTGTCTTGAATATAATTGTTCCATCTATCGTTTCTTCAACTTCTGAGTAGAGCGTTAGGTTTAAAACCAAAGAGTCATTAGGTAATACTGTATATTCATTCTGATCAAAAACTAACCCTTTGACATCCGTTGAAAGATCTGAAAGTATCAGATTTTCATATCCTTTATTATAAATCAGTATTTCTTTTTGAAAAGGATTACTAATAAAAGAAGTATCAACAATAACAGTGTCTGAAAGTTCTAAAACCACATCACCAAACTGAACTGATAAAGGAATAATAGTAGCCGGTTTAATGGGATCATTAGAATAAACTAAAAGAGGTTGTTTTAATTGATAACCTGCCTCAAAGAGTTTATTTGAATCAAAAAAGAGTTGAATATCTGCTACTGCACCGGTACTTATAGCCCCATTTAATGGTTCTAATTGTAAGGAATTGGGGATAATACTGATTGCTGTACCACTCTTCAAGTAATTATTATTAAAAGCAATGTTCAAGCCTTCTTCTGCGGTATTATTTTCTATACCAACTGTACCTTCAAAAGGAAAACCAACAGTATGATAAAAAAGAGAGATACTCCCACTTTTATGTAACACAATTTGAAATTTCACTTCATCTTTGGGAGAGTTATAATATTGGCCTTCATATTGAATCGTTAATTGATCATTTTCCTCCACTATATATATATCTACAGAATCTAGATCTGTCCAATATCCCGAAATAATTGCATTCGTTTCGTCATCAAAAGGTAGGCTAGTATTTTCCCATTGATTCTGCGAAAAATCTCCAAACTGCAAATAGCCATTAGAAGACATTACAATATTCTCTTGATCAGTACCATAAAAAGGAAACTGAAAAAGCTTCAAATTATAATTCAAAGAACCCTCATCGTGTAGATTATAGTGATTTCCTATGGATTGGATATCGTTCCATTGATATAGAACGCCACCTGAGATTTCTTGATCAACCCATTGATAAAAATAATTTGTAGATGAACCATAATGTTGAAGAGTTTCCCTGCCACGAATAGCATGGTTTTCACCTTTCTCTAATTGTAACTGACGAAAGTAATTTGTTTTCAATAGAGTCAGTTCACTTAATTCATCATGACTTGTTATTTGCTGCTGAAAAGAATAAGTCAAATCGTCATCACCATCATTTTGCAATGGAAAGTTTGTGGATAATATTCCTTTTGCTGCTTGTTTCAAAGTAATTTCTTCGGGGCTACTCAACAAAGGTGGGGCACTTAAAATTGTAGATGCTGATAATGGAATAGAGATAGTTGGACTTACTTTGTCATTAGTCAAAAAGGATAAGGTCGCATTATTAGAAGCCGATGAAGTTGCTGAAAAAGTGATGGGTAAGAACACATTTCCATAGGGAGGGATTGTAATATTTTGAACTTCTGTTTTAAAATGAGGTTGATTGGTTTGTATGTCTGTAATGACTAACTCTGCAAAAGCATGATTATAAATTTCTATTTGTTTTGATACTGTATACCCTTCATAAACTTCACCGAAATCCACTTTCGTTGAATCAATATAGATTTTGGGTAATTCATATTTATTAATTCTAGCCGTTAGCTTAAAATATGTTTCAGTATCAAAGCTGATATTCTCCTCATAATTTCCAAACTCAAAACTAGAGGGGTCTAGTGTTATTGTTATTTCCTTCGATTCACCAATTCCTAGTACACCACTAACGATATTAAATGTAAAAGAAGGAATATTATTAGACAGATCGAAAGGTACTTCTTCATTGGAAATATTAAAAATAGTTACTGTTTTTGATAAAGGTTCATTATTTGTAAAATCAAAGACTAATTCTTCTGGGTTTACCCCTATTCTTTGAATTGATTTCAACGCTTTTTCAGCATTAATTCTTCCATTCCCTAGTTTACCATTTAAAAGAGGATTTTGACTTGAAATATCATCAGTTGCTTGTTCAAGGATTTGTCTTAATTCAGAATTTGTAATCGTTCCTTTAGCCGCTGAAACTACTAATGCAGCCACACCAGAGACATGAGGACATGCCATAGAGGTCCCTTGAAAAAAACCATAATTATCGTTGGGCAATGTACTCAAAACTCCTTTTTCTGATGAACCAATAGTTTCACCACCTGGAGCCACAACATCTACCCAATCACCATAATTACTATAATAAGCTTTTTTATCTTCATTTGTTGTAGCACCAACCGTTAGTATTGGTTCATAATATCCTGGATAGTAAAGGTCATCATCGTTATCATTTCCAGCTGCAAAAATGACTAATCCACCTTTCATTGGACTATTGGGATAATTCCCTGCCTCAGCGATAAAATAATCGATAGCATCTAAAATTTCCTGATCAAAATAAGTGGGTTGACTATGGCCCCAACTATTTTGAGAAATTACGGCTCCATTATCAGCTGCATAAACATAGGACTGAGCAATACTCCCACTAAAACCACCATTTGTAAATGCCATACAAGACATTAATTTCACACCATTACCAGAACCATTTCCCCCTGCTACTCCTGCTACTCCAATACTATTATTATTGACTGCGGCAATTGTACCTCCAACGTGTGTACCGTGTTGTCCTTTTTCAATCTCACTATTATTTTGTGCAAAATTAAACCCATGGATATCATCTACGTACCCATTACCATCATCATCAATACCATTATTAGGGATTTCATTTTCATTTACCCAAATATTAGGGGATAGATCAATATGATCTGTATCAATACCCGCATCCGTCACCGCAACTATAACACTATTATCTCCTGAGTTAATTTGCCATGCATTTAGTAAACTTATGTCGGCTCCAATATCTCCATTGTTTTGCCCTATATTATGATAGTGCCACTGTTTAGCAAACAAAGGATCATTGAAAGCATTTTGCGTCAAAATGGAAGCTTCTCTATTTTCAATAACGGAATATGATCCACCTGACAATACTTTCTTATTAACAGGTTTGGAGATTTCAAAATCAGAAAAAATTGAAAATTGCTGTGCCACCTCAGAAGGTTCTTCATTCGTTGAAAAAACTAGTTCATACCATAAGTGTAAACCATATTTTTTATGCTTCTCTTCATATTGTGGTGAATAGGGAAAAACTCTTCTCAGTTTCGTTATACCAAACTTTTTATTTAACCGATCTAATTGCTCATCCCCTGTTACAAGGATTCCGTCTTGAGATTTTGAAGTACTGAGCTCTAAAAAAGCATCTAACCTATCACCTTTTAATTTCACACGAATAATGTGCTCTTCATATTTCTGTAAATCTAAAGAGGTATTTTGTTGAGCTATTATAAATTCTGTAGCAACTAAAATTAACAGCAAAAAGAGAATTGAGCGAAGTACGTTTTTATAGCAATTATTCATTGAGAATAAGAAAGTAACAATCTGTTTTATTCTGGTGGTTTGGTAAATATATAAAAATTAACCCAAAGCAAATTCAACAATAACCTGCTTCGGGTGTTATAAAATATTACTTTTAGCAATTTGTGTTAATAAGACATTCAAGAGAAACCTGTTAATAGTTAAATACCCACTAAAAGATATTTCACCTTTTGTGGGTATTATAACCTATTTTTTATACTAGATTTATAAACTAAACTTTTTTATTTCATCAATTTTAGATGAGCTGTTTTTCCGGATCCAGTTTTAATCTTTAAGATATATACACCTGTTTTCCAATCCGAAATATTTAAGTCTAAATTACTAATACCATTATCATCAGCTTCAGCACTAACAGTGTAAACAGATTGACCTGTCAATGTCATGATTTGTCCTACAAAAGATTCATTGATCGATAAGCCACTAATGGTCACTGTTGCTTTATCACCTTCCATTGGGTTTGGATAAGCAAACAATTCCAATTCTTCTGTCGATATTTGATCGCCTTCATTGACTAGAGTAACAGGACCATAATAAGCGAATTGATCGTCAAAATCAACCTGTTTTAATCTATAGAAAACAATTCTACTATCAACTTTATCTTCAAAAGAGTACTGAATAGCAACATTTGTATTACCGTTGGCTTCTACTGTACCTATCTTTTCAAAGGTTTGACCATTAAATGATCTTTCGATATCGAAGTGAGAAGCATTGACTTCTGAAGCTGTTTCCCATTCTAGTAAAATATTGCCCTCTTCATCAATTGAACCATCAAAATACGTCAATTCTACAGGTAAATCACTGGAATCATCAGTTGATGATAACTCTAATGTGGCTCCGAAATCAGAGAACTTTTGAATATTTCTAGCCTCTACATAACTACTTGCTCCATCAGTACCAAAAGTATTACTCGTTTCCTCTTCATACCAATTAATACCATCACCTTCTTCCTTATCATAGTAGTGGATTAATTTTCTCAAATTGACATCATCCGCTAAGTCAAATGGAGATAAGTCTTCTAAGTACAAACGAATATGAATTCCATGAGCATCACCGCTGCCATTGGTAATATTCCAAATAAATTGAGAAACTTCCATTGTTACTCCATCTCCACCATCATCAATTAATAGGTTCACACCTCTGTCCTCTGTTGTATATTCAACCGTATAATCATAAGTACCTCCAACATTTTCTGTATTAATAGCAGCTCTTGCCCAAGTCGATTGTGATCCAATAGGAAATTCGTACCATGTTAGATCACCTCCAAAAGATAGGGTAGCTTGAGGTACATCTTTAGCTGTTACTTTACCATATACAAAAGAATTTTCAGAAGACGAAATACCCGTATCTCCACCAACTCCAGCTTCTAATATCACATGAGGAGCTTTCAAGATACCGTTTGTAAGCGTCAATCCATTACTAATCGTAAGGTCCAATTCTGAATCAATACCACTTGCATTATTGACAATCATAGTCGTAAATGTTTCTTCCCCAGAGAAACTTGATAGAGTCTGAATAGACGTACCGCTAAATGTAACATTACCCGGATCACTCATTGTGAAATTACCATTACCATATTCATTTACCCAGTTCCCTTTCAGTTCAAGGCTATTTGTGCCAAAGGCTACGGTTGTTCTGTTTCCTTCTATAGTAAAATCACCTTCGATGGTAAGCGAATTGGATATTGTTTTCGTACCAGTACCACCAAATTTGATGTTTCTCAAATTGTGGTTGTTAATTGTGAGTGTTTGATCTGCACTATCTAAAACGAGTGTAAAATCATCTTCATAATTAAGGTTTACAGCACTTGCTAACACAAAATCTCCTTTTACATTTAAAGTATTTGTTCCAACATTTAACGTCCCATCATCCATGTTAAATAATCCTTGTACATTTACATCTCCTGTAAGGTTAATAATTGGATCATTTGTACCATCGATATATAAATCATTATAGTTTTCTCCGGCTGCTAAATTAATCTCCTCACCAGAGGCTGGTTTTAATACCATAATTGAAGATTCAGGCTTGAAAATACCATCATTTTGAATTCGTCCTTCTACTCTTACTAATGATCGAATAAAGTCCACATAACCTTTTTGGATACCATTTGATAAGATAGAGAATTCGTCTTTAATGATCATTTCATAATTATCATCATCACTTCGATCCAAAGAGCTTGGGTCTGAACCTGACTCGATAATCATTCCTGCTTGAGGCTCCACTCTTAAAGAGTAAATCGTTATTTTTTTTGTATTTAGTATAACAGGTGGTTTATTACCTATCTCAGGTTGAGGTATAATTACAATTGCTTTATTTAAATGCTCATCCAGTTCACCAGGATAAACAGTAGGCTCACTTCCACCATTTAATACCCAGTTTGCAGGATTTGTCCAATAAGCATGATTTTTATATAGATCATTAACATCACCTACCCAAGTATAAACATCTTTTGTTGCTTCCCATTCGATGGATCCTGAAGTTTCATCTTCAAAATTATCTCCTGATATACCACCTTTGGCATCTGAGAAGTAAACAGTACTTCCTGTTCTATTTCTTACGTTAGTAGTAGAGGGTCTATTGAAGAATAAACTGTAAAATTTATTTTCAAGGTTACTACTACCTGCTGTAGGGTTTGATCCAGATGCAAAAGAATAAGAAACTAAATCGATTAATCGACCATTTGCTTGCCCATTTTGGAAAAGACCAAATGGAAGTAGTACGTTATAATTCACATCAGCAGTTCCTGGGTCGTTGTCATGGTCAATTGGTGTTGAGTTAGCTCCTAAAGTAACGCCATTAAAGACGATACCTTCTTCATCCATATATTCAAATGTAAATAACTCACCAGAGAAATTACCTCCCAATAAAGAGAATGAATAATCAGAAGAAGTATTTTCACTCGTCACTTTAGCACCTTCACCCATGACTAAAGACCCATCATTCAACTCGAAGATAGTTCCATTGTCCATGACCAAAGTTGATGAAGTTAAATCTATCGTTCCACCATCTACATCTATTTTATTGGTCACATCTCCTTTGAAATAGAAAGTATTTCCATTGACATCAAATGTTCCAGATTGTAAATCAAACCTGTCCGAAACATAAAGATTAGAACTTAATTGATATTCATCAGATGCGTCATCCGTTTCAATAGATAGTACATCTATAATATTACTTGATAATGGAATATTTACTGTAAAAACATCAGCATTAGCATCTCCATCACCTACTAAACTAATAATATTATTATTTGTGATAATTGTTCCTAAAATAGAAACATTACCGCTCATACTAAGTGTTTTTAATGAAGCATTTAACTCTAGTGATGCCTCAGATGTAACCGTAAAATCACCTTGAATATCTTCTTCACCATTCAAGTTTAAGATTGTAACAGATGTTTCACTAATCGTTAATGTTCCAAAATCTAACCCTGCATTATCAATTTGTTGTGTACCAGCACCACTAGCTGTTAATTCTCCTCCACCGTGTTTAAATGAACCTGTTGGATTAATAATCCAATTGGATTTGAAAGAAATACCATCATATTCAGATTCCATTCGAATTTGTCCATTTAACTCCACGTTACCATTGACGACGAGATCATCATCAGAATCCGAAGAATTTAAAATTAATAATGATGCCGTATTTAATGTCAAATTATTAGCTACTGCAACTCCATCATCATCAATAATTGGCTGATTTGTAGTTGGACCAATAATTACATCACTTCCTGCTGAAGGTATACCCCCATTGGAAGATGACCAGTTATTAGCATTAAACCAATCCTCATCTTCTTCACCAGTCCATATATAGGTATTTGGTCCATACCAATTGATTAAATTTTCTGGGTCTCTCTCATAGTTACTACCAGATAACTGTCCATTAGCATTATAAAAATCAATACGCCCTGTTGTAGAAGTTTCTTTTGAGATATTTGCAGTACCTCTTAATGCATCTTGAATGAAGTTCACATTCGCAATTCCTCCATCAATATAATTATCACTTCCATCAAAATTAGCCCTAAAGGATTGATTGTTTTCAATCTTTAATGCCACACCTCCAATTAGGTAATTTCTGAAAGTACCATCAGAAAAATTATTACCTACATTTAAATTGTCGATGGTCGCTGAATTTTTGATAAAAATACCATTTGAAGACAAGCCACTAATATTATAATAACGTGCATTAATATTGCCTTCAACGTTGAAACTATAATAATGTCCTGTTTGAGTACTTTGTATAGTAGCTGGAATAGAAGAAGTTCCTACTACATCGATATTACCTTCTACATTTAGAGTTGAGTTATTCCCCATAATCAACCTTCCTGACTCACCAAAGATATAACTACCTTTAGAACCGATATTGAATTGTCCGTTATGACCAATATTAATGGTAGCATCTGTTGTATTTAATTTTCCACTAACTAATTCTAAATCGTAGTTATCAGAAATTGTCAGGTTGTCTAAAAGTTGATAAACCGTTGTTTTCTTACCATTAATACGTAAACCTCTAAATTTTGAATTGTTAGTTCTGATAATGGCACCAGTTCCGGAAGCATCCATATAATAAGTTCCATACTCATTTAAGCTACCGTTATTGACCAATAAGTTTTTCTTTAAAGTAGCTGTTCTTCCACCTAAAGAGAAAATACCATTTTGAACTACCAAATCACCCTCAATCGTAAGGTCAGACCCACTCACTGTAAGTGTTGTATTGTCAGGCTTATTTACATTAATATCATAAAAATTATTATCCCTTACATTTGAGAGATACATCCTTTGGTCTTCATCCCCATCAAAAGTAAACTTACTTGTACCGTAAATTAGATTTGAATTCAAATATTGATGGTATAAATCTTTACCAATTTTGATATTCTTATCGTTTGTATTTAGTGTAGCTTGATTAATAATTAGGTTACGTCTAACAATCAATTCGCCTTCGTCAGAGATTGTTTTCACCGACCCTTCTCTTTCTAGATATAAATCACCGTAAATAATAGGCAATTTGTAAAGCAAAGTATTGGATTCATCTCTAACCTCTTCTTTAGTATGAATAGTTTGATCAAGACCTCCAGCATAATATGTTCTACTTTCCGTATCAAAAGAATAAGACCCAAAACCTTTAGGGAAATTATCTGCTGCAGTTAAGTATAAGTATTTACTTGCTCCTAATGTAAATTCTCCATTATGCGAACCTGTCAGTTGTTTTTCATATGCAAAAACGTGAGCATTTGTAGCATCTAACGTAGTAAGTTCTAAATCAGCATACATCACAAGTAGATCAGTTTCTAGACTAACACTATCGAAGAAGGCTTTATCTCCCCTAATATCTATTCTATCATCTAAAGCTTGGAAAACAAAATTTGAATATCCGTTGCCAGAGGGGTTAGTAAGATTTGAGGTTGTTCCATACCCATACCAATCTGCATTTCTTAAATAGTGTGTTCCTCCCTCATCAGATAACTCTATAAAGAAATCATCATTTTCAACATACACTAAACTATTGAAGACATATGAACTACTTCCGTTTAATTGTTTTAAAGTTCCCTTATCCAAGTAAGCACGTGAAGTAATAATCAGCGAATCTTCAACAACATACTCAGCACCTTGGAAACGAACTCTTTTAAAGGTCGCATTTTTAAGGTTTTGAGTTGACTCCCCTCTTAAATAAACCCATCCATCAGATTGTGTATCAAAAGTAGCTGTATTACTTAATTGAATATCACCATTTAAAACTAAATTATGATTATTAGGTAGTACGATACCTCCTGTTTTAGGAATAGTAAAATCTCCATCAACTGTTAAATAAGTTTGTAAGGCTACTGTACCTCCTTCTGAAATTTCTAAATCATTAAAATTTGAATTTGCTTGATCTAAAACTATTGTACCTGTAGATTTAGTCAGTTTTACTAAACCATTTGCCGCTACAAACGACCCTTCATTTGATACTGTATAATTTTCCCCGACATCAATTACTTGTTCGTCATCAATGTTTATTAAACCACTCTCTAATTGTAAGTCTCCAGATATTTGTAATTCCGGTTCAGATACATCTGTTACAGAAGACTCAATGCTTAAACGTCCTCCTTGTATTTTTAAATCATCACAAATAGCCTTTACTGATCCTGAAATTACAGGATAAAATGTAGTGGCTGATACTTTCGAAGTGATAATCACGTTATCATTTGCTGTAGGAACAGCTGTACTTGGGTTCCAATTTGACGCATCAAACCAATCCGTACTTGTATTTCCCTCCCAATAAATATCTGTATTATCAGGCCAATTAATTAAACCGGAACCTCCATTATCTTGATCTTCATCATATTCGAAAGCATCCCCTTTCATTCCCGTTCCTTCCTCAAAATTGATAACACCACTGGAAGGAGAATAAGCTAGTCGTTTTACATTATATAAATTATAAGCAGGGTTTGGGTTACCATTATAATCAAAAGTTACGTTACTGATTGTTCCAGTGACTTCTGCATCAAGATGTAAATAAATACGATCTTCACCCAAATTATTATCTCTTGACATTCCTGCGAACACCCCTTCCGAAAAGTTATTAACAGCATCAACAGTAGCATCCTTATCTACATATAAACCAACGTGGTCTAAGTCTCTAAACTCATAGAATTTTGCAGAAATTTTAGCTCCACTTTCAACTCTTACAACTAATCTATGGTTATCAGACCCTCTACTCGTAGCACCTAATTTAGACAATATACCTTCTTCTCCAACAACACTTAAGTGACCTCCACTTTCAACTGTAACAGTTGGTTTTTCAGTACCATCACCATCTCTGGCATTTAATTGTACACTACCACCTTTTGAGATTAATAATTCTCCTCTGATATTTAAATCTTCTACTAAGTTTCCTGTTAAGGAAGGATAAGTATCAATTTGAGTCGTAGTACCTATATACAATAAATGTCCATTTATATCTACTGTAGCTCCAGATTCAATATTAACATCTGTATAAGTATATAAATCATCAGTAAGTTTATAAGTATTATTGTTTGTACCCTTAAATTGGACTTCAAACATTCTAGTACTACCATCTTGATAAATCGTATACTCTTCGTTAGCTACTGCACCATCAAAAATAACCTTTGCTTCTTTAGTACTATAGCGCCCTAACTCAAAGTCCCAATTTCCTTTTACAGTAATTGTTGAGGCTGCATTTTGAGGTATTAAAGCTGCATTATCAAGAGCGGTTATATCATACGCTGTTAAGTCTCCATTGATTACTTTACTCCCCCCAACCGATAGTGTAAGGTTATTCACTGAAAAATCCAATGGAAGGTATTGTGTTCCACCGTCTAAGTTAAAATTAGCATTTTCAGTGATATCATTTTCTTCCAATGTAAAAATACTTGCGGCAATATTATGTGTAAATGATCCAAAATCAACAATACCACCTGTATTGACTAATTCATTATCGATATTTAAAGCACAATTTATCGTTTTATCTTGACTACCAACAAAATATACTCTTCTAATCGTATGATTAGTACCAAAATTGAATACTTGTGAATTGACATCACTATTGAGCGTTAAGTCTGAATAAGAAACTAAGGTAGTTGTATTATCAGATGACCATGATTGTCCCTTAAACTCGAAATCTCTTGATATATATACATCTGCATTTGAAGATGCTGTTATATCGCCATCTATTACATAGTCATCCCTGTCAAATCTTTTTTGTGATACTCCTGATAATATCAAATCAGGTAATGTCAAACCTTCAGTCCTTAAGTCTACATATTGGATTTCGCCCTCTATGTTACCATTCAATATAATATTTGGAGGAAAAGCAGGTACATAGGCAAGAGAACTTAAAGAAATATCACCACCTACAGTAATACTACCAGAAACAATAAAAAATGCATTTGCATTACCCAAATCATCATAAAAATCTCCTGCAACATTTAAATCACTTGTTAGAAATGTATTACCTCCATTCAAAAGGTAAAGGTTTCCATAAGTTACTTCGGTATTAAGGTTAAAAGGTACCCCAGGGTTAGAATAAATATAAGTCCTACTTGTTCTAGATAAAGAATAAGAATTAAACCCTGTTGAAAATGCTATATTTCCATTAGTTTGAGGATAGACATTCCACCTAGCATTTTCTTCCATTTTTAATTCACCGTCAGATGTACCAGTTACCGTGTAATATTCTCCTGACCTACCTTGACTGAAGGTTACACCATCATTTATTTCAAAATCCCCCGTAATATCAATGTTCGTTAATAGAGTTTTTGTACTGGTTCCATCTAATATTAAATGATGATAAGATTCCACTTCATTTGGCATAGTCCAATACCCGCCATAATGTCTAAGTGTTCCAGAATTCCAAACTATAACATCAGTTTGGTCAGCTTCAGCTCTTCTTTCATCAATATCGAAAGCATTACCAATACCCAATTCAAAACCATTAACATCTAAAACACCAACTTCAGTATTATCTGCATATAACCTTAATAAGTTGGAAACTTTTACATTACCTCTTAATGTTTTTGTTCCATCATCAATTAAAAGATTATAGTATTCGAAATCACCAATATCTTGAGTACCTTCATCATAAAGAAAAGAACCTCCTGTAATTTGATATTGAGCAAACCCGGTTGGGTAATTCGAAGCATCTCTTACATATACAGTTCCACCAGTCATTGTAAATACTCCTGAACCAGAAAGTGTACTTCCTGCATTCAATACAACAGCAATTCCATCTAATACTGTTAAGTCTTCACTAATTGTAATATTAGCACCCGAAACAAAATTCTTTGAGCTACTTCCTTGGAAAATCACATTACCAAATGTCGCATTACCTCTAATATTTTGATAGGCTCCATTGAAAATAATTGTACCTGAATGAGTGATTGTACCTCCTTCAGAGTTATCAAATTCACCTTTTTGGTAAATCAAATATTTATTAGCGTCAAAAATAGATGTATTAGAAACAAGGTCTAATCTATTATTAACAGTAATATTTCCAGCTAGAGTGGTTTTAGTTCCACCATTAATCAACAAATTGTAGAAGTCTCCACCATAAATCGTTGCACCTTCACAAATCAAATCTGATGTTCTAAACTCAAAGGTACCTCCTTCTTTTTTCCAATCACCAAATACTTTAATATCCGTATCAGACACATCATAGATACCTGATTTTATGGTTATGTTTGTTACATTTAGTGTATTATCAGATTGTAGAATTGTATGCTCTTTTCCATCAATAACAAGCCCTGAATAAGTATCGGTACCTGGTATAAATGATAATAGTTTTGCAGTTGTCCCATCTTCCTGAGTAATTCGAATTGGAGAAGTATTGGCAGTAAAACTCTCTTCATTGACCCAATCACCAAATACGATAATTGAATCACCATTTGATGCTGAACCAATAAGACTTCCTCCATCATTTATGAAAATACCATCGTAAGCCTCTAAACGCTCTTCTATCGTTAAAGTTGCTCCATCTTGTATTTCAATTCTTTTAGCTTGACCTGTTGATCCGTCAAGAACAGGATAATTTGTAAGACCTGTTGGAATCACTATGTTATTCGCTTTAGTTGGAGAAATTCCTCCAACCCAGTTTGATCCTAAATGCCAATCCGTTGATGTTGCTCCAGTCCATTGAATAAATGCATCAAAAGTCCAAGCTATTTTATCAGGTGCGTCATTCTCTATTGTTTTATTGGACCCTTTAGCATTGTAAAACGTAATCTCTCCAATATCAGTACTGTTATTATCAACCGCATAATCTGGACCCAATCCAAAAGTCACATTTTCAATGGTAGTTGTTCCTAATGTTGCACCAGAAGCAATAGTAATTGAAGCTTCTGAGCTATTAGTACCATTCACAAAAATACCATTCGTTAAATTATTGGGAGCCGCTGCTAGTGTACTCTCTGAACCAAATTGTAAACCATATCCTCTTAAATCAGTAATTTTATAGTTTCTTGCTGAAAGTGTACCATCAACTAGTATTTGATAAGTGTTATTACCATTATGCCCTTCTACCAAAGCATAGTTATTATCTTCACCAATTAATGATATTGTACTTGATGCTTCTCCGTGTAAAGTGGGCTGAGCGTCAGATCCTGTAAGTTGTAAAGCTGACCCCGCACTTATTATTAACTCTGCCCCTGATTTTACAATAACTTGTTTGTTATTATTGGTCTGTTCTAATGAATAGCCATTTAAATCAAATTTACCAGCATTGATTGTTAAGTCACCTCTAGAATTCGTCATTCTAAAGTCGGACATTAATTTATAAGTTGCGTTAGCTGTTGGAGAAATAATTATATCAATATTCCCATTATCTGCAGGTGTATTGTCAGAACCACTTTTCAAGCCATTTTTGATGGTATAAGTCCTTCCTGCATCAGAGCCATTGAATGTTAGAGTCGTAATATCATAAATGTCTCCATCAGACAATAAATCCCCTCCAATTGTTAAATTGTGGGCATTGACATCAAATCTCGAATTTAGACTCACTCTTAAGTCATTTAAAACTACAAGGTCATTACTAAATGATAAGGTCTGATCTTCAGTTAATGTACTCGACAGATTATAGAAAGGATCAGATTCATTAATGGATGAAGATTGTCCACTAAAAGTTACAGAACCATTTCCATGCACAAATGTACCGTCACCCGTCCAAGTACTTGCACAAGAAATTGCGTTTCCATTTGTATTTAATGTAGTATTTGCATCTTGTAATAGCTGATAGATTGATATACTACCATTTAAATTGACTATTGTTCCGTTCCCTTGGATTGAGAATCTATAGAAAGTTGTTGGTTGAACAACTTGTGCTTTGCCACCATTAAAATTTACAGTACCAAAACTTTCAAAAAGACCATTGTTGTTTAACCAATCACCTTGAATATTCAGAGTTCTGTTACTCGCATCAACTGTAGAACCCGTAATAGAAATTCCTTTTTCAAAAGTATAAGAAGATGTACCGTGGAAGTTTTTCATCCCTTCTCCAGAAAAAGTTACTAATTCTGTAAAAGTAGATTGATTAGCATCATCAACTCTAAAATATTGTAGTGAAGAACCTGCCAAGTTAAATTGTGCATCAGGTGCTTGTGTAAAACTATTACCTGTACCAAAATTATAAAAGTGGCCTTTTAATGTAAGATCATCGTTAATTTCTAACTGTCCTTTTGTTGATTCTAATCTTAAATCACCTGCAATTGTCACTTTTGAATTGAAGACAGTCTTACAAGCTGAGTTCTTCTTCTCCAACGTAAAGTGATTGAATTCACTCAATGAATTTTGAGAAATTGTTTGATCGTCAGTTATTGATAATAATCTAACTCTAGCATGATTAGATTGTGAAAACTTTGATGTTGTGTTTTCTGTCCAATCACCATAAAGATCAATATTTTCGTTTGACGTCACATTCAATAGAGTAGCATCATCTCCTCCATTTAAACTTATATCACCTAAAATTGTGATTGGTCTTGCTATTGTTATATTTCCAATAGTATTCAAAGTGATATTTCCAAAAGTTGCATCATTGATCACTTGATCATTATTACCTTCAAAAATAACCGTTGATTGAGAGATGCCATTATGGTGAGCTGTACCTGTATTATTCAACTTCCAATCACCAGAGATATTGATTGTATTCGTACCTGCGATTAAATATACAGTACCGCCAGTTCTTTCAATTCTACCTTTGATTGTAGTATTACCAGCTAATGTTTTATTTCCACTTCCATTCAACTGAACATTTCCATACGTAATAGCAGGAATAGTTTGATTACTACCAATAAATTCAATGAATGCATTCGTTTGATCGATATCAACTGTTCCGGATGGAGATAAGAATGGAGAAGTAGTACTTCTTGTTCTTATTTTTGTAAAATCTTGTTGAATAATATTCGTTGAAACGTCAAGTACATCAAATGATTCATCTCTTAAATCTACCAATAATTGAGTGGCGTTGGAACCAGTTGTATTTGAGATTGTAAGATTATCAATATCTAATTTATTGTAGATAGTAAACGATCTCGTTGATGTTAGTTCTGATGCTACTTCAATATTGAAATTTGTAATAGTATAAATATTATCAACTCCACCTGATAGGTCCTTTGCAATATTAATATATCTATTAATATCCTCCATCTTCATTGTGATAGTAGCACCCGTTGCATTTATTGTACCTGGCTCTCCTCTATCAGTCGATCTAATATTTTCAATGTTTCCATGAATTTCAACAGTGTTGCCAGTATTTACAAGAAAATTAGCTTCATTATACACACCAAGATTACCTTTGATGACAAGGTCATTATCTACTATCTTATTTGATGCATAATAAAGCCTCAAATGTCCGTATTCAATGGGCATTAATGTTACGTCAGAAGTAGATCTGTAATAAAATGTAGATAAATCTGAAATTGTATAAGTACCAAATGAAGGAGTTGATGAACCATCAATGTATACTCTTGATGTCCCTGTCACTTCTAATGTACCTCCATTGGAGTTTAACACTGTGTTTGCTCTTAGAACTAGAGCTCTATTTTCCTTAACACTGATATTTCCTGTAAAAGTAATATTATCTCCATTAGAATGAGAACCACCAATGTATAAATCAGCTGTTTCTGCTATAAAATTGACTGTACCAATATCTAAAGTACCTACTTGGTCATCATCGCCTGAAAAATAGTGATCAATACTTGATGAATTATTGATATAAACATTACCACCATTGAAATAAAGTGCATTACCTGAGTTTGCTTGTGTGTCTCTTACTCTAAGTGATCTTAAACTATAGTCACCATTATCAAATGAAAGAGTTGCACCGTCTTGTTTATACACCTCAACCGTTCCATCTGAATAAAAACCATCAGAGATAGAGTTATTTCCCCCATTACTGAATCGGATATTACTAAATTGTGCTATTGTACTTCCTGAAGAAGACATATCTGCCACTGATGGTACTGAAATTCTTTGATCTCCTGAACCATCCATAAAGATATATGTACCTGTTTCTGTAGAATATTTACTTGAGGCATCAATGGTTAAATTACCAGAAATTAGAATATTATCTTTAGATTCAAACTCGGTATTCACCAAGGTAAAATCTCCGTTAATATCCATCTGAGTATTGTTAACAAGCACTTTATTACCTCCTTTTTCAAAGGATAAATTACTAAACTCTAACCTCCGTGATGTTCCAGTTGTATTCCTCCCTTCAAGAACAGACACATTAGAACTATTATTGAATGTAATCAGTGAGCTTGGATCTAAAGTGACCCTACCTGACTGATAATAATAATAGTCATTTGAGATTTGAAGAATAGCATTCTCATTCATCGTTAGAGTACCTTCTACTTCTAGCGTATGAATGGATTCTGTTTCATCAGCAGGAATCGTAACGGTATGCCCTGCTAAGATAACAAAATGATTCCCAGAGATTGCCGTTGGCTCAGCTCCAGAACCGTCACTATTTAATGCCCACGTCGAAAAAGTATCAAAATTGCCACTGGCCTTTGAATAATAAATCGTTTGAGCATGTGTGTAATCAATTAAACCGATCAAGAACAACAAAATAAATTGAAGTTTAAGAGCGCATTTAGAGTGTAATATTTTCAAAATAATTAAAAATTTATAATTGGGTTGTAGGTGCTAATAAAAAAATTCACATTATCTAAGACAAATGTAAAATATATATTCACTTATTTATATAATTTTCATTATTAATTACACATAATTTATAATTTTAGTTAATTTCGTTAATATTTAATTACATTTATTAACATTTTGATTTAACCATTAAGTAATATTTGATGCCTATGCTAAAAAATAAGCCTGAATTATTGAGAAGTCATTTCTATCTGAATATGTATGTTTTATCAAAAAATCAACATTTGTATTTTAGATACATCATAATGTTATGAGATAGATAATAGCAATACAGTCCTTTTTATTGAAGTGTTAAAAAAGTGAATACAAAAAAGCTATACCATTACCTTAATCCTGTTGAATTGAAGCAAAAGTGTAGCTTTTATCGTCGTGATCTATTCTTTATTAATCCATCATATCCATGGAGTCCCCCTGCCCACTTCTTCTTTGTTTAGAGCCTTTTTTAGGCTTCTTTGATGCATTTCCAAATCGGTAGGAAAACGTTAAATAGCCAACTCTAGATTCCCAATCAAAAGTCATATCAGAGTTGAAACCGACTCCTTCGCTATAAACATTAAATTTGTAGGTATTAAATACATCAGTCACCCTTGCCTGTAATGTTCCTTTCCCTTTAAAAAGCTTTTGAGAAACTGCCATATCAACCCCACCCATTGGAGCAATATACCCTTGAGCAGTTGCTCTTTGCGAGCTGAACCTTGCAGTTACTTGTAAGGAAAGTGTTTTTGTCAAAGAGGTAGATGACATTAATTTACCATTCATTGCCCAAGCTTGATTCGTTAAATCTAGATCTCCTGATGTACCAGTGATTAAGATATTATAAATATTTGCACTACCTGTCAATTTCCACCATTTTGTCATGTTATAAGTAGCAATTGCCTCTGCCCCATAACTTTGAGAATGATCAACATTATCCCAGGTCATAACCATAACACCATCGGGTTGAGCCATTTGTACTCTTTGAATGGCATCATGAGTATAACGATAATACAGACTCCCCGTTAAAGTGAGATTTTCCCAACCATGCTGATAAGTAGCTTCAATGGCATCTATAAATTCAGGTTTCAAATACGGATTACCTTGTCGTAATGATTGAGGATTGGCGTAATCTGGAAATGGATTCAAACTTCTTCCTCTTGGTCTATTGACTCTTCGGCTGTAGCCAATCGATACTTCACGCATATCTGCAAACTTATACGCTACATGCAGTGTTGGGTAAACAGCAAAATAATTATTATTGACAGTCTGTTCTTCAGTAACTTCATTTTCTTCTAAATGAGAAGTTGTATAAGCTTGTTCTGCTCTAAGCCCTCCTTGAAGTCCCCATTTACCAAACTGATGACGATACATGACATACAATGCATGAACAGATTCATTATAATTAAAATTATTATTTAGTGAATCATCGGGAGTCCACATCCCTGCATTCATGCTTTCAGAATAAAAATCTGTTTGTATCTCTCTACCTGTTGATTTCCAACCTGTTTCTAAAGTACCATTTTCTCCAATTGGTTGAACATAATCAATTTGGCCTAAATAGATTTTATTCCTTTCAGGACTTTCATTTTGTTGTTCAAAAATAGGATCAGAATGATCCCCCATTCCTCTATCATATTCTTGGTAGTACCCATTGTTGTCTCTAATTCCATCAGAATATTGACCCGATATATCTAAACTCTGATTTGGGTTTACAAAAGTTTTTCGATAGCCAAAATTGAATTCTTTATTTTCTGATGTGCTTCTCGAATCATTAATACGGTTAATTTGAGATAAAGCATTATCATTTGCATCAAAATAATTCAAATTAAGGTTTTCATTTTTATTTCGATAACCCGTATTATAAGTTGCTGAGAAGTAGACATTATTATAGTCATTGATATCATAATCAATTCCCCCTTTAAAAAGGTGAGAATAACGTTCATCATCTCTTCTAGAAGTTTGTTTATTATAATCGGTCATGAATCCTCCCTCATCAAGATTGTTTTGATGTAAATCTTTATTGACATACCTTTCTTGGTACCTACCCGAATAGTTTGCGTATATATTAAATTTATTGACTCTAGCATTTACGCCTGCCGATAAGTTGTATTTATTATTATTCCCTAATGTCGCTGAGACATTACCATTGATTCCCCCTTTACGATCTTTTTTAAGAATAATATTGATAATACCGCTAGTTCCTTCAGGGTCATATTTTGCTGATGGATTAGTGATCACTTCCACTCTTTCGATTGAACTCGCAGGAATTTGATCCAAAATATCTGCATCAGAAGAACTTGTAAGGTTTGAGGGTTTACCATCAATAAAAATTGTCACATTACTACTTCCTCTTAAACTCAAAGTTCCTTCAGCATCAATATCAATGGACGGAATATTATTCAAAGCATCTGTCATTGAACCTCCCACTGTTGTAAGATCTTGACTCACATTAAAAGATTTACGATCAATGCCAAGTTCCATAATATCCCTTTCTGCAGTTACCGTCACTTCATCGAGATTTTGAGCTCCGGAACTTAATGCTAAAGCACCTAAAAACTTATCTTTTTGATCAGGTTTTATCACAAACGATGCTGTTTGCATTTCCTCATAACCTATAAATGTAATTTTAGCAAACATTTTACCTACAGGAACATCGATGATTTTGAAACGCCCTTGAGGATCTGTTGACGCTCCAGTTAAAAATGTTGTATCTCTTTCTGAGTATAATGCTACCGTTACGAACTCCAAATTTTCACTTGTTTCAGCATCTATAATTTTACCCGAAACAGTACCAATTTTTGGTCGATTCCCTTTCTTAAATTGTCCATTTCCAGGTATTGCACCAGGCCCTTGTGCCCACATAAATGTTGGAAGTATAAGTAGACAGAATAGTAAATTAAGTTTCATTTTTGATGATAATGTAGGTCTGTTTGCAATTGAGGTTTTGAAATTAATGCTTTTTAAAGTAGTAGTCTCATCCTCTCTTTTGCTTGTTAAGTTTCAAGTTCAAATGTTGCAAAAAAATACCTATTCAAGAAAAATTATCAACTAACGTGTGTTATTCTTCAATGAAAATTAATTTTCACCTTTTGGATTTATCTTTTTTAAGTCTTTATCATATAAACCTACGAGAAGTGAATTACCATCTTCGTCAATTTTTAATGCACCGTATTCAGCCCTTTCAAAAGAATCAGCTTGCCCTTCTTCAAAAAAATAGGACTCTGCACCAAAGTTGAGTCTCCAGTTATTTCTCTTAGTGTATTTCAAAATAAATTCATTATCGCTTAAAGGCTCTTTATCTTTTTGTAACCGAACCTTTGTACCTACATTATTTTCATCTAGATTAAAGACCAAATAACCTCTTGAGGCTATACTATCTGAAGTATTTGTACTAGAATTTTTATAGTCTAATATCATATAATCTCCCTGCATTAACGACCTAGGATCTACTGGTGCTAATTCAAAAAATACAATTGAATTATCATCGAGTAATTGCTCATTTTTATAGATGGAATAATTGAATACCATTAAAACGATGAGGCAATTGAGTGCTATAAGTAATCTCTTATATTTTTTCATTTGTGTTTTTTTTAAAGAAGAAAATCCAATAAAGAACGATAATCATAACACCTGAGATCATTAATGATAATGATTTTTCAAGTAAAGTAAGTTCTAAATCATAGTAGTAACGAGAAATACTGAAGATAAGAGTAATCACTCCAAATCCTCTTAAATATTTATGGTTGTTGATTATTCCTAGAATCAATAAATAAAAACATCCTACTATGTAAGGTGCAAAAAGTGTTGGCATTGAAAATATTAATACAAAAAGTATTATTTTCAGTGATGTAAGCCCTAAACTTTGTTTCTTGTTTGAGTGCAAAAGAAAATAGGTGAGTAAACCCGCAATACCCACTGTAGACACCCATTCATAAGGAATTATAAATCTATCTTCTTGAATTAGAAACAGAGGTAACCCCATAAAAAACACTAAAAGTAAAGCTTCTACTAAAGGATTAATTAACTGAACATCATTTCTAAATAGACGATATACTCTTCCTTCATTTGTAAAAATAATAGTTATAAGTACTCCATAAAAAAGTAATAATAGATGAAATAGAATGGGCGCTTCTAGTAGAAAAACCAATGCGTAGCAACAAGCACCAATGACCAAAGTAGCTATAAAGACAAATAAATACCGCTTCACTAGTACAATCGTAATTGTATTTAATGCTATCAAAATACCTATAACGAGATAATCAGAGGTTTTTGCTAATACAAGACCAGTAGTCAAAGTGACTTGTCCTATGATAAAAGCGAAAGTACTGAAAGCAGCAGGAAAAATCTCATTAGCTTTCCTATGGATTAATATACCAAATCCTGAGAAAATAAAACCCAGGACACTGATAACAATATGATCGGCCTCTGCTATGAAAAAGAGTATAAAAATGAAGATCAAAAATAAGGATGATGCAAAGAAACCTCCCAAATAAATCAATACTTTCATCAAAATGCTCAACGAGATTGTTTCTTTCTCCAGTTCATTTCCCAAAGCTTGCATATTGATCTTTGAGTTACCCCCATTGTTTTGAGCATATTCAGCTTCAAACTGTTGTATTTTGCTTATTCTATTCATTTGCCCATTTTTTATTGAGTGTAACAACCTGCTTCACTAAACCTGTCACTGCGATCACCATAAATACTCCTCCTATCAAAAAGGAACCAATCAAATCGTTTACTTGAACGATAAGTAAATTGGTAAAAAGTAAAATACAGCTAAATAATATTGATGTAAACAAAACAATATACCGTTGTTTCAACGCATATATCAGACCCGCAATATAAACGATCGTCACTGATAGTAAAGACACTATACTAATAAAGTATTCCCGGTGAGAATAAGTTATAATATAACTTGAAATTAGGGTTCCTAAACCTACAATTATTAATATTACGCTGTGCCTCCACCAATTTGGAATGACTTTATTTTGGGAACTAAGGAAATGAGAAACAATAAAAGATAAAGTATACAAAATGAAAAGTAACAATAGTTCATATAAGTCATGATAATTCCCCAATACTTGGGTAAAATAGAAATGCCAAGTAGTAGAAATTAGTAATAAATACAGCAACCACAAGACTGCAAAATCTGATAAAAATACAATTAGTGCAATAGCCATTGTCCAACCAAAAAAGAAGTCATAAGCATTGGCTCCTGTTTGATATACTTGACCAAAAACAGCAAACATGACTCCAATTAAAAATGAAATACAAGTAGCTAGAATATTGGCATAAACTGTTTTATTTCTAAAAAACAAAAAAGCTCCAAGTGCTAAAACAACAACGGTTTCCACAATTGCCAATTTCCATGTTTTAGAAAGGTCACCCCAGTTGTATGCAAAGAAAAACATGATTCCAACGGCAATAAAGCCTACTCCAAAAACCAAAAGAAGAGTAGTTAATGTAGTATTCCATTGTTTTTGATGAATGTAGACATTTTCTCGAAGTGCATTATCTAAATCCTCTCCCTCCCAGTCTGAATATTTACTGATAAGTTGAAAATCATTTCTGTTTAATTTAGTCATACAAAAATGGTTTAAAGTTTATTCTATTTAGTACAAATAATTTGCTCACAAAATTTTAACTAAAATACCCGTTAATCCTCATATAAAAAACAAAACTCCTCAATAAAACTGAGGAGTTGAGTGCACATCTAAAAATTTATACGTTATACTAAAAAGTCAGAACTGGAAATTCTGCTAAAAAGGTAAATTGTTAATTGAATATATTTGATACCTGTTTAAATTCGATAATACAGAATAATAACACGCTCTATTCATTCATACCTTAAGTAATGAACAGCACAAAAGTAGCAGTGCATTATGAATCATGTATTTACTGTATATTACTATTTGGTTATAAGTATCCGACCAAAATTACCTTTAAATACATTCTTTGTTTTTTTTCTAAATACTGCTTTCGAGTATCATTATTCTATTTTTTTAAGAGGTATCTGAGATAATTCTACACCTAACACCTCTTTACAAATAAGGTCTAAATCATCTTTATCTCCTTCAAAATGATAGATGGATTGTACGTGTTGTAGCTTTTCATTTGGTTTTAATTCTTTTGCAGCAGAAAATGATTCGAATTCAAAAAAGGGATAATTACGATCTAATTCGGGATTTACCTCTCCATTAAAAATGTTCATAACATCTCCCTCATAGTTTTTAGAAGATTCCCAATCAGAACTAACGTATAGACTGTCATTACTGAAAGAATAAGTGACAATGTTCAATAGATTAAATTCAGGAGAATAACTTCCCATAATAGGTTTGATGTATTGCTTCGGGATTCCCATCTTATTAAGGTATTTCGCATCAACTTTATAAAATACAACTCCATTTTTAATGACAACTCTTCCCTCTTGAGGAGTGAAATAATTAGTTACACTTTTCAATTCAGTGTTAGTTGTTGGAATAATAACCCATTGATGATCTGAAGGCAACATACACCCTAAGTCCCAAATAGGTAGTAAGCCAGATGCTTTTTGCCATTGTTGTTCATCTAAACTTGTCACTTCAGTACGTGCCGAGAAGCCAACATAATTGACAGCTTTGGGGATTGAAATAGATAGGTTATTCTCAGCTTGACTTTTAGAATTTAATGTTATTTTTCTTAAAGCATCAATTTTAAAAGTAGTCCCAAACGCATTTTGTATCTCCATCCTATTTGATGAAATACTTTCTCTATCTGTAATTTTTGTAACCTTAAATAGAGTGGTATCTAATGCTTGACTTATTCTCATATTTTCCCCTGTTTGTGCGACATTAGGTGGAAAAAAAATAGAAAAATCACCTACTTCAGGACCAAACCACATTCTAGATTCTCCTCCTATTTTAGAAAGTTGTTGATGCTCTGAAGCGATAAATTCTTTATTGAAATAACCAAGGCTTTTTCCATGATACCCGTTTGTAGAAGTAGTAAATACTCGCCCCTGTAGTTTTGGTGATACTGCTACTAAACTCTGACCGTCTTCCAAAATCACTAAATCATCAATATACTTGTTGAGAAAGGCGATATCCTCTCCAAAAGAGCCTTTTGTATAGTTCTTTTCTAGTTCGCAATTGAAGAAAATAAAGGCGAAAAATACCACTAAAAGACGTTTGCTGCTGTTGTTCATTTTTAAAAATACTATTGTTTTATAACTACTTCATAATACTCAATTTTATTCAATTTTTAAAAACTAAATTATTGAACATGCCTTGATAGATAAATGAAGAAAATGGTCCTCTAACTACTTAAAACAGCCTATTTTGTCATAGACTTGCTATAGACAATTTGATTTTCAATACCCGTTTACTTGGGGAATAATCACCAACCCAAGATATTCGAAAATGTGAAATGCAAATGGAAAATCTAAATGAAAGCAACAACAAATCAATTTATTACGCTACATGTAAAGAACCGTGTAGGGTACATTAAAATTAATAGACCAAAGGCCAACTGTTATGACCTAGTGTTTATGCAACAACTCATTTTCTGCATTAAAAAGGCAGAAGCAAATGATGAAATTAAAGTGATTGTAGTAGAGAGTGAACTAGATAAGTTCTTTTGTGCAGGTGCTGATGTGAAAATATTTCAATCGAATACCACCGAACAAAATAAACTCATGGTAGAACATGCTCAACTTTCTGCGAAGCTATTATCTACAAGTAAAAAAGTAGTAATCGCGAGCATCAATGGACATGCACTCGGTGGAGGATTAGAATTAGCCATGGCTTGTGATTTTATCATTGCACAAGAGGGTAACTACCTACTGGGGTTACCTGAAATTAAGTTAGGCTTGATTCCAGGAAATGGCGGTTCACAACGACTTATTCGAAGAATTCAAAGAGGGAAAGCGTTAGAAATGTTGATTACAGGAGATCCAATTCAACCTCAAGAGGCAAAAGATATTGGATTAGTGAACTATCTATACCCTAAAAATACATTTAGAGAAGACGTAAAAGCATTTGCTGAAAAGATTGCTCAAGGTCCTGCTCAGGCCATAACAGCTACAAAAAGGTGCATTTATAAAGGACTGGAACTCTCATTGGATTCGGGATTAGAATTAGAAAGTCAATTAGTTGATGCTCTTTACGATACAGATGATGCCAAAGAGGGCAACCTCGCTTTTGTAGAAAAAAGAGAGCCAAAATTTAATTAATAGAATGAATACAACAACACAAAGCATTAAGGTTTATCCATGCTATATTAATGGTGAATGGGTAAACACTGAACAGGGAGATTATATTGATGTAGAAAATCCAGCTAACAATCAAGTTTTTGCCAGAATGTACTGCAGTACTTCTACAGATGTAGACACTGCCCTTGAAACTGCGGAAAAAGCTCAATTCAAATGGCAAATGCTTCCTGCTCATGAAAGAGCCCACTACCTCTATGCTATCACGGAACAATTACACAAAGAAAGGGATCATTTTGCAAAGCTTTTGGTGATGGAACAAGGGAAAACACTAGCTGAAGCTTATGGGGAGGTAGATGATACTATTCGATACATCAACTACTCCGCTGAAGCTGGACGACGTATAGATGGAAGTATATTTCCCTCCGATAGGCCCAATGAACAATTAAGTATTCATAAAGTTCCTTATGGTGTTACCGTTGGATTGATGGCCTTCAATTATCCTTTAGCCTTGATTGGGCGTAAAATTGGTCCAGCTTTGATTACTGGGAATACAATGGTGATTAAACCCTCAGAACTCACACCAATTACCGCTTCAGAATTTTGTCGATTAGTACATCAAGTCGGACTGCCAAAAGGAGTCATTAATTTGGTGATGGGCTGGGGACATACTGTGGGTAAACAATTGGTGGAAAGCCCTATTACAAAACTGGTTTCTATGACTGGAAGTACTAGAGCGGGCCAAGCCATTTACCAATCTGCTGCTCAAAATGTAGCCGGATTAGTACTTGAATTGGGTGGAAAAGCACCATTTATTGTGATGGATGATGCTGAAATTGATAAAGCGGTTGAAGCAGCCGTAATATCAAGGTATGCCAATTGTGGACAGGTTTGTATTTGTAATGAAATGCTTTTTGTCCATGAAAAAATTGCAGATGAGTTTACTGAAAAAGTCATTGAAAGGACCAAGCAAATTACTGTAGGTGATCCAATGAGCAATGTGAATATGGGACCCAATGTCAGTACCAAAGGATTGAGTCGAGTACATGAATTAGTGATGGAAAACGTGAAGCAAGGTGCCGAATTAGCACTTGGTGGCAAAAAGCCAGAGGGTGACTATTTTAAAAACGGCAACTGGTATGAACCTACCATTTTAACCAACGTCAAAAAAGACCATGCTACGCTTCAAAATGAGTTGTTTGGTCCGGTGCTACCCATCATGAAAGTGTCAGGTTATGAGGAAGCAAAAGCGACATTAAATGAAAGAGAGGAAGGTTTATCCGCTTACCTTTTCACTCAAAATCATAAAACAATTATGAAATCAATCAATGAACTTCAGGTAGGTACTATTTTCATCAATAAAGGAATTGTAGGTTATATACAAGGCTTTCACTCAGGACACAAAACAAGCGGTATTGGTGGTGAAGATGGCATTTATGGTATTGAACAATACTTACAGAAAAGAGCCATCTATATGAATTATGAATAAAACTAATCTATCAAACGATAATATAAATATGAAACAGTTAAAAGGCATTACTTGGAACCATTCAAGAGGTTTTACATCCATTGTGGCCTGTGCACAGCGTTTTTCAGAACTCCATCCTGAAGTTGATATAAAATGGGAAAAAAGATCATTGCAAGCTTTTGCGGACGAACCGATCGATCAGTTAGCAGAACGATTTGATTTTTTAATTATTGATCACCCTTGGGCTGGTTTTGCAGCAAGAACTCAAGTCATTCAACCCTTAAACACATTACTCAGCCAAGCATTTTTAGATGATCAAGCTGAAAACAGTGTCGGCAGATCTCATGAAAGTTACAGTTATGATCAACAGCAATGGGCTTTAGCCATTGATGCTGCTACTCCTGTTGCCGCCAGCCGTCCTGATCTTTTTGAGAAAGAAGGTTTAAAATTACCTGAAACATGGGATGATTTAGTGGAACTGTCGAAAACAGGAAAAGTGGCCATCCCAGGTATTCCACAAGATACGTTGATGAGCTTTTACATGGTCTGCTCAACTTTAGGCGAAGATGTTTGTATTTCAAAAGATAAAGTAATCTCTGATGAAATCGGCTTGAGAGCATTGAGAATGTTAAGAGATTTGGGTGAAAATATTCGACCAGAAAGCTATGATTGGAATCCCATCACAGTATATGAGAAAATGACGCAGACTGACGAATATATCTATTCTCCTTTTGCTTATGGCTACACGAATTATTCTAGAAAAGGATATGCTAGAAAACTTTTGAAATTTCATGATATGGTAGCCATCAATGAGCAAAAGTTGGTTTCGACTTTAGGGGGAACTGGTTTAGCAATTTCGTCTAAATGTAAAGAAGTAGGATGGGCAAGTAAGTTTGCTGAATATGCTGCTCACCCAGACAATCAAAAAGGTATTTTCTTCGATAATGGCGGTCAACCTGGACATAGAGCTGCTTGGTTAGATGAACATACCAACGAGGTGTCAGATCAGTTTTTCAAAGACACTCTACCTGCATTAGACAGAGCCTTTTTAAGACCAAGATATCACGGACATATGTATTTCCAAGATCGTGCTGGTGCTCCAATCAGAGAATATATGATGCATGGAGGTGATGAAAGAAAATTACTTGACCTCTTGAATAGTATCTACGAAGAATCACTTTGTGTTACCAACGAATAAACAATCTTAATTCACTGTAAACTACATTTCAAATATTTATAGTGTTTAGAAATCAAGAGATTTCTGATGATCAATAGACCACGAATACCGCTTTCTCTTAACATTCGTGCCAGTGGTCTCACTACAAAATTGGTATGGTAGTACTTTTATCGGCCTTGAAGGGAAAAGCGTTAAGAATTTCATGTATTGAGCTGTTAAAAATGATTTTCTTGTTTGAGCTTTAGCGAGTTTAAAATCATTTAGGCGAAAGGAATGGAATTTAGCTTTTAACTTCTAAGCCTTGAATTTTTTGCTTCGTTTTTGTTTCAAGACAAAAATGAAGAAGAAAGATGATTGAAAGTAGGACCTTAAATGATAGTAGGACCATCAATTGAAAGTTAATAACAACTTAGTTTACAGTGCATTTTACAATCTTAATATATATAAAATGCTTCCATTAGAAGGAATTCTAGTACTTGAGTTCTGTCAATTTATGGCCGGCCCCTCCGCTGGTTTAAAATTGGCAGATTTAGGTGCTAGAGTCATTAAAATAGAACGCCCAATCCATGGTGAAGGTGGAAGGCAAATCGCAATCAAAAACCTTTTTGTTGATAATAGCAGTTTGGTGTTTCATACTGTTAATCGAAATAAAGAATCCTATGCGGCCAACTTAAAAGATCCTGAAGATCTTGAAAATGTCAAAAAGTTGATCGCTCAAGCGGATGTCATGACGCATAACTTCCGACCTGGTGTGATGGAAAAAATTGGTTTGGATTATACTACTGTCAAAGCGATCAACCCTGCATTAATTTATGCTTCGGTCACTGGATACGGTACTGAAGGACCTTGGGTAAAAAAACCAGGACAAGACCTTTTGGCGCAGAGTGTTTCAGGCCTTACTTACCTTACTGGTGATAGAAATGACACGCCTACTGCAATGGGATTGGCCGTAGCTGATATTTATTGTGGCACTCACCTTACTCAAGGGATTTTGGCGGGATTAGTCAGAAGAAATAAAACTGGAAAAGGAGCATTAATCGAAGTGAGCCTTTTAGAATCGATGCTTGATTTCCAATTTGAGGTAATCACTACCTACTTGAATGAACCAAAGGCCCTGCCTGAAAGAACAAAAGAAGGAAATGCTCACGCCTATTTAAGTGCCCCTTATGGAGTATATCCTACTGCTGATGGACATATTGTGCTAGCCATGGGATCATTGATTAAGCTGGGTGAAGTATTGGAATGCGAACAACTTCTGCAATACCAAGATCCTGATTTATGGTTTGAAAATAGAGATGAAATCATGTTGATCTTAAAACACTTTTTTGCCTCTCATTCATCTGAACATTGGATCAAAAAAATGGAAGCAGAAGACATTTGGTGTGCTGAGGTATTGGATTACAAAAACCTTCTCGAACATGAAGGTTATAAAGTCTTGTCTTTTGATCAAGTGGTTACGTTGACCAATGGCGAAAAAGTACATACTACCCGCTCTCCCATTCAAATCAACGATCAAAAGCTTTTTTCAAAAACTGCAGCTCCTCGTGTGGGTGAACATACTGAACAGATTTCAAAAGAATTTAATTTAATGTAATGAAACCACTACAAGACCTACTCATTATTGATCTCAGCCAATACCTTTCCGGTCCATGCTGTACTTTAAAACTTGCTGATCTTGGTGCTAGAGTAATAAAAGTGGAAAAACCGGAAACGGGTGATTCTTGTCGTTCAATGTATATTTCAAATGTAAATATGAACGGAGAGTCTTCTATATTCAGGGCAATTAATAGAAATAAAGAAAGCTTCTGTGCCAATCTAAAAAATGACCTTGATAAGAAAAAAGTACTGCAATTGATTTCAAAAGCAGATGTATTGGTGCATAACTTCCGGCCAGGAGTCATTCAAAGACTGGGATTAGATTATGACACCGTCAAAAGTATAAATCCTAATATCGTCTACGGAGAAATCTCTGGCTATGGTACGGAAGGTCCTTGGAAAAAGAAGCCGGGACAAGATTTGCTCATTCAAGCGATTTCGGGTGTTACAACATTAAGCGGTAATGCCAACAAAGGGCCTGTTCCATTGGGTTTGGCGATGGCTGATATGTTATCGGGTGGACATCTCGCACAGGGAATTTTAGCTGGTTTGGTTCAAAAAGGAAAAACAGGAAAAGGTTGTAAAGTGAGTGTCAACATGCTTGAGTCCATGCTTGATCTTCAATTTGAGACCGTGACTACTTTTTATCATGACGGAGGACAACCTACGCAACGAACAGAAAGTAATAATGCTCACGCTTACCTAGGTGCTCCATATGGTATTTATGAAACGTCTAACGGTTTTCTTTCACTAGCCATGGGAGCTATTCCTAAATTGGGAGAGTTGTTAGATTGTCCAGAGTTATTGGTGTATCAAGAATTTAACTCTTGGTATGATCAAAGAGATAAAATCAAACAAACTTTAGCCAATCATCTGAAAACAAATACGACAGAACACTGGCTTTCCATTTTAGAACCGGCTGATATTTGGTGTTCCGATGTGATGAATTGGGAGCGACTTTTTGAGCATGATGGTTTCAAGGTATTGGACATGTTACAAACTGTTGAAATGTCGGATAATTATCAATATCAAACTACTCGTTGCCCCATTAAGATTGATGGCAAAGTGATTAAAAATAAGAAAGGGTCTCCTTTCCTAGGGGAGAACAATGAGAGTATTAATTCTGAATTTTTTTAAGAGTAAATATTGAATTTTAGAACAAAAAAATGGATCCTCAATGAGGATCCATTTTGCAGAGTAAAACCGGAAAGGTATTTATTTGGCTTAGGTTTCGTGAATGATAAATCCCTTTCCTACATTCTTATCGCAGAATCTATTTTGCTTATTAAACCATTTCTAATTTTTGAACAATTTTCTCCGCTAAACCTTCTGGATTGAAACCAAATTTTTCGTCCAATACAGATGCTGGTGCTGAATATCCAAAGTGATCTAAACCATACACCTCTCCCTCTACTAATTGCTCTAATGTAATTGGAAGTCCAGCCGTTAAACCAACAGATTTAACACCTTCTGAAATCACTTCATTTTGATATTCTTTGGGTTGATCTCTGAATAAACCTTCTGAAGGAACAGAAACCACTTTTGAAGAAAGATCATATTTAGATTTCAGTATTTTAGCCACTTCAGCAAGTGTACCTACTTCTGAACCATTTGCTATTAATTGAATATCTACTGATTCATTATTCTGAACAGCAATATATCCACCTTTGCTTAGTTTTGACTGGTCTTCAAGACGTTGTGCACTTGGTGCTACTTCATTGATATTTTGTCTTGAGAAAATCAAACCAACAGGACGATCAACTGATTCTATTGCAAACTTCCACGCTTCTGTTGTTTCATAACAATCCGCTGGACGTAAAGCAATAAAGCTACGTTTACCGGAGTGATTTTTTAATTTCTCTAATAATCTTAATTGTGCTTCCTGCTCAATAGGTTGATGGGTTGGTCCATCTTCACCTACTCTAAATGAGTCATGTGTCCACATAAAGATCACTGGTGTTTTCATCAGAGAGGCAATTCTTAATACCGGCTTCATGTAATCCGAGAATACAAAGAAAGTAGCACATACTGGAATCACACCTCCATGTAAGCCCATACCTACCATAATGGCTGCCATTGTCAACTCAGATACGCCAGCTTGTAAGAATGCTCCTGAGAAATCACCCTTTTGGAAGGCTGTTGTTTTCTTTAAGAACGCTTCCGTTTTATCACTATCTGCTAAATCTGCAGAAGCCACGATCATATTATCTAAGCGAGTTGCCAAATGAGACATTACTTTTCCTGAAGCGGCTCTTGTTGCAGCACCATCCACTTGAGTGATGTTCGCCCAATCTACAGCTGTAGTATCTCTAGCATAGAATTTTTCTAATTTCTCCGCTAACTGAGGATATTCTTTTTTCCAACCCTCCTCTTCTGCTTTTGCTTTCTTTGCTAAGTCAGCTTTGATTTCAATTACTTTCTCATAGTACGATGCTACTTCATCAAAAATTTCAAAAGCATTTTCAGGATCACCTCCTAAATTCTTAATCGTTTGCTCGAAGCTTGCACCTGACTTTGAAAGTGGCTGACCATGTGTTGAACACTTCCCTTCAAAATTCTCTCCTCCTTCTTGTACTGCACCTTTACCCATTATTGTTTTACCAATAATTAAAGTAGGTCTTTCCGTTTCAGCATGAGCTTTATCTAACGCCTTTCTGATCTCATTTGCATCATTACCATTGATTGTAATGACATTCCAGTGCCAAGCTTCATACTTTTTCGCTGTATCTTCTGTCGTTACTTCTTCTACTGTAGTTGAAAGCTGAATATCATTCGCATCATAGAATAATATAAGGTTACTTAATCCTAAGTGACCTGCAATTCTACCTGCACCTTGTGAAATTTCTTCTTGAATACCTCCATCAGAAATATAAGCATAGGTTTTATGCTCCACCACTTTACCAAATCTTGAAGCTAAAAAACGCTCCGAGATAGCAGAACCAACGGCAAATACGTGCCCTTGTCCTAACGGTCCTGATGTATTCTCAATCATACGATCTACATCTACCTCTGGGTGACCAGAAGTAGGGCTTCCCCACTGTCTAAACTGCTTTAGTTCATCGATTGAATATTTCCCTAACAATGCCAATTGACCGTAAAGCATAGCAGACATATGTCCTGGATCTAAGAAAAAGCGATCTCTTGCATGCCAATGTGGATCTTGTGGATCAAATTTTAAATATTCGCTGTAAAGTATATTTATAAAATCAGCACCACCCATCGCACCTCCTGGGTGACCTGATTTTGCTTTTTCTACCATTGCTGCTGATAGAATTCTTATATTATCCGCACACTTCGTTTCTATTGATGTCATTATCTTTCTAATAAAGAGTGAATAGTCAAAGTGAGAGATAAAATCAAAGTACAACTCCTCTTCATCCCTCACTTTTATTTAGTAGTAATAAGTACTAAGGCAAAATTATTTAATACTAATTACACTGTAAACTAAATTACCGTCAACTTTCAATCGACCTGCTACAAGCAATTATAGGATCCACTTTCAAAATTCCTTCTTCTTCATTTTTGTCTTGAAACAAAAACGAAGCAAAAAATTCAAGGCTTAGAAGTCAAAAGCTAAATTCCATTTCTCTCGCCTCAATGATTTTAAACTCGCTGCGCTCAAACAGCAAAATCATTTTTTACGGCTCAATACATGAAATTCTTAACGCTTTTCCCTTCAAGGCCGAGGGAGATACTACTAAATGATTGTCTGATTACAGGTCAGTTGATAATAATCTTCTAATTAGTATTAAATCGGCTATAATTATTGTGTCAAGTGTTCTATGCCACTTTTATTATAGCTGACACTGTCAATTAAGCTTCTACAGTAGCTGTCATTGATTCAGCATCTTTGATAAATTGAGCTAAACCTTTGTCCGTAAGAGGGTGATTTAATAATGCCTCAAATACTTTCAATGGACAAGTAGCAACGTCAGCACCCACTTTTGCACAATTCAATAAATGCATTGAATGACGAACTGAAGCGGCTAAAATTTCAGTACTTAATTGCTCAGGGTATTGATCAAAAATTGTTTTAATTTCTTCAATCAATAACATACCATCTTGAGAAACATCATCTAATCTACCGATGAATGGAGAAACATATGTAGCACCCGCTTTTGCTGCTAACAATGCTTGACCTGCAGAGAAAATTAATGTACAGTTTGTTCTGATACCTTTCTTTGCAAAATGTTTGATTGCTTTTAGACCATCTTTAATCATTGGAATTTTCACAACGATTTTTGGAGAAATACTTGCTAACATTTCACCTTCTTTGATCATTCCCTCTAAATCTGTTGACAATACCTCTGCAGAAACTTTGTCTTCAACGATATCACAGATTTTTTTGTAATGAGCAATAATATTCTCTTCTCCTACGATATTCTCTTTCGCCATTAAAGATGGATTAGTTGTTACACCATCTAAAATACCCATATCGTATGCTTGCTCAATATCGTTTAAGTTCGCAGTATCAATAAAAAATTTCATTGTTTTGTTTAATTAGATTGTAAAATATTCTGATCTATATTCAAATGCTTAACTAATTCTTTCTTCCAAAGTTGGTAAGCTTTCTTCGTTTCTTCTTGTGCCTCTTTCTGAGGATGAATGGTCTCAATTACTTTAAGAGAACTAAATGCCTCTTCAAAAGAGTTGAAATGACCCGAACCTACTGCCGATGCTGTTGCAGCACCTCTAGCTCCATCGGTATTAACTAGCTCAATCGGTGCGTCTGCAACGTTCGCTAATGTCTGTCTGAATAGTGGACTTAAGAACATGTTCGCATGACCTGCTCTAATCACTTTCGGAGCTAATCCCATTTCCTGCATTACTTCAATACCATACTGAAATGAGAATACAATTCCTTCCTGAGTGGCACGAATCATGTCTTTTTGCCCATGTCTGTTGAAATCTAATCCAGCGTAATTTGCTCCAATGGATTGATTTTCTAACACACGCTCTGCTCCATTTCCAAATGGTAAATAGATCACACCATTACTACCAATCGGTGACTGAGCCGCTAATTCATTAAGCTCTTCATAAGAACAGTTGGACGCGATGTTTTTCTGCAACCACGAGTTCGCAATACCTGTACCGTTGATACATAGTAACACGCCCAAACGGTTAAGGTCTTCTCTATGGTTAACATGAGCAAAAGGATTTACACGAGATTTCAAATCGCATTTTGTATCTTCCGTCACACCATACACCACACCTGAAGTACCGCCTGTAGCTGCGATTTCACCAGGATTCAACACATTTAATGACAAGGCATTATTAGGTTGATCACCCGCTTTGTAAGTAATCGGAATACCTGCATTTAACCCTAATTGAGCCGCTACTTCTTCTGTTACTAAAGAGTGTTGATCAAAAGTGTTTTTCACTTCTGGAACAAGGTTAAATGGAATACCATAATGCTCCAATAGTTCCGTATTCAGTCTGTTTTCTTTAAAATTCCAAAGAATTCCTTCAGACAAACCTCCAATTGTAGTATTAATGACTCCTGAAAGTTTCATGGCGATATAGTCACCCGGAAGCATAAATTTATAACACTTCTCCATATTTTCAGGCTCATTTTCTTTCACCCATTTCAGCTTTGATGCTGTAAAATTACCTGGTGAATTCATGAAGTTTTCTAGGCAGAATTTGTCTCCCAAAGCTTTAAAAGCTTCCTCACCTATACTTACTGCTCGGCTATCACACCAAATGATAGAAGGACGAATGACTTCCTGTTGCTCATCGACCATCACCAAACCATGCATTTGGTAAGTGATACCAATTGCACCAATTTCGTTAGGTGTAAAATTTGCATCCTTGTGTAGCCTTGCAATACCTTGTTGAACCGCATCCCACCACATTGCTGGATCTTGCTCTGCAAAACCAGGCTGAGGTGCATCAATCTTCATTTCCTGATCAGGGTACTGTGCTGAAGCGACCACTTCACCCTTCTCATTTACTGCTGAAACTTTTACGGAAGAACTTCCTATATCTAAACCTAAAAACTGCATATCATTTGTTATTTTTTATCCCAAATTGTTTCCATTTCCTCTAATGATTTTCCTTTCGTTTCTGGAACCATTTTCCAAACAAAAAGAATGGTCACTAAACACATTGCTCCATATACCCAGAATGGAAATGCTCCGTGGAAAGTGGAGAATAGATAATCATTATCCATCATCATTGGGAATGTTTGAGAAACTATAAAGTTAAATATCCACTGGAATGCTACAGCAATTGCTAAACCTGTTGAACGGATAGCATTGGGGAAGATTTCTGAAAGCAATACCCAAGTAACAGGTCCTAATGACAAGGCAAAACAAGCAATGTATCCTAATACGAATGCTAATAACCAAACATCAGTGTTACCAAAATATGCCGCTGTACCAATTGCTGAAATACAAACTCCCATTCCTAATGCACCAATCATCATCAGTGGTTTTCTACCAAAACGGTCTACTGAGAAGATGGCAATTACTGTAAATAATAAGTTTACTGCACCAACCACGATAGTCTGTAACAACGCTGTATCTGTATTACCTCCACCTAATTGCTTGAAAATTTCCGGTGCATAATAAAGGAATACATTAATACCCGTGATTTGTTGAAATACTGATAACGCAACTCCTATACAAACGATCATCAAGAAAGGCTGCTTTGTAATACTTACTTTTTCTTGGTTTTGATCTTGATGTAAAGAGTGCTTAATTTCATTTATTTTTAATGATGCATTGGGCGAAATTTTCTCTAAAATAGTTTTCGCTTCCTGCTCTCTATTTTTCATTACTAACCAACGAGGACTTTCAGGAACTGTAAATAATAAACCTGTAAATAAAATTGCAGGAATACATTCAGAACCAAACATCCAACGCCAACCTACTGTTTCATTCCATGAAGTATCTCCTTGTGAAGCGATATAATAATTCACAAAATAAACCACCAACATACCAAAAATAATGGCAAACTGATTACAAGAAACCAATCTTCCTCTGTATTCAGAAGGTGCAATTTCGGCGATATACATAGGAGATAACATGGATGCAATACCTACACCAACACCTCCAACAATTCTAAAAATAATAAAGGTTGTAAATGATTCGGGAATTGCTGAACCAAATGCAGAAATAAAGAATAGAACTCCTGCGATAATCAGTGATTTTTTTCTACCTAACTGATTCGCTAATCGTCCGGCCATACCTGCTCCAACAATACATCCCACCAAAGCACTTGACGCTGCCCAACCTTTTTGAGCTGCTGTTAAATTAAAGAACGTTTCCAATGATCCAATCGCACCGGAAATCACAGCGGTATCATAACCAAAGAGCAGTCCACCGAGTGCCGCTACCAGAGTTACGATGAGTATAAATTTAAAGTCAACTTTTCCGTTGTTTAAAGTTGCTTCTTCAGATTCGTTGTTTTTAAGTACTAGATTCTCTTCCATTTCAGTTTCATTCTGTAGTTTAAAGTCTTTATCAGATCATTTCACGACCCTGTCTAATAAAGTGTTAATTTTTGTTTTACTCTTTGATTAAGCGTAAGGACAATTGTGTATACAGTTATGAGTGATATAAATTATGATTGACCACCCTTACTGTTGAACTTGATCCCATGAAAAGGGAGCTGTTTATAGTTGCTTTTGAATAGTAATTCTACTCTGACGGAGTAGTAGGTAAAGAAAGGACAATTGATGAATACACACCAACTGTCCTTCTAACCTTCATTAAATATACATATTAATCAGGTTCTCGAAGTATTCCTGACGACCGCTCGTAGGAACAGGTTCACCTGTCTTAATAGCAATGTTTCTTAAATCTTCTAATGATAATTTACCCTCTTCGAATAATTTACCTTCACCGCTATCGAATGACGAATAACGATCAGTACGTAACTGGTTATATTCTGAGTTTTCTAAAATATCATTTGCAATTAATAATGCTCTTGCGAAAATATCCATACCACCAATGTGAGCGTAGAACATATCTGCTAGGTCAGTTGAGTTTCTTCTCACTTTTGCATCAAAGTTAACTCCACCACCTTGGAAACCACCAGCAGGAAGGATGATCAACATCGCTTCGATGATTTCGTATAAGTTATTCGGGAATTGATCTGTATCCCAACCATTTTGGTAGTCACCTCTGTTAGCATCAATTGATCCTAATTTACCAGCATCAACAGCCACTTGTAATTCATGAGTGAATGTATGGTTAGCCAATGTTGCGTGATTTACTTCTAAGTTTAAGAAGAAATCTTTATCTAAACCGTATTGTTTTAAGAAACCTAATACAGTCGCTGAATCAAAATCATATTGATGTTTTGATGGCTCAGCTGGCTTAGGCTCAATAAAGAAGTTACCTGTAAATCCTTGCTTTCTAGCATAATCTTTTGCCATATGTAAGAACTGAGCCATGTGCTCTTGCTCTCTCTTCATATCTGTATTCAACAGACTCATATAACCTTCACGACCACCCCAGAATACATAGTTTTCACCACCTAAAGCGATGGTTGCATCTAAAGCATTTTTCACTTGAGTACCTGCTTGTGCTACAACGTTAAAATCAGGGTTTGTTGAAGCACCATTCATATAACGCGGGTTAGAGAATGCATTGGCAGTACCCCATAATAGTTTCACGCCTGAAGCTGCTTGTTTTTGCTTTGCGTAGTCAACAATTGCTTCTAATCTTTTTTCAGATTCCAATACAGAAGCTCCTTCGTCTACTAAATCGAAATCATGGAAACAATAATATGGTAATCCTAACTTTGTGAAGAATTCAAAAGCAAAGTCCATTTTAGCTTTTGCTTTCTCTACTGGATCTTTAATATCTTTATAAGGGAACAAACGTGTACCAGGACCGAATGGATCTGAACCTTCTCCGCACATGTTATGCCAGTAAGCACCTGCGAATTTGAAGTGTTCTTTCATTGTTTTACCCGCCACTACTCTGTTTTCATCATAAAAACGGAACGCTAAAGGGTTCTTTGATTCAGGACCTTCGTACTTGATTTTTTCAATACCTTTGAAGTATTCTACATCACCCAAAGTTACTTTTGATTCTAAAGTCGTATTCATCATTTCTTTACTTTAAAAAAATTCTTTGAACTAATTTATTTTCTATTGTTTGTTTTTGATCTACGACTGCTATTTACCTCGAAATGCTATTTCATAACAAACATTTACACTTATTTCTGAAATGAAACCGTGTTCGCAACCGCTCCCAGAACTTTAAAAATGATATAAAACAAGGTTTTTTGCTTGAAAATGAAGGATTAGAGAATGGGTAAAAGTGAGGCTAAATCAGGAAGACAAATAGGTCAAAAAGCACTACTTCTAGAACTTAGAAACATAATAAAAATGATGTATTGGAATTTAGATTACAATGTATTTAACACATAAAAACCACAAGTACATTCTCGAATTGAATACACTTGTGGTTCTCTTGTCACTTCTGCTGAGAAGCATTAAGACAAAAATACAATTAACCCCATAACATTCGCCAACCCAAAGCATATTTCAAAGGCCAATCCCTGCCCAAGCTGCTTATTAGGTTTTCCATCTATTACTCTACGTTCGCACACTTACATTATGTCGTTCCGCAAGGTAATTTGCAGTTACAATCTTCTTTGATTGAAGTTGAGTGATAATTGCCGTAAGCCTTGAGAGTCTTGGTTTTTCTTCCATAAAACGAATTAAGGAAAATTTATGCAATTACAATTCTTTTTTGAATAAGCTTATAGAATCAATAACCACGATAATTGATAAAACAATGAAAACAATTGCCCCTATTGGAATCGTGATCATACATGCCCAAGTTAATACCATCCAACCACAATTTCCTTCGTGACAACTCTGTCCAGTAATTGCTTCCGTTATTATAGCACCAGACATCCCTACAAGAAATGGTGATAATCCTCCTGCAATGACCGCAATTAAAAATAGCGGCAGCCTTCTAAAGTAATCCTTTTTGGTTTTTATTATAATTCCCATTTGAATATAAATTTCAACGTCCTTGCGAACCACAATACGCTACTATTTATCCTTATTAAAAAGAACTAGATTCATTAGCAAAAATTTAGTTTACAATGTACTCAATCATAGCAAATATTAAATTCTTAAATGAAAAGCAATTGGAAATAATACGGTTGTAGGATACATATTTTTACTACATGAACTAACATTCCATTGTTCTGTTTTCATAAATGATTCTAGTTCAGCTTTATTTTTTATGAAGTTTATTCCTCTACTCTTATGTTCAAGTATTAATGATTTTTCAACTATGCCAGTTTTGTTAATAAGAAGAATGAAATATATTTTAAAATCTCCAAAATTTAATTTCCTTGCTAGTTCTGAGTCAATCTTAACTCTTTTTGCTATTTCTTTGATAAGATAATCTTTACCTTTTATCGGGGTATTTTTTATACTACCAATAATTGTATTCATTTTAAATACTGTATCATATTCAATTTCACATTCATTGTCAGCTTCTTGAGCATTACAATGTAAAGGTGAATAAAAATTGATTATCAGAATTATTATGAATGAGTTCAATTTCATAATTGCTTTTTGAAGTCTCATTTAATCAAGAATTGAGTTTATCTTATACATCAGCCTTTGTAGTTAGCGTGTTTTTGTATTAATATCCTTTATTGTTAATTCTAACCTCATCAACTAGTGCAAGAATATAGTTAACAAATTTCTTGTGATTTTTTCTTAGTATCCTTTTTGAGGAAAGATAATTATAAAAAATATTACAAATTATAAATAAATTAAAATATAAAGGAACTAACGACTCTGAAATCAAAGCCTGACTGATTGTTGGAATGGAAATTATTAAAGATAAAATGACTAAAAGCTTTAACTCATACTTGTATTCGAATGAAAATTCATCATTCTTTTCTATTAACCTAAAACTAATTAGAGGATTTATAATGTTGCCATTTAATAATGTTTCAACACCAGAATTATAAATTTTATAATAACCGTTTTTATCCTTTACTATATATGGCTTATAGTTACCCCATCAAAACGGACTGC
>NZ_JTAM01000056.1 GCF_000812565.1 Flammeovirga sp. OC4 | reverse complement strand
GGCTGAAAACTTCTTTAAAATATTGAAGTCAGAAATGGTTGACCATAAGTATTATTACTCTTTTGCACAAGCTAGAAATGACATCTTTGAATTTATTGAAGTCTGGTATAACAGAAAGAGAATTCACTCTGTTTTGGGCTATAAATCTCCAAAACAGTTTTTAGAATTATATAATCAAAAGGTGGCTTAACTTTTTATCCGAAAAAATGTTGCAAATCCAGTTTCTGTCATACTTGTTATGATTTTTGATTTCCTAAGTAACTTCTGATAGGCTTTACTGCAATACTAATACTGGACTCCTCTATCAGAATGATGTATTAATGTTTCTCCTTTATACTCCCGTTGTTTTATCGCCATTTTTAAGGCTCTAATTGAACCTTCTTTATCTAAAGATCTAGATAAGTCATAACCCATTATCTTTTTTGAATAGGCATCCGTCACTAAGGCCAAATACCAGGGGTTGTCTCTTGTTCCTACATAAGTAATATCTGCTACTATAACCTGTTCAGGTCTATTTATCTCAAGACCATCTACTAAATCTGGATAAGTTTTAAATCTATGGTCTGAATCTGTTGTTACATGATAAGCCCTCTTAGGTTGTATTTCTAAGTGGTTAGCTTTCATAATTTGAAGTAGCTTATCACGTCCTACACCTAAAGGCTTTAATTGAGGATAAAGTAGGGAATACAGCATCCTATGACCACTGTTAGGAAGTTTTATCCTCTCGTTTTGTATGAGTGCTACTACTTGCTCAGAAATTTCCAGATTTTTCTTCTTACGATGGATGGAGCGGTAGTACACTTGACGATCTTTCCCAAGTAACTGACTTGAATATTCAATCCCTTTAGAATATCCATTTCTGAAATCATCAACTACTTGGGTGAAGAGTTTTTTCTTATGTCGATTTTATACTCTTTCTCGGCCAGGTTAATCATCATATCGAAAGTGATGGCTTTATGATCTACTTTCTCAGCTTCTGTTTCTAATCTATTAATTTTCTTTTTGGCGGCTTCCAATTCCAGTTTGAGCTCTAACAGTTCTTGTTCAGGTGTTTTCTTTTTCATGGTACTGACTTTATGGTTTCAGTCAAAGTTACCATATTTTTGTAACCAAACCTTTACTGTTCTATCTCCCTGTATTCCATATTTCCGTTTAGCTCCTTTTAAACTTAATTGACCACTTTTAACTTCTGACACAATTTGAAGTTTTAAGGACATTGAATAATCCTTCTGAGTTCTTTTAACATATTGACTTTTATTCTCTTCCATAATAACGATTGTTTTAGTGTATCGTTATTTTAGGACTTTACAATCGTCAACAAAAGAAAACTCCCTAAGGTAAAAATGATACCTCAGGGAGTTTTTTAATTGACTTGTTTGATGGTTCGTCGGGCGGTCACATAGGAACCGCCCCTACATGGGATTACTCATAAACCCTTTCAATATGCACATCCGTCTTCCTCATCATTTCTTCGGGTGTATCTTCATTGTATTCTTTCTGAAGCACTACCAATCTATTTTTTAGATCTTCCGTCAATTTTTCATAACCCATTTTTCCATACAAATTATTCAATTCATTAGGATCTTTTTCTAGATCAAATAACTCCCAATGATCTTGAAACTCTCCCTTCTTTTTCTCAGGATTGTAATAGAAATGGATCAACTTATAACGTTCCGTTCTGATACCATAATGAGGTTGTACATGATGCCAAAAAGGGAACTCATAATAATGGTAATAGATCGCATCTCTCCAATCTTTTACCTCTTTTCCTTCTAATATGGGCTTAATAGATTGCCCTTGAATTTCCTCTGGAATTTCCGCTCCAGCAAAGTCCAAGAGAGTAGGAGCCACATCAATATTCATAGACAGTTTATTCGAAACTTTTCCAGAAGGAACATGATTCGGATAGCGAATAATAAACGGCATTCTTAATGACTCTTCATACATCATGCGCTTATCAAACCATCCATGCTCACCTAAATAAAAACCTTGATCAGAAGAATAAATCACAATAGTATTCTCAGCCAATCCATTTTCATCAAGGTAGTCCAACAACTCACCAATGTAGTGATCAACACCTTTCACACATCGTAAATAATCTTTGATATATCGCTGATACTTCCACTTTTTCAACTGTTGTGCATCCATTTTCACCTCTGTATTTGGAGCCCAAACTATTTCATTATTATTCCCCTCAGTGTACCACTTTTTCAGTTCCTCCTTCGTAAAGTTATCCGGATTTTCAGGGTGTACCTTAAGATCTCTTCTATTCAAATTTCTCTCGATCGTTTGCCAAGTATCTGATGCCGCTAGTCTACCTTCATAAGTATCATTGAACGTTTCAGGCTCGGCAATTTCAACGTCTTTAAACTCGTCCTCAAATTCAGGAGCAGGTTCCCAAGGGCGGTGAGGAGCCTTAAACTGATACATCAACATAAATGGTTTTGACTTATCTCTTTTTTGATCCAACCAAGCATGAGCATCCTCCCAAACTTGTCTCGTTGAATGGAATTTTGTTTCTGTCAAAGTATCCCTACCATTTTCTAAAAATACGGTATTAAAATAAGTCCCTTGACCACCATGATTTATCATTACTTTTGAATAATCAAAACCAGTAGGTTTCGTCCCTAAATGCCATTTTCCTACAACAGCAGTTTGATACCCTTCCTTTTGTAAAAGCTTAGGAAATGTCTCTTGGGAACCATCAAAATCACCCCCATGTTCATTCTTAAAAAAGCCATTCACATGAGAGAATTTCCCGGTTAATACTGCCGCTCTCGAAGGTCCACAAATCGCATTCGTACAGAATGTATTGTTCATGATCGTTCCCTCTTTCGCCAATCGGTCGATATTAGGAGTAAGATCTGGAAATTGCTTCGCTAGAATTCCACTTTGATAAGCACTGATCGCTTTCGTAGAATGGTCATCACTAAAAATATAAATGATATTAGGTGGATCATTTTTAGCAGTTGAAGGGGTTAATTTTGAACAACTCCACAATAAAAGAAAGATAGAAGCTGTAATAATCGTTTTAAAAAGATGTTTCATATTTATTCAGAATTGAAATATAAAATTGGATTCAGAAACTTTCATTTCTTACTATAATTCAATTTTGATATTCTTGATTAATTCAGAAAGTGATGGAATAGTTTTTAATGTGTCTGGTTTGACTACCCCTTTAAAATGGAACGGGATTCCCCTTCTGTAGCCACGTAGCCTGCTACGTGAACGCATTAAATAGCTAGAAAGTTTACTATTTAATTACCATCTAATAAAACTTCATCTTGTTTTTCATTTCAATCTTTCTAGCGTAGTAGACTATGCTTCTACAGTTTGGTGATAGCAATTCATTTTGTAGCCACGTAGCCTGCTACGTAAACGCATTAAATAACTAGAAAGTAAAACATTTAATTACCATCAAATAAAACTTCACCTTATTCATCTTTTCACTCTGTCAAGCGTAGCAGGCTACGCATCTACGGGATAAAAACCACCCTAATTCCCTCCAATCAATGATTTGGTACAATAATACCCTTGTTTTTCCACTCGACTCCCCCTACTAATACATACAGACTAACTAGTATTGTGATATCAAATTTTGTGGTATTTTTAATCTTAATGAAATGATGAAAACTTTTTTATATACCTTATTTATTATCTCCATTTTTGGTTGTACTTCACCCCAAACAAAGACAGAGGTGAAAAGCAATCAGCCTAATATTGTTATGATTTATGTGGATGATATGGAGCTTAATCAGATGAGTGCTTTCGGATGTGATATGCCCACTCCTCATATGGACAGAATCGTAAACGATGGTGCCAAGCTCAACTTAAACTATGTATCAGCACCGGTTTGTACACCTTCAAGGTATGGACAAATGACGGGTAGATACGCATCGAGATGTAATAGTTACTTAAACGACTTTCCAACAGATAATCCTATTTTTATTCGATGGAATGGAGACCTTGCAGAGCATGGTTCAGAGAAAACAGTAGCTCATTTATTAAAAGAAAATGGATATGCTACGGGTTTTGTGGGGAAATGGCACAATGGACAACCTCAAGTGGAGGGGAGATATGAGGAAATGAATTTAGACAAAAAAATAACTGATCCTGATGTGGCAAAACAGCTCAAAGAACTTTATGCAAAACAAGTGGATTACATCAAAAAAGCAGGCGGTTTTGAATATGTAGAAAGCGTTTATGGGAATAATCTTCATGCATTAGCTTTACCAAAAGAAGCACAAGTTCACAATCAAGAATGGATCACTAAAGGAGGATTAGAGTTTATTGATCAAAACAAAGACAAGCCTTTCTTCTTATCCTTTAATACTACAATTCCACACGTTCCAAGCCCTTATCATTCAATGGAGGCGGATTCTAGAATCACACCACATGGATTGTTGGAGGAAAGTATTGATGGTAAATATATGCCAAAAAGAGCCGATTTGATCCGACAAACTTTGGATGAAGGATATCCTATTGACTATGCTGTAATCAAATGGTTGGATGAGGGAATTGGTGCCATTTATAAGAAATTAGATGAATTGAATTTGACGGAAAATACCATCATTGTTTTTGCGAGCGATCATGGTGTAACCGGAAAAATGACTTGCTATACATCTGCCGCTTTGGTACCTGCTGGAATTTCTTGGCCAGGTAAAATCAAAAAAGGACAGCAAATTAATGAGTTAACTTCTCAAGTTGATTTTGTGCCTACCGTACTTTCGGCCGCTGGGATTACCCTTCCAAAAGATTATCATGCAGATGGTATTGACCTTTTGCCTCATTTGATGGAAGGGATAGCATTGGAAAGAGATTATTTATACTGCGAGGTGGTTTATCAAAGAGCCATTATCACAAAGGATTTTCAATATTTAGCGACTCGTTTTCCTGATGATGTTCAAGCAAAAATCACTAAGGAAAATAGAAAGGAATTTACGATTGAAGGGAAACAAGAAAACGACAGATACAATGGTCAGGCGAAGTTCCCAGGGTATTATGATGATGATCAATTGTATGATCTAAAAGCAGATCCGAAGGAACAAAACAATCTTGCTTTTGATCCGTCTTATCAAGCCAAATTGAAAGAGATGAAAGGGTATATGAAAGAAGTGATTTCTACTTTTCCTCATGCATTTGGTGAGTTTGGGAAGCAAGTAAAATAAAGCTTTATGGTTTGTGAGGGCGTTGTACTCCAACGCCCTTGCTTTCAAGCTGAAAGATTCGTGAGAGGATTAAATTGTTAGTAATCAATGAAATGAAAATAAATAAAATAATTACCATCCTTGCATTATGTAGTATTTCAATTTGTAATGCAATATATGGTCAAAGTAAATTGGAGAAACCTAATATATTGATCATTCAGATGGATGATATGGGTTTTGATGACTTATCGATCAATGGAAACACGGCATCCAAAACCGTAAATATTGATAAGTTGGCACAAGAATCGGTTCAGTTTGATAATTTCTATGTAGCAAGTGTTTGTGCTCCTACTAGAGCAAGTTTGCTGACAGGAAGAGATTTTTGGAGAACGAGTGTGACTGGTATGCATGGAGGAAATGATTTCCTTAATATTGAAGAAACTACATTTGCTGATTTGTTACAAAAGAATGGTTATATCACTGGAATGTGGGGGAAATGGCATTCAGGCAAAGCAGAAGGGTATTGGCCTTGGCAAAGAGGTTTTGATGAAGGCTTTTATGCCAAGTTATACCATCATTTTCCTAGTAATGGTTATTTCAATGGTGAAAGAGTACACTACGATGAGAAGTGGTCAGATGAGCAGATCGCAGATATGGCCATTGATTTTATGGAGAGAAATAAGACCAAGCCTTTCTTAGCTTATGTGTCATCATTGAGTACGCATGGTCATTGGAAAGCTCCTCAAAAGATAGTAGAGAAGTATTTGAAAAAAGGATGGTCTGAGAAATATGCTACTTTGTTGGCAATGCAAGAGTTCGCCGATCTTCAAATAGGGAGAATATTAAAGTACCTTGAGGCTTCAGGTCTTGAAGACAAAACAGTAGTGTTTTTTATGTCGGACAATGGTCCAATAAAACATGGAGAAACTGAGGAAGAGTGGTTGGTGAGAAACAATCATACTTTTATTGGGAATAAAGCGAGAAATTGGAAGAACGGGATAAAATCACCGATGTATGTTAGGTATAAAGGTGTTTATGAACCGAAACACGTACAGAAGATGTGTTCTATCACGGATATTTTTCCTACTTTGTTAGAGTTGACAGGTACTAAACTTCCAAAGAAAAACTTACCAATCGATGGACGTAGTATGGTCAAAAGTTTTACTGGAAACGAAGAGGAAATGGAAAGTAAAGAAGCTATTTTCTCTTATTGGACACCTACACGATCAGAGAAAAATCAGTTTGCACCTTACATTGATGGCGAAAAGACCACTTATCAATTTAAAGATCAAATGCTCACTTTGATTACGGATGATTATAAGCTGATTTATAATGCCGTGAAATGTGAAAATTCCCCTTCACCAATTGATAATATGGTACTTATTGATCATAAAAATGATGTATTAGAACGTACCAATATCGCTTCAGCAAATAGGGAAATTGCAGATCAAATGCGTGATCGATTGGAAGAGTGGTTTAATGAAATGATTGAAGAAGAGCACTCGTTTAAAAGGGAACCAGCTTTTGTAGGATACCCAGGATCGAATGAGACGAAAACAAAAGTATTGGCCGTTCAACTTTCCTCAGCTGAAGGGTTTGAGAATCGCTCTCATTTGGTTGATTTTCCGAAGGATGGAAATGGAGAAGTTGGTTATAAATTAAAGATAAACAAAGCAGGAAAATATACGATATCGGCTAAATTGGCTAAGAAAACTGCAAAGGGTTTTGATCTTAAGTTTAAATTTAATGGGCAAGAGCGTATAGTTCATTTTGCTGAAAAATCTAAAGAGGGAGAATGTACATTGAGGTTAGAAAAAGGGGATCAATTATTAAAAATTACCATGACCGAGAACAGTACATATTTTAAAGATCTGAAGTTGAGTGAACTTCTATTTGAACGAAAGAAAACGATATAGACATGAAACAAATTTATAAAAAAACATACTTTATTTTATTGATGTTGTGTATTGGAATTTCGGTTTCCAATGTACACGCACAAATAGATGAGAAGGCGACAAAAGAAACCGAAAGGCTTTATCAAAACCTTCAATCTTTTACAGATAACAGATTTATTTTTGGACACCATTTTACAGAATTATCAGGTTGTTATCCAGAACCGTGGGTGGATCATAAAGGTGTAAAAAACAGGTCTGATGTAAAGTCAGGTTATGGCACTTTTCCGATGTTGTTTGGTTATGATTTTGGGCCAAATAATTTCCATAAATACGAAGGCATGATCAAAAAAGCCCACAAAATGGGAGGGGTCATCACTGTAAGTTGGCATGCGAAAAACCCCGTAACAGGTGGAAAGGTTTATGATACAGAAGGAAATGCCATGGTAGAAATTATGCCTGGAGGGTCTGCACATAAAGTTTATACAGAATGGTTAGATGAGATTGTAGAGTTTGCGCATAATGTAAAAGTACCCGTGATCTTTAGACCTTTCCATGAGAACACCGGTAATTGGTTTTGGTGGGGGAACGAATCATGCACACCAGAAGAATACGTTGCAGTATGGAGGTATACCGTTGATTACCTCAAAGCCAAAAAAGTACACAATTTCCTTTATGCTTATTCCCCATCTAAAGGGAAGTATGATGAGAGATATCCGGGGGACGATTATGTAGATATTTGCGGTATGGATTTTTATGGAGAAGCAAAAGATTTTCCAACTAAATTCATCACTGCTATCAAAGAGACAGTAGAATTTGCTAATGCTCATAACAAGATTCCTGCGCTAACAGAATTTGGCTATAGATCTGGAATGCAGAATTGTGACAATCCCAAATTCTATACAGAGATGATCTTAAAACCGATCATCAATGATCCCATTGCCTCACAAATTACATTTGCCCTCACATGGCGAAATAATTCAGAAGAAAGAGGCTATTGGGTACCCATTAAAGGAGATATTTTTTACGATGATTTCGTTGAATTTCACAAAAGTCCCTCCACCATTTTTATAGACGACAACATCAACATTTACAAAAAACAATAACCACGTTGGGGCGGTCCTATGTGACTGCCCACCGAACCACAAGAAAAAATAAATAGTGTTAGAAATCGGGAGATCTATAAGACACCAAACGGATCTATAGCGCAAGAGTTAAGCGTTAGCGTCTCTTGTGTTTTAAAGATCAAAAGAAGTCTCCGACTTCTAAAAAAAATAACAATAAATATGTGACTACTTATTAGACGGACAGCAAAGAGAGAAGTATTAATTTACTTCTCTTTTTCATCAAAAAATCCTAAATCACCCATCCCTAACCCTCATTTTATTAAATTGAACCACTAGGACAGAAACCCTATAAGTATGCATAAATTACTACTTGTAATATTATTTTTTATCGTCAATTTCAGCTACGGGAAAAACATTGTACAGCTCGACAAATTAGAGCAAGTGGAGAACTCTCCTTTTTCTACCATCAATAGTATTGTAGAAGATCAAAGAGGGTTTATCTGGTTTGCCTCATGGAAGGGATTGTATAGATATGACGGGCAAGAAGTAGTCTCATTTAGGCAATTGAACAAAGCATTTTTGGCCTTAAAAATTAATGACCTCCACCTGTTTGAAAATGACCTTTGGGTCTCAACGAACAACAATGGCATTTACAGAATCAACCTCAACGATTACAGTTATGAAAATTGGAGTAAATCGAGGGACAACTTTATAACTGATTACTCCTTATGCATTTCATTTGATCAAGAAGGAAATCAAGTTTGGGTGGGAACACAAAATGACGGACTTGCACAACTCAATCTTGGTACTAATACGATAAAAGTCTATGATCAAAAATCAGAAGAAGTTATTACGAATAATACCATTACTTGCCTACTCGAATCAAACTCAAAAGGTATTTATTTAGGTACCAGAAAAGGTATTCTATTTAAAGCAAAAGAAGAACAACACTTTTCAAGGGTATTTGAAGGCATTAATCAATATGTTTATTCAATGGTGCAAGATCCATCAGGAAGGATTTGGGTTTCAGAACGAGATGGTATTTATGTGACATCAAAACAGAAGAATAAGTACACTAAAATATACGAAGCTTCAGCCTATCAATTGATCTTATCGAAGAACAAAGAAAACATATTGATGAGTACCAATAACGGATTGAAAAGCATCAATATATTTTCCCTAGAAGTTACTTCCATCGAGCCCAAAAATGAGGCAATAGGAATGCCGATCTCATGTGCTTTAGAAACTGAAAAATTGATTTGGTTGGGATCAAGAAGAAAAGGCTTACATCAATTATACAACGTTCAAAACTTGGTAAAAAAAGAGGAGTCAGCATTAAACCAACTCTCATTTGCGGTATCTAACCTTTGTCCATTAGAAAATGGAGACCTGCTTTTCCATCGTTGGGCGGATGGTATTTATTACTATCAAAAATCAACCGATCAGTACTTTAAACTAAAAACTAAAAACTTTGACCAAGCCACGCTCAATACGTTAACTGTAGACAGATACAAAAAAGTTTGGCTATCCAAAAAAGGAAATAGAGGAGTGTATACCTTTGACCTTGATGCCATTGATTTTGAGCGTCAAACCATCAAAAAGATCAAGCACTTAAAGAATCCTTTTGGTAAGGAGAAGACGCCGTTGATCACAACGATTACCAGTGATAAAATAGGTAATGTGTACTTCGGGACTTATACCGGAGATGTTTACAAATACATTGCTCATGCCGATCAGTTTGTACCGATTTTATTTATCAATCAGCCTTTTTGTAAAGGAAAACCGATTCATTCCATTTTAGTAGAAGAGGAGAAAATTTGGGCTTCGACCAGTGGAGCAGGGATTTTTAAGGCGATTTTGGATCAAGACAATACAGTGCTCAATTTGAAGAATTATACGGTGCAAGATGGCTTGTCTAGTAATTTTTGTGTGACGCTTTTCCGAGGGAAAAATGGTTTACTTTGGATTGGTGCAGATGATGGATTGACAGTTTATGATAATCAACATTTTCGACAGTATTTTAATACCGATGATGCTTTTTTCAGTGTAGAATCGATTACAGAAGATCAAAAAGGACATATTTGGTTGGGCACATCAAAAGGATTGGTGAACATCAACCCTCATCTTGAAAATGAGAATTCTCGCATTTTTACTACAAATGATGGTTTAGAGAATAAAGAATTTTTCAGTAATTCGGTAGGAGTGACAGCCGAAGGACAACTGATGTTTGGAGGAACAGAAGGCATTGATTTATTTTCTCCAAATCAATTAGACACTAAAAAAAATTACGCTATTCCCACCGTTAAAGAGGTGTTGATTGGAGGGGAAAAGGTGTTTTATCATTCCAATGAATATGTAAAATCAGCTTTAGAAAATAAGGCGAAAATTGAGTTGCCTTATGCCCAAAACTCCATTGCCTTTGGATTTAGTAACCTGGAATATTTGAATCAAGGTAAAATCCAATACGCTTATAAAGTGTCGGGATTACATAAGAAGTGGCATACATTGCCCGATGGGGTGAGTTATTTAGAATTGAATAACCTTGCTTCAGGGGAATATAACATTCAAGTCAAATCGACCAATGGAGAAGGTGTTTGGTCTGAAAATACTTTGGATCTTCAAGTGGTCATCGCTGTTCCATTATGGAGACATCCGGTGGCGATTGTTTTGTATGTCTGTTTGATGTTGGGTTTGATTTACCTTTTCACTCAAAGGAAGTTGGTCAAGGCTCAGCATTTACATCAGTTGGAAATTGACCGATTGGATTTGCAAAAGAAAAATGAATTGGATGATTTGAGAGCAAAACTGTATGTCAATATCTCTCATGAATTCAAAACACCCCTGACTTTGATTCTTGGCCCATTGGCCTCCTTCATTCAGCAGAAAAAAGAAAATGACCCCTTTTTCGAGCAACATCTGATTATGTATAATAATGCAGATCGATTGCTGAAACTGGTCAATAGAGTGATAAATATTGGAAATTCTGAGCAAACCAAACAACATCTTAATGTTGAAAAAAGAGATTTCAATGTCTTTATCGAAGAGGTGAGAAATGCGTTTGTTTATGAAGCCAATCGAAGAGAGATTCAGCTTGAATTGGAGCAAGATTCTGCTCCTTTGGAGTGTTATTTTGATAAAGCCATTGTGGAGGATATTCTGTTTAATTTACTGTCGAATGCTTTAAAATATACCCCAATTTCAGGGACTATAAAATTGAAAGTAGAGACGGAAGAAGAATGGCTTACTATTCATGTCATTGATCAAGGAAAAGGAATTAATCCTTCTGTCATTGATAAAATATTTGATCGTTATTACGGAGATAAAAACAGGTCGTATTCGACAGGGATTGGGCTGAACTACTCCAAACGCTTATCACATCTGCACAAAGGCAATTTGGAAGTCAAAAACAATAAAACCCAAAATGGAGCAACCTTTACGCTATCACTTCCGCTTTATGATGTGTATCAAGCCGACGAAAAAGTTGTAAAAGACCTTAGTAGCAACGATACCGTAGGCATCTACAAAAACGATGTAGTCCTTCATCAAATTGAAACTTTGACTTCAGATAATCTTGATTCTACGACTGAAGATATCGCTTTGGTAATTGATGATAACCCTGATATCAGAACGTTTGTAAAATCGGTTTTAAGTGGTCAATTCAAAGTGATTGAAGCCACCAACGGAAAGGAAGGCTATGATAAAGCCGTGGAATGTATACCTGATATCGTTATCTCTGATGTGATGATGCCCGAAATGGACGGTTTTACACTTTGCGATTTGATCAAAAAAGACGAAAGAACAGATCATATTCCTATTATTCTCACCACCGTTCTCTCAGAACATGAAGACCGCTTAAAAGGATTAAAAGTAGGTGCCGATTCTTATATCCCAAAACCCTTAAACCCGGAACACCTCTTGGTACGTGTGGAGAAACTTTTGAACTCCCGCAAAAAACTCATCGCCAAATATTCTTCTTCCGAGAAAAACACGGTTGAAAACTCTCCAACCGAAGAACATCCACTTCTTGTTCGTGCCAGAGAAATCATTCTTCAAAATGTCACCAACGAGGATTACGATGTCGATAAATTCGCAGTAGACCTCGGGTTCAGCAGAACACAATTGTACCGAAAATTCAAGGTGGTTTCCGACCTTTCTGTCAGTAAATTTATCAGAAAAATAAAGCTAGAAAAAGCCGGTGAATTACTCCTTGAGGGTGAACTGAACATCAAACAAGTCACTTACGAGGTGGGCTTTAACGACCTCAAATACTTTAGAAAATGCTTTCAGGAACAGTTTGGTGTGACGCCTTCGGTTTATATTAAGGAGCATGGAGAGGGGTGATGCTTGGAATACAGAGCAATATCGCAAGTGTTAAGCCGATAGGCGTCACTTGTGAGTAATAATTGGCGAAGTCTCCCGACTTCGAATATTTTTTTGGTTAGAAGTCGTGAGACCTCTTTCATATTCATTTCCTAGTGACACCTGACGGCTAAACACTTGAAAAAGGGAGGTTCTTCAAATTAATTTATTCTACTATTGAGTATGGGCATAGAGTTTCTTTATCAATTACTCGTTCTCTAAGTAAAATTTTATTATCAAAACATCTAGCTATATTTGCAGTTCTCTCAAATGAATCATCCCAAGATTCTTTTTTATTGTAAAAATAATAAGGTTTTATTCTAACGCAGGATTCATGATTAAATATGGTTTTAAGTAAAGTTCTATCTGAGAGACCACATGAATGTCCAAGTATAATTACTTCAAAATCACCTTGACTTAAAAAATCTAATACTTTTCTATAATTATTATTTTCTAGATACCTCAAGGACTTTACCTGTTGTAAGGCCTGATGACCTTTTAGTTTTTCAAGAATTTTATATTCTTCACTTTCTTCATCTCCAAATCCAAATAATGGTCTGTAAGGATTCTTACTATTCAGTTTACCATGAAGATGAATTTCACTATAATTTAAAAAGTATTCTTGGAGATTATATACTTTAAGTGTTTCAGTATAGTTTAGGTTTAAAGCTAAAGTATGTTTTGCAATTGCATCATATTCTTTTTCTCCTGTTTCAGGAACCATTAATTTTAGAAGATGTGCATTGATTTTTATTGTAGTATTTTGGTAAGTTTTGTTCAGATATTCCTCAAGGAGGTCCCTTATTTCATCTAGTTCTTTGTTTAATGTTTCTGCTTGACTTGGCACTTCGATTAAAGTATCAAAATATTCTTGTTCTATATCTACCCAGTTTATATGGTTTTTTAGAATTACCCGAGCAAGAAGTTGATTTTTAAACCTCGCACTAATATTAATATTTGTTTCTTGAGTTTTTTGACGTATTTCTTGCCCAAACTTATCAAATAAATCATCTAATTTAGGTGGGTCATCAATATTATCACCATAAATATTTATTGTAAATAAATTATAATCAATCTCTTTATAATACCCCCCCTTATATTGTTTGTTTTTATTAAAACTGTCATTTAATTTTTTTTTATAATCCTCAACGTTGAAGATACTGTTTATAAAATCGTTATAACCAGAGGCTATTCCATGAGTTTTATCAAATCCGTTACCTATTAAAATTAGTCTGTTAAGAGCTTCCATTTTTTGTTATTTGTTTTTACAAAAATAAATATAATTAATAGTAGTTTTTTATGAGTATGTATTGACAAATTATCAATAATAATTTGACACTTGAAATAGAGAGAAGAAAATACATCCCATCCCACAAAACAAACAAAAAAAGCAGTCCACTCATCACATTGAGTAGACTGCTTTTTTGATGTCGGTTGAGATCTTATTTCAATTCTCTAAGATTGATTATTCGTATACTGCTTCTGATTTTTTATAAAGCGTGTATTCAAAATTATCGACGAGCCAAGGGTTTTTGGCAGGAGCTCCGGCGTAGAGGTTGAAACGGATCATGATATTGATACGACCACTTCTCATGTTTTCGGCGGTCAATGCACCTTTTACGTTGTTGAGCGTGCCTGTTCCCCATCCTGCGGTAGTGGAGAAGCTAGTGCCGTCTGTAAACGGAATTGTTGTCCAGCCTGATTCTACGATTTCGGCATCGATATCCTGATCGTAGTTGTACGTCAATGTTTTTTCAGTTTGATCTGCATTGCTCTCGTTGTAGCCGTACATCTCATCAAAACTTACAGTAAGACCTCTTACATCCGCATCAATTTGAATTGATTTTACTAATGCTGTTGATGCGAAGTCTTGACCTGCAGGAATCTTAGAACCTTCCACTGTTCCTTGGGCACCTTTTAGACCTTTTTGCGTTCTGATTTGCCAGAACGGAACGGCTGTAAAGGCTTTATCACCAAAGTCTGCATTTTGGAAACCATTTACATCTTCTTCGAGTTTGAGGTTGTTTGGATAGGTTGTATCATCCATAAAGTCTTCCAAGACTTCCTCTGCTTTTCCTGCTTCTAAAGAAGAAACGATGTTGAATACATTTTCGTAGTTCATCACTTCATTCAAGCCGTGATCTTTTACCAAAATACTGATATTGACAGGGTAAGTTCCTTCTGGAATATTGCTGTCTTCAGCCACTGTAATCACACCGGTTGTAGCATCGATGGCGATTCCTGTAAATTGGTTATCCAAGAATGAAAATTCTAAATCAGTACCAATTGTTGTAACGTCCACATTGATAGAAGCACTCATTCCTGACCATGGAGAAAGGGTTGCTGTTGTTAAAGTTGCTCCGCCTTGAGTGGCTCCTGAGTACGTTAATTCAGGTCTTTCGCCAACGGTTACGGTCATTACATCTGCAAATATTTTATCGCCAATTGGTGTTGTAACAGTCACGGTCAGTTGATGGGTAGCAGGAGGTGTATTGTAGTTCGTTTTCGAAATCACACCTGTATTTTCATCAATCACTAGGCCTTCTACTGCATTGCCGTCAGTACCAGTCATGCTGTAGGTGAAATCGTTGATGTCAAGGTCTTCTACAGTACTGATATCAGGCGATGCAATTTCACCTACGTAGTTGAAATTCACCGTTTGTGCTTCATAGGTTAAATCAATATTCAATGGAAGCACCGTTGTGACATACACACTGTCAAATCGCTTCACGCCTTTGTCGGTGGTCATTACTACCTCAAAAGCATAATCGCCGTCAGGAGTATCGTTATTTTCCTTGATGATTTGCCCCTCTTCGTTGATGCTGATGCCTGGTACCTCAGGGACTAATTCATAACCTTCTACTGTCAGATCCTGTAAATCTGTAATGGTTGGAGACGCCATTACACCTTGGTGAGTGAAGTTGAATGAAGTAGGCTGACCTTCATAATTGATGGCGAAAGGAAGCTCTACAATTTCAATCATGGAAGCACTATCGTGTGTCACTAATCCACCTGAATAATATACTTTTACACCAAAATAGTAAGTACCTACTAGTTCGATGGGTGCTTTATCTGAAAGCGTAATTACACCTGTAGCGTTGTCAATAGACACGAGCTTAGAGAAGGCAAATAAGTTGAATTCCTCATCACTAGATGTAATTGTATCGATTTCAAACTTTACGTTTGTGGTTCCATCCCAAGTAGGCAGTTCGGTTTGAATAGTATCCAAAAAGCCAGCAGATGTTTCACTGTACACCAAATTGACCGGAGGATTCATCACATTGTCTTCCAAGTGGCCTGGAATTTTCTCCTTTTCACAACTCAAGGCGAAGAAAGCCAAGATGAATAGTACTAGGGGATTATATATATATCGTTTCATGTTGTTGCTCTTTTTAGTTTCTTAAATGGCGCCGTATCCCTCGTTTTGATCACTTCCAGAAATCGCCTGATTGGTATTGATTTCCACTTGAGGAATTGGTAAACGTAATGCTTTAGGATCATCAGGGAACGCAGGATCTAAGTTGGTATTTCCATTTTCACCCATTCTAAATGCATTTTGAGGATCAATTACATTGGTTTTGAAGAATTGGTAACCTCTTCTTCTAGTGTCCATCCAATCTTGCCCTTCACCCAATAACTCTGCTCTTCTTTGAGTGAATAACTTCTGTCTCATTTCCGTCTGAGGCATCATGTCCCAATTGGCAGGCTCAGCCGATCCTTCATTGCTGTTTCTCGCTCTATCAAGCACTAGGTTCACATATTGCAAAGCATCAGCTCCCAAACCTCTTTCGTTTTGGATTTCGGCTAACATCAACAATAAATCTGCATATCTGTAAACAATCCAGTTTTTGTTGCTGGTGATGGTTGTAGAATATTGGTCTTTCTCCATCAATTTCAAGACGGGGGTAAAGCCATTTGTTCTGTTATTTCTGATCGTAGATTCAGGGTAACACTTCGTTACGTATGGGTTTTCCGTCACATTACCGCCTTGATCTCTAAAACCAACAAATGAAGTAACAAAGGTTGATTTCAATCGAGGATCGTTTGGAGAATCATTGTAGATAAGATCGTAAGCGGCAGGGTTAGTGAGTATTCTACCACTGTGGCTAAATCCTTGTGTATAGACTTTTGGAGTATAGAAAAACATGAATGTTTTATTAACGGCCGTAATGTTGAATTGTAATTCAAAGATCGACTCGTCAGTATTGTTTCCTGTTTGTTCGTGCCAAAGGTCCTCATAGTTCGGAACCAACGAATATTGATTCTCTACAATTTTTGCTTCATCATAAGCCATCAACCAATAATCATCACCGCTGTTGGTATAGCCTTCAATTTTCAATGCTTCATCACCAGCATTCACACAAGAGGCGATGTACACATAGACTTTTGAAAGTAAGAAGTTAGCGGCATAACTCTTAGGATAACCTAATGTCTGTGTATCATTGGCCATCAATGTTTTGGCAAAATTCAAATCTTCAATGATCTGATCAAAAATGAGTTGTTTGTTAGTTCTTCCCACATGCACCGTATTTTCATTAGTAGGTTCTACTCTCAATGGTACTTCACCCCACATTTGTACGGCATTGAAATAAGAGAATGCTCTTACAAAATAGGCTTGGCCGAGGTAGTTTTTAGTATCATCAGACATCACATCCACATTGTTGTCATAGACTTTGTTCACGTTGTAAATAAAGTCATTGGCACTGTTGATGGTTCCGTAAGTTCCTTGCCACATACTTTCAACGTAATCGTTATCTGAAAACGGATTTAGAGCGGCGATGCCAAAGTTATCCGATTCTCTGCCTGAGTAAAAGAAACCCGAATGTAGGTTCAAAGCTTGCATTTGGTTGGCATAGGCTTGAAAACTGATCATGGTGCCGTACATACCATTCAAAGCGGCAAACTGTCCTGAAGGTGTACTGTAAGTAGATTCTGTATCTAAAAATGGGGGGCGAAACTCATTGGAACAGCTCAAACTAAAGGCTGTAAGAATCAATAAGGCAATTTTATTTATAATCGATTTTTTCATTAGTTCATTGATTAGAATGTGACATTAATACCCATCAAGTAAGTTCTCAAGTTGGCATAGGCACCCCAATCTGTTCCCATGATGGTACCATCATAAAGGAAAGAAGTGACCTCTGGATCATAACCTGAGTAATTGGTAATTGTGATTGGGTTTCTAACTGTACAGTAAATGCTTACTGCACCTATATTTGACCATTTTTCAGTAGGAAGATCTACCGTAAATGTCACATTGGATAATCTTAGGTAACTACCATCCTCAATCATTCGGTCTGTGATATGACTACCCATTGAGTTGCCGTATCCGTAACCCACTCTTGGTGTATCAGTGTTTGTGTTTTGAGGAGTCCAAGCATTGTAATATACCTCTGGTCTTACGTTCCAGCTATTGTAAACTGGCGAAGGATAAGCTGTCCAAGCTAAGTCTGCATTCAAGACTTCGTTGCCATAAACGCCATTCCAAAGCATACTTAAACGGAAGATTTTATATCTGAATTCCATATTGATGGAGTACATAAAATCAGGGTTAGGATCACCAATAATAGTTTTATCATCTGAAGTGATATTCCCATCTCCGTTTTGATCTACAAAAATAACATCACCGGCTTGATTAGGATTGCCATTAAATGTAGGACCACTTTTAGCGTCTTCATCAGTGGCATAAATTCCGTTGGTTTTGTATCCATAGAATACCCCCACTGGCATTCCTTTTACGAAGATATTGGCAGGACCATTAAGTGTACCACCACTTGATACTTCATTGCCTAAATATCCTTGTACTTGTTGAGGCTGACCATCGATATAAATCGTTGATTCAGGAATTCCCAATTCTCCAATTTCTGTGATGTTTTTAGTCAATGAACCACCGATATTTACACCCCAAGTATCATTATCTACAATCACCGTATTTAGGTTAAGTTCAACTCCTCGGTTGTACATTTCACCTCTGTTGATATAGTAGCTTTTAAAACCTGTTGAAGTTGGTGCTTGAAGTCTTTGAAGCAGGTCCATAGTATGTTTTGAGTATAAATCCACCGTACCTGTAATTCTAGATTTCAAGAAACCAAAATCTAAGCCAACGTTGATCTGATCTGTTGTTTCCCACGTTAAGTTGGTGTTGGCTAAGTTACCTGGAATCAAACCTACCTGGTTGCCGTTATTACCGTCAGGGTAAAGGTTGTTGGTATAATTGGCCAATGTTTGGAAAGGCTGAATGGCTTGGTTACCCGTACGTCCCCATCCTGCTCTTAGCTTTAAGTCTGATAGACTGCTTGATGTCTTTAAGAAATCTTCCTCTGAAATATACCATGCTACTGATGCAGAAGGGAAGAATCCCCATTGTTTTCCTTCTTCAAATTTGGATGATTTATCCGCTCTGAAGTTGGCTGTCATGATATATTTATTGTTGAAAGTATAATTCACTCTCCCTAAGTAAGAGAAGATTGATTCTTCGTAAGTCAATGTTCTTTGAGGAGATAAAATATCTTGTCCGTATTGAGGAGCATCTCCTCTGAAACTATGATCAATAAAGTTGCTGACGGCATACGTAGTGTTTTGCGAATTGATGTAATCATACGTTACAACGGCAGTAGCACCCACTCTATGTTTCTTATTGAAAGTCCTGTTGAAGTTCACAATACCATCAATATTGTAAGAGCTTCTTTTTTGTTGAATTGTATTTAAATAGCCATTTAATTGGTTACCTTGGAAAGTACCAGGACCAAACCAAATGCTTCTATCTTGATTTCTTAAATCGGCTCCGGTTCTTAATGTTGCTTTAAGTCCTTTTACAATTTTATATTCCAATTTACCGCCAATGATCGTTCTGAATTGCTTCATAAGGTCATCATTATTATTCATGAAATCCCAAGGCGTTAATTCAACAGCATCACCATCATCTTCACCATCAATGTTCATTCCCGTAAGAGGCGATTTACCAACCATTTGATTTATCAACGAACGGCTACCACCTGCTCTTTCACCTGTTTGAGCATACGATCCATCTAGAATATTTAAAGTAGTCTTGGCTTCAAAACGTAATTTTTCAGAGATCTTTTGCCCTAAATTAATTCTTAAGTCACCACTCTGAGAAAAAGAATTTGGAATAACACCTTGCTTGTTGTTGTATCCCATTGAGATATAATAGTCAGTTGTTTCATTGGCACCACTGATAGAAGCTCCAGCATTATAAGAAACGCCCGTTCTGTAGATTTCGTCCTGCCAATTGTGTTGTTGAAGTAAGTTTCCACTTGCCAATTGATACACCTCTCTAGTTTCAGGGTTTAATTGATAAAGTGGAACTTGATTGTTGGATAAGTTCACATCATTGATAAACTGAGCGTATTCAAATCCATCCAATACATCAATTGTTTTTGAAGGTTCAGAGATCGATGTATTCGCAAAGAAATTCACCTTAGCGGCACCTTTTGTACCTTTTTTAGTCGTGATTAAAACCACACCGTTGGCACCACGAGAACCATAAATTGCGGTAGCAGAAGCATCTTTAAGGATTTCAATGTCCTCAATATCTTTGGGATTGATACCCGCCAAACCATTTTGAGCACTAGGGGCAGAGTTACCACCTTGTACATTGACCGGCGTATCACCTGCTGAACTAATAATAATACCATCTACTACATAAAGGGGTTCGTTGTTTCCTCTCAACGAGTTAACCCCTCTGATCTTTACAGAAACAGCACCACCTTGTGCTCCTTCGTTACCAATCACTTGTACTCCTGAGACTCTACCTTGTAACATTTGATCAAGGTCGTTGTATTGTCTCACAACGTTTTCATCTTCTTTTACTTTACTGATAGAACCTGTTAAGTCGCGTTTTTGAACTGTTCCATAACCTATTACCACAACGTCCTCAAGAAGTGCGGCGTCAGATTTTAAATAGAAATCATGTTTGCTTGCTCCATTGTAAGTCCATGTGTGTGTTTCCATTCCTAAATAAGAAATCACCAATTGCTGACCTTTTTCTACTTGAATAGAATAAGCACCATCCAAATCTGTAACAGTACCTTTGGTAGTGCCTTTAATTTTAATGGATGCGACAGGTAATGGAAAATTGTCTTCTTCATTCATTACAACCCCTGTCAATATAGTTTGTTCTTGGGCGAACGTTATTGTGGTAATTGTTTGAAGAAGAAAAATAACTAACCCCACATAGCGGGATAACGGATAAGAAGTAATTTTTCTCATACTCAAAATATTTTAAAAAATAATTTTATTGGAACAGAGGTATCGTTCATTTCAATTTCAAATACTCATGTTCCAGAAGTACTCGACTACGCTGAAGTAATAATTATCATTTCTGTTTTATAAATACGGTTTCTTGAAGTAAATCCGTCATTCTCAAATCTGAATTTTCTGAACATCGCAGTAATAATGTTTTAGATGATTATTCCATTTCATTATGCTTATTTCACTTCAATAAGTTTAGCCTTGTAATAATGAATGACTACAGTGTCGAAGTACATTACAAATGTAGGGTGGACACTAATTGATGGTATGCAGATTTTATTCATTTGACTGCTTGATATGAATTGTGGTGCTCAATTTTAAGTTTAAAAAAAGGTGAAAAAATTACTTTTTTGATGAAAAAGTCCACGCTTTATGTGTTTCCTCTGTGATGTGAAAAATCATCATGATTTACGCTTCAAGCAATGATAATAAATCTTTAGGTTTTAAGTAATGATTTTTGATATCTAGCCCTGATTAATGAGAAAATATGTAATAAATAAGTGCTTTTTTTCGATTAATAATTCATTCATTAAAAGAATCGATTGTCAAAAAATGAAACGTAAAATCTTTGTTTTTGATATCATAATGGCTGTTTTTGATAAAAAAGTAACTAAATGAAAATTTGCTAATATCTTCACCCTTTAGTATTGGTTCTATTTTAAAGAGAAAACTCCATATCTGTAACCTGTCTCTTGAAGTACTTTTGTCTTAACAACATCGGAAAGTGAAATGAAAAGTACTTCGTCATGAAAAGAAAATACGTTTATATAGTATCAATTTTTTTACTCTTAATACAAACAGGATGCACATCCGTAAAAGGAGGCGCAGGAGATCTTGTGACAGAGAAGCCAAGAGTGATTATTACAACTGATATCTATAATGCTGACTTTTCAATGAAGGACGAACAGGCTTTAACGTACTTGATGTGGTACTTAAATAAAGTGACTGTTCAAGGAGTAGTTTTAGACAGGTACAATGCCTTTGGTGTAAATAAAGTGAAGGAGATTTTTCAGTGTTATGAGAAAGACTTTTTTAATGACTCCTTTTCTTTTAATAAACAGCAATTTCAACTACCGGACAGTTTAAAAGTAAGTCTTCAGAAAGACAGAGATACCGGTGTTCAAAAAATTATTGAAGAGGCAAGAAGCCAAAATGACACCCCTTTGTATGTACTGATACTTGGTACAATGGAGGTGGTGAAAGAGGCTTTACTATTGGCTCCAGACATTTCCGACAATATCAGATTGATCTCTATTGGGACAGGCGTAAAACCACCGGATGAAGATGTGTGTGGAAATTTGAATTGGAACGGATGGGGCAGAACGGAAGTATTTGAACGATTCACCAAGCTATGGTGGATTGAAAACGACTGGGCTTATAAAGGTTTATCCGAAGGGAATGAACCTCAAAGAATATACAACGGAATAATTAAGTATGGTGAGTTAGGTGATTTTATTTCAAAGAGTGAAAAAACACGTTTTAACCTAGAAGGAGCCATTCCCATCATGTTTTTGGTAGACCCACAAATCAAACACAATTATCCTGAGTTTGGAGGGTGGACAGGAAATTACATCAAACCATTTCCTGTAGAACGACCACACTATTGGGTAGACCGAGCAGATACAAAGCAATGGGATTATCAATATCCTTGCAAGTCGTGGGATTTGGCTTTTCAGGTATTAAACGAAAGGAAGCAAAACGTACTATTACGACGTGATCAAATGTATTCCTCTTTGATGGATCAGCTAAGTCAGCTGTACTCATTGTAAACTAAGTTTTCATTTATGTATGGTTAGTAGAAATCAGGAGATTTCTGTTGATCATTAGGACACGAATGACGCTATCGCTTAACATTCGCGCCATTGGGTTTTCTATCCTTTAAGTTTGGTAGCGATCCCTTGAATTTTTTGCTTCAAGACAAAAATGAAGAAGAAAGAGGTTTGAAAGTAGAGTGTGATAAGCTCAAGTGTCAGTGAGTTAACAGCTTAGTTTACAGTGTATTTATAAGAATAATTAATTTTTTAAATAACAAGGAAATGAGAAAGACTATTATAGTTTCTTTTATAACTTTTTTCTTTTCTATCGGTTCTAGTGTAGCTCAAGATAGTGTGAAATTGAATGATAAAAAGGCGACTAAACCAACCAAAGCATTATACCAGCAATTACATGAGGTGTCAAATAAAAATCAGACCATTTTTGGACATCAAGATGACTTGGCTTATGGCTATCATTGGTGGGGTAACAATTCAGATGTGAAGCAAGTAGCAGGCGATTATCCAGGACTTTACGGTTGGGATATTGGTGAAATTGGAAACGAGAAAAACTTAGACGGAATTCCTTTTGCCGACATCAAAAGATATATTAAAGAAGCACATGGTAGAGGCGGTATTACCACTTTAAGCTGGCACATGGTCAACCTTAAGACAAAGACGAGTGCTTGGGACAAAACAAGCGTGGTGCATGAGATGTTCAAAGGTGGAAAATACCATGAAGAGTTTATCCAAAAGTTGGATTTAGTGGCTGATTTTTTAAATGATCTTGAAGTAGCTGGAGAGAAGATTCCAGTGCTATTCAGACCTTGGCACGAACACAATGGCTCATGGTTCTGGTGGGGTGGAAAAAATGTTTCCAAAGAAGATTATATCAAGTTGTGGCAGTTTACGGTGAAGTATTTAAGAGATAAGAAGAAAATTCATCATGTGGTTTATGTGTATTCTACAGACTCTTTTGAAACAGAAAAAATGTATTTAGACCGTTATCCAGGGGATGAATATGTAGATATTTTAGGTTTTGATGATTACGGTGCTTTCAGAAAAAATGCAGATGATGCAAGAGAAAAATGGATCATTAATGAGTTGGAAATCATCGCAAAATTAGCAGATCAAAAAGGAAAAGTTTGTGCTTTTACAGAAACAGGAATTGAAGCGATGGTAGATGACCACTTTTTTACAAAGAAACTTTTACCAATGCTGAATCACAATGAATGGACAAGAAAAGCGGCGTACGTGATGGTTTGGAGAAATGCTAACTACGAAAAGGAACAAAGAGATCATTTCTACGCACCATACAAAGGACACTCTTCAGCACCTGACTTTAAAAAGTTTACGGAAGATGAAAGCATTCTTTTAGAGTCAGATTTGAATAAAAAGAAATCAAAATAACCGGTAGGGGGGATTATGCAATTAGAAACTATTGATTTAGCCATCATCGGACTGTACTTATTGTCTACAGTGGTGATTGGTATTTACCTGAAGAAACAGGCTTCGAAAAACATGGAGTCTTATTTCTTAGGAGGAAATTCATTGCCGTGGTACTTACTCGGTTTATCCAATGCATCAGGAATGTTTGACATTTCAGGAACGATGTGGATGGTGTACTTATGTTTTGTCTACGGAATGAAAAGTGTTTGGATTCCATGGCTATGGCCAGCATTCAACCAAATATTTATGATGATTTATCTATCGATTTGGTTGCGTAGATCCAATGTATTGACAGGAGCAGAGTGGATCAGAACCCGTTTTGGTGATGGTCCTGGAGGAAAGCTTTCACACATGGTAGTCGTATTCTTTGCATTACTAAGCTGTTTAGGATTTTTATCTTACGGATTTATTGGAATAGGCAAGTTCATCGAAATCTTCATTCCATGGTCGTATGTTGGTCAATTTATTCCATTGGACTTAACGGCAGAGCAAGTGCCTTATGCCTACGGTATTTTATTTACAACAATTGCTACTTTTTATGTAGTAATGGGTGGAATGCTGTCGATTGTGTGGACTGACGTTTTACAATTTGGAATTATGACCGTGTCAGCGATTGTGATTGCAGGCATTGCGATGTACCAAGTCAACGCAGACACACTAATGGGTATGGTGCCCGAAGGCTGGAATTCTCCGTTCTTCAATTTTGATTTACACATGGACTGGTCAGCGTATATACCATCCGTAAACAGTAAAATAGAAAGTGATGGATTCACACCTTTCTCCATCTTCTTTATGATGATGCTTTTCAAAGGATTTTTCGCTTCAATGGCAGGTCCTGCACCGAATTTTGATATGCAAAAAGTCTTATCGACTAAATCACCAAAAGATGCGGCTAGAATGAGTGGATTTGTATCTGCCGTAATGTTCTTACCAAGGTATTTGATGATTGGTGGTTTTACCATCTTGGCAGTCGTGTATTTCAGTGGAGATATTAATCAAGCAGGAAGCGGTTTTGATTTTGAAAACATCTTACCGATGGCCATCAAAGAATTCGTGCCATCAGGCTTAATGGGATTATTATTAGCCGGTTTATTAGCCGCATTTATGTCCACTTTCGCCTCAACAGTCAACGCAGCACCGGCTTACTTGGTCAATGATATTTACCTAAGATATATCAATCCAGAGGCAAGCAGTAAACTACAAATGAGAGCGAGTTATATCATCTCTGCTGCAGTGGTGATTATCAGTACCATCATCGGTTTGTATGTGGAAAATATCAACTCAGTATTACAGTGGATCGTGTCGGCATTATACGGTGGATATATCGCAGCCAACTTCTTAAAATGGCACTGGTGGAGATTCAACGGACATGGTTTCTTCTGGGGAATGGCAGCAGGTATTGCCGCTTCAATGATCTTCCCGATTGTGTTTAAAGAGACCTTAGAACTGTATTACTTCCCAGTACTTTTTGCGGTATCATTAATCGGTTCAGTAGCTGGTACTTTATTGACAAAACCAACAGAAGAAAAAACATTGATCAACTTCTATAAGTCGGTGAGACCTTGGGGGTATTGGGGACCAATCAAAGAAAAGGTGATTGCTAAAGAACCAAATTTCAAACCCAATAAAGACTTTAAGAAAGATATGTTCAATGTAGTGATTGGTATCGTTTGGCAATCAATGCTCACCTTACTTCCACTTTACATCGTCATCAAAGAGGAAATGGGTATTGCTTCTACGGCTGCAATATTGATCATCACCACATTGATCTTGAAGAAAAACTGGTATGATAAGTTGCCAGAAGATCCTCAAGAAGTGCCTGAATCTATCGATGAAAAAGAATTAGCGGAGGCGAATTAGGCAGACAATCATTAGCCCATGTAATGGGTTGAAAATAAGTGATAGAAAACATTAAAGAAATAAAGAAAATAATACAATGAATTTTAGAGAGCAAGTAATCGGATTGATTGAAAAACAAGAAGCATTATTAAGCAAAACCAATCAACCTACAGAAGCTTATAATGGCATTTTCACAAAATATGAAAATCCAATTTTAACGGCAGCTCATACACCTATTGCATGGAGATTTGATTTAAATGAAGAAACAAATCCTTTCCTACAAGAGCGTATTGGAATGAATGCCACTTTCAATGCTGGAGCCATCCGTTTTAATGGAAAATATGTATTGATGGTCAGAGTAGAAGGTGTAGACAGAAAGTCATTTTTTGCAGTAGCAGAAAGCGATAATGGAATTGACAACTTCCGTTTTTGGGATAAGCCCGTATTAATGCCGGAAACAGAAGAACCTGATACAAACGTATACGACATGCGTCTAACACAACACGAAGATGGTTGGATTTACGGTATTTTCTGTACAGAAAGAAAAGATTCAAACGCACCTGCAAATGATACCTCATCAGCAGTAGCGGCGGCAGGAATTGTACGTACCAAAGACTTAGTCAACTTCGAACGCCTTCCTGATTTAATTTCTTACTCAGGTCAGCAAAGAAACGTGGTATTGCATCCTGAATTTGTAGACGGAAAATATGCGTTATACACTAGACCACAAGACGGGTTTATTGATACAGGTTCTGGTGGAGGAATCGCATGGGGATTGACGGATTCAATGGAGAATGCAGAAGTGAAAGAGGAGAGAGTGATTGAGCCAAAAATCTACCATACAATCAAAGAAGTGAAAAACGGACAAGGTCCCGCACCAATCAAAACTTCCGAAGGTTGGTTGCACCTGGCACATGGCGTAAGAAATACAGCGGCAGGACTTCGTTACGTACTTTATATGTTTATGACTTCACTAGAAGATCCAACAAAAGTAACACATCGCCCAGCTGGTCATTTCATCGCTCCACTAGGTGATGAGAGAGTAGGAGATGTATCCAACGTAGCCTTTGCCAATGGATGGATTGCCGATGAAAATGGTGAAGTAAAAATCTATTATGCATCATCAGACACAAGAATGCACGTAGCCACATCAACAATTGATCAATTAGTGGATTACTGCAAAAACACACCAGAAGACGGATACCGTTCAGTAACATCAGTACAAACCATCCATGACATGGTGGACAGAAACCAGAAGGTTTTGGATGAGGTAAAAGGTTTGATGGAAACGGTGACCGAATAGGTTGCCTGTAGGGGTAGACCTATGTGTCTACCCGTGGTTTATCACCTATGATTCACAAGTCATCAAATAAAAGGTTTATAGTATAGTTTAGAAGAAAGAGAGTGAGAAAGGAGCATAATTCCTTCCTCTCACTTCTCTTTAAAATCATACCACTCCCATGAACATAGAGGCATTCAAAATAGCATTAGAACAAGAACTAAAAGACGGAATACTCAAGTATTGGTTGGAAAACACAAAAGACACTAAAAATGGTGGATTCTTTGGGCAGATTTCTTATGACAATCAAGTCAATGAAAAGGCCGATAAGGGATCAATTATGCACGCCAGAATTTTATGGACTTTTGCATCAGCTTACAACCAATGCAACGACGAACATTACTTAGAGATGTGTGACTACGCTTATGATTATATCATCAAGCATTTTATCGACCATAAAAATGGTGGTGTTTATTGGATGTTGGATTACTTAGGAAATAAAGTAGACGGGAAAAAGCAGATCTATGCGATAGCATTTATGATTTATGCCTTTTCAGAATACGCACTAGCAAAAGGATCAAAAGAAGCATTGGGACTAGCCTTGGAATTATTTGAATCCATTGAAAAACATGCTTTTGATCAGGAGTTAAACGGATATTTTGAAGCCTTCTCAGAAGAATGGGAATTGATGGAAAACCTCAGGTTGAGCGATAAAGACAAAAATGAGAAAAAGACGAATAATACTCATCTGCATATTTTGGAAGCCTATACAACTTTGTATAGCGCTTCTAAAAGTGCTAAAGTCGGTCGACAATTAAGAAACTTAATTATCATCTTCTTAGATAAAATACTAGACCAAAATACTTATCATTTCAAACTGTTCTTTGATGAAAATTGGCAATTGAAATCGGATGAAATCAGCTATGGTCATGATATCGAAGGAGCATGGTTGTTACAGGAAGCGGCAGTCGCTTTAGGTGATGAAGCATTATTGGAAAAAGTGAAAGCTGTAGCGGTGAAAATCGCAGATGTAACCATGGCAGAAGGCATTGCTGAAGATGGTGCGATTGTCAATGAAGGAAATCCTTCAGGCATTACAGATACAGATAGACATTGGTGGCCACAAGTGGAAGCAATGGTCGGTTTTATCAATGCTTATGAAAATACACAAGAGGAAAAATACCTTAATGTAGCTCATGGATTATGGCAATACACTCAAGAACACATCATCAATAAGGAACATGGTGAATGGTGGTGGAGAGTGGATGAAAACAATGTTCCAAACCTAGAGGAAGATAAAGTAGGGCCTTGGAAAGCTCCTTATCATAATGGGAGAGCGTGTATTGAGGGGATGAAGCGATTTGAAAAAATAAAGAAAGTGCAAACCATTTAAGTACAAAAAATAGGATAAACTTTCGTGCACCATGACTGAAGTCATGGGCAGGTGATACAAACTCCAACAACACTAAAGTGATGTTTCCGTTTTCAACCTTCAAGACTTTAGTCTTGGTTAGGTTGCCTTATCACTTGCCCATAGTTTTAACTATGGTGCACGAAACACCTTTTGTACTTATCTGAAAGTGAGTTCAAAAAATAGAAAAGAAATGAAAAAACTAAATACATTATTACTGTTCCTCCTTCTTTTGGGCGCCTCATGTGTGAAGCAAACCAAGGAAGACGGAAATACGGCATTAAATAACTTTGTGACTATCCAAAATGGGGCTTTGGTGTTAAACGGGAGTCCCTACTATTTCATGGGTGCCAACTATTGGTATGGGATGAATATTGGAATGGAAAAAGAAGGAAACCGTCAACGTTTGATCAATGAATTAGATCAGATGAAAGCGATGGGAATTACGAACCTTAGAATTTTGGCGTCATCAGAAGGAGATGAAAACCAAGCATTCCAAGTGCATCCAACCATGCAGAGTGCCCCTGGAAAATACAATGAAGAAGTATTTGAAGGACTTGATTTTCTTTTGACAGAGATGAGAAAAAGAGAAATGAAGGCAGTGATGGTATTAAACAATTTCTGGACTTGGTCTGGAGGAATGCCACAATACCTTCAATGGGCAGGGAAAGGTGAGGTGCCTTATCCGCAGATCTCCAAAGAATGGGAGAAATTTACCGATTTTACTACTCAGTTTTATTCCAATGAAGAGGCCAACAAAATGTTTGAAGCACATTTGGAGGTATTGATTGGTAGGACAAACAGCATATCAGGTGTACAATATAAAGAAGACCCTACGATCATGTCTTGGCAGTTGAGCAACGAGCCAAGGGGATATAAAAAGGTCAATGAGTATAGACAATGGATCAAAAGAACAGCTAAATACATTAAAACCTTAGATACAAACCATTTAGTTTCCTTGGGATCAGAAGGAGATTCACCAGGACCCAATGCAGGAATCAATCTTTTAGGAGACAACGACATTTCAGAAATCGATTATTTGACAGTGCATATTTGGGCTCAAAACTGGCGTTGGTATAATCCAGATGAGCCCGAAAATACCATTGAAGATACAAAGCTGAAAGTCAAAAAATACCTTGATAAACATATCAAAGATGCTCAAAGATTAGGGAAGCCGGCAGTTTTGGAAGAATTCGGTATAGCAAGAGATAATAACGATTATTCTCCGAAAGCAACTACGATTTGGAGAGACAAATATTATCAATATGTTTTTGATTTGGTCTATCAATATGCTAAAAAAGAAGCACCAATTTTTGGGATGAATTTCTGGGCATATTCAGGAGAGGGAAGACCTACTCGACCAAAAGAATATTGGCAAAAAGGAGATGATTTTATCGGTGATCCTCCACATGAACCACAAGGTTGGTACGGAGTGTACGATAAGGATAAAAGTACTCAAGAAGTGATCAAAGAGTACGCTAAGAAAATGAATTCATTGACTACAATACAAGTAGCAGAAACCATAGAGCGATAATGAAAAGAAGCATAATTAGTGTAATAGCGGTTTATCTTGTTGCAGTAACTTCTTTTGTTTTTGCTCAAGAAAATAGATCTCCCAATGTCATCTTAATCTTAACTGATGATCAAGGTTGGGGCGATTTCTCACATACTGGAAACGAGTATTTATCTACGCCTCAGTTTGATCAAATGGCAAGTGAAAGTGCAGTTTTGAATCGCTTTTATGTCAGTCCCGTTTGTGCCCCAACGCGTGCGAGTGTATTGACAGGAAGATATCACCTCAGAACAGGTGTTTCATTTGTGACTAGAGGTAGAGAAAACATGAGGTCGGAGGAAGTGACCATTGCGGAAGTATTCAAAACTGCTGGATATACGACGGGTTGTTTTGGCAAATGGCACAATGGAGCACATTATCCAGAAAATCCACAAGGGCAGGGCTTTGACACTTTCCTGGGATTTACTTCGGGACATTGGAGCAACTACTTTGATACGGAATTAGAGTACAATGGTGAAATGATTCCAACGGAAGGATACATCACTGATGTTTTGACGGATGCGACTTTAGATTTTATCGAAAAAAATAAAGAAAAACCCTTCTTTGCTTTTGTCCCTTTTAATGCCCCCCACACCCCATATCAAGTTCCAGACAAGTACTATGATATGTACAAGGACATTGATTTTGGTTATGGCGAAAAGCAAAATAAAAAAATCGCCACCATCTATGGAATGTGTAAAAATGTAGATGATAACCTCGGCAGAATTCGTCAATATCTTAAGGAAAATAACTTAGAAGAAAACACCATTCTTTTATTCCTAACTGACAACGGCCCTCAGGGGGAACGTTATAATGGACCTTGGAGAGGAGGAAAAGCTTCTATTCATGAAGGTGGTTCGTTGGTGCCTTGTACGATTCAATGGAAAGGGAAAATTCCAACGGATAACAAACAAGCCTTGACAGCACATATTGATTTGATGCCAACACTTTTAGGTTTGACAGGAATTGAAAAGCCAAAAGAGGTAGTGTTTGATGGGGTTGATTTGAGTGATTACTTATTGGAAAATAAAGCACCTACTTCAAGAAAGTTATACACTCATATGACGGGGTTTGAAATCACGGCAGACAGAGGAGCTGTAAGAGAAGGAGATTTTAGATATACCAAAGAATACGATGAGACAGGCTTATATAATTTAAAAGATGATCCCTCTCAAGAGCATGATTTGCAATCGCAACTACCAGAGAAAGCCAAGGAGATGAAAGAGGCTTTTGAAACTTGGTACACTGATGTGACTTCTGCTGGATTCACGGATTTAAGAATCCCGATGGGTTATAAAGAAAGCCCTAGAGTAGTGTTAGCCGTTCATGAAAGTAGTGGACAAGGTGACTTAAAATTTAAAGCTAATAAAAACGGATGGGCCCATGATTGGTATTTGATTAATGGAAATGCTACAATCCAATGGCCTATTGATGTACAAGCCCTATCTACTTATAAACTGTCACTTAAATACGCTGGGAAAGCTGTAAAAGGAGATATTATTGAGGTCACTTTCGGAGATAAAGTGATCAAGAAAAAGATCAAAAAGAACTTTACCCCAACAGCACTTCCTACTCCCGATAGAGTCATGAGAGAACAAGAAGCCAAGGAACAAACTTGGGGAATTTTGGACCTAGGAAAAGTTCAACTTCAAAAAGGAGAAGCTTCTACTTGTACTTTGAAGATCCATAAAAAGGGAAAGGGAGTTTTAGAAGTAAAAGAGATTATCACAAGGTTGGAAAAGGCTTTATAAACTCTTTATACCAAGAGTACCTGTAAAAAATGAAGATGGCAATTGCTTGAAAAGATAAAGATGGGTTTGTGCGACATTTTAATTTGAAATTTAAATCTAAGATATCATGTATAAATATTTAATTTTTCTTTTAATCGGAATCACGAGTTGCTTACCAGTAGAATCATCAGACACTGATAAGGGGAAAGAAAATCTAGCAGAGTCAGTTTCTCGTCCCGAATACAATACCTCAAAAGGCTTTTTTATCAAAGATGGAAAATTGTACGATGCCAACGGAGTAGAGTTTATTCCAAGAGGAGTCAACAACAGTCACTTTTGGTTTGACAACAGAGATAGAAACTGGGCTTTGAATGCCTTAAGTGCCATCGCTGACTATCATTCCAATTCAGTAAGATTGGTATGGCAAACGAACTATGATCGTAAAAAATGGAATAATGTTGTGGAGAAAAAGCAATTGAAAACCATGATCAAGACATGTCTAAATAACGGCATGATACCAATGCTTGAATTACATGATGCAACGGGTAATGAAGATGCAGATAAATTATTGTCATTGGCAAAGTTTTATGTCAGACCGGAGATCAAAAAAATATTGATGGAATTTGAAGAGACTCTGATGATTAATATCGCGAACGAATGGAGTGGAAAAGGTGAAGTCTACAGAGATTCTTACAAGAAAGCGATTGCAATTATGAGAGAGGCAGGTTTGAAACATACAATTGTAATTGATGGAAATGGTTGGGGACAAAATATAGAGTCCATCTTTGAATACGGTCAAGAGATTTTGGATTCAGATCCTGAAAAAAATATTCTTTTCTCAGTCCATATGTATGAAATGTACAGAGAGAAAAAGACCATTACTGAAAGACTTGAAAAAGCTTCTGAAATGAAACTTCCGTTGATTGTAGGTGAGTTTGGTTTTCAACATGGAGAAGATGAGGAAAAAGTGCCTTATCAGATTCCATTCCAACATATTTTATCGGAATGCGAACGCTTAGGCTTTGGTTGGTATGCTTGGTCGTGGAAAGGAAATTCTAAAGGAGTGGAGTACTTGGATCTTTCTAAAGATTGGGAAGGAAAGGAATTATCAGAATGGGGTGATGCCATTGTTAATGATAAAAATGGCCTTCGAAATACCTCAAAAAAGGCATCGGTGATGCATTAAAAGTGTTTCGTGCACCATAGTTAAAACTATGGGCAAGTGATACACAACCTTATCAAGACTAAAGTCTTGAAGGTTGAAAACGAAAGCAACACTTCAGTGTTGGTGGAGTTTGTATCACCTGCCCATGACTTCAGTCATGGTGCCCAAACCATATAGAAACTAGCACACATTTAAATATTGAAATGAATTACTTATTAACAACACTTACATTACTGTTTTTTACTTTTCACTCATTTGCACTAGAAAAAGAGTTCCATCATATTTCTGAATTATCTGGACTGACCAATAAGGTCGTCAAAAATATATACAGAGATAAGAAAGGTTTTTTGTGGCTAGGAACACAAAATGGTTTACATCGCTATGATGGGTACCAGATGAAAGTCTACAGATCCAAACCGGATCAGACCAATTCATTATCAAGTAATGATATCAATGTGATTTTCGAAGATGACCAAGAGCATTTGTGGGTGGGTACTACTACAAACCTACATCGGCTGAATGAAGATGGTGAACATTTTACAAGGGTCTTTTCAAAATCACCCCTAAACAAATCTAACTTCTCATTTGAAATCACTTCTATTCTCCAAAGTAAAGACGGTCACATTTGGGTAGGAACCAAAAGGGCAGGTCTATTTGAATTGGATCGAAAGGGAAACATCATTCAAAATATATTAAGTACAGAAGAAAACCCTTATTTGGGGACAATAACAGCATTAGTTGAAGATCATGATGGTAATCTTTGGATTGGACACAATGACCTTCAATTGACTGTTTATGATAAAAAAACGAATACTTTCTCCAATGTTTTTTTAGAGAAAGAGGAGTCTTTTTATGCTGAGAACAAGGCAAGTAGTATCACCAAAATGGCATTGACGGACAATAAAAAGATACTGGTAGGAACGCTCCAAAATGGTTTGTTTTTAGTAGAACCGAATAATAAAAAAGTCAATTATTTACTGCCTACCAATAAAGCCTTAAAACATCCTAGTGTAAAAGATATTGTAATCGATCATTTTCAAAATATTTGGATTGCATCTTCAGACGGATTGCATTTACTCTCCTCTTTTAATTACCAAGTGATCAGTGTTTTCAGAAATAGTGATTTGAAAGAGAATAGTATCGCTTCCAATGGCGTATTATCGTTACACTATGATCAGCAAAATATATTGTGGTGCGGGTTTTATGGAGATGGTGTTGATTATATAGAACCGAACTATAAAAAATTCAGAACCTTCCGAAGAGAGGTGATGAACTATAATAGTTTAAATCATGAAACAGTACAATCTATTTTAGAAGACAGCAGGGGTAATCTTTGGTTCGGAACTAGAGAAGGAAGCATCTCTAAATTGGATCAAAAAAACAATCGCTATGAACATTTTAAACCTGAAGATGGTAATCCTCATAAATTACAGAAACGCTCAATTCTTGCAATTTCGGAGGATCGACAAGGGACGATTTGGATTGGTTCTTACTTGGGAGGATTGTCAAAATTGGACCTTAAAACTAAGTCGGTAAAAACCTATAAAAACAATCCTTTGGATGGGGAAAGCCTTCCTCATGATGATGTGAGATTTATTTATGAGGATAGTAAAAAACAGCTTTGGGTGGCAACCAATGGAGGTGGATTAGCTTTGTTTGATAGAAAAAAAGAAACGTTTCGTGTGTTTTCAAGAGAAAATACAAAAGGGCATGGATCATTAGCGAGTAATTGGGTGCTCAATGTATTTGAAGATTCAAGAGGTTGGATTTGGGTTGGGACTTACGGTGGACTTTCAATCTACTATCCTGATGAAAACAGTTGGGTGAGTTTTAACCATAAAAAAAAGGATAATAATTCTTTGGCCCACAATTGGATTTATTCTATTCATGAAAGCAAAGAGGGGGCAATGTGGATCGGTTCAGCAGGAGGCTTAAATAAAATTTCAAAAGATAAATTAAAGCATCCGATTACAGGCTACCATAAAGGTTTGATGACACGATTTTCCGAAAAAGAAGGACTGATGAGCAATGCTGTTCATGGCATTTTGGAAGATGAAAGTAATAACCTTTGGATAAGTTCAAACACCGGAATTTCGAAGTTTAATATCAAAGAAGAGACCTTCAAACATTTTACAAAAGAAGACGGATTACAAGGGAATCAGTTTAATCCAATGGCCTATTGCAAGACTAGGGATGGTGAGTTGATCTTTGGAGGAACAAATGGAGCCAATGCCTTTTTCCCAAAAGAGATCCGAACCAATCTTTTCAAACCCAATGTCATTTTGACCAACTTCTCTATTTTTAATCGAGAAGTTCTTCCTGATTCAAGCACTTCAGTACTGAAAAAGAGCATTACCAATACATCAGAAATTCTATTGAATCATTATCAAAATGTGATCACTTTTAGTTTTGTGTCTTTGAACATGATCAACCCCGAGAAAAATGAGTACGCCTACATCATGGAGGGGTTTGATAAAGACTGGAATTATGTGGGAAGAAAAAGAGAAGCGATTTATACCAACTTGGACCCTGGAGAGTATATTTTCAGAGTGAAGGGAACGAATAATGATGGACTTTGGAATGAACAAGGGCAAGAAGTATTGTTGGTCATTCAACCTCCATATTGGCAAACGTGGTGGTTTAGACTGTTGGTTTTGGTGATACTTTTGGTCACAATAATTGTTGGGTATCGATGGAAAGTTCGCTCTTATAAAAAAGAGCAACAAGCACTAGAGAAAATCGTAAAGGACAGAACACATGAGTTGGCAGAAAAGAATAATGACCTTGTGGAAATCAATAATGAGGTACAACAACAGGCTGAAAAGTTGGAAAAACAAAGAGACGATTTGTCGACTACCAACAAATTAATTTCAGATAGAAATAAGGACCTGAAAGAAAAGAATGATAAGATTTCAAACCTTGTAGACCAACTCCAAAAAGCCAACGGGGAGATCGTTTCAAAGAATAGACACATTACTGACTCTATCCGTTATGCTCAAACCATGCAAGAGGCGATATTACCGATCAAGGAGTCGTATGACTTTTTCTTTCGAAACCATTTTATTATTTTCAAACCAAAGGACATCGTCTCGGGAGATTTTTATTGGGTAAGTGCAAAGGATGATCAAAATAGACTTTTTATCGCAGTGGTGGATTGTACTGGACATGGTGTTCCTGGTGCATTTATGTCGATGATTGGTGTTTCATTATTGAATAAAATTGTCAATGAATACAATATCGAAACCCCTTCAGAAATATTAAAGCACTTAGATGAAGGCATTCGCAAAGCCTTGAAGCAAGAGCAATCTAAGAACATGGATGGAATGGATTTGAGTGTGGTCAGAATTGATAAAAAAGAGAATATTGAATTATGTTTTGCATCTGCCAAAGGTTCCATGTTTTTGTATTCTTCTAATGACGAGGAATTGAAGAGAGTTGTAGGAGACAAGAAATCGATTGGTGGAAAATTGAGGAAGAAGGATATCAAATTCACTGATCAGTTTTTCCAACTACAACAAGGAGATCGATTTTATATGCTGACTGATGGTTACATTGACCAATGTGATATTGACAGGAAAAAGTTTGGAACCGTGAAATTTGAAAAGATCCTTTCCCAAACAATCAAGTTGCATTTTGATAAACAGTACAAATTGTTATTGGACGTATTAAGAATACATCAAGGAAAAGAAGAACAACGGGACGATATAACTATTTTAGGGTTTGAAATATAAGTATTAGGAAAAAAGTGATTGAACTTTTTTAGGTAAGAGGTATGAATTCCCTAAAAAATATCCTTTTTCTTCTTTCCATGTACTAAAAGATTGTAAACTAAGTTTTCAACTATTTATTAGATTTAGAAATCGGGAGATTTCTGCTGATCTTTAGGACACGAATGACGCTAGCGCTTAACATTCGCGCCAGTGGACCTTCTACCTAATTCGTTTGGTAGTACTACCCCGGCCTTGAAGGGAAAAGCGTTAAGAATTTCATGTATTGAGCCGTTAAAAATGATTTTGTTGTTTGAGCGCAGCGAGTTTAAAATCATTTAGGCGAGAGGAATGGAATTTAGCTTTTGACTTCTAAGCCTTGACTTTTTTGCTTCGTTTTTGTGTTAAGACAAAAATGAAGAATAAGGAAGTTTGAAAGTAGACCCTATAAATGCTTGTAGAAAGGTCGATTGAAAGTTGACGATAATTTGGTTTACAATGTACTTCACCTAAATTTTAGTTAGTTTTACAGTATAATTTTGAGAGTAAATAAGATTCGATGAAACTATTTTTTACATTACTACTTATCATTAGTATTCCATTTCAACTTTGGAGTACACCTTCAAAATTGCCAAATTTTGCGGGTGCCGTTACCAATATCATTCAAGATAAGGAGGGGTATCTTTGGATTTCCTCTTGGGATGGATTGTATAAATATGATGGTTATGAAATTACTAGTTTTGGAGAAAGAAGTTACGAACCTTTATTAGAGAAAAAAGTCTCTGTTTTATTAGAACATTCCAACGGTCAAATATGGATCGGAACGGCAAACAATGGTATTTTCATTTATGATAAGCAGAAAGATAGTTTTACACACCTCACTCAACTCTCAGAATCAGCTAGAACTCTCAATGTAAAACGTATCAACTCTCTTACGGAAGACGGTAATGGAAATGTTTGGATAGGCACCAAAGAAAACGGATTGGTCTTCTACCATCAGAAAAATAAAATATTCACTTCCTATAAAATCAAAGATCTAGGAAATGAGTTTGATACCCAAATGTATAAGCAAGATTTAGTGCTGTCGGTACATTATGACAAAAGAGGTTTTATATGGTTTAGTACCATGCATGGTATGGGCTGTATGAACATTAAAACAAAAGATGTTTCCGTGTTGTTGGGAGAGTCTTATGGAAAGGTTTACAGCATTATTCAATCCGATAAAAATCAAATTTGGTGTTCCAATGCAAAGGGTGTTTTTACGGTAAATATCAATAAAAATAAGCTTGAAGGAAGAATAATCAATCAGCTTACCAGTAATAATAAATCCTATCTAAAGCATTCGCCATCGGATAAAAACAGATTGTGGTTTATGACTGCAAGGGACATCTATTCTATTGATATAAAAACTCAAAAATTGGAGAAAATGGAAGCCGTTGAAGGGAAAAAAGGCTTCTCTACTATTTTTGAAGATCGAGCAGGAGTATTGTGGATCGGTACACACTTTGGAGTATATTATTATGATCTTTTTAAGAAACCTATACACTCTCTTTTAGATCAAGAAATTAACTCTGTAGCCTCAGTCGAGGAAGTCGACGAAAAGATATGGGTTGGCACCGTTACAGGTGATTTATATTATAACACGACTGTTGAATTGGATTCTTCAAATCGTTTTGTGCAACACGAAGAAAGGTTTGAGCAAATTACAGGTATTGAGGAATTTGATGATGCAACTTGGGTCAGTACGGCAGGGAAGGGAGTGTATAAAATTGAAACCACGACTGCAAAAATACAACAGCAGTATGAAAAGTGGAATGAAATCCCCAACAGGTATGTCATGTCTATCGCCAGTAACCCACACGATAAAACTTTATGGTTGGGTTTTTGGGAATCCGGAATAGGATATTATGATAAGGCAAACAATAAATTTGTCGCTTTAAACAAAGGAGAAGGAAGGAGATTATTCGAAGCTCCGATTGTCAAAATTTACCCTGAAAACGATAGTGTACTTTGGATAGGTACAAGAGGTGAGGGCTTATGGAAAATGACTTATGATAGACGTTTTTCTATCACTGAACTTGAACAATACAACGTTCAAACGCCGACAATGAACACTTCTTTAGTTTCAGATATTATAGAAAAAGATGACAATACCTTATTGATTTCAACCGAAAATGGATTATTTGAATTTATCAAAAATAAGCGTCATTTCAGCCAGAAAAATATCCCTGAGAAGCTTTTGAAAGTCATCATTACGAGCATTGTAAAAACCAAAGAAAATGAAATTTGGGGTACTACTTTGACGAATGTTTTTGAATGGAACGATGATAGACTTTTAACTTACAGTATTGATGATGGGCTATCGAATGAGAGGTATTATAATGCCTCCAAAAAGCTCACTGCAAAAGGAGATATTTTATTAGGAGGAGATAAGGGAGTGGACTTTTTGGAAGTGTCATCATTTAAACAAAACCCGAATACTTGGGCTCCTGTTATTACAAAGTTTTATCTAAAAAAGAAAGAGATTCATTCCAAAGAAAAGGTGAATTCCAAAGTGATTTTGGAGGATGTGATTCAAAATGTTTCTTCCATTGAATTGGCCCACGATCAGAATACTTTTTCTTTTCATTTATCTACTTTGAATTATTCTAAAGGTGATGGGAAAATCTTCAGATATAAGCTTGATGGATTGGACAAGGATTGGATTGAAACAACAGACAACAATCATATTGTCACGTACAATGGTTTAATGCCAGGGAACTACGAATTCACTTTGATGGCTTCTAATGTGGATGGAGTATGGAGTGATCAGGTCAAGACATTACAGATTAAAATTGTTCCGGTATGGTACAAATCGCCCATCGCATTTATTTTTTACTTATGCTTCTTTGTAGGAGCAACAGTGGTGATTATGCGATGGAGAAGAAAGAAAGATATTCAAGCCAATCAGGAAAAATACGAACACCTAAAAGTACTTGAAGAGAAAATTGAATATGAAAGAAAAGTAAACTTCTTCACCAATTTATCTCACGAATTAAGAACTCCACTTACATTGGTGTTAGGGCCTATTGAGCAAATTGCTCAGAATTGTGTTGTAGAGGAAAAGTATCAAGGTACTCTAACGGTAGCATACAGAAATGCACAAAGGTTGTTAAGGTTGACGGATCAAATTATGTTTTTGACCAAGAGTCAGCATGGTCAGCTGAAATTGAATATAAAAGAAGAAACGACTGATTTGGTTGTCAAAGAAATTACCGAAGCTTTCAAACATACCGCAAAGCGAAAAAAGGTCAGTTATAACATATCCATTGATGAAAAACTTCAGAAAAGTGTGTTTATAGATCGCTTTATGTTTGAAGCGGTAATGTATAACCTGCTTTCCAATGCCTTTAAATACAACGTGGACAGTGGTGGCGTGTGGGTAAATGTTTCTACAATTTCACATGAAGATGTACAACAACAACTGTTGAATTATAAAGGAAAAGTACCTCAGAAGAAGTCGAAGAATTACTTAAAGGTAGAAGTGAAGGACTCAGGTGTAGGTATTCATAATGAGGATCTCGAAACCATTTTTGATCGCTTTTATAAGGTACAAGGAAAGAAAGATATGGGGTCTGGTTTAGGTTTAGCTTTTACCAAATCGATTATTGAAGTGATGAACGGTATCATCGAAGTGGAAAGTACACCTTCATTGGGTTCTAAGTTCACGGTACTTATTCCATCAGATAACGATTATTACTCTTCAACTGAGAAGGAAGTCAAAGACCAAGATGTTATCTCGAAGTTACTTTATTCTGAAACTGAACGATTGAAGTTCCCTAAAACACAATCGTTCAATAAAGAAGATGATACAACAGAAAAAGAAGACCTTATTCTTATTGTAGAAAAGTCAAGAGAACTTCGTGAATACTTAGGCAGTATTTTAGAACAAGAATATAAAATTATTTTTGCCGAAAATGGATTGGATGCTTACGAAAAGGTATTGAAGTACTTCCCGTCATTAGTTATTTCTGAAATGTACGTAGAAGGGATAGATGGTTTACAACTTTCAGAAAAAATTAAATCTGGAGAACAAACCAAACAAATTCCAATCGTCCTACTTTCACCAAATCCCGATACACAAGAGCGGATCAAAGCATTGGAGGCAGGGGCAGATTCATTTATTGCTAAACCTTTCGCACCAAAACATATAGAAGTAAGGGTCAATCAATTGTTAAAAGCAAGAACAAGCTTACTCAATGCCGAACCGAAAAAACCTTCTAAGAGAACTTCAAAAGCCAATCTTTCTTTTGAAGATCAGGTGCGAAAAATTGTAGAGAAAAATATCACCGAAGTGGAGTTCTCCGTACCAGAATTAGCGAAGGAAATGAACATGAGTAATATTCAATTCTACAGAAAAATTAAAACTGAAACGGGTATGCCTCCAGTGGAGTTTGTCAGAAATATCCGTTTCCAAAGAGCTTTAGAACTTCTGAAAACATCAGATTTAAACATTTCTGAAATTGCCTATGAGGTAGGCTTCAATGATCCTCAATACTTCAGAAGATCATTTAAAAAACAATTTGGGCAAACACCGTCGCAGTATAGGAAACCGATTAATTGATACTAATATTGTGCATCTTATACAGACGTATTACTAAAACATCCACGTTCTCGCTTCAAAGATTTTAAACTAGGTAGCGTTTCAACAAAAAATCCCCAACTATACGATCAAAAGCCGTATAGTTGGGGATTAAAATTTTGGAGAGTAATCTATTAATTAAATGACAGCATTTAACCAAAGAATAGAGTTAATGATAAGTGCAATTGTACCTCCAAGACGTAAGTTGAAACCTCTTTTCTTATCGTTTTCAATAAAGATGTTTCCGAGTGCGTAACCGACCATAAGAATACCAAGTGTCGATACGAGGAAACTGATACCGTATTCTGTTTCATTTAAGAAAGGAGATTCTACATGTGTGGCAGAATAACCTTGAATAAACCCGATTAAAACAAGTGCAGCGGCCACCATATTGGCAGAAACTTTATTGAGGAAAAAGAGTAGAACTCCCGGTATGATTAACGACAAGATGATTAGTTGTTCAATGTATGGAACAAGGAACAGATGATCTAAGGAAACAAAATAACCACCGAAAACACTGAGTAGAAATACAGCTGGTAAAAACCAAACTGCTCTACAGTTTTTCTTTGTGAAAATAATTCCTATTGTAGAGAAGAATAAGAAATGCGTAAAATCAATAATGTAATGATCAGCATCGATGTCATTTACATTGATACCACGAGCGTTCGCATTAATGATAAAAAGCGGAGTGAAAATTAATAATAAGAATAAAATCTTCTTGAATAATTTATTGTTATACATAATTTTACATTTAAAATATTGTTCTTCTAGTGTAAAGAACAAGTACCAAAATAGTGATAAGTAATAGAATAATTGATTGTTGACCTGTTTCAGGTTTTCTTAATAATGTGTAACTACATCTTTAATATTACAGCTAACCTTTTTTTTACTAAAAAAGTTCATTCATAATTTTGTGTCCCATTGACTTTTGAGCAGTTTAAAATAGCAAAATAGTATTTAAATATTGTTAATGTAAATGTAGTAATATTTTTAATATCAGTTGCTTGAATATTAGATATGTACAACTGTTTCATTAATATGTGAAAATTACAATTATTGTATTATTAGAAGAAAGCGAAGGGTCTTGTTTTTTGTAAGTAGTTGAATTGCAATGCTTAATACATGTGATAAATTCATGTTTAACCCCAAAAAGTGATTTCTAGGATAAAAAGCATTGCAACCCAATTTGAAGGTATATTTCTATTAAAATAAGATGCTATTGCTAAGTGAATAGCACTTATACATTTTTAATTCTGACAATATTTTTAGGCCAAGGGTCTTCAAATGAAAATCCATTTTCCCAAAGTTCAATTTCTTTATCTGTAAGGAAACAAGATTTTAACGCATCAGTAAATCGATCCACTTGTGATTCATCGCCGATGACTGTAAGGTCACAATGGCGGTCGCCAAAACGTCCTGCTTCTTGGGCAACGATTTCTTTTAGTTTTATAATCTCTTCTTCTATAAGACCATTATCTGGATCTTCTAAAATCCCAGATCGCCAAGACCCAATGATTTCTAGGCTAATTCCACCTGCAACCTGATTCCAAAGTAATGAATGTTTATCTCTGCTTGCTAACCAGAAAAAGCCTTTGCTTCTGTAAATTCTTTGATCTAAGTATTCATGACAAATATTCCAAAGGCGTTGAGGATGAAAAGGGCGATCATCTTTGATTACTCTCGTTGCCATATTGTAGGGGCGGTCATCTTTAGATTCGGCTTCCAAAACAGGTTTTAATTCTTGAACAAGCTGAGCTACTTTAAAGTAGTCGTATTCTGGAAGATCAAACAAAGCCTCGATCTCTAGCCTTCCAAAACTAAGTGAATGAGTGGAGGCATAAGGGTTGATTTGTTGAATATACGACGCAATATGTGGAAGCTTATCTTTCTCAATTCGATCACTTTTTGTCAAGAAAAGATGACTACAAAACATCACCTGTTCCACCAATAAATTAACAGTATCTCTCTTACCGTTACTTAAGTTTTGTTGAAGTCTAGGAATAAGTTGCTCTCCATAATTAAAATCATGACTGAGCATCAAACTATCAATTAAGGCAAATACTCCAATCAATTGCACCTCATTTTGCTCCTTAAAGTATTCCACAAGTGGCATTGGGTGACAACTACCTGATGTTTCAATGATAATTAACTTGGGTTGATGTTTTGCTAATAATCTTTCGATAGCTTGATCTAATTTTTCAATCCCTTTATCACTACTCAATAAGCAGTTGTGGATAGACTCCATGATACTGCTATTTTCTTCTACAGCGTCTGTAGTACCCAATAATTCACCATCAACATCCAATTCGCTCATATCATTAACGATGGCACAAACAGGAATGTCTTTTGTATTGGATTGGCCTAATAAGTTTCTAAATAAGGTCGTTTTTCCCGAACCCAAGAACCCATTAAGTATAACAGCAGGAATCTTTTTTGATGTCTCCATTTATAGTATTTTGGAATGATAGATAACACTTCATTTATCCTCTCTAACTCACCATTATTTCCCTGTATTTTTTACATAGAAATAATGCTGAACTAAATTCCCAAAGGTACTTTAATCTGTAGGAGGTTGCAAGTTTCTGATCCGAAACTGTATTCATCAGTCTTTTAGCTTATACTATATTTAAATAGTAAATTATTGAATTTATGATTGATAAGATCCGTCTTTCTTATTCCAATGCTGATACCTCCAAAATCAGAATATTCATCGTCCCAATTTAGAGCATCCATACCCTCTAAATCTATTTGCATGAGTAGACAATATTGATCTTTTTCCTGTTCTGCATCTAAGTAAAACTCTGATTTATCACCGGGAGTCATCAGGTTAATGTTTTTTTCAAAACAATACCATTCTGGATAAGTGTTTATAGCATCGTCAGTAGGATATCCAAGTAACTTAAAAGATGGCGAAGTTATTTCAAATTCTTCAGGTATTAATTCCCATCTAATTGTTAAGTCTTCTTCTATATAATTAGTATCATTTTTTACATGAAAATCCATAGGTTCAGGAATATCCATATACTGTTTAAAGTTCATTATACATTCTCTAAGTGTAGAACATTTTAGAGATGGATCCTCTTTTGTTTTAGTTGTTTTTAAATCTTCAAAGTAAAATGACCTTAATTGTTGAGTATTAAAATTGGGAATGGTGAATTTGCCTTCTTCATTTTCTAAGTACATAAATATAACAAGTAGACCTTTCTGGGGTAAAATTCCAGAAGTATCTAGGTGTTGAATTTCAGCAAAATTAATTTGACAAAAGAATTTTAAATTTTGCCCTTCAAATTCTGGGATTTCAAATTCATTTGGTAAATGAGGATAACCTCCAATTTTAGAAATGTTTCTTATACTAGACTCAGAACGTTCCCCAATAAAGCATGGTTTTAAATACTTTTTTAATGTGCTATTATGGTTTTGAAGATCAAGTGCATCAAGTTTTTTAGAAATCGAGTCTGCTATGTTATTGATTGTTTTTTGCATAAAGGGAAATTGATTAGTGTATAACAATAGATATTAAATGTTTATTTGCTATCAAACTAGAAGACCTTCAAATCATAATGAAAAGTCTTATTACCATGTGCATCCTTTTCATAATCGACGTCTATAGAAAAATCAACTCTGTATAATTCAAGAAGTTGGTCCAATTCTTTTTTCTTTCTTTTTAGGTCGTTCCTATCTCTTATATAGCGTAAGAGGGGATTAAAAGAGTACCCCAACAAAATAGTACCTGCAACGAAAACAAGAAGAGGTAGTCTAAAAAGGACAAAATCATTATTATAGCTTTTTACAAAAAGGTAATAGCAATAATAAAATGCAACTAATGATAAGGTAAAGAAAACAACAAAATTTAAATACACTAGATTGGTTTGTAAATCATTTTTCTTAATGTCGATGTACAAATTTGAGATTGAGTTTTTTAAATTCTTTCCCCATTTAATGTCTTTACATTTATAATTGAAGTTCGGTTTCTTTTCAGTTAGTTTACATGTGGTACCAGTAAGTATATGCATATTTTTATGTTCGCATAACTGACAATGTTTGCTTTTCATTAGTGTGCTCAATTTAGTTTACTTTAGTTAAAAAGATATTTTTCCTAATATCTAAATTGTATAGCAAAATTCAATACTATTAGACCTATGTTTGAGAAAATATATTGATGATGAATGAAGAAAATGAAATCTTGAAAGTAGTATCTCTTAACTCTTGTAGATCAATCGATGAGAAGATAACGAGAATCTAATTTATATAATGTAAGTAATATATAAATGAAAAACTCCCTAGTCTTTTATTCAAAGCTTAGAGAGTTGTATGTTTTTAAAGCGTCTTCACAAAATCCTCAATCGAAAGTTGTGGTTTACCCAATAAATCCCAGGTTGGTTCGGAAACCTGTTCTTCCTTTAATTGCTCAACATAGGTGAGTAGATGTTCCATAAAATCTTCATCCTCTTTGCTTGGTAAACCAATATGTTGAATAATATCTAAAGGATATTCTACTACTTTAATTTTTGGGTTGTAATTATCCACAAATCGTTGAGCAGCTTCTGGAAAACTGATTCCTTCTGTACCTTGAATGCTGAATGATTGATTGTAGGCTTTCTCATTACCAATAGCATTATAAATGTTATTAGATAGGTCGATTGTATTGGTGAAAAATACCGGATATTGATGATGCCCAATGATGGCAAATTCTTCTCCTTGAATGAAAGTAGGGAAAGAATCCAAGAAAACAGAGCAATGGAAATAGGTATACTTCAAGCCTGAGTTTTTCAGGTGATCCATTGCAGGTTTTCGGATCAAATTGGTTTTGTAAATCATACCTGTAGTCGCAAATTCAGGATGAGAAGAATCGATCCCCACAATTTGCATAATATGGTTTACTCCTAATTTCTTACAGACATCTACCACATTAATAATGCCTTCTCGTTCGGGGTAGAAAGTAGCATTTTCATTCCACGAAGTGGTATTTAGATTCAAATAAATAGTTTCTGTACCGATCAAAGCGTCTTTAAGACTATTTTTATCAGCCACATCTCCATAAACAATTTCGGCTTTTTCGGGCAATAGTGATTTCGCCTTTTCTACATCTCTAGCCACCACTTTTACCTGCACTCCCTTTTTAATTAATTCTTTTGTAATGTTTGAACCAAGAGCTCCTGTTGCTCCAATGATTGTGATATTTTTCATAGTAATAATTTTAGTGACTGAGTTTAATACCTATTATTCCGATAACGATAAGTGAGAGAAAAAGAAGTTTGCTCCAATTGAAAGGATTATCGAACAAAACGAAACCCATAAGAATAGTTCCACTAGCCCCAATTCCAGCCCATACAGCATAAGCCGTTCCCATCTCAATACTCTGCATAGATTTGAGCAACAACCCGAAACTCAATGCACCAAAAACGAAGAAACCAACGATACCTTTCCAATTGGAAAACCCTTCTGACATTTTCATTGAAGTAGTAAAAGCCACTTCAAACAAACCGGATAATAATAAATAAATCCAACCCATAGTATTTTGTATTTTTTGATTACAGAACAAAAGTAGGGGAGGTCAATGAGGATTCTTTTTACATATGTTAAATTGTAGGGGCAATCTTATTTTGTTCAATCGAATTCTCGTGCACCATGACTGAAGTCATGGGCAGGTGATACTGCAACCTATCCAAGACTAAAGTCTTGAAGGTTGGCAACGTAGGCAACACTTTAGTGTTGTTGGAGTCGGTGTCACCTGCCCATAGTTTTAACTATGGTGCACGAGACACTTGCTTATCTTTATTTATGTTCAAGGACTTATTTATTTCTGTGCCCTAATACGGCTCAACGTCACCTGAGTAATTCCTAAATATGATGCAATTTGCCCCAACTTCACTCGATTAAGGATCTGTGGATGCTTCTCAATCAATGAAAGGTATCTCGTCTTCGCATCCGTCACTTGGTTCAATAGTATTTGCTGTTCCATTTCCAGCAAACCGATTTCGGCCAGTTGTCTTCCGAAATTCGCTAATTCAATATTGGTATTATATAGTTCTAAAAGTTTACTTCTATCTATTTTCCATAGCACAACATCTTCCAATAACTCTATGGTTTCCAAAGAAGGTTTCGACTCTACAAAGTTACCTAAGGAGGCGATAACGTCCCCTTCAAAACCAAACCAATAGGTGATTTCTTTACCATCTGCATTAATATAGTAACTTCTAACAGCCCCTTTTTTAATAAAATACACTGAATGATGAATTTCACCTTTACTAATAATTTCTTCGCCTTTAGACCTTGATACTTCAGTGATATTCGAATAGAAAAGGTCAAAGTTTTCTGTTGATAAACCGTATTTATTTATAAAGAGTTCTTTAATGGAGTTCATTTTCTTAATGGTCAATTATTGAAATGGATGATAAAGATAAAAGGTAATTGGTTGCAAGAGAAATAAGAGATTTTACTTTTCCATCCATTGTTTCATCTCAGGAATAAAACGATCACTAAACTCAATCGCTTCATGATATATAGCTTCTGTTTTATGCACTTTTCGTTCAATTCTACCCACATTCAGTTCTTTTTCAGGGTATATAAGAAATGCCTTTCCTTGTTGTTCGAGCTCTCTGAGCTTTATGATGGACTCATTGTACTGCTGTGCACGGTTGACCAAATTGGTGTGTACATGAGGGTGTTTTCTATAAAACCATTTTGAAAAGGAGGTGAATTTCATGTCAGATTTCACATAGCCTTCAGGTCTTGTGAGCACTACCACAATTTTGTTAGCACCATTTTCAAAAGCAACATCGTAGGGAATAGAATTCGTCAACCCTCCATCCAAATATTCTTCGCCTTTGTATTTAACAATCGGAGATACAAAAGGCAGGGAACCACTTGCAGTGAGAATGCTGACAATATCCGGTTTGTCTAATTTATTGATGACAAAAAACTCAGCCTTTCCGGTATTACAATTACTCACTCCGACATGAAAATCGGGTGAAGTACGAAGTGTGTCATAGTCATAAGGAAGGAGGCGATGGGCAATATCACCCATAATAAAATCCCATGAAATATAGGAGCCATTGAGCAGTAAATGTTTGAATCCACCATATCGCTCGTCTTCATTATAAGCGTTCAATTTTTTATTACGCTCTAGCTGTTTTGAAGCAAAAGATGCCCCATATAATGCACCTGCTGAGATCCCAAACACGGAATCAAAATTTATATTGTGCATCAGAAATGATTCGAGGATTCCTGCAGTAAACATTCCTCTAGAACCACCTCCTTCGAGAACCAATGCGACTTTGTTTTTCATGGTTAGTTTTTCGATCAAATCAATAATTGAATTTACTCTTTCGATTAAATAAATATGCACCATAGACTGAACTATGGTGCACAAAATAGAATTTCTATTACTTAGATCCCAAAATGATTAATCGGACCATTTCCTTTCCCCAGCACTTTATCTTTTCCTTCCTTAATGGCATTGTTGACATAACTACAGCCTCTCTTCACTGCATTTTCTAAGTCATCTCCTTTTCCAAGAAAAGTCGCAATGCTTGAAGATAAGCTACAACCTGTACCGTGAGTATTGTTTGTATCAACTCTTGGGTTTTTAATTACAGTTGTTTTGCCTGTCGGAAATTCATAAAGCACATCATGCATTTCAGAAGTACCAAAATGACCACCTTTTAGTAAGACGGAAGTTTTGAATTGCGTCCCAATTTCTTTAGCTGTAGACTCCACGTTACTTTGGTCGATGGTGTGCCCAATCAATAACTCTGCTTCTTTATGATTTGGAGTGATAACCGTAACCTGGGGAAACAGTTTTTTCAAACACTCAATCGCATCTTCTGTAATTAAAACATCACCAGAAGTAGCGACCATTACAGGGTCAAGCACAATGTTTTTGACCTTGTATTCAGTAAGTTTTGAAGCAATCGTTTCAATCACTTCACAAGAATGAAGCATACCGATCTTGATTGCACTAAAATCAATATCACTAAATACCGCTTCCAATTGCTTTTCGAGATGAGCAACCGGAAGTGCATGAATGTCGGTGACCCCTTGTGTATTTTGAGCAGTTGTGGCCGTTATCACACTCCCTGCATAGGCCCCACAAGCAGAAATACTTTTGATGTCTGCTTGAATTCCTGCACAACCGCCTGAATCACTTCCTGCAATCGTCAATACACTTTTATAAGCTGTTTTTATACTTTCCATGCTTCTTTGTTGTATGCACTGTCCCAAAACATCCACTCTAATTTCGAAGCTTTTTCGAAGGCTTCATTCATCTTTTCAATTCTTTCAGGAGAAGCCTCACTGGCCAATTTATTAGTAATATCCACCGCTTTTTTGACTGAGTTGGCAAACGCTTCACCACCATAGGTATTGATCCAATCTTGGTAAGGGTTTTCGCCTTCGTTATTTTGATTGGCTAGGATATAATCCCCCACTTCTTTATAAATTGTAAAGCAAGGCAATACAGCTGCTAAACCTTCTTCCAATGATTTTGTATGTACTATTCTCGATAAATAACTGATGTACAATTCACAAGTAGGAGAGGCTTGAGTTGTTCTTTCTTCTCCTGTTAAGAAGTTCTCATGCAAAGCATCTTCAACATGAATAATACCCGTGGCTGAGCCTAAGAAAAACTGAGTATCTTGATCGTCTTCACATCTTATTCCTACTTCCGCCAAGATCTTTTTATACTCTGCTAAATAGATAGAATCTTGATTGATATAAAAATTAAATACTTCCTTCGAAAGTGTACCCTCCATTAGATCTTTGATGAAAGGATGTTTATATATTTCTTGTAAAATGTAATCAGTTTTTTCACTGATTGCTTCGTACCAATTTGACATAAGATGTTTTCAGTTTTGGTTGTTTGTTAGATCAGCCGTGTTTGGCTTACAAAGAACAAATCTAAACAATTATTTAACAAAGGACTTTTACACAAAAAAATAAATAACTAGTACAAGTCACGCTTTCAGCTTAAGACATGAATCAGTTTATTTTTTTACAGAAAAGCCTTATTCGCTTATCTACATATAAAAATGAAAAGTGTTTTAATCTAATGGTCTTTTTTAGAAATTTTAAATCAATAAACTTGAAAACAATAATGCCTATCAACATAGTGAATTATTGATAGGCATTGGATTGATACATTATAAAAAGAAGTACTAATTCATATTAGCAGATTCAATATACTCTTTAGGGCTTAATCCTGTTTTTTTCTTAAATAAACGAGAAAAATACTGAGGGTACTCAAAACCCAATTTATAGGCAGTTTCTGAAATGGAAGCATTTGGAGCAAGAAGTAAACTTTTTGCTTCTTCTACCAAGTATAGATTAATTTGATCTACTGCCGTTTTTCCCGTTTCTGATTTAATAGTATCTCTCATATAGCGGTGACTTACCCCTAATTTTCCAGCGATCCACTCTGCAGTAGGGATGCCATTTTCTTCTAATAAATTTGATTCAAAATAGTCATCTAATATTTCTTTAAAGCGAGTGAAAAGGGCTTTATTGATTTCTTTTCGATTAAGAAATTGACGTTTATAAAAACGGTCTGCATACCTCAGTAAAGCTTCCATATGTGTCAAGATGATGTCTTTACTAAACTCATCTTGATTATTCTGATATTCCGTTTCAATGGTTTTGAAGATGGTCTTGATCGTATTTTCTTCTTTGGGAGAAAGGTGCAGTGCTTCATTCACATTATAATTAAAGAAGTTGTAATTTTTAATGCGTTTTCTAATCTCAGTTCCTGCAATAAAGTCTTCGTGGAAAGCAATAAACCAAGACTCAGAACTGACGATGATATCTTTAAGCGTATAAGTTTGATCAGGAGAAGAGAAGAACATAGTACCTGTTTCACTATCGTATTTTGTTCTACCGTAAATAAATTCTCCCGACACGATATTTTTCAGACTGATAATATAAAAACGGTTAGTATAACTCACTTCTGTTTGAGAAGAAACGCAATTTTGAATTTCTTCTTCACTCAACACTTTGCAGCCTACCGTAAAAAGCGGGTTTTCTGGTGCAGGCAAATTTTGAGCTTTATTGAAATCAGTGATGTTATTGAAAACGATATTCTCCATCTTATTTTTGATTAGAAGTGAAGGCGTCTAGTTCTACTTTGTAGTCTTCTAGTCGAGCCTTGGCATTACTATCAATCACAGTAAAAACCATCATAGTGGCTACTATTGCCACACCTGTCGCTTGCCATACTGGTTTTTGCATAAACATGATCATCAAAGCACCCAATATTGCAATGGCTGGGAATACTTTAAAAGCAGCCGTTTTATAGGTGGAAATAGTTTTGTCTACTCGTTCAATTTCTGACGCTACAAAAGAAGGGGCATCTTGATTGTAAGCTGCTTCAAAACCACCTACTCTCGCTTTATTGGAGAAAAATAATCCTAACCCTGATGCCAAAAGGAATATTCCTGCAATGGAAACGGGGTAGATAAATGCTCGTGCAAATTCAGTTTTTCCCATTTGCCAGAACCCAAAGCCTGTGATTAAAAAAAGGATTCCTAAGAGGATGAAAAATGAAATAGAAAGCGATTCCGCTCGTCCCCAGTCTGTCGCTGCTTTTAAGATATCCATTGTTTTATATTTTTAATTTGTGTTTTTATTTTTAGAAGTTCCACTTACAATTTGTCTCTTTTTCTGATAAAGACCACAATTTTGTCATGACTTCTTTGTCCAGTGCATGAGGTTCTAATTTGCATTCACCAACAGGCCCTGTCCAATAGTTCATACCGGTTGGACCATAGAATGCATTTTGTTTCAAATCCCCTTCAGTGGCACACATCAGTTCAGGATAAGCTCCTTTTTCAGCAGATTGAACTAAAGGTGATGCGGCCAAAATCTTCCATGAAATTCTGGTGATCAATGGAGCATCTTTTTTGATCAGTGAGGTTTTAGAAGCACCTGGATGACAAACATAAACACCAACATTTTTATTCGCATTTTTGATATGATCTTGTAATTCATAAGCAAACATCATCTGAGCCAATTTACTTTGAGAGTATACTGCATTTGCTTCGTAGTTTTTATCCCAGTTCATATCATCAAATTGGATCGTTTTAATGCCCATTTTATAACCTTCACTTGCCACAACTACTATTCTACCATTGGAGGCTTCGATCTTATCAAAGAGTAAGTTATTTAAAAGGAAATGTCCATAATGGTTAGTTCCCAACTGACTTTCAAAGCCGTCTACTGTAATTTCTTGTTTTGCCACTTGTGCTACTGCGGCGTTACAGATTAGAGCATCTATTTTAGGAATAGTTTGGTTAACTTCTTCCGCAGCTTTTCTGACAGAATCAAGACTTGCCAAGTCCATCACAATGAAAGAGACTTTCGCCTCATTACCAAATAGTACTTTCAGGTCATCAATTGCTTTTTCAGATTTTGCAGCACTTCGGTTAAGCATTACAACTTCAGCTCCTTTGCTCAGAAGAATTCTAGTGGCTTCAAAACCAGCACCTCCATTTCCTCCTGTAATTACAAAAGTTTTACCTTCTAGGTTATTGATTCTCTCTGGAGTCCATCCTTTTTTACCAAATTGATTAGCCATGATAATTACTATTTAGGTGATTCAAATGATTACAATACAAAGGTCGCTGATGAGTGGGCTTTAACGCTTATACATTTTGGCACCTGATGTGCACATTTTGGTAAATAGCTAGTTTTTAAGGTATTGTAATATAGAAAATGTGGTTAAATATTAAATAAGTTGAGGTGATTTTGTGCTGGATAGCAAAGAGAAAGTACCCACGTGTACAGATGAGTTACAAATGAACCTGTAAAGTTGTTTTGAATAGGACATACCAATACGGAAATGTTACCCATAGCTACAACTTTGGTTGGTATTTCTAATAATTTGCAACATCAATAGAAATCATCAATCAATTTTTTAAAGACTACTTATTGAAATAAACCTTGTTATTGAACTGATTTGATGATTAATTTAAAAATGTTCCATTCGTTATGGACAAGAAACAAGAAGTATGAAAAAAGTTATTTTATTACTATTAGTATTTTTATCGATACACAGTGCTTATGCACAATATACCGAAACGATGAACCCCAAAGGTTTCACCAAAAACCTAGTGAAAGATTTTGGAGTAAAGCCCAATAAACCCGATTTAAATCAGAGTCAGTCAGTGCAAGATGCTATTGATGCATTAGCAAAGTCAGGGGGTGGTAACTTGGTTATACCTAAAGGAGAATACCTTTTTGGAAATGTATACCTTAAATCCAATATCCATATTTTGGTGGAGTCCGGTACGGTATTAAGACCCTATTGGCCAGAAGGAACAAAGGCTAGTTTGTTTAATTTTTCAGCTAAATTCAGTGCTAAAAATCCTTCTGCTTACATAGAAAATGTAAGTATTAGAGGAGTAAAAGGAAGGTTTGTAGTAGATTATAGCAATCGTATACGTAAAAAGGGAGAGGGCTGTAGAGCAATTATTATCAGCATGGTCAAAAACTTTTTAGTGCAGGATATGGATGTGAAAGACAATTTTACTACTTATTGTGGGATGGTCATCAGTCCAGTAAAACAACATAAAAAATTTACGATTGAGGATACGAAATCATGGAAAATTTCAAGAGCTACGAAAGGGACGGTACGTGATTGTCGACACTTTAACGCAAGTCCTGGCTATGGTTTAGTACAGATTCATGGTGCCGATGGTGTACATTTCGAAAACCTTTATTCATTGGGTGGAGTCACATTAAGATTGGAAACAGGGGCGAACAATCCTCATGTTGGCGTTTTTAATATTACAGGGAAAAATATTTACAATGAAAACGGAAGAAGTGCTTTAATGATGGGACCACACTCTGCTAAAAATGGAAAAGTTGTAGTGGATGGAGTAGTGAGTAAAAGTAGTACTTACGCTGTAAATATTGGTCAAGCTGGTGTAAAACATGATGCACCGGATCAAACACCAGGTCGTTTCTCAAATGATTCGAAGGTGACAAACATTCACGCTATTTTTGGCAAAACTGCTCAGGTGAAAAATCAATCGATTCACTTTGTACCAGAAGAATATTATAATGATTTAAAGTTATGGCCTGATAACAAATTCTTGACAGGACCATCTATTAGTGCTGTAAACAATCATGCAGAGACGTATACCGTCACTGTTGAAAATGTAACAATGGAAGGTTTTAAATATAATAATGATAAAAAGATATTGACAGCAGAAAATGCTCCATCAGGTGATAGATGGAAAATATGGGCAAAATGGAAATCTGATTTCCTTGATGATGCCCACCGTACAAAAAACGCATCGGTAGTGGTGGAATATGAAATTCCTAAGTCAACTTTAAATATTGAATAGGTAGAAAATCATGCTTATTGATTGATGCTAGAAAGTATGTTTATTCTATTGTTTTCAAAAAGCAATAGGATAAATATGCCTAGCAAGAGTTACCTTTCACCATCGAAATAATCTAATATCTTCATTGTTGATGAATGATTTAGTTTCCCTCCCCAAAAAAAAATAATTTCTTGCCCTTTACCTCCTCAAAAACATCAGTTGCTATTACATAAACCTTTATCCAATTAAGTACAAAGTCAAAAATGAATTAGTATTAGATAATTTTGAATTTGTACTTAGTATGTATTACAATTTTTACTACCGTTAAGTAAAATATAAGGTAGGTTGAACGCATCACTCCGTTCATTTATCAAACTGTCTTAATCAATTGTAATCGTACGCTATTAAGCTATAATATAAGATAAGAGCAATACTTTGAAAGCTAAAGTATAACCTCTCTTTTTTAAGATAGGCATCTTAGTGTGATTAAAATGATAATCGACTTCAATCATAAAGGAAAATTATCAACCATTATTTTAAAAGAGAGCGTAGTATAATGAAATGGATTAACAATAGAATTTTATTTCTGCTATTGGTTTGTATGGTGTCAGGTGTACAGGCACAAACATGGCAACAGATGAATAGTTCGAAGAAAGAAGCAATTGAACATTTTAATGAAGATAAGTTTGGGCTTTTTATACATTGGGGCATTTACTCTGTTTGGGGAGGAATGTACAAAGGTCAAAAAATGGATGATATTGTAAGTCCTGAACCTAATGATGCATGTTGGATTCAGGCAAGAGCAAGAATACCTAGAGCAGAATACCAACAATTGATGAAGCAGTTTGACCCTGTTAAGTTTAATGCAGACGAATATGTTGCTCTTATTAAAGAGGCAGGGATGAAATATGTCGTGATTACCTCCAAGCATCATGATGGCTTTGCCCTTTGGGACTCAAAAGTAAGTGACTTTGATATGGGGTCTACGCCTAGCAAAAGAAATTTAGTCAAAGAACTTTATGATGCTTGCCAGCGTCAAGGGGTTGATTTTGGTGTATACTATTCTCATAATATTGATTGGAATGATGCCCATGATTGTAATATCAAAACCTACTGTGATGTGACGGGTGAAGTTTGGCCTGAGCCTGCTGACTTTCAGGGAAAGAAAAGAAGACCAATGGGAGCCAACCTTTGGGACCCAAGTCCAAATACTTTTGATGAATATTTAGTCAATAAGGCTTATCCTCAAGTGAAAGAGCTGTTGGAGATGTTTCCGAATATGAAGTTTATGTGGTATGACTTTGCACATTTTCTGTCTAAAGATCAGAGCTTTAAATTTTATCAATTAGTGTATCAATTAAACCCTAATATCATTGTGACAGATAGAGTAGGTCATGATTTGGGTGATTTTAATATTCCAGGAGATAACAAAATTCCTAACCCTGAAGATATGGGAGGCAAGCACTGGGAAACGGTGGGTACTTTCAATAACTCTTGGGGGTATAAGGAGTATGACAAAGACTTTAAGTCACCTTACGAGCTTATTTATTGGATAACGGCAATTGCTTCGAGAGGAGGTAATTATATGTTGAATATTGGACCAAAAGGTGATGGCTCTATTCCTGCGGAAAGTGTCAACAATTTGAAAGAAATAGGAAAGTGGATGAGCGTCAACGGCAAAGCAATCTATGGAACAAAACAATGGAAAGTAAGTAGAGAAGGAGAAGATGCTCAAAAAATGTTGGGTACTGGACACAGAGCTACTCATGGATTTACAGCAAATTTCACTACATCGGATTTCTGGTTTACTACTAAAGGTAATAAAGTATACGCCATTGCTTTAGAAAGAGGAAAAGAGGCTTTGATTAAAAGTTTTGCAGGAGAAGAAATCAAAGTGGTAAAATTATTAGGGCATTCCAAAAAGCTAAAATGGAAACAAACGGCTGAAGGTCTATCTATTGTATTGCCTAAAAACAAGAACAATCAGATTGGTTACGCGGTAGAAGTAACAATTGAATCATCCCTGTAGGGGCAGGTCCTATGTGACTGCCCATCGAACCACAATAGAAACCATTTTCAAAACATTGATACAAAATGAAAAAAATATTATTTACACTACTAGCATTTTTAGCAGTATTCCAAACGCAAGCCCAAACCTGGGAGCAAATGAATCAATCTAAAAAGGATGCTATAGCACATTTCAATGAAGATAAATTTGGAATGTTTATTCACTGGGGGTTGTATTCTATTCTTGGAGGAATGTATAAAGGACAAAAAATTGATGATATCAAAAGTCCTGATCCAGGTGTGGCAGAGTGGATTCAAGCAAGAGCAAAAATATCAAGAGAAGAATATTCTCAATTGGTGGATCAATTCAATCCTGTAATGTTTGATGCAGATGAATATGTATTATTACTAAAAAATGCAGGAATGAAGTACTTAGTCATTACTTCGAAACATCATGATGGTTTTGCTTTATTTGATTCAAAACATAGTACATTTGATATTGCTTCAACTCCGTTCAAGAGAGATATTATTCAAGAGTTATACGATGCTTGTCAAAGACATGAAATTGATTTTGGAGTGTATTATTCTCATAATATTGATTGGAATGATGCCAATGATTGTAACATCAAAAATTACTTAGACTATACCGGTGAAGTTTGGCCAGAACCAGCAGATTTCAAAGGAGAAAAACGAAGAACAATGGGAGCCAATCTTTGGGATCCATCACCGAATACTTTTGATGATTACCTTTACAACAAGGCGTTCCCTCAAGTAAGAGAATTATTGACAAGGTTCCCCAATATCAAGTTTATGTGGTACGATTTCGCCCACTTCCTAACGAAATACCAAAGTTTTCAATTCTATAAAGCCGTGTACGATATCAACCCGAATGTGATTGTAACGGATAGAGTAGGGCATGGTTTGGGTGATTATAAAATTCCAGGAGACAACAAAATCCCAACGGTGGAGCAGATGGAAGGTAAACCATGGGAAACAGTGGGTACTTTCAATCACTCTTGGGGTTACAAAGAATATGATAACGATTGGAAATCACCCTACGAATTGATCTACTGGCTGACAGCGATTGCTTCTAGAGGTGGAAACTATATGCTGAATATTGGTCCAAAAGGTGATGGGTCTATTCCAGCACAAAATGTAGCCAATTTGAAGGCATTAGGAAAGTGGACATCAGTGAATGGAAAAGCCATTTATGGAACACATAAATGGAAAATCAATCAGGAATCAGAGGAAGCACCAACTGAAAAAGGGTATGGGTTTAAGGAGAAATTTGCGGAGACTGATTTCTGGTTTACCGCGAAGGAAAACAAGGTTTATGCCATTGCTTTGGAAAGAGGAAAAACGGCCCTGATTAAGAGTTTTGCTGGTGAAGAAATCAATGATGTTAAACTTTTGGGTTATAATAATAAGTTAAAGTGGAAGCAGACAGCAGAAGGCTTGTCTGTGGTTTTACCTAAAAATAAGGATAATCAGATTGGTTTTGCTTTAGAAGTTACCTTAACTTCTGATGCAGAGGCTTCATTAAAATAACTTTAAAGTACGATTGTCGATTTCGTCAAATAGAGTTTAAGAAGAACTATTGCATTATAAATAAGCCCTTTCTCTCAAGATTCATTTTTGAGAGAAAGGGCTACTTTTTTGTGAAAAAATCACTTTGCTATGAAATACAGAATTGGAGGTAATTTGACCTACATTTTATCAAACCCATAGATAAAATCAAATTTATCTTTTGAGACTAGAATCATAATATCATTTGATTTATTGATTGTCATATGGTTAAAATTTATATAACTGATTTGGATATCAACTACTTTAGAAGCATCACCTAAAGCATTCATAGGGTGTTTTTGAATAGTGTGCTTACTATCGTTAGATCGGTAAAAGTATTTTTCATCAGGCGAAAAACAAAACTGCCATGAGTAATAACCTAAGTTGTGGTAAACAGAAAAATCATTACTGTTGTAAATACCGTTACTGTAGCCAATGTATTTTCCAGATGTTGAAAACTGCATAGCGTGTGCACTCATATCTATACCTGTATCCACCAATTGATCTGTTTCTTTATCGAGAATATGAAGGTCTTTAGTCCCACGGCTGTAATATAATTTTCCCTCTTTGTCGAGTTTGATATAAGGTGTTTCATTACTATAGTTGACCGGGAATTTTTTTACAATACCTGTTTCTAAATTGAGACGACCGATGAAAGGAGCACCATAGTTTTCTGTAGAATAGGCTGAAAAATACAATTCACCTTTACTTTGCATTTGAACATCAAAAAGGCGATGTGTAGAGAGGTGTCTCTCAAAATCAATGTATTCTATAGCGTAGGAGTCCAAATCCAGCACACCTATTTTTTCTTCTCCACTAATGACAATGTATAACTTGTTGTCAAACAAACACATCCTTTGAAGATTTACACCAATATACTGCTTGTGAATCAGTTTTCTTTGAAAGTCATAAATGTATAAACTGTTGTTGTTTTTAGTAGTAACATAGATTCTTTCGCTTTCACTATCAGTCAAATAACTACGCATCCCTTCATTAATGTTAATTACATTGGACGATGAAATGGTTTTGTTGATGCCTTCTATTTTTGGAAGTCCGGTATTGTGAGGAACAATATCCACTCTATAGGTGTGATTTTTCCCGTATATAATATCAGTATTTGTAAAAGAATTTTGCTCACCACTGATTTTCAATGTGTCAGCAAAGGTATTTTTATAAGAATCATAATTTGACAACAATTCAAAAGAGTAAGGAAGATTTTGAGTATTTTCACTCCATGTGATATGATCGTATTGGGTATCGAATTGAACCTGTGCATCTATTGGGTCAACGATTATCAATTGGAAATCGATAAATAATTGATCGTCAACAGAGGCGCGAATCACACTATTTTGACTTCCTGTTGTGAAGTGTAAATCTTGAGGAATACCGTTGTCTGTGGTAGTGGCAAAAATCGTTTTTTCACCATTCAGTAATGCATCACCTTCTATCACTTCATATTTTACTTTCTCTTTTTTGACCAATTTTCCGTAATGATCTTCTATTTCTATGCCCAACCCATTATTTACATAATCTGTATTTTTCATTAAGATCAAGGTATCTTGATACACGCTTTTTAAAGAAGAATACCTGCTTTCTGTAATCACAAATCTTTTAAATAATGTTCTAAAGGCAGCTTTAGAGTGGATTTCAATAGTTACAGAGTCTGAAGGATTGAGAAAGTAAATTTCATTGGAAGCTACACCATTTGAGTCTGTAGTCACTGTATTACTTACCAATTCCGCATTATCACTTTGTAACTCAAAAGTGATGTCTGCATTGCTGACAGCATGTAAAGTGTCTTTGGTAAACAGTTTGACAATAAGAGGGATTGCTGTAGTACTGTCCACCTTCTGATACGTATCTGGCCTAATGTACCATGAAAGCGTATTCGTATTACTTTGATTGATATTTTCAATTTCTTTTTGGCATGAAAATAAGCAGTTCAATGCCAAAAGGAGGGACAACAGATATTGTTTATTTTTCATTATACTCCAGTTTTATAAGCGACACTATTTGAAACAACAATAACATTAGAGCCACTTTCATCAAAAAAGACCCCATCGATGTGCTCGCTGACGTAACAACCCTTCTGTGATTTAAGGTTGAAAGAAGGAACATCGATAAAGTAAAATTGGCTTCGATTGGCAAAAAGTAGTGTTTGTAGATCTTTAGTTACACCAATACAGGAAGCATAATAATCTTGATGATAAATTGGGGTGAGAGTATTGAGTGTATGTACCTCTCCATTGGTATTATAGATTCTATTCATTTGAGGATGGTACAATGAATTGCTGTTAAAAAACTTACTATATTTTGAAGAATTGAGCTTCCCTTTTTTCTCTGTTAATAGTGTACCCAAAAACCTGTAAGAATAGCTTTCATATCCAGCCATTTTGAGGTAAACGTATTCATCGTCCTCTGCACAAAGTTCTGCCACATATTCATTACCTTTTCCGTAAATATTACGACCGGAAAAGGTACCCAATTGAGCATCATAATAATAGTAGGCAAAAAGGCTTTTCTCTTCTTTAAAGAAAACGTATACATCACCAGAGGCCACTCCATAAGCATATTCAAATGTTCCTTGGTTTTCACCTAAAAAATCAGAGAATTTGAGTTCTTTTAAAATTGAATTACTCACGGCATCATATACCAGCAGTGAATTTTCTGTTCTGACCAAAAACTGCGTTTTCAATGAAGTCTGATAAGCATCTACAATCTGCCTGTTAAATTGGAATTCTTGATGTACTTTGAATTCATCAATATCCCAAACGAGCATTTTTTGAGCGTCTTTATCAAAGCTGTAAAAGTGTTTATAATCATACAACTTAAACACTTTACCCACATGATGGCTTACAGTAGGAGTAATCAGATCTTTAACCCAATAACTTGTAAAAGCGTTGTCTTTATTTTTTAAGTTAAGCGTAGCATTATAAGTATATTTTTTTCCTATTACCACAGGTGAAGTATCCTTGACGCTTGTAATGTTCTGATCAAAGATTTCTGCAATCACCACCCCATCGTTTCTTTTTATAGTAAACGATTTGAAATTTTCTCCCTCATACTTATCCCAGGAGATAACAACTTTACCTTCAGATAGATGAGATGTAAGATTAGGGAAATGACCACCAAATAATGTAAAAGTGACGGTATCAGAATGATCACTAAAAGCTTCAATAAAATTACCATGGAAAGAAGAGCCACTCAAACTTGCTATTCCTTCTTCATCCGTTGTTTTTTCGGATATGATTTTATCACTTCCTTTTGTCTTGAAATAGACTTTCTGACGGTCTATAGGATTATTATATTGGTCTTTCAGTACCACTCTAAGTGCCCCTCTGTAATGAGCACTAGAATGATAATTTTGATAATTACCTTCTAGAATACTCATCTTTGAATTATTAATATTCCCCTTTGTTCTAAAATACAGCTCGTAATCTATATCTTTCATTTTTAGATACTGAGGTATGCTCAACATTAGTCTAAGCGTATCAAGCTGATCGGAGAAACGGATACCGAAATGACCTATTCCTTCCTCATTGGTTTTAAAAGAACTATTGAGTAGGTGAGCATGTCCCTGTTTTTGCTCGACGACCACGTAACAATTTTTTACAGGGTTTTCAAGAGAGTCCACTACTTTAAAAATCATGGAATCAACTGTTGAATTAGCATAGTACCCTGGATTGAACTTTGAAACCATGATAATCCGATCAGGGAGTTGTACTGCACCATCAATAGTATATTCTTTTATGTTGCAGGACCATAGCATACAGACCATACTGAGGCTGTAAAGCAGTCGTTGATAATAGATGTTTGTTTGCATTATTTTTTTATGATTTTGAAAGCCTTTTTATTTCCTTTTTCATCAAATAGGTAGAGGATGTATAACCCTTTTTTTAATGTGGAAAGATTAGCTTGGTAAAGTGAATTGGTAATGGTTTGTTGCTCTTTTAGTAAACGACCTTCAGTGGTGTAGACACTGAAAGATTTACCGTCTGCGTTTTTTATCGTTAATAAATTGGTGACTTCTGTTGGGTAAACCACCACTTCTTTTTGCCATTTTTGATCCATAGAAAGCACTATATTTCCAATACGATACGATTGATTATCTTTTATATAGCCAGTGACTATTTCATCTTCGTCATTGTAGTAATTATGCTCTGATGAATTTAGTTTTACTTTCAGTCCTGTATTATTATAAAAGGCATAATGCCCCACAAATTTGACGGAAGTAGGAAGTAGGTAATCATCTCTCTTATAGATAAGATTGGAAGCAAAAGCGTTTCGACCTATGTGCGTATATTCGTTGGGTCTAATTGAAGTAAGTTGGTTGTTGTAAAACGCAAAATCTCCTATGTAAGTCAAAATCTCAGCGTATTCAAAATCTCGAATTTCTTTACCCTCAAATACTCCTTCACCCTTTCTTTTATCAGCAATACCAGTGATATTTTGTCCATGTAAGTAAGGAGGAATCGAGAGAATGTGAACCTTAGGAAGGTCGCCACAAGAAGTGATTTTACCATCTTCTACCGTGATATCGTCCTCCTTTAAAGTATATCTTGAAACCGCTTCTAAAGAAAATGAATGTGTAATATAAATTCCAGCACTGTAAGTATTATAGATACTTTTCCAATGTGAAAAATGGGGGATATCACTTTTTGGAAGTTTAAACTCTTGACTAGGATTCCAGTTAAATGCTTCTCTACCAATGAAAGTGATTTTATTATTTAAAGTGATATGAACGAGGTCATTATTTCTAAAAGAACCTTCTCCAATTGTTATTATATTTTCAGGTAGAGCTAAAGTAGTGAGGTTGTTTGATGCGAAAGCATGTTCACCGATTTCGACCAGATTTTCTGACCAAACCACTTCTTGAATAGCATTCCAACCAAATCCATAACTACCAATAGAAGTCAGTTCTTCATTGAGCGTCAACGATTGAATTTTTTTATTATAAAATGCACGATCTCCAACTCTTGTAATTTTCTGACCGTTGATTTCAGATGGGATTACCAAGTGCTCAATGCTTTCCAAAGTTGTACTGATTATTTCTCCGTTGACCACCACCGTATTTTCTGCATTTAGGCTTTGCTTGAATTTTGCTTGATAAAGACCTCTGTTATTTTCAGCCTCCTCAACTTTTATTTCTTCCCCATTTTGAATTGTATACCATCCATTAAAGTTGGGGTTTTCTTCAAAAGTAGGGAGCGGAATAGGAAAACGATGAAGGTCTTCGAATGGAGAATTCTGTAAATCAAGTGTAGTGATACTTGTTGTCGAAAAGTCGATATGAAGTTCTTCAGCACATCGGAATATACTTTGATGGAGTACTTCTAAAGTAGAGTTAGGTTGAAAAGTGGTAATAGGTGTACCCATAAAACACTTCTGACCAAGTGTTCTCACATGCTCAGGTAAAATAATTGTTGTAATAGTATTGTCAGCAAAAGCATAGTCCTTAATTTCCTTTAGGTTTTTAGGGAGTTGAATCTCTGAAATGTTATTTTCCGAAAAGGCATGTTCGCCAATCACTTCTATGCTGTCAGATAATAGCAGCTGATCAATATTTTTATTTCTGAAAACACCTGTTATGTCAGTACCTCCAATAGCTTTTACGGTGTCAGTTCCAATAAAATCAGGAATAATGATATTGTTAGAAACCAAAATTGAAGTGACCTCTACAATCGTATTATTCTCCATTACCACATCTTTGGGTTGTAGCGTATACCAGTTTTCTATGATGTGGAAATAAGGACCAAAATCAGTGATAGGAGAAGGGGTAGACCATTGTAATCCCTCTTCATTTTCGGGAAGAAGAAGTTCTTGAATTTCGTTTTCATAAAAGGCACTCTCTCCTACAAATCTCAAAGAAGAGGGAAGTGTTACTTCTTGCAAAAGGTTATTTCTAAAAGCATTTTTTCCAATCGTTTTTAAACCCGAAGGAAGTTGAAGATGTTTGATGGTGTTGTCGGAAAATTCATCAGCACCAATTTCTATCAAATACTTTGGTAATTGTACATTGATTAAACCTTTATTTTTAAACAGCAAACCATTTTCTGAGGTGTTGATATAATGTATTTCCACACCGTTTACGCTTTCTGGGAAAACAAGATATTTTGCAGTGGTACTAGTAGGAAGTGTTTTGCTGAGATTGACCAATGTATTACCTTCCATCACTATGTTTTCCTCTGGAATGATATAATCCGTAGTGGCAAAATGCTCGTAATAATGATATTTTATTTCAGTAACTATTTTACCATAACCATTTCTCCACTCATAGTATCCCGTACCCTCAAGATCGGGTAATGGAATTGTACTCAAAGGATTGTCGTCAAAAGCCTTCCAACCAATATGACGAATCGTTTGAGGGAGCGTAACAGAAGAAAGGTTATTGTCTCTGAAACTCTCCTTTCCAATATATTCCAGCCCTTCGGGTAGAATGATTTCAGTAATATCTTTTCCTTGAAATACGCCCTTCTCTTCATTTTCAATTCTTTTGATGGCTTCACCGTTGATGGCAGAAGGGATAGTTACCTTATCGTAACCATTAGGAATAAAAACCGTGTGAAGTGTTCCATTTTCAACTATACAATTTTGATAAGTGAGTGTGATGGATTGTTGTGCATATCCGGTAGGAATAATAAGAAACAACAATAGAGTTTGAATAATGTATTTCATATTATCTTTTAATAATTTTTTTAGTAGTCACTTGATGATCCAATTGTAATTGCAAAAGGTAGACTCCGGCAGGGAGTGTTGGAGACAATTGTACCTTTGATGTAGTGGTTTGTTCCTTATAAATTACCTTTCCTGTAGTGGTGATAATACTGATCTGAGTTCCAATAGGGATGTTGCTGATGGTGAGCACATCGCTCATAGGGTTGGGGAAGATACGAGTATGAACATAAGGGTTTTCAAGATTGGTAACTACATTTTCTCTTTCCCTCTCTTTGTCCAATGAATAAGAAGCATAGAAATCAATGATCTCGAAGTCGCTCTTCAAGGTGTCTGATTGATTAACAACCCAAACCAACGAGTCTTCAGTTGGCGTAGGTAATATCATGGATTCTAAATGATTTCCTATAAATGCACCACGACCAATAGAAGTGATGGAGTGAGGTAAAATCACCGATTCAATTAGATTATTTTTAAACGTTTCTAAGCCAATTTGCTTCAAAGTAGAAGGGAATTGAATAGTGTCTATTTCATTATTTTGAAATGCATTTGATTCAATAGTCTCAATACCTTCTTCAAAAACTACCCCTCTTATATTTCTATTACTCATGTTATAATGAAAATGAGTAAGGGTAGAGTCTCCTATCACTGGAGGAATAATATAATATCTGACTGGTCGATGTGCCCCAAGTGAAACAAACAGGTTGCCATTATCATATAATTTTGTATTTTCTTCATCAAGCTGTACCCAGTTTATGGCATAAATTTTCATATTGTCATTGACACCAACTGTGAGGCTTTCTTTACTATAAAAGTAATTTTTCCAAAAGTCGCCATCTTCATGATACCATTCCACAAAATCATCATCACCCTCTTTAGAGGGTAGCTGAAAGGAACTCATATTATTTTTTGCAAAAGCATTGACTCCTATGTATTTAATAGAAGTTGGTAACTCAAGGTTAGATAGTTGGTTATCATAAAAAGCACGTTCTTCAATGTTTTCTATCCCTTCATTGAGTGTTACTTTTTCAATTTTATTTTCTTTAAAAGCACCATAACCCAAAAACTTCAAATTTGAAGGGAAAATCACCTCTTTTATTTCATTTTTTTCGAATGCATAATGATCAATAGATCTTAGTTTTTCATTGAAAATCACTTTTTCTAAACTACTCCCCCTAAATGATTCATATCCAATCATCTCTAAGTTTTCTGGAGCATTAAATTCTTTGAAATGACAATAATCAAAAGCCCTTCTCTCTATCCTTTTAAGACTTTTAGGAAGTACAATTTTATTTAGACCTCTGAAAAAATCACCAATAAATTCATATCCCTCTTCCAGTTCAATGACTAGGAACTCGTCATATCTGGAATTTCGGTTTTGAAGTAAAATACCGCTTATGGGTTGATCATTGATAGTTTGAGGAAATATGAGGTACCTCATACCTGATAAATTGGAGGAGTTGAGGTCTACAATCGTATCATTTTGCAATACTACATCTTCAGGCTTTAATCTGTATTTATATACTGTACTTATTTCACTTTCTAAATACTCTTCTGTACTTACGTCTCCTTCCAATTGATCTCCTTCAAGTGTGAGCCATCCAAAGAAATTTTCATCTTCAATTTTGGGGAGTCGTACCGTTATGTTATCATTCTTCATAAAACACCCCCTACCTAATTGTTGTATTGTTTTTGGGAGAATAACAGAGGTAAGATGATTGTATGCAAAGCAATTGTACGGTAAAACTTTTATGCCTTCTTCAATGATGACATTTTGGATCTGATTAAACCTAAATAGAGAACTCCCTTCAGCAGTGAATTCTTTAGGGATCAGCAAGTCGGTGATTTCATTGTACTGAAAAGCATAACGACCATACTCCAGGTTTTCATTTCTTGGAAGCTTTACTTTTGTGATTTTATTATATTCAAAGGCAGCTTCTGATAACAACTCAAGGCTATCAGGTAGTAGGACTTCTGTAATGTTGTTGTATTTAAATGAGTGGTATCCAATTGTTTTTAAGCTGTCTGGAAATGATATCGTTGTAATTTCATTATTGTAAAAAGCATTTTTATCTACTATACGTAGGCTATCAGGCAAGTCTACAAAACGAATGTTATTCCTTTCAAAAGCATACATTCCAATACTACGTAATGCCTTGGGAAACAGTATACCTTCTATTTTTTTATCACGAAATGTATAAGAACTGATGTGTTCTACCAAAGTACCATCAAGATAGTCGGGAATTGAAATATAACCGTTTTCTAAAGTAAAGTCGCTAGAAAGTCGCCTAAGCGTATTGCCTTCCATTTCTACCATTTCATCCGTGAGTACTTGTCCCAATATGCACTTTAAGTCACTTGTTAAATCAAAAACGGTGTCAGCTGAAGTGTAAATCTTTTCTTTTGAAGAAGGCAGATAGCCGTAAAAGTTAGTATTACTTTGCTCAGTAGGTAGAATGTAATACTCCAGCTTATTGTTTGAAAAAGCATGGCTCCCAATGGAATCAATGGCAGTGGGGATATTGATACTTTTTAGATGATTATTGAGAAATGCACCCTCTCCAATTTTTGTAATGTTGTCATTTAAATTGACCTTCAAAAGGTGGTTGTGGGAGAAACTATAATCCCCAATCTCTAAAATACTTTCAGGAAAATGAATTGAAATTATATTCTTATTATTCAATGCTTCATGACCGATTTTCTGTACCTCCTGTTGATCAAGTTGCTCAGGAATAATAATCGAATTAAAACCATTGGGAACATGTACTTCCACAAGTTGATTTTCCTCCATGACCACATCTTCATCTGTCAATGTATAGGAGAATAGAGCATAAAAGCATTTTGATGTAGAGGTTTGCTGTAAAACAGTTATTTCTTCCTGGTCTTCATTCATCCAACCCTCAAATCCTGAAGAAGAATGATCAAATAATTGAATAGAACATCCATCATCAAAAGCATTTTTACCAATCAAGCGGAGGCCCTCAGGAATAGAAACCCATGTAATAGGATTGTCTTTAAAGGCTCCTTCACCTAAAGAGATGATACTAGAAAGGTCATCAAGTGCTTGAATGGTATTAGCTTCAAAAGCATAATTACCCACTTTTACGAGTGAAGTAGGAAAGGAAACAGATTGGATACCTTTGTTATAAAAAACACCTTGCCTTTCCGGTAAATTGGCAATACCTGTTACCGTTTCATTATTCAATATTTCGGGGATAATGATATCTTTTATTTCAAAAGAATAAGTACAAGACTGAATGACACCATTGGCCATTGTCACATCTTTATCTTGAAGCGTATACGTTTGTCCAAAAACGGCTAACGGACCACTTATCAGAAGTATAAATAATAGTTTGAAATTCATTGTAGTAGTTGGTCAGTACGTTTATTTCAGTTTGCTGGATAGTCTTCCATATTGAGTGGGATGAAAATAACTTTCTCCGTAAGAGAAAATCGTGATATTTCGAGTACCATAAGGACTTAGTCGTATGGCATCAAAATCATAGAGAGAATGGAAAGTTTGAGTATTCAAGTCGAAATAACTGACATAAAACTTATCATTTCTCTCGTATTGGAACAGGATTCGGTCATTGTCTAAGAAGGCATTATCAACGATATAATTAGGGTACACTCCAAAGTGGCTTTCAACCCAACTAACTTCCAATGTGGTAAGGTCAATAATTTTGACAGCAGCTTCATAACCGTTGAGCTTCGTTTTGTAACCAAGTATATAGGCTTTACCTTCTACAACAAAAGTCTTAATCACATCAAAGTCTTCTTCCTGCGGTGTAGTAGTGTGTTTACTCCAAGTTTTATCGTTGAAATCATAAATGTAAAAGTCATTACTGTAATTTATGACACTATTATCACCGTTAGTTTTTCCATCACCTAGGAAAAGGTAGTCATCAGTAACAAAAAAGCTTTTGAAGGTAGAAGTTTCATCAAAATCAAAACTGATGAAATCTTGCCACTCATCTAAATTGAAATTAAAATAATCAATTCGCCCTTCCGTATACTTATACAATCTTTGATTGTGATAACTGACCAATTGTTGATCACTGACAGTAGAAGTATTATTGACCTTTTCTGTTTTTATGCTTTTTTCTTTATCATCAAACTGATAGATGTTCCAACCTGAATTAAAAAATACCTTTCCGTCTTTAAGAAATGAAGCATACCTTTTACTCAAGCTCACGGGGTTACTATTTTCATAATTGAATTCAGAGTTGATATAAATATCTTTGGCAATGACCTCAGAATAAAGGTCATTCATGATGGTAACATCAATTTTGCGGTTAGGAAACGGCTTTTCCGGTAATTCTATAGTGATGGAATTAGGTGTTTTGATCACATCAAAGAGGGATATTTGATGTTCATTGAGGAATAGGGAATACCTTGGATTGTATTCTCTTAAATATTCACTGAAAATCGTTATTGTAAAGGGCACTTCATTGTTGACTACAACAGAATCGATAGGAGGTGTCTTAATTTTGATACTAGGAATGTCTAGTTCGTATAAATCATCAACCTTCAATCGGGGTTTGATTTCTGTAAAGTCTGACTGTCGTATCTTAAATTTGAAAGAGTTTGGAGTGACATCAAATACCGTAGGGTACTTTTCATTAATAATAGACATACTATCATTAAAGTAGTGACCAAATACGGTGACCGTATCCCCATAGCATGCACTTCTTTTATCAGTACCCGTTACTTTGGCGTATTTATAATGGATTTCATTAGGAAGGTATACAGTGGTAGAATCAGGAAAATTGGTACGCTCAATTTTGAAGTATTTAGAACTGTGGTCATTTAGATAATCCCATTTAGATAAAACAATATGAAGAACGTCGGTAGAATCGAAGTAGGTTTCCAATGCTTTTTTCCATTCCAAATTATTCTGACTTCTCCAGTAGGCTTCTATTTCTCTATCATAAACATTCTTTGCTTGTATTTTGATCGTATCTCTTACATTGATAGAGTCAGGTAACGCCTCCATTTCAAATTCCATTTGAGGAAGGTCATTGATGTTGAAATAATACGTATCACCCAATGTTTCCCCTTTTTGAGATTCGAACTTTGCACGATATTCAAAGTAGTGGATGGGATTAAAACTTTTCCATTTAAAGAAAAATAAATTGTCAGCAATACTATCAGCTATATAGACAGAGTACTGATCATTTGTTTGGACCAAAAAACTATAAAATTTTGGATGGGTAGTAATAGTTTCATGATTATCGCCTATTAAAAGCACATCTCCATTTTCTTTTATAATTGGTTCTAATGTTGAAATTTTGATAGTAATATTATCATCCTCTTTTTCCTGTGCACAAGAGAAAAAGAACAATAAGGGCATGATTACTACCCAAAGGTTGAGTCTATTCATTGTTTACTTTAAAAAATTATGTCTTATAACATATTGTCAGAGTCAAGTTAAAATTATATAATATTAATTAGTAATCATAATACCGTTAGGTGAATAAGCTATAACAAAAAGTACAATTTATATTTTTTGTATTATGAAGTAAATTTTTGGGTAAATTAATGTGCTGTAATCGAATCAGATGAAAATAACAGCGCCTTATGTATGATTGATTAGGTACATGGTAAACTAAGTTTTCGAATATTTAAAGTG
>NZ_JTAM01000006.1 GCF_000812565.1 Flammeovirga sp. OC4 | reverse complement strand
TCTAATCCTGTTCGCTCCCCACGCTTTCGTGCCTCAGCGTCAAATAACACCCAGTAAGCTGCCTTCGCCTTCGGTCTTCCTCCTCATATCTGTGCATTTCACCGCTACATGAGGAATTCCGCCTACCCATATGTATTTCAAGTCTTGCAGTATCAAAGGCAAACTCGGAGTTAAGCTCCGGTCTTTAACCTCTGACTGACAAAACCGCCTGCGCACCCTTTAAACCCAATAATTCCGGACAACGCTTGCACCCTCCGTATTACCGCGGCTGCTGGCACGGAGTTAGCCGGTGCTTATTCTTATGGTACCGTCAAGCACCCTCGCAAGGGTGAGTTTCTTCCCATACAAAAGAACTTTACAACCCGAAGGCCTTCATCGTTCACGCGGCATGGCTGGTTCAGAGTTGCCTCCATTGACCAATATTCCCTACTGCTGCCTCCCGTAGGAGTCTGGCCCGTATCTCAGTGCCAGTGTGGGGGACCTTCCTCTCAGAACCCCTACCCATCGTCGCCTTGGTGAGCCGTTACCTGCACCAACTAGCTAATGGGACGCATACCTATCTCTATCCGATAAATCTTTAATTATTAAGCAATGCTACTTTATAATACTATGGAGTATTAATCCGAATTTCTCCGGGCTATCCTCCAGATAAAGGTAAGTTGTATACGCGTTACGCACCCGTGCGCCGGTCGTCGACATTCTGCAAGCAGAACTCGTTACCCCTCGACTTGCATGTATTAGGCCTGCCGCTAGCGTTCATCCTGAGCCAGGATCAAACTCTCCATTGTAAAAATTTTCAGATCTTTACGATCAATGTTTTATACCTGTCTCTACGAACTTATTATCTAGTTAAAAGAATTAACTGTAATTGGGATCCGCTTTCGCTGATCTTATAATTACTTTTTCATTACATCAAAAGAACGTTTGAGCCGTTGCTCAATGATCTGTTTTTCAGATTTTTATTTTCGGTAAACACTTAGGTTTACCGCTACGTTAAACCGTTGTTTAACGCTACTTCTTTTCAGAAGCGAGTGCAAAGGTAAGAACTTTTTATTTTAACTTCCAAATCTTTTTTCAAAAATTTTTGAAGTTTTTTTTTCACTGATTTTCTCAACACTCAACACTCTGAATTTTCAACTCCAAAAGAAAAGTTTCAAAAGCCTTTCGTTAAAGGCGAGGGCAAAGGTAAGAAGAGAAATTTAATTTGCAATGCTTATTTTGTTTTATTTAGAAACTTAATTTGCATCGCTTTAATCAACTTAGAAACAAATTATTATGTCTCCCAAAAGTCTTCTTTTACATCATGTTTTTTCCTCAGCCGTTTGCTGAAGGGAGTGCAAAGGTAATAGAAGGTTTTTTAAATGCAATAACTTCTATGAAAAATTACATTAAATAAACGCAAATAAATTCAACATCAAAAAGGGACACAATACTTCATTAAAGATAACCTATTAATCAACAACGGATTAACTAGATTCTCTCTTGATTATAATTGATATACTTTGACCCAAAAAAATATATCATGCCTGCGATAATTAATGAATCAAAGAAGTAAATAGACGTGATTGTGATAGTTTCGTAGTAGCTCAATAATGAAATGCCACTACTGACCAACCATGCTGTTAATGCTAATATCCCCCATTGTGGTCTATCTTCTAATTGATAATTCTGCTTTTTGAGTAGGAAAAAATCTATAATATAGATTGCAGAAACAGATGGGGTGAATACTCCCAACAAGGAAAGGAAGTCAAATAAGTGATCTGAAAACCGACCTAATGCCAGTAATGTTCCTAATAAGCTTGTGATGATACAAAGCTTTTTGAATGTAAACTTTTCTGATATTGTAGAAAAAGTCAGCACCACTGAATAAAGGTTTGTGGCATTAGTCACCCAAGTGGTGATAAAGAGTAAAACAAATGCTGGTAAAATCAATCCCATCATCTGCATCATTTTCATTATATCTTTCTCCCCTGTATTGATCGCTAGGATGGCACTAATTAATAATACTAATGGAAATCCGAGTGTCACTCCTAATACTGATATTAAACTATGCTTATCATTATGGACAAACCTTGAGAAATCGGCCATTAATACAGGCAATAAAATGGAAGAGCCTATTAGAATGGAAGTCGCTTCGAATGTGGAAAGGGAAGGTAAAGTTGGGGTAAAGTTGAAAATCTTATTCCATGTCATGCTTTCATCAAAAGAGTAAAACATTACTCCTATTAAGAATAACAATAGAAATGGTACAAAGAAATTGGCGAGCCTTTCTAAACTTTTTATTCCATACATGGTGCTAAGCGTAATGATAATACTACTCCCAAATATGACTAACCAAAATGGTGTTTGAAATTCGAATAAGGATAAAGTGGTATCGTTGATGGCTTCGGCGAGTAATTCTAACGCCACTGCATACCAACCCAACAAACAAATACCGATCATTAGATTAATAAGTTTTACGCCTTTTACCCCAAAGGGAAAACTCAAAATCATATAAGTGGAAAGACGGCTTCTATTTCCGATTAGTGTGGTACAAAAACTCAGTATGGTAAGGACCAATGTAGAAACACCAAATGCGTAAAGTGCATTTTCAAACCCTGCCTCTAGTGTGATTTCCGACCCTAAGTATAAAATAGGCAAGCTCACTCCCGTCCCTGCTATGATGAGAGCAATTGCCCATCCACTCATAAAGTCCTTCGCTTCTACCTTAGAAGTTGTATACTGATTCTGATCACTCATAGGTTTGTTGGTCTGTTTGTTTTAGTTTGTCCGCCAAAGGTAATAAACTTGGTAAACATACTTCTCCGCCTTTGATGATCAAGGTATCGTCAAACTTTATCGTTACTTTTTCCACAATTCCATCAAAATGGGAAGCGGCCTCTTGACCATGTGGTGGCATATCCATCGGACTAGTGTAGCCAAATCCAAAATCAACACCGCCCCATACTCTTTCATCTTCAACAATATCTCCTGACAACTTAGTCACACCTGGATTTAAACCGATCATATTGTGGGAAATCTTGTACATGTTTTCATCCTTAAATGAAGAAATGTATTCTTTAAATTGATCCGCTTCTTTGTTGCCTTCAATTTTTACTATAGCTCCCTTTTCCATCAGAAACTCTACTCTGTTATCTCCTGAAAGATCCGCATTCATTAAAGTATCAAAAACGATCTTTCCTTCCATACTTTTCAATTTGGGAACAATATTGACGTAGCCAGGAGCAGTACCGAAAATGGGGTTAGAGTAGTCACCATCATCAATGTCAAAAGCATATGACAAATCAATGTCGTATTTCACATCAGTACCATTGGCACTTGAAATGTGAATGGTCTTGCTCCTTTTGGCTAAGTCCAACACCTCATTTAAAAGGTGTTTTAAAGTAGGTATATCAAAGTGAGTGAAAATTCTTAATAATGAATCAATAGGACTGTCTCCTAAAATTAGGTAGCGTAATTTCTTATTTTGAGCCATTGCGGTCTCCCAAATATCAGAATACAGCATGACGATAGATTGTAAATCGATCCACACGTCTACATTACACAATGCTGGGGTTAAGGCTTCGTGAGGCCAATATTTCATTCCGTCCTGCCCGTCGTATTTTGCTTGAGGCACGATCAAAACCAATGGCTTTGCTTTCAAATTTTCTACTTCTTTTGCTAATGCATTAACCAATTCCATATCTGAACCGGAATCTGCTGTCAATGCGACAATCTCCCCTTCTTGAACCTTAAACATGGTTTGAATAAGGGTCTCACAAAACTTCTGATATTTGTAATCCAAAATTGTACTACTTTTTTAAGGTGAAAGTTGCTCTAAATACAAGGACAAAAGAAAATGAAGAAATATGGTTCTTGTTGTGGTTCGGCGGACGTTGCAATGCAACGTCCCTACAGCGGTATCCAACATAAAGAATATTCTACCATGATGTCTTTTCTTCTATCCTTGTACTTATTTCACCTTTTATTATTTAATTCTTAAAATCTAACTGTCATTGCTGTTCCGAAAGATCTTGGCTGACCTCTCCAAGCTACATCATCAGGGCTACCCACAAATTGTCCTGGAGAAAATTCCTGATAGTATTGTTGGTTCATAATGTTATTGCCCCACACCTCAAATTCAAACATTTTGTAGCTCACTGAGAATCTTGCATTCAATAAATTATAAGCATCTGAAGTGTGTTCTGCTAAGTTGCTTTCATGCCAGTACGTTTTTCCAGTATGATCTAAATTGATAAAGCCGTTGAACCTCATTTCTTTTGTGATTTTGAATGAAGAAGAAAGGTTTACACCAAAATTGCTCACCGGAACGAATGGTGTTTTATTGCCATTGTATTTGCTATTGTCAGTCACATCCGAGTTTTCTCCGCCTGTTGTTCCTCCTTCTATAATCTCAGAGTCTGACATACCATAGTTAAATCCTAAATCAAGGTACTTACTCAAACGGAATTTAGTATCTACTTCAAAACCAATTACACGGCTTTTATCATAGTTATAAATACCGCCATAAAAATCAGTCAAGTCCAAAATGAATTGTTGCTGATTGGTGAAGTCTGTATAGAAAGCTGAACCGTTGATGATGATTCTTTCATTCCAAGCGGATGTTTTAAAACCAAATTCATAGTTATCCGTCAACTCGTCTTTAAAATCTTTATTGAATAAATTCGTCACTGCTGGGTTGAATCCTCCTGTACGGTATCCTTTTCCGTAATTGGCAAATAGTAAAATGTTTTCTTTGGCTTGATAAGATAATGAAGCTTTCGGTTGGAAAACGTTGTTTGATCTTGATGATTTTACGTCATTCAATCGGTCATCTTGTTCAAAGTTGTCAATATCAAATCTGAAACCTACTGATGCTGTTAGTTTGTTAGTAATTTTATAATCTAAAAACCCAAATAAAGCTACAGTTTGCGTTACGTTGGTAAGGTCAGCGGCAACGACATTAAACTGTTCCCAAGTATCATAATCTCTGACTAATCCATCTTGATAGAAAGGTTCGTCTACGATTTGGAAAAATCCACCAAAACTCCAATCCAATTTTGAAGCATTGTTTCTATTCTCAATTCTGATTTCTTGATTGAAAGTCGTTGAAGAAGTGACTTCATTTTGTGTAAAGTCATCATAAGGCAAGAAATCAAGGTCACCGTATGTTTTTCTATCCACTTGATTAAATGAAGTGATACTTTGAATATTAAAATGATCTGCTCTGTAATTGATCTTCATATTTCCGTTGTGATTGATCATACTTGATTGACCTAGCACATCACTTACAATCACATTATTGCCTTCTTTTGGATTGGGATCTAATATTCCACCTGGCTCTTGCACACCATCTACTTCATAACCCGTTGGGTTTACTGAATAATAAGCGGCACCACCTTCCAAATTAAAATGCTGATACGCTACTGAAACACTTAAACGATCAGTTAAATCGGCTTTCAGCTGACCTCTAATATTGAAATCCTTTCTGAAATCGACATATTCATTCAAATAGTCATTCATCAATAAACCATCTGAATCTTTGTATTGGGTAGAAAATCTATAATATAATTTATCATCAACGATTGCACCTGAAGATACAAATTGACCAGTTTTAGCATTTCCGTTGGCATAACCTACTTTCAGTTTATTACTCATAGTATTTGTAGGTTCTTGCGTATAAATATTGATCGCTCCACCAATCGCGTTTTTACCATACAGAGCACCTTGAGGTCCTTTTACCACTTCCACCAATGCCAAGTCATATAATTCTTGATTCAATAAACTTGGATCAGCAACTGTTACTCCATCAATTACAAATGCAACCGGTGCGTCTCCTCCTCTCAGTTGTGGAATACCACGTACAGAAATAAAATTGTTACCTACCGCTTGGGAAGTATTGAATTTCATATTGGGTACCAACGTCGCAAAAGCACTCAAATCAGTAATACCTGCATTTTTGATTCCTTCAGAATTAAGTGCCTGTACTGATTCTGGAATGACTTGAATCGATTCGGTTCTTCTTCTCGATTTACCCACAACTCCCATGAATCCTACAACATTCACTTCTTCCAGTTGTTGAGCATCTTCTTCTAATATGATTTCTAATTTATTCTGATTTACGACTTCAATTTCTTGAGTGATGAATCCAGTGTAAGAAATCACAAGTGTTGATTTTTCTGGAACGATGATTTCAAAATTGCCATTAAAATCCGTTACGGTTCCTGAAGTTGTGCCTTTCTGTATTACTGTAGCGCCTATTAATTCTTGATTATCGGCAGTAGTAACTATACCCTTGATGATAATATTTTGCGAAAAAACAGAGGTAGTAGTAAAAAAGACTAGTAAAAGTATTAATTGAATTTTTTGCATAATGATTGTCTTGAAAGTGATGAGTAACGTTAGTTCAGTGAAATGGACATTGAAATAACTTCGTAATTATACCTTAATCCTCTATTTTATTGTTTCTTTACAATTCCTAATTATTTATTTTTGAATTCCGATGTAATTTTTAGGAAAATAATGGAAAAAGCGAAAAACCAAGATATAAACAGTATTCGATATACTTCTCATTGCTTTGAACAACTCATCAAATTGGTCATTCAGCAATTTACGTCAAATCATAATCAATACATTCCAAAAAGAGTTACACAACTTTATGGGTTTGGTAATTACGATCATAATGAACCCAACCTGAAAAGTGATTTTGAAAAACAGTCCGGCGATTTTGTCAATGGAAAATATTTATATGATAAAAACAGAGCACTAGAAAGTGGTAAGATTCAGATCAAAATCAATAGTTATTACAGTCAGTTGATGGTCAACTATATCGGCTATCAAGATTTTTATGATTTTATTGATAATGAGATTGAGGATGTTGAAGAGAAAGAAAAGCAGTTAGAGTGGCTCAATCAGAAACAGAATGTTGAAAACAGCTATTACATTTCTTATCATTTCGGAGAAAATAAACAGGTGATCAAAGGTCAGGTTGAGATTTATAATGATTGGAAAAATGTAAAGTATAAATACATCTACCACCAAAATGATGGCACTTACAAAGAGTTCCATTATCAAGGACAATTAACTAAAAGGGTGGATATTATTCATATCCGAACAAAAACTTTGATGGATAATAAACTGGTGGATAGCGGTGAGGATATATTGTATGCCGGTCATATCGAACCGAACAGCAGTCCTTTTTTGATCGGTACTTACAATGCTTTTGATATTTATAACCGTGTGATCGCTGGAAAATTGATTTTTGAGAAATTCGACTCTAAAGATGAAATGATTGAGGCGTCTTTGAAAAGGGAAATTCCGAATTATATTATTCAAGAAATCAGAAATCAATTGATTATGAATAATGGTAGAGTCCCAAATTCATCACTAGAGATTTCCTCCAAAAGTCCTTTTGCTTCCACTTATGAAAAGCTGACAGGGAGTTATCAAATCAATTTCTCTTATGCTGAAAATGACTCTGCTGATCTCCAGTTTAGTATTGACCCGATCACTTATAAAATCAGTTCGTCAACTGAAGGATGTATTTTCAAAAAGGACGATATTGATATCATTCAAAATGGTTCAGTAGTACACTTTAGTTTTCAATTGCTTGGCCTTTCTAAGGTGCTTAGTGTTGAAGTTTTCTTTAAAAGCTTTTATCTAAATCAGCTTGATGAACCTTTTGAGGGGGTGTTTAGTGGGATGGATCACGAGGGGAAGTTGATTAATGGGAAGGTGAGGATTGTGAAGAGTACCAACTAAGATATATTTCGAATAGAGGTTAAATGCAACATCCCTACAAAAGGTATTACAATGATGTCAATCATTTATTGGTACACTCATCGGCATTGAAGGGAAAAGCGTTAAGAATTTTATAGAGTGAGCCGTTAAAAATGATTTTGTCGTTTGAGCGTAGCGAGTTTAAAATCATTTAGGCGAATGAAATGGAATTTAGCTTTTGACTTCTAAGCCTAGATTTTTTGCTTCGTTTTTCATCAATGGAAAAATGAAGAAGAAAGAAGATTGAAAGTAGTCAGATTAAGTTTACAATATACCTCTTCTATTTTTATCGTAAATTTGCATATCCTATTTTCATAAGCACCCATTTATTTGAAATGAAAAATATTTTATCAATACAATCACACGTTACGTACGGACATGTAGGCAATGCAGCCGCTGTCTTTCCATTACAATATTCAGGGTTTGAAGTTTGGCCGTTGAATACCGTTCAATTTTCTGGGCATACCCAATATGATGGATGGAAAGGTAATGTGTTTTCGGGAGAACATTTAAGAAGTGTGCTAGAAGGAGTGTTTAGACATACGCCAAAATCTTCATGTGATGCAATCTTGGCTGGCTACTTAGGAAGCAAGGACACGGGTAATATTGTATATGAGATTGTAGCTGATATTAAAAAAGAAAATCCTGATGCGTTGTTCTGTTGTGATACAGTGATGGGTGATGTTGAAGCCGGTTTTTATATTAGTGAAGAAGTCCCTCCGCTTTATAAGAATAAAATTATTGAAGTGGCAGACATCATCACTCCTAATCAATTTGAATCGGAATATTTGAGTGATCAAAAAATCAAAACGCTTGAAGATGCGAAGGAGGTTTCTCGACTTTTACATGCGAAAGGTCCAAAATTGGTTTACTTAACTTCTTTAAAAATTAAAGAAACACCTTCAGGGCATTTGACTGTTTTATTATATGATGGCGAAAACCATTTTATCATTCACAACCCCATCATAGAAATGGGTGAAGTATATGGAACTGGGGATTTATTTACCGCTTTGACATTGGCAAATATTCTGAATGGTTTCCCTGCCAATAAAGCTTTGGAGAGAACGATCAGCAGTATGTATCAGCTTATTCAAGCTACCGCTGAAAAGAAAAGGCTTGAATTGGATTTGATTGGAAGTCGGAAATTCTTTGAGCCTGAAAGTTTTTTGTTTGAGGCGATTCAACTATAGATTTATAAATAAAAATGGAGATTATACAACAGTAGTACAATCTCCATTTTTTATTCATCTATAAATTCAGATTAACTTCTCAAGAACTTCTTTGTTAACCACTTTCTTACTGGTTCGTCATAGAATTTGACGAAAATGTATGACATTAGGATTGAGCCACCAAATACAGCTACTCCCCAAACTGCGGCCATTGTATAAGAAGTTTTTCCAGATAACACTTCATCAACTACCCATTTTGTGTAGATATAGATTAATGGATAGTGTGTGATATACATTGGATAGGAAATATCTCCTAAGAATTTCGCTAACTTTTTAGTTTTAGGACTTTCGATTGTACCATTTGCTCCAATGTAAACAATCAATGGAAATACAATAATGATCACTAAAGCTTCATACAAACCATTGATCCATGCTGTTTCTTTCCATCCTAAACTTGGAATAGCCAAAACGGTAAACATTAAAGCTGAAGTTACTAGGAACGAATGTTTATAATGCTTTGGTTTCATAAATCTTGAAAGCAATAGTCCTGAAAGGAAAGGGTAAGCTAAACGCAGGGAACCTATTGTTAACTGCTCACTATTAAATGACCATCCACCTGCAATTACACCCAAAGGTGTGGTAACTGCGAAATGAATTAGCATTGCTCCGGCAATTGCCGCTAAAATCATCAAGATAATATTAGGAAGTCTTTTTAAGACCAATGCATAAAGCGTGTAGGCAATATATTCAAAGAAAAGTGTCCAACCCGGACCATTCAGTGGGTACATCTCTCCCCATCCTCTAATATCTAAAGATTTCCCGACTGGAATCATTGTGAAACCAATCAACATGACCAATAACATTTTGGTTACTGGCGTATTTTCAATCAATGGGAAAACTGTTGGGGAGATTTGAGCATAAAATGTCACTGCTCCTACTATGGACCCGATAATTACCATAGGCTGCAATCTGATAATTCTTCTTTTGAAGAAACCTGTCAAGGTCATTTTATCCCATCTGTTATCATAAGCATAGCCAATCACAAAACCGGATAACACAAAGAAAAAGTCTACCGCTAAGTAACCGTGATTGATAATCTGCTCATTTCTTTTCCCCAAAGCGAAAGCTTCAAGGATATGGAAGGCCACAACGATAACCGCCGCAACTCCCCTAAGACCGTCTAAGATCTCGAAATGTTTGTTGGAAGATTGATTCATGATGTAGTTAATGTCGCTTTTTTCAATAATCCACAATATACATTTTTCATCTCTCTAACACTCTTCCATTTGTAATATTTAAGATTTTGGATTTATCGTTTACTATTCAAAATCAGCAGAGTACACAACAAAAAAAGTCAACTATCCATTGCTAAGTAGTTGACTTTCCTTTTTATTGAAATCTATATTTTGGAATTAAACCGTACAGCATTCTTCTCCCCTAGATTTTAAATCTCTTTGGTTATAAAGGTGAAGTACTATTAATCCAATTGATGGGAATAAAATCGTATTTTCATGAAGACTCAACCATTGCATTTTCTCATTTAAAATAACAAAAGACAATGATGACCAACTGAATAAAAACAAGAACTTCACAATATTATTTCGACTCGATCTGTATGATTGCACAACTGCAATTAACGAGATAAATAAAAACAAATAATCGAATTGTCTCCACCATGATGGAGATGATTCACAACAACTATCTGCTGCTGCAATACTACAGCTATCCGCGATAAACAAAAATGGTGTTATCAGACAATGGATTAGGCAGAGAAAACTTGTTACTGCCCCAAAAATATCAGATTTATATGTTGATAAATTCATGTGTATGAAATGTGATTTTTTATAGTTAGCTACAATATTAATAAAAAAACAAATCATGCAATGCTATCGCATTTAAATATTAACCTTCATTCATATAAGTAAAGCTATAATAACCCATTTTTTGTAATCACATCACAAAATAAAATCTAACCAAACTCAATGGAGAGAAAGTCTACTGCAGCGAATGTTAAACATTAGATTGAATGATCATTTATTATTGTACCGAAGGAATAAAAAAAGAGAGTCACCTTTCAATAAAATGACTCTCTTCAATAGATATAAAAACAGTATTAATTATACAGTCATGATATCTTTTTCTTTTGCTACGAAAATTGCATCAATCTTAGCTGTATACTTGTTAGTAAGATCTTGTACTGAAGCTTCAGCATCTTTGATGGCATCTTCAGAAGCACCATCTTTTAATAACTTCTTCAAACCATCGTTTGTCTCTTTACGAGCATTACGAAGGCTGATTTTACCTTTTTCGATTTCGCCTTTTACTCTTTTTACAAGCTCACGACGACGCTCTTCTGTTAATGGAGGCATGTTGATACGAACTTGCTCACCATCGTTGATTGGGTTAACACCAAGGTCTGAATCACGAATGGCTTTTTCGATTTCAGCCAACATGTTTTTTTCCCAAGGCTTGATTACTACAGAGTGTGCATCAGGCGTAGTAGCTGATGCTACTTGGTTAATAGGAGTTGGAGCGCCATAGTAGCTAACCATAAGACCATCCAACATAGATGCTGAGGCTTTACCTGCACGAATTTTTTGTAATTCATGTTCAGTGTGGCTAATGGCTTTATCCATCATATCCTTTGCCTCATCAAGGTACATTCCTATTTCCTCTTCCATTTTACTATTTTTTTAAGGGATTATTTAACAAGAGCATGTTTGCCAACTTTCGATGAAGCAACAAACACGCTCTAATTTATTTCTTATTCTGAAACAACTGTACCAATTGGTTCGCCTGACATCAATTCAAACAAGTTGTTCGGCTTGTTCATATCAAAAACGACAATCGGAAGGTTGTTCTCTTTACATAAAGTAAAGGCTGTTAAATCCATAATCTTAAGATTTTTGCTTAATGCTTCATCAAAAGATAATTGTGGAATCTTAGTAGCTGAAGGATCTTTTTCTGGATCTGCTGTATAAATACCGTCAACACGAGTACCTTTTAATACTACATCAGCGTCAATTTCGATTGCTCTAAGTGAAGCAGCTGAGTCAGTTGTAAAGTAAGGATTACCAGTACCAGCACCGAAAATCACAACTCTGTTCTTTTCTAAGTGACGTACTGCTCTTCTACGGATAAAAGGCTCACACACCTGATCCATTTGAATTCCTGACATCAGACGAGTGTAAACACCCACTCCTTCTAATGCACTTTGTAAAGCCATACCGTTGATGACCGTCGCTAACATTCCCATGTGGTCACCTTGAACTCTGTCAATTCCCATTTTGTCGGAATGCATACCACGGAAGATATTTCCTGCACCGATTACAATGGCTACTTCGACCTCTTGGTCTACTACTTTTTTAATCTCTTGTGCGTATTGAACCAAACGTACTGGATCAATTCCATACTGTTGCTCACCCATTAAGGCTTCGCCACTCAATTTCAGAAGAACTCTTTTATATTTCATATATGGCAATTTGAAGTTTTGCAAATATAAAAAAGTCATGCAAATGATGGGAGAAAATATGTACCTTTCGTAAAAACTTATCATATTGCAAGACAATATTTTAGCATTTTTTATTCAACTTCCTGTTTAAACATGTTATCAATAAATAAAATTCAACTGGCTTTTTATACTACTTTTCTCATCATTTCATCCTTAAATGCACAGGATAATAGACCTGTAAGAAGATGTATGAGTAGTATGCATGAGCCTGTTATACAATTTAGAACAACCCCTTATTTATCACAAGCAAAAATAAAACAAAGTTATAGAACCAATACACTTAATCTACCTACTGTAGTGCATGTTGTACATACAAGCAGTGAAGGAATTAATACAGGTAACAATATCAGTTATGAGCAAGTGATGTCTCAAATCAATGCAACCAATAAGGATTTGTTGTCAGAAAACACCAATAAAACTCAAACCCTTGCTGAATTTAAATCTGATGTTTCTGTATTGAATATAGAATTAAAAATGGCAATCTACGATCCCAATGGTAATGAAATAGATGAACCAGGTGTCAATAGAATTGTCGGAAACCCCGGAACAAAGGGTTTTTATTCAGATTCAGAAGTAACTCAAATTATCAATGATAATATTTGGGACCCCAATAAGTATGTCAATATATGGGTGCTTCCTCTTTCTACTACTTATTTAGGATATGCCTATTTCCCTGATTACCCCGACTTAGCAGGGTTGGATCAGTTGATATCTAGTGAAATTGCCAGACCTGAATTAGATGGTGTGGTGATCAGCACTGTATTCTTTGGCTCAAATGAGTTTGAAGATTTTCCGTTATTGGATGGACCTTATGATTTAGGACGTACATTAACACACGAGTTGGGCCATTATCTTGGCATTTTACACATCTGGGGAATTGGTTCTGAAAGTTGTTCTAAAGATGATTTTTGTGACGATACTCCAAAAATCAGTAAAAATCATGGTAGTAGTGCTAATAGTACTATTTGCAGTGATGATATGATTTCAGTGTCAAAATATTTGTGTGAGGAGGACGTAGAGAAATATGAATCGGCTCAATATCAAAACTTCATGGATTATACTGACGATGCGTGTATGACAATGTTTAGTCACGACCAAAAATCAAGAGTAGATGTCATCATGGAAAATGCTCCTCAGCGTTTCACTATTAATGCAGGTGCTCCTTCAGGAAGCATTCAACTTACCGCTTCCAATGGAGATGACTTTCACACCCTTTCTTGGGAAGCATCTGATATGAGTGATGCAACAGCATTTATTGTTGAAAGACAAGTCGAAAATGAAGGTTTTGAGGTCATCAGTCCCGCTTTAAACCTCAGTACTAATAGTTATAACGCATTTTATGATCCTTCTGAAAACAGTAAAAAAATTTCCTACAGAGTATACATGATCAATGAAAATGCATTCTCCTTTTCATCCAATCATGTCAGCTTTGAAGATGGAGTAGTAGGTATACGTCCTCCTTCTGAAGCTTCAAGTTTTGTAGTGTATCCTAATCCTTCTGATGGTATTTTTACGTTAGAACCGTCAGAATATATTAATCAAAATGCAGTATTGGATGTATTATCGATTCATGGGAGTAAAATACTGACCAAATTCATTTACGATAAAAATTCACCTGTAAGCATTGATCTTTCTGACCAACCCAGAGGAACGTACATTATGTTACTCAAGTCAGATAAAGGCACTTACACACAAAGGTGTATCAAAAAATAAAGTAGATCATTTTTGAGGATAGAAAGCTATTTTTAATGATACATTTCATAGAAAATGTCATCTTACTCAAATAAAAAAAGAGCTGGAATTTTTAAAGTTCCAGCTCTTTTTTTGTCTCTCAATAGAGTCTATTTTTTAGTGATGTCCTCCAGAAGGAACTGAAGATGACTCACCCGTATTTTTCGATTCTTTTACGGTCATCCAAACTACAGCGGATATTGCTAATGCAATGGACGCAATGTAAAACATCAATGTTTTGTCTTCTGCTTCAGAAAGAATTTTACCAATGAATGCAGATACTGCCAACTGAGGTAATACTACTGATAGGTTAAAAATACCCATATAGAAACCCATTTTTGCTTTAGCTACCTTCTCAGACATAATAGCAAATGGTAATGATACAGTGGCAGCCCAACCTACACCAAGGATTACCATCATGGTATAAATCATATAAACTGAATTATTACCCATTACAATCATACCGGCATAACCTACAGCCATAATTCCAATACAAATAGCGTGCGTTTTAACTCTACCAATTTTCTTTGTGATAGGTTCTAAAACAAGTGCAGGTAATAAAGCGGCAACCGCATTGAAAATCAGGAATGACCAGTTGATTACACTACCAACTTCCTCATTACCAAGGTTTGGATATTCTTGTTGAACGTAAGCAAACATAAACACAAACATCGTTTGAATACCTAACCAAGTGGGTGCATGGGCCAATAATACCTTGATAAATCCCACTGTATCTGTTTCTGATCGTCCAGACCCTGTATCTTCATCCTCTGCACTATTCAGCGTTTCGGGTTCTTCAATAAAGAAGACAGGCAATACAGAAAATACAAAAACCAATAATACACCAACATAAATCAAAGAGATATTTCCTAACGTTGAACCTAAGAAATAAGCTAACACACCAAAAGTACCTGAGATTGTTTGCATCCAAGTGTACCCTTTGGTTACTGTTTCTTCATTGGTAACGTCAGCAATAATTGAACGCGTAGGGTTAAAACTAATGTTTATCGATAAATCTAATATTAAAGCTACTGCAATTGCCACATAAATAGATGCTGGGTATTGGCCTTCACTCAGGTCAGAAGCAGCTTTGGTGGGTTCAAAACCTAAAGCATCTGAAATCACATGAATATTCGGTAGAGCCAATAACATTAATGCGGTTAATACTCCACCAATCAATATGAAGGGCCTTCTTCTTCCTCCTAAAAACCATACTTTATCTGAGGCCAAACCTGCAAGTGGTTGCCCAATAATACCGGCGATAGGTCCAGCCGCCCAAACGATTCCTACTTCATGAATATCAAATCCATATTTTGTATTCAAAATCCAACTAAGAGCGGCAATTTGAATAGACAGCGCAAACCCCATCGCTGTTGAAGGAAGACTGAGAAGTACGAAAAAGGAAGATTTTAATTGTTTTTGTATTTCTAACATAATAATACTTTTTTGTAGCTTTATTTAAAGGTTATTCATAGGGAAGAACAAATGTTGATGTGTTGTTTACAATGGGTCGGTATCTCGATGAAATCATCATTATTGTACCTTGTCTTGCTACTTATTTTTGTTCTAGCCTATTTTTCATTTTCATTTCTTAAACAAATATATTTAACACGACCACGTAAACTAATGATCTTAAGCATTATTATTTCATTCGATTAAATCTTTTTATATTACAACGGGTTGCAGTCCTATCACTTCTTTGAAAAATATTTTTTTTAACATATTAATGATCCATTTTAAACGAATATTTCTTCTACTTTTCGTTATGGTGAACACTCCACTTTTTGGACAGGAACTATTTATGCATCACTGGACCAAAAAGGATGGATTGGCACATAATTATACTTTCCTCATGAAAGAACATAAAGGAAAGTTGTGGATCGGTACCGATGATGGACTTTCTGTCTTTGATGGAAAATCCTTTAAAAATTATACGATAAAAGACGGTTTAAAATCGCCATATGTTATTGGCTTTAATGAAAATTACTCCGATTCACTTTATCTTTTTACATGGAGGGGAGGTATACATGTATTTGATGAAACAGCCGATTCTATCAAAACCTATCCCTACCTTCAAAAAGGAACGGCCGAAAAACTACACAAAGGATTAAGGATCAAAGATGATATCTACGGATGGCAATGGAATGCAAGTTTTTATTTTAATGAAAAAACAAGAAAATCAAAAAACTTATATTTCTACACCTCCGATTCTACGATGGCATTATCTTATGCTAAAGATTTAAGAAGAAACATTACACCATTAGATTTTGATACTAATACTGTTCCATTAGGTTTTGCTCGTTATCAAAATAAAATGCTTGTTTTTGGGTTGTTATCGAAAGGAATTAAAATTATAGAAGATGCCCAAATAAAAGGTGAGTTTTTTCAGGAGTCCTTAGGTGACAAAGTAATCTCTGGTTTTAATAAAACAAATGATGGAGGAGCGTTAGCAGGAACAAGAGGTATGATCTATAAGCTGAATCCAAATGGAGACATCACGGATAGTTATAAATTACCAACAAACAGTTATCCAAGTAAGATGTATCAATTGGCTAATGGGAGTATAGTGGCGGCTATTCACCCTAAAAATTATACACAACAATGTATCATTATCCATCCTACTAAAAAGACCTATTTTTATCTAGAAAAAAAGCTGCGTATCAAATCTGCCTCTTCAGGTATCTACGTTGACTCACAAGATAGAATTTGGTTGACTACGCAAGGAGATGGTATTTATATGGTAGAAAATTTAGACTTCAAATACATTAATATTGAAGATATTGAAAGCCCACATATTTTGGCGATTAATCAGTTAGACTCTTCCAAAATAATATTTTCTTCTACCACCAAGTCCTACATTGCAGACCTTGAGAAAGATTCTATTTCAATATATGAGGATGTTCCTTTTAAAGATATTTATATTTCCGAAGAGGATAGTTTAAAAGTATTTTCTACTTACACCAAAACTTTTAATTACGAAAATGAGCTGATTCCTGTTTTATGGGGGGAATTTGTAGGTAAGAATAAAGGGGGGCTTTGGTTTATGCAAGAAGACTCGTTGAAAGTCTTTCAAAAAGATAAGCTCGGAAAATATCAATTACAAAAAGTGTTTTGGCGTTTTCCAAAAGGAAATATTGAAATTCCAAACCTAAGCAGTGCTGTAATCCAAGAAAATAAAGTATGGGTAACGACTAAAGGAGCTGTTTCTTTGTATGAGTATTCGGGTAATTATAAGCTGACACTTATAAAATCATGGGATTCTATCTTCAAGGAATGGGAATGGATCAATGACTTTAAACTCGATGAGCCTAATGGATATTTATGGATAGCTACTACAGATGGATTATATATTCTTGATTATAAATCCATTGAAACTGCCAAAGTCAAGAAAATAAAGTCACTTGACAAAGTAAATTGCAATACACTTACTTTTGATCACCTTGGACAATTATGGGTAGGGTCTATGAACGGGTTAGCAGTTTTACAAGATGGTATTCTGATTAGAGAATTTGATGAATCTTCCGGTCTCATTTCTGATCAAATCACTACAATATTCGAATCAAAATGTCATAGATTATGGATTGGAACCCATAGGGGCCTGATCCATATGCCTAATCGTTCATTGGTCAAAAATATAGCCCCTCCGATTACTCTATGGAAACAACGTCAATATAATTCGCACAGTAAATTGGGAGCTATTCAATTACCAATTGATGTGAGTGCTCTTTCGGAAATGAGTTCTTTAAGGTTACAATATAAATTATCAAAAAATAGTGACTGGATTGACTTTCCTTATCAAAACTCACTTACGATCAGTAATCAACCACCAGGTAACTACAAACTTTATCTTCGCGGAAAAACTACAGGTTCTGAATGGTCTATCCCCCAAGAAGCATCACTCGAAGTTGAAGGTTACTTCTGGGAATACCTCCTTTTCAAAGGCGGAATTATTATTCTCATCCTAATCTCAATTGTGTATTACTCTAACATTCTAGTAAAAAAGGAAAAAGAAAAATCTTCAGAATTAAAAAAGATACTGAAGCAAAAAACTGCTGCACAAGATAAGTTGACACGTGTACGTAAAGAAATCGCACAAGATTTTCACGATGAGATGGGAAATAAACTAGCGAGTATTACGGTATTGGCAGACTTGGCGGCCATGAAGATAAAAGGGAAAGATGAGGATACAGAAAAAATACTTTCTAGAATAGAAACACAATCCAAACAATTGTATACAGGAACGAGAGATTTTATTTGGTCAATTGACGCTCAAAATGATGAGTTAGGTGTAATATACGATTATATAAAAGATTTCGGAGAAGAATTTTTTGACGACTTAGACATTAGATATCACACACATAAGGAGTTAGCAGGTCATGATCAATTATTGTTACCACAAAGTTGGAGCTTACAATTAGTGTTCATTTTTAAAGAAGCCATGACCAATATTGCTAAGTATGCACATGCTACTCATGTCTATTTATCATTGAGCATCAAAAACAATCTTGTCACCTTCAGCATTAAAGACAATGGTGTGGGAATTTCAGATGATCAAATGACAAAAAATGGTAACGGCCTAAAAAATATGAAAGCCAGAATCAATAAGTTAGGAACTGCAACTTTAAACATTGAGTCAAATACAGGAAAAGGAACGGCAATAATAATACAGTTCAATACCAACTTTGATGAGTAACTATTAACCTATAAGTAATTGTACTACTAATTAAAACTACCCTTATGGGTAGTACAACAGATTAGTAATAAGCTTAATTTTGAAACTAATGAATCGTTAAGCAGTACAATTCCTAATTAATCCTTACAAACTATAGAGTTGGGGAACTCATTCTTATTGTTGAAAACTAAAAAAGAGGTGATTCTACATTGTTTCACCTCTTTTTTTTTCTTAAAATAAAGTCATGAGAAAAAAAATCATCATTGTAGAAGATAATCAAGATGTACAAGAAGCATTTAAACTTCTCATCGAAACAAAAACAAATGATTATTCTGTTATCAATACCTATGATAATTGTGAAGATGCACTATCAAACCTAAAAACAGATCTTCCTGAAATCGTACTTATGGATATTGATCTGCCAGGAATGAATGGAATTGAAGGAACTAGGCAAATACGTCAGACATTACCTAAAACAGATATACTAATCATCTCTGTTCACGAAAATAGTCAATATGTTTTTGATGCTTTGTGTGCAGGAGCGACAGGTTACATTACTAAAAACAGTAACCACACTCAACTACTGAAAGCGTTGGATGAAGTTTCTGCAGGTGGAGCACCTATGTCCACTCATATTGCCAAATTGGTGGTAAAATCTTTCCGTAGAGAAAGTGAATCTCCTCTAACAGGTAGAGAAACAGATGTCTTAAATCTTCTTGCAGAAGGAAAAAGCTATATGGATATTGCTGATCAAATTTCAGTTTCTAAAGATACAGTCAAATTTCATATCAAAAATATATATCTAAAACTGCAAGTTTCGAATAAGATCGAAGCAGTAACCAAAGCAAAAAGCGAAGGTTTCATCTAGTAGGGGCAGACCTATGTGTCTGCCCAAGCAAATCACCAAGCAAGGGATGTCCACCCAAGCACATCGCAAAATGTGTCTGCCCAAGCAAGCGGGCCACAAAAAAAAGGTCTGATGTTCGAAACATCAGACCTTTTTTAGTCGAAGTAATAAGAAATTACTTAGCAGCGAACTCAGCTTTAACAGCCTCTACGTCTACTTTCTTGATTACTGGCTTAGCGCTTAAACGTTGGATTGTTGTAACGCGAGCTTTAGCAATCGTTTTATTTCTTTTACTTTTTCTGATAAGTTTTGTATATCCCATGACTATATTTTATAAAATATCAATTATCAAATTAAGACATATTCCTAGAAATATGAGCGTGCAAATTTAACTGATATATCCCTATTGCTCAAATTCTTTTCAAAAAAAGAATAAGAAATTTCAATATATTCCGAAAAAAGTAGGCAAACACCTATAATTTAGGCTATTTCAGACCATTAAATATTTGTTATCTGATCAATTTTAAACTTTTATGCATCAACAAAAACTTCAAAATGCCATTATTTCCACCAAAAGGTTGTATCTCAAAAGGTTTTCTGTTGAAGATGCTACTTTCTTTTATCACATGAATCTAGATCAGGAAGTAATGCAATACACAGGCGATCAACCTTTCAAAAATATACATGAAGCACAAACATTCATCGAAAATTATAATCACTATGATAAATATGATTACGGAAGGTGGTCCGTCTATTTAAGAGAGAATGATCAGTACATTGGTTTTTGTGGATTGAAATTTTCTGAGGAGAAAAAGGAAATTGATATTGGTTTTCGATTTATAAAAGAATACTGGAATAAAGGCTATGCCACGGAGTCTGCTTTGGGATGTTTTGATTATGCCCAAGAGCACAGTATTCAAAAAATAGTCGCAAGAGCTAACGAAAGCAATAAAGCTTCTTTAAAAGTAATACAAAAACTAGGTATGACCTTCACTCATTTTTTCGTAGAGAACGAAGAAAAATGGCTTCAATTCGAAATTCATTTTGACTAGGCCAAAACTGTGGTTAATTTAGTAATTAGTATTAATTGAAAAGAAAGAATGGCCGGAAGTAAGAAACCAAAGTTTTATGTGGTATGGTCGGGAGGAACTCCTGGTATTTATACATCATGGGCAGATTGCCAAAAACATGTACAAGGAGTAAAAGGTGCCAAATACAAATCATTTGATTCGAGAAGAGAAGCAGAAATCGCATTTAAGGGCAACCCATCTGAATATATTGTAAAGAAAAAAGCGGGTGAGAAACCAAAACAAGTTTACGATCCTTCGGTAGGTTTACCAATTACCAATAATAGTATTGCTACAGATGCGGCTTGCAGTGGTGCTAGAGGCCCCATGGAATACCGTGGCGTGTGGATTGAAACAGGTCAGGAACTTTTTAAAATGGGACCTTATGAAGACGGTACCAATAATATTGGTGAATTTTTGGGCATTGTACACGCATTAGCTTTTTTACAAAAAAATCCAGGCTACGATCACACTATTGTTTATACCGACAGTAGAACAGCCATGAAATGGGTTAGAGATAAAAAAATTAAAACTACACTTGAGAAAAACAGCAAGAATGAAGTCCTATTTGAAATGGTAGACAAAGCAATCAAGTGGCTAGAAAATAATTCCTATATGAATCCAATCCGAAAGTGGGAAACGAAAGCATGGGGTGAAATTCCTGCCGACTTCGGAAGAAAATAATATCAGTGCATGTTCCTAGTACAGTATAAAAGCTAAGAGAAAAAATATCGTGCACCATAATTAAAACTATGGTGCACGAAACACTCATCTACTTTTATTCTACTACTTTTCATGCTTTACCTACAACTAAAAATTAACATTATGAGCGAAGACAAGTATACCAAAAAAGGAAAATTACAGAAAGACTATTACGAAGAAGAATTAGAAAAACTGCAAACCGAGTTTGTGAAAATGCAGGAGTGGGTAAAGAAAGAGGGCTTGAAAGTGGTTGTGATTTTTGAAGGTAGAGATGCTGCCGGAAAAGGTGGTGTGATCAAGAGAATTACAGAAAAACTCAATCCTCGTGTAGCAAAAATTGTGGCATTGGGTGTTCCTACAGAAAAAGAAAAATCACAGTGGTACTTCCAAAGGTATGTTCCACATCTTCCTGCTGCAGGTGAGATAGTATTGTTCGATAGAAGTTGGTACAACAGAGCTGGTGTAGAACATGTGATGGGCTTTTGTACTGAAGATCAATACCAGGAGTTTTTAAGGACATGTCCTGAGTTCGAAAGAATGTTGATTCGTTCGGGAATTATCTTAATCAAATATTGGTTCTCCGTTTCAGATGATGAGCAGGAAAAACGTTTTTCTGAGCGTATTAACTCATCGATCAAAAGATGGAAATTCTCTGAGATGGATTTGGAATCTAGAAATAAGTGGGTAGAATATTCTAAAGCAAAGGACAATATGTTTGCTTATACAGACACCAAACAATCTCCTTGGTATGTAGTCAAAGCGGATGATAAGAAGAAGGCAAGATTGAACTGTATGACTCACTTGTTATCAAAAATTCCTTATGAGGAAATCAAATATAAGAAAATTGAATTGCCTCCAATCAATAAAGAAGGATATGTAAGACCTCCACTTGATGAACAGACTTTTGTGCCAGATAAATACTAATCATATAAAATTCCGTACACCATGACTGAAGTTATGGGCAAGTAATACTGACTCCAATAACACTAAAGTGTTACCTTCGTTACCAACCTTCAAGACTTCAGTCTTGGTTAGGTTGATTTATCACTTGTCCATAGTTTTAACTATGGTGCATGAAACATTTTTTTGCAATAACATTCTTATCATAAAACCCTGTTAGTTAATGCACTTAGCTGACAGGGTTTCTTTTTTAATTTTAGTTCATTTTTTCACTTTTAGATTTCATCATTTCACCTCCCAATATCTTCACTTCACTCACTTCTCTATAAATACAGCCTCTCACCCACCTACTTTTGATTTGTCACTTTGACTCATCAAAAATTATTAAACATGAAAAAACTACTCGGAATACTTCTTATGGGAAGCTTAATAATAGGATGTACTTCTACTGCTGAAGAGACATCTGAAAGAAAAATAAAATATGTAAAGATAGAAACAGTAGCAGATCAGAACATGAAGTCTGATATCACCTTTAATAGTCAAGTGAAGGAGAAAACTGAAGTGGTACTGTCTTTTAGAATTGGAGGTCCTGTTCAAAAAATTAGAGTGAAGCAAGGTGATTATGTCAAGAAAGGACAAATCATCGCTCAGGTGGATCAACGTGATTATCTTTTACAATTAGAACAGACGAAAACACAATACGAACAGGCTCAAAAGGAATTGGCACGTTATCAGAAATTATACGACAGCAAAAAACTTCCTGAAAATACTTACGACAAAATGAAGTCGGGTGTAACGTTGACCAAAATTGCTTTTGAAAATGCTCAAAATCAGCTTTACGATACAGATCTAAGAGCTCCTATTTCAGGTTATATTTCTTCAAAATTTATTAATGATCATACCACTGTTGGACCAGGAGTTCCTGTAGTTGCTATGATTGACGTTTCCACATTGGAAGTCACTACCAAAGTTCCCTCTTCACAACTTCATTTAGTTCAATACATTAAGAAGGCTCAATTGGACATTCAAAGTCTACACTTAGAGCATCTTCCTTTGGAATTCAAAACCATCAGCGAAAAAGCAGGAAGAGATGATTTGTATGAATTGACGTTCCTTTTGAAAGATGCTGACCAACGCATTAAATCAGGAATGTTGGGTACTACACATGTTTCATTTGAAGGAAAAAATACTCAGCTTTCTATTCCATTATCATCTGTTTTTGATGAAAAGCAAGAAACATCAGTTTGGGTAATTCAAAAGGGAAATACACTCAAGAAAAGAACTGTAGTGCTTGGAAAACCCTTAAATGACGGACGTGTGGAAGTACTGTCAGGTTTATCTGCAAATGAAAAAATTGTGGTGGCAGGTGTTTATGATCTTATAGAGAATCAAACTGTAGCACCCATTCAACAACCATCGAAATCAAACATAGGAGGGCTTTTATAATGTTAGAAAAATTACTAGATCAAAAAGCACTCATCACCTCATTGTTGATCGCAGTGCTGATAGGTGGCGTATTTTCTTACCTCAATATAGGTAAACTGGAAGATGCCGAAATTCCTTTGAAATCCGCTATTGTAGTTACTCCTTATCCTGGTGCGACACAGCATGAAGTGGAATTGGAAGTGACCGACGTTTTAGAGCGTGGTATCATGAAGCTGGAGAACATCGATAAAGTAACTTCTACTTCGTCTGCAGGTTTGTCAGTGATCCAAATTGATATCCAACAAACAGTGGACACAGATGATTTACCACAGCTTTGGGATCACTTGAGAAGAAAGGTCAAAGACGTGGAAATGTTTTTACCAAGCGGTGCTTACACTCCAATTGTCAACGACGATTTTGCGGATACTTACGGTATGTTGTATGCCATTACTTCTGATGGATACACACTGCCCGAACTCCAAAAATATACTGAACTTGTTGAGAGAGAGATTTTAAAAGTAGACGGAATCAGAAGAGCTCAAATTTTCGGTAAACAAACAGAAGCGATTGAGGTATTATTTGATCAGGAAAAACTAGCGGGCATGAAGATCAATCCGATCTATATTGCTTTGGAAATGAGAAATCAAAGTGAGATTGCTAATGCTGGAAATCTTGATGTGGAGGCACTGTCAATGCGTATTAATGTAGAAAATAAGTTTGATGACATCAGGGATGTTGAAAACCTTATTATTCAGATTCCACAAGGAGGTACAGTACGTTTAGGAGATATTGCCACGATCAAAAGAAGCTTCCTTGCTCCAAAACGTGAAGGTTTATATTTCAATGGTCAACAAGCTTTAGCACTTGGTTTTTCAAATGAATCAGGTATCAATGTTGTTGAATTAGGAGACCGATTGAATGTGCGTATGGCTGAAATTCAAGACGAACTTCCTGCCGGCATTCAAATCAAAGAAATTTATTCTCAACCGAGTAGAGTTGAATTGGCTGTAAACGACTTCGTATTCAACCTTGTCGTTTCCATTATCATCGTGATTGTGATTCTACTTTTAGCCATGGGCTACCGTTCTGGTTTATTAATTTCAAGTGGATTATTATTCACCATCTTGGGTACATTGATCGTCATGCTGATGATCGACTTGCCATTGCACCGAGTTACTTTGGCCGCTATCATCTTAGCGATGGGTATGTTGGTGGACAACTCTATAGTAGTAGCAGACGGTATTTTGGTAGACCTCAAAAAAGGTGTCGATCCGAAATTAGCATTTGTCAATACGGCTAAGAAAACAGCTATGCCTTTATTGGGTGCTACTATGATTGCTATTCTTGCTTTCTTCCCATTAGCTATGGCACCTCACTCTGCAGGAGAATTCTTAAGTTCACTGTTTACAGTATTAGTGATTTCATTACTACTCAGCTGGGTTTTCGCCATGATTCAAACGCCTTTTATGGCAAAATATTTCTACAGAAAAGAAGGCAATAAAAGACAGGAAGATCAACCAACACCTTATGACAACTCCATCTATAGATTGTTCAAGTCTTCGTTGATGTTTTCATTAAAATATAAAAACTCATTCTTGATTGGTGCTACTGTTCTTCTTATTGGATCGCTGTACGCAATGCAATTTATGAGAGTCGATTTCATGCCTAAGATTCCTTATGATCAGTTCGTTATCGAATACAAACTCCCTGAAGGAAGCAACCTTGAGGCTGTAGAAAAAGAGATGAGAGAAATTGAAGGAGAAATCAAGCAATTTGATAACATCAAAAATATCACACTTTCATTAGGAAGACCCCCTGCCCGATTCACTTTGATGCGACCAATGTCAAATGGAGGAATGAACTACGGTGAATTTATTATTGAAACGACCACTGTTGAGAGTGTCGCAGAAGTAATTCCAAAAGTGCAACAGTTCTTGGATGAACATTATCCACATGCCAATTATAGATTATTGGAATATGGAGCCGCTTTTGAAAGTTCAGAGTTAGCCGTGGAGTTTAGAGGTCCAGACCCTGCCGTTTTAAGAGAATTAAGTAATCAAGCGAAACTGACCTTATTGAATAGTCCAATGTCAAGGAATGTAACCGATGACTGGGGTAATAAATCCAAGAGAATCTCACCTCAATATTCATTAGAACATGCTCAACGCTTAGGAATTACAAGATTGGATATGGGGCGTTCTTTACAAATCCAATCCAACGGTATGCCGATCGGAGCCCTTTATGAAGGTAAAAATCAGATTCCAATTGTGCTAAAAAGTAAAACCACATTGGATCAGAATATTGAAAACATTGGCAATGTACCGGTATGGGGTGAACGTTCTCAGTTCAGCGTTCCATTGGCACATATCACTGATTCTATAAAGGTAGACTTAGAAGATTTTGCGGTCAAAAGAATTGACGGAACAAGATGTATCAGCGTAGAAAGTGATGTGAAAGCAGGCTTTACAGGTGTGGAACTTCTCAATGATATCAAAGAAGACATCGAAGCAATTCATTTACCCAACGGGTATTCGATCACATACGGAGGTATGGTAGGCGTTCAAGACGATGCCAATAAAGCCCTGTTCAAATACTTCCCGTTAGCCATTGGTTTGATTATGATTATCACCATTGCCTTGTTCAATAACCTGAAGCAATCACTGATTGTATATATGATGATTCCTTTCGCTTTTGTTGGAGTGAGTATCGGTTTCAATATTACAGGTATGTTCTTCAACTTCATGGCCATTATTGGAGCATTAGGTTTGATTGGTATGATTATCAAAAATGCCATTGTATTACTGGATGAAATCAACCTTGGACTCGATGAAGGAAAAAGCAGATTGGAGGCGACTATTGATGCCGCTATGTCAAGAATGCGTCCTGTAATGATGGCTTCTATGACCACTATTCTAGGGATGATACCATTACTTTCAGACCCTATGTTCGGTGCATTGGCATTGACCATTATGGCAGGTCTTTTAGGAGGTACATTGATCACGCTGATGGTTATTCCGGTGTTGTATGCCTATATGTATCGTATTGAAGTTAAATAAGAAAATTATGAAAATGAATAAATTGGTTTTGATGGTAATGGGGTGGTTAATGATCACTCCTAGCCTTCAAGCACAAGAAGTCCTTTCATTAGAAAGTTGTAGGGAAATGGCTTTATCACACAACCGTGATTTGAAAACAGCCGCTCTGCAAATCCAAGAAGCGGAGTCTAATTATAAATTAGCGAAAAAAGCGTATCTGCCGAGTATTGAAGGATCAGCCACGGGTATTATGATGCCGACTTTGAACCTTGACCTTTTCCCAGGAATGGCTATTCCCGAAGGACCTACTATCCCTCCTATTGGTGTGGAAAGTCCTGGTATCTTAACTGCCGGTGTTTTTGCTGTACAACCTATTTATACTGGTGGAAAAATAAAAGCAGTCAATGAGCAAGCAAAATTAGGCAAAGCGATGAGTCAGGAAAATTACAACTTGACTTATGCAGAGTTGATTGAAAAAACTGACGAAGCGTATTGGAATGTGATTGCCGCTAAAGAAGGGGTAAAACTGACCAAAACGTATGTTGAAATGTTGGATAGTTTGGAATCTCAAATGGAATTGATGCACCATGAAGGTCTACTTCCATTGAGTGAAAAACTGAAGGTGAGTGTACAGAAAAACCAAGCTGTATTAGAGCAGGTCAAAGCCGAAAATCAAGTCACTTTAGCCATTCTTTTCCTTAGTCAGATTATTGGAATTGAAGATGAGACGAAATATGAATTTATGGACGAGTTGGCCTTTCAATCTTCTACCGTCAATATTCAAGAAGGCGTCAATATTGGATTAGCACAGCGTTCTGAAATTAAACTATTAGATAATCATATCAGAATAAATGAGCTGGAACAAAAAGTAACTCAATCCGATTACCTCCCTCAAGTAGGTGTAATGGCTGGTGGTATGTATATCTATGGTAATAATGGACTGGACAATATTGACCCGATTGCAGTTGTAGGTGGTACAGTGAGAATTCCAATTTTCCATTTCAATGAAAGCCAAGAGAAAAAGACCGTAGCCAGACTTCAAACTCAAAAAGCCATTCATGAGCGTGATAATGCATCAGAAATGATTTCTATTGAAATCAAACAGATCGGTTATCAATTAGAGGAAAATAGAAGATCCATTGGGATCGCTCAAGAAAATATAACACAAGCACAAGAAAGCTTGGAAGAAACAAAAATCAGTTTTTCATCAGGTTTAAATACAACAACAGACGTTTTACAGTCACAGTCTGAATTACTAAGAATGCAGTTTGAATTAATATTAGCCTTAAAAAATCATGAGGTACTAAAAACAAAATGGCTAAGAGCAACAGGACAGATTAATAACCCGCCGATTAGATAGTAATCGTTATTTCCAACAATGAAAATGCATGTAATGTTTGTTGCATGTTCGCACTCTACCGAAAGTTTTTTACATTTGGTAGAGTGCATTTTTAAAAAAATATGATTCACAACGAAGATACCATATACACCCCCAAGTACATTGTCAAAAGGGTATTGCTTACTACTCTTTTGGGATTTTTATCCAATTGTTTATTACTACTAGTCATGGGCGGACCACCTGAAGGCATGAGTATCACAATTCCTTTTATAGCTGGTACTATTTTCTATGTCATTTTGGTTGAATCTATTATTTGGATTGATAAGAAATTAGAACAAAAAATTCCTATATCACCCAAAAACTTCAAAAAAAGAATACTGAACCAACTGGGGTATTCCTCTATCGTTGCTGTAATGATTATGGCCGGTTTGATGTATCTTATTCAGTTTCCAAACTATGAAAGAGATACCATCATCGCCACCGTACTTTTTCTTCTGGTCTCAATTATTGTTTTTATCTCAATTAGTTTCTTGTTCCTGCTTTTCAGAATTATCAAAAAAGGATTGGAAATGGTCATGGAAGTAGAAAATTTGAAAGTAGAGAAATTAGAAATGAGTTATAAGGCACTACAAGATCAGTTGAACCCCCATTTTTTCTTCAATAACTTAAGTATTTTGAAATCGCTTATTGTTTTAAAAAAAGAAGAAGAGGCTAAGAATTTTATACAAAACTTCTCAAGTATCAGCCGTTATGCTTTACAGCATTCGGATTGGGTGACGATATTAGTGAAAGAAGAAATTGAGTTTGTAAAACAATATACTTCTCTGCATCAAGAGAGAGCCAAGAATAGTATTTTTCTAGACATCAATATCTCTGAAAAATGCATGAGCAAGGAAATTCCACCTATGACTTTTCAATTACTGATTGAGAATGCCATCAAACATAATATTGCCGATGAACATTCGCCGTTGAACATTGAAATTTTTGAAGAAGAAGAATATATTGTGATTCAAAATTCATTAAATGAAAAACCTTCTGCCTACTCTACCAAAAAAGGATTAGAAAACCTCAAAAAGAGATTTGCCATATTGATCGACAAATCTTTGATTATTGAAAAAACAACCACGCATTTTAAAGTTAAATTACCCCTATTATAAAACCATAGATAAATGAACTACTTAATTATTGAAGATGAGATGTACAATGCCGAAATGTTGGAACTGATGGTTCAAACACTTCGACCAGAATGGAACTTACTGGATAAAATTGACAAAGTGAGTACAGCGGTAGAGTGGTTTTCATCACCCAAAGCAGAAAACTGTGATGTCATTTTTATGGACATCCAACTAAAGGATGGTATTTCATTTTCAATCTTTGATCAAGTTCATATCCCTCAACCCATCATTTTCACCACGGCTTTTAATCAATATGCTATTCAGGCTTTTGAGGTCAATAGTGTTGATTACCTTTTAAAGCCAGTAGACGAAAATAAGCTGAGTAAGTCCATTGAAAAATTTGAAGCAAGTCAAACACCCAACAAATCGGAACAGATCGATTACCAATTGATTCTTTCCGCCATTCAAGGAGAGAAAAAAGAATATCGGAAGCGTTTTCTGATTCATGGTGCTCAGGCTTTTTTCAAACTGGATGTCAGTGAAATTGCCTACTTAAAAAGTGAAGCCAATATTACCACTGCTGTACTTTTCAGCGGTAAAGAACATATTCTGAATCACACCTTAGAAAGCTTAGAATCACAACTAGATCCAAAAGATTTTTTCCGTGTTAACAGAAGCTGTATTGTCAATATTCAAAGTATCAAAAGCTTTGAAAACCACTTTGGGGGGAAATTAGCTGTATTTCTCACCACTAGCGAACACCCCGAAATTATGATCAGCCGATTGAAGGCGAACTCATTTAAAATGTGGATTGATCAGTAAGTCTATTCTAAAATTTAGTCAAAAAAAATAGCCTTGTCATTTCACATCATGACAAGGCTATTTCTTTTTTTTAGCAGCTTTTTTTCTTTTTTTATTTTCCTTCTTGAATTTCTTTGCTTCAGTCTGCAACTTTTTTCTACCAGCAGCATAAGTTAGAATCTTCGAATAATAGATTTCAGCATTATCCCAATCTTTTTTCTGCTTTGCATATCGTGCTAAAGCCGCTAAAGAATAATGATAGTAACCTGAGCCATAATCACCGATATCTTCTACAAACTTGACTGCTCTCTGATAATAGTAATTTGCTTTTTCGGGGTTGCTGAGGTAATCTCTGTAATAGGCTCCAAGATAAAAAGCGGCATATCTTCCACTCATTTCTTCGTAGCCAAACATTCCTTCATCAACTCTCTCCAATAGAGATTTACTCACTGTATACAACTGAGGATAACGACCACTATAATAGAGTAATCGAGCATAATACCTTTGGAAGTAAGGGTTGTTCGGGTATTTTTTGTATAGATATTCAGATATCTGTAATGCTCGAATCATTTTACCACCACTCGACGAATGTACTTTCATGAGGTAGTACATGGCTTCAATACGGGTATAAAAAGCCTCCTTGCCACATGTTTCTAACTGTTCAATACCTAAAGCCTTATCTCCTCCGTCAAACATCCACAATACCGTTCTGAGCATTCTGTAGTTTTCCTTGATCCACTCTACATAATAGTTATATAAACCATCACCATACAATAACTCTGGTGTTAGAGAAGTCTTCGGCATTCCTTTAAGCTTATCAAAATAATTTAAAGCTTTTCTTACCGCAAAAGTGGCTTTGGCCCAATTATGCCTTTCTCCATTCAAACGGCCTTCGAAAGCCCAAGTTCCTGCAAGAATAAAAAGTGCTTCTTGATTTTCTTTATCTTTCTTGTAAATCTTATCTGCGAAATAAATGGCAGAATCCATGTAGACAAAAAAGTCTTTATCGTAAGAGGTATTTTCAATATTGGGTACAATTTTCCACCATTGTGAAAGGCCCAATAAGAAGTAAGGAAGGGGGTGTTCAGGGTAGTGACTTTTAAGCCAGTTGAATTGTCCTTCTGCAACTTTGAAGTCAAAATTATACATAGCATCTATACCTGATGTGATTTCTAACTGTACAGTCAGATTTGTCATCAGCATATCTACTTCATCCAAAGACGGCAAGGTAGTCTGGGCCCTTGCGCCATTCGCAAAAAAGGAAGAGGTAATCAATGCAACAAAGAGTGAAAAGTATCTTTGTAACGTACGTTTTGTATTAGGTATAATTAGCATATAAATAGATCGTCCCCAATAAGCTCTAAATCAAAATTACTTTCTACTACTGCTTGCTTCTTATTTACTTTGCGATAATTGCCTCCTAAAAAATTATATAACATCACCATAAAGGCATTTTTAGCGTTGCACTCACAAAAAAGATTCAAGAATTAATGACCAACTAATTTTGCCTTAGTACTTAGAACATCCTAAGTTATCATCAAGAAACAAATTACTTCCTAGATCGACTCCTTAATTTAAATTATTTAAGTTTTTTTATAATTCAGATTACATCTTCCAATAGTTTTTCAGTGTCAAGCATCATTTTTACGATTTCTTCAATCAGTTTTTCTGTTTTTTCAAGAAAGTCTAAATCTTGATCATCTCCTATAGGCTGATCCACTTTACATGTTTTTAAACCTTCATTTATTTTTCTAAAGAAATAAAATCCAGAAGCCACTCCTTTACCCAAATCAATGTTGGTTAGGTTTTCCTTTTGAATCACTTTTCCTGCTTTATTGAGTTTTCCCTGAAATCTTTTATTTGACGCATCCAAACCTGCTTTTGTAAGAAGGTAGCTATAAACTACTAATTGTAAAAACTTTCCTTTATGCTCGTCCTCCAATAATTCAGTCCAGTTTTTCACCCCTAAATCAGCAGGGTTATAGCCTCCCGATTTATAATCCACCACTCTCAGTTGCCCATCGATGACATCAATTCTATCCGCCATACCTGAAAGCTTCACCGGAATTTTTTCACCTTCCACTTCCACTTCGAAAGTATGATCTACAAATTTTTCTAGTCCAACAATTGTGATCGCTTTGTCATTCGATTTTTCTATTTCTTCAATCTGTTTTTTGAAAAAGCGTTCCAACAGATTTTGAGCAACCGCTTTAAGCAATAAGTTTTGTCCTCTACTTAAATCGGCTCCTTCTTCTTTTGCTGTATCCTGAATCAATTTAAGAATAAAAGTCTTATCAGCAATCGCTTGTTCAAAATGCTCTTTTCTTAATACAAAAGGAGTTTCTGTATCAGTGTCGCTTAGTCCTGCCATTCTTCTTAAGCCCCATTCACAAGCCAAGTGAATCAGGTTACCAAATGTTCTGTTATCTAAATCTTCTTCTACCTCTTCCTCTTCCTTCAGTTTGAGTACTTTTTCATCAATAAAAGTGAGTGGATTTCTTATAAATGAATTCAAGGCCGAAGGGCTGACCCCTCCAGCTAATCGTTCTTTGATTCGTTTTTGAAGCACCTCTTCCTTTTCAATCGTGACAGGCAATGCCATTGCCTTATCGGCCTTTGACAATAACCACACATCTGACTTCAAAGTAATTTGATTGGAAGGAATCTCGGCCAGTTCTTCTTTTACTTGCAACACCAATCGGCTCATTTCACCGATGTCTCCACCAGCATTTCCATCTAAATAAGCAAAAACTAAGTTTTCTGCCCTATGAAACAAACGATAGAAAGTATAAGCAAAAGCAGCCTCATTATCCATGTAAGTCGGCATACCGTATTGTACCCTCGTATCAAAAGGAATAATCGCTTCTACTGCTTTCTTGATCGGTAGATTCCCTTCATTACAAGAAAGGATCAATATATTTTTAAAATCCAATGCTCTACTCTCCAACATACCCATAATTTGTAATGGTGCAATCGGTACACCCGTAAATGGAACGTTGGAAGAACGTAGCAATTCCAAAAGCAATGATTTGAACACCGAAATGGATAATTGACCGTTTTCTTGTGCAAATTGAGGTAAAGTATCTTGAAGGCGTCGGATAACTTTATAAAACTGTATGAGTAATTCCCCTTCAAAAGACTCTTCCAATGATTCTGAGGAAGAGATACCTAAAGTATCAGGGTTGGCTTTTAAAATTTCTGCCAATACTTTGATCAATTCTACAAAAGAACTCAAAGCATTACGATAATCATTGCCCCAATATTGGAACACTGCTTTATAAATAGGATGCTTATCTCCCCAATCATTTATTTTTTCTAAAGGCACCCAAACCATTTTCTGCTTGACTATTTCATCCAAAATGGTCGTTGAAATCTCTTCAAATTCTTTTAATGAACTTGTGTACTGAAAATAAGGGTGTCTTAATACATTTTGAACATCTTTGAAATAAGCACTTCTCTCACTCCCTTCCGAAGGTTTCATCCTTTCCTGCAACTGGAAGATGGTTCTCAACAGGTCAAACAGAGGTGTTTTGAAGAAAGGCATACCCATTGTAATGTTGGTCATTTGAGCCAAACTCTTGTCTTCTCCAAAATCGATTTCAGGAAGAGATCGTAGAAGTGCAGGCAACAATGCCTCATCAGGAAGTAAGATGGCAGTATGATTAAGTGTCTTTTGGAATTCAGCTCTCTTCTCAGGAGTATCTAATAAACTTTGCAACCACTCCCCCGCGTATTTCGCTTGGCCTACCACATTACTGATGGCTTTAATTTCTACTTGCTTAGGGTGTGTACTCCACCAATCTTTTTGAAAATCGATATGCTGTTTGGCAAACCCCTCAGTATAGCGTCTTAGATAGTGACCTGCCTCGTGATATTTACTGAAGTACTGTTTGTCTGCATCAAAGAACGTTTGGGCTTTCCCGATGTCTGTTAACTTCTGTACGATGGCCTGTTCCACTCCTGACATTTGTGAGAAGCCGGCAAATATTACTTTTTTAATACCTAGATAGTCTATTCGATCCTCAAGGTGGTTATAAGCTTCTCTAAAAGCCAATCCACCATACGCAAAACCTTCTTTCTTTAATTCGTCTTTAAACTCAAAATAGGTCGAAGAAAGATTCTCCCAAAATTCTAAAAAGTCCGCCATTGTTTCCTTCTTCGCAAACAACTCCTTCTTCACCTTTTCTATCATTTCATCTTCCTCCCCTAATGACTCTGCCCAATGTTCAATTGCTTTTGTTTCTTTCAGATGCTCAAACATTTTTTCAGCTTGTTCTTCTGTAAGGTTGTTATCAATCATATTGAACTCTCTCAATAATGATTTCCCTAAAGCACCAAACTTTTCAATCGTGATGGTTTTATCTTTTTTTCTATAAAGAGAAAATAATTTAAAAAGTAGTGTCACACCATCTGCTTTCACAAGATTAGACAAACGCTCTGCAAAACCTTCCATAGATAATACAGCAGGTGCAATGGTGGTATGTGGAATCACTTCACCAAAGTATTGTTTAAAATACATACCGGCTCTTCGAGACGGAAGCACCACAATGATTTTGGTGAGTTGTTGCTGGTGTTCAGCATAAATTCGTTGAGCAACTGATTTTAGAAATGGAAGATTGTAATCTTGTGACATCTGTAAGGTTTTAAAAAGTAATGCAACGAAAATACAAACAGATCATAGATCACAAAAGAAGATTAATACTTTCTATGTATTTTTTATGAAGGCAACATTTTTTTGTATCTTACGTTCACGAAACTAAATCGCAGTTATCTCGCTGTATTTTAATAATCAATTGCATTTCATTCTCTCATCAAATAACCCTTTTACTTCCATACTATGAATATCTTTAAAGTAATATTCGGATTCTTTCTTTTAAGTTTATTATTTCTCTTTACCCCTTTCCTAAAAATGATTACATGGCTAGGCATACAGTTAGTCTCCTTTATCACCTGGTTTGGAATGGGAGCATTAGCATTAATGATAGGTGCCTACTTTCAAATGAGAAAATGGACTAGAAAAAGCCCTAAAAACACGCTCCATCAACCTTCTTAAAATAGCTCCATCATCAGTTAAGAAATGAGCCTATTTTTACCACAAATTTTACCCTTTTTGTAGAAATAGCTTAGATTGACATTGAACTATATTCAATTCTTTACTGTTTTTGATGAAGTGTAATTTGAACCTTATTTTTATCATCACATGCTATTCACATCAAGTTCATCTTAATTTGATAACTAGTTTTTAATTTGCAACAAAATCCACGTTAAGCTTAATCGCTTATCCTCAACAAAATGACAACATTACCCCCGAAGTATGTTATTCTTTAACAAGTCGGAAGAGGATTATCTAAATATTATCTTATTTATGTAAAACACTCGAAAATTTATTTGAAAATATTTCTTAAAAAGAGAATTTTTTGAATTAAAAATGTGAATAAAGTTATATTTTTAGTTTAATCTTTAACATTACAACGGTTTCGCAACCGGTTACATAAAATCTTTCTTATTTTGATGACCTACATCATACTAATCCATAAATAATTTATAAAAATTGCACATGCATTAAGAAACGTCATAACGACGTCACTTAATGCATGTAAACAATAAAACAATTAAATTTTAATATTAATATGTCACGTTTCGAACAAGATTTTAAGCACCCTTATGCTTACGACCCAAAATATAAAAAACGTGTAGCCTACTTCTGTATGGAGTTCGCTATTGACCAACCATTCAAGATTTATTCTGGTGGTCTTGGTTTCTTAGCGGGTTCGCACATGCGTTCTGCTTATGAGTTAAACCAAAACTTTATCGGTATTGGTATTCTTTGGAAATATGGTTACTATGACCAAGTACGTAAAGGTAACCAGGAGATGGATGCCTTATTCCAAGAAAAAATCAACAACTTCTTAGAAGACACAAACATTAAATTTACGATTCAGGTAAATGGTCACCCAGTTTGGGTAACTGCGAAGTACTTACGTCCAAGTGTATTCAACACTGTACCGATGTTCTTCTTAACAACTGACCTTCCTGAAAACGACTACTTGTCGCAGTCAATCTCTCACCGTCTTTATGACGCTGATGCTTCTGCAAAAGTAGCTCAATATATGCTTCTAGGTTTAGGTGGTGCTAAACTTCTTGATGAGTTGGAATACAACGCAGAAGTTTACCACTTCAACGAAGCACACGCATTACCGGCAGCGTTCCACCTAACGAACAAGTTTGACGGTGATATGGAGAAAGTGAAAGAATTATTAGTATTCACTACTCACACTCCTGAAGAAGCTGGTAACGAGAAACACGATATCCACTTCTTAAATAAATTAGGTTACTTCAATGGTATTCCATTAGACCAAGTTCGTAAGATCACTGGTATCCAAGACGATACTTTCGATCACTCACTAGCTTGTTTACGTCTAGCAAGAGTAGCCAACGGTGTATCTAAATTACACGGTGAAGTATCTAACGATATGTGGAACAAATATGGTAACATCTGCCGTATTACTTCTATCACAAACGCACAAAACCGTACTTACTGGGCTGATGAGCAGTTATACAACGCTCTTCACAAAGAAGAAGATGAGCAGTTAATCAAACGTAAGCGTTACTTAAAAGCGAAATTATTCGAAACAGTAGCGGATCAAACGGGTAAATTAATGGACCCTAAGAAACTTACTATCGTTTGGGCTCGTCGTTTTGCAGCTTATAAGCGTGCAGACTTGATCACTAGAAACAAAGAGCGTTTCGATCGTATCATGAACAACCCTGATAAGCCAATCCAAATCATCTGGGCAGGTAAGCCTTATCCAATGGATTACGGTGCGGTTTCTACGTTCAACCAATTAGTTCACTTATCGAAGTCTTACAGCAACATGGCTGTATTGGTAGGTTATGAATTAAAGCTTTCTCGTAAGTTGAAGCAAGGTTCTGACGTATGGTTAAACAACCCTCGTGTACCTCGTGAAGCTTCTGGTACTTCAGGTATGACTTCAGCGATGAACGGTGGTATCAACCTTTCTACTGATGACGGTTGGATCCCTGAATTCGCTAACGGTGAGAACTCTTTCGTTCTTCCATTGGCTGACTTGAACGCTCCTACACACGAGCAAGACGAGCAAGATTTGAACAGCTTATTAGACATCTTAGAGAATGAAATCATTCCTATGTACTATGATGAGCCTGAAACTTGGACTGAGCGTGTGAAGAACTCTATGCGTGACGTTCTTCCTTACTTCGACGCTAACCGTATGGCGTTACAGTACTACGAAAAATTATACAATGAGTAAGAATTAGTTGTTTTCATCAATGAAACACTATTAATTCAAGCAATTTGTTATTAAATATTAAGCGAGTTTACTTCGGTAGGCTCGCTTTTTTTATTTTTGTACTTAATATGATTATCATTTTCAACAATATTATCCCCTTTAGAGGCTACACTGCATTAGCGTTCTATCCATTTCTTTTTGTTCGTCATGAATTTAAAAGTTATCAACATACCAACAATTGGTATCGCATGATTCAACACGAGAAAATTCATTTCAAACAACAAATCGAAATGTTATTCCTTTTTTTCTATTGTTGGTATGTTTTGGAGTTCTTAATTCGATTAGTTATTCACAAAAATGTTGATAAAGCCTATCGAAATATCTCTTTTGAGAAAGAAGCCTACCAACATGAACAAGATGAAAACTACTTATTCACACGAAAAAAATTCCATTGGCTTCATTTTTTAAAAGGATAAAATTATCACTACAGAAAAATAAGTGTTAAAAATACATCTTTTTATTTAAGTGATTTCGACCCAAAAACAAACACAAACATCTATATATCAATCAATTACATGTTAATGTTGTAATAATTTGGTTAAGATTACACTTCCATTGTAATGATCAAGTTGACGCCTATAATTTCAATACACAATTATTAACACCTAACATTGTAACAGACAATCGCTAATCCTCTCTATGAATAAAAGTCGATAGATGAAATGAATATTCGACAAAGTATGATCTATTTTAAATACTAACGATTAGCGACTTAATACATAATCATTTTTAGTAATACTTATTAATTATCTGTTACGTTATGAAATTAAAAACTTTTTTAATTGGAGCTTTCTATGCACTTACTTTCATGCTAATGGGATGTACAGAAAGTACAGTAGAAGAAATCATTGAAGATATTGAATCAGCAACTGGAATTGCTTTAGACCAAACTAGCGTAGAACTTGAAGAAGGACAAACAGCTGAATTAACAGCAAGTCTTGAACCCGCTGATATCAACGGGGAGATTACATGGAGTACTTCTGATGCCAATATCGTTACGGTTGATAATGGTACTATCACAGCCGTAGCAGAAGGTTCAGCGACAGTGGTTGCTTCACATGGAGTATTTACTGCATCTTGTAATGTAACTGTGACAAAACCTGCTGTTAGCGAACCAGATCCAAATTTACCGGCTTCACTAAAAGGAAGCGAATACTTTGTAGTACAAATGGATCAAACTTCATTTGAAGCTATAGAAGATAGAGTATCAGCTGATTTACGTCCAGACGAAGGTTCTAAGTTTTTATATATCTGGGATAATACATTCAACAATGGTACACCTCAAGGCAATAACTTTTACGGTTTAGAAGAAGGTTGGATCAGCTTAGTAGTTGGTACAGTAGGTTGGTCAGGAGCAGGTTTCTTTGCTAGTACATCTTATGGTGACATCGATATGACTGCTATTCATCAAAATCCTGATAATTATGTATTTCACGCTGCTTTCAAAAGTAGTCAAGATAATACATCTTACACATTGATGTTTGCTGACGGTACTTCAGAAATCAAAGTAGTTGTTGGACCAACTGCTCAAGAAGGTATTACTCCTTATACAGACTTTACTAGAGATGGAGAATGGCAATCTGTTGAGATTCCTATGTCACATCTTATCGATAACGGATTAAACTTAAGTAGTCCAATCTCAAATGTAAATGTTTTAGCAGTGTTAGCTGGTGGAACAACAGGTACTACATTTGACATGGATGCCGCTTTCTTCTACAAGAAAGCAGAATAACGAATTCAATTATAATTGATTAAAAGCAATCCCGTGATAGGATGCTTTAAGTACAAGTACTGGGATAAGGAAATATGAAAACTAAGAAGGAAGTGTGTATTATTAAATTTGCTTCAAACGATCCTTTCTCCATTAGTGATCAATATAGAATTATCCTGGTGCTTCACTTCCATCATCATTTAAAAAACCTTATTTTATAAATACATTATCAACAGTTGATTTATTTATAAAGGACAATCAACAAAAAATTAAGAAATGAAATATTTAGGTATACTCTTACTCAGTTTAATGAGTCTCACTAGTTGCGATAGCAATGACGTTACACAAGAAGACGGAATTGATTTACAATTGGATCATTCCACAATGGAAATAAAAGTGGGTGAAACAGCGACCGTAAAAGTTGTTCAAGCTCCTACTACGGATGCCACTCTAGTTTGGGCTTCTAGCAATGAAGATGTTGCTACTGTATTCCATGGAGTAATTACAGCTGTAGGAAGTGGAAATGCTACAATTTCGGCAACTTTAGGCGATCAACAAACTACAGTAGCGGTGAAAGTGAATCCTCTAGAATATGCATTAGTTTGGTCAGATGAATTTGATGGCGACGCATTGAATATGGACAACTGGACGTATGAAGTAAATGGTTCAGGTGGCGGAAACGGTGAGTTACAATATTATACAGACAGGCAAGAAAACCTTCGAGTTGAAAATGGTCATTTGATCATTGAAGCTAGAAAAGAGGATTATCTTGGAAAAGAATATACCTCCGCTCGAATTGTCTCAAAAGACAAAAAAGACTTTAGATATGGTAAAATTGAAGCGAGGTTAAAAGTACCTGATGGTAGAGGTACATGGCCGGCACTTTGGATGTTAGGTTACGGTTCGTGGCCTCATGCTGGTGAGATTGATATTATGGAATATGTAGGGTATGATCCTAATACTTTCCATTGTGCTCTTCATACTAAAAACAAGAATGGTATGAACGGACAAAATGCCAAAGGAAGCAAAACTTATTCAACAAATGTATCCGACGACTTCCATGTGATTACGATGGAATGGGTAGAGGATGAATTAAACGGTTTTGATCGTATTCATGTGTCGGTTGATGGAGAACTAATCAAAACGTTTGCCGAAACTGCTCAACTAAGAGATAGCGGCGACTGGCCTTTCCATGAACCTTTCTTCCTCATCGTCAATTTGGCCATTGGTGGTTCTTGGGGCGGAGTAAAAGGGATTGACAATAGTATTTTTGATGAAGAAGTACTGTTTGAAATCGATTACATCAGAGCTTATCAATTACAATAAAATTCAAAAGTGTTATCAAGTAAAAGAATCAACAGATTTTCTGATAATTTTCATTTTCATAATTATAACTAAGACAAACTTCAAACGAATAGAGTGTGTAGTGACTCGATGAAGTTCAAATATCGCTAAACTATTTTTCATACTTCAGGTTAGATAATTATAGAATAAAGTACCTTCATAGTCTTCTATGAAGGTACTTTTATTTTTAATATATTTGATTGGTAGCATACCCCACTTCCTTCATGAAATGAATGACTTTTTATTTAAAATTTAATCCAGCATCTAATGATATCAAGTTTTTTGGAATTGTTTTTTTTCAACTGTCTACATCCTATTGATCAGTATAAGACTAAAAAATCACATTCTCCATTTTGCCTGATGCAGTACAATACTAAGTGCTTATTACTTATTCTATTGGTTCTTCTTCCTTTCTATGCACCTATTTATGCAGGGGTAAAAACACCACATATTGTCAATTACAATAAAACGGATTATCAAGCAGGACGCCAGAATTGGGATGTGAAAATTGATCAATATGGTATTGTGTATTTTGGTAATTCGGAAGGAATGCTATACCACAATCATGGAGAATGGGGATTAGCACAATTACCTTCTAAAGCAGGAGTTCGAGCATTATTTATTGATGAACGCCTAATATGGGTAGGTGGTAAAGAGTACGGCTATTTTTCAAAAACAAAAGAAGGGGAATTTGAATTTACGTCGATCGGCATTTTGGAATATGAACAGATATGGAATATTGAAGTGGTTGACAATACCGTTATTTTTCAAACTGAAGACAAAATTATTTTATATCATAAATTAGAAAAAGCCACCAAAATACTGACTTACTATGAAGGCATTAGTGCCATCGTGAAATGGCACGAAAAAGTGTGGGTACTTCTTAGAAATGGTAAAATAGGCTTTATTGAAGATGGACAACTTCAAATTCAACAAACAATTGAAGTATTCATTAATCAACAAGTTCGTCACCTTTTCGTACATCAGAACCAAATTTATGTACCGCTTCATACTGGAGCACTTTATCGATTTGATGGTAAAGTAGCGAGCAAAGTACCATTATCATCCGCTCTTCATCAAAAATCTTTCTTTACAGGAATCTCTTACGACAAAAACTCCATTGGTATTGGAACAGTCACTGACGGCTTTATAAGAGTGGACCAATCAGGAACGATGACACATCAAGCCAAACAACAAGAAGGACTTCTTGATAACACGATTTTATCTATGGCTAGAGATGATATGGGAAACATTTGGCTTGGTCTTGATTACGGAATTGCCAAACTCGAATTACAAAGTGCTTTCACTACATTATTCGATGGTGCTGCTACTTACTCAATTACAGATTTTGGTGGCTCTACTTTTTTAGGAACTAACAAAGGACTTTATAAAGCAAATAAGTTCCAAAAGTTTGAGTTAGAAGAACAAATAAAAGGGCAAATATGGAATACTAAAATTATTGACAATGAGCTGTTCATCAGCCATAATTCTGGACTTGCAAGATACACTAATAAAGGACTTGAAGACATGTCCATCAACAAAGGTGTTATTGATATCGCTCATTTTGAAGGCACCGCATTTTATGTTGCTTCTACTTATGACGGCTTAATGCTCTATGCAAAAGACTTGGGAAAGTTATGGTATGTAAGTAAACCTGATGTTTATGGATTTTCAAAATTGTATTATGATCAAGAAAACAATTGTATATGGGGAGAAGTCAAAAATAAAGACCTTCTTAAAATCACACTCAACATAGATGCGACTATAACAGTGACTTCTGTAAAGGGATTCAAAAGAGTATTTGCAACTAATAATCGGTTGATTTTTGGGAACAACAAGCAGTTCTTTAGCTATAGGAATGGACAGTTTAAGGCATTGGATCACCCATTACTCAAAACAATTCGAAAGGGTGATATCGCTGCTTTAGCTTTTAATGAAAAAGAAAACTATGTCAGTTTTATACAAGATCATCAATTGAATTTGCTAGAACTACTTTCTGATGGTAGCGTACACTCCTACGCTTCGTTAATGAAACCGTTTAACACCGACATTAATAAAGACTTTGAATTTCTGGATTTCAAAGGAGATCAATTGAGGTTAGCAACGGACAGGGGGGTAATGACTTTCGATGTTAAATATCAATCTACTTTTACAAAAGAGCCCGAACCAATTATTACATCTTTAGAGATCGATAATGAAAGGGGAAAATATACCTATCCCTATTTCAATCGAATTGAACTAGAAAAAGGAGAAAAAGATATCACATTTCATTTTCAAATTGATAAACTATCTTTTGATATTGCTCAATTTAGATACAAATTATTACCACTCGAAAAGGAATGGTCAGATTGGCAGACAGGAGTATCCTCTTTTACTAAACAAAAACTTAACGGTGGAAATTATACGATTGTACTTCAAAGTAAAATCAATGATGGAGAAATACGAGAAGTGGAGTTAAACTTCAGTATTGAGAAATATTGGTATGAAACACCTCTCCTTTATCTTCCTATTATATTGATTGTTGCTCTTCTTGTTTACTTCATTCGGAAAGTAGCAAAGTTCATTTATATCAAGAAACTTACTGCGGAAAAGGAACACATAACACAGCAAAATGCTAAAGCTGTTATTTCTTTAAAAGAAGAGCAACTATTGAAATACATGGAGATTATCAACCATAAAGATACGTTCTTAATGAAGGTACAAGCTGGACTTGACAAAATGAAAAGTAACGAGGCCAAAAAGTGGTCGCAATTAATTGAAAATGAAGTCAATAAAGAGAAAAAAGACCTCCTTTTCCATCAATTATTTTCTGAGGTACAACAAGATTTCATCAAATCTATTACAGAAAAATATCCATCTCTTACAGCGAATGACATTCGCATATTATCCTTTATTCGTATCAATTTAAGTAGTAAGGAAATTGCAGAACTTATGCATATCACCCCTAGAAGTTTAGATACAAGTCGTTATAGATTAAGAAAGAAACTCAATCTTGAACAAGGTGTGGATCTCCATAAATTTGTAAGAGAATTTTAATACAAAAAAATCCCTTCAAGATTAAACTCCTGAAGGGATGTACTTCATCTAATGATCAAGTAATTATTAATATACAAACTTTCTATTGACGCTATTACAACAAGCTATTCATTTATAATAGCATTTATCTTAATGTGTTTTCCCTAACTAATGGTGAAAACACTGTTGTTTCGATATTACTTTCTACCGTAAAGCATAATTTTTCTTTGAATACTCTCTCTGTTCTCTTTTTCAATTTTAACAGTATCTGTTGAAAGTGCCTTCATATAAGTTGCTAACGCTTTATCTGTTTGTCCTAAGCGTACATAATAGTCGCCTAGTACTTCTAAGTTCTTTGCATTTTCATCGATTGAGATCGCTGTATCAATCCACTCTTTCGCTAATGCTAAATCTGCATTCCAGTTGATTGATAATAGTGCTGCTTTAGTATAAGTTTCCCAATCATTTGCCTCTGCTTTAGCCACCATTTCTGATAATTTAGAGGTATTGGATTCATTTGTATTTTCAAGGTTTGAAGCAAATGAAACTACTGAAGATAATGTGATAACTAAAGAGATAAATAACTTTTTCATAAGAGTATAATTTTAAATTTTTGTAATGATTACGTTTTGTTTTACACTCTAACTAGATTCCATCTTTGTGCCACAAAATCACAAATCACTAATAATCAACAACTTAAAACCAAAACACTTTCTACTAGACCAATTACTAATGTTCGTTAACGAACGTAATTTCCTGAAATGGCACATTTTATTGTTCATTTTTAGAAAAGTCTAATGTTACATAAAGAAAAGGTTACATCGTCAGTAGATTATTTGGTAAATATCTTTGGTTACCTAGTGATTTTTTCTAAAACTCGATCATTTTTTGACTAGGTCCCAAGGTTTCACTTCAAAGCCAATTGAGGTTCTCTTAAATGAGCTACTTTATCCGTTAAAAAAATTATGGATAAAAAAATAACCTAGCTACAAAATGCAGCTAGGTTAAATTTCTACTTTACGTTTCGAAATAAATCTCCTGCCACGACCTTTGGTATTCCAAAAGGAAGAGCAGGATGATTTTTCTATTAATCAAATTTTCAGATTATAATTTCTTTAATCCTTTTAACTCTGATTTATCTTTTGCTTCAACGATGCTGATTGCATAACCACCACCTGGAGCAGTAAATTGAGCTAATTTAGATTTGCTAGTCACAACGTATTTCTTGATTTCGTATGCTTGAGGATTGTCTTTGTAGTGAGCATCCTTAGCATCAGCATATACTGTTGCAATATATTTTTTACCTTCTGTTAAGAAATCGAATTTGATTGTAGAAGTACGAGGTGTTTCATCGTTTGTTTTACCAACGAACCAGTTGTCAGCACCTTTTTCCTTACGAGCATAAGTAATATAGTCACCTGGCTCAGCTTCTAATACCAATGTCTCGTCCCAATCGATCGCTACGTCTTTGATGAATTGGAAAGCATCCATAAACTTCTCATAGTGCTGAGGTAAGTCAGCTGCCATTTGTAATGGTGAGTACATAGTTACGTACAATGCTAACTGACGAGCTAAAGTAGTTCTAACATAAGAAGTTCTGCTTGGATCGTACTCGCTGATGTCTGTTACGAAGATACCTGGAGTGTAATCCATAGGACCACCAATCAATCTTGTGAAAGGAAGGATAGTCGTGTGATCAACGTTGTTACCAACGAATGCCTCGTACTCAGTACCTCTTGCTGATTCGTTACCGATCAAGTTAGGGTAAGTTCTGCTCAAACCTGTAGGACGAACTGCTTCGTGAGCATTTACCATGATTTTGTAATCTGCCGCTTTTTTCACTGCATATAAGTAGTGATTGTTGATCCACTGTGAGTAGTGGTGATCACCTCTTGGTAAGATTGGTCCTACATAACCTGATTTTACAGAGTTATAACCGTTATCTGCCATGAATTGGTATGCTGCATCCATGTGACGCTCGTAGTTTCTTACTGAACCAGAAGTTTCGTGGTGCATCATCATTTTGATGTTTTTAGATTTCGCATATTCACGAACTTCATCCACATCAAAGTCAGGGTAAGGAGTTACGAAGTCAAATACGTAGTCTTTAGACTTACCGAACCAGTCTTCCCATCCTTCGTTCCATCCTTCTACTAATAGCGCGTCAAATCCGTGCTCTGAAGCGAAGTCGATGTATCTTTTTACGTTTTCAGTGTTAGCTGCGTGCTTACCGTTAGGCTTCGTTTTAGAGTAATCTGTTACTCCTAAGTGTACTGAAGGTACATCATCAGTGTAAGCCCAAGAACTCATCCCTGTAATCATTTCCCACCATACACCCATGTATTTTACTGGCTTGATCCATGATACGTCTTCGATAGCACATGGCTCGTTCAAGTTCAAAGTAATTTTTGACAATAAGATATCACCTGCATTTTTTGAAGCGATAACTGTTCTCCAAGGCGTAGGACGAGGTGCTTGCATATAACCTTTTACACCTTGAGCATCTGGTGTTAAGTGAGATTCAAATACAAAGTTTTTGTCATCTAAATCCAAGTGCATACAAGAATACTCTACTAATGCAGCTTCGTGAAGGTTGATATAAGTACCTGACTCAGATTTCATCATCAATGCAGTTTGTACACCTGTCTGAGAGAAACCTTGCTGAGAAACGTTTCCTGTATATGCTTTGTCCATTAAACCTCTAATTTCAGATAATTTAGAAGTCATGTAATCATACTCTTGCGTGTCGTAGTCACCAGGAATCCACCATGCTTTGTGGTCACCTGTCATTGCAAATTGTGTTCTTTCTTCTTCAATAACGAAGTACACTAAATTCTTTTGTGAAGGGAATTCATATCTGAAACCTAGACCATCATCAAAAAGACGGAAACGAATCATCATTGTTCTGTCTGTTGATTTTTGGTTTAAAGTCACTAATAATTCATTGTAGTGATTTCTGATTTCTTTTGATTCACCCCATACTGGCTCCCAAGTTTCATCAGCCGAAGACTCTTTAGTATCTACCACTTTAAAGCCTTTGATTAAATCTTCTGAATCTTTTAATTGAAGACCTAACTTACTTTCTTTGATGATAGCTTCACCGTCTAGATCCAATGCATAAGTAGGAGTACCTTCTCCATTCACATCAAATTTTAATGTGAAGTTGCCACTAGGCGATTGGAGAGATTGTGCATTTACCTGAAAGGCAAATACTGTAATTAAAATTGCTAATAAATATGTTCTCATAACTGTGTGATTATTTTTTTCATTTCGATAACACAAACTTAGTGTATGTTTTACACCCAGAGAAGTAGAAGTTGTTAAAAAGTAGTTCAATAAAACAGCTAAATAACTGAAAAACAATATCTTAAACACAATTAAAAACACTTAAAAAGTAGTACTACTTTTTCAAGATTTATATTAAAAGAGCAAAGATTTCATGAGTTTTAATGAATATTCATTAATAATTTTTCAAAGTTCTCTCTTCCTGCCTTTGCGTTATTACGTGCTTTTGTTCTGTAGTTATAAATAGTAGTTATTGAGTACCTCAAAAATTCAGCAATCTGGGTGCTTTCTTCTATTCCTAATCTTACTAACGCAAAAACTCTCAATTCTGTATTTAATAGTTCATTCTTCTTCAAAGTAATTTTTGCATCCTCTACCATAAGATCATTATAGCTTTCTACAAAATTTGGATAAAGCTTCAAGAAAGATTGATCAAAATCTTTATAAAAGATCTTCAACTCTTGGTCAACAATTTCTTTTGACTTTAGGATTTGCAAAAGATCCTCTTTATTCGATTTATTTCCTTTTCGTAAAAGCTGTTTTCTGTAATCATCTAACTTCCCGATATAAGTAGAGCATAGTTTTAAATATCTTGCGATCGATTCCTCTTGAATATTATTGACACTCATCAGCTGCTTATTCGCATTTTCAATCTCTTGTTTACTATTTTTCAGTTCATCATTTAACTGACTCAACAACTGATTCGTCTCTTTTACCTGAGTATTAGATGCTTCTAATTCTTTCTTCTGCTTTTGGATAAAAATCATCCCGAAAATTAAAATAATCAGTAAAACGCAGACTATTGTAGAAAAAATCATGATATACTTCCTTACTTTTTCTCTATTTTCTTGATAAGAATGATCTATTAAAGGTAAAATCTCTAGCACTTCTGCTCTTCTTAACTGTGCGTTACTTTCCACTGCATCATCTAAGGCCACTTTAATATAATGATAAGCCCTGCTCAATTCATTGTTTTTATAAAGTTCCAAAGCTAATTCTCTTAATGAAGTATGCTCTTTTACACCATTTAGAATATCAGACTGGGATGATAGTGTGAGAAAATCTATTTTTTTGTCAATTAAACCTTTTCGACCGTAGGCATCTGCTAAAGTATAAGCTGTTGAAGCATACACCCTATCTTCTATTTTAACTCCCTCCAAAATATCTTCTAAAATGGTAATCGCTTCGTCTAAACGCCCAATTTCTTTGTATAATTCCGCCTTTGCTAAATGATGTCCTAAATCGTTTTCTGGTAGAGCATCCATCAAATTTCTCTCATATCCTTCCCATTTATGTCTGTATTTCATTCTAATAGAAGATGTAATTCTTAAAGAAGATAATGTATTGTACAAGACGGCATTAATGGAATAAAAGTAAGCTTGAAACTGTGGGGGTAATTCTACACCTTCATATTGATCTAAAATAGCCACTGACTCATGGTATAAACCTACCAAAATATAAGCTTGGGCTAATAATAAATTAGATTCAATCGTTGTATTTTCATTTTTAAAAGTTGATGCCAATCTGACTCCTCTTCTTGAATAAAGAAGTGCCGAATCTGCATTATAAGGAAGGTATTTTTGGGTAATTCTTTTGATTAATTCGTATTCTCTGACTGGATCTTTCTCTATTTCTAATAGTTGATTTATAGTTCTTATATCACTTTTTCTTTTCTCAAAATAAGATTCTCTCTGTTCCAACAATTCATCCAACCTATTTAACAGTTGCTCGTCATCTGTTTTTAAAGAAAATGACGAACACAAAATCAGTATTCCAAAAAGGAGTTGTGCTAAACGCATATTGTAAATTTATTCAATGACCTGATTAAAGTTAATCCAATTATCAAGGTAAAATAACTAAATCAGTAAAATATTTACTTCAAATTAAATACTTATCCACAAAAAAAGAGACCTATGAGATCTCTTTTTTTCCTCTAACAATTTTTCATTGTTCTACATTCTTTTTACCAAGTATCTGTTCTGTTCTGCTTCTTAATAATTATTCAAAACAATAATTATGAGAAGCAATCTATAACCATTTTCATTTTCATATTTCCAGGAAGATTCGGTTAATACAATGTGTCCAATTAACCGAAGTAGTATAATGAATTGTAATAACCATCTTAAGTAGTTTTGCTACTTCTGATAGTGTTTTAATTTGATTTATTCATTTTCATATTTACATGACATTACAATCTTAAGCATTAAATTACCTTTAATCGTTCTACTTACGTTTATTCAGGTACCACTTTATAAATAAACACCACCAACAGCCTCTAATAGCAAATAAACGCACTTTTATCATCTAAAAAAAAGACAGACTATCATTTAAAAATAGCACCTCTTTTAGCGTTTAATAAGGAAAAATGAATTAATGAATTTCTTCTCTGGTCTCTTGAGAGTTATTTTGATCTTCAAAACCAATTAATTTCACTTTTATATTTCTAGTGAGAGCATTTTTCTTGAAGTCTTCAATGATTTCCATGACATCAGGGTGCATAGAATGGTTCTTTGTGGCATCAATAATTACTTCGCTATCATTAGGCATATTCTTCAAAGTTCTAAGAATACTAGCCTTATTCAAGAAGCTTACATCTTCTGCTAGTTGTATATGAATTGGTTCCTCACTATTCAAATAGTTTGGATCAAGGTGATACGGAATTTTAAAGTTATTCCATAAAATATGAATGACACCTACAACCATACCTAGCCCGATCCCCTTCAATAAATCTGTAAACACAATACCAACTACCGTCACTACAAAAGGTAAGAAGAGAGAAAAATCCTTTCTATAAAGCTCAATAAATTGCTTAGGGTTGGTCAGTTTATAACCAATCACTAAAAGTATAGAAGCCAAACAAGCTAAAGGAATAAGGTTTAAAATCTTCGGGATACCCATCACACATATCAGTAAGAAAATACCATGTAGAAAAGCGGATGCTTTGGTTCTACCTCCCGTTTGAATATTGGCTGAACTTCGAACAATTACTTGAGTGATTGGAAGTCCTCCTATTAATCCTGAAACAATATTACCAGTTCCTTGAGCAATTAATTCACGGTTGGTTGGTGTGACTCTTTTTTGTGGATCCAACTTGTCTGTCGCTTCTACGGAAAGTAGTGTTTCTAAACTCCCAACGATGGCGAGGGTCAATGCTACAATATAAACTTGAGTGTTGGCTAATTGAGAAAAATCTGGTGTGGTAAACTGTCCGAAGAAGTCCGTTAAACTATCAGCTACAGGTAATGCTACTAAATGCTCTTTTTCAATATCCAACACTGGAATGTCATCGAAAAGCACATTCAAAACTACTCCTAAGCCAACGGCAATTAGTGGACCCGGCACTCTAGCCAACATTGTTTTTTTGATAATTGGTCTTTCCCATAGTATTAAAATTGTGAGAGAGACAATGGATATAATCACTGCTCCTGGAGTGATGGCCTCAAACATATAGAACAATTCACTAAAAGTGTTATGCCCATCAACTTGGAAGAAAGAGAAATCTCCTTCAGGATCTTCGTCATATCCCAAAGCATGTGGTATTTGTTTTAAGAAAATAATCAAACCGATACCACTCAACATGCCTTTGATTACTGAAGAAGGAAAATAATAACCAATGACGCCAGCTTTGAGTAAACCCAAAATGATTTGAAAAACACCTGCGAAAACTACTGCTAACAAAAAAGTCTCAAATGTACCTAGATCGTGAATCGCATTGAGAACAATCACAGCTAAACCAGCTGCTGGGCCACTTACACCCAATGAGGAGCCACTTACCAATGAAACAATGATACCTCCAACAATACCGGCAATAATTCCTGAAAAAAGAGGAGCTCCTGAAGCCAAGGCAATCCCTAAACACAACGGCATAGCAACTAGGAACACCACTATACTTGCAGGAAGGTCATACCTTAAGTTTGAAAAAAAATTTGATGATTGATTCATAATGTTAGTATAAGGATTGTGAAAACAGGCAGATCAAAAATATCCGTCGTTTTTAGCGAGTATTATGCCTACCTACCTAATATTAACAGGAGAAAGTTGTGCTATTTCGTCTTAAAATTTCGTACCTACCTTTTTATTTGGTTATAGTGAATAGTTGTGCTTCTCAATACTCATGATTCGGTTCAAAAATAAAATCTAAAACAACCGATCATCTTTATCCTGTTACTTAAGCACTGCGACAAAAAATAAATAAGAATTAACTGTAAGATATTTCTGACTTAGTACTTAATCAATTTATATACAAATGTTTATTGGTTGAAGAAACATATGTGTTGTTTAACAATATTATCAAAAAATACGACTTTTTCATGTATTTGTTTAAACAAATAGTTTGTTGATATTGGTTTTTAAGCTTTTTCGTATAAAATTTTATTATACATTTGCTAAACAAACATTGAAATATAAATCATTAGAATGAAAACTCTATTAACAAAAGCTCTTAGTGTCACGCTAGGTGTGAGTTCTTTGTTGTGTACTTCTTGTGGTAATCAAACTGCTAAAGATGAAGTAACAGCTGAAAAAGCACTTGACCTTTCGAACATGGACACTTCTATCAAACCAGGTCAAAACTTCTACACTTATGCCAACGGGGGTTGGATGAAAAAAGCGACTATTCCTGCTGACAGAGGCAGATGGGGTAGCTTTGATGAATTACGTGAGCGTAATGAAAAAGCAACACTTGATGTACTAAACAATGCTATCGCTTCAGGTAAACTAAAAGAAGGCAGCGACGAAATGAAAGCTGTTTATGTTTACAAAAGTGGTATGGACTCTACTACTATTGAGAAGTTGGGTGCACAACCTCTTGCTCCATACATGGCACTTGTTGATGGATTGAAATCTAAAGAGGGCCTTCAAGCAGTCTTGACGGAATTACACAAGTCACAAACAGGTGTTATTTTTGGGCCAAGCGTATTCCAAGACTTAAAAAACAGTGAAATCCAATCTTTCTATATTGGTTATAGTGGTCTAGGTCTTCCAAACAAGGATTATTATACAAAGCAAGATTCTGCATCAAAAGCAACTAGAGAACAATATGTACAACATATCGCTAACATGTTTGACTTATTGACTATTCCTAATGCAGAAAAGGCAGCACAACAAGTATTTGAGTTCGAAAATACTTTAGCGGAATTCAACCTTACTCCAGTTGAATCAAGAGATCCTCGAAGAATGTATAACCCTTATACAGTAGCGGATCTTCAAAAAATTTGTAAGACTATTGACTGGACTCAATACTTAAAAGACATCAATGTCGCTACTGAAAATGTAATCGTTACCCATCCTCCGTACTTTGAGGAGTTGGATAATATGATTGAGAATACATCATTGGAAACTATCCAATTGTATTTAAAATGGCACTTAGTTCACGAAGCAGCTCCTTATTTAAGCAGTCAATTTGTTGATGAAAGTTTCGACTTCTATGGTAAGAAAATGAGAGGTTTAGAAGAAAACCGTCCTCGTTGGAAGCGTGTATTAGGTACAACAAACGGTCTTGTTGGTTTTGCCGTGGGTAAACTTTATGTTCAAGAGGTATTCCCTGAGGAAGCGAAGCAAAAAGCGGATAAAATGGTAGCCAATATCAAAGAAGCTTTTGCAAAGCGTATTAAGGGAGTGGATTGGATGACTCCAGAAACAAAAGAAAAAGCACTTACTAAACTAGAGGCGTTCAATGTGAAAATTGGCTACCCTGACAAGTGGGAAACGTATGAAGATCTTGAAGTTTCAAAAGATACTTACTTCCAAAATATCGTGAACAGTAGCAAATTAGAATTTGTGAAAAACATGAAGGAATACGGTAAGCCGGTTGACAAAACTAAATGGGGTATGACTCCTCAAACAGTAAATGCTTACTACCACCCATTGTACAATGAGATTGTATTCCCTGCCGCTATCTTACAACCTCCTTTCTATAACTACCAAGCAGATGAAGCTGTAAACTACGGTGGTATTGGTGCTGTTATTGGTCACGAAATTTCTCATGGTTTTGATGATTCAGGACGTCGTTTTGATGCTCATGGTGAAATGAAAGACTGGTGGACTGAAAACGATGATACTGCTTTCAAAGGAAAAGCGGAAATGGTAATTCAACAATACAATGGTTATGAGCCAATTGAAGGTTTACACATCAACGGTGAACTTACATTGGGAGAAAACATTGCTGACCTTGGCGGTGTTGCTGTTGCGTATGATGGTTTACAACGTTATTTATCATTATTACCTGAAAAGCCAGGTAACATTGATGGTTTCACACCTGAGCAACGTTTCTTCCTTTCATGGGCTACTATCTGGAGAACAAAATCTAGAGAAGAAGCGCTAAGAACGCAGATTCAAACAGATCCTCACTCTCCAGGTCAATACAGAGCTGTAGGTCCATTATCAGATTTTGATCCGTTCTATACGGCATTCAATATTGTAGAAGGTGATTCTATGTATGTTGCCCCTGCTGAGAGAGCTAAGGTTTGGTAAACATCTTAGAGGTATGAATAATGTGTTTTACATTACTCATTAATCAACAACTCAATTTTAGGAAAGTAAGATTCGTCTTGCTTTCCTAATTTTTTACATAAAAAAAACAGCCCACAAATTGCGGGCTGCATTTCCTCATTTTTAATTGTTTGTAATCTATATCTATCTTCAATAGAAATAAACTACGCAATGCTTTAATTAATGGATTAAAGTCATTTGCTTACTACTATCTTGACTACTTTACAAAGGTAATAACATTGATCACATCACCCTATCAAAAACTGATTAAAAACTAACAGATAATAATTACTTGCATTTATTAACAACCTTATACCAATTATTCAAGGTTTAGATCTCATTTCTTATCAACAAAAACATTTAACTTAAGACTTACGTAACACATGTTACATAATATGCCATTCAAAAACGTAACTTTACAAAAAAAGAAAACAACATGAAATTACTCCAAGCATACAAATTTCACTTGATCGGCTTAGTAGTCGGTGCAGTTTTAGGTTATCTTTATTATAGTCAAATTGGATGTATAACCGGTACTTGTGCTATCACTTCTCAGCCCATCAACAGTACATTATATGGAAGCGTAATGGGAGTATTAATTACTGATTTTTTTAAAAAGGAAAAATGAATATTGAATCTTTGAAACACAATTGGCCTATCACAAGGATACTATGGTTAGTATTGGGTATTGCCATTCTCATTCCATCATTAATGGATAATGATATTGTAGGCATAGTGATTGGGGCTTTTCTTAGTATTGTGATGGGAGTAATGAAAGTTGGATGCAAGTCTTCAAAAAGTTGCTGTGGGAATGGAAATGACAGCTGTGGGTGCGGTTAAACCTACTTGTGCGTCACGGTCTGATTTTTCAAATCCTTCACCGAATAGTTTATACTAATAGTATCATTTGCAAAAAATGTAAAAATGCCTTTCCCGTTTTCAATATTAGAATAGATCGTATCGGCTTTTACTGTAGGTTCTATATTTGCCAAATAGGCATTTCGAACAGACTGTTCATACAAATAATGATCTTTTGAAATTTTTGATAAAATAAAACTCGAAGAGTCTGCCTCTATCAACCGCTCTATTTTTTCATTGATCTCAACTCTTTTCAATTCCTTTCCGACATAATGTGTCTTACTAAACACTAAAACTGAATCTCTGACATAGAGATAAGCGAGCGTTTTATAATAGTCTGAATCCTCTCCTCTTTCAAAATAAAACCCTACGCGTTGATCTGAACCAAAATAGATTGAGTCTAATTTTATTGGGGATAAAACTGTTGTTTCAGAAGTTAGAAAAAGAGAATCTTTATAATTGATGGAAAGTGTAATTTCACCTTTATCAAACATCACCTCTTTCGCAGAGACATAGTTAATAAATCGCTGATCTGAACTTCTTGTATAGGGAAGGTTGAGCAGAGGATAATCCTTCTTGTTTGTCATGATATTCACATCTGCATACCAAACTGGCTTCAAAACCAATTCATCAGTCAGTAAAATATTATGAATCACAGTCATTTCAATCTTTCGATTATTCGTTAAATAAGCTTCAATAGCCAAAAACCGTTTCTCTTTTATAGGTATATCAATAATTTCTTCATCATAACTACACCCCATAAAGACCAACAAAATTGAAATTAGAAGCATTTGTTTCATAACTGATAAGTAATTTTAAAAGAGGGAAGAAATGGTATGAGTGCTTTTTTATGCCCTTGAATTAATGATGGTTCATCGTTTCTTTCCACCTTTTCAAAACTAACAAAATAAGCATTTTTATTATTGTAGATATTGAAAATACTCAATGTGAGCTGAAGTTGATTGGAACGTATAGGAATGAAATAATTCATGCTGACATCCATTCTATGACTAGGCGGTAATTCAAAATTATTTCTCTGATCATAAACAGGTACAACAAATGAAGTATGCTCATTGGATGGAGTAGATAAGATGAATGATTCAGGAATTGTGATTCTTTGTCCAGTGGAATAATACCAATTACAGTTCAAGGATAGTCGTTTATTGATTTTTTTATGTAATGCTAAAGTAATTTGATGTTGGGGAGAATAAGAATTTGGATAGGGATTACCATTATGAATCTCATCACTGCTCCTTTCCGACTCCAAATAAGTGTAAGACGCTCTGATTGGAGTGTTTAGAAAGGTAGATTTAATTTCAAACTCAGCACCTCTGATGTGCTCCACTCCTTGTGTTATTTGCTCATGATCCCATGGATTATATAAATAATCAGAACCATCCTTATAGTCTATTACATTTCGTTTATCATTATAAAATAGTCCAATATTTAATGCCAACTCACCTAAAATTTTCACTTTGTAATCAACCTGAAAATTATCTGATAGAAGTGGTGAAAGCGTTTCATTCGTCCATTCCCACATATCTATTGGCATATCAAAACCAATATAAGGGAGATAATGAATGTTCTGAAAACTTCTATTATAAGAAAAATTGACTGAATGATGACGGATTTCAAAATTCAAAGACAACCTTGGGGCTAGCTGTAAATCTCTAAAATTTTGTCTGATATAATAATTGACATTTACCCCTCCATTAATAGCCAAAAACCGGTTTATCTGATAATAGAGATGTGATGAGATATTTTGCTGATGTATTTGTGAAATATCATTTTTGAGAGTCCGATCAACACTAGAAGTGGAAATCCAATCGTTGTTCACATCACCTCTGACCTGTTGGTATTCAATAGTAGACTCTAACTTCAGTTTCGGATTTATATCCTGAAAAAGTTTTATACCTAGCACATAACTATTCAAATTATTACGAGCTAAAGTTGTATCTGTTTCTGATGTTGAAGAATGTATAAAATTAAATTGATTACTATTGAAGCCTGAATAAAACTCCCAAACCCCTATGTTAGACAATTTCAAGTAATTCATTGATAATGTCTGACCAGACCAATCACTTTTAATAGCATTATTATTTAAAGATGATTTTATGTTATCATGCGATAGAATGTAGGTTACATTGAATTTGTCATTAGTATCCATTTTCCTTACAATATTGACACTAAAATCATCAAAACCATATATAGGAATCAAGTCTTCTTTCTTGATCGCATTGTAATAACTTCCGAGCCAATCTAAATAAGCCCTTCGGTACCCTAAATCTACTTTGGTTTTCTCATTGACTCTAATTTTTGCATAGGCTTCAGAACTCAATGTTCCTAATGCTAATTTCAATGCACTCTTTTGTGGGATTTCTTGATCAACATCGACTGTCAAAAAACTTGTCACTCCATTGTACATTGCAGAAGGAAAATAGCCCTTATGAAATGATACTTTTCTTAATAAATCTTCTTGATAATTACTGGCCAACCCAAACAGGTGATTGGAAGAATACTGAGGTATATTATTAAATAAAATTCTACTTTCACCTCTATGCCCTCCCCTAACATATAAACCCGATTGTGTATCATTAGTAACCGTTACACCGGGAAGTACTTGAAGATTTCTCTCTAAATTAAACGAAGAAAGAAATGAAGGTGAAAGATCTACTATTTCACTTCTTGAAAATTGAATAGCTTTTTCTTCTTCTAATATTTTTCCTTCAACAGCAACCATTTCCAATGTATCAACCTTAGATATTAGATAAATCGTAGTATCATGATTTAGGTTCACCAAAATGGTTTGATAATTCCAATGTGCAAGAAAAAGGCTATCATAATGAGAGGCTATTTGAAATTTTCCATTATGATCACTCTCCGTAATTTTTTGTTGGTTTAAACTAATTACCGATACGGCCTGAATAGGCTGTAAGTTTCTTTTATCCTTTACAGTAACGCTAATTTGAGCTTCAGTAAAGTAAGAATAGCAGATGAATAAAATGAAGAGAATAAAAAAACGCATCTCAATAAAAAAAGCAGAGAGAGTGGGTAAACTCTCTCTGCAACATGAAAATTTATCGTTTTACAGTATAATCCATGATTCCTTCATACATGAGGTATTCTCCTCCGTCTGACATTAGTAATTGTACAGATTCAGGATAACCTCCTTTATTAAAGTCTTTATATTCAAATCGAATAGATGAATTGTCTTCCATTGAGAATACTCTTTTGGGAGCTTTCGTCAGTTCTAATTGTTCCAACTCTGGAAGCATTGCATTGATGGAGTGACCAAAGAAGTTTTTCATATTGTCATAGTACTCCATTCTTAAAGACGGTCTGAATCCCGCCTCTTTCACCATATGATAGTCATATTCCACTCTCCCTGTTTCATCATTAAAGAAGCTTCCATATTCAAAAACAGCATCATGGTAAGACCATATTTCTATCGGGTTTAAGTCTGAATCATACAACACTTTGAAAAGTGTATCTCCTTCGCTGTCACCACTCTTTGCTACAGTACTTGTTAATTTACCATTAGCATCATAGTTATAAATCAACTCTCCATCAGACTTCACAAATTGACCCCCGTCTTTGTAATACTCCTCTGCTTTTGAAAGATTCCCTCCAGTGTAAGACATTTGAATGTATTCATCATAGTCACCGCCTTGCTCATCAGTAGCATACATTTTTGATAGGTTTTCACCATCGTACTCTCTATACAAATAACCTGAACTTAACACATCACCTTTTTCGACCTGTAGGATGTTGGTGTAAGTAGTATAAAGAATGTAATATAGCTGTCCATCCGACTCAACTAGTGGTATGTATTCATAAATTTCAGTGTCTGATTTTTTCTCAATCTTATTGGGTAAATAAGTATCAGAGCTGAAATCTGCAGGAGTTGCTTCGCTGATAAGAATATCTTCAAAATCTATCCCGTTTAAATAAAAACCGAAGCCTTCATCGTTTTCATCTAATAATTCTAAAGCTTCTGTTTCAGTATTATGTACAATTTGTAGACCTGGAACTGAAAAAATACCTGAGGAATAAGTGTTGGTTCTTGCTGAAGATTCAAATACATCTCCTACCGTATAATCATAACTATACAGACCATCAAAGTAATAGTTCCAGTCATAATACACTTCTTGTCTTGTTGCATACTCCATTGACTCTGTATAGGATATTTTCCCATTTTCAAAAGTATGCTTCAAAGTACTTACAGGAATCACATCACCATTTTCCACATCATTGATTGTTGCGGATTCAATCTGAAAATCATCAGTGTACTCGAAGCTTGCCATTTCAAAAGCGCCAAGTTGAAGAGATTTAAAGAAATACATTCCATCTACGTCAACCAATTTGCTGTTGTCGATTTCTCCATCTTTGATAGTAAAATCAAAACGATAAACCACATCGTTACTCATCGTAATGACTAACTCACCAGTTTCATCATCAAATTCGATGCTTTCAATTCCTGTTCCATCGGTACCATTTGCACCATCCGAACCATTGGTTCCATCAGCACCATCAATACCATCGGTACCAAACACTGATTCGGGGAAAGTAATAGTAGCTGTTTGTCCATTTTCAAAGGTAATGGTCATGGACATACCATCGTCTGACATTCGATACGAAGTAACATTTCCATTGCCAATCAGTTCGGCAATTTCTTCTGGGGTTTGGTCGATTGGCGTTTCTTCTGTTGGCGTACAACAAAATACAAAAAACGCAAAAAGGGCAAGAATAATCTTGTTTGAAATAGTTTTCATAAAATAAAATTTGCTTTGTGCAGTAAAGAATTTAACATTAACATTTCAATATTAAGGACCTTATCTTGAAAAGACTAACAACTTACACAACAATTTCTAACCATTAACAATTGTTAACCCAGAAATGAAAACAATTAATTTAAATAAGTAATACAATATATTCAGTTTCCATATTGTATTTTAAGAAGTTTAGAATATAGTTTTTAAGACGGGTAAAAAGAGCTCTTTTTTTGAAGTAAAAATTAAACGTTGTCTTTGACTTTTTGATTGAAAAATTCTTCTAAATGATGTCTTCCGTATTGGTCCGCGATATTATCAAAAGCCATCAATGTAAGGAAAAACTCTAGAGGACCATAGAACTTAGAAGAAGTAAATACTCTCAGGCTTGAGATGATTATTTTCCTTATCCAATCAGGAATATGAACAATTTTCACTCTCTTGTTCCAAGCTTCTAAAGCCAAAGTGGATAGTTCATTTTGTGTAAAAACATCAGGTCCTCCAACTACTACTTCTGATTCAGAGGAACTTATTTTATCAACACAAACTTTTGCTAAATCTTCACCATGAATTGGGTTTAGTTTATACTCTCCATTTCCAAATAAATACACCGTTCCATTTTTGGCCATATCTAAGAAATCAGTCATATCAGAGAAGAAGCCATTGGGACGCATGATGGTATAATCTAATCCAGAAACTTTTAAGGCATCCACAAATTTTTCTTTTGCCTCAAATATTTTTAAATGACGCAACTGCTCCCCTCCGATTGCCGAAACATATAAAAAAGACTTCACTTTAGATTGTTTTGCCTCCTCTAATAAGTTCATATTTCCTTGGAAATCTACATCCATATACGTCATACCATCTCTCTGACGAGTAATACCTATAGATGAAAATACCCAATCAATATTCTCTGTAATCCCCTTTAAAGTTTCAGGTTTTGTCACTTCACCAATAAAAAAATCCTCAACTCCGTTGAACATTTCTTTTTGGCTTTCCTTTCGGATTAAAACTCTAACATTAAATCCTCTTTTTTGAAGCTCTTTTACCAAATACTGTCCTAAGTATCCGGTAGCTCCTGCTACTAATACATTCATGATTCTCTTTGATTTTGTGATATTTCAAAGGTAATCATGGGATAAATAAATGCTCTTGACGATCGTCAAGAACGCTCTTTTTTGTAAATTCTTGCTTTGATTCTACTTAATGTTTCCGGCGAAACACCTAAGAAAGAGGCGATGTATTGTTGAGGTACTCTTTGAACTAAATCACCTTTTGTTTTTAAAAGATCCTGATACCTTTCTTCTGCTGATTTTGTAATAAAAGAAGCTAATACTTTTTGATAAGTGATCAATTCATTTTCAGTGGCCACCCTGGCAATAATTTCTAACTTAGGGAAACCACCTATTAATCTTTCAATCATTGTTTTTGTGAAAACATAAATCTCAGTTTCCTCTAATGCTTGGTAGTTTTCAATAGCAGGAACATTATAAGTATAGCTTTCTCCTGCACAAATAAACTGTCCTTCTGTATAAAAGAAAGCCGTTTTGTCATTACCGTCAACATTGTAAAATAGCCTAACACAACCTTTGGTCACGAAATAGATTTCATCTGAAATTTTACCTTCTGAAAAAATTACTTCTCCTTTAGCAAAAGTTCTTTTGAAAATCGCTTGTTCTAATGTTCTCTGCTCAGATGGAGTGAGTGTTGTATATGCCTGTAATTGCTCTAATAACTGTTCCATATCTAATTTTTAATGAAAATAAGGTACGACAACAATTTCACACAAAAAAAGAGTAACAATAAATTTCTTTACCGTTACTCTTCAATCTATATATTCAATATTATAATTTCAGAATTACTTTATTCTTAATTATCAAAACCTGGATCAGTCTCTCCTTCTTCAATTGGATGTTCTGGAGATGGATGGTCAAAACCTGGATCTATTTCTCCTGGATTACCAAAACCTGGATCTACATAATCTGGATTTTCATAACCTGGGTCTATTGGTTCAATATCATTACTTTCTGAACATGAGAACATAAACATTGCTAAAACTGCTGGCAAAATAAACTTTTTCATAATAGGTATAATTTTTTTAATGTAGTCAATAGTAATTTGTAATATTTTATTTAATTAACAAGTTGTGATCTTCTAAGATTAATTGTTATCCTCTTCAATTGGGTTTTCAGGAGAAGGATGATCAAAACCTGGATCAACTTCTTCATATATTGGATTTTCCGGCACTGGATTAATTGGATTAATAGGTTCAATGTCATTATTATTTTCAGAACAAGAGAACATAAACATCGCTAAAACTGCAGGTAAAATGAACTTTTTCATAATAGTAAATTTGTTTTAATGTAGACAATAATAATTTGTAGTAACTTCCTCTTTTTAAGTGAATTGTAAAGTAGTTACAGTATATTAAAACGCCTTTTCACCTACTCCGATTTCTCCCAAAAGACCAAACACTTCCGTAAAAAGACCAAAGTGGCTGAAAATCGACTTTTCGCAGTTAAATCAAATATTTATCGTTTAGAACTATTTAGTTTCAAGCATTTACACTGTTGTGTATCTTTGTAAAAAATAGAATTACATGGATATTTCAAATAAATCGAATAAAGATATATTCTTTGAGCATCAGGCACAGACTTCTCCTTATCCATTAGGGATTGAGGTAGACTATGCCAAAGGTGTTTATTTATATGATAAAGAAGGGAAGTCGTATATGGACTTGATTTCAGGGATTGCAGTCAACAACTTGGGACATGGTCACCCAAAATTGATTGAGGCGATCAAGGAACAAGTAGACAAATACCTATTTGTAATGGTATACGGCGAGATGGTGCAGAAACCTCAAATTGAGTTGACCAAAAGCCTTTTGTCTGTTTTACCGGATCAGTTGAACAGTACCTATTTTGTCAATTCGGGAACGGAGGCCAATGAGGCGGCATTAAAATTAGCCAAAAGATATACAGGGAGAACGGAATTAGTGAGTTTCAATAGGTCTTACCATGGTAATACCCACGGTTCATTGAGTGTTTCTGGAAATGAAGTGAAGAAGAATGCTTTCCGTCCGCTTTTGCCGGATGTTCGCTTTATTAATTTTAATGTAAAAGAAGACCTACAATATATTACAGAGAAAACGGCAGGTGTCATCGTTGAACCTATACAAGGTGATGCCGGCGTTCGTATTCCTGATATTGAATATATGCAAGCCCTTCGTGATCGATGTACGGAAGTAGGTGCTCAATTGATTTTTGATGAGATTCAAACAGGTTTCGGGAGAACGGGTAAATTCTTTGCCTTCGAACACTTTGGTGTCATTCCAGATATTTTGACAATCGCGAAAGGAATGGCAGGCGGAATGGCCATGGGCTGTTTTGTTTCTTCTGCTGAAAAAATGAAAGTGCTATCGCATGATCCCATCTTAGGTCATATCACAACTTTCGGTGGGCATCCGGTTTGTTGTGCAGCGTCTAATGCAGTGATTAATATTTTAAAGGAAGAAAAGATCATTGAAGACGTTGATCGTAAAGGACAAATCATTGAAGATCGATTGAAGTCGCATCCTGCGGTAAAAGAGATTCGTCGTAAGGGTTTGATGTTTGCCATCGATATGGAAAATTTTGAGTTAGTCAATAATGTAGTGACCACTTGCATAGAAAAGGGTGTCATCACCTATTGGTTCCTTTCTACTCCGTATGCTTTTAGAATTGCTCCTCCATTAACCATCACTGATGAAGAAATTCATAAAGCCTGTGATACGATTTTGGAGGCGATTGATGTGCATTATTCGTAATGACCACGTATTTTTTTGGTGGTTCGGCGGGGCACGTAGGGGCAGACCTATGTGTCTGCCCGCTGAACCACCAAAAAACATCATTGATTTCACCTACAATTGAAATGTGGGTAAAACCAACAATATAGAGGTTGATCATAAATGCCCCGAGGATAGACCGTTATTGATACACGGGCAGACACACAGGTCTGCCCCTACAGGTGATTCAATATTTCATTTAATTTTCTGACCTCCACATCTGCTTCCGATTCGCCATTTCCAAAATAAATCGTTTTCAAACCAAAATCTTTCGCACCTTTTATATCCGTAACCGGATTATCTCCTATCATTACGGATTCCTCTTTGCTCGCTCCTGCTTGATCTAAGGCATATTGAAAAATAGCAGGGAAAGGCTTTTTAGCTCCGCAGGATTCTGAAGTAACGATCACCTCAAAATAACCTCCCAAACCTGTTGAAGATAATTTGATAGCTTGTGTTTTATCAAAGCCATTGGTGATAATATGTAAAGTATATTTCTCTTTTAATGCTTCCAATAAAGGTATCGTCCCTTCCATTAAATGAGGTTTTGTCGGGCAGATTTCTAAATACTCATCACCGATATTAGGCGGGCAGTGCTTAACATCAATGCCTAATTTCTCAAATACCATCGGGAACCTTCTTAATCGGATATCTTCCTTTGTGACTTTATCAAAATTATAAAGTGCCCATAATTCGTGATTAGTACTTTTATAAGCTACTAAATACTCTTCTAAGGAAGTACCTAGTTTTCCTATTTCATATTTCTCAAATAATGCGATTAAGGTCTCTTCAGAGTTTTTTTCAAAGTCCCAAAGGGTGTGATCTAAATCGAAGAATATATGTTTGATTTGCTCTTTATTCATTGCTATGTATTTAAGGTGTAGACTTTCATTAAAGCATTAATTATGCAGTTTTGTTCTACTTTACTATTAAATATCTTAAATAATTTGATGATTTTAATCTATGAAATGAATTTCAGAATGTTTGGTTTAAGGACAATTTTGAGGGTTTTCTAAGAATTTTTAACAATAGAATTTTAAAATGACCTAATTAAATTTCTTTTAGTGTTAATTGAACACTAATTTTTTAACTACACTTTTATTACCTTTGCACAAAATCAATGTTTTCAAGAAAGACACAAGATCAACTAAATATATATGGCACAAGTAGAAATGGTTCTTCCTGCAATGGGAGAAGGCGTTATGGAAGCCACAGTTTTAGAATGGCTAAAACAAGAAGGAGATACAATTACATTGGATGAATCTGTAGTGGAAGTAGCTACTGATAAAGTAGATACAGAAGTTCCTGCAACAGTAGAAGGTGTAATTAAATCAATCTTAGTTCAAAAAGACGATGTCGTTCAGATTGGTTCTCCTATAGCTATTGTAGAGACTGAAGGTGGAGACGATGCTCCTGCTGAAGAACCCCTAAAAGATGTTGAGGAAGTGGCACAGACAATTATGTCTGATATCAATCAAGCAGCTTCTTTTCCAACTGAAATTAGTGCAAAAAGTGGAAATAGATTCTATTCTCCATTAGTTAGAAATATTGCTAAAACGGAAGGTATTTCACAAGAAGTTTTAGATTCGATTCCAGGTACTGGAAAAGATGGTAGAGTGACAAAAGATGATATCTTGTCATTCGTTAAAGATGGAGTACCTCAATCTGCTCCTACAAAAACGGTGACTCCAGCTCCTGTAGCTCAAACTTCTGCTCCAGCACCAGCTCCAAAGGTTGTTACGCCTCCTCCAGCTGTTGCGTTAGACAATGGAGATGAAGTGATCGAAATGGACCGAGTGCGTAAGATGATTGCCGATAGAATGGTAAGCTCTAAGCACACAGCTCCTCACGTGACTTCTTGTGTGGAAGCTGACTTAACTAATGTTGTGCTTTGGAGAAACAAACACAAAGAAAGCTTTAAAAAGAAAGAAGGTGCCAACCTTACTTTTATGCCGATCATTATCTCTGCGATTGCCAAAGCGATCAAAGAATACCCAATGATCAATGTACAAGTGGATGGTAGTAATATAGTAGTGAAAAAGGATATCAATATTGGTATGGCCGTAGCAATGCCAAATGGTAACTTGATTGTTCCTGTCATCAAAAATGCAGATCGCTATAGTTTAAGCGGATTAGCCATTAAGATTCAGGACTTATCGATCCGTGCTAGAGAAAACAGATTGAAGCCTGACGAATTACAAGGCGGTACTTACACTGTCTCTAACATTGGTTCATTTGGTAACACAATCGGTACGCCTATCATTCTTCAACCACAAGTGGCAATTATGGCTGTAGGTACGATCAGAAAGAAACCTGCTGTAATTGAGACGCCACAAGGTGATACAATCGGTATTCGTCAATTTGCTTACTTCTCTCACTCTTATGACCACCGTGTTGTTGATGGTGCACTTGGGGGTATGATGGTAAGAAAAGTTGCAGACATATTAGAAGGCTGGGATCTGAACCAAGAAGTTTAGTAGTATTATTCCAAGTTTTCAAACTTCAAAGAGAGGTGTTTTCGATCAAGAGAACACCTCTCTTTTCATTTATGAACACTCTTCTAAGAAGCTGTATCCAAAAACGGACACTTTTATGAAATTCACAAAATAATCATTCAATAAACATAAATAATTTAAAAATTAACAATATAATGGTTTAAAATTTACACATATATCAAAATTTAGATCTTTTTTTACAGTTCTGATAACAAACAACACCAATCAACAGACACCTCTTTTGTTTTATCGAAATAATCACACAAAAAAAATGGTGATCGCGATCATTTATTCTGATTTTTTATTGATCTAGATCAACATTTAGAATATTATTCCGCCATAAAAAGAGTAATTTGTACGTTTATGAACATATTGTTCATTAAAAGCACTGTTTTAAGTTTAAAATTTACACTTAAAACACCCCAACCAACAGTAAACAAACTCTATAACAGCAAGTTAACTTCTTTTGGCACATGATTAGTATTATTCTAAGCATCAGACAAAAAAAATAATTGCACTTTAAAATATATAGCTGTTATGAAAACTTTAAAATACTTCTTCGCATTTATCTTCGTAGCACTTGTTTCTTTAAATACAACATTTGCAGACAACGAAGACGAGATTACGAAACTAAGAGCTTCAGTAGAAAACGCCGACAATTGGTCAACGTATGCTGATGCAGCTGAAAGATGTATAGAGTTGAAGACTAACCTTAGCGAAGCTTACGTATGGTTAGAAACAGCAATTCAGATGTCTCCTAACGCTAGAAACTTCGAGTTAAGAGGAGATTATCTAAAACTAAATGGTGCTAAAGATATGGCGATTGAAGCCTACAGACAAGCCATTTTAAAAGGTATGAACGATGATTCTTTTGACGTAGAAAAAGTACAAAAGAAATTGTTGAAACTTGTAAAGTAAAAGATATAAAATAATTAATTGAATTGAGCTAGTATTAAATGCTGTTGGAGTTTTCCGACAGCATTTTTTTTGTTCAAAGAAGATGTATCTGTGCACTTTAAATCTTACTGAGCAAAATCAATTCAAGTCAAATTCCTTATTTGTGGGAATGATCTCAAATAGTTCATCCCAATAATATTGCTCCCATAAGTTTGATAACTCCGCATTACTCAAATCAGGAACATCGTTGTCTCCTTGTGTCATTACGCTAAGTAGCGCCTCCTCGTGTTCATCGTCTAGGAATACTCTCATCGTTTCGCCTTTATAGCCTCTATGATCTGTATTGAGCAATGTATGAGTTAATTCATGAGCAATCAGTTTTAACCCTACGCCATAATTCACATCAAAATCACGGCTTTGCATTTCTTTCCAGACTCTGGAGTTATTATAAACTACCAATTGCCTACAGTAAAAACATGCTTTTGCTAGAACATCTTTTTCATCTCCTATTTCTACGGAAAGTTCAATTGACTTATGGTTAAACCGGACATCTCTTTTGGAGGCTTCCTTCAAATATTTGTCCACGTAGGGTTTCAGTAAAAGGGCCTCAGAGGTTGTGTAGTCAATGTTTAAATCTTCGGGAGCTACATTGAAGTTAATCAAACTACAAGAAGCCAAAAATAAAGATAATAGAGTGTAGATAGTCGTTTTCATTTTATGTGTCGAGTTAGTGGTAGGGGTAATAATTTTGTTTCCTATAACAGCTAAAACTGTATGAAGTAATACTTGTTTAGAATATAGCAAAAAAAAGGGAAAAATGCTCAATTTATTCTATAAGAATGACCCCTCGGTTTTTGATTTTTGACACAAAAAAATCAGCTTTTCAAGCACTTTCAATGAGCACTTTTCAAAAGCGTACACATTACATTAATACAATTCAAAGAGGAAGAAAATTGAATGATTTGATAAAATAAAGACGATAAAAAAATATTTTTTTTACTATTCATAAAAAACAACCCTAAAAATTGCAATTTTAGCAATACCTATCTATCTCTTTCAAACCATTTCAATAAAACGGGAAAATACCAAACTTCAAAACAGAATAAAAACAACGCTAAACGTATATAAATTAGAATATTATTTTAAATAATTGTAAATAAAAACACAAAACAGAATAATATTTTAAATCAATCAGAAAAAAATGATCGATTGCGGACAGATTGTTCAAATACGTAATAACATTTACGTCCTAATTACACTTAAAAAACAACACACCCTATCTAACACACTCAACAACAGCGTCTTAACCTAAAATGGCAAGCGTTTAGTATTAAGTAATAATGTAATTAAATGATACAAGAAAACACAATATATATAGTCATGAAATCTTTAAAACAACTTTTAGTTCTAGCGTTATTTGCAATCATCACTGTAAATCCTTCTTTCGCTAATCCTACTGATAACGAAGATAATGAGATTGACAAATTACGTGCTGCAGTTGAAAATGCAACAGCTACTGATTGGGAAGCTTATGCTGATGCGGCTGATAGATGTATCGAATTGAAAGCCAACTTAAGTGAAGCTTATGTTTGGATTGAAAAATCAATTGCGATTAACGAAAATGCTGAAAACTTAGAGATCAAAGGAGATTATTTAGCACTAAACGGTGCTACGGACATGGCCATCGAAACTTACAATAAGGCTATTTTAGCTGGAATGCTTGCTGGAGAAGATGTTTCTAAAGTACAAAAGAAAGTATTGAAAATGTCTCGCCGCTAAGCACAACCAACAATATCACATACTAATACTAGACACGAGCAATAGATAAAGCCTTCAAGTACACACTTGAAGGCTTTTTTATATTATCATACTAATCTGCAAACTAAGTTTTCGTCAAATTTTATTCAATATTTCTGCAAGCTTTTATGTTCCACTTCCAAGCTTCCTTCTTCTTCATTTTTCCATTAATGAAAAACGAAGCAAAAAATCTAGGCTTAGAAGTCAAAAGCTAAATTCCATTCCTCTTACCTATTGAAAAGAATAACTCGATCAAAACTTCATCGTTTTGAGATGCTCCAACAAGAAAATCATTTTTAACGGCTCGATTCATGAAATTCTTAACGCTTTTCCCTTCAAGGCCGGGGGGAAGTACTACCAAACTAAAATGGTAGAAAGCTTACTGGCGCGAAGGTTAAGCGTTAGCGGCATTCGTGTCTCACTAATCATCAGAAATCTCTCGATTTCTAAATGCCATAAATATTCGAAAGCTTAGTTTACTAATCTACTATCTATTTACTTATTGAGTAGTATTTTACGCACTGTAGCATTGCCATTAACATCAAAAAACTTCAACAAATACACTCCTTTTTCTTGATCGTTGAGTGATATTTTTTCACGAGCACTATCTAAATCAATAGATAGAATTTCTCTTCCTAACGCCGTGTAAATGGTCAAATGATGGTAATCTTCCGGCTTTTCTAGGTTGATGATGCCCGTACTTGGATTAGGGTATATTTTGAGCTGATCAGCCTGTTCTAAAAACTGTTTCCTTTGGTTGCTTTGTGATAAATAATAGCTACCTTTTTGAATAATGTAAGCGATGTCATTTCCTGCTTGCAAGTTTTGAAGGCCAATCACAAGCTGTCGGTTACTACCCAATACTGAAGCTTCATTTTGCATTATTCCTGTGGTGGTATTGAAAGAAGTTACGTAATACAGTTCATTTTCCACACCACTGATGGTCATGTTCGGAGATCGTGTTGTGGTTGATTTATTGTAAAAATAAGCGAACATTTTTTCTCCTGCTCTCACTCCCATTTTATCAATATTGTTATTGCCAGTAATAGTCAACGTTTCTTCCTGATCATTCATCGATTGAAGCATAATATCAGAATAGGCTGCAACAGAAGTCAATTCGTCATTGAAGCCCTCATAAGTAAAATCTTCCCACCACCATGTCATAGGTAAAATGGGCGTAGGCTGGAATAATGCGGTCCATAATCCTCTATGAAATGACTTTTGGTAATCAGCCATCGTTTGTGAAGTGGGAGCTACCCAATCATCTGCAAATTCTCCTGCTACATAAGGTTTATTGTAACGATCTGTGAGGGTTTGAATGGCTGAAATTACTCCTTCAACTGGGCCGTAAGGGTGACTTTGAATCAAGTCCAAGTTGGGTTGATGAAACATATTATTGATCTCCGCTCCTGTGATGCTTGTGGTTACAATATGATTGTAAGGGTCAATGGATTTCAAATAAGTGCTCATCTCATTGTGCCAAGCTTCAATGTCATTGGCATTAAAGTTTTCGTCTCGGATCAGGTTGTCCACCTCATTGAATAATTCAATAGCACCAATATTTGTATGATAACCCCATCTTGCTATGATGTATCTTAATCTATTTTTGTAAAGTTGCTTGGCACTTTCATTCGTAAAAAATGCTTTATGGTCAGAGATTGGACCGCCATTACCTGAGTAATAATTATGATCCCACCAATAATTATTTCCTCCCCAATAGTCGGGTTCTTCTAATAGTGCTCCGTGATAATCCAAAGTTAGCATGATGTAAATTCCATTTTGAGAAGCTTGATCCAACATCCAATCCATTCGAGCAATAGCAGATGAATTGTAGGTTTCGTTTCCATCGGTGTATCTTCCAAAGTCGGTCTTTTTCCATTCCAATGGAAGGTTCCAAGGGCACATCCATGTTCTGATGAAGTTGGCATTTTTGCTTTTCATCTGCTGGAAGAAATAATCGTAGGTGAAAGTTTGATCATCTCCTAAATCCAAACGGGCTTCCCATGCGAAGTTCTCTCCTATTCCTCTAAACTTACGATCTGAATCAAACTTCAGGTTATAAAAAGAGGCCTCATTGGTATGTAAAAACCCATCGTTGTAAGAATTGTTGACTGTGAAAGTATAAACACCGGAACGTTGTGAGTTTTGCGTTTTCTCTACATCTATCACTAACTGATATTGCCCTGTTTCCTGGGGTGTGAATCTTCCTTTCCAAAGGGAGTTTCTAGAAACACCTGAGTAATAAAAACAAGGGACTACCAACTCTTTTCCGCTAGGAGTAATCAAGACCATATCCGTTTTGATATTGTTGGGGTTGTAGGGATCTGAATATCGTGCATTCAATTGAATGTCCACTTCCAGGTCATCATAGAGGTTCATGCTTGTTTTCTGCAAACTGACTGAAGTGATAAAGTTCCCATTACCCATGTTTTGGGTTGTGGCATTGACAGTGTTACTTTTCCCTGATTCGTTCCCTACCAAATCATAAGCACTGACGGTAAAAGTGTAATTGCTATTCGCATTGAGTTGTGATACCTCGAAGGAAGTGGTATTAGAACGACCTACTTCTATATTATTCTTATATATCACATAACCTATCACTCCTACATTATCAGAGGAAGCATTCCATTGGAGAGATACACTTTTGGAAGAGGTGTTAGTGACGGATAAACTTTGAGGTTGTGTTGGGCGAGTGGTATCAACGTTTTGTTTTGCTTTTACAAAGTCATCTAAATACCATTCAACCCCTGCCGTAGTGGAAGTATAATCAAAAGTGATGATCATTTTTCCATAGCTACCATTGGTTATTCCAGAGAAGTCAAACGTTAGTTCTTCCCACTGATTGGTGGTTGATGGGGTGGCATACCTCGCTACATAACTTCCCGAGGGACCATCTTCAAACTTCATCATTATGGTTCCAACCGCCGATGTTCTGACTTTGAGTTTATAAACAGGATAGTTCTCAAAATCCATTTCTTCTGAGAGGTTCAATGAAAGAAAATCCCATTGGTAAGCTGTAGATACAAATTTCCCCACTTGTGATGATGAGTTGACAGCATCTTGACTGGGATTGTTGACGGTGGTGTAACTTGCATTGTTACTGGCTTGAAAGTTTAAGGTGCTTTGTTCCCAATCGGAAAGAAATACTCTTTGATGAGCGTTGGTTTCTAAATTGCAAAGTGCAAGAAGAAGAGAGGTCATCAATAAAAATTGAACCTTAGTAGTAATACATTTCATGTGCTAGTTGATTTAAGAAGGAATTGGTGAAGATTCTTTTGTAAACTAATTTATCATCAACTTTCGAGGTTCTACTTCCAAGCTTCTTTCGTCTTCATTTTTCCATTGATGAAAAACGAAGCAAAAAAATACTGGCGCGAATGTTAAGCGAAAGCGTCATTCGTGTCCTACAGATCATCAGAAATCTCCTGATTTCTACAACAAAAAGTATAGGTAAATTAGTTGACAGTGTAAATAAGGTATTTAAGAATTGAGTTCCTAAAGTGGTTTTTATGGTGGTTTGTGAGCCACAAGGTATTGTGGCTCTACATAACAATACCTTTTCAATTTAGCAATCAATATCAAGTGAAAGTACCCTCCTGTAGAGATGCAATGCTTTGCGTCTCACGAACCACTTTTATAACCAATATCATTCTTCATAAAAGTACCAATTACATTATCAGCATTCATCCAAATCCTCAAGTAATAATTTATTTTTGTAACGAACCAATCATTTGGCTCAATGTTACCATTCACAAGATCTAAGATTTTAAAGCTTTAATCGCATACTATTTTATTGATAATCAATACTATTCTGAAAGGGTTTAAATGATTTATTCTAATCATCTAGGTCCTTAAAAAGTAAAGGGGCAATCATCAATAAATTTTCTCTCCAAACTTTATAAGTATGTCCTCCAGAAGTGGATTTGAATTGATAAGAAATACCTGCTTTATCAAATAGGGCCAGTGTCTCCATCCCATTCTCATAAGCATGATCTTCTTGTCCTCCTTGAGTAAAATAGAGCAACTTATTATGTTTATTAAAACGGTTTGAAATTGCTTTAACTTGTCGCTCTCTTAATGCTTTATCATCCACAATTCCTCTCGCTTTTTTCCAAGAATCGCTTAACCACCATCCAGAGCTTAAAACCCCAACATAATCAAATTGATCAGGATGATACATAATCACTTCTAAAGTTTCTAGCCCACCCATAGACAGACCAATAATTGCTCGTTGGGAAGATGTCGTTTTTACTTTATAAGTATCTTCAATAAATGGGATAATATCGTTGATTAATTCGTCTTTGAATATAGGAACCCTGCCCAATATGTGTTCTGTTTCTATTGTTCCATTTGGCATTACAACCACCATCGGTTCAATTTTACCTTCAGCAAGTAGGTTGTCTAAAATGTTACCAGCACACCCTGCGTTAGACCACGAAAGGTCATTTCCACCTCCTCCATGAATCAAATATAAAACAGGTAATTCTTCTATTGATTTTTCATACCCAAAAGGAGTCCATACATGCAGTCTTCTTGTTTCTTGTAAAGTACTCGAATAATAGTATCGTTTTGACAATGCCCCATGTTTCACATTTTCCTTTAAAGAGTAGAAATTTTCTTTCGTTTTCACCTCAAAAGTCGGTGTACTTTCTCTCATCAATGGTGATTGAGGATCAACTACTTTCATTCCATCCACCTCAAAATAATAAGTATAAATTCCATCATCAACATTATACCAAAAGCCTTCCCAAACGCCAGTGCTATCTTTTATAAAATCTACTTTATCCCACTTATCATACGATTTTAATTCAATGTGGCTCGCCTCAGGAGCATAAATTCGAAAAGCTACTTTTTTATCAGGGTAAACTTCTGTTGAGAGATAATTTTGAGCAATTAGTTGATGGAGTATCAAATTAAACAAGAAGAAAATAAATATTTTTTTCATTGGAATAGTTTTTTAAAAATAAGGCACTACCCAAAAAGATTGAATAGCGCCCGATAGTATGAAATGTTTAGTTAAGAGAGACTAGACTTACTTCCCTAATCTCTCTTTCACTTTTTATTGAAATTACTTGTCTGTAATTCTATAGTAAACCTCTCCTACTCCATCAACATTGAATTTGATTTGGAAATCGAAATCCCCTTTAGAGTTCCAAAGGTTTGTTTTAGAATAAGTGATAGTTCCACCGTCTTCTGTATTGATCACCATATTTCCGACAGGAGCACCCCACTCTTCACCTGTTACAGTGTAAGTAAATGTACCTGATTTGATAGTATACTCACCTACATCAAATGTTCCATCTGCACCGTAGTCTACCGTGATTTTACCTGTGTACACCTGATCATTTTGCTCTACTTCTGAGAAAGTAATTACATCGTTATCCGCTGCTTGTGAATCACTATAACGTTGATGTCCTTGATCGTCATCACTGTTCCAATAGTAAGTGTTCAATAACACTCCTTCTCTGGCAGTCCATCTTCCTTCAGGGAAAATACCATCAGGATCTGGCGTTGGATCAACAGGAGTTTCACCGTCACATGGTTTAGTTCCTACAAAGTTTCTTACGAATTTGTACCAGTGTGCCTCTTGGTCACTTCCTGCAAAACCACCATTAAATTTTAATGTGAAATTATCCGCTCCGCTACCTTCTACAGCGTTTGGTACTTCAAGTTCAGTACCGTCAGTAGCAATAAACTTCATTGTCCAGAATTCTCTACTATCTGTATTATCTGGGTTTTGTAAGATTTTTAATTCGAATGTTCCGCTTTCAGGGAAAACTACCCAATCCGTACCGTTTCCGTTGGTAAGGATGCCGTCAGCCCCTGCCAAGTATTGGAAATCACCTGATAAAATACCTGTTGATGTATCGAATGATTCATTGCTGAAACGTAAGATATTATCATAATCATCGCAGATACCAGCGTCTCCACCTGGCCAGAACCCAATGTCTTCAATTCCCCAATCACCATTTAATGAAATTGGCGAGTACTCTGGAATGACAGGATCTTTGTCCTCTTCCTCCTCTTCGTCTGGAAGTGAAGCACCCTCACGTACGATTGTATACCAAACTTTTTTACCGTAGTTTAATTCCAACTCATTGTAGTTACAATCTTGCCATCCTAGCTCATATGCTTCTGGAGCAAAAGCCAATTGGAATACCGAGTAATCTTCAGTATCTACCCACTCAATTGGAAGCGTTGTTTCTGTAGCATCTTCTTGTGTCAGAACGATGGTATTATTGGTTAAATCCAATACCCACTCAAATTCCCCTTGAGGCATTCTTCCATAATATGGTGCATAATCAAGGTCTGGTCCTAAACAAGCACCTTCTAATACAAATGTTTCAAACTGACCGTCTGTACCTGCAGAGTAAGTTCCTGAACCATAAAGATTACCCACTTCATCAACACCTTCTGTCATAAATTCTAACTCATTGTCTGTCGCAGCTCCTGCTCCTGGTAGTGTCCACTCTACATCTTTTACACCTTCCCAGCCCCAGCTTTCGCCTTCACCGATAAAGTAATGGAATTCCATAGGTTTGCCTACTTTCCACTTACCTTGTAATTTATTGTCAAATGACTCTACAGTCAATACCCAATCTCTAACGGACCCAGTTTCTGAAGTGACTTGATATGTAAACGTTCCAGATGATAAGTCCACTGCTTCACCCGAAGCCGGATAAATAGTGGCTCCATAAGAAACTTCAATCACTGGAGTAACACTTGTAAGGTCCATCCCATCAATTACAAAGATGGTAAAGTCACTTTCATTGGGTGTTCTATTGATCTCTGCCGGACCAATTTGAAGACCATCAATGAAGTAAGAAATAATAGCTCTTTCACTTGTCAAAATCTCATTGGGGTTGTTGGGTTGACAACTCAATATCCCCATTAAGCAAGCGAATAGAATGAAGTTTTTTATATTTTTCATAAAGCTTGAAATTTTGTCGAATAGATTATTCAGATTTTTATGCTAAATAAACTGTAATGTGAATGCTGTGCTGCGGGCACCATGACTGAAGTCATGGGCAGGTGGTATTAACTTCAACAACACTAAAGTGTTATTTTATTTTTAAGCTTCAAGACTTTAGTCTTGTTAGATTTACATATCACCTGCCCATAGTTTTAACTATGGTGCGAGAACCAAACGCTCACAATAGTTCTATACAAAGTATATCTAGTTGATTTCAGGATTCGTATCCACTTCAATCAATGGGATATCAAAATAATATACCCCTGAAGTCATTGGCTTTCCGTATTCATCTCCCAATACTCTTTCCATACTGTTTGTTCGTCTTAGGTCGAATAAACGTTTTCCTTCAAATGCCAACTCTCTACCTCTTTCTTCAAGGATATACGCTCTGAATTCCTGAAGGCTCATCCCTCCTGCAAGTGGCGATAAACCTGCTCTTCCTCTGATTTGATCCATCAATGCATACGTTTCTGCATTAGGTCCTAAGGCTTCACAATACACCATCATGATATCTGTATATCTCAAAATTGGTGTATCACATGTAGCTTGTTGACCAACCATATCTGGGTCTAAAAATTTCATAGGGAAAGTGGATTGAAGTCCTCCACCTGGGTAAACCAATTCTCTGTCTTCGCCATTATCTCCAGCTCCTGGAAGTGTGACTTTATTGACGATCATTTCTAGGCTTCCTCTACGATCATTTTCATCATAGTTTGCCACAAAATCATCTTCAATCCAAAGGTGTTCCCAACCACCACCTGGTATTGAAGTACCATTAGGTAATATGATTTCAGACACTCCTTCAGCCCAAGGCATAAATAACATTGGAAGTTTTGTGTATTCTCCCTCAATCAATCCATTTCTATCTGATGCTGCAACGAAAATGTGTTCTTTGGCTGTCTGTCTATTATTGACATTCCATGTTTCCATTAAGTCATTTTCGAACGTAAACTCTGATTGTTCTTGAAGTACTTTTTTAGCATAATCTGCAGCCATTGTATAATTTTCATCTGCATTGCTTACCCATTCGTACCCTGTCACACCTGTATTTTTAGCTGAGGCTAATTGTAAATATACTTTAGATAAGAGCGCCCAAACTGCTGTTTTATTCGCTCGTCCGTATGCTCTTTGTGTTGAAAGTACTTCTTCTGCTTCTGTTAAATCTTTAAGAAGAAAATCATATACTTCTTCCATCGAAGAAATGCCTTTGCTTACCTGATCTTTTGATGACACTTGCTCTTCTCTAATGACAACATCACCAAAAAAACGTACAAGGTTAAAGTAATGTAATGCTCTTAAAAATTTGGCTTCACCAATTACTTCTGCTCTTCGTGTTTCATCCATGTCCGTTATATCTGGCACGTTCTGAATCACGGCATTGGCTCTGTTAATCCCCAAATAAGGGTAGCGCCACATATCTTCAACAATTTGATTGTTATTCAACACTTCCAAACGATCCAAAGCATGTTGATCAGCCCCTGCATCAGGTTTGATGGTTAGTGTTTCTGTTGGTACTTCTGTGGCAATAATGAAGTGTCGAGAGTAATATTCAATATCTGTATTGACCGAATAAACATAAGCAAGTGCCGACTCTCCATCAGCGGCTGACTTATAAAAGTTTTCATTGGACAAGAACCCTTTTGGTTCTTCGGTAAGGCTACAACCTGTAAATGCCAATGTAGCAGCAGCCGATAGTATTATATTTTTGATTGTTAATTTCATTTCACTCTACTATTTAAATGACACGTTCAAACCTAAAGAGTAAGTTGTTGGCATTGGGTAGTTACCCCAGTGCATACCATCTCCACCAACTTCTGGATCATATCCGTATTGGAAATCCGAGAATACAATAGGATTATCAATAGATGTATACACTCTTAATCTGTCCATCCATTTAATATTTTCACTATTGAAATTATAACCGATATTGATGTTTTGTATTCTTAAATAAGAACCATCTTCAATCCAATAATCTGAAGCCTCATAAGCTCTTGAGCTGTTCATGCTTGGGTACTCATTACTAGGGTTGTCAGGTGTCCAACGTTGTAAATAAGCTGCACCACTAAACTTCGTATTATTAAATACTTGGTTGCCTTTTACACCAGTAAACAATACAGATAAATCAACATTTTTATATCTCAATCTAGTGCTGAAACTATAGATAAATGTAGGGTTGGGATCACCAATCACCGTTCTATCTTTCTCATCTACCACACCATCACCATTAATGTCTACATACTTGATCTCACCTGGTCTTGCTCTAGAGCCTGTAAGACCTGCTTCTAATCCTTCCTCAAAAGTTTGAATAATACCGTCTGTTTTATAGCCATAGAATACTCCGATAGGTTGTCCTTTTATCGTCGAAGTAACAAAAGATCTAAATTTTTCCACAGTGCCTCCATACTGCTCTACTTCAAGATCATTTCCTGTTTCAACCACTTCATTTCTATTGTGGGAAATCATACCTTTTACACTCCAATCCCAATCCTTCTTTTCAACAAGGGCTAAATCCAAACTCAGCTCAACACCTTGATTTAAGATATCTCCATCATTGACCCATATCTGATCATAACCTGAACTTGGAGCAATACGCTGTTCTCTCAAAAGGTCATTAGTATACTTATGATACACTTCTGCTGTCAACATTACTCTTGATTTGAATAGTCCTAAATCCACACCAATATTGGTGGTAGTGGTAGTCTCCCATTTCAAATCTTGGTTCGACATTCCTTCCCATATTTTGTAGACACCATCACTCGTATAAGAGTAGGCTCCTGGACCAAAACCAACAGCAAAAGTCCCATCTGCATTAGTTGTAGGGTAACGTCCTGTACCATAACGTTCATTGATTCTATACGCTGGTAAACCTTGGTTTCCTGCTTGTCCCCATGAGGCTCTAAGTTTTAATTGAGAAACAACCTCTGAGTTTTTCAAGAAAGCCTCGTTCTGTAGATTCCAACCTACAGCTACCGACGGGAAATACCCCCATTTATTATTGGCTCCAAACTTTGAAGAACCATCCGCACGCATTGTTGCAGTAATCAAGAAGCGATCATCGTAAACATAATTCAAACGACCAATACCTGATAATAAAAGACTTGACACATAATCATTAGTGACTGAACTGCTTTCGGCCGAGTTTAAATCCTGATTTGCTAAGTTATCATTCACAAAACCTCTACCTGTCAATGCACTTGTTTTTCTTGTATAACGTTGAGCACTCCAGCCTGCCATAGCACTGATACGGTGTTTATCGTTGATACTCTTAGAGTAATTGAAATACGTTTCAGACAATAGATCAAGATCGTTGTAATTTGAAAGTGATCCATATCCAACAAACTCAGCACCATTCCATGTTTTCCCTATTGGTTCATACTGGTCTGTAATGCTATTCCCTGACTTCACGTTCATTGTTGTCTTTAATTCCAAACCTTCCATGATTTTCAAATTCACATACATGTTGGTGATGAAATCTTGTCCGTGACTGTTGTTCAATACATCATTGGCCCATACCATAGGATGGTAGAAATCTTGTGCACCGATAAAGAAGTAAGAACCATCTTCATTGTAAGCTGGGAATACTGGTGATCTACCAATTCCTGATGTTGAATTTGCATTACGATTAGTGTAGTTATAAATGACATTCACACCAGCTGTTAAGTTTCTATAGATTTTTTGGTCCAAAGAAACTCTCATATTATATCTACTATAATCATCTCCGATATTGATACCATCTTGTGCCAAATACCCTAAAGAGAAATAGTATTTGGTGTTTTCATTACCACCACTCGCAGAAACGTTATGGTCTTGTGCTAACGCATTACGGAACACTAAATCTGTCCAATCTGTTGATGTTCCCCAAGCACCACTTGCAATTTCACTTACTGAAGGGTAATAAGTTCCTTGGAATGTTTCTCCTACATAAAACGGTTGTAACCCTGCATTTACTCTTCCCTCATTTTCAATCAGGGCAAATTGTGCTGGATTTGTAATCACATTATAGTCACTTGGTGGTGTTGCTACTGAAACTCTAGAATTTACATCTATCTTCATTTTACCCCCTGTACCTTTTTTGGTTGTGATCATGATCACACCATTGGAACCTCTTGAACCATAGATTGCTGCCGATGATGCATCTTTCAATACTTCAATCGACTTAATATCATTGGGATTAATTTGTTTTAGATTACCTGCATTACCAATAGGGAAACCATCTACAACTAAAAGAGGGCTACTGTTTACACTAAAAGAGTTTAAACCTCTTAATCTTACATCTACATCACTTCCGGGTTGTCCTGAAGAATTTATGATTTGTAAACCTGCTGCTTGACCTTGTAATAATTGTTCTACATTGGCTGCTGGTCGCTGAGGAATATCTTCCATCTGTACCTTGTTAACTGCACCCGTTAAGTCACTTTTTTTCATGGTACCGTAACCCACTACCACAATTTCTTCTAATTGTTCAGCATCTTCTTTTAAACCAATGTTTATTGTTGATTTTGTTCCAACGTAAACTTCTTCAGTTAAAAAACCGATATAAGAAAAAATCAGTGTGGTATTATCATCAGGAACTGTCAATGTAAAGTTGCCATCAAAATCCGTCAAAGTTCCTATTGACGTACCTTTGATCAATACATTGGCACCAATTAGCGGTTGGTCCTCTGAGGTTACATTACCTTTTACTACCCTCTCCTGAGCAAAAAGTGTCAGTGAGGTGAATGTCAGAATGATCGACAGAACTACTTGTAGTTTTTGTCTTGAATAGAGTATGCCTTTCATTTCATTGAATAGTAATAAATGTGTTCTATCAACAAGTGAGAGCTTTCACTTGAGACATTTAATAAAAAATTCTGTTGTCGTCGTCAATACAATAGCAATAATAGTAGACGATACACTTTTCAAAAAATCACATTCATAATAGTACAACCAATAGATAATAAAGTATCAGAATTTTATTTATCGGTAAATGACAATTATGAACCTAAAAAATTAAAAATAGAGCTTAAAAAACATTCAAATATCTAAAAAACAGTGTTTTACAAATAAAAAACATTGCAAACACATGTGAAGATTCTACTTTTTTTCATTTTCAAATTAATTTACCCCTAGATTTTTATAATACATTTCTGTTTATGTATTATACTTTTTTGAAGTAAATTATAACTTTAATTACGGGTTAAAGATATTGCACAGGTGAAAGTTTTACAACACAATATGGATAACATTGTAAACCTTTTTTGAAATGAAATTTTTTGATAGCAACCGACTTATATTCTAAATGAAACTATTATCGCAACTTATTTTTTCTGGATTAATAGCTAGTAGCTTTTGGGCTTGTACTCCCGAAGAGCAACATCAGTATTATGCAGAAATTGAAACCGACAATTTTATTAGCCAAAATTTTATAGGAAACGGAATCCAATGGGCAGCTTATCCTCATGCTGACGGTCCTAATTCTGAATGGGGAGACATTATCACTCCTGCAAAATGGGATACGCTTTATCAACGTTTGGACTACATGCAACCTCAAACGATGAGGGTATTAGACCAAGCCAATTGGAGGTATTATAAGGGAAGAGATAAAAAAGGAAATCCGATTTTTGAAGTGGATAATCCTGAAATGAAAACTTTATATAAGGTATTGGATTATTGTCAATCGAGAAATGTAGATGTTGTTTTTGGAGAATGGGGTACACCATTTCATGTACATGATTTGGATACCAAAAATGCCAAAATCAATAAACTTGAAAATGCTTATGACCCGCAGTGGATTGAGATGATTGGGAGATATGTGGAACACCTTATTAAAGAAAAAGGGTACACTTGCATCAAGTATTATAATCATATCAACGAACCCAACGGTGATTGGGCTTCTACAGATGGTAACTATTCGGAATGGAAACAAGGTGTAGTTGCACTCCAAAAGGAATTTGAGAAAAGAGGTTTAGATCAATATTTGACGATTACAGGCCCTGGTACTGTACCGCAATACACTAAGAAAGGATTGGAGTATACGGGTGAAGATTGGGTCACAAAAACCATTGCCGACATTGACACCATCATCGGTGCTTACGAGATCCACACTTATTTAGGAACTGAAAACACAAGAAATGGTAAAGCGGCGGAATCTATGCATATGCTCAAAGATATGCCTGAGGTACAAAAAACAGGTAAACGTTTCTTTGTGGGAGAAATTGGTGTAAAAGACGATTGGGGTACAAAACAACAAGAACTGAATGTTGAAGCAGCAAAGAAAGACGGTTATGCTTCTATTTATGATTCTCAAATGGCCGTATACACTTATCAGTATGGCGTTGATATGACAGATGCTGTTATTCAATTAATGAACGCCGGTGCTCAAGGGATGATTGCTTGGGATTTGGACGATGCAATGCACACTAAAGATGACCTAGGCAAGATCAATCAACTGAAGCGATGGGGATGCTGGAATATTCTTGGCAGAGAGTTAATCGACAGACCGGAAGATGAAAATATCCGTCCTTGGTATTACCCTTGGTCGTGGTTGTGTAAGTTCTTCCCAAAAGGTATGGACATCTTAAATATGGAGAGCAACCTGCCTGAAGGCGTACGCATGACAACGGGTAAATTGAAAGACCAGTATACCATTATGATGGTCAACAACTCTGCAACTCCTCAAGAGGTATTTGTAAATGCTTCCATTAAAAAAACTACAGCTTTAAAGCAATTAAAATATACTGCAGATCAATACAAACTAAATAAAGAAATGGGCAGACCTGTATTGAAAGACATCAACTTTGATTTGAAAGAAGGTGGTGTAGTTCAGCTTCCAGCACACTCAGTGATTGTATTGAGTAGTTTATAAAAATACTGATGCAACGTGCACCATGGCTAAAGTCATAGGCTAGTGATACCAACTCCAACAACACTAAAGTGATGTTTCCGCTTTTAACCTTCAAGACTTCAGTCTTGGAAAGGTTTGTTGATCACCTGTCCATAGTTTTAACTATGGTGCATGCAACACAACACGATCCATTCCTCTATTATAATTACGAAACTATATGAAGAAAATATTAACGCTATTACTGTCATTTTTCGCTTTGCAAATTCATGCTCAAGATGATTTTGTGAAGGTGAAGAATGGGCAATTTGTGATCAACCAAAAAGCCTATCATTATATTGGCACCAACTTTTGGTATGGCATGAACTTAGGTGCTTTTGATAAGCCTCGTTTAATACGTGAACTCGATCGATTGGAAAAAATTGGTGTAAAAAACCTGCGCATCATGGCACTTTCTGAAGGTGATAAAGATACGCCTTGGTGCATGCAACCTACTGTACAATCGGCTCCAGGAGAGTTCAATGAAGAATTACTGAAAGGGCTTGATTTTCTATTAGTAGAAATGCAAAAAAGAGAAATGAAAGCCGTGGTTTGCTTGAATAATTTCTGGCCTTGGTCTGGTGGTTTTTCTCAATACATCAAATGGACTAAGGGAGGTAGTATTCCATTCCCTCCTCCGGCTGAAAACGGTGATTGGCATACGTACGGCAAATATTCTAGCCACTTTTATGAAAACGTAGAAGCACAGAAACTCTTTCAAAATGCTATCCAAAAAGTAGTAAACAGAACGAATTCAATCACTCAAAAGGCCTATAAAAACGATCCTACGATCATGTCCTGGCAACTTGCCAATGAGCCTGAAAATATCCTTAGAGGAACTCAATTAGTCACATGGATCAACGCTACAGCAAAGTTTATTAAGTCATTGGATCAAAATCATATGGTCACAACGGGTTCTGAAGGGTATACGCCAAGTGCCAACTCTGGTACTGACTTCGAAAAAGATCACTTATCAGAAGATATTGATTACATGACATTCCATATCTGGGTACAAAACTGGGGATGGTTTGACCCTCATAATGTGGAAGGGACGTATGATGATGCTGTAGCCAAAGCGAAGCAGTACATCCAACAGCACATTGCCGTTGGCAACCAACTTAAAAAGCCTATCGTATTGGAGGAATTTGGCATTTCAAGAGATAAAAATGATCATAGTGACATCAGTACAGTAGACATCAGAAATCAATATTATGCGACCATTTTCAATGAGTTAGTGACTGCTGTTGAGAAAGGCGATAACACTTTTGCAGGCTGTAATTTCTGGGCTTGGGGTGGTGAAGGACGTCCGTCAGCCCCTCATTCTATTTGGAAAACTGGAGATGACCTTATCGGTGATCCTCCTCACGAATATCAGGGTTGGTACTCGGTATACCAAACGGATAAGGCAACTTTGAAAATCATTAAGAGCTTTAATAAGAAATTGAAAAAGGTTACTTTGTAAAGCATGAAACTTATGGTTTTTGTGGTGGTCTGGTGGGCAGTCACATAGGACCGCCCCTACGGTGCTACATATTAAATAATAAAATAAACAATAATACCGTCAATACAATATGAACTTCTTCACAATCAAAACGGGCATTTTTCTATTACTAAACTGTACATTCATGTTTTTAGGAAATAACACTCAGGGACAAAACACGACGACATCGGACCCTAATTTCCATATCTACCTCTGCATTGGACAGTCCAATATGGAAGGTTTTGCCCCAATTGAAGAAGAAGATCGACACGTTGATAACAGAGCCCTTGTTTTACAAACAATGGACTGCGATCAGCTTCAAAGAAAAAAAGGAGAATGGTACACAGCTGTACCTCCACTTGCCAACTGCTATTATACTGATAAGGTAGGGTTATCACCCTCTAATAGTTTCGTCAATACTATGGTGAAATCCCTTCCTGACAGTATCAGGGTAGGCGTGATCAATGTGGCGGTTGCCGGCTGTGACATTCGTCTTTTTGACAAGGATCAATACCAAAATTATTTTGACACCTATGATCCTGCCCAATGGTTTAGAAACAAAATTTCAGCGTATCAAAACCATCCTTACCAACACCTTGTAGAATTTGCTTCACTAGCACAACAACAGGGTGTGATCAAAGGAATATTACTCCATCAAGGAGAAACCAACAATGGCACTCCAGATCGTGAACAATGGACAACTTATGTTCAGAAGATCTACCTTGATTTAATCACCGACCTTGCCCTAAATAAGGAGACCCCGCTTTTAGTCGGCGAATTAGTAGACCAACAGCAAGGCGGTGTGGAAGCAACGATGAATAACATTATTCAGACCTTACCTTCCCGATTAAAACAAGCACATGTAATCTCTTCTGAAGGCTGTAAAGCACAAGACGACAATGCCCATTTTAGCAGTGAAGGAGTGCGATTATTGGGAAAAAGATACGCTGAAAAAATGCTTCAATTATTAGATGAGGGAAAAAAATAGAAGGGGGCGTTTTTGGGATCACTAGAAATCAGGAGATTTCTGTTGATCCATAGGTCACGAATGACGCTAGCGCTTAACATTCGCGCCAGGTTGCCAGGCTCCCTACTTACTAGCGCAAGAGTTAAGCGTCAGCATCTCTTGTGCTTTTAAGATCTTTAGAAGTCTCTGACTTCTATATAAATAACAAGCTTTATTCTCTCTTCATCATTACTCTCTCTCAAATCTATTGTTACAACGATTGCCAAAAGCAATCCAACCAAATTTGAAATGAAAAACAATTATACTTCTATTCTTCTCCTGTTATGCACTTTTCTGTTGACGAATTTTGCTATGGCAGAAGAGGCTCCCCGTGTTTTAATTACTGACTTTGAAACACCAAATTACTTGCTTTCTCAATCAGGCGGAACGGCTGAAATAGTCGCCAACCCAATGAAAGACGATATCAATAGCTCTGACAATGTGATTCAATTTACCAATGAAAATGCTTCAGAATGGTGGGGACGTTTGTTAGTAGTGGAGGTCGAAAATCAGATTGTGGCTGATGGGTTCGAAAACTTTGAATTTATGGTCAAAGCACCAGCTCAAGGTACTATTTCCATCAAGCTAGAAAACAGCAATGGTGACCCTCAACCTAGTATCTACCAAGAAGCACAAGTAGCTGAAGGTTGGCAAACGATCAAAGCCGCCTTTGATTTGACAGACGTACCTTCTACAGCAAAATACAATAAGATTGTCATCTTCTTTAATATCAATGATCTTACCGGAGGAGACGTCTGGTATATTGATAATTTGGCAACTTACGGAAGCGTTGAAAATGTTCCTTTTCCAAAACCTGTTGTTAGAAATGAGGTCACGACCTTCGAAACGGAGGATGTTATATTTACAGCCTCAGGAGGGAGTAATGCCTCCGTTATCGATAATCCAATGAAAGACGATAACAATGGTTCTGATAAAGTAATCTCTTTTACTAATGTAGCGACCAATGGTAATTGGTGGGATAGAATGTTGATCCTTGAGGTCGAAAATCGAATTGTGATTGATGGTTTTGAACATATTGAATTTATGGTCAAAGCACCTACCACAGGTACTGTATTTATAAAATTAGAAAAAGAAGACGATGGTACAACGGGAGATAAGCAACCGGAAACATATCAAGAGCTTCAAGTGCAAGAAGGTTGGCAAACCATTAAAACAGCCTTAGATCTCAATAACGTACCAGAAGGTGCTGTTTACAGTAAGATCGTGATGAGTTTTAATATTAATGATCTCTCTGCTGAAAATACGTGGTTACTGGACAATTTTGCCGTTTATGGAGATATTCAAAATGTTCCCTTTCCAAGACCTGCAGAAAGAAATGAGGTCACTTCTTTTGAAGGAGAAGACGTCCTTTTTACCGCTTCGGGATCCAATGCTGATATCATTGACAATCCTCTTAAAAATGAACAAAATAACTCTGATAAAGTTTTATCCTTCACCAATGCTCCTACAGATGGCGAGTGGTGGAACAGAATGTTGATTCTTGAATTAGAAAATCAAATTGAAATTGATGGTTTTGAATTTATTGAATTCATGATCAATGCTCCTGTTACTGGGAATGTATTCTTAAAATTGGAAAAGGAAGATGATGCAACTACGGGAGATAAACAACCGGAAACGTATCAAGAAATTCAAGTGCAAGAAGGGTGGCAGACCATTAAGGTCCCATTGGATGTAAATAATGTGCCGGAAGGTGCCATTTACAATAAAATTGTGATGAGTTTTAATATCAACGACCTCACAAGTGACAACACTTGGTTAGTGGATCATTTTGCGGTGTACGGAAAAGTCAAAAATGTTCCATTCCCAAAACCAGAACCGGTCATCAAAGCACCACAAAATCTTTACTTTACTGACATCACATCTAACGGGTTTACATTGCATTGGACGAACGATGCATTGCAAACCGAAGGAACGAATATCTTCTTGGAAGAAGCGGGTACGAATGAGAACATTTACATCACCACCATTTCCACTGAATCCACAAGCTATCGATATGAAAGTGGCAAAGATGGTGTAACATTAAAAAGTAATACCGTTTATATTCCAAGAATTCAATCACTGCCCGATGCCAATCATCAAGCCTACGCTAACGGTGTGATCAACCTTGAAAACCCTGACGGTGCAGTCATCGAATTTGATGAAAAGTTCCATATTTTCTTAGCTTTCGGACAATCCAATATGGAAGGTTCGGCCCCTATTGATCCAAGCGTAGATTACCAAACAGACAGCCGTTTGAAAGTCTTCCAATCCATTGATTGTGACAACCTCAACCGTCAGAAGGAAATGTGGTACGACCTCTTCGCTCCTTCTTGTCAATGTTACACGCAGTATTCTGTAGTAGATGGTTTTGGTGCAGGTATGTTAGATGAACTTCCGGAAGGACACACAGTAGGGATCATCAATGTGGCAATTGGAGGTACTGACATCCGTATTTTCGACAAAGATCAATACCAAAGCTACTTGAATACAAATCCTGAAGAATGGTTTAAGGAAAAAGTAGCCGACTATGGCAACAACCCTTACCAACATTTGGTCAACTTGGCGAAACTAGCACAGAAGAGCGGTACAATTGAAGGTATCTTATTGCATCAAGGTGAAGCCAACGCAGGCAATGCAGAATGGCCTAACTATGTCACAAAAATCTACAATGACTTAATCACAGACATTGGGTTGAATGCAGAAGAAGTACCTCTACTTTCTGGACAGCTATCAACGGTGACTTATACAGAAATGAATCAAATCATCGCCACACTTCCGAACTACATTGACAATGCTCATATCATTTCTTCTGAAGGTGTATCTGTATCAGATGATAATGTACACTTCGACAGAGCCGGAGCAGAAACATTGGGTAGAAGATATGCTACAAAAATGTTAGAACTGATCACTTTTGAAAATGAAGGAGACGGGAACGAAGGCGATGGTAACGAAGGTAACGGAAATGAAGGTGATGGTAATGAAGGAGAAATACCTACAAGCGTTGACGTAGAGCAAGCTCACTTCTCTTTAGACCAAAACTACCCTAACCCTGTTGTAGACATCACAAACATTAGCTTCACATTAAAACAAGCTTCATTTGTTTCTATCAAAGTATATCATCAATCTGGTACGCTTGTAGAAGAATTGGCTGGACGTCGCTTTAAAAGTGGAAAAAATGCCATTATATTTAATGCAGAAGGTCTTACTGCCGGCGTATATATTTATGTTATGGAAGTAGATCATAAAGTGATTTCGAAGCGAATGATCGTGAAATAACGTCCATCCTTATTCGCCCATAATTTCAATTATGGGTCTATAGAACGGTAGCTAAACCATTGTCAAGGATGCTAATGTTTCGTGCACCACGACTAAAGTCATGGGCAGGTGATACAGACTCCAATAACACTAAAGTGTTATCTTCGTATTCAACCCTCAAGATTTTAATCTTGATGAGGGAACTGTATCACATGCCCATAGTTTTAACTATGGTGTACGAAACACGAATGACACTATCGTTTAACATTCGCGCCATTGAGGCAGTTCACCCCCTAGCGCAAATGTTAAGCGACAGCGTCATTTGTGCTTTAAGGATCATAAGAAGTCTCCGACTTCTAAAAAACAACAAACATTAAATCAAACTACTCCAATGAAAAAATACCTACTCCTTATCCTCCTCCAACTCACATTCCAAGGCGCCTACGCCCTAGAACTCCCCTCCTTTTTTTCCGACGGAATGATCCTACAACAATCCGACACCGTCAATATCTTCGGATGGGAAAAGCCTAATACCAACATACAACTCACCAGCAGTTGGGGAGCACAAGTACAAACCAAGTCCAACAAAGAAGGGTTTTGGACCCTAAAACTACCCACACCAAAAGGCAGTTTTGATCCCCAACAAATTACGCTAGAAGGAAAAAATAAGATCACGCTCAAAGATATTTTAATTGGTGAAGTTTGGCTGGCTTCAGGACAATCCAATATGGAATGGACCGCTTCTGCTGGACTGAAAAACGACAGTACAGAAATCAAAAATGCCCATCAGCCTTTTGTTCGTATTTTTAAAGCGGAAAGAAATGATTCCGACCAAAAAGACACTAAAGTAAAAGGCGAATGGCTCACGATGACGCCTAAAACCATGCCTTACGTCAGCACCGTTTCCTATTACTTTGCCACAAAACTAAAAGATACTTTAATGGTGCCCATCGGCGTTATCACCACTTCTTGGGGAGGAACACCCATAGAAACATGGATTCCGAAAGACGCCTTACAACAAGAGCAAGACCTTTGGGCTTCCTCACAAAAACACAAACCCAACCCTTGGGGCCCCGTCCAACAAGGACTTTTATACAATGGAATGGTCGCCCCTTTCAAAGATTTTACCATCAGCGGTCTGCTTTGGTACCAAGGCGAAGCCAATGTAGAATATCCTGAACTGTACGCCGAAAAATTACAACTCCTTGCCCAAACCTGGAGGAAACAATTTGACCGTCATCTCCCATTGTATTTTGTACAGATTGCCCCCTACAAATACGCTTCTCATATCAACGCCGGTCAACTGCGTGACGAACAAAGAAGAGCTTCAGAAATCATCGACAATGCCAAAATGTTCGTCATCTCCGACCTTGCCAACCTTGACGACATCCACCCCACCAACAAAAAGCCCGTCGGCCAACGTCTTGCCAACATCGCTCTAAAAGACACCTACGGGTTGATCACCAAAGAAGTATTTTCGCCCACCGTTGACCGCATCTTCACGGATTACAACGGACAAATTCATATCACTTTCAAACACGGCAAAGGCCTTCATTTCACCTCTTCAGATATCCAACATTTTGAAGTGGGCAACGCCAATACTTCCCAAGTTGCTACAGCCGTTCGTATTGAAAATGATCAAATCATTTTGGTCTCTCCTATCGAAAACCCGAAATGGGTTAGGTTTGCGTATTCGAGTACGGCTATGCCTGGGATTGTGAATGAAGGGGGGATTGTGGTGAGTTGTTTTGGGGAGGTTTTGATTGAGTAATGAACAATGGGTATATTATTTAAATCTTTTCAAAATAAAAATGTCTCTATTGCTAAATCTTTATTCGTTTAGCAATAGAGACATTTTTGTACTAGTAGATGAGATGAAGTATTCTGACTACTAGGCTTGAGATTCCACTAACTCTATCAAACTATATTCCCCATTATACTTCCAACTATTATCCTTTTCCGAAGGAATATGAGAAGTCTCTAACCCCACAATCACTTCCGATTTTAATACTCTAAGCATCAAGCAGTCAGTTGGTAAATAGTTGACTAAAGTTTTTGTTTTAGTAGTACAAGCATAATCATAATCTCCTACCAACTTTCTATAATTCAAATCTCCCTTGAAGATCAATAAACCGGATTGAGCTAAAGTTTGATTTAACTCATTTGGTATGTTTTTATAATCATTTGAACTCGACCAATATTCATGACTTTTCAAGGTTAGCTTATGATTTTGAACAAGTACTTCAATTTCTTTTGCAAAATCTTTTAACTCTTCTTTCTGTTTTAAAGAATCGATTAAAAAATTAAAATCTGAAATCAAAGCATCTGAAACAAAATAAGGTATTACTTTAAAATGTAATACAACTTCTCTTACATTAGCTTTAGTCAGTAAATAATGAGATAATATTAGATCTGCAAAAAGTTCTTCACCTGCATTATCTAATATAATATCTATCTGTTGGCTGTTTTGTATTTTTTGATAGACTTCAGTTGAATGATCAATTAAAATACTACTTACAGAAGTATGAGAATATGTATCTGAATTTTGACTTAAATCCGCTTTATTACCTAAAAGATCTAATTGTAACAATGCTCCGAAGTTATCAACATTATGCTTGGTTAGCTTTTGGTATTCTGTATAGCACTTTTGCATGTTTTCAAAAGTCCTCTCATTAAAGTCATTTTTGATAAATGAGAAGTAATCTTCTTGAATACCGTCCTGCTTTGTTAATTCTAATAACTTTTGATAAAAATAGCTTTCAACTAAAATAAATGGAGCATTATCCCATCTATATCCTTCTTGAGTAATTGCTCCATTGATTTCCTTGACAAATTGATTTTGTAAAGTACCCTTGGGTGCTAAATCTTGAATCAATAGTAACTTTTCATCAGGAATAGTCTGCTTAAATGCTGATAATTTTGATTCTGATGGTAATTGATATTGCTCTATCAATTTTTCTACAATGGATGCAATTCTATTTTTTACGGTGTAATACGCAAATGATAATTTGTCATTTGTTTTAATAAGCTTCTTCATTCGTCAAATGATAGTTAGTTTTAATACCTTTCATATATTTCAATTCATTTTCTTTTGAAGCTTCCTTAAAGAACTTCTCTATTTTTTTTACATACATGAATTTTTGATCATTGAAACATTCTTGATCTAAAATATTTCTTTTTTTGTCTTCATCAAGTTCACAAGAATAATATTTAAAAATTGATTCAAGATTTTTATTTTCCATAATATATCTAAAACCATTAAAAACATTTTTATTGAAATTTCCACTCTTTGAATTTTTATCTCTTTTATATAACCAACATTTACATTTAAAATATCTGAAATATCGCTTGGAAATATCATCTTGAACAGATTTATTGATGTGGCTCTTATTTGTTATATATTTCTCATTATCAAGTATTTCAAGAATAATATTTTCTGATATTCCCTTAGTGATTTTTTCTAAATCTTCTAGTAATGATTTGTAACGAACATTAAAGGTTTCTTCTAAAAAAAATAATTCTTGATATTTATCTGTAGCTTTCAAAGCCCATCCAAGAGCCCAAATATATCTTTTCTGTTCATTCAAATAATAAGCATTCATTCTGCAATCATGTGCTTCTAATTTTAACAGATCAGTTTCTGATGCATAAGTTTTACTATATGTCTCTTTAATTTTATTCTCTATTTCTCGAGTATAAATATCAATTTCATCTTTTACAATTCTTTTCATTGTAAATTGAGGTAGAAAAACTGCTGTGGAAACAAGTATAGCAATACTGGTTAATATAAACGAGTACACCGCTGTAATATCACTTACAGATAAAGTTTTAGCCTCATCAATGTTTACATTATAATAAATAGATTTTAATAGGAGGCTCAATAGTAATAAAACCACTAGAAATTCAATAGAAATCCTAATCCATTTATCTTTATCTGATTTGGTCTTTTTTAGATGAAATTTTTGTTTGCCTGTATTACTCATTTCTATTTGATTTAGTTATGATAAAAATTTACAATAAACTAAAATGAATTGCAATATAATTTATCCTTTATTACAAATTCAGATAAATTAATTATAAATAAAATATCCTATCTTCAAGTCTATCTTTAATTCACATTACTTTTTAGAAAACAATACCCAATCCAATTCCATCTCAGCATCTGATTCGAAAACGCATACAAGGTTGAGGGTGCCTTTGGGTTTGTGGTCCAATTTAGCTTTGACGGTTTGCCATTTATCATTAGTGGTATCTACCAATGCTTTGGCGATTAATGGGCCGTTTTTGGAATTCTCTCTGATCTCTATCCACCCTTTTTGGCCCGTATGTTTCAGCTTTAGTTTTACGTACTTTGGTTTGATGTCAAAATCAACCGAATTGTATTGTACCCAGCTGTCTTTTTGGGCTTTGGTAATTTTCCATTCTGGAATTCCTGCTTGATGCACAAAACCAATTTCTGCATTATGGATATGGGAATAACGATCAATTTGTATGGTGTCCGAAGCGGAAGTAAGCCCTACTCCTCTCAATGTAGGAATGACTTTTCGGATGGAACCGTCTGCCTCAAAAAATAGACTGTCTACGGCCACCGATCTTAGGTTACCTGCTTTTGAGATGTCGTTGTGGTGGTAAAACATATACCATTGTTTTTTGTACTCTACAATAGAGTGATGGTTCGTCCAGCAATCCTCAAAACGGTCCATGATTGTTCCTTTATATTCAAAAGGTCCTAACGGGCTCTTTCCTATGGCATAACCGATCTCTTCCGTACTGTTCTTGGTGTCTTTATTGTGTGGGAACGTCAGGTAATACAGTCCATTTCTTTTGAATACAAACGGACCTTCTTTGTACTCTTGTGGTAAGTTTTCAATCGCCATAGTTTCTCCTTCTATGGCTTTCATATCAGCGGTGAGTTTGATCACTTTTAGAGAATTTCCTTTTCCTCCTCCCCAATACATATACGCTTGTCCATCATCATCAATAAACGGATTGGGATCGATGCCTTTCAACCCTTTAATATAATTGGGTTCAATGGTAAAAGGGCCTTCAGGTTGTGTGGCTGTTGCAAGTCCAATCTGACGGAAACCGCTTTTATCTGCGGGCGTATTTGGGAAGTAATAATAGTACTTTCCATCTTTGTCCGTGATACAAGGCGCCCACATGCCATACCCCACTTTGTTACCCCAAGGCACGTCTTTTTGGGCGACAATCACTCCATGATCCGTGTAGTTGACCAAGTCGGTGGTAGAGAAAGCGTGGTAGTCTGTCATCACATGACCATGCCCTTCTTTAACAGCCCCTAGTTTCTCCCATTCTGGGTTCCAAGGTACATCATGCGAAGGATAAATATACAATTTGCCATTGTACACCCTTGCCGTAGGGTCAGCGGTGTAGATGTTGGTTATAATTGGGTTTTGCGCCAATAGTTGCATTGAAATACTAAAGGAGAGCAATAGCATTAATCCATATTTTTTCATACTTGTGGTGTTGTTTGTTTTTATTCACTTCGTAGGTAAATATCAATGAATTACGATGGGTTCAGTAGTAAATTTATCCCTGAAATTAGGGTGCATTTTTAGAGAGAAAATTATTTTGGTTTTCATGGGTGAGATATTGAATAAACGAACCACTTTGTAAACTACAATTTTCATTAATAATGGACTCTTTTATAATTATTGATGGTTCTGTCTTGTGGTTCGCGAGGACGTTACAATACAACCTCCCTACTAGGGCAAAAGGAATCGAGTGTTTCGTGCACCATAGTTAAAACTATGGGCAGGTGATACAACAACCTAATCAAGACTAAAGTCTTGAAGGTTGATAACGGAGGCAACACTTTAGTGTTGGTGGAGTCAGTATCACCTGCCCATGACTTCAGTCATGGTGCACGATATTATTGCTCCATTTCTTCTGTCCCAGTACATAACTGCACTTTTGATTACAAAACATTTTTTTTGAAATCTTTCTCTTTTTTAATTTCAATTTGCTAACTATGAAGTATTAAATTATCTCATCTATTACCATTTTAAATGAAAGAACTATGGAACAAGCTATTTTAAAGAACTTAAGAACAAACCACCACATCCTCTCTAAGTTTATTGATGGATATTCTCTGGAACAATTAAACAAAATTCCGGAAGGGTTCAGAAACAATATCATCTGGAATATCGGTCACATTATCGTGGCTCAACAAGGACTGATTTACCGTTCTTCTGACTTGCCTATTCATGTGACAAAAGACATGGTTGATAAATACACGAATGGTACTGTCCCTGATGGCAATGCCACGCAAGATGAGATAGACGAAATCAAAGGTTTACTTTTCAGTACTTTGGACCAACTTGAAAAAGACTTGGAGGAAGGAATTTTTGAGCATTATAATGAAAGACAAACCAAAACGGGGTTTACAATTTCTAACCTTGAAGATGCTCTGATGTTTTGTAGTTTCCATGAGGGGATACATTTGGGGATGATCCTTTCTTTGAGGAAGTTTTTGTAACTCTTTTAGGACTTTATTTTTTATTAGAAGTCAGAGACTTCTTGTGATCTTTAAAGCACAAATGACGCTGTCGCTTAACATTTACGCTAGGGAAACTTACTGCATCCTCAATGGCGCGAATGTTAAGCGATAGCGGCATTCGTGTCCTACAGATCATCAGAAATCTCCTGATTTCTAAAAAACATGTTTATACAAAATCAATTTCGAGAACAGTGTACTTCTTGCCGCTGTAGTGACGGGCACTGCTGTGAAAAGAAGTCGGAGACTGCTTGTGATTTTTAAAGCACAAATGACGCTATCGCTTAACATTTGCGCTAGGGAAACATAATGCTCCCTCAATGGCGCGAATGTTAAGCGATAGCGGCATTCGTGTCCTACAGATCATCAGAAATCTCCTGATTTCTAAAAAACATATTTATACAAAATCAATTTCGAGAACAGTGTACTTCTTTCCGCTGTAGTGACGAGCACTGCTGTACATATATTCTTCTGGTTCATTTACTACACCACTTCGAACTGGATTATTGTGTATATAATTCATCTTCTGATCCAATAGTTTTGGACTACTTAATTGAATTGGAAAATTATAGTGTTGCCAAAATTGGAAGTTTTGTCTTGCAGGATTGGCTGAAGATTTAAATAGCCATAACATCCATTTTTTCATGCTTTCTTTTGGGTTTTGCTCAATCGCTTTTCTAATATTTTGTGATGTATACTTTTTAAAGTCTCTTAGGATAAATTCTAATTTCTCGCCCCCTTCTTTGGGGGAGATAATTAAGTGAAGATGATTGGTCATTATGACATATGAATGTATCTGTAATCCTTTATTTTTTTGCAAAATGTTAAGCTATCTATTATGATATCAATGTATTCTTTTCTTGTGAAGACATCCACCCATTCAGTAACAGTAAGTGTTACAAAATAACATTTCGTCTGATCGTTAAACTTATATTTTCTGCTCATATTTTAGTTAGTTTACGAATCGTTGTAATCTGTATTACGATGATACTAAAATATGAAATCAATATAAAATATATGTACTCTTTTTTAGAAGTCGGAGACTTCTTGTGATTCTTAAAGCACAAATGACGCTATCGCTTAACATTTGCGCTAGGTGATTTATCTATTACTTTCCACCAATTCCATCAAACTATATTCTCCATTATACTTCCAGCAATGGTCACTTTCTGAAGGAATTTGAGAGGCTTCCAATCCTACTATCACTTCTGATTTTAATACGCGAAGCATCAAGCAGTCGGTTGGAAGGTAGTCGATCAAAGTGTTGGTTTTAATGGTACAATCGTAGTCATAATCCCCTACTAATTTCCTGTAGTTTAAATCCCCTTTGAAAATCAATAAATCGGATTGACTTAAAGTTTGGTTTAACTGGGCTGGAATGTTTTTATAGTCATTGGAACTCGACCAATATTCATGGCTTTTCAAGGTAAGCTGATTGTTTTGAATGAGTGCCTCAATTTCTTCTGCAAAGTCTTTTAAGACTTCTTGTTGTTTTAGGGAATGCATCAAATAATTGAAATCTGAAATTAAGGCATCCGAAACGAAGTAAGGGATTATTTTAAAATGTAATACTACTTCTTTTACATTCGTTTTCGTCAGTAGGTAATGCGATAAAATCAGATCTGCAAAAAGTTCTTCTCCCGCATTATCCAAAATAATATCAACTTGACGACTGTTTTCTATATTTTCAAATACTTCAGCTGAATGATCAATCAAAATACTACTTGCTGAAGTTTGTGAATAGGTGTCTGAACTTTGACTTAAATCTGCTTTATTCCCTAAAAGGTCCAATTTCAACAATGCACCAAAGTTATCAACAGTATGTGTGGACAACTTTTGATATTCTGCATAACATTTCTGCATATTCTCAAAAGTCTTGGCATTAAAGTCATTTTTGATAAATGAGAAGTAATCTTCTTGAATACCGTCCTGTTTTGTTAGTTCTAATAACTTGTGATAGAAATAGCTTTCTACTACAATAAAAGGAGCGTTGTCCCATTTATATTGCTCTTGGGTAATCACTTCGTTGATTTCCTTTATAAATTGATTTTGGAGTACATTTTCCGTTTCCAATTCTTGAATCAATGGCAGTGGTGCGTCAGGAATCGTCTGCTTAAATACGGATAATTTTGAATCTGAAGTCAACTGATAATGTGCTATCAATTTTTCTACAATAGAGGCTATTCTATTTTTTACGGTGTAATACGCAAATGATGATCGGTCACTGGTATGGATCAGTTGGTGCATTTTATCAAAATTATAAGTCTTTCTACACATTCCTGCTATTCAAAAGCAATAAGGGTGTAAAGATAGCCTTATTGCAGTTTTTGCGAAACGAATTTTATATAATATGATAAATGATTTTCGTTAGAAGTCGGAGACTTCTTGTGATCTTTAAAGCACAAATGACGCTGTCGCTTAACATTTGCGCTAGGGGAATGTACTCCCTCAATGGCGCGAATGTTAAGCGACAGCGTCATTCATGTCCTATGAATCATCAGAAATCTCCTGATTTCTAAAAAAAGCCAACTACGCCGTCTGCAAATCCGCCAATGATTTTCTAAAATCGGAAGGTGTCAGGCCTTTGAATTTTTTGAATTGACGGTTGAAATTTGAGAGGTTATTGAAACCGCATTCGTAGCAGATTTCGGCGATGTTTTTATTTGAATTGATCAGGAAGAAGGCGGCTTTGCCTAATCGAATATCGTTGAGGAATTTGATAAAGCTTTTGCCTGTTCTTTTTTTGAAGAAATGACTGAAGGCGGAATCACTCATATTAATCAAGAGAGCTGCCTCTTTGACGTCAATTGGGCGGTGGTAGTTTTCAAAAATAAACTCCAGTACCTTGTTGATTCTTCGGCTTGTCTCTTGTGGATGCACGCCGATAAAACCATCAGAAGCTAGTGATCTTGTTTCTTGGCTGATGCCCATTTGGTGCAAGAGGTTGAAAAATAATATTACTCTTTCGAAGCCCGAACTGATCACCAAATCTTTTAAGATTAGCTTAATTCTATAGCGGTCTGTTCCTTCAAAAACGACGCCTTTACCTGAGTTGGAAAAGAGGGTTTTAATACTTTCAAATTCATTTTTCTTTAAGAGAGAATCTGAAAATATACTTCTTTTAAACTGTAAAGTAGTCACACATGGTTTGTCTGTAGATCCCTCTTCTTTCATCCATTTGTGCTGAATGTTGGGGCCTAAAAACACTAAATCTTCCTGCTCATAATTTTCCACGGAATTACCTACAATCCTTCGTCCATTACAACCTTCCACTAGGGTCAGTTCAAAATCATCATGCAGGTGAATAGGGTAATCAAAGTCTGCATTCATATGATGTTGTAAGACAAATAGATTTTCGTCACTTACCGGTGTTATTTCTGGAAAAACCTTCATGAGCTATATTGTTGTTTACCTTAATTTTAAATAAAAATGACAAAAGAAAGAATCGCTAAGATTGCTAAAATAATGGCTTGTACTCTAAAGTTATGATACCATTTGCTATTTTTCAATTCTTTGGTCTCTTCATGCCATATTTCTGTTGTCCATAGGTTGCCTTTTAATTGTAATGTAGAAGGGGCTTTGGTACTTACGGAAGTGATCACACAAACCGCTACACTGATAGAAACTAGAATCGGTACCATCAATAAGAAATGGACGTCTGCTAGGAATGTTTTGTCTTTGAAAAGTAATAAACCTACAGCTGTAATGGCACCTACTAATAATGTGGCAAAGGCGCCGTTGGCATTGGCACGCTTCCAAAATAAACCTAAGAAGAAGATGGTCACAATTGGAGGTGCCAAGTAAGAAGCCATTTCTTGATAGTAATCTACTAGTGAGCCGAACTTCTGGATATTAGGTGCCCACACTGCGGCGATAATCAAGATGATAACTGAGATCACTTGTCCTACTTTTACCAACTTTTCTTTTGAGGTGTTAGGAAATGCGTTGGAATAAAAGTCCATTGTCAATAAGGTTGAGGCTGAATTGATGGAAGCGGATAAGGTAGAAGTCAATGCTGAAATCATAGCGGCCATGATAATTCCCATCAAGCCTACTGGCATTAAACTCATGATCAGTCTTGGATAAATCTCATTGACGTCTACTAGGTTTGTGACTTCATTACCGAACATGGATAGTGGAACTTCTACCTCAAAAAGATGCATCAAACGAGCGCACAAGCCTGGGAAGATGAAGATGAATAATGTGAAGATGTAAAGGAAACCTACAAATAAAACACCTTTACGTCCGTCTTCAATTGATTTTGCAGAGAGCACTCTTTGTACCATCACTTGGTTATTTCCCCAGAAATAAAAACCGAGTACTGGAATACCTAATATAATACCTAACCAAGGGGTGGTGGCATCGTCCATTGGTCGAACTAAATGCAACCACATTCCATCACTGAAACGGTCCATCAATACATCCCATCCGCCAATTTCAGCAAAGGCTAAATAAGAAAGGATAATAGAACCGATGATCAAAATAACGGCTTGTACTAATTCGGCATTGATGGCTGAAGACAATCCTCCAAAAATAGTATATGAGCCTGCTATAATGGCCATGATATAAATGACTGTAGAAAGATCTGCTTCTGGGAAAATCAATCGGATAATCAATGCTCCTGAATATAATGCGGCGGCGGCATCTAAAAATACATTACCAATTATGGTGATGATAGAGAAGAAGGTCTTCGGTCTTTTGTCGTATCTTTTTTCCAAAAACTCAGGCATGGTATACACTCCTGATTTGATATAAAAAGGAAGAAAGAACATGGCAAAAAAGATCATTACCAAAATGGAAACCCATTGGTAATTGAAAACGGCTAACCCTGTTTTAAAGCCTTCGGCAGATTGGCCAATTAATGTAGTGGACGAAACCGAAGCGGCAAACAAAGATAAGCCCACTGCTTTCCAGGACATATTTCTTCCGGCAAGAAAATAAGATTCTGAATCCGAATTATTTGCATTTTTAAAAGCCCAGAAAAGTATGATTACGATATAAACAACAACAAAGCATAAGTCTATGTTGCTCATTTGGAAGTCCATAAGTTTTAATTTAAATCTGTATATTTCATTTCATATAATTAGCAAGGCACGGTCATTTCACTAAAACGCCCCTTCAGTGTTAAGCATATAATTAACTACTGTCAACTTCCAAGCTTCCTTCTTCTTCATTTTTGTCTTGAAGCAAAAAATTCAAGGCTTAGAAGTCAAAAGCTAAATTTCATTCCTTTCGCCTAAATGATTTTAAACTCGCTGCGCTCAAACAGTAAAATCATTTTTAACGGCTCAATCCATAAAATTCTTAACGCTTTTCCCTTCAAGGCCGGGAGAGCACTACCAAACGAATAGGGTAGTCTTCCAATGGCGCGAATGTTAAGCGTAAGCGTCATTCGTGACCTATAGATCATCAGAAATCTCCCGATTTCTAAAAACCATTCTTGGTTCACAATCTAATTAAGCAATAGTATCACCTGAAACTGAACTTTAGTGATGTCTTCCGACTTAACACTTACGATATAGAAATTATAAAAAAATCATTTCTTTAAAAAAATTAAGGTCCCTGTTGAAACGGGACCCTAATTAACACATTAATCCATTACCAAAGTAGTTTCTTTCGTATTATCCTTAATGAAAGAAACTAGCTCATGGATATCGCAAGTCGCTACACCACAATATTGATCACTACCACCATAATAAATGTACAGTGTGTCATCAACTAAAACATTTCCAGTTGGGAAGACCACACCCCACTTATAAAGACCGCTTTTTTCCCAGTCTTCTTCAGGTTCCATGATGAAATCTTTGGTTCTGTACAAGATCTTTGTAGGATCTTCTAAGTCCAACAAACAAGCTCCAACTCTATAGCAGTTGTCCTTGTCCACACCATGGTAAAGCATCACCCATCCTTCGTCCGTTTTCACAGGAGGAGTGTTGCCACCTACTTTCACTTCCCACCATTCTTCACCTTTTAATAGTAAGTCAGATTCATGCTTCCAATTGACCATATCATCAGAAGATTGAATCCAGATTGCAGGGTATTCCGTACCATATTCCTCACCGATCCACTCTTTCGGGCGGTGTAGCATATAGTATTTATCATTGATTTTTTCAGGGAAAATAATCACATCACGGTCATCCAATTCAGGTTTTGTGATTCTTCCTACCCTACGGAAATTCTTTAAGTCTTTAGAGATAGCTAAGCCCGTATTGGCAATGTTTTTCTTTAATACGTCCGGATGGTACTCATCCATTTCAGGAGCCACAACAGCATCATAACTGTATTTCCAATATTGTCCCGGAGGGAATGCTCTATATGCATAAGTGATATAGAAAGTATCACCAAATTTTACAATTCTTGGATCTTCCACACATCCTGAATCGGGTCCATCTTCTGAAGGAGAAAAAACCGGTTGATCTTGTACTCTAGTGAAGTTGAAACCATCTTCACTTTCAGCAAGACCAAAATAGATCTTATGGTCAAAATCGTCTCCCGCCGCTCGATACATCATATAAAACTTCCCGTCTTCATACCACGCTCCAGGGTTACACACTACCAAGTTTTCCCACTCGTTGGATGCATGTGGAGATAATACTGGATTTCCTTCAAATTTTGTAAGTTTCATGTTCATTTAAGTTTAAAGGCTCCAAGGAAAGAAAGACTATTTCTTGCCCTGATTCCTAAAAACAGTTGAGGAATAAATTTGAACTTCATTTCCTCACCTGCTCAGATAAAAAAAAGATTGACGACGACATGAATACAAATGTAGAGGGGGGAGATGATGCAATCTTATAGGATAAAACGCAATAGTGATACTTTTTTGAAATTGTTAAGATAAATACATTACTATATACTCTAAAAAGTATCTATTGATGATATAAATTCGTGTGATATTCAAAAAAGTATCATGTTGTAACACAAAAGTAGTAGTGAAGGCCCTATCTCCTATCTACCTTTACAACCGTACTAATGCAAAACAACATTACTTTTTGTACGGGTACTTAATCTTTCATTTAATGAGTATGATATATGAAATTTTTACAGCTATTCATTTTTTTATTTTTCGCACTTCAGCTTCACTTATTCGCTTCTACTATTCAACCTGAAATTTTAGAAGTCAACACTGAAAACACTACTATTAATACTTTTGATAAGTTTGAAGCACTTGTAAAAGTAAAAGCAGACTTTGAAAATCCTTACGATCCTCAACATATAGATGTAAGTGCATCGATCACATTACCGGATGCGAGCACTATTACTTATCCTCTTTTCTTTTTAGAAGGTGATAGTGATAACTCTACTTGGGGATTAAGAATTGCCCCTAGAACTTCAGGAGAATATACTTATACGATTACTGTTGTAACCGGTGAGCAAAGTACAACATCCACTTCTTTCACTTTTAATGCTACAGAAAGTGAAAACCCAGGTTTCCTTCATACTATTGACAAAAACTACAACAACTTGGTTTTTGATAATGGTGATGGCTTCAGAGGTTTTGGTTTGAATATGGGTTGGGAAGCTAGAAACAGCGAAAACCCAAAGTATACCTATGACTTCTGGTTTGATTTATTGGCATCACATCAAATCAACTTTGTAAGAACTTGGTTGAATGTACCTTGGAACTTACCGATTGAATGGAACAAAGTCGGTTCAGACCGATACAATGATTATAATGGTGTGGGCTACCACCCTGAAGGTTTGGCACGTATTGAATACATGATTGATGAAGCCGAAAAAAATGATCTCTATTTAATGCTGGCTATGGATTTCCATGGTGCACTTTGGGTCAATAATAATGACGGATGGGGGAATAATGTATGGAAAGATCACCCTTACCAACAATTAGCAGGTTGTGTTAATCCTAATGACTTTTTCACTTTTGAAGAAGCAAGAAGACTTTATAAAAACAGATTAAGATACATCGTAGCACGTTGGGGGTACTCTACTTCGGTAGGCGCTATTGAATTTTTCAATGAGGTGGATAACACCATTATCTATGATGGGCAAAATGTAAATCCTGCTGATGTAGTAGAATGGCATGATATCATGAGTAAGTACCTGAAATCAATCGATTATCATGAGCATATTGTTACGACAAGTATTAGTCATAATACTGTCAATGGTCTTTTTGATGTTCAGGAATTAGACCTTATTCAATCTCACCTTTATGGTTCTGTAGGAGGTATGGCTCAAAAAATTCAAGAGCTAACCAATAAGCATCAAAAACCTTATGTAGTTGGTGAAATGGGATTGGACTTTATGCCACCTAATAATAATGATGAAGCCAAGTGGATTAAAGATTTACAAAAAACAATGTGGTTGGGCATGTTTGAAAAAACATCAATCATTCCTATGACATGGTGGTGGGAAAACTATGAAGTTTGGAATGCTTACGACAAGTTTGAATTCCTTGCCGAGTTTACTGAAAAAATGACGACAAAGAGTGACAATGAAATCGCAGACCTTACATTAGTCAACAGTGAAGATCTTGAAGGGCAAGGAATGGTCCTCAGAAATAGACATGGCTATGCCTTTATTCATGGAAATGGGCAAAACCTCAGAAACATTACCTTCCAAATTGATGGATTACCTCGTGATGAATACACATTCTATGTCTACAATGCCTACACTTATGAAGAAAAAGACAGAGTCGATGTAACAGCAAGTAACTCTGGTAAATTTTACATCGAAATCAAAGAAATCAAATCAAATGAAGATGTAGTGTTGTACTTGGAAAACAAACGTGGTGATGTGACTAGCATTGATGATAGATTCAGAACGATTAACTGGAAACTATTTCCCAACCCTGCACAATCAAAATTGAACTATGCCATTGAGGAAATGTTCAACCCAACTAACGCTCAATTTTTCATTTATGATATGAATGGAAAATTAATGAAACACTCTTCTCTTTCAAAGAGTGAAAGCATCAATATTGAAGGCTTACCGAAAGGTGTTTATGTCTTCAAAATTATTGCAGATGAAAGAGAAGATCACAAAGTGTTTATTAAGCAATAGATTTTAACAATCCTGGATTTATCTGCTCAACGGTTCAATGCTCAATTTCAAACTTTATTTAGGTTTGGGGTTGGGCATTTTCTTTCAATTAAAATTTATACAAGCTTTATAGAAACTACTTTCAAACTACCTTCTTCTTCATTTTTTCCATTGATGAAAAAACGAAGCAAAAAAATCTAGGCTTAGAAGTCAAAAGCTAAATTTCATTCCTTTCGCCTATTAAAAGGATAACTCGATCAAAACTTCATCGTTTTGAGATGCTCAAACAAGAAAATCATTTTTAACGGCTCAAAACATAAATTTTTTAACGCTTTTCCCTTCAAGGCCGAAGATAGAACTAGTAAACTAAAAGTGTAGAAACCCCACTGACGCGAATGTTAAGCGATAGTATTATGGGTGCCTAAAAGATCAACAGAAATCTCACGATTTCTAACTAACATGAACACTCATTTCCCCTCCTTTTTCAAAAACGTACACCTTACGCTAATTTTACATAAAGACGGTATGTATTTAATAATATCTAAAATATAAACTTGAAAAATGATATATTTTTACAGTATTATAAATTTAATGGTTGATTTTTTATGAAAATGACAAATAACATCTCTCCTATTTCAAAAGGTTTTAAATATTACAGCTAACGAATTCCACTCAACAAAACAAAAACAAGATATTTGAGAGCGATCATAAAATATTATTCTAAATAAATGTAAACAAATATAGTGAAACAGAATAATATTCTGGTATAAAACATAAAAAGTGACCGTTTACGAACAAGTTGTTCAGATATGTAATGAAAACAGTGTTTCATTTACACTTAAAACCCAAAACAAACACCATAACACTTTAAAAATCAACACATTAACCCACTTTGGCAAGTCTTTAGTGTATAGTAAAACATAATTCAATGATACAAGAAAACACAAAATATATATAGTCATGAAATCTTTAAAACAACTTTTAGTTCTAGCGTTATTTGCAATCATCACTGTAAATCCTTCTTTCGCTAATCCTACTGATAACGAAGATAATGAGATTGACAAATTACGTGCTGCGGTTGAAAATGCAACAGCTACTGACTGGGAAGCTTACGCTGATGCGGCTGACAGATGTATCGAGTTAAAAGCAAACTTAAGTGAAGCTTATGTTTGGATCGAAAAATCAATTGCAATCGACGCTAATGCTGAGAACTTAGAAATCAAAGGAGATTACTTAGCATTAAATGGAGCAGACGATATGGCGATTGAAACATACAACAAAGCAATTTTAGCAGGAATGCTTGCTGGCGAAGATGTTTCTAAAATACAAAAGAAAGTATTGAAGTTATCTCGTCGCTAAAAAATAGCCTACGAGAGACGGATACTACTAAACATGAACGATAGATAAAGGCCTGTAAGTGAAAACTTATAGGCCTTGTTTTTTATCATCGTGAAAAATTATAATTATCATCAACTTTTACTCGACCTTTCTACAAGCATTTATAGGATCTACTTTCAATCTTCTTTCCTCTTCGTTTTTATCTGATCACAAATTAAAAAACAACTGTTTTGTACTAATATTCTAAAATGGAGTGGTGTAGGAATGTTGCATTGCAACGCCCTCAGGAACCACAAGACACAAATAACATCACCGCTTAATACTTGTGTCAATGGACCTTCTACACAATTCGTTTGATAGAACTGAAATACTCAATGAATAAGTTGAAAAGTCTTTTTAGTAATGCCCAATTTCAAGCTTCATAACTGCTCGAAATTGGGCATTTTTTATGTCTTGCAATAAGTTAATTTCAAAAGCGTACACTTCACATTAATTTTATATGAAGCGGGCGTTAATATGACAATATATCAAATAAACACCTCTAAAAAAGAAAATATTTATACGATTTATAATTTAAAAGCATAATAATTGAAAAAATGATAAATAAACCATCTACTCCTTTTAAAGATTTTAAACATATTGGTTAATAAATCTTTTCAATCAGAATAAAAACAATGCACACTACATTAATTAAAGAATATAATTTTAAATAGATGCAAATAAATATATAAATACAGAATTATATTTCGAAAAATTCAATAAAAAGTGACCGTTTATGGACAAATTGTTCAAATATGTGATAAAAACTATGTATGATTTACACTTAAAAACCCAAAACAAGAATGCATAAATCTGACTATCAACTATTTACATATTATTGGCAAGCCTTTAGTATAAGGTTAAGTGTATTTAATCGAATCAAAAAACAAAAAATATATATAGCCATGAAATCTTTAAAACAACTTTTAGTAATCGCGTTAGTTACAATCATCACTGTTAGCCCTTCATTCGCTAACCCTACTGATAAAGATGATAATGAAATTTCAAAACTACGTGCTGCTGTTGAAAATGCTGCCGCTACTGATTGGGCTGTTTATTCAAACGCTGCTGAAAGATGTATCGAGTTGAAAGCGAACTTAAGTGAAGCTTTTGTTTGGATTGAGAAGTCAATCGCTATCAACGAGAACGCTGAAAACTTAGAAATCAAAGGTGACTATTTAGCATTAAACGGTGCTAAAGATATGGCTATCGAAGCTTACAATAAGGCAATTTTGGCAGGAATGATCGCTGGTGATGATGTTGCAAAACTTCAAAAGAAAGTTTTAAAAATGTCTCGCCGTTAATCACAAAGACATCTGCTAATGTAAGAGTGAACTGCGAATAACAACAAAGCCTTCAGGTGAAAACCTGAAGGCTTTGTTGTATATATAGGATTGTAAAAAATTACTATTGATAATATCTCCTCATTTACTACTCTTTTATTTGAACCTAATCAGCTTCTGAACGTCTTCAAACTCATCTACTAACCCTTTAGAACCAATAATAATCGGCGTTCGTTCATGGTAGCTTTGTGGCTTAATGTCCATAATGCGAATATTACCATTTGTTGCACGTCCTTTTGCTTGTTCGGTGATAAAGGCCAATGCATGACACTCATACATTAATCTCAGTTTTCCCTTTTTATATTGGTCTGTAGCAGGGTAAAGATATACACCTCCTTTTAGTAAGTTTCTATGGAAATCACATACTAAAGAACCTACATACCGTGTTCCTTTTTTCTTGGATTTCAACTCATAAAGGTACGTTTTCACATCTCTAGAAAATTCATCTTTATCCCTTTCATTCACGCTGTAATATTCTCCATCTTGAGGTTGGATAATATTAGGGTGAGATAAAAAGTATTCTCCTAATGACGGTTCGTATGTAAAACCATTCACACCACATCCTGTAGTGTACACTAACATAGTAGATGATCCATATAAAATATACCCTGCCGCTACTTGTTTTGTACCTTCCTGTAAGAAGTCCTCTTTTGTGAAAGGTTGTCCTTGTGGGCTCACTCTTTTGTAAATTGAAAAAATTGTTCCTACGGAAACATTAACGTCTACATTAGAAGAACCATCCAACGGGTCAATGGCCACCACGTATTTTGCATCATAATTCCCAGTGTCGATCACCTCATCACTTTCTTCAGATAAGATGGCGCAAACCTGTTTTCCATTGATCAAAGCTTTCTTAAATCGGTATTCGGCAATAACATCCAACATTCTTTGAGGTTCCCCCTGAATGTTTTCGTCTTCTGTCATTCCTTCAATTCCACTTAGCCCTGCTCTATTAATTTCTCTACTAATAATTTTAGATGCAATAACAATATCTCTCAATAGTTGAGATAATTCTCCAGTGGCATGAGGAAATTCGCTTTGTCTTTGTGCGATGAATCGATCAACAGCAATTCCGACCGGTGACGTAAAAGTGTCCAGGTTAGCTTTAGATTTTTCAGTGTAAATCATAATTTAGTAATAGATATAAGTCTGAGAAGTACTGACTCAAAATTAGTTGGCAATCCTTTTATTTGTAATGAACATCTCACGCAACAAATTCTACTTTATCGCATTAACTGTATAAAAACAAAAGGTGTAAGGTAATTTTGATATTGGTACTTAAGTAAATACTTAGATGAATAATAATATCACTTGGTGTAAAAGGTAGTGTGTTGTTTACTAGTGATAAGAAACTTTTTAAAAGTTAAAACAAAGTTATCGTTCACTTCCAATCGATCTTTCTATAAGCATTTATAGGGTCTACTTTCAAAGTTCTTTCTGCTTCATTTTTGTCTTTAAGCAAAAAATTCAAGGCTTAGAAGTCAAAAGCTAAATTCCATTGCTCTCGCCTAAATGATTTTAAACTCGCTGCGCTCAAACAACAAAATCATTTTTAACGACTCACTTCATGAAATTCTTAACGCTTTTCCCTTCAAGGCCGAGGAAAGTACTGCCAAACGAATTGGGTAGAATGCCACTGGCGCGAATGTTAAGCGTTAGCGGCATTCGTGTCCTACAGATCAACAGAAATCTCCTGATTTCTAAAAATCATAAATATTCGAAAACTTAGTTTACAGTGTATTTAAGAAGGTAATTAAAAAGAATGCGTGATTCTTTATGAGATGTTCTATTTTCTGTGAACAATAAGGGTAGACACCATGGTCTACCCCTTCTTTTTATTTTTGGATAAAGACAGTCAACGATTTGGCACCATGAGCACCTTTTACTAATGACTGCTCAATATCTGCTGTTTTGGATGGACCTGAAATAAATACTCCATATCCACTTTGTCTTGGTTCTACATAAGTGTACGCCTCATGCATATTCCAGACTACTTTTTGATAAGGTAAAACAATCATCAAATGAGAACCAATGGCGGTCAATGCTCTTTCTGTTAAAGCATCTCCTTCTATCCAAATTGCTCCATTTTCTGCTACACCTAATTCTCCTTCAATCACCGAAAGGTTAAGATCTGCCATTTCAGTATTTTCTAAAGTATTGGTATAACCTAGTTCCGAAATAGAAGAATAAACAGGTCCTTCTTCCGCTCGTTCAGCGACAAGCTGTGCTAATGCTGCTTTGTCTTCACTGATGATAACTTCCACACCCAACGTCTCCAATGTTTCCAAGAAGAAGCTGTGTTTATCATCGGATAGTCCTTCAAAAATAGGCACCAAAGGCTGAGCTTTAGAAGGTAATTGAAGGCCTTTTATGTTATTTAAGATTTTTTCTTTTGCTGTCATTTTATGAATTGTTTTTCTTGTACCAATCATCAAATGTTTGTGTAGGAACAGGAAGTTCCCTCTTAATTCCCCAAGTATTCAATGGATTATAAATCAACACTCTCGGACCTTTCAAGAAGGTATTTCCTACTTTACTGATCATCTTAAATAACTTAGGATTTCCCATAGCTTTTCCTACCATTTTCATACTCAACTTCTTGGCTGGATCATAATTGGTTTCTTCCATAATGATCTGTCTCCATTTATAGAGTTGTGTATGAATATCAATTTTCACTGGGCAAACATCACTACAAGATCCACATAGTGTAGAAGCAAATGGCAACGAGCTATGTTTCTTCAAGTCCTTTCCTGGAGATAAAATAGAACCGATTGGGCCTGGAATAGTATAAGTATAGCTATGACCGCCACTTCTTCTGTAAATCGGGCAAGTGTTCATACAAGCACCACAACGAATACAATTCAATGATTTTCTGAAATCATCTCTACTCAATTGTTCCGTTCTACCATTATCTACTAAAACAATGTGCATTTCCTTACCGTCTTTTGGCTTATGGAAATGTGAGCTGTAAGTAGTAATGGCTTGTCCTGTTGCACTTCTTGCTAACAACCTTAAGAAAACCCCTAGATGCTCTACCTTAGGAATAATTTTCTCGATCCCCATACAAGCAATATGAACTGGAGCTAAATTGGCTCCCATATCTACATTACCTTCGTTGGTACAAACGACAAAACCACCCGATTCAGCCACTGCAAAGTTGACTCCTGTAATGGCCGCATCGGCTTGTAAAAACTTGTCTCTAAGATGTTCTCTTGCTGCTCTTGTTAAGTAGGTGGGGTCAGTAGCTCCTTTTTCAGTATTAAGATGCTCATGGAAAAGCTCACCTACTTCTTCCTTTTTCTTATGGATGGCAGGTAGTACAATATGACTTGGATGTTCTTTGGCCAACTGCACTATGCGTTCACCCAAATCCGTATCTACCACATCAATATCATGTTGGTTGAGGTGGGGGTTTAAGCCACATTCCTCCGTCAACATAGACTTACTTTTTACAACGTTTTTTACGTTGTGTTTTTGAAGAATAGACAATACAATATCATTGTGTTCTTGAGCATCTTTAGCCCAATGTACATGAATGCCATTGGCTTGTGCTTGTTCTTCAAATTGCAATAAATATTTATCTAAATGGGATAATGTATGTGCTTTGATTTGAGCTGCAATCTCTCTTAGCTCTTCCCATTCTGGAATACCGTGTGTTGCTTTATCTCTTTTTTCACGAACAAACCATAAGGCTTTGTCGTGCCAAGAAACTCTTTCAGGGTTTTTATTAAATGCTTTCGCCCCTGCCGGATGATTTTTATACTGCGTTGACATAAGCTTTTTCTTTATCAGTAGTTGTTGAGTTGATTTCTGAGGCTAAAATCTCAGCCAAATGAATCACCTTAATTGGTAGCTTTTCACGCTGAATGATACCATCAAGGTGCATTAAACATGACATATCCCCAGAAGTGATGTATTCAGCTCCTGACTCGATATAATCCTTCAATCTATCTGTACCCATTCGTACTGAGATGTCTGGTTCGGAAACACTAAAAGTACCTCCAAATCCGCAGCATTCATCCGCTCTTTTGGGTTGGATCAATGTTACTCCTGTTACCTGCTCCACGAGTACATCTTGCTTTGAAACATCACAAGTTACTCTTTCCGAACATTGACCCAAACGCATTCCCCTTAGTCCGTGACAGCTCTTATGGATTGCCACTTTATGAGGGAATTCAGCTTGAAGCTCTTTTTCTTTCATTACATCATAAATGAACTCCGTTAGATCAAATACTTTATCGATCATTGGGGCCATAGTTGGATATAAATGAGCTCCATGCTCTCTTACGTGTAAGACACAACTTGCAGAAGGTCCAACTACGTAATCAAAGTCTTTAAAATTATCGTAGAATACTTTAAGAGCATCTACTCCATCTTTTTCACATCCTGAATTGGCCATTGGCTGACCACAACAAGTTTGACTCAATGGGTAAGTTACATTTCCATACTTTTGTAATAGCTTAAGCGTAGCTTTTGCTACTTCAGGATAAAACTGATTTATATAGCAAGGTATAAATAATCCAATTTCCATAACTGTTGAACTAAAGGTTAGGGTATAAGTTTAATCAAGTATTAAATGGTTGTTCTTGTTTGATAGTAGAGCGCTGAACGAGTCCTACTCTTCTTTTGGAATCTATCATTGAAGAACGTGATTAGGTTAATTTTCAATCAAATAATTTCTATTCCATTTCGAATCAACAATCTCACAAACTGAAATGGAGGCGGATCAGCTTACAACCTTAAGGTATTCTAAAATCTTCCATTTCATCATTGATGAACAGTTTAAATCTGTTCAATTGGTTTGAAAAAGTATTGCTTGCATAAAAGCAAGCAATACTTAAGTACTAGAAGTACTTATTAGTGATCTCTGTTAAGCTAAAAATAAAGTCACTTTTGAAAAAATTGATAATCCTTTTCAATTCCAACTTAACAAGTAGGCGTCTATAGCTTAAAAAGTTGAATAATGTAATTAAAAAAATGAGTCACACTATTAACCGACACACATCAATTATCTTCTGTTGATTACTTTTGCTTTCTTGTAGAAGTCATTTTGAAGTAACTCATCATCAGACCAGTTAGAACGCTTATCGTACATTCCTAACTTCTCTCTGATAGCAATCATATCACGTGCTTTTTCAATACCTACACAAGAAATCTCAGGAGAAACTGTAGTCGATACTGCTACTGTTTGACAGATTGCCTCTACGTTTTCCATTTTCCAGTAAGCATCTTCAATATGGCTACCCCATACAATCACACCGTGGTTTTCCATTAATACAGCTTGGTGATCAATTGCAGTTTCTCCCACTACTTCTGCACACTCTGGTGAACCTGGCGTTTCATATTTTGCTAATCCCATTTGACCTAAGAAAATATCAGCTTCTGGAATTACACCTGTTGGAGGTACAATTGAGGCAATAGCAAAGGCAGTACCGTGAGGAGGGTGAGCATGAACACAAGCTTTTGCTGTAGGCATTCTTCTCATAATGGCTAAGTGCGTCATCACTTCACTTGTTCTTGGACGGGTACCTGCTTTTTGGTTACCTTCCATATCCACCAAACAGATATCTTTTGGCTTCATTACTCCTTTAGAGATTAAAGTTGGCGTACATAAAACTAAGTTATCACCAACTCTAACAGTGATGTTACCACCGTTACCATCTACATAACCTTTTTGCCATAAACGCTTACCTGCGAAACAGATTTCCTTCTTTAGTTTCTTGATAGGCTTAGAGTTAAAGAATAACTCTACTTCTTCTCTCGTTACTGGGTCATTCCCCTTTTCCCAGTTATATTCTAATTGAGGTAGTTCTGGAGTGATTTTCCAGTTACTTCCTTCTTGTATATCTTTCTTTGATTTCTTTACTTTCTTTATTGGTGCAACTGCATTCATTTCTTCAATTGTTTTGTTGTCTGTTTTCTAAATTATACCTCAAACTTAGCGGTATTAAAACAGGAAACTATCCTTTGGTTTCCTGTATAAAAAGCAGGAAAGTACAGGACATTTAGTATAAAATATAGTCGTAACTAGCAGTAAGTTCAGAGAACATGAACATCCAAATATTGAATTATTACACATATTTTTAGACGATAAACACTATGTCAAACTACACTTATGACGTTGGGACAGATGTAAAAACTTACCAACAATATATTGCGGGCTCTTTTTTCAGTACAGCAGATCACATTGAAGTTTTGAACCCTTGTAATGAGGAAGTAATTGCCCTTGCTCCAAGAGGTACAAAAGAAGATGCAGACAAAGCTGTAGCCGCAGCAAAGGCCGCTCAACCTAAATGGGGATTATTACCAGCAGTAGAAAGAGCGGAGTACTTAAAGAAAATGGCACAGGTGATTAGAGAAAACCGTGTATTTTTAGCTGAAACTCTCGCAACTGAGCAAGCAAAAGTAATGGGCTTAGCACAAGTTGAAATTGATGTTACAGCAGTTTATTTTGACTATTATGCTGGTATGGCAAGGTCTTACGAAGGAGAAATCATCCAAAGTGATCGTCCAAACGAGCAAATGATGTTACATAAATTACCTATCGGTGTAGCTGTAGGTATTTGCCCTTGGAACTTTCCATTCTTTGTGATGGCACGTAAAATTGCTCCTTCTTTGGTAACAGGTAATGCATGTGTAGTAAAGATTAGTGAAGAAACACCAATGGTTTGTTTAGAATTCGCTCGTCTTATTGAAAACATCGGTTTACCAAGCGGTATTTTAAGTATCATCACTGGTTACGGACACGAAGTTGGACAGGCGCTTTCTGAAAATCCAGATGTAGGAATCATCAGTTTGACAGGTTCTGTAGGAGCAGGTCAGAAAGTAATGGAAGCAGCTGCTAAAAATATTACTAAAGTTTCTTTAGAATTAGGTGGTAAAGCTCCTGCTATTGTATGCAAAGATGCAGATTTAGACTTGGCTGTAAAAGCTATTGTAGCTTCAAGAGTAATCTTCAGTGGTCAGGTTTGTAACTGTGCAGAGAGAGTATATGTAGAGGAAGAAGTGTATGAGGAATTCATGACAAAATTACTTCCTGCAATGAAAGCAGTAAGAGTAGGCGATGCTCGTACTGATGCTAAAGCAGATATGAGTGCTCAAATCAACAAAACGCAATTATTGAAAATTGATGAGTTGGTAAAAAGAGCTGTTGAGCAAGGTGGTGAAGTACTTTTAGGTGGTAGAATATCATCTAAATTCGACAAAGGATACTACTATGAACCAACAGTAATTGCCAATGTAGAGCAAGATCATACGATCATGCAAGATGAAACGTTCGGTCCAGTACTTCCTGTAATGAAAGTTTCATCATTCGATCAAGCTATTGACTTTGCAAATGACAGTGAGTATGGATTGACTTCTTCAATTTATACAAACGATATCAATAAAATTCTTCGTGCAACAAAAGAGTTGTTGTTCGGTGAAACTTATGTAAACCGTGAAAACTTTGAGGCTATCCAAGGATTCCATGCTGGATTTAGAAAATCTGGTATCGGTGGAGCAGATGGTAAGCATGGTTTAGAGGAATACTTACAAACTAAAGTAATGTATATCCAACAAAATTAATTTTGATAAAGCGTTTGGGGTGTGCCTATTAGGCATGCTTCAAACACTTTACCCATTTTTTTAACTAATAAATAATACAAAGTATGACACTTTCAATTCAGAATAACATCGACGAGCAACAGATCATTAAATCAATACTTCAAAACGATCTAAAAAAGAAAAAGTGGCTCAAAGCATCAAAATGGTTAAAAACACAGATGATCAAATGGGAAATTGAAAATAACAATGCAAAATTTTCTTCATTGGTCTATACTGAAAAGTAATCTTCTTTCTTAGGAAAGAACGAAAAGCAATAGGCTTTACAGAAGTCTACTCTTTTCATACGACTAACAAACGGATTCATTATAATTTACACACGAATATATAACTATGAAAAACTCTTCATCTTTTATGATAGAGTTTTTTTTACTTTCAAGATTAAAAGAAATACAACTCCCATAAAGCACTGAATACAAATGAATTATTTTATAAAAACTATATTTATCATGGGTTTAACCGCTTCATTAAGTTGTGACAACAAACAAGAATTACAAAAAGGATCATTTGGTTATGATGTATCTTTTCTAAAAGACCATCAGTCCACAATCGTATTAGAAAACAGTACAGGAAAAAGTAAAGTGGCCATTGTTCCTGCTTATCAAGGGCGAATTATGTCAAGCTCGGCACAAGGAGACAGTGGAAACAGCTATGGTTGGCTGAACTATGAAGCTATTGCTTCAAAGGAATTACAAGAAAAAATTAATGTTTATGGTGGAGAAGATCGCTTTTGGCTAGGACCTGAAGGCGGACAATATTCAATTTTCTTTGATCCAAAAAAGGAATTCACTTTTGACAATTGGCGTACACCAAAGGAAATTGACACAGAAGGTTTTGATGTCATTGCTCAATCTTCTTCAAAAGCTGTTTTCGAAAAGGAAATGAAACTCACTAATTATTCTGGTTTTCCTTTCCACATTTTGGTAAACCGTGAGGTAAGTATCTTCGAAAGGTCAGAAATAGAAGCAAAATTAGCCTTGGACCTTTCAGACATGGAGGTGGATTTTGTGGGATTTGAGTCTGTCAATACCATTAAAAACATAGGCAAGCAAGCGTGGAATAAGGAATCTGGCTTATTGTCGGTATGGATTTTAGGCATGTTGAAACCCACTGACGAAACGGTTATCATGGTTCCCTTTAAAAATGCTCCTGCTTATCAAAGCTATTTCGGTGCTATTCCTTCTGATAAATTAAAAGTCAGTGATGAACTGATTTTATTCAAAGGTGATGGTACACATAGAGGTAAGATTGGTCTGAGACCTGAGAATACAGTGCCACTTTTAGGAAGTTATGATGCAGAAAAAGGAGTACTTACAGTCGTTCAATTTAGTTTCAATGATGATCAAGACTATGTTAACTCTATGTGGGAACTGCAAGATGAACCCTACGCCGGAGATGCTGTAAACACCTACAATGATGGTCCATTAGAAAACGGTGATCAGTTGGGACCATTTTATGAATTGGAGTCCTCTTCTCCAGCAAAAGCATTGGGGGTCAATGATTCCGTAATACATCATCATGTGACTTATCATTTTGAAGGGAAGGAAGAAGATTTAAATAAAATTAGTCTGAAGCTCTTCAAATCAGATTTAAAAGGTATTAAAATCTAATCAAGACAGGTGTTGATAGCTGTCCTGATTAGATATAAAAGATAATTCACGTCAGATTTTTAGCTCAACTTCAATTTTTGGAGTTGGGCTTTTTATTTTTAAAATTGAAGTTCCTTAGTTTATTAAAATTATTCACTTTAATCCTTTGTCTTTTGAAGCATTTCAAAACCATTTCAGAATATTGTCAAGCCATTGGAATCGACGCTCCTCAGCATCCTCACTTTGATATCCGTAACTTTGAGGATAATATGGGGAAAGTGGTCGAAAGTATGCCTGCATTTCGTCATGAGTTTTATTCAATTGCTATAAAAGCAGATGGTGGCGGAAAGGCAATTACTGGACATCATTCTGACTTTCCTGAAGGAGTAACCATCTTTTTTAATTCTCCTTTTCAAATCCTCTCCTGGGATATTGTACCTGACTGGACGGGCTACTATATTGTGCTTTCACAAGATTTCCTAGCTTCCTCACATTACTATGATCGTTTATTGGATGATTTTCCTTTTTTAAAAATTGACGAATCCATTCCTTTTGAAATTGATCAACAGGATTTACCTGAAATTATTGGAATTTATCAGCGTATACATCAAGAATATCATAGCGATCATGAGGACAAATTTCAGTTTATACAAGTATACGTCCTCCAACTACTCCATCAAATCAAGCGTCTTTTTCAAAAAAATGTCAATCATGAAGTCGCTAATGAACAAATACGTTCTGCTGATCTGAAACTGCTTTCAAGATTTCAAAAACTCATCAAAACGAGTTTCTACCCGGATGCACAATTGGAGACTTTTGCCAACTTACATTCCCCTTCCTATTACGCTGGATTACTCAACATTCACCCTAATCATTTGAATGCAGTTGTCAAATCTATCACAGGAAAAACAGCATTAAACCACATTCATAACCATATCTTGAAACTAGCAAAAGCAGAATTGCTTCAAACCAATAAAAATGTGAAGGAAATTGCTTACAGTTTGCATTTTGAGGCTCCTAATAACTTCAGTGCATTTTTTAAAAAAAACACTACAATAACTCCAGGAGCTTATAGAAAGAAAGGAGAGTAAATTAAATTATCGTCAACTTTCAAGCTTCTTTTCTCTTCGGTTTGTCTTGAAGCAAAAAATTCAAAGCTTTGAAGTCAAAAGCTAAATTTCATTTCTCTCGACTATTAAAAGGTTAACTCGATCAAAACTTCATCGTTTTGAGATGCTCAAACAACAAAATCATTTATTTAATAAAGTAACTCTTCGATTTATCTCCCCCTCTTCTTTCCTATAAAACACTTTTATAACTCATCCTTTGAAATTTATACTTCTTTCTTTGAAACGGAAAATTCATTTAAAACAATGCTAACGACATTTGTATTGTTCAAAAAGAAAAACAATAACCTTAATTGCCAAAGCTCATGAATTCCGTAGAAAAAGCTGTTACACAAATATTTATCGCAACTGACCAACAGGATTGGGAAAGACTTGAAGTCATTTTTGCCAATCAGGTGGAGCTTGATTATTCCAGTATGAATGGAAATCCTGCTACAACACTATCTCCTCAAGAAATCACAAGTGCATGGAAAGGCATTCTTCCTGGTTTCACGCATACGCATCATCAATTGGGAAATATGATTTCGACTATTGAAGATAACAAAGCGCAGGTTTTCTGCTATGGTACTGCTACACATTTTTTGGAAGATGAGAGAGGAAATGTCTGGACAGTTGTAGGTACTTATAACTTCGAGTTAGTATTGATAAGTGATGAATGGAAAGTGAGTAAAATGAAATTCAATTTTAAATACCAAGATGGTAACACTTCTCTTCCTCAAAAAGCCATCGAAAACATAACGAAATAACCCATTATCATGAGTATTCAAATAGATCAAATGAAAGAAAATACTATTGCGTTCTTGAAAGCATTAGAAGACAAAGACCTCTCAAAAGTAGTGGCATTATTTGCTGAAGACGGTGTTCATATCAACCCTTATCACTCTGGTTTATTTCCAGAAGGAGCCAAGGGAAGAGAAGCAATCAAAGCGTATTGGGAACCTGTTTTTCCAAATTTTGAACAAATGCTTTTTCCTATAGAAGAACTTCACGTAATGGAAGCATCAAAGATGACATTCGTGAAATTCAAAGGTAAAATTGAATTGAAAGAAAATGCGGGATGGTATGAAAATGACTACTACGCCACTTTCAAATTTAATGAAGAAGGCCTTATTACTGAATACGTAGAAATATTCAACCCCATAGTAGCTGCTAAAGGTTTCGGCTTATTGGATCAAATTAAGTAATCACACAAAACACTACCATTTATTGATATGAAAAAGATTAATTTTAAAAGCGAAGGATTTAATTTATCAGGTCACTTATTTTTCCCATCTAACTACACTGAGGGAACACAATACCCTGCCATTGTTGTTTCTGGAAGTTGGACTACTGTAAAAGAGCAAATGGCTGGATTATATGCTGAAAAATTTGCTCAAGAAGGCTTCATTACCTTAGCATTTGACTTTAGAAACTATGGTGAAAGTGAAGGCGAACCAAGGTTTTGGGAAAACCCTGAAATGAAAGTAGAGGATATCAAAAATGCCGTTTCCTATTTGCAAGGTCTTCCTGAGGTAGATTCAAAAAGAATTGGTGCTTTTGCCGTGTGTGCAGGATCAATGTATACACTAATGGCTGCTTCGGGTGATGATAGAATTAAGGCAGTTGTAACTGCTGCGTCTTGGTTGCAAGACGATGAGGCGGTGAAACTGTTTTATGGTGGAGAAGAAGGTGTGAATACTAAAATTGAAGCCGCTCGTAAAGCAAAAGAAGCATTTGCGAAGGAGGGCGTGGTAGAATATATCGAAACAATTTCTACTACCAATACGGCCGCAGCAATGTATGGTAATTATGATTATTATTTGAACCCAGAAAGAGGTGGTGTGAAAGAATGGAGCAATGATAAATTTGCAGTAATGAGCTGGGAAGATTGGTTGACATTAGACCCAATGCCGTATGCTCCCAAACTTCAAGCACCCACATTAATGATTCATTCTGACGGTTGTGTACTTCCTCAATACACTAAAAATTTCTTCGAGAAAATTGCCACTGATGACAAAGAATTAGTTTGGTTAGATACTGAATTAGAGTCTCCAATCCAACAGTTTAATTTTTATGACCAGGAAGAAGAAGTAGGTTTAGCGGTTGCTAAAGGAAGCGATTGGTTTAAGGCGAAATTGTAATTCTTATTAGAAATCGGAAGATTTCTAGTGATCTAAACAGTTGACGCTATCGTTTAACATCCGTGCCATGGGTCTATGTACTTTTAGCGCAGATGTTAAGCGATAGCGTCATTTGTATTTTAAAGACCGTAAGAAGTTTCGGACTTCTACAATACAGATTAAATACATACACTTTTAAACAAAACAGCATTAAAATAGAATAATTCTTAGATCATATATAAACTATTAACTTTTTTATAAACAATACAAACCTAATTCAGTTCTCTTGTGGAATGCTCACATCGCAACTACTCTTTTCTAACTAAAAGTCTAATCTGATGAAAACTATCGTTTTACAACTCATTGCCTTATTCCTTATTTCCTCTTGTACTACTACAAAAACAGCACTTGTAGTACCTCCTAACAGCAGTATTGAAATTGATTATCCTAATATGGATGTCTTTAGAGCTAGTATCAAAAATGGTGGTGATGACGTAGGAATTGCTGTATTGTCTAAGTCAACTGAACAGCAAATAAGAGGGTTTGGCTTAGCTCCTCGAGCAAATGCAGATGTAATGGTAGAAAGGGAAAATAAATTGACTGTCAAAAACGAGATGGATCACTCTGTCACTATCAAATTAAAAGTCACCAAAGAAAGTAGAGCTGTTTTTGAAAAACAGGGTGAATACGTGAGCTTTACGCTTCGAAATAAAAGTGCTCAATCCATTCCATTGATCATTCCGACCGTCATGAACCCTAATCTATCGCCCTTTTCTAAAAGTGGTGTAGATTTAAAAATGGGACAAGAAATTTTATTTAGAATGAAAGGTCGCAATTATAACCTGCTTACTGTTGACAAGAGTATTAGTAACGGTGATGAAATTGATGTGGCTGACCTTCTAAAAAATAGAAAGAGAGAATTAAACCTTGATTAACAGGATGAAAGTACTAAGATCATAATAGGCCTGCCCTTAATACTACTTTTGAATCATTTTCCCCTACTATCTACTTAATCCATTTTGTTCAATCACACCTAAATAAAAAGACTACCACAAAAAATGTGGTAGTCTAAACACTTTCCAAAACACCGTAATTTAATGTTGGCAAAACTAAAAAAGGTGCCTTTGTCTAATTAATAGAAATTTACTGCGACTATATAGTTTCCGTTTTCCCTTCAACATAAATGTAGAAAGCATTTGTCTCTGTTCCATCAACAGTTGTAAACCAAGCTGTCAATTCTGTATCACCTTTAGTTAATTTCGTTTCTATAGTTGCAGAAGGCAATGTGTTGTCTACTTCTACAGAATATACTTTTTCTCCTACTTTCAAGTGAGCGGTTTTGAATTGAATCGCCTTACCGCTTACCCTCGCATTCGTAGCTTTTGTTGCAGGATATGCATCTTCAATTGAAGCACCTAATGCTAATCCACTTTCTTCAGGCCATCTGCTTAAGTCGAACTTATAAGTACCTTCTTTTGTAAAATTGACTAATATCTTTGCGGGCTCCATTGGCTTACCTGCACGAATCAATCCTTGATTCCAAGGAGGGTTAACTCCTAATGGCGTATGGGCATCGTGACAAGTCAATACATCTACTGAATCTACTCCTAGATTAATGATAGAATATTTCGTTTCCTTGATCATACCATCCCACCAAGTATTATAGAACGCATCCATTTTAGCTACTCTCTCTGGATATTGAGCTGCAAGATCTTTCGTTTGTCCTGGATCTTCAGAGATGTTATAAAGTGCTTTTCCATCAATCAATCTCCAATCTCCTTGCATCACACAACTTTGCTTTCCTTTTCTTGGCCAAGGAATACGTTGTGTATCTACCACTAACATACGATCTTTTGGTTTTTCTTCTTTTTGAAGATAAGTACTCACATCCACACCGTCCATTTCTTTTTTAGGCTTGAAATCAATACCTGCAAACTGTGTTAATGTAGGTAATAGATCTACATGAGCGATCAACTCATTTAAATGCTTACCACCTGTAAGTTTACCGTTTGGCCATCTGATAATAAAAGGTACTCGGTGTCCGCCATCATAATGACTTGCCTTGGTTCCTCTCATACCTGCATTGTAACCGTAGTATTTCTTTGTCTTTTTATTTTGCTTGTATCCTGCTGCAGTACCATTGTCTGAGGTGAAGATCACAATAGTATTATCAGCAATTTTCAATTCATCCAATTTCGCTAATAACACTTTGAAGTTGTCGTCAATATTAGTGATCATTCCATAAAACCTTTTTTGAGTTTCCAGAAGGTTTTTCTCTTCAGCATATTTATTATAATACTCATCAGGTACATTGTAAGGACCATGAGGAGCATTTAAACTCAAGTAAGTGAAGAAGGGCTTGTCTTTGTTGTCTTCAATAAATTGGATGGCTTCGCTAAACCATACATCTGTACAATAGCCTTCTTGCTTTTCTGGTACTCCGTTTCTAAAATAAGTATCATCAAAGTAGTCATTGTTCCAGTAGTCTGGCGTTTGTCCAACACCCCCGCCACCATGATAAAAGGCTACATCAAAGCCTTTATCATGTGGTCTAAAGGGGTGGTTGTCTCCCAAGTGCCATTTTCCAAACATCCCTGTGCTGTAACCGTTCTGTCTGAAAACTTCTGGCATTGCTAGTTCATCTCCATTGAGCATTGATGCTCCCTTAATTGTATGCCACACACCATTTCTATTCGGATTTCGTCCTGTCATCATGGCTCCTCGTGTAGGAGCACAAGTTGTTGACACATGATAGTTGGTTAAATTGATAGCTTGTGTTGAAAAATTATCAATTGCAGGAGTCTGGATAATTTTATTCCCAGTATTTCCCATATCACCGTACCCTTGATCATCAGTAATCACAATAATCACATTAGGCTTACTTGTTACATCTTCTTTTTGACTTACTTTTTGGCATGATGCCAAAAACATCATAATGCAAATCACTGTAAGAGTGGAAAAAATTGTTCTCATCTAAAAAATATTTTTGTAACTGAATGGGTTGAAGTATTACAAATCAAAAATACTCAATCTATTATTCTATTTTGATCAGCTGAAAATAATACGCTACATAATGTAATATGAACGATCTCTTTTTATCGTTTGAATTCGAAATAATAGCAATACTTAAATAAAAACACTTCTAAAATAAATTTATCAACTCTTTATATTTGCTCGCTCACTTCGTGCTTTCTCTCTTCAAATAAAAGGTATTGACCATGCTTGTCTGATACTGATAATTTTCTCCTTTTCTATTTTTGTCCATTTCATCCAATAATAAATAAGAAGCTTGAACACCCATATGCTCGGCAGGTTGATTGATGGTGGAAAGTTTTGGAGAAGTGTAGGTTGATAAAGGGTCATTGGCAAATCCTAATAATGATACATCATCAGGAACACTAATATTTTTTTCTTTTAAAAGTTCTAAGGCTTGAAATGCATAATAATCATTGAAGCAAGTGATCAGGTCGATATCTTCAATAGTATATTTTCTCAATAAATTACGGAGACCTGATTTCACTTCAGATTCATGTTCACACTTAATGATAAAATCTGGGTTCACTTCTATTCCTTTTTCTTTTAATGCTTCTTGATATCCTTGCAAGCGACTGAAAGATGTAGACACTTCTTCACTTCCTTTGATATGTACAATATTCTTACATCCTTTATCAATAAAATCGGATACCGTTTCAAACATTCCTTTAAAGTCATCACTCACTACATAGTTGGCATCAATCTCTTCATAAATACGGTCCATAAATAGAAGTGGAATACCTTCGTCTTGAATATCGATCAGAAAGGATGGATCTTCATGATCATAAGATAGGAAAATGATAATTCCTCCAACGTGATAAGATGATAAAGCCTGACAAGCTTCTTTTTCTTGAGCAGCCGAGTTACCCGCTGTTGAGATAATAATTTGATACCCTTTGTCATGCATCACTTTTTCTATCCCTTTTAATACTCTAAAAAAGAAATTGGTATCGAAAGTTGGGAAAATCACACCAATAGTCTTAGTATCCTGTTTCTTAAGCCCTTGCGCCAATGGATTGGGTTTGTAGTCCATTTTCTCTGCCAAAGCTTTCACTTTTGCTTTGGTCTTGTTGCTAATTTTTGGATGATCATTTAATGCTCTTGAAACAGTAGAAACATTCATTCCTATCGCTTTGGCTAAGTCTGTCAGAGTAGATTTCCTAGATTTTTTCATCACATCATGATTAGGTTTTGATGCTCAATGATACGTTTTGAAGCGTAAAAATGCAAACGTTTGCATTGTCTTTTCATTTTCAGCCCTCTATAATTGTATCATCAACACGAAACAAACAACAATAGGTAACTCTTCAAAAATCTGAAATGAAATGTTGATCAAATGCATATGTATAAAACATATACTAAGTTTTTGAGGAGGACATCGGAACTATATATATAATACAATTATGATCTTAACAGCATCTAACTTACCAAAGATTGGTATCCGCCCTACAATTGACGGCAGACTAGGAGGCGTTCGTGAAAGCCTTGAGGAACAAACAATGGAAATGGCGAAAACCGTTCAGAAGTTCTTAGAGGAAAACCTAAAATACCCAACAGGTGAAGCTGTACAATGTGTGATTGCAGATTCGACAATTGGTAGAGTAAGAGAAGCAGCAGAATGTGCTGAAAAGTTCGCAAAAGAAAACGTGGGTGTGTCTATCACTGTAACGCCATGCTGGTGCTATGGTAGTGAAACAATTGATATGACGCCACACATTCCTAAAGCAATTTGGGGATTCAATGGTACAGAAAGACCAGGTGCTGTATACTTAGCGGCAGCATTAGCGGGTCACTCACAAAAAGGTGTTCCAGCTTTCAGTATCTACTCTCATGAGGTACAAGAAGCTGGTGATACTAATATTCCATCTGACGTTCAAGCAAAATTATTAAAGTTTGCGAAGTCAGGTTTAGCAGTTTCTATCATGAAAGGCAAGTCGTATCTTTCTATTGGTTCGGTATCAATGGGTATCGCGGGATCAATCGTAGATGAGACATTCTTCCAAGAATACCTTGGCATGAGAAACGAATATGTAGATATGTCTGAGATCTCAAGACGTATCGAAGAAAACATTTTCGATCAAGCAGAATATGAAAAAGCATTGGCTTGGACAAAAGAATACTGTGAGGAAGGTATTGACTTAAACGAAGAAGGTGTTAAGAGAACAGATGCTGAAAAAGCGAAAATCTGGGAGAAAGTTGTGAAAATGACTTTGATCTGTAAAGATTTAATGCAAGGCAATGATAAATTAAAAGAGGCAAGATTTGGTGAAGAGGCTTTAGGTCACAATGCCATTGCTGCTGGTTTCCAAGGACAAAGACAATGGACTGACTTCCAACCAAACGGTGACTTTATGGAAGCGATCTTGAACTCTTCGTTCGACTGGAATGGTATTAGAAATCCATACATGATGGCTACAGAAAATGACGCTTTAAACGGTGTTTCTATGCTATTCGGATACCTATTAACCAACCAAGCACAAGTATTCTGTGACGTTAGAACTTTCTGGTCTGCGGACTCCATCGAAAGAGTAACTGGCGAGCGTTTAGAAGGTTTAGCAGGTAACGGTGTGATCCACTTGATCAACTCAGGTTCTGCTACATTAGACGGTACTGGTCAGCAATCAGATACTGAAGGTAACCCAGTAATGAAGCCGTTCTGGGAAATTACAGAAGAGGAAAAAGAAAAATGCTTACTGAATACGAAATGGCCTGCCGCCATTCACGAGTACTTCCGTGGCGGTGGCTATTCTTCTCAGTTCTTAACAAAAGGTGGAATGCCTGTCACTATGGCGAGAATCAACATCATCAAAGGTATAGGACCTGTACTTCAGTTGGCTGAAGGATGGAGTGTTGATCTTCCTAACCATGTGCACAAAGCATTAGACCAAAGAACAAATGAGACTTGGCCTACGACTTGGTTCGTTCCAAGATTAACAGGTGAAGGTGCGTTCAAAGACGTTTATTCAGTAATGGCGAACTGGGGTGCTAATCACGGTGCATTCTCTTACGGTCACTATGGCGAAGAATTAATCACTTTAGCGTCAATGCTTAGAATCCCTGTTTGTATGCACAACGTGGATACGAACAATGTATTCAGACCTAGCTCATGGGCTGGTCACGGAATGGATGCTGAAGGGGCCGATTACAGAGCTTGCTCTAATTACGGGCCTTTATATAAATAGGAAGACTATCATCACTAAGAGCACATTAAAGGCCTAAATTTTAGTAGTGATAATTCTTCATTTTAGGTTGTGAGGAAATTAATTTTTGAGAAAATAGTGGTGCTATAGTTGATAAAATTAATAAACTCACGTTCTGAAAGGATGGATTATCACTAAAAGGGAGGTCTTAAATGTGCTCTGAAGGCTATCAATTTTGGTAGCCTTTTTTCATTAAAAAATTAATCTATTATGACAAAAGATTTAGCGGTTGTTCTGGATTGTGGAGCGACAAATATCAGAGCCATTATCCTTGATAAAGAAGGACAAGTAGTTGCAAAATACGCTGTAAATAATAACTCTAGACCTGATCCTTCGAACGAAGAGTATACGATCTGGGACATTGAGGAAATTATGGACAAGCTAAGCTACTGTTCTCAAAAAGTAATCGAATTAGTAGACCATAAAAGAATTGCGAGCATTGGTATCAGCACATTTGGTGTAGATGGTGCTTTTGTGGGTGAAGACGGACAATTATTAAGTCCTGTGATCTCATGGAAATGTCAACGTACTATTCCAGTTCTTGATACTATAGATAAGTATTTTTCTAAAGAAGAATTATTGATGAAAACAGGTGTGGGAGCATTCAGTTTTAATACCATCAATAAGATGATCTGGTACAAGGAAAACCAAGCGGAAACGATTTTGGAAGCCAAGCACTGGTTATTTATTTCTTCTTTGATTGGCTATAAATTGACAGATCAGTTCTATACGGATCACACCATGGCCGGTACTGCTCAGTTATGTAATTTAGTGTCTCAAGATTTCGATCAAGAGATTTTAGATAAAATTGGTTTAGACCGCGACCTTTTCCCTGAAATGAAATATGCAGGAGAAAAAGTGGGTGAATTAAACCAAAGTGGTGCTCAGTTATTAGGTCTTCCTGAGGGAATTCCTGTAAAGAGTATTGGTCATGATACGCAGTTTGCCTTATTCGGTGCGGGTGTTGATCTGACAAACGCTGTATTAAGTTCGGGTACTTGGGAGATATTGATGGTACAAGCCAAAGAAGTAAACCTAAAACCGGAATTAGCAGAACACGGAATTACGGTAGAATTTGACCCTGCCAAAGGACAATACAACATCGGTCTTCAGTGGATGGCATCTGCCAATATCGAATGGGTGAAAAATACTTTCTTTGCTGATCTTGCAGATGATGTAGTATACCAAACGATGATTGCGGAAGCTATGAAATCTGATTTGGAAGCAGACGTTTATCAACCAAAGTTACAACCGGATCAAACGATCAATATTTCTTCATTAGAGCTTTCTTCTAATCGTGGAGACATCTTCAAGTCATGTATGCAAAGCTTAAGCAAGCAATTGAAAAAAGCGGTAAGCATCTTGGAAGACGTAGGAAACTTCAAAGTAGAGCAAATCACTGTAGTAGGTGGTGGTGCCAAAAACGATTATTGGAATCAATTGAAGTCGAACGAAACCAACTTAAAGATTCAAACCATTCAGGAAAAAGAAACAACCGTATTAGGAGCTTCTTTCTTCTTGTTTGACGAAACTGCTGAGGAAATCAGATCAAGCTACCAATATAGCTTCACCAATTTCGAACCTCAAGAGAATATAATTCTTATTTAAGGAAAGAGGGATGAGGTAAGAGGTAAGAAGGAAGAGATTATTCTTAAAAAAATTTACTGTGAACACCTAAAAAGCGGTATTCACGTCAAATCGAAAGAAAACTGTTGATACTTTTTAGTAAAGTGTAATCATAATACTTAACTCTTCCCTCTTAATTCTTCCCTCTTCCCTCCACAAAAATGCTCAATTCTTTCCAAATAATATTCAGAATGTAAAATATCGTACATTTTGTACTCCGAATATTATTTTATATTTCTTTTTGAAAATTTCTACTTAACTTCATAGTGCAAATAAGAGTTGGAACACTCAACTTCGATAAACACACCTACCGCATAAACAATGACTGATTACGTTGAGCAGTTGTCTACCATTTTTCAAGAAGAAAGTAAACAGAATGTACCCAAGTATGTTCAATTAAGTAATACGTTCAAAAACCTAATCAAACTAGGTGTCTTAAAGGCTGAAGACCGTATGCCTTCTTTTAATGAATTAATCTATAATCTTGATGTATCAAAAGATACAATTGAAAAGGCCTATAAAATTCTGAAAGAGGAACACTTTATCATTAGTGTTAGAGGCAAAGGTACTTTTGTGATGAGTAATTCGTCTTTAGGAAAAATAAAAGTATTACTCATATTTAATAAAATGAGTAGCTCCAAGAAAAAGCTCTATGAATCATTTGTCAAAACATCCGAGAACCACTTAGAAACGGATTTACTTTTACATAATGGTAGCTTATCACATTTGAAGAAAATCATCACTGAACAGAAAAACAACTATAACTATTTTGGTATAATTCCCATTTTCAATCAGGTAGACGATATAGATGTTGAAAAGGTACTGCAACTCCTTCCCTCCCATAAATTGTTATTGCTGGGAAGAGCAGAAAGTAACCTTAGTAAAGAAATACCAAGTGTGTACGAAGATTTTTCTGAAGATATTTTCAATACTCTTCAACAGAATATCAAACCCATACTCAATTTTGAAAAAATCCATCTTGTCATTGCCAAAGATAGCACCAGGGCCTTGAGAGACATTTGGTCTGGATTTGTACGTTTCTGCATACATTTCAACTTACCTTACAATGTCACCTCACAATTTAAAGTCGGCGAAATTGTAAAAGACACTCTCTATATTAGTACGGATGACCAAGACCTAACCAATATCGTCAAAGATTGTAAGGCCAATAATTTTGTATTGAGTAAAGACGTAGGAATCATCTCTTATAATGATTCTCCATTGAAAGAAGTGGTCGGCGGTGATGGTATTACAGTGATTACTGCATCTTTTAGAGATATGGGAAAAATTGCCGCTCTTCAGATTATCAATAAGAAACTGGAAAGTGTGAAAGTTCCATTTTTGATGAAGAGAAGGGGGTCTTTGTAGGGAAGAGGGATGAGGTTAGAGGTTAGAGGTTAGAGGTGAAAATCTATAAAAGACGGTGGTATAGAGCATAAAAAAATGCTATCAGGCCTAAAACCCAATAGCATTTCTATATCATAAAAAGAGAAAAATTATTCTCCTCTAATTCCTTTTACGAAAGTATTAATATCAGCAGGCAGGTCCTTTGACTCCTTGATCAATTTTACGAAAGCAGAACCGATAATAGCTCCATTTGCGTAAGATGACGCTTGCTTGAATGACTGATTGTCTGAAATACCAAAACCGATCAATCTTGGATTTTTCAAGTTCATGTCTTCAATTCTTTTGAAGTAATCTACTTGAGTATCAGAAATTCCTGTTTTTGCACCGGTTACACTTGCAGAAGATACCATATAGATAAATCCTTCAGTGTTTTCATCAATCTCACGGATACGCTCTTCAGAAGTTTGAGGCGAGATCAAGAATGTGTTTCTGATACCGTGCTCATCAAACATCTTTTTCAAGTTCATTTGATATTCGATCATTGGTAAATCTGGAACAATAATACCATCAATACCTACTCTCTGAGCATCTTTACAGAACTTTTCTAATCCGTATTGCATAATTGGGTTAAAGTAACCCATTACCACTACTGGTACTTGTACCTCTTCTCTGAAACCCTCTAACTGTTCAAATAACTTATGCATAGTCATACCGCCATCCAAAGCCACTTGGTTACTGTCTTGGATTGTAGGGCCATCCGCTACAGGATCTGAAAAGGGAATTCCAATCTCAATCAAGTCTACACCTGAGTCTTGAAGTGCTTTAAGAATTACTCTTGTATCTTCTAACTTTGGAAAACCTGCTGTAAAATAAATGTTTAAGACGTCTTCTTTCTTTCTCTGAAATAATTCATCAATTCTATGCATAGTTCTATCTGTTTGTTTTGTCACGAAAGTTACGGATTAAACATCAAAGTAACACTCTTACGGTTTGAATTCTTATCGGTAAACCTACACATCTACAATTATTTGCTTTTTTTTCAATAATTATCTCAATATTTTTGTAGTGTAAAGGAACTACACTTGTGAATAAATTTAAAATCACACCCATCCTTTCGATAATTTATAATAAATCATAGAATCTGATAACAAAATGATAAACTTCTGGAAATACCAAGGCGCAGGAAATGACTTTGTAATGATTGATGACAGAGACAATAAGTTTGACATTAATGATTATAAAAAGGTGGCTTTCTTATGCGATAGAAGGTTCGGTATTGGTGGCGACGGCCTTATCCTTATCCGTTTGAAGGAAGGATATGATTTTGATATGGTTTATTTTAATGCAGATGGACACCTTGGTTCTATGTGTGGCAACGGCGGTCGTTGTGCAGTTCGTTTTGCACATACTTTAGGTTTATTCGAAACCAAAACAAAGTTCTGGGCTGCAGATGGTGAGCATGAAGCTGAGTTGGACGAATCCAATACCGTACATTTAAAAATGAACCCTCCGGGTGAAATCGAGGTAAACGCTGACCATTATTTTATGGATACAGGTTCCCCACATTATGTTCGTTTTGAAAGTACTCTAGAAAACTTTGATACGGTTGAAGAAGGAAAAGCAATCCGTCATAATGAGCGCTTCAATGAAGAAGGTACGAATGTCAACTTCGCTGAAGTAACAGGTGATCAAGCACTTACTGTTTATACTTTCGAAAGAGGTGTTGAAGATGAAACCTTAGCTTGTGGTACAGGTGTAACCGCTTGTGCAATTGCTGCTAATATTGAAAAAGGAATGGCTTCACCAATTGCTATAAGAGTAAAAGGTGGTAACCTTGCTGTTGGTTTCAACAAAGTGGAAGATAAAAAATACGACAATATCATTCTATCAGGGCCAGCAACCCCTGTCTTTGAAGGAAAGATTGATGCATAAATGAGTGATAGAGTAAAATCTCTACTCTGAAAAATAGCCTTTATCCAAGATTTTTATTTGGATAAAGGCTATTTTTATACCTCAATATTTGCACAAAAGTAAACAAACTCCTAACTTCTATACAGTAGTCTTTTTTTACTAACCTCAGCAAACCATTGCACGCCCTAAATAAATATGAAGCGTCTCCTTATAGCAATATCAATCGCAAGCCTCTTCGGAAGCTGTTCCTCTCCACTTTCAGTAGCAGAAAAGCACTTTGACAATGGTGAATACCAGCCTGCTATACATAAATATGAAAACATTGTATCCTCAGACAAATACAAAAAGGAGAAACCTGAAGCTTATTTTAAAATAGCTGAAGCATACCGTCTGTCCAACCGCCTGATAGAAGCCTTACCTTATTACAAAAAGGCGAAAGACAGCGGATATGAAAATATGGACATGTACTACTATTATGCTTATGGTTTAGAACTGCAAGGGGATTATGAAAAGGCAAGGAAATTATTTTCCAGATATGCAAAAGAGGGAAGCGATCGTCAATTGATTCGTAGAGCGAAGGATGAAATCAAGCAGATTGATATGGTAGACAGCCTTTCTAAAGTCGTAGATCCATTTATTGAAGTCACAAAGTGTGATGCTATTAATACCGAGGCATCTGAATATTCTCCAATGTTCTTAAAAGGAGATATGATTTTTGCTTCTACAAGAGATAGTAAAAATGCAGTTTATCATGGTACTGGCGAAGGGTATTCTAGCCTATATCGTTACACTTTTGATAAGGCTGACAGCTGCAATGGTACCGTTACTTTCTTCGACAGCTTAATCAACAATCCTAATTTCCATGAAGCTTCCGCAACGTTCAACCGTGAAGGAAATTATATGATTTTTGCCAAAAGTAATAGTGGTCATCATAAGGAAAATTACAAAGAAGTAGACCTTTATGAATCAAGATTGGAAGGTGGGAAATGGACAGAACCAAAAATATTAAATATTAGTAGCCCTCAGTCTTGGGATGCAAGCCCCGCACTATCTACCAATGGAAAAACATTGTACTTCGCTTCCAATAGAAAAGGTGGATACGGCGGTATTGATATCTATAGGTCTCAGTTAAATACAAATGGTACTTGGGGTAAACCAAGAAACATGGGACCAAAAATCAACTCAAGAGGAAATGATATGTTCCCGTTTGTGGCCCCAACAGGTAAAATGTATTTTGCATCAGATGGACACCCCGGTTTAGGCGGGTTAGACCTTTTTGAAGCCACTCGTAAAAACAAAAAAATCAGAATCAGAAATATGGGTAAGCCTTTTAACTCTTCTGCTGATGATTTCGGTCTAGTTTTTATGGAAAAACGATTCGGGGCTTTCACTTCTAGCAGAACTGAAAGAGAAGGTGAATCAGCTACAGACCATATTTATTTCTTCTCAGATCAAACACCTATCTTAAAACCTGTAAAATATTTCTTAGCGGGTACTGCATTTTCGCTCAAAGACACTACACAAATTCTTTTGGCTGGGGTTGATGTGACGTTGTATACTCCTGAAATGGAACTGATTGAAAAAGTAGTTTCCAATAAAGAGGGGCGATACGAATTCAAGACGCAGTTAACAATGGGAGATGAGTATATTTTGATGGGGGATAAAGACAAATATTTCCAAGACTCAGTCTATTATACTACTGCTGATAAGGAAGTGGATCAAGAAGATATCAAAGACCTTCCAGAAAAAATAATCAGTTGGACTTTAGAATCTGAAGTTGAATTGACAAAAGATTTCTATGATGAATTAATCGAAGAAGGTGAGATCACATTGAACAACATCTTTTATGATTTCGATGATTACCGTATTCGACCTGATGCCGCTAGAGAACTAGATAAGTTAGTAACACTTTTAAAACAGCATACTAATATTATCATTGAATTGGGCTCTCACACTGATGATAGAGGTTCAGAAAAATACAATTTAAAGTTATCACAAAAAAGAGCTGAAGCAGCCGTTGAATATATTGTGAGTAGAGGAATTGATCCAGAACGATTGGAAGCAAAAGGTTATGGGGAACTTCTTCCTGTTGAATTCAATGCACAAACGGAGGAAGAACATCAATTAAACCGTCGTACCACAATTGCACTTTTAGATGAAATTTAAAAACCTGTAAGGGGTTATTTATAAAAGTAACGAGGTCATTTTGAACCAAATCAAAATGACCTCGTTTGTATTTTAATAGGAAGTTATCACTACAAATCATCTTCATCATCTTTATAATCTGGAGAATATTCCATCCAAGGCGCCATTGAATCATACGATCTCACCTTTTTCATAAAGCTGTAATAATCACCATATTTTTCCTTAGCATAAACTCCTCTCTTGATCGTCAACTTTCGAATAAGGCGAATACAATTCTCTCCGTTTTTAACTACTGATGTGGAGTAGTTGCCAAATTCAGACTCTAACGATTGAGCTGTAGGTAATGCTTTCTGTATCATCCCTTCTAAAAGATAAATATCTACAGTATCCACATCTGTATATGGGTAATCAATGACAAAATCAGTTTTTCGTGATCGATACCTTTTGGGTTGACTATAACTTCCTTTATAAGGAAATAGGTTAAAAGACATACCTCCATTGACGATCTTACTGTAATTTCGAACGTTGATAGTGTAGTCCATTGTAAATGTAGGATCTGGATAACTTTTATCGTTCTGTACTTCAATAGATTCCAACTCAGAAGCAGATAGTGCATATTTCTTCAAAAACTCCTTCTTTAGATCTTCTTCAGATTCTCTTTCTAAACGATTATATCCACCATATTGAAAACCCTTCGCTGTCAAGTGAGTTTGTATCCAAACGCTTTTATCTTGTTTTAGTTTAACAGTTGTTTTTCTCTCTTGAAGATTATCCTCTGCCGTATATTGTTTTGTATCCACTAACTTACTATTCCCTTCCTCAATAACAAGTGCTTTCCTATTTCCAGTGAATCTTCCAATATAACCAAAAGGACTCATTTGAGAAGTACATTCTAACCACACTGTATCTTGATCTACAATATTCGGAAGGCATAAAATAGCGTGATTAAATTGTGACCCCACCATTTCTTCATCAACAGTGGTGTACTTTCTTCCTCCTTTAATAATGATATATCGAGCATCTATACCTACGGCCTTCATCAAGTTGTAAGTATAATTCGATAACCCTTTACAATCACCATATCCTTTCTCATGTACTTCGCTTGCATTGAATGGTTTTAGACCTCCTATACCTAATTGTATACTTACATACCTCGTTTTACTTTGCATGTACTCATAGATTATCTGAGCTTTTTCTAAATCATTCGCTGCATCTTTCGTCATTTCTTGCACTTCAGCAATCACTTCAGGAGAAAGATCCCTCGTTCCTTTATTTAGTCCTACAATGTAATCTCCAAAGTTGGACCACGTTTCTAAGCTACCTTTTGTTCCCTCATAGATAAAGCTGTAAGGTTGAACGGATACATTAGGAAAAATAGAGGTAAAAGGAAGACTTTTATATTCCTTCTTTTTAGGAGAATAATCTTTTAAACTCCATTGGTAAACCTCCTTATCTCCAACCACTTTTTTAGTTTTAGGAGTTGTATTATGTTCTCGGATTCTCAGCTTCATTCCTTTTGGAAAACTGACAGTAAACTCAGAAGAGAGGACTGCTTCTCTATAATATTGAACAGGATACCATTTCGGGTATACAAAACTTCCATCATAGTTCTTTGTATATTCATATTCTATCACTGCTGGATAACGTGCGATAACAGGTGAGATGACTTTCACTCTATTGTCCGTCACATACCCTGCATAGGGGCTAGTCGCATAATCCAAAATATCTGAATCCTTGAACTTTTTAGGTTTCTTATACCCAGGTTCCTTAATTGAGCCTTCCAGTTGAGTGATTTTTACACTGTTATCATAATAGATAGTCAATCGTGCTTTCTCCATACCTTCCCTATTGAGTACCAATAATTTCTGACGGCAATGAAAGGTAATTTCTTCTTCAGATTCAACGATCAGTTCTTCTTCAGATTCAAGCATTACAAAGTCTGCTCCTTTCAGTAACTTTTCATCGATATCTTCCTCTTGCCCGAAAACCATCGGAATGGAAAAAGAAAATAGAAAGACATAAATTAAAAACCTCATTTTCTTATTGGTTTTGAGTTAATACAATCGGTGAATCTTGGAAAGCTAAACTATCCTCAATAAATTTTTTCAAGTAAGGATATTCATCAGGTGTAAATACAAGTCGGTTTAGTTTGTAATCCACCATAATTGTGATAACTCCATTATTCTGAGAAATTAAATACCTTAAACTTCCACTCTTTTTATCAATCAAACCGATTGTTGTAGGTTTCGGCATTTCTTTTACACTAAAACCCTCAGGAATAGTAATTTGAACCATGAACTTTGCTTTTCTTGCATAAGGGAATTCAACGGGGTACCTCCTACTTTCCTGTTTGAAAGGGCTTTGAGATTTTGATAATAATCTTAATGGGTAGATAACATACCCATCTCCCAACTTTTGAAGTCCGTTTTCATACTCAAAATCATATCTTTCAGTTACATCTTTATTGATATTTTTCAAACCGGAATTGGAATAATTCTCAATCAACATCCCTGGATGAGCATCCTCTAATTTTGTCAGATATTCATCTTCGTCATCACTCGAATGGTATTTTTTTCGGAAACTTACGGCATCATAACCATGATGTACTCCCTTGTAACTTCCTTTTATACTCAAATCTGATTGAACAGATAACTTTAGTGTTTCTGTCCACTCTTTTTTAGTAGTAGGCATAAGGGATACGAAAGTGCCATTCACATGTTTATTGTCAGACATTATTACACCTTGATAGTTCAAGGCACGAGGAGGTAGTACATTGAACGGATAATTTTTTGCCGTAGCATCTAAAAAATATTCTTTTCCTCCATCCGAAACATAAGCAATAACATAACGAAGTTGAGTCAATGCAGGGTTTAACTGTACCACTTTACCACCTGATCTCACATTTCCCATCAATGGGGCAGCTGACACCCCCACTTCCCTTAATGCCGCTACCAACATTAAATTGATTTCAACCACATTTCCTTTTCTTTTTTGATACGCTTTCCTTGTTCCTCCTTCTCTCACATAATGACCATATTCCTCATCCCAAGTCATACGCTTTTGAATCAGCTTGTACACCAACTTTGCTCTCTCTAATGTATTATCCGTTTTCGCTTTGATGGCATTCAACTCCTCTTTCATAAAAGCAGTTTTTGTTAGTTGTTGACCACAATAACCACTATTCATAAGGTTCGTCAATACTGATTTCCAAGTTGTAGTATATTGATTCATTCCATTCCTTGTGGTTGACAGTTCCATTTCCAAACGTGCCACATACTCATGAGGAGATGTCATATAAGGTTCTTTTTCAAAAGCTGGAATATATTCATGACGCCAATGACGAGTATTCACTTGTTGTGAGATTGTCTCATCATAATCAGTGAAACGGTAAGATTGACTTGATATCGATGATTTCGTTTCATTAATTTTATAATACCTTGAATTCTTTACTTCGTAAGTAAGGTACTCTGGAACGGCAAAACTAAAATCAGTTACGAGGGTTGGAATTTTTCTTTGAGCAATCCAATCATCAGGAGCATAGATAAAATCAGAATACTTCACATAAGAGTATTCAATCACTGAACCTACTTTTACATTTGTAAATGAAATTTTCTTTGCCTTTTTATTTTCTGTATAATCTTCCTTAAAAATATTGTCGTTGTCTAACTTTTCTCTCACCACTTCTCCATCTACCATATTATACACATAGCCCTTGATCGAAGATATTGACTCTTTTGAGTTTCCTTTTTCATAATATCGAAGTACAACGTCTGCATAGTCCAATCCTTCTGTTTTAAGAATTTTAATTCTTACATGTCGTAATAATACAGTTCTAAAAAAGGTTCTACCACCTGTAAATGATAAATGTCCAAAGTCTCCTATTACAAAAGCAACCGCTGAAGTATCTTTTTCATAAGTTGTCAAGGCCACCATTTCACGGTCTACCTTTCCCATTTTCATTTTTTGAGGCGGTGTTTGAGCATAAGTGGACAACCCTACTATTAGTAAAAAAGGAATTAATAATGCTTTAAGTTTTGTCATCATAAGATATAGTTTGAAAAAAGTGCGTCTCACATAGTTTGTTTTACACCAATAATTACAATTCAATCATAAGAACGAATAAGCAACGTTAATTATTAATTTGAAAATTGAGTATTGTTTTTACCAATTACAATAAATAGTTCTTCTCTTTCAGAGTCAATGAAAAGAATCACTCTATAATTATTTACTACATGGTATTAAAGTGAATATTTAAGACACAGTTTGCTTAATAATTTACGATGGCAAAGTTCACTAAAACCACGGAATAATCAAACAGTTACCACCTACTTCTTGTTATATTCTAAGATTTAAAACGAAAGAAATGCCTATTTTTGTGGCATTATTTGAATATAACATTCCAATACTTTATGAAAAAAACAGTCATTATAGGTGCCACTCCCAATCCTTCAAGGTACGCATTCTTTGCTGCAGAAAGACTTACTCAAAAAGGTCATCCCATCGTTCCTTTAGGAATTAAAAAAGGAAAAGTAGGTGATGGTATTGATATCATTAATGATAAACCTGCAATTGATGATGTTGACACTGTTACGATGTATGTCGGACCTCAAAGACAAGAAGAGTGGATTGACTACATCATTTCTTTAAAACCTAAAAGAATTATTTTCAACCCAGGAACTGAAAACCCTGTTTTTTACAAAAAAGCTGCTGAAGCCGGAATCTTCACCGAAGAAGCTTGTACTCTAGTCATGTTATCCTCACAAACTTACTAATGCTAAAAGTCGCTTATCATCCAAGATACGGACACCCTGTAGAAGAAGGGCATCGCTTTCCAATGGATAAATACCCTTTATTGATGGAACAACTTCTGTTTGAGGGAACTATTACAGAAGAAAACCTTTTTGTTCCTAACCCAGTGAAAGAAGAAGATATTCTCACTACTCACACTTTGGAATATTGGCAAAAATTAAAGCACCAAACACTGACCTATCATGAGGCACGCAAAATAGGCCTCCCAATGTCAGATGACCTTATTTTAAGAGAACTCATTATTACACAAGGAACCATTGACTGTGTGGAGTATGCTTTAAAATATGGAGTGGCGATGAATATTGCCGGTGGTACACATCATGCATATTCAGAACATGGTGAAGGGTTCTGTATACTCAATGATTTTGGAGTAGCAGCTAATTATCTTATTCGAAAAAAAGGATATAAGAGAATTTTGATTTTGGATTTAGATGTTCATCAAGGCAATGGTACCGCAGAAATTTTCCAAAACACTCCAGAAGTTTTCACTTTCAGCATGCACGGTGCCAATAACTATCCAATGAAAAAAGAAGTTTCTGATTTGGATATTCCTTTAGAAGATGAAATGGATGATGCCACCTATCTTTCTATTTTAAAGCCTCAACTTGATGAGCTTTTTGAAACACTACAACCCCAATTCGTATTTTACCTTTCTGGAGTTGATATTTTGAACACTGACAAACTAGGAAAACTAGGCATGACCATTCAAGGTTGTAAAACTAGAGATGAAATGGTCTATCATAAATGCCATGAAAATGGTATACCAGTGGTTACAAGTATGGGCGGCGGCTATTCAAAAAAGTTGAGCACAATCATCGAAGCGCATGCAAATACCTTCCGAGTTGCTAATAATATTTATTTCTAGCCCAACAATTAGGAGTAATATTATGATTATTAAAAGTAAAGTAAGAATATTGCACCGAAAAAGAGATCAATACTTTCACTAGTTGAAAATAACAATCTTGCTTTCGATAATTTTTAATAAACTTCTAAAATAAGAATACTCATTTTTTATTATAATCTGGTTAGATTAACAAATTATTAATTTAAGTAGATGTTATCAAAGAATAATAAGGAATTGAGTTACTTTGCGATCTCTAATCCCTGCTTTTTTATCAGGGTTTTGATTTTGTTGTATTTACATTAGATATGGAATTTGGAATTTTTGAGTTTCTAAAGCTTGTAGGAGCACTCGGCTTATTCATCTACGGGATGAAAGTGATGAGTGAAGGTATCCAAAACGTTGCGGGAGATAAGATGAGAAATATTCTTTCGGCGATGACCTCCAATAAATTTGCGGGTGTTTTTACAGGATTCTTAATTACTACTATCATTCAATCCTCTTCGGCAACTACAGTAATGGTAGTTAGTTTCGTAAATGCAGGATTACTTTCCCTCACTCAGTCTATTGGCGTAATTATGGGAGCCAACGTAGGTACTACTGTTACCGCTTGGATCATCTCAATATTAGGCTTCAAAGTGAAAATGTCAAAGCTAGCATTGCCTATCATTGCTATTGCATTCCCGATGATGTTTTCTGGTTCTAAAAGAACAAAAGACTGGGGTAATACTTTAATTGGATTTGCAGTATTATTTATTGGTTTACAGATGCTTAAAGAAGCTGTACCATCATTTAGTGCAGAGCAATTATCGTTCTTAGAGACTTTCCAAAACTTAGGAATATTTGCACCTGCAGCATTTGTTATCATTGGTACTTTAATTACAATCGTAGTACAATCATCAAGTGCCGCCATGGCGTTAACGCTTGTACTTTGTAATCAAGGTGTTATTCCATTTGAAATTGCAGCTGCGATGGTGTTAGGAGAAAACATCGGTACTACAATCACTGCTAACCTTGCTGCAGTTGTTGGTAATACAAATGCTAAAAGATCAGCTCGTGCTCACCTTATTTTCAATGTTACAGGTGTAATTTGGATGCTTTTAGTTTACCCATTATTCCTTAAAGGAGTTATTTTCTTTATGAATGGCTACACGGAATTTGGAGACCCTACTACAGATCCAACAGCAGTTCCTATTGCATTATCGATCTTCCATACATCATTTAATATCCTCAACACTTCAATCATGATATTCTTTGTTAATGCAATTAAGAATGTTGTAGTGAAAATGGTACCAGAAACAGAAGATCAAGACGAATACAGCCTTGAGTTTATTTCTGATGGCAGACCAATTGCCAATGAAGCGGGTGTTGAGCAAGCTAGAAACGAAATCAAACGTTTTGCTCAAATCATCTCTAAACAGACAACAACTGCCAAAAACTTATTCAGTTCTGGCAAAGAAAATAAAAAAGAAAGAAAGGGTTATATCTCAAAACTTCGTAAAGTTGAAGAGAATTCAGATAGAATGGAACAAGAGGTTTCAGACTTCTTATCTAAAATCTCAAGAGATCAACTACTTTCATCTTCTCAAATTGATGAAGTAAAAAGCTTAATGCGTGCCGCTCATGAAATTGAGAGAATTGGCGATATCTTCAAAGGCATGACCTTTACAATTGAGAAAAGATACGAAGAGAAAATTTGGTTAACTACTGACCAACAAACAGACTTAACTGAGTTTTTAAATGTAGTTGATAATGCTTTCGGAATCATGTTATCCAATATCGAAGCGGATAAAGTGAATTTAGAAGCTGCACAAAGTGCGGAAAAAGCTGTCAATCAGAAAAGAAAAGAACTACGTAGAAAACACCTTAATCGCTCAGAAATTAATGCTGAAGGCGTTTCTACAGGTGAGATTTTAGCTTATAATGACCTTCTTGCTTCTATGGAAAGAATCGGGGATCACATCCTTAATATTTCTGAAGCTTTTGCAGGAGAAGTAGAATAAAAAAAATTATAACTCACTCAGATTAAGCCTCTTCCAAGAAAGGAAGAGGCTTTTTTTATATCATTTAACGGTTTTCTTGTTCCAATAAAGTTTTTATTGCGTATGTTTGCTTTCTGAATAGTATTATTTTAGAATTCAATCTTTTAATAAATCATTCCTTGAGTGATTTTTAAAGAATATTAAACATCATATTTTTCGCAGCAATGGATCAGAATACACTGCTAGATTTCGAAAAGCCTATCGCTGAGCTTGAGGCGAAACTTGAAGACATGAGAGATCTTGCATCTAAAAATAATGTAGATGTAAGTACAGCTATAGAAGAGCTTGAACATAAAATCGTAGAGCTTAAAAAAAGTACTTTTGAAAACCTAACTCGTTGGCAAAGAGTACAACTTTCTCGTCATGCTGACAGACCCTACACGCTAGACTATATCTATCAAATTACAGATGACTTTGTGGAACTTCATGGTGATAGAGCCTTTGGAGATGATAAAGCAATGGTAGGTGGTTTTGGTACTATCGACGGAAAAACTTTTATGTTGATCGGTCAGCAAAAAGGTAGAAATACAAAACAACGCCAAATGAGAAACTTTGGTATGGCTAATCCTGAAGGTTACAGAAAAGCACTTCGCTTGATGAAACTTGCAGAGAAATTTAAAAAGCCCGTTGTTACTTTTATTGATACTCCGGGTGCATTCCCTGGTCTTGAAGCAGAAGAAAGAGGTCAAGCAGAAGCAATTGCAAGAAACTTAAAGGAAATGTTCAAATTGACCGTTCCTGTAATCTGTATTGTAATTGGTGAAGGTGCTTCTGGTGGTGCTTTAGGTATTGCTATCGGTGATTCAGTAATGATGCTTGAAAACACTTGGTACTCTGTAATTTCTCCAGAATCTTGTTCTTCAATTCTTTGGAGAAGCTGGGATTACAAAGAGCAAGCAGCTGAAGCTTTAAAACTAACAGCAAAAGATATGGAATCTTTCGGATTAATCGACAAGATTATTCCTGAACCTCTTGGTGGTGCACACACAAATCCTCAAGAAATGTTCAAAATCATGAAAGATACTATTTTAGCAGAAACTGCTGAATTAGAAAAATTAGACACACTAACACTTAAGAATAACAGAATTGAGAAATTCTCTACAATGGGTGTTTTCCAAGAATAATCTTTTCTGATTATTTGAATAAATAAAAGCGATTTTAGGATTGACCTAAAATCGCTTTTTTATTGTCTTTACAAATTTACTTTCAGTTGGAAAGCCAAGTCATGCCTAGCATTTCCTTCTATTTCATCCCAACCACTTCCTATTACTTCTCGATCATGATAAAAAGTATAGGACCATCGGGCAATCACACGAAGCTTTTTAGAAAGTCTGTATTTTAAGAGTAAATAATTTTTCCATCCCTTACCATAGTAGGGTGGATATGAAAATACATACTGTAGATTTTTTTCATAACTATATAGCCTTGAATTATAGTCATCCGTAGAGAAATAAGCAATACGAGTATCTAATTTAAGGTTATCAAAAAGTTGTGCACTCAAATCCTGGGCAAGTAAATATCCAAAACTTTTCTCTTCTCCCTGATAAAAATGAAATTGTACTTGAGGTTTCAAGGTAATGTGATGATCTTCAATAATTGCCCCGAGGCTTAGCTTTTGACTAATTTCCTTGATGAGAACTGATTTAAAATAGTCTTCTTTTGTAATGTATTTACCTCTTTCAAATGTTGAAAAATTAAGGAATAGAGACGTATTATTTTTCAATTTCAATTTACTTCTCCCTCTAAATTCAACCCCTTCAATACCCACATCATTTCTATAAGTAGAAAAAGGAAAAGAATATAAATCAATGTATCCTTCAAGTAAGAACTTTTTGCCTTTCTTCCATTTAAAACCAACATAAAAACCTTCTTCATTTGTAGTATTTGTACTTTCTGAAAGTGCATTACCAAAGAGTGAAACATAATTGTGAGCATAATCACGAAATGAAAAAACAAGATCGAACCCCTTCTTTAAACTAACATAGGTAGAAAACAAATAGGCCATTCCTCCAAAATTGGATCTAGCGACTTCAGAAAAGAAAGATAAATTTCTCCAATAATAATTCAGGTCCACACTAAAATTTGTAGCATACCTCCCTTCAAAAACAGAAAGGGAATCTTTTCTCACACCTGGGTCAATATAGTTGGAGTACTGGCTCGTAATAAAATTACACCCAATATTTAATGCATTAAAGCTACTCTCAAGTCTACTCCCAACACTTACTAATGTAATCTGACTTCTCTTTTCAATCTCTTTTGTTGTTCTATGCAAACCATTATTGATTACCCTTGTAGTATCAGAGGCATAAGCATCAATATTTTTATAACTTCCCATCAATGTTAATTTCACATTACTTATAGGTTTTACGGTAACCAATCCTCCTCTGAAAAAACCGCTTTCTGTTACTGAAGTGTAAGGCCTTCCCTCTGAAACTGCTCGGGTAATATTTAAAATAGGATCTCCTCCTTTTCCCAAAAAGTAACCTCCTCCAAATACTAAACCTTGTCCACCGATCATCTGAAAATCGCCTACAAGTAATTGCTGAAGAAAACCATCATTATGGATACTCAAATGAGCTGAAGTAAAATCAAATCCAAAATGTCTTTTTGAAGGGTTCCAATCCCACACCTCCCCTTTGTCTTGTTGTAAGGTTAGACCGAAACTATAATTATTCCGTTTCGACCAAAGTAGTTTTTGTTGAAAATAAGCGGGAGCTCCCAAATAGTGATCTTGAAGAAATCCTTTAGAAATCGGAGTAGAGAAACCAAAATTACTTAATGAATAATGTAAATCAGGGGCTTTCAATTGCTCTTTTCTACTTAATCCTTCCTCATTGAAATTGGAAACATAAGTACAGGCTTTCACTCTCCGAGTCAATGATTCATTCCACCCTTCTATTCTATTTAACTCATTTGTACTTACAAAAGCACCATACAACTTTTTATATTTTTGAAAAGACTGTACTTCATCATAAGTCAAACCAAATAGTGTCTGTAATTCCCAAGCCTTGAGCTTATTCAAGTTTTTAGGATTTCTATGAAACGACAACCAATAATCCACTTCCTTAGGAGTTAATATCTCCATTTTATCTTTCTGAAAGATACTTTGTAACCATAGCATTTCTTCATCATTTGATTGAGCACTAACAACAAAGACTTTTAATGTTAGAAGTACAATAACAATACTTTTTTTCATGACTTAGAAATTACATAAGATAAAGAAAAAGCATGTGTCCAACCTAGCACCTGATGCACTTGAAATGCATAATCAAAGATCCAGTGTTTATAATTCAGCTGAGAACCTGCTCCAATTCTGACAGATGGAAAAGTAATTCCACTGTATATTTTAAAAAGGTCTGTCAACTGATAGGAAATTGTACTTCTAGAGGTTAAAAGCTGATCCATTTCCTTTTCTATTTGGGTACTCAGATGAATCGATTGATCCATTTTATAGGCGATACCAAATCTGTACACAGAAGAGATTGGTATCTGTAATTCATCAACAGCATAGCTCTCATTTAATATATTGTGACCATGAAATGAGAGTATTATATATTCACTCAATATTGTATTAATCCCAAAGTTGAACGTCATAGCATTCAGTCTTCTAATAGTCTCACCTCCTACTTGATAAAAGTTCAGACTTCCTCCTAATCGAACAATTCCTATTTTTTTCCCAACACCCAAAACAATAGATTGCTCATTAAAATCAGCATCTCCAAATTTTTGAAATGAGGCGGATAAATGAAATTTCCTAGTAGGTAGAATGGAAGAAAAACCAAAAGTAGATAACGCTAAAGCATGATGTGGAAGTCTATGACTGACACCAACGGTGGTATTCTTTAGGGTTGAAATATTGGCAATAGCATTCACCGACGACCAAACATCATCTACAAATAGATTTGCATCTGTTCTACCCAAAGAAGACGCTCCAATTTTGTGTAATGAAGAAGTAGAATAGATCGATTGAGCCTGCATTATTCCTATTGATATACAATAGAGAATAACGATTTGAAGTACATGAATCATTATTTTTAATTAGTTATATAGTTAGCCTTTAAGCATGATACAGAAAAAAGAATCGTAAGCTTTCCTGAATCGTAAACATTCAAAAATTAATAGATCATCTTCTACTTTCATAATAATCAGTATAAAATTGTAAAGAATAGAGGAAAGAATTGTATTTTCATTGTTCAATGATGATATTAATATATTATCGATCGAGAGTGTATTAAAACAAGAGAAAATCAGATAATTGTATAATTATGAAAAGTGAATGAAGAGTACGTTACTAACCTTCTCTTTAACAATCACTATAGATCTTTTGTCATGGTACTTTGAGAGTTAGAAGAGAGAGAGTTTAATGAAAGAGATAAAACAACTTAAATTTATATTGCTGGGATTACTTTGGTTCTTGGTTTCACCTGCTTTTGCGAATTACATACTAGTGCCAATGGATCATTCCCAAACAAATCATTTGAAAGCGTATGGAGTTACCTATTGGGTACTTCAGAAAGATGTTGAAGCAGAATGGCTACTCAATTTCAGAGGTGGAAGTTTCTTATTCAAATATGCTCAGGATTTTGAAAATGAAATGATTGTCAGAGGGGTAAGTTATGAAGTTATCTCAGATGCTCAAGTAGTGGGGATCAAAAGAGAAATAGAACACCCTGAATCTAATATGGACATCATGCGTTTGGATGTTCCTCCTAAAATTGCTGTTTATTCGCCTCCTTCTAAAATGCCATGGGATGATGCGGTAACACTCGTTTTAACCTATGCAGAAATACCTTATGACGTGATTTTTGACGATGAAGTAATTGCCGATTTGTTACCAAAATATGATTGGTTACACCTTCATCACGAAGACTTTACCGGACAATATGGTAAGTTTTTTAGAGCGTATGGCCGACAAAAATGGTACATTGATAATCAAAAGAAGTTTGAAGCATCCGCTCATAAACATGGTTTTGATAAGGTTTCGCAATTGAAGTTGGGTGTTGCTAAAAAAATCAGAGACTTCTGTGCAGGTGGAGGTTTCCTCTTTGCTATGTGTTCTGCTACAGATACGTATGATATTGCATTATCTGCCGAAGGAGTAGATATCTGCGACTTTATGTATGATGGGGACCCAGCGGACCCCAATGCTCAGTCAAAATTAGATTACGACAAAACCTTTGCTTTTAAGAATTTCAAGCTGTACATGGATCCTTATAAATATGAATATTCTGACATCGACAATCAGTATTATGAAAGAGGATTAACAGAAAGTAATGACTTTTTTAAGTTGTTTGCTTTTTCTGCTAAATGGGATCCTATTCCAACTATGCTTACTCAAAACCACGAACAAAACATTAAAGGTTTTATGGGTCAAACAACTGCGTTTAAAAAGCACCTTGTAAAGTCTGATGTTATTGTATTGGGAGAAACAAGTGAAGCAAATGAAGTAAGATATATTCATGGTACTTATGGAAAAGGAACTTGGACTTTTTATGGTGGTCACGATCCTGAAGATTATCAACATTTAGTGGGTGAAGAACCTACTGACCTTAACCTTCATCCTAATTCACCAGGATATAGACTTATTTTAAATAATATCCTTTTCCCTGCAGCGAAGAAGAAAAAGCAAAAAACATAGGCCATGCATGCATTTTCTTCTTCTGAAGAGCTTCAAACATTCACCACTCTTATTTACTTCATTTTACTGCTTCCTCAGTTTATATTTTGGGGAGGGATAGCTCCATACAACCTTTGGAAAAATAGAAAACAAGAAAAAGGTGCCACACCTCCTGTTAGTATTATTATAGCGGCTAAAAATGAAGCAGGTAATCTTTCAAAACTTTTAAGCTCTCTTGTCGGCCAGAATTATTCATCCTTTGAAATCATTGTTATTAATGATCGGTCGACTGATAATACGGCTAAAATAGTTGATCAATTCATCCAGAAATATAACTTTATTCGAAAGGTAGAAATCAAAGAAACCGACACCAATTGGAGTCCTAAGAAATATGCCTTAACCCAAGGTATTACAGTAGCAAAATATCAAAATTTCCTCTTTATAGATGGTGACTGCTGGGTAGAAAATGATAAATGGATAGCCACAATGGCCCCCTATTTCCAGCAGTATGATATACTTATTGGTGTTGGATTATATAAAAAAATAGAAGGGAACTGGGTTGCTAACATGACACAGTTTGAGACGCTTTCCACCGCTATTCAATACAGTTCTTTTAGTAATATTGGAATAAACTATATGGCCGTAGGAAGAAATTTTGGATACACGAAAAATATTTTTGATAATGCTAACGGTTTTCAAAAACACAAAAGTGTTTTAAGTGGTGATGATGACTTATTTGTTAACCAAATGTCGAGTAAAAAAAATACCGTCACAATCATCGATAGTAATGCACTCACTTATAGTTTACCCGAAAAAGAATGGAAAACATGGTTTCGACAAAAAATTAGACATGTCAGTGCAAGTTATCATTATAAATTTTCAAATAAATTAATTTTAGGTACACTAAGTACTTCGCACATATCAGTATATTTTATATATTTACTAATGATACCGCTTGAAATGGCAAATTTATTGCAACTCTCAGTACTACTCTTGATTCGGACATTATTGATAATGGTATGTTTTAAGAAGTTTACCAAAATGGTAGGTGAGCAAATCAAGTGGTGGCATATACCAATTTTGGACCTAATGCTAATTGCATATCAAATATTAATAGGAGTATCCTCTGTGATCTCGAAGCGAAAAACATGGATTTAGACAGACAGTTTTCCCAAAAGGCGCTTGAAGATTTTGAATTAATAGACGAAGCGATTGAAGGTAATGAGCAGGCTTACGCACAGCTGATGGGCCGTTACCGTAAATCGGTATATCATACGATATTAAAAATGGTTAGAAATGTAGATGATGCAGAAGATCTAACCATTGAAGCTTTCGCTAAAGCATTTAAGAATCTCTCCAAGTTTAAGAAAGACTACACATTCAGTACGTGGTTATTTAGAATCGCGTCCAATAATGCAATTGATTTTATTCGTAAAAAGAAATTAGAAACTTATTCTATCGATGCTGAAGTCACCAATAAAGATGGTGATACTATGAGTATGAATATTCAAGATTCAGGGCTTACTCCACAGGAAGAAGCTATTAAAGCTCAAAAGATACAGATCGTTAGAGAGTTCGTAAGTCTACTTCCTCCAAAATATCAAAGGCTTGTAAAATTGAGATATTTTGATGAGAAATCTTACGATGAAATTGCTGCTGAACTTGAAGCTCCTTTAGGTACCATCAAGGCACAGCTGCACAGAGCAAGAGAATTACTATATGATTTAGCCAAAAATAGTAAGAACATTCTTTAGGAAAGAACGCCTTGTAAATGCAGCATCAGTACTTATGAAAATACTGATGCTGTTTTTTTTATAACACTATGTGTTATTATTGTATAAAACAGTTTTATAAATAACAATTTAAAAATTGTTTTTCTACATTTACACCGTAATCTATCTAGAAGGCCAAAATATTAATTTTCAACGGCCTTAGCGGTTATTTTCAAACAAACCAACTATCAAAATATTATGAAATTAGCAGTTGTAGGCGCCACTGGATTGGTTGGCGAGCAAATTCTAAATGTCATCGAAGAAAGAGGTTTCAAATTCGATGAATTATTACTCGTTGCATCAGCTAGATCGGCTGGTAAAGTAGTTACTTACCAAGGTAAAGAGTATACAGTTATTACTGCAGAGGAAGCGATTGCTCAACAGCCTGACATTGCTATCTTCTCAGCAGGAGGTGCATCTTCGTTAGAGTACGCTCCTAAATTTGCTGAAGCAGGAAGTACAGTAATTGACAACTCTTCTGCATGGAGAATGGACCCATCAAAGAAGTTGATTGTTCCTGAGGTAAACGCTAAATCTTTAACAAAAGAAGATAAAATCATTGCAAACCCTAACTGTTCTACAATTCAAATGATTGTAGCTATCGGTCCTTTGCATGAAAAATATAAAATCAAAAGAGTTGTTGTATCTACTTACCAGTCAGTAACTGGTTCTGGTAAAGCAGCAGTTGATCAATTATTCGACGAAAGAGCTGGTAAAGAGGCTAACATGGTTTACCCTCATCAAATCGACTTGAACGTTCTTCCTCACATTGACGTATTCCAAGACAATGGATATACTAAAGAGGAAATGAAGATGATCAACGAAACAAAGAAAATCTTAGAAGATGATTCTGTAAAGGTTACTGCTACTACAGTTCGTATCCCTACTGTAGGTGGTCACTCTGAATCAGTAAACATTGAATTTGAAAACGAGTTTGATGAAGCTGAATTACGTCAGATCTTAGCAGAAGCTCCTGGTATCATCATCCAAGACGATCCTGCCAACAACGTATATCCTATGCCGTTGACATCTCACAATAGAGATGAAACATTTGTAGGTCGTATCCGTCGTGATGAAACACAAGAGAAAACAGTAAACATGTGGATCGTTGCTGATAACCTTCGTAAAGGTGCTGCGACAAACACTGTTCAAATTGCTGAATATTTAGTGGAAGCAGGATTAGTATAGTTTTAAATCAGATTATATTTATATCCAAAACTGAGGTAATTCATTTTGCCTCAGTTTTTTTATTTATAAGGATTAGTATTAATTAACGCTAGCTGTCAGCCCAAGTATAAATTCTTTTGTAGTTTAGCCGTTTGATTTGTTTTGCTTAAAAAGCTACTGATCAACAAACTACATTTTACTATAAACCAAATTTTAATCGTTTTGGAAAACAATATAAAGAAAGGGAATCCTTATGCTTTAATACCTTTACTAACATTCCTGGTCAGCTATTTAGCTGTATCAATTATTACAGGTGACTTTTATAAAATGCCTGCTACAGTATCCTTTTTACTAGCTTCTGTAGTTGCATTATCAATGAACCCTAAAGCTTCTTTAAAAGAAAAAATAAACACTTATACACAAGGAATGGGACACAGTGACATCATGTTAATGTGTATTATATTCCTATTAGCAGGTGCATTTGGCAATGTGAGCAAAAGTATGGGGGCAATAGACTCTACTGTTAACCTTGCACTTACTTACCTTCCAAGCAACTTATTAATTACTGGTCTATTTATCATCGCCTGTTTCATTTCTATTTCTGTAGGTACATCAGTAGGTACCATAGTAGCAATTGCTCCGATTGCTGTAGGTATTGCAGAAAAAACAGGAATGCCGATTGGAATTGGGCTTGGAGCTGTCATCGGTGGTGCAATGTTTGGAGATAATCTTTCAATGATCTCAGATACCACCATAGCAGCTGCTAGAACACAAGGTGTTGAAATGAGAGATAAATTTAAGGCTAATATTAAAATTGCTCTTCCGGCAGCCATACTTACCATTATCATCTACCTAGTGAGTACAAGTGGTTTCTCACTTAGCTTAGAAGATAGCTATGAGTATTCATTTATTAAAGTTATACCCTACTTAGTTGTATTAATTGGAGCTTTATCAGGAGTTAATGTTTTAATTGTTCTCCTTTTAGGTACATTACTTTCAGGAGTAATCGGTATATCGGTTGGATCATTTGATATCTGGGGGTTGATTTCAGCAACCTCTACAGGGTTTATGGGTATGTCAGAAATTATCATCCTTTGTCTAATGATTGGAGGTGTAGTAGCCATCACTCATAAAAATGGAGGAATTGAATATATCATCTACGCCATTACATCTAGAATCAACAGTACTAAAGGTGGTGAATTAGGAATTGCTTTATTGATTTCGTTTATAGATATGTGTACTGCAAATAATACCATTGCTATTATTATTGGAGGTCCTATCGCTAAAGAAATTAGTACAAAATACAATATTGAACCTAAAAGAGCGGCAAGTATTCTAGATACTTTCTCCTGCTTTACACAAGGCATCATTCCTTATGGAGCTCAAATTTTAGTAGCTGTAGGGGCAGCTGAAGCATTATCTCCATTAAGTGTGATTCAATACCTCTACTATCCATTTCTATTAGGTATTTGTGCTTTAGGGTATATATTCATTATGAAAAGGGAACCAAAACAACCAGCTGTTGCAGCATAGGAAAGTTTTTTAATTATAAATAATATAATAGCCTTATTGAGATCTTTTTGAAAGTAACTCAATAAGGCTATTTTTTTCAATATTTCATGTAGCCAAGCAGTTTACTAAGCGAACAAAATATTCATTCGAAGTCTTGAAATAAGAGTTTATTGTTACAAGAATCTTATAAATAAAAAAGTCTCAACCTTTTACAAGATTGAGACTTTATATATTCAAATGAGGAATTGCTATTAACCTTCAGCCAATGCGTTTGCACCACCAACGATTTCAAGAATTTCATTAGTAATAGCTGCTTGACGCGATCTATTATAATCTAATTTCAACTCTTTTAATAACTCACCTGCATTCTCTGTTGCTTTATCCATTGCAGTCATACGAGCACCGTGTTCTGCCGCATTCGAATCAAGCAAATGCGTATAGAAGTTCACCTTCAACGTTTTTGGAATCAACTCTGAAAGAATTTTTTCTTTTTCAGGTTCGAAGATGTAATCCGCTTCGTTACCATCATTCTCATCAGTAGATTCTGCCGTTTCTAAGGCAAAAGGTAAGAATTGTTTCGTTCTCACGATCTGAGTTGCAACATTTTTGAACTCATTATATACAATCACTACCTTGTCAAACTTTCCTGAAACATAGCCATCCATAGCATATTCAGCAGCTTTTCTAGCTTCTTCAAAAGTCACTTCGTGGAAGAAGTTTACGTAATCAGAGTTTGTCTGAACACCACTCTTTTTAAAGAAGTCAGTACCTTTTGAACCAACACCTAAGATTTCAACTCTACCTGCTTTATGTTGAGCTGCGAACTCTTCATTCAACAATCTAGAACCTTCTTTGATGATATTGGCATTAAAAGCACCTGCTAAACCACGGTCTGAAGTTACTACAATAACAAGAACGCTATTCACTTCGTCATGTGCCTCAACGAATGGACTAGAAAAGTCGTTTCCAAGTGCCGCAGTAACGTTTTCAAGTATAGACGCAAGCTTATCAGCGTACGGGCGCATACCTGTTACACGGTCTTGAGCTCTACGCATTTTTGCCGCTGAAACCATTTTCATGGCTTTAGTGATTTGCTGCGTGGAGTTTACAGAGGTAATTCTCTCTTTTACTTCTTTAAGACTAGCCATTTTCTGTTTGAGTAATAAAAGTGAATTAGCAACAAGAGTATTGAGAATACCTTGTTGCTAATTTCTAATATAATTATTTGTGGTTTTGAGCGATTTCCTCACCAACTTTCTTAAGAACGTTGATATGCTCATCTGCCCACTTACCTGAAGCGATTTGAGACATAGTATCAGCATGCTTAGAGTTAAGTACTTCTAAGTACTCAGCCTCGAATGCTTTTACTTTTTCTTCAGCTACTGGATCAAGGATACCGTTAGTACCTGCCCAGATAATTGCCACTTGGTTTTCAACTCTATAAGGAGTATACTGAGCTTGTTTCAAGATTTCAGTATTCTTACGACCACGGCTAATTGTTAACTGAGTTACTGGATCAAGATCAGAACCGAATTTCGCGAAAGCCTCTAATTCACGGAACTGCGCTAAGTCAGTCTTCAATTTACCAGAGATTTTCTTCATTGGCTTGATCTGAGCGTTACCACCTACACGAGATACTGAGATACCTACGTTCATCGCTGGGCGTACACCTGCGTTGAATAAGTTAGTCTCTAAGAATACCTGTCCGTCAGTAATCGAAATTACGTTTGTAGGGATATATGCTGATACGTCACCTGACTGAGTTTCAATCAATGGAAGAGCTGTTAAAGATCCACCACCTTTCACTAAGTGCTTGATTGATTCAGGAAGGTCGTTCATATTCTTTGCGATCTCATCTGATGCGTTTACTTTCGCCGCACGCTCTAAAAGACGCGAGTGAAGGTAGAATACGTCACCTGGATAAGCTTCACGCCCTGGAGGACGACGAAGAAGAAGTGATACCTCACGGTAAGCTACCGCTTGTTTTGAAAGGTCATCATATACTGCTAATGCAGGACGCCCAGTATCACGAATAAATTCACCAATTGCCGCACCTGTAAAAGGAGCGAAATATTGCATTGGAGCAGGGTCAGAAGCGTTTGCTGCAACAACCACTGTATATTTCATTGCACCAGCTTTCTCAAGCGTTTGTACAATTGATGATACTGTAGAAGCCTTTTGACCTACAGCAACATAAATACAGTATACAGGTTCTCCTTTATCGTAGAACTCTTTTTGGTTGATGATTGAATCAATCGCAACCGCTGTTTTACCTGTTTGACGGTCACCAATGATTAATTCACGTTGGCCACGTCCAATAGGAGTCATCGAGTCAATAGACTTGATACCCGTTTGCATTGGCTCATCTACTGGTTGACGGTACAATACACCTGGAGCTTTACGCTCTATAGGCATTTCATACGTTTCACCTTCGATCTCGCCCTTGCCATCGATAGGGTTACCTAATGCGTCGACAACACGTCCAAACATACCTTCACCTACATTAATAGATGCAATACGTCTTGTACGTTTTACTGTATCACCCTCTTTGATATCTGTGTATTTACCCATAATTACGGCACCTACATTATCTTCTTCGAGGTTCAATACCATACCTACGACACCTGACTCGAACTCGATCAACTCGCCAGCTTCAGCATTAAGCAAGCCATAAATACGAGCTACACCATCACCTACTTCTAAAACAGTTCCCACTTCTTCTAACTCAGAAGAAGCTTTAAACCCTGTAAGCTGTTCCTTCAGGATCGCAGACACTTCATCTGGTCTAACTTGAGCCATTTTTGTATCTGGATTTGAATTTGACTATTCTTTTCTAAAAAAAAGCATCCAATAAGAGGACACTTCGCATTAAAGCTTACTGAAAAGCAACCTTTAATTGTTGTAACTGTGTTTTTACTGAGCAATCTAATTGCTTATCTCCCACAGTCAGGATGTAACCACCAATGAGAGCTGGATCAACTTTTTCTTCCAACTCAACTGTTTTACCAGTAGATTTAGCTACTTTCTCTACCAATACAGCTTTTGTGTCAGCTGCCAAAGGAGATGAAGTAACTACAGTAGCTCTTTGAATATTTTTCACAGCATCAAATTCGCTCAAAATAGATTCCATGATCTCTTTTAAGGCACTTGTTCTGTTTTTGTCTACCACCAAGTTAAATAACTTGTTAGTTAGATCGCTTACTTTCGCTGAAAAAATTTCTTTCAGAATTGCTGCTTTTTTCTCGGCTTTGATGATTGGACTGTTTAGCGCTAAGGCTAATTCTCTACTATCAGTAATAGTATTCAAAACAAAATTTGCGTCATCGTATAATTTCGTCTGATCTTGTCCGTCTAATGCAACCGATACAAAAGCTTTTGCATATCGAGATGCTACTCTAGATTCTGCACTCATGGTTATGATTTATATACTACAAGGTGAACACCTTGTTTGATTTCCTGTTTAACTTAGATCTTAGCTTCAGCAACTAACTCTTTTACAAGTTCTTGTTGAGCCGCATCATCTGAAAGTTGCTTACGAACAACTTTTTCAGCAATGTCTAAAGAAAGCTCTGCTACAACACCTTTGATTTCAGACAAAGCATCTCTCTTCTCAGCTTCTATTGAAGCTCTAGCTTCATCAATGATTCTTTTAGACTCAGCTTTTGCACTTTCAGCTGCCTCAGCAACCATTGCATCTGCTTTCGTTTTAGCCTCATTGATAATTTCTTCTCTCTCAGCACGAGCAGCTTCTTTCATCTTCTCGTTATCTGCCTTAAGTTGTGCAATATCAGCTTTTGCTTGCTCTGCACTTTTTAGAGCGCTATCAATAGACTCTTCTCTATCCTTTAAAGATTTAGAAATTGCAGGAACAATTTTCTTTCCGATAATTAAGAATACTACTAAGAAAAATAAAGTATTCCAAAAGAGAAGGCCTACACCTGGAGTTATGATATCCATTTTCGTTTATATTTTGCGTGTGAGCTTTGACGTTTCTTTGTTTGTTGAAAGATACCCATCGCCGGGCAAACCCCTTAAGCGATGGATATCCAAACAAAATGTTTCTTTTGTGCGGGATTAGGATTAACCTAAACCGATCAATAGACAAACTACTACTGCGAAAAGAGCAACACCTTCAATCAAGGCTGCTGCGATAATCATTGCAGTTTGAAGGTTACCTGCGATCTCTGGCTGACGTGCCATCGCCTCAACAGCGTTACCACCAATTTTACCGATACCAAGACCTGCACCGAAAACTGCAAGACCTGCACCGATTGCTGCACCTAATTGACCTACGCTACCACTTACTTCTAGTAAAATCGAAAGTAATGACATTTTGAATTTTGTTTAAATAGTTTTAAAAAAAGAAACGTATATGAAGCTTTCGCTTGCGCGAAGATCATTCATTATATTCACTTATCCATGCTTAACTCGTTAAAGAACTAAAATTCAGCATGTAAGACAAGATTCTAGTGATGATCGGATACTGCTGACCCGATAAATAATGCTGAAAGCATTGTAAAAATGTAAGCTTGTAAGAAAGCTACAAAGATCTCCATAAAGAACAATGGAACGATGATAAATGATGCTACACCTCCTACCCAAGCTGCTTTAAGGATAAATACTAATGACATGAATGACAATAATACGATGTGACCACCTGTGATATTGGCAAACAAACGAAGCATTAAGGCAATCGGCTTAGTGAAGATACCGATGATTTCTACTGGAATCATGATTGGCAACAACCAACCTGGTACGCCTGGAGTTGCAAAAATGTGACCCCAATAATGCTTATTACCATTGATATTTGTAATGATCAATGTAAATACAGCCATTAACATCGTAAATGAAATGTTACCTGAAGCGTTGGCTCCGCCTGGTACTAAACCTAATAAGTTGTTGAATAAGATAAAGAAGAACAACGTTAATAGGTACGGAAGAAATTTATCCGTTTTGTGTCCTAAGTTTGGCTTAATTACCTCATCTCTCATATACAAGATAAGAGGTTCAAATACTGATTGGATGCCTGAAGGTGCTTTACCTGCATTCTTTTTGTATCCTTTTGAAATTGCACTAAAAATGATTAGTAACAAGATCACTGAAATACCTGTAGAAGCTGCATTCTTAGTTAATGAAAAGTCTAATACTTTTACGGACTCATCCAATGAAGCAATATGCTCATGGTGATTCACATAAGTACCGAATTTTCCTTTCACCTCATTGTGGTGAAGAAAATCTTTTGATGATAAAAACTCTAAACCTTGCCCCTCTACGTATAAGATCACAGGTAAGTTGATACCATAATGGTGTTCATGCCCGCTCTCATCTGTAGTAGAATAGAGAGTCCAATAGTGTTCATCTTTAACGTGATGAAGAATTGTTTCAACTGGATTGTACTCCTTTACGTGAGCCTCACCGTGAGAGTCACTATGTCCATCACTTGCATATGATGAAGAAGTTTGTAATAGTGCTGTAAAAAGCAACGCTAGTGTTGCAAAGCGTGTGTAAAAAGAATAAGTACTTTTCATTATTATAAAATCACTCACTACCTCGTTTATCCTGTAACTTAGACATGAGGTGCTTTACCTCAAGGATAGTATATGCAAAATAAAAAAAGAAATAACTTAATATGAAAACTAATTTCTCCTGCTTATCTGCATCCATCAAAATAAAGTACAAGACAAAGATCGTTAATGTTAGTAAAATCCTTATCAATACTGTCGCCATATAAAAGCCATAGAAGATTTCTCCGTTTCCCGATCCTGCTCCTAAACATGTGACCTCATATGACATTATCGCCAATATTAAATTGAATGCGAGTTCAAGATAAATAAAGCGACCAACATTGAATTCACTTTGTTCTGCTATTATAATGATCAACAAGAAAATTGATGAAGTAATTAGCAAAGCAAAGTAAAATCTTGTTCGTAAACTTAGTTGCATATTAAATTTTCAACTCAATCAGTTGAATCGATTGCAAACATAAGGTAATACCTTTTAAACACAAAGAAGGAAGTAATCATTTTTTCGAAAAATTGTCATGTTTACCTTTTTTTTTCAATATTTCTCCTTTTTTATTAGAAATTTTCTTCAACCCGTTGATTAGAATCACTAACGAGGCAAAAGTTCCAAACAAAAGAAAACCAATGGTACAATATGGACCATTGGCTTTAATAATATTATCTAAATACCTTCCGCTGTAAGCACAAATCAGCATTGTCACGATCATTTCAGTGCTTAATGAAGTGTATCTCAAAAAGGTGGAATATTTTTCAATGGCCTTCTTTGGCTTTGAAGTATCATCAGAATGTTCCTCCTTATGTTGTTTCATCTTCTACTACTTCCTTAGAAGCGTTTGCAGTTAAAAGAGGTTTAGCAGACTCTCCCATATGGCATTGCCCATTGAAAATAGCACCTGGATCAATCGTCAAACTCTTTGTGATGATATCACCATGTACCACTGCTGATCCTCTTAACACAAGGTTCTCAGATACTTCAATCTTACCATGGATCTCTCCTTCAATTTCTGCATTTTGAGAAAAAATATCTCCTTCTACTTGTCCATCTTTACCCAAGAATAATTTAGAATGACAGTGTAAGTTTCCAATTACCTTACCATCCATTCTCAAAATACCATGTGTTTCTACATCTCCTTTCAGAGTAGTACCATGGCCAATAGTATTATTTGCGGCGTTTGAAGATTGCTGAGCTGGAGCAACTCTTTCTTCATTGTTTTTAAACAATCCCATATTTATTTAATATTTATAATCGTTGAAGTAGTACTTCTTATTGAGGAAATAACTCTTAATCTTTAAAAACTATTCCAAAAAAGCGTTTGTCACTTTTTATAAAGCCTACTAAAACTCTTTTTAAAGATAAGTAATTCTATTCAAAAGGTATAAAGTCAACAGGGTCAACTGGATTACCATTAAACCACAATTCAAAATGAAGATGTTGACCATCGGTCATTTCTCCACTATTTCCAATAATGGCTATAATATCTCCTGTTCTTACAGTCTCTCCTACTTTTTTCAATAAGACAGAATTATGCTTATAAAATGAAAGGATTTGACCTTTATGCTGTATACCTATAACATAACCTGAATCCTGAGTCCAAGAAGATAAAATAACTGTTCCTTCAGCGATCGCTTTAATCCCTTCATTTCTTTTCGCTAAGACGTCCACACCATAGTGTCCATTTCGAATATCGAATCCTTTGGATAATACACCATTGGATACAGGAGGAAAGAAAAATAAGTCATCTACACTTGTACTGACACTATTGATGGGTGCCGAATTTATTTCTAAATCTTCAAACTCACTTCTAAATACAGAGTCTACAGGATCTAATTGCGTTAAATCTACTTCTGCTTCTTTTACGCTTGATTCATCTTCTATTTTGGCCTTTATATCTTCAGCATCTTCTACTTCACCATCCAAAATTGCTTTTATAGATGCCATATAAACATCTTTTTCATCTGAAGCGATTTTCAAAGAATCTACAATACGCTCCATTTCGATTAATTTACGATCAGTCTCTCTATAAGCGACTCTAGGATCAAAGATCTTAGATAATAAGGTAGTTGCTAAAAGAAAACTTAACCCGCCTAAAATTGTAAAAACAATACCAGTAAGTAAAAGTATTTTTACATAGGATAATCTATATGCTGCTCTTTCTGCAAATGTTTCTTCGTCTCGAACAACAAGTACAAATCTTGTTGTTAGCCATTCTGATAACGTTTTACCTTGTCTTTTCATGTATAATTTCTTCTTCTTGTCAGAAGGTTCTGGATCACAAAATTACAATAAATGCAGAGTTTCTTGTCATTTTTGATAGAAGTATTGAATTATTATAACTTTTTGGTCAAGAAAAACTGTAAATTAGCTACTAAGTATCAAGACAAAACTAATTTGCACTAATCCTTCCTTGAAGTTTTTTGTAATTTTAGCTTAGCCTTCGTTACTTCAATAAATTCTATTTAAAAGAGTAATTCTTGTTGAAAAACGATGCAAACTTTTTCAAACTTCATATATAAGTATTTTTTTAAATCTTTTCTATTAATTTTCTTATTACTAGGATCAGGATGTCACTTTTATCATAATACGGCAACGCATTATAATTCCTATTTTTTAGCAAAAGAAGGAATGGATAAGTTTGAAGAAGATTATTTTAATGAACACGTTGACGATTACAATGATGTTCTATCTATTCTTATTCCCATAGATTCTAATAAAACATTATCGCATAAAGAACAACTTGATTATATCATTACCAAATCATCTAGACCTATTAAGTTTCATCAAACGAGTGACTGGATCGACGAGTGCTATCTTCTTGTTGGATGGGTAAGATTATATGAAGAAGATTACGAAAATGCTTTGACCACTTTTAAATACATCAATGCAAAAACTACTGACAATGACAGTAGACATGAAGCTCTCAATGCCTTGTTGAGGATGTTTATTGAGAAAGAGGAAGATGCCAATGTCATTTTAGTAAAAGATATTATAAAGCAAGAAATTGCTCCATTCTCCGATAAAAACACCAAAAATTACCATCTTAACTTTGCTCATTATTATAGAAATAAGATGGATTATGGGCAAGCTATTCAACATTTACGTTATGCTGTTGAACTTGAAGAAAAGAAACATCATAAAGCAAGGTATTATTTCATACTTGGGCAAATGCTTGAGAAAAGGGGAAAAGTAGACGAGGCATATAAAGCTTACATTAAAGCTGAAAAACTATCGAAAACGAATGTATTGGAATTCCAATCAGATATCAGTGCTTATAGTATGCAGCCTGTAGATTTCAATGATGAAAAGCAGGTCAAAAAAATAAAGAAGTATTTCGACAAAAAACTCAAAAATCACAATTATTGGGACGATAGAGATAAAATCTATTATGAAATGGCACAGTTCCAAGTGCGAAAGCCCGATTATGATCGTGCACTCATTGAATTGAATGAATCTGTGCAAGTAAGTACCACCAACAAAATCCAAAAAGGACATTCTTACTTGACGGCAGGTGACATTTATTATGATGTTAAAAAGGATTATATCGCCGCTGCTGCTTATTACGACAGTGCGGTTCAAAATTTTGATGAAAGTGTATACGGGTTTGAAGAGATCAAAAAGAAATCAGAAAACCTTCAAGACTTAGCAAAGTACACTAAAATTATCATGGAGCAAGAACGATTGATAAAGCTTGCCGATATGCCTGATGATGAAGTCACTGCTTTCTTGGAAGAGGAAATTGAAAACGAAAAAGAAGAAATCATACTAAAGCAGCAGTATGCTAAGGAAAACGAAAAGAGAAAAACTAAACCTGAAGTAAGTAAATCTACAACCTTCAATTCAAAAGCATCTAAAGAGTTTTACTTTTATAATACCGCTGCAATTGCCCAAGGGAAATCTCAATTTTTAAGAGTTTGGGGATCAAGGCCACTTGAGGACAATTGGAGAAGATCTAATAAATTAGACTTCGCGACAAACAACAATCAAAATACATTAAACAATAATAGACCTTCTCCTAGAAATACTCCTTCTAAAAAAGGTAAGGAGGCTGAAGGTATTGATGAAAACCTTTTTGCTAGTGTAAAATCACTAGACGAAAGAAAACAAGAAATACCTAAATCAGAAGAAGAACTACAAGCTGTTCATAAAAAATTGGCTGATGCCCTTTTTGAACTTGGTAAAGTCTACATGTATCAGATTAAAATCCCTGATAATGCATTGGCCAACTTCAACCGTTTCCTCTCCACTTATCCTGAAGATGAAAATGCATATGAAGTCGCTTATTTGGTTTATGTAATTTGTCAAGAATACGATGGATGTGATGCCGAAACTTCAAAAAAATATTTAATCGACAACTACCCTGATTGTTTATACTCCAAAATTTTGGTCAATCCTAATTATGTGAAAGAAACCAATGAAAGAGAAAATTACATCAGAGATTTGTATGTAGATGCTTATACCTTATATAATAAAGGTGACTATAATGCATCAGATAAAAAACTGAATGAACTACTCAATGATTTCCCTCAAAGTTCTTATGAAGAAAAAGGACGTTTCTTGAGAGTGCTATTGGTAGGTCGAACTACTAAGTATTATAAAAATTTCAAGGAGGCGATTCTCAATTTCCAAAAGAGGTATCCTGAAGGTGAGTTTAAAGAAATTTCAGAAGGAATGCTGGAACAAATCACTGAACGTCGACTTGAAAACGGTTATATTCCTGGTCGATACCATGACTTTGACATCACTGTCGAAGAATAATAAAGTTTTTGAGGTCTAACTCCTAGATTAAATTGTCACTATAAGGAGAACTTCAAATATACTTTAATTCTCTTTTCTTCAAGAGTCATTTATTCTCTTTTAAAATAGATTGATTAAATTGCTCGCTGAAGTTACAATGTCTGAACTCAATTTAGCTTAAGTACTAGCACACAACTGATTACAATTTTATTTTTGTTTAGTCATTTTTATTGGTCCTTTTACTTAAGCCATGAATAATAAAAACTTATGTATTTAAAAGCTATACGAACACTTTGGATCCTATTTATCATCGGAGTAATAAGTATGATATTGTTAGGTTTTTCATTAAAAAACAATTGGTTTAATCTATATGGTGAATTGCCTGATCCAAGTATTTTAGAAAACCCAAAAAGTGAGCTAGCTTCTGAACTTTACTCTGCAGATGGAGTACTTTTAGGAAAGTATTTCCGTAAAAACAGAACAAGATCAGAATATGAGGATTTATCTCCCAATTTATTAAATGCACTTCTAGCTTCGGAAGATATCCGTTTTAGAGATCACTCTGGTATTGACTTTAAAGCTACCCTTGCTGTACCATATTATTTGTTCAAACATGTGGTTTTGAAAGGTCCAAAAAGAGGATCTTCAACCATTACGCAACAGCTTGCCAAAAACCTATTTAAAATCAGGAGAGAGGAAAACTTAAGAGGTAGACTTGCAGATGTAAAAGGATTGAATCTAGTGATCAATAAGTTCAAAGAATGGATTGTTGCTGTTGAGTTAGAGACATCTTATACTAAAAAAGAAATTATTACGATGTATCTGAACACGGTTGACTTCGGTTCAAATGCATTTGGTATTCATGTAGCTTCAAGAACTTTCTTTGGTGTAGATCCAGATCAATTGAGTATTCCTGAAGCAGCCGTTCTTGTTGGTATTCTTCAAGCACCTTCGTATTACAGCCCAAGATATCATCCTGATAGAGCGGTTTATGTTCGTAATAAAGTTATTTCTCAAATGGAGAAGTACAACTACATTACAAAAGAGGAAGAACAAAAATTAATGGCCGAAGAAATGGTCCTTAATTATAATGTAGAAAACCACAACAAAGGTATTGCTCCTTATTTCAGAGCTGAGGTTGTAAAGGACCTTTTAAAATTCTGTAAAGAAAAAGATTTAGACCTTTATGCTGATGGTCTGAAAATATATACAACAATTGATTCTAGAGTTCAAAAATATGCAGAGAAAGCGGTTGAAAAACACATGCGTGAACAACAAGCATTATTTGCTGAACACTGGAAAGGACAAGGAGAACCGTGGAGAGATAGAGAAGGAAAAGTAATTCCAAACTTTATGGGTAGAGCTATCAAAAGAACAAAAGTCTACAGAACGTTAAGAAAACAAATTGGAAATGATTCTTTAGCGATCGACAAACAATTGAAAGTAAAGAAAAAGATGAAGGTCTTTTCTTGGAATAGCCCTAACTATGAAATTGACACCGTAATGAGCTCTTATGACTCTTTAAAATACTATAAGATGTTCTTACAAATCGGTATGATGTCGATGGAACCTAAAACAGGTGAAATTAAAGCTTGGGTTGGAGGTATTAACTACAAATATTTCAAATACGACCACGTTCGATTGGGCTACAGACAACCTGGATCAACTTTCAAACCTTTCTTATATTCTAGAGCGTTAGAAGATAGATTCCAACCTTGTTCACCAATTGTAGATATTCCGATTACCTTCACTGCTGAAGAAGCTAAATCAGATAAGCCTTGGACTCCTAAAAATGCAGATCGCTACAGTGGTCAGACTTTTACAATGCGTCAGGCAATGTCTAGGTCGATTAATACAGCTGCTGCTTATTTAGTAAAAGAGCTAACAGCAAATGAATTGGCAAATTACTCTGCTGATAAGTTTGGTTTTAAGTTTATCAGAGATAAGATGTTTGAGTACATGCTTACTGATGAAGATAAGAAAAGAGGAAGAACAGGATATAATAAAAAGCCAATACAAGGCGTACCTTCACTCTGCTTAGGTACTGAAGATGTTTCTGTATATGAAATGGTGACTGCGTACTCTACCTTTATTAATAAAGGCGTTTGGACAGAACCTTTATTCATCACTAGAATTGAAGATAAAAACGGTCGTGTGCTTAAAGAATTTATCCCTAAGAAAAAGGAAGTTCTTAATGAAAAAACGGCTTGGTTAATGACTTATATGCTTAGAGGTACTTCAGAAGAAGCTGGAGGTACGGCATTAAGATTAACTCGTTATAACTTCAGAAGAGATCAAAAGACGAGAGAGGATTTCCACGTTGCAGGTAAAACTGGTACAACTGCCAACTTCTCAGATGCTTGGTTTATGGGCTTCACAAACGACCTAGTCACTGGTGTTTGGTGTGGTGGTGAAGACAGAAGTATTCACTTTAGAACAATCAAATACGGACAAGGTGCAAGACAAGCACTTCCTGCTTTTGCTTATTTCATGGAAGATGTTTATGCTGATAAAAAGCTGACTAATGAATTAGGCTACAAAAGGTCTCTATTCCCAGAACCATCTAAGCCTATTAATGTAGAGCTCGACTGTAGCAAATATGATGTTGAAAACTTTGGAGAATTTGGGGCGGAACCAGATTCTACTTTAGAAGATGAATATATACAACCTACAGAAGCTACTGATGGTATTCTGTAAGAATTGTTTTAACTTTAAAAGCGAGAGTAGGCTTATGTTTACTCTCGCTTTTTTGTATCTGATTCTTCAATACGTATTAAAAGCCCAACTGTAGTGGAACAAAGTGCTCTTTTGTCCACCATAAATACATTGACCTAGTTTTGAGATGGAAATAGAAATAAAAGATAAACTGCAAAGTAAAGGCAATATCAAAATTGAGCCTTTCAAAGAAAGTATCAGAAAGACCCAACCTCACAAGCACTTAAAATACTTTGAGATTATTTACTTATACAAAGGTTCGGGAACACATATTATTGACAACGACACATTCGAAATACAGCCACCAACAATGTTTTTTATGCGTAAAGATCAGCTTCATTGTTGGGATATTACTTCTCCACCTAAAGGGTATGTCATCATTCTAAAAAAAGATTTTTTGGAAAAATCAGTAGACAAAGAGCTTGAAAAATTAATTGCTCAACTCAGTAATCAGGTTTGTGTAGATGTCAAAGAATATGAAAAAATCAACATCATCTTTGAATTGTTGGTAGAGGAAGTGAAAAAATCCAATAGTTATCAACAAACTATTGTTGAAGGTTTATTAAAAGCATTATTTGCTAAAACTTTAACCACAATTTCACCCATTGTGAGTAACATAAAAACTAATTTACCTTCCATTTTTGTCGATTTCAAAAGTTTGTTAGAAAATGAAGAAGTTATTCACAATAGTGTTCATTTTTATGCTGAAAAGCTAAATACTACTCCACAAAACCTTAATACAATCTGTAGACAAGCTATTGGGGTAGCCGCGTCAAAAGTGATTAGTGAATATATTATTAAAGAAGCCAAGCGTCTTTTATTGTACACTAACCTTCCTATTAATGAAGTCGCCTATAAACTTGATTTTAAAGACACTTCCCATTTCAACAAATACTTCAAAAGAAATACAGAACAAACTCCTTCTCAATTTAGAAATAGTTAAAAATTAGATAAGTACAAATTCAAAATTAACTATGATTTATTTTTGAATTTGTACTTATAAAAAAAGAGCATGCCTTTCAACATGCTCTTCACTAATTTCTATTTTTTGATAAACTTCTTGTGGAAAACTTTTCCATCTTCCCTCTCAAGTTGTAAAATATAAACTCCTTCATTTAACTGGGAAATGTCTAATTTATTACTCAGTAACTCGATAGGTACATTTACTTTTTCTCCAGACATTTTAAATAAACTCACTGAATTGATACCAAGCTCTGAAAGAATAAATAAATCTTTACCAAGGCTTGGGTTAGGATAAATGATCGGTGACTTATGAGTGATACTTTCCTCTATACTTGTCACTGAAGAAGATGATGAAGTCGTTACATTGACCACATTTGAAAATTCTCTTTGCTCATTTGTTCCTACTACAAACATCGCCATGCTTTTTCGACCTTCTGTTGTATATTCTATTTCATGAGGGCCTTCTCCAAATCGAACAATGAAATCTTCATTGGGGTCATCTTCAAATGCCCAACCAATCAATGCTCCGTCAGTAGTAGATGCATTCGTGAAAGTCACTTTTTCGTTTAACCCTACAACCGTTTTATCCACTGAATAATTCAGAGTACCCACTGTTGGAGTATAATCTTTTATTTCAAAATCATCCATAGCAAAACCAATACCTCCACTTGAGTCTTGCGAAACACCAACAAAGAAGAGGCGCATTGCTACTTTTTCTCCTTCAAACCCTGCCAAAGGAATAAACTTAGTAACCCATTCATCATTCGTAGAGCCTGTCATGATAGGTATATTCTCACCTCCCCAATAATCTTCGGTAGACAGTTCATTTGTCCAAGATTGATCCTTGAAAAAGCCCAATGGGCGCCAAGTTTCTCCATAATCATCAGTGACATCTACATTCAGACCATCAATCTTATTGGCAACATCCATTTTCAATTGGAAAGTAAACATCTGAGTGGAGTCAAAGTCTTCTTGATCTCCAGGTAAATCAAAAACGGAAGTATATAAATAAAAGCCAGTAGGAATTTCATACCCTGCCGTATCAGGTCCTAATACATACGCGTTATCGCCACTTGTAGTCCCTGATTTTCCATCTATGGTAGAGTTACCAAGCTCCAGTTCTGTTCCAGCGATGTTTAAAGCATAAAATAATAATTCGTCTGATTCTAAATCACCTCCATCTGAAGCTAAGAATGGAGCTTCTTTCACCCCTAAAATACCTAAAGTATCTTGATAGGCTGAGGCTGGATTATTATCCACTTCCAGTTTGATGATATAGGTACCAGGTGTTGTATAAGTATGCATAGGATCTCTTTCCGTGGAAGTACCACCATCGCCAAAATCCCAAGCGTAAGTTGTTGCTCCACCAGAATTATACACAAAGTTTATTTCTCTGTTCACATAAGCAATGTCTGCATTTAAAGTGAATTCACCCGTTGGTTCTTTCTTCGTAAGGTTAAAGTCATTGATCATAAATCCATCATCAGTGTCTTCGATCAAGAAGGCCGATTCCATTCTGTAGATAAATCGAAACCTAACTTTATTTCCTGTAAGGAAAGAGACATTGTAGGAAGTAGAATCTCTGTCATAATTCCCTAGCCATCCTAACTGATCTTGAAAAATAATTGGATGAATTGCACAAGCATCTTCCGGACTCTTGTCATACCATCCTGTTCCATAACCATCAAAAGCATCACCTAATACTTTCCAAGTTCCTCCGTTGTCTGTTGTATACTCCATTTTTGCTGCTGCAGGAGCATTACAGTACGTAATATGCATACTTTTCAAGAAGTTGATTTTATATTCAAATCCTTCCTCTGTTAAATCAAATGTAGGAGTATACAAGTAGGCTTCAAACGATCTTAATGGAACGCCTCCGGCTAAGGTTGTAGCCCAAGTCAATGAATCACCGCTATTAATACGATCACCTCTTGCTCTACCCCATTCCCATATATCATCTCCATCGCCACCATCTAAATAAACAGTCTCAGTCACAAACCCTCCAGTATCTAACTGGAAATCATTCGAAAATGGCACTGTTTCCTCAGGGCCTTTGGGAGGTCCTTCTGTCATTCTAATCGCTCTCCTAAATGTATTCTCTCGACCTTGATCATCTCTTACTGTCAACGTAATGACATATGAACCTAAATCCGTCAATGAAGAATAAGTATGAGTAGGGTTTTCTTCCGTGGATGTTGTTTCATCCCCGAAGGTCCAGAAATAGGTAAGGTTAGTTCCGAAAGAAAGGTTTTCAAATTCTAGTGCTTGATTGATTATACCATTATCTGAAAGAATATTAAAAGCGGCTAATGGTCGATTCGACTGTAAGGCATCCATAGCCGCACTCATATTGATTCTACCTGCTCCTAAAGCGTTTTGGAAGTTTGGATTCCGTGGGTTAATATCTGTTGATGTACCCATTAAAACCGCTGTCAATTGTTCTGGAGTGAGGTTTATATTCTGTGTTTTTAAATAAGCTGCTGCTCCTGCTACCATTGGGCAAGCCATCGAAGTACCAGTGTATGGAGCATAATCTCCAGCGGTATTACCATTATCAGCCGCTACGGTACTAATAATATCAGTACCGGGCGCTGCAATATCTACCCAAGGACCATATTGTGAAGAAGGTGCTTTTACATCATTACTTGTCGTATTGGCCACCGCAATTACATTGTCATACCCTGCCGGATAACTTGGTAAATTAACATTATCATTACCTGCTGCTGCAATGAACAACATCCCTTTTTCTTCTGTTGCTTCTTTGATCATTCTAGCTTCAGTAGCCGAATAAAAATAACTTCCATACGACATACTCACCACATCTGCTCCCATCTCAATAGCATACATCAGTGCCTCAGTTGAATTTGTAATCGCTCTCGCATCAGGTGTTTCATCTGAAGTAGCTTTGATTGCTAAAATTTTCACACCATTGTTGGTCACCGAAGCACCACCTGTTCCGTTATTGGTTACTGCACCCGCAATTCCGGCACAATGTGTTCCGTGGGAAAAGTTAAATCTACTCGCTTCACTTCTTGGTGGATTCGGATCAGGGTCTCCATTACTATAGGTATCTCCTGATGCATCCCAACCTTGATAATCATCTATGTAGCCATTTCTATCATCATCCCTTCCATTGTTTGGAATTTCACCTTCGTTAATAAATATATTGGCTGCTAAATCTTCGTGCGTAATTAGTACTCCATCATCTACTATTGCAAGTACAACATCTCTTTGCCCTTCAAATGTCTTAGCTTTACCCCAAGCTTCTAGTGCTCCCACTAGTTCAAGATGGTATTGATCTTGAGCTAATGGATCATCTGGATCATTAAACTGTATAGGGAGCGGTACACTTTCCACGTACATTACATTGGGATCATTATTTAATTCCCTACGGAAGTTTTCCACATCTGATTCATCATAAAGTGTAATCTGTAATACATCAGAAACACTATTTTTCAGTACAGACATTGGCTCCATCACCCTTTTGATTCTTACATCAGTCAACAAGTTATAAATTCTTCTTTTTTCACTACTTACAAACTGTTGTTGACCTGCCTCCATATAAGCAAATGAGACATCTTTTGGGTCTTTAAATCTCACAAAAATCTTTTTAGGAGCGGTTTGGATGGAAGGAGTGATCCACTTTTGCGAAGGAGAAGACATCAATTGTTGCTGTTGTCCCAACACCTCGTCTCCCAACATGAGACTACCCATGAATAGGAGTATTTTATATATATATTCTTTTTTCATGGCTGTTTACTTTTTAGTAAGAACAAGTACCCATTGTTTTGTTGTTGTTCCATCTGAGAATAATACCTCTAAGGAAATTTTACCACCTTCTAATGTTTCTCCTTGAAGAGAAATGTAATTATCCGATGGACCTAAGAACTCTCCACATTGATCAATGATCTGAAAAGGGATATCTTGAAAATTACCTGCTATATTCGAGATATTATATAATCCCCAAATATTATCTGGGTTCGCTAATGGATCTACAGTGGTAAGTGTGACATCATCTACTGCTACAGTTCCTTCCTCTGTTGTCATTTCTGCCGAGTAAGTACCGTCTAATCGAGTTGGACAATGAATATCCTCAATAACAAGATTATAAACCTTTCTTATTCCACCTTGTCCCACTGTAATCTCTTCTCCATCATCTAAGTTTCTTGCCGATTCTAAAATGATATCCAATGTTTTGCCTCCCTCTTTGTCCACACCTTGTACAACTAAAGGAGAAATTTCTATAGTCGCGGTATTTCTGGTATTGGTAAAATTCTGTTCACCATCATCATCTTGTGATAAAGTTCTGTTTTTAATGATGAATTGACCACCTGAAGCTGTCGCAAATTTTTCCGTTACCTCTTCAGCATTAGGGTTATTTCTTTCAATCGCTTTTGCGGTGAAGTCAACTCCATAAGTGGCAGCTCCTCCGAAGGAATACGTTACTTCAATTCCTCTAGTGGTATTGATTGCCATTGGCATTCTAACTTCCAAGCTCAATGGAACAGAGTTTTCTTTTACAGAATCTGCTTCGCCACTTGGTGTCGCTACTGAAAAAGCAACAGTTTCTCCAATAAACTCTGCTGTTACTTCATCTTTATAGGTATCATAAAGCTCACAACTTTGGAAGAAAACTCCCATGCATAAAAGCCCTATTGTTAATAATTTTTTCATCTGTTTCTTAGGTTTAATTTGATGTCATAAACCACATTGGAGAATCCAAAGGTTTTTGTTCTGGGATATTCGGATTGGCACTAATCTCACTTGGAGCATAAGGCAATCGAGCGATATGCTCACTTAATACGGCATCTACCGGAAGTGGAGGATTTTCAGGGTAATTAGTCCTTCTCACATAAGTCCATGCATCCATTCCTCTATGGAAGGTCTCCACATATCCTTGATGGTGAACTGCTTTAAGTGCATTACTAGGAGATAGTGTTTGTAAATCAGGTAAAGCTCCATTATAAGTATCATATTCAAATTGAGTGATTCCTCTTCCATTATCTTGTACAGAGGCCAATGAATTCAAATGGATGATATTCAAAACAATTCCTTCTCTATAATAATCGTTAGCATCGGAAGTTGTACCTGGAATCCACCCTCTAAGAATCGCTTCTGCTCTCATAAATTTCAGCTCAGCTGCAGTTACCCAAAAGTCGGGAGTTGTAGCCGTTATAAAATTTAAGCTTAAAGCCGAGGTTGAAGTAAAAGAAGAGCTTGCTCCTGGATCTACTCCTCTATGCGGAACTGCATCTACCACACCCTCTGGACGATCATAAAAAATATCCAATCGAGGGTCATTCGTACCTCTCAATAAATCGATGAACGGAGTGCTTGCATAGAAAAATAAACTTTGCCCCCCAGCAAATTGAAAGTGAAGTTTATAAAACTGATTTGCATTATTAAGGTCATCATAATAATTGAGCACTACTTCATCTGCTAAATTTTCAACATGTTCTTGTCTGAAGGCAGTTTCTAATTTTGGTTTAGCGTATTCTTCATCTTTAGCCGCAATAAGAATTAAAGCTTTTATTTTTAAAGAATTTGCAAATTTTATCCATCGGTTTAAATCACCTTGAAACAATAAATCTTCTCCTCCTACTTTTGCTGGGTCACCTAAGTCAAAATCATTTACTGCATCATCCAACATATCTACAATTCCTTTCAAGATCTCTTCTTGTGAATCTCCATTCGGGAAAAGAATATCTGTATTCAATGCCTCAGTAAAAGGAACATCTTCAAACATCAATGTTAAATGATAAAAGGCAAATGCTTGCATTATTTTGAATTGGGAAGCGGTATTTACTTCTCCCACTTGGTTGGCCAATAGTTCTCCCCTACTCGCGTTTTTCAGAGCACTCACATAATACGTTGACCATGTGTTGGTCTGAGGGAAAGAAGGAATAGAGTAATTATCCGCAGAAGATAAAAGTCCTGCTCCTGCACCTACATAGTGTTGTGCCCAACGGTTAAACAAATTGGTTTCAATGACTCTATCAGAACTTACTCTTGTCATGATTGTTGTCATTAGTAATCCTGGCTGTTCAGCAATTTGATCATCACCAGCAGCAAAAGGATCTTCATTTATATCTAAAATACTATCACAAGAGTAACTGAATGTAAGTGCAACTAACAAACATACTCTTGTCAATAGGTTGCTATATTTATTATTCATCTTCATTGTTCTAGAATACTAATTTAAGATTACCACCAAAACTTCTCGTAGAAGGCAAACTACCCATTTCCACCGCTCCCGAAGCATCACTTGCTGCCTGGAACAAACTGGTTTCTGGGTCTATATGAGGAATTTCACTATAGATGAGCCAAAGGTTTCTAGCTTCAAAACCTACTGCAACACTCTTAATAAAGCCTGTTTTCTTTAAAAGCGTTTTGGGTAATGCATAAGATAAACTCACCTCACGAAGTTTGACATACGTTTTATTGAATACAGCACCTTCTGCTATACCACTTGTAGCGTACGCTTGCCAATAATCTTGATGTGTTACGGCAATATCATTCGGTTTCACTGATCCATCCCCATTTTCGATATAAGCGTTTTTATCAATAAATACTTGCTCTCTATTTACAGCAGTTTCTTCTGCTAAACCATAAAACCTTAAGTCTCCAACTGTTCTTGAAACCATTTTACCTCCTTGATTCCAATCAATTAAAAAGTTTAATGTAACCCCCTTATATGTAAAGCTATTTTGGAAGCCTAAAAGAAAATCAGGCTGTATTTCACCAAAGGTTTGTTCATCACCTTGCATTCTAAGACCTGTTTTTGGATCAACTAGAATTTCACCTGTCTCTGATCTCTTAAACCCTACACCTTGTAATTGAAGTGACTCTCCAGGAACAGCTTCAACAGAAACACCATTAAAACCTGATGCTATCTGAAGTTTTTCTAAACCTTCTGTTAACTCAGTTACCTCATTCTCATTTTTAGTAAAATTGATCTGAGAAGTCCATTCAAATGATTTTGTCTGTACAGGAATAAATGAAAGTAATAACTCAATACCTTGATTGGCCACTGAGCCGGCATTGACTCTTTTACTAGCATACCCTGTTGATTCTGGTGTTGGTACAGCTAAAATCTGATTCGTTGTTTCTATATTATAGTAAGTAAAATCAACTCCCACTCTTCCATTAAAGAAACTAAGTTCTGTACCAATTTCCCATGAATTTTGACGCTCTGGCACCAAGTTGTCTGGTGGAATCACACTGGTTGCCGAATAAGCTGTTTGTCCATTAAAAGGATAGTTGTTTGTGGTACCATACTGACCAAAATAGGATGATAGTGGAAAGTAATTATAATCCAATTGATAAGGATTAGTATCATTACCCACTTGTGCAGCACTTAAACGAAGCTTACCAAATGAGAAAATATCATTATGAATTTTAAACGCATCAGAGAATACAAATGATAAACTCGCTGATGGATAGAAATAAGAGTTATTATTTTTAGGAAGTGTAGACGACCAATCGTTTCTCATTGTGACATTCAACGTCAAATAATTATTGTAAGTCAATGAAATATCTCCATACAAACCAAGGAGTCTTGATTCCACATAATCCGCTGTACTTGTTGTGTTTTTGGCATTGGTTGGAGCATATAAATTAGAGACCGAAAGTTCTGAAGCGTTCAATGTACTTCTCTGAAACGTTCTGTTATTATATTCATGACCAATAATTGCCGTCAACTTAAAACGTTCTGCAAATTCTTTTTGAATAGTAGCCATTAATGAAGTTGTCAGCTCTGTATTTTCTAAATCATCTGTAGTAAATGAGCCATTAATGGCCCCTAATGTTCCTTTAGCTGATCTTCTAAACCTTTTATCGACTCTATAATCTAAACCTACTCTTGCTCTAAAACTTAACCAATCTGTTGCATCAGCTTCCAACATTCCAAAACCGAAGAAACGATTTAGGTTGACATCATTACCATTTTTTTCTGCTACCCAATATGGGCTATTGGAAAAACGACCTATAGGATTTTGTTCTCCATCGACTAATTGAAGGCGTTGAATAGAAGTCGTTCTTGGGATACCATTAATAATCGTCGTCAAAACATTTGGGGAATTACCTCCTTGAGAAACAGATCCTCTTGTCTCCGACTTTACATAGTTAATACCAACACGTGATTTGATCACTTTATTCAGCTGCTGTCCTGCATTGATCGCAAATGTATATCTATCTAGTCCAGCTCCAGGAACAATACCTTTTTGGTTCATTGATGTAAAACCAAGTCTATAATCGCCTTTTTCTGTAGCACTCGATACATCAATAGAATTGATAAATAAAGTACCTGTTTCATAGAAATTTTTTACATTATCAGGATATGCAGTCAATGTCTCCAAAGGCCACTGACTTTCGGGTAAATCCGCTGTATCTGCGGTATAATTATATGAAGGAACAATCTGACCGTCTATTTTTGGTCCCCATCCATTTTCAGATCTTTTATCGTACTTACCATAAGAACCTTGTGCATATTCATTTTGAAAAGAAGGCAATCGGTTAGGCATCTCCGCTCTAAAACTTGAACTAATACTCACGGTTGGTCCTTCTGAAGCCTTACCCCTTTTGGTAGTAATAATAATAGCTCCGTTGGCTGCTCTCGACCCGTAAAGTGCCGCGGCTGAAGCTCCTTTCAATACCGTAACAGAAGCAATATCTGCCGGATTGATTTCTCCTGCACCATTACCAGCATCAAATGCTCCTTGAATTCCACTACCTGTCGAGACGTTGGCATTACTCACCGGAACTCCGTCTACCACCATGAGTGGTTGATTTCCTCCACTTAATGAGTTTGTACCTCTGATGACGATTCTGGTAGAACCACCGGGGTTAGAACTGGCTTGAGAAATTTGTACTCCTGGTACTTTCCCTGAAAGAGAATTTAAGAAGTTCGTTGACTTTACTCGTTCCACTTCTTCGCCTTTAACAGAAGTAACAGCATAGCCCAGTGTTCGTTTTTCACGTTCAATGGCATTCGCAGTGACAATCACTTCATCTAATTGTTCGGTATCAGATTCCATGACTACATCAATCTTAGATTGATTTCCTACTTCTACTTCTTGTGATTTTAAGCCAATAAAATTGTACATAAGCACCTTATCATTTGGCTGCAGTGCTATTTTGTAGTTTCCATTGACGTCGGATACTGCTCCTCGCCTTGTACCCTTGACAACGACGGTTACACCTGGTAACGGATCGCCTTCACTAGTAATTGTGCCTGTTACTACTCTTTCTTGTGCCAGTGAGATTGAGATCGATAATACAGAGAGCAAGCAACATAAGATTGTTCTAAGTCTCATTAGTTAAGGATGGTTTAATAATAGAAGTCTACATTTAAGTTCATCTTTGATAATTTGCTTTCAGTTCATTTATTGAAGAGATATGCACTTTCTATATTAATGCCTTAAAGTAATAGGTTCATCTATCAGAGGGTGATGTATTAAGAAATTTGAACTATGAAGTAAAACTTATATTCAAATCAATAATAGGTCATTTGCCAATAGAGTGTTGATGGTAGAAAGAGTTCATGAAAAACGCTTTGTCAGTCCTATATTTTGTTTAAAGTCTTAGTAGAAGGTAATATCTTTTTCTATCGAAGATGAAAAAAGGTTAATTTTCCTTTATAATATTACATAATTTTATCTTAATATCCTTCACATAGATGGAAGAAAAAATTGCATTTATTTAATATTTACGCTAAAACACAAAAATCCCAACCTCAAATGAATGAGATTGGGATTTATTATTCTAATTCTCTTTTATAATTTGAGACTTAGATAATGTATTGACTTAAGTCTCTGTTTTTCACTAAACTTGAAAGTCTTTCATTGACCATTTCTTTAGTCACTACGATTTGAGCGTTTGCACCAATTACATCTGGCACATCAAACAATAAGTCATTTAATAAGTGAGACATTACCGTGTGTAATCTTCTCGCTCCAATATTTTCTACTTCAACATTGATTTCATAAGCTAAACGTGCAATTTCATCTAAAGCATCTTCATTAAATGATAATTGAACATTTTCAGAACCTAATAATGCTTCATACTGTTTAGTCAACGCATTTTTCGGTTGTCTTAAGATCACTTTAAAATCTTTATCTGTTAAGCTTTGTAACTCTACTCTGATCGGGAAACGTCCTTGTAATTCTGGGATCAAATCAGATGGTTTAGCCACGTGGAATGCTCCTGCTGCCACGAAAAGCATGTGGTCTGTTTTCACAATACCATGTTTGGTGTTCACCGTACTACCTTCTACAATTGGAAGTAAGTCTCTTTGTACACCTTGACGTGATACATCCGCACCATTCTTATTGCCACCACTTGCTACTTTATCAATCTCATCAATAAAGATGATACCAGAGTTTTCTGCTAAACGAACTGCTTCATCCTTCACTTCATCCATATCAATCAGTTTAGAACTTTCTTGATCAACAAGGATTTTTCGAGCCTCAGCAATTGACATTTTTCTTTTCTTCGTTTTCTTTGGCATCATACCATTGATCATTTCTTGAATGTTCATCATTGAACCTTCATCGATCGGTGATCCTCCAATAAAACCTAGATTTCCTCCGTTTTTATCTACCGTTACATCGATTTTTCTTTCCTCAAGTTCTCCTGCACGTAACTTTTCTCTAAAACGCTCTCTTGTCTTTTCGTTCAATTCATGATCTTGAGAAACATACTCACCGTTATTTGTTGAAGGTGTTCCTTTTAAAGGTGGAATCAAAGCATCTAAGATCACATCCTCCACTGCTTGAGCTGTTTTTTCTTCTACTAATGCTTTTTTCTGATCACGAACCATTGTTACGGCTTGTTCCACAAGGTCGCGTACCATACTTTCTACATCTCTACCAACATAACCAACTTCCGTAAATTTTGATGCTTCTACTTTTACAAATGGTGCCTTTGCAACCTTTGCTAAACGGCGGGCAATTTCTGTTTTACCAACACCAGTAGAACCAATCATTAATATATTATTAGGCATGATCTCTTTTTGCATATCGCCAGCTACGTTCATTCTACGCCAACGATTTCTAAGAGCAATGGCTACATTCTTTTTAGCATCGTCTTGACCGATAATGTATTTGTCTAATTCTGCAACAATCTCTCTTGGGGTTAAATATGATGAGTTCTCTAACATGCTATGTTTATCTTTTGTATAACTTCAATTTTTTAGCAATGGATTCTGAATATACGGAGAAGCTCTTCATGAGAAAATTTTATTCTACTCCTATTCAATGACCGTCTTTTTTCTTTTATCCCAGCCTGATGTGGCAACTGCTAATGTCAAACTATTGGTTGCTCCTGCTACGTGATACCAAGCGGCACTATATCCAAAGTCAATGTGCTTTTTAATTTTCAATGATGCTCCTACTGACATTCCAGCTAATCCTTTCACGCCTTGGGTGACCATTTCTTTCCTACGCATTACATTATAGCCGACACGAAGGTTAAGCACTTTTCCTAAAACAAATTCACCGCCAAAGCTAAAATGACGTGACAATTTGTCAGCAAAACCCGGTTCTGTATAAAGATCATTGCCAAAAGCGTCTTTTTCTCCTTTCAAGGAACTGTCAGTATAGGTAATGTCAAACTGATGCAAATGATGATAGGTAATCGAAAAACGGATTGGCATTCTTTCCGGTTTAAAAGATATACCTAACTGAGTATCAAATGGTAATTCAGAATTATCATTTGGTTGATAATCCCTCATTACAAAACCTGCGTTCTTTATTACTAAACCCACAACTAAGTCTTTTGTTGGGTGTATAAAAGCTCCATTCAAGTCAAACATCAATGCATTTGACTTATAAGTTTCAATGGTTGAGGCCGCAAACTTCACATTTGCAGACATCGAGAATACACCTTGCCTTCTTGTATAACTTCCTTGAAACCAGAAATCATTGGCCGTGTAAGTTCCCGTGGAATTGCCCTGATCATCAAACCCATCAAAACTTCCATACCCCATATATCCCATGCCAACTCCAACAATTCCTTTTCCAACTTTGTGAGCATAACCTAATGAAGTTAAGCCTGCAGTAGTATGGTAATCAAAATAATTAAAAGTGACTTTGTTGACTGATTCATCTCCTAAAAGAGCCGAGTTATAAAACATGGCATTGGGATCATCAATTCCTGAAGACACTAAAAAACCTCCTAAACCCACTTGACGTGCATTGGTAGGTACTCCTAAAAAACTATAGGTTTCACTTCCTCCCAATTGAGCAAATGTTGTATGGGTTGGAATAATGAAAGTTAAAAAAATTAAGTACAGATAAATAGATAATTGCTTCATTATCGTTTTGCCTTATAAAATAATGTTGAGCTATTATTCGGATTGAATAAAGTGCTCTTTTTTGTTTCTATTTGATCGATTGTTACCCCTCTTAGCTTCGCTTCTTCTTCATTGATCAAGTTCGGGTTACCGAGCATTGCCCCGTAAGCAATGGACATGGCCCTCGGAAGAATCTCTGTTTTTCCATACGTCATCGAAAATTCTGCTTGATTCTTCACCTTCTCTAAATTTTCGATATCCACTTTTGAACTGATAAAGCCATCAATCACATTTTGAAGTTCACCTTCTGCATCTTCTAAAGCTACTCCATCAGCTGTTTTCCCAGTAATACAAAACAAACCCGGCTCAAATGAACCCGTAATAAATGCTGAAATACCAGAAAAGACTTTCGTGTCTTTTACCAATTTCTCATAAAGTAAAGAAGACTTTCCTCTACCTAAAAGGTCACTAATTAGATCTGTGGAATAATACCCCTCTTGTGACCTTCCTTCCATGTGCCACGCTTTATAAAGTACATCCAATGGTACTTTTTCCTCTACAATCTTTCTTCTTGGAGCCTCTTGAATGGGTTCAACAGGAATATTTCTTTTCGGCTTTTGGCCTGAAGGGATAGGTTCAAACCATTTTTTTGCCAACTGTTTCACCTCTTCCAACTTCACGTTTCCTGCCACTACCATCACTGCATTGGAAGGTACATAATATTTTTGAAAAAATGCCTTTACATCTTCCATTGTAGCCTCTTCAATATGCTTAATTTCTCTTCCAATTGTAGGCCATCGATAGGAATGTTCTTTATAAGCAAGTGCTCTCAAGTGATGCCAAACATCTCCGTAAGGTTGATTAATATAACGCTGTTTGTATTCTTCAATTACTACTTTACGTTGTACTTCTAGTACATTAGGATCAAACGATAAACTCAACATTCTATCAGCTTCCAACCAAAAAGCAGTTTCCAGGTTTTGAGCTGGTAAAGTGATATAATAGTTTGTTATATCTGGTGATGTAAATGCATTATTAGTTCCCCCAACTTTCTGAAGGGGAGTATCATAAGAAGGAATATTGACCGATCCTCCAAACATTAAATGCTCAAATAAATGAGCAAAGCCTGTTTTTTCTGGATCCTCATCTCTCGACCCCACATCATACATTATATTTAAAACAGCAGAAGCGATATTATGATCTTCATGAACATATACTTTCAAGCCGTTATCCAATTCGAACGCTGAGAACTTTATCATTGTGTTATTTTATAATAAGTATATAAAGTTAGCAGACCTATACCACTTTCCAAATTCAAATTAGAGCAAACATTTTAGTAACTTTGTTTTAGAGTTTGTTTTTATCAATGCTTGTCGTTAGAAATAATGCATTAAACATGCTCTTAACAATGGAAATCATGTATTTTTATTCACTAAAAGTCGATTTCACCAAAGAAAAACATCAAAGAAAGTTTTTTCACTAATAATGAGAGAAGATTACTTAAAAGGAGATAATGAAGGATTTTCAGATGCAGAAAGGGATGTTGAAAGAGCATTAAGACCTCTCTCATTTGATGACTTCACCGGTCAACAAAAAATTGTTGAAAACTTAGAAATATTTGTTCTTGCAGCCAAAAAAAGGAGCGAACCTTTAGATCATGTCTTATTACATGGCCCTCCAGGATTGGGTAAGACGACGCTCTCCAATATCATTGCCAATGAAATGGAAGCCGAAATCAAAATCACATCAGGTCCGGTATTAGAAAAACCAAGTGATTTGGCTGGACTTCTTACCAATCTAGAAGACAATGATGTTTTGTTTATTGATGAAATACATCGTTTGAATCCGGTTGTAGAAGAATATTTGTATTCTGCTATGGAGGATTTTAGGATTGATATTATGCTTGATTCTGGTCCAAACGCTAGGACAATTCAAATTGACCTAAATCCTTTTACACTGATTGGAGCAACAACAAGATCTGGCCTTCTAACGGCACCTTTAAGAGCTCGATTTGGCATTAATGCAAGGTTGCAGTACTATGATTCTAAATTGCTGACTTCCATTGTAAAAAGATCTTCAAATATATTAGAAACACCAATCAATGATGACGCTGCTTTTGAGATTGCAAGAAGAAGCAGAGGTACACCACGTATTGCCAATAACTTGTTGAGAAGAACTCGTGATTTCGCAGAAATTAAAGGGGATGGAACCATCACGTTGGACATTGCAAAAATGGCACTTGGTGCTCTCAATGTAGACCAAGGCGGATTAGATGAAATGGATAATCGCATTTTATCTACAATCATTGAAAAGTTCAAGGGTGGCCCGGTAGGTATCACTACAATTGCCACTGCTTGCGGAGACGAAGCTGAAACAATTGAAGAAGTTTATGAGCCATTTTTAATTCAAGAAGGGTTCATCAAAAGAACTTCAAGGGGCAGAGAAGTTACGTTAAAAGCCTATGAACATTTAGGTATGGCACCTCCATCAGATGGTACTCAAAACACCTTGTTTTAGTAACAAAACTCATCATTGTTAAGAAATAAGAAGATTGGGTAAAAAAAAATACCCGATCTTTTTTTTTTACAAAAAAATATTAATATAATTATACAATATATAATACTAATTGTACAATTACTATCGGAAACATATTACTACTAATAATTAACTGCCTCTTTTTATTAACAACAAATTGGGTATACGCTAGCAGTAATCAAACAAACTTGGAGGCACCAAAAGGTCAAGTTATACTTTCTGATTCAATTACTGTTTACCAAAACAAACTAGAGCTGCTTTACAAACAAAGGGCATATGATAGCTGTGTCCAAAATTCTCAACAGTTAATCAAGAGATACCAACATCAGCTGATGTATAAACCATTAGCTATGGTTTATAATGTTCAAGCCAAAGCACACAGAAGAACACACCACTACAAAAAGGGAATAACTGCCGCTATGTCTAGCTTATATTGGGCAAAAAAGACACATCAGGTGGAGCTATTATCTGTGCTATTATTAGAAGTTGCCAGAAATAAAAAGGGATTAAAAAAATATGGTGAAGCTATAGAGACTTACCAAAAAGCTATTGATTATAGCCAAAAGTATGGTGATTTCACTAGTGAATCCATTGCCCTAAATAACATAGGAGCGATCTATAAAATCCAAGGTAAATACACTCAAGCAATTCGACACTATATCAAAGATGCTGAATTGAATTCCAAACTGAACAGACCAAAAGATTTAGCCATTGCCTATAACAATATTGGACAAATTCATTTATTGACTAGAGAGCTAGAACTCGCTAAAAGTTTTTTCTCTCGTTCGAAAGATTTGAGATTAGAATTAAATGATGAATATGGTTTGGCACTTGTATCCAATAACTTAGGTGCAGTTTATCACGAGTTTGAAGAGTATGATAAGGCATTGGATCAATTTTATGTTGCTCTTGCCACTTTTGAAAAATTTAATTCAAAATATAGAGTTGGAGAAGTATACCTCAATATTGCTGACATTCTATTACTCAAAAATAAGTATACCGACGCCATTGCTTTTAGTCAAAAGGGCGGTAAAATATTTCAAGAAATCAAATCTGAAGGAGGACTAAATAGAGCTTACAGAATTCAAGGAGAAGCTTACCTCAACTTAAAAAAATATAATACAGCTTTACAACAACTTCTAAAAACACTAGATAATTATAAAGACGAAAATAATTTCACGCCTGAAAAAAGAAATATCTATAAGCTACTTGTAGAGGTTTACGCCGCTCAAGGAAATTACATAAAGGCCTTTCAAGCTCAAAAAATACTTCAAGAAATTGAAATCAATTTCACAGAAGATGCTAATAAAAAAGACCTCGCTGTTATACATGAGAAATATAATAACAGAGACCAACTACTAAAAATTGATAAGCTTCAGAAGGAAAAAGAACGAAAAGAAGAAGCTATCCATTATCAAAAACAATTAAACTTCTCATTTGCATTAGTCATTGTCGTTTTATCTTCTTTTGGTATTTATGTTTTTATCAACAATAAAAAAATAAGAAAGGCACACACCAGAATCAGGAAACAGAACAAAGCAATAAAAGATATTAATGATGAGTTGACGGACAGTTTGCAATACGCTTCCAAAATTCAGCAGTCCCTTAATAGTATCCCCGAAGAGATCGATCATTTCATTAAAGATTATTTCATTTTACTACGCCCTGCTCAAAAAGTAAGTGGTGACGTTTATAATATTTCGGTCGTAGATCAAAAGATCATTATTTCAATGATGGATTTTGCAGGACATGGTGTACCTGCTGCATTATTGGCAACATTGGGAATCAAAACCTTGAATCAAATCATACAATCTGGTATTACTGCTCCTGACAGAATATTAACGAAATTGGATGAAGTGATGAGTCAAATTTTTGATCAAAATGAAGATATGGTAGGTATTGATATGGCAGTGGTTACAATCAATATGAAAAACCGCACCTTAGAATATTCTGGAGCTAGGAGACCTTTATTATACATCGAAAACGGAGAAAGCAATTACATAAAAGGAACAAAAAGATCTGTTTGTGATTCTTTATCTCCATTCCAATACACTTTCCATAAACACACGATTCCACTTACAAACGATCTAAAATTTTATTTATACTCAGATGGGCTACCTGATCAATTTGGAGGTAGTAGAGGTAAAAAATTCCTTGAGAAAAATCTTCGCAATTTGCTTATTGACAATGCCGAAAAAGACTACAACTCACAAAAAAGTTGTATTGAAGAAGAAAGGTATCATTGGATGAATCCTGATATAAAGACCCAAAACAAACCTACCGATGACACATTGGTGATGGGATTTCATATAAAAATCTAATTATTTTTTTATTTTAGATGATGTAATCGAAAAACAATTGCATCATCTATGAGTAAAAGCAAACAATATATACTCTCTTTAGACCAAGGTACAACAAGCTCAAGAGCTATTCTTTTTGATAAAAAAGGTAAGATTGTTAATTCAGCACAAAAAGAGTTTAAACAATATTACCCTAAACCAGGATGGGTGGAACATGATCCTAAAGAAATTTGGTCAACACAAGCAGCTGTTGCCGCAGAGTGCATTGCCAAAGAAGGACTAAACGGATTAAATATCGCTGGTATTGGTATCACTAATCAAAGGGAGACAACTGTTGTTTGGGATGCATCGAACAGTAAACCCATTTACAATGCTATTGTTTGGCAAGATAGAAGAACTGCAAAATTCTGTGATTCTCTCAAAGAGAAATACGCAAAGATAATTCACAATAAGACCGGCCTTGTCATAGATGCCTATTTCTCCGCTAGTAAAATTCATTGGATCCTCGAAAATGTTCCAGGTGCCCGAAAAAAAGCAGAGAAAGGTCTTCTTCGATTTGGAACTATAGATACTTGGCTCATTTGGCAATTTACAAGAGGCAAAACTTATGTAACTGATGTAACTAATGCCAGCAGAACCATGCTTTTTAATATTCACACGCTAAAATGGGATGAAAAACTTCTAAAAATTTTTAATATCCCCAAGAGTATGCTTCCGGAGGTAAAAAGCAGTAGTGAAGTTTATGCTCAAACCGCAACAACACTTTTTGCAAGTAAAATACCTATTGCTGGTATTGCAGGAGATCAACAAGCTGCCTTATTTGGTCAAATGTGCACTAAAAAAGGAATGGTAAAAAACACCTACGGAACAGGGTGTTTTATTATGATGAATACTGGTAAAGAAGCGATTTCCTCACAACATCAACTTCTGACTACTATTGCATGGAAAATTGGTGATCAAGTGAATTATGCATTGGAAGGCAGTGTCTTTGTTGCTGGAGCTGCAATACAATGGCTCAGAGATGGATTAGGGATTATAAAAAAGGCTCATCATAGTGAAAAAATAGCCAAAGAGGTAAAAAATAATGGAGGAGTAATGTTTGTTCCTGCACTCACAGGGCTTGGAGCACCCTATTGGGATCAATATGCTAGAGGAACATTAATTGGTATTACAAGAGGTACCCAAAAAGGACATATTGTGAGAGCTACATTAGAAGCAATTGCACTCCAATCACAAGATGTCATTGAAGCAATGCAAGCCGATACCCAAGAACATGCAAAAGAATTAAGAGTGGATGGAGGTGCATGTGCCAATAATTTACTGATGCAAACACAAAGCAATATTTCAAACATCAATGTAGTACGTCCTAAAATACTTGAAACAACCGCAATGGGTGCTGCTTTTTTAGCAGGATTAGCTGTTAACTATTGGAAAGACATTGATGAAATCAATAAAATATGGAAAATGGATAAATTTTTTGAAAATAAAATGAGTGATAAAAACCGTTCAATTGCTAGAAATGATTGGAAAAAAGCCGTTCAAAGAAGTTTTAATTGGGAAACAGAATAATTCAATAACAATATATACGAATGGTTTTCAATAGTTCTATTCAATTATAGAATAAATTTTAATAGATTTACTCTAATTATAATAACATACTTAACTACATAATATCTCAAAATAATGACATTAAATTTTTTGAATGCAACTTATAAGATAATAACCCTTGCATTCACTATCAATCTGTTGTTTGGATGTGGTAAAGAAGCTGAGCAACAACAGCAAAGCCAATTACCACAAGTTGAAATTCCAATCACTGAAGTAACTATTCAGGATGTACCCTTAACTAAAGAATTTGTTGGACAAGTTTATGGCACAAAAGATATCCCAATACGTTCCAGAGTAGAAGGATATTTAGAGGGTATTTATTTCAAGGAAGGTAGTAAGGTCAAAAAAGGGCAATTACTTTATAAGGTAGATCCTAAACAATATTCTGCTAATGTGGCCATGCGAGAAGGCCAACTAGCAGAAGCTAAAGTTACTTTAATTCGAGCATCTAATGACCTTGAGCGTATTCAACCTTTAGCGGAACAAAATGCCGTTTCAAAATCGGATCTTGATGCTGCTTTAGCTGAAAAAGGAGCGTCAGAATCTATGGTTGCTGCCGCTGAAGCCAACCTAAGAATGGCTCAAATTGAATTAGGATATACAAGAATTACTTCTCCAATCAATGGTATTATTGGTAAAACAGAAGCAAAAGTTGGAGAATTTGTTGGGAAAGACCCTAACCCAGTCATCTTAAATACAGTTTCGAGAATTGACTCTGTCAATGTGCGTTTCTTTATTAATGAAAATGACTATTTGAGAATGGCAAGATATGCTGTTGCTCAAGAAAAATCGGGGAAGAAGGCATCTAGGTCTGACGAAGAATCTAAAGATAAACTTGATCTAATTTTCTCTGATAATTCAGTATATAAGCATAAAGGTCATTTTGACTTTATTGATAGAAGTGTTGATGCCAATACAGGTGCTATTCTTATTCAAGCCACCTTTCCTAATACAGATGGTTTAATCAGACCTGGACAATTTGCCAAGGTACGTTCGGTGATTGATATCGTTCATGATGGAATTCTTATTCCTCAAAGAGCTGTGATGGAATTCCAAGGGCGTTACTCTGTCTACGTTGTAGATGAATCTGGTAAAGTAGCACAAAGAAGTATTGAATTAGCAAGACATGCTTATAAAGATTACTTCCTTGTAAGGTCAGGCCTCAAAAAAGGAGAAAAAATTGTTTTGGAAGGACTACAAAAAGTTCAAGAAGGAGCAACAATTAAATACAAAGTAGTTCAATTCGAATCACAGTACGAAGGAGTATAATGAGCAAGGAACAAATAAAATCAAACTTTTTTGTGAGGCGACCAATTGTCGCCATGGTCATTGCCATTATTATGACCATCGTTGGTGCTGTTTCAATTACAGGGCTTCCAATTGAACAGTACCCTAACTTGACTCCTCCTATTGTAAGAATTAGTGCAACGTATACAGGAGCAAGTGCATTAAACGTAGAGCAATCAGTTGCTACTCCATTAGAACAAGAGATCAATGGTGTAGAAAATATGATCTATATGAAGTCCATCAACTCCAATGATGGTACTCTACAAATACAAACATCATTTGATATTGGTACTGACCCTGATATGAGTACAGTATTTACACAAAACCGTGTTGCTACTGCTACTCCTAAACTACCTGAAGGTGTAAAAAGAACAGGTGTAAAAACGGAAAAGTCATTACCTAACATTTTGATGCTAATTACACTGACCTCTCCTGATGGTAGGTTTGACCAAAACTTCTTAGGTAATTACTCTTTGATCAATATTAAAGATGTATTAGCAAGAACAAAAGGTGTTGGTAGTGTATCCGTATTAGGTACTTCAGATTATTCGATGCGTATTTGGGTGAAACCTGATCGATTGGCAAAATTAAATTTGACAATACCTGAGATTACAACTGCTGTCAATAATCAAAACGTCATTGTTCCTGGTGGTAAATTTGGTGCAGAACCAGCGCCAAAGGGAACTGAATTTACTTATACAGTACTTCTTCCTGACCGTCTTCAATCTGAAGAAGAGTTTGGAAATATTGTCGTAAGAACCAACAAAGACGGTAGTCAAGTTCTTTTAAGTGATGTTGCTCGTATTGAATTAGGGGTAGAAACTTATTCTGCATTTACACGTCTGAATGGAGCTAATTGCGCCGTAATCGCCGTTTATCAAGCTCCAGGTTCAAATGCGGTAGCATTGGCAGAAGAAATGATCACAAAGATGGATGCTTTAAAAGAAGATTTCCCTAATGGAATCGCATACGAAGTATCCCTCGATTCTACAAAACCGATTACAGCAGGTATCAATGAAATCATTGAAACATTATTTATTGCCTTATTATTAGTAGTACTTGTTGTATATGTTTTCATCCAAGACTGGAGAGCAACCTTAGTACCTACCATGGCGATCCCTGTTTCTTTGGTAGCAGCATTTATGCTGTTCCCACTATTAGGTTTTACCATCAACGTATTATCACTATTAGGTCTAGTACTCGCCATTGGTATTGTAGTGGATGATGCCATCGTAGTAGTAGATGCCGTGCAAGTTTATATAGAAGAAGGATACAGCCCTAAAGACGCTACTAATAAAGCAATGGGTGAAGTAACTGCTCCTGTAATTGCCACTACTTTAGTGCTTGTAGCTGTATTTATTCCAGTAGCAGGTATGGCTGGTATAACCGGTCGACTCTACCAACAATTTGCCATTACGGTTGCCGTTTCAGTATGTTTTTCATCACTTAATGCCTTAACATTATCACCTGCACTTTGTGGATTGATATTAAGGAAGAAAGAACCTGTTGGTGGACCTCTAGGTGCGTTCTTTAATGTATTCAATAATATTTTTGATCGATCAACGAATTCTTATTTGAGTGTAACAAAAATCGCTACACGTAAAATACTAATGAGTTGTCTATTTATTGGAGGTACATTATTAGCAGCTGGGTGGTTAGGTGTGAAAGTTCCTGTAGGTTTTATTCCTGAAGAGGATCAAGGGTATATCTTTATTAATGCCCAATTACCTGTTGCTTCTTCATTACAGAGAACAAATGAGTTATCTAAGAAAATAGAAAAGATTGCAGCTCAAGTTCCTGAAATCGAAATGAACACTACAGTAGCTGGTTATTCACTTCTTTCAAGTAGTATGTCTACCAACTCCGCCTTTTTCTTTGTAACTCTTAAGAATTGGGACGAGAGGGAATTGACAGCAAAACAAGTTGTACAGAAATTAAACTACTTATTTGCTACCCAAATCACCGAAGCAAAAGTATTTGCCTTTGGTCCCCCTGCAATTCCAGGTTTAGGTAATGGTTCAGGATTTAGTATTATGGTACAAGATAAAGGAGGTAACACCCCTGACTACTTGGCCAACTTTACGAATGAATTTATCAGAGCAGCGAATGCAAGGCCTGAAATTGGAATGGCATTTACGACATTTGAATCTAGTGTTCCACAACGTTTTATTGATATTAACAGAGATAAAATTTTAAAACTTGGAGTAAGCTTAAATGATGTATACACTACATTCGCAGCTTTCTTAGGTGGTTCTTATATCAATGACTTTAACCGTTTTGGTCGTCTTTATCGAGCTTATGTACAAGCCGAACCTGAATACAGAAACGACGAAAAGCAATTGGATATGTTTTATGTTAAATCTTCAAACGGTTCCAATGTTCCACTTTCAACACTAGTAACCGTTGAAAAGATTAGTGGTCCTGAATTCACCAATAGATTTAACCTTCTAAGATCAGTAGAAGTAACGGGTTCTCCTGCACCAGGATATAGTTCTGGTCAAGCAATGGATGCATTAGAAGAAGTAGCAGCAGAAGTATTACCGGATAATATGACCTATGCTTGGAATGGTATGTCTTATCAGGAAAAGAAAGCATCTGGTTCAGTATTTATCATTTTTGCGTTCTCTTTACTCTTCGTATTCCTAATCCTTGCAGCACAGTACGAATCATGGTCAATGCCATTTAGTATTCTACTAGGAACACCTTTTGCCATATTCGGAGCCTTTTTAATGATATGGGTCGCAAGATTTTTCAGTGAAAGTTATGAAAACAACATTTTTGCTCAAATTTCACTAGTAATGTTGATTGCCATGGCTGCAAAGAATGCCATTCTAATTGTAGAATTCGCCAAGTTAAAGTTTGATGAAGGGCTATCATTATTCGATGCTGCTATCAAATCTGCAGAATTACGTTTTAGACCTATTCTTATGACAGCCTTTTCTTTTATTCTTGGTGTACTTCCTCTTGTTATAGCAACAGGATCTGGCGCTGAAGCTCGTAAAGTAATGGGTATGGCACTACTTGGAGGTATGGGTATGGCCACAATTTTAGGTCTTTTCTTATATCCAATGTTATTCGTCCTTGTAGGTAAACTTGCGAAATACGAAGAAAAAAGAGATAAAGAAATTCAAACTAACGGAGAGGCATAAATCATGAAAAACTTAATTATATCAAATCGAAACCGTCTCCTAGCCAGTTGCATTATTTTACTCTCCTTATGGAGCTGTAAAATGGGAAAGAATTATGAGGCTCCAGATATCACTTCGCCTTCTGAATATCGTTTTGGAGTTGATACTCTTGTTTCAACAGAAAATGATACTATCGGTTGGTGGACATTGATTCAGGATCAAGTTTTAGACAGCTTGATTACTGTCGCTCTAGAAAACAATCAAGATGTAAAAGTGGCGATGCAAAGAATTGTTGAGGCCGAAAAACTTTACAGAATTCAAAAAGTAAATACAAGACCGCAGCTTGGGTATGATGCCAATTATTCCTACGGAACTTACAGTGGTTTTATATTACCTGAGGGAGCGAATGGAAATTATTTCGGAGGGGCAAGCCTCAATTGGGAAATAGACCTTTGGGGAAAGAATAAAAGATTGTCTGAAGCTGCAAATGCCAATTATTTAGGGACAGTATACGGACTGAGAGCTGTTCAAATTAGTTTAATTTCAGAAGTAACAGCAGCCTATGTTCAGTTACTCGAAAATAGAGCTAGCTTAGTGGTAGCACAAGAGACGCTTGCTTCGAGAGACAGTTCAATGATCATTATGGAGGCTAGATACAGACAAGGTACTATTCCAGAACTCGATCTTAATCAAGCTCAGATTCAGCAAGCAATTGCAGAAAGTAGTATTCCAATTTATAAAAGGGGTATTGCATTATCTGAAAACTTACTATCTGTACTAATTGGTACTAGTTCTAAAAGTTATGTTGCTGGCTTGGCTTTGGAAAATCAAATTAAGCCTCCAGTGATTCCTGCAGGCATTCCTTCAGACCTATTAAAGAGAAGACCAGACATACTAAGAGCTGAGCAAGATATTGTTGCTCAAAATGCTCAAGTGGGTGCTGCTATTGCCAATCGTTTTCCAACAATTAGTATTACCGGAGTAGGAGGTATTGCTTCTCAAGCTTTGAATGATGCAGCAAGTGGACCTGCTGTAGGTTGGAACATTGGTGCAGGTTTAACAGGTCCTTTATTCCAATGGGGAAGAAATAAAAGACAGGTTGAAGTTGAGAAAGCAAGGCTTGAAGCTTCTATTCAAGAATACGAACGAAGTGCTATTCTAGCTTTTAGAGAAGTAGAGGATGCATTGGCATCTATTCAATTCTATGAAGAGGAACGTATAGCAAGAGAAAAACATACAAGAGCCGCTGTCAATGCAGAATACCTATCTAAACAAAGATATGATAGAGGTGTTACCAGTTACTTGGAATACCTTGAACAACAAAGACAAGCCTTTGATGCAGAATTAAATCTTGTAAAGGTCCAAAGTAATATTTTAACGGCTTATATTCAATTATATAAGGCTTTAGGAGGAGGCTGGATCACCCCTCAAGAACAACAAGACGCTCAAGAGAATAATTAATTTATACTGAATGAGTAATAAAAAAATGGAGTAGATGATGAATCTACTCCATTTTTTATGTGATCTATTAACAATGCTGTTTAAAGCATGTCATAATTCCATTTTTCAAAAGCATAACTCCAGTTGGAGTTTACTTTATCAATAGTTTCCTGTGGGAAACTATAATTATGCTTTTTATGTGACCCCAAACTATCCAAATAGTTTTGCATTGTGTCTTTTACCTTACTAAAATCCCCTAAGTTCAATTGCTTGTAGATATTATCTAGATATCCAAGGTTATCTTTTGAAAATTCTTCATACTTGATTTCCACAAGATTCTCTGAAGGAATCGATAATTTATCTTGCTCATACTTATCATACATCTTAGTAAATACCTTCAAAATATTATCACTTAGTTCTTCATCTGTAATCGATTGGAACTGTTGGCTAGGTAAAACCCCTTTGAAGAACCTAAAAGTAGAACCATACACTTCATACGGGTTTCTGTAGATATATATAAACTTGGCATTAGGGTATATCTTCAATAACTCATCTACTCTAGCAGTATGAGGAGGATTTTTTGACAAGAAACGCTCACCTTTAGTTTGCCATAAAGCAAGTTTAGCGAAACGTTCATATGTTGTTCTCCAATGCTGCTTTTCATCTTCTGACAGGCCTTTTCCTAACAAGAACTTATCAAAGATTTTAATAGTGTCCTTAGGGAAGTACCAAAAGTAATAATATGACATATCATGTAAATTACCTAAAGCGAATTCTTCTTCTTGAGGAAAGGCTGGATCTAACTTCAAACCATCGGCAGGTCTTTCTTTTGGCATCATCATTTTCATAATGGGTCTGAAGATATTTCTTCCAAACATTAACGCGTTAGGAAACACACTTTGGAACGTATTCACAAAACCAAATTGAGGATCCTTACTTAATAAGTTATGTAAGTGAGTTGTTCCACTTCTCCAATGCCCTAATACAAATACAGGATCTTTATCAGTTTCAATTTTATCGACCTTCTTGTATAGCCAATTTTGATTGATAGCCTCTACAGGGTAACAAAGATTTCCAATTAATTTTGCTTTGTTGAATTTGCTCTGATACTGCGGTTCAATTTTATATTGGTTTTCTAATTTAGAGAAATTTTTGTGTGAGCTTCCTACAAGGGTCGCCATTTCTAAATTGTCGAATGATGCCATATTTTTGGGAAAATTAAGTTAAAAACACATTTAAAGAATACGCTGTTACTGAAAATAAGAATGATTTAATTAATATTTATTGGGAATTTAAACATACACTATAAGATGTAATATTTAATCGATAAATTAACTTTTTTGGATATTTGAATAAAAAAGGGAAATAAGGTCTGAAAATTATTTTTGGGCTCTAAAACAATAGTATTTATAATAATTTTAACAAATAGTATTATTAATTTAATAAAAATCAAGAATTTTGTTAACAAACATTGTGCTTTTAAATTGTTTTTAATACTATTGCATCAACGAAATAACTCAGTAAGAAATAAAACAATTATTAGTTTTTTCGTTCCACTTTAATAGATTATAAAGCAAACATTACTACATTTTTTAAAACTAAGTGCAAAAACAAACTTTCAACTTTTTCTATAAACTAAATTTGCACCCAATTTTTTTGATATACTAGCTCAATTAAAGAACTATACTTTTATCTTTTACTTATTAAAAGAAATCATACAAGCTTCACTTTCAACAATGGGAATGTAGTAAGCCAAAGAAGGCTTACTACACTACCTATTTCTATCCTACGCAAACTTCCAACATATCTTGTTTGAGGTATTTTTTAGCGACTCTTTTCAATGTCTGCGACTCTATCTGCTGAATTCTGCTCACATAATCATCATAATAATTAAAAGGTAATCCTTTTTTATACAATGATTTTGTCACTTCTAAAAGGGATAAATTAGAATTTATAGACATTACAAAATTCCCTGTCATATAATTCTTTACAGTATCCAATTCTTCTTCTGAAATATCTTCTTCTGTTAAAATCTGCATTTCTTTATAGATCTCTTGAAGTGCTAAATCCTTTGACTCCTTTTTAAGATCCGTCGCTATCAGAAAGTAACCTTGGTTCGTTTCATTTCTAAAAGAGGAATGAATTCCATAGGTTAAACCTTTTTCTTCACGTACATTCTTCATTAATCTAGAGCCAAAATACCCTCCCAAAACCTCATTTAGAATAGTAAATGCTTCTAAGTCAGGATTTGGCAAAGTAAAAGTTGGACAACCAATTCTTATACTTGTCTGTACAGCATCTTCTTTTTCCTGATATATCTTCAGTTGAGGAGAACTAATTTTACTTACAAAATCTGGGTAGGTAAAGACTGCATCTTCTCTAACAGCTATAGAGCCAAGGTTTTTATTAATGTCCTGAATTTCATCATCTGTTACATCTCCAGTAATAAAGAGTTGAAAAGGATTACCTAATATATTGTCAACATAATAACGATTGACCTCTTCCAACTGAAAATTCTTTAACGCTTCTGAAGATAAAGATTTACCATAGGGATGCTGATCCCCGTAAAAATTTTCTCTAAATAATTTAGTTGACAAATAAGATGTTTTTTCCTCATTAAGTTGCTGTTGTTGAAGCATCACTTGAAGGATATGAGCAAAGTCTTTTGCCGCAAAGGTTGACACTGTCAAATACTTTTTCACAAGTTGTATTACATCTGAAAAGTACCTCTTTAAGCAATGTCCACTAATTGTAAAAGAGTCTATATCACTCGAAGTACTTAGTATAGCACCATATGATTCTAACTTTTGATGTAATGCCTTACTATCCATTCCTTCAACTCCTTCCCCAATCATTTTTGCGGTGAGAGCAGCTGCACCTTTTTCTTTTTCAAGTAGTTTTCCACCTTTTATATAAAGTGAAAAATGTATGATAGGTTGTGCACTATTAGGGATACTAAATACCTTACATGAATTATCTAACGTATATTCAGCAGGTTTTGGTAATGAAAAATCTTTAATTGAATAGGATTTTGGAGGTGTTGACCTATCTAATACGTTCATAACTTATCTTTAATGAAATAAAAAAAGTGAGATAATTTTCTTGAAATTACCTCACTTTAAGTTAACAGACTATATTATGAATTCATAATTATCTATTAAATATCATCTGCATCTAAAGTATTTGTACTACTTCCGCTGCTCTTTTTACTTCTCGATTTCTGGTTACCTGTTTTAGATTCTCCAAAGTTAAACGCTAGAGTAAACCTTAAGGTATCTTCTAATGGGTTATTACGTTTGAATGACAATAAATAAGAGAAATCTAAGCTCACCACTTGATATCTAATACCCAAGCCCATTTGCATGTACTGTCTATCACCTTTATCAGGGTGCTCATAAAAGTAACCTACTCTTGCAGCAAATAAATCATTATACCAGTATTCAGCACCAACACTCCACATAAATTCCTTCATTTTTTCAGAAAAACCACCTGGAGCCTTTGTCAGACCTGACCACATTCCTTCTAATACACCTACTGATTTATAATCATAAGTAGAATCTGGTGTCGGAACTAATAATTTATTTACATCAATACCAAATGTAATCTTATTGTAAGGGTCCAATTCTGTAGTTAATGTTGCTCCTAAACGTAGATTCGTCGGTAAGAAATCTTCTTGTGACTCATTCGAATAGTTCATTTTTGTACCGATATTCGAAAGGTTCCAACCCCAAGCAAATGTAGCATCATATGACCCCAACTGTACATCAGGATTCACCCAATAACCCGAAATGTCTGCCGCAAAAGCATGCCCTGGTCTACTATCTTGAGCTCCTGTTGAAATTGAACCTGCTAGATTTGAATAAATGTACCTTCCCGAAACAGCCATACTGTATCTATTAGAAAGCTTCATTGCAAAATGCCCGTCAAATGAATATTCTCTAGGATTGAAAGTCCTTGTAACACTTCCTAATCCATCTGTAAAATCAATACTACCAAGGTCGAAGTATCTCATACTCAAACCTACTGTTTGTCGATCATTGAGTCTTAAGAAACCTGCTAGGTAACTTAAAGACATATCGCCTACAATCTTCTGTAACCAAGGATTGTAAGATAAAGATGCACCATAGTCATTTTCAATAAATGCATATTTAGAAGGGTTCCAATGTGCTGAGTTCACATCTGATGAGGTTGCCACACCCATATCACCCATTGCTGCACCTCTTGCTTCAGGTGCGATTGTTAAAAATGGTACAGCCGTAATGATAGGATTACTAGTACCTTCTTGCCCTACAATTATAGATTGTGAACCATTATTACCTTGTCCATAAATAGAACCAAAACTGCCACAAATAATCAGTAAGATGAATAGGGGTTTTAATTTATTGTTGTTCATAATTATCCAATGTACTTATCAAAAAGTCTTAATAAAAAATTCCCTTAGTCACGCTAAGGTGTGTGAAAGTGTAAAAGTTAGACTATAGGCATTCAATTTTAACAACCCTTAAAGATACTAAAGATTTATTAAAAAATATGAAATCAAGGTTTATTTCAACATAATCCTAGCAGTTTGGTAGGTTTTTATTCCTAATGCAGGACAATTAATAATCAATTGTACTACATAAACTCCACTTATTAGGTTATAGTTTGATTTTAATCCTTGATAGGTTAATAAAATGTCTGATTCGGCATTATCAATACTGAAATCATTGGATGCAACTGTATTGCCATTCATTGATATGATATTTGACTGAATCTCCAAATCCTGCCCTAATAGATTATGTGTAAATTGGATATTGACATCATTTTCTGCAGGGTTTGGAAATAATATAAAATTAGAAAGGTTGATTTGTGAAACAGGGCTTACATAAAATGAAATCGTTTGTTCACTCCTATTATTAGCAACATCCCAAGCTTCAATCGTTAGCGTATTTTCACCTTCCGGTAGGTTTTTCAAAGGAAAAACTAAAGAATATGTTGGTTTATCTCCTTTAACAGGTACTAAAAACTCATTGAGAATCCAGGTTGTATCTTCTTGATTCAAAATCATTTTCACATCATGACCTACTCCAATTCCTGAAATATTCACACCATAATCATCCGAGATTTGCGTTGTAATATATGTATCAGGATAAACTACATTAGAATTATTTTCTGAATAGATCGACATTTCTATTTCTGGAGGAGTAGTATCATTGATAGGTGTATTGGATGTTCCACCAAGCATTACTGACAGGTCACTACCTAATGCTTCTTCATTTACAGTACTGACTGCATGTAAATTAAATTTTGCCATATCAAAAGCGTATCGGATATCTTTTGGAATCACAAATTCAATCTCAAATTCACCATTTTCTACATCAGTAACGCCTCTAAACAACTGATATTTTCGTTCAAAGTAATTAAAAACAGTCTCTGGACCATTATTTCCTCTAGTCTCTGATTCTGTCGATTTTTCAAATAAGGTCACAAAGACATCTCCATTAAATGATTGATCTATTGAACCATCCGTAACAATTTCTCCTTGTAATTTCACCTTATCTAAAGCTCCCAGAGGTTCAAGATCTGCTAGGTCTTTATCATTGATTGATACAATCGAAGCTTTTCTTTCGGGAATATTCAACTTTGATGAAGGGTCTCCTAATAATGCAAAATTCCTATTGTTTACTCCTTCTAAACTGTTATTTTTTGTTTCTCTAAAAATATCTCCTAGTGTTCGATAACTTCCCTTTTCATCTCTTTCAAAAACTGATTCATAAAAGGCTCTGTTGATTGTAAAGTTACTTGAAGCATACACTGGTCTAGTCGTTGTCATTAGTGCTGTACTACCTCCAGTCTCTTTGAAGAGTAACCTTTCAGCACCTGATTTAAATGTAGGATTGTCGTATCGACCGAACTCACATGTGGCTGTAAAAAATAATGGCAGCTGTTGATCATTTCTTAAATTCGATACCATCTCTGGAGTAAAAATTGATTCTTCTGCCCAATGGGAAATCGAACCATGACCACTATAGTTTACGATCAAAACACCCGCATCGTCAATCCATGAAGATAATTTTTCATTAGTTTCAGGAGATCTTGCACCTGAAGGTGTTGACAATTTAGGTTGGTTATCGATGAACAAACGTTCTGAAACAAAATCTGGACAGCTTTCCTCTACATAAACAGCTAACCTGTTGGCATCTATTTGATGTTGATTTCTATCGCCATCATCAGCAACAAATAAGATATTTTTTTTCCAGCCAGTAGAATTCACCTTCAAAGTATCATAATGAATGATCTTATTGACTAGAAATTCAGCATCATCAGTATTTCGGGCTGGTAATCTACCGACCCCAATTTCCATATCGTAGTTATCTACTCTACCATCAATATCCTCACCCCAAAAACCTTCATCTTCATCCATAAATCCAAAGTAATCGTCTGAAGAGAAAGTTTTCGTTCTCATTAAAACATCTCTTGATTCGTAGATAGGTACTTGACTTTTACCTTCGCTTTTGATCCCTTTATAATCATAAGAACATTGCCCAAAAAGTAAAATATATTTAAGGTTATTGCTTTTAAGATAAAGGTGTCGAGCAAAGTCTCTTACTGCTGATACATCTTGTCTACCAGATGAAAATTCATTGTAAATCGAATTAATATCAACAACTTCCACATCCATACCACTATAGGATGATCTATGTGTAGCTAACTTATTAGCATAACTTGAATACGTTGAATGAGTCACCAATAATAAATCAGGTACGGAATTATTTCTTAAATCTTGATTTGGAATTGAACCAACAGTAGATGGTCTTATAATATCGTTGTTATCAAATAATACAAAGGCAAAATAATCATCACTCTTTGCTAATGAGTATTTATTAGATTGTTTTGTGATAGCTTTCACATCTGAAGGATTTGTTATATCCCAAGCATAATCAAAGTTTAATGATGTGAATAATTCTGCACCATCGCTACTTTCATTAAAAATACCATAATAAATAAGGTTTTCTTTATCCTTCGAAATTGGGCTTTTTGCATTAAAGGTCAGATAATCGATATAACCTTCCGAATCACTTTGAGGTTTACTAAAACTTACATCAACTGTTATAGAGTTAGAAGATAAGTTGATACTTCTCTCGATGAAAAATTGATTTTCCATAAAACCTTGTCTCCTATATCGGTCACTATTAAAATATCTAGTACCCTCTACTGCAATCGTTCCTGCGTCACTTCCACCTACTCTAAATGAAAAAGTGCTTTCCTCTCTTGACTTTGCCATCACTCCAGCTTTTAACTTTAGAGCATTTGATGAAGGGTTAACCTGAAGATTCACGGATGTTGAAGTAGTACTTGTAAGGTTTTCGCCAAACCAATATCTTCCAGAAGGGTCACTTAAAGCAGTTGATTCTTCTAATTCATGATGATATACCTGTATCAAAGAATTTAATACATCAGGCTTTTGGATTGAGGCATTTTCAATATCAATATTCTTTGACCTTGATGGTCCTATTCTTAAAAAATAGTAGTTAGAAACATCATATAAGTTTAACTCATAATCAATAAATTCTTCATCTGAATTATAATAAACCTTGTCTGGTCCTTCTGCATAGAACAATAAAAGGTCACCTTCCTGAAAAGAGTTAGCATTACTACCAACAAATAAAAGTGGTACCTCAGTCAATGAACTCGGTCTTTCCGCTGCGTTTTCCTGAGGCAGCATTCCATTTCCAAAACCAAAAACAGCAATAGTATTCGTATTCAAACCTGAGGTTGATACACCTAATTCATCAAGTAAGGTTTTATCAATTTTGTAGACACCATTTTTCTCTACTTTTAACTTAAAAATTTGCCCTGAACTTAATGGGCCATTTTGAGCAAATAAAGTAGTAGAAACTCCATTAGTTAAAGTGATGATTAGAAATGAAGTATATATATATCTAATAAAAGAGGAAAAAGTCATTAGTTATAAAGTATTTGATTGATCAAAATAGGTGGTCGTGATCAGATAGAATAATGATATAACGTTTTAAGTATCAAACTAAAAGTCATATTTATAAACGCATATTAACACAAAAAGTATACAATAATTGTTTTTTTACAAATTAAAAAAGTCCAATTAGAATTACTAATTGGACTTTTAAATTTATATTCTATGTAGAATTAATTCCCTTGAATAAGTTCTAAGAATCTTGTGAAAAGATATCTTGAATCATTAGGTCCTGGAGATGCTTCTGGGTGATATTGTACCGAGAATGCCTTTTTTCCATTTACTTTAATTCCTTCTACAGTTTCATCGTTTAAGTTAGTGTGAGTTAACTCAACTACATCACTGCTATCAATGCTTTCCATTTTTACTGCAAAACCATGATTTTGTGAAGTAATTTCAGATCTACCTGAAACCAAGTTTTTCACTGGATGGTTTGCTCCTCTGTGACCGTGGTGCATCTTATAAGTTTCAAGGCCCATAGCTCTTGAAATAATTTGATGACCTAAGCAAATTCCGAATAAAGGCTTATCTGCCTCTAAAATAGCTTTAGCAGTTTCTACCGCATAATCCATTGCTCCTGGATCACCAGGTCCATTTGACAAGAAGTATCCATCAGGCTTCCACTGCTTCATTTGTTCATAAGTAGTGTTTGATGGGAATACCTTACATAACATACCTCTTTCAGTGAAGTTTGTTAAGATTGACTTTTTAACACCTAGATCCAAAACTGCAACCTTTACTGCTGCATGAGGATCACCAACAAAATAAGGCTCTTTTGTACATACCTCTGAAGATAATTCAAGACCATCCATATTTGGTGTTTCTTCCAAACGTTTCTTGATCTCTTTTAAATCCTCAATTTCTGAAGTAATGATCGCATTCATTGCTCCTTGTGTACGGATATGCTTCACAAGCTCTCTAGTGTCGATATCAGCAATACCCACTAAATTGGCAGTTTCTAGGTAATCTTGCAAAGATCCTTCAGCTGTATTTCTTGAAAAAACACTTGAAAAGCTTTTTACAACAAGACCATTAATTTGAGGTTTAGAGGATTCATTCTCATTGTGAACTGTTCCATAGTTTCCAATATGAGAAACAGTATTTACAATAATTTGTCCGTAGTATGATGGATCTGTATAGATCTCTTGGTAGCCAGTCATACTTGTATTGAAACAAATTTCTCCAGTAGTGGTACCAATTGCACCGATAGCAGTTCCTGTATAGGTTGTGCCATCTTGTAGCATTAGTATCGCAGTCTTCTTCTCCATTGATTATTACAGTCTTATTGAACTTAGATTGTGCAAATTTAAAAAAAAATAGGAATAAACGAATTGTTTATTTTTAAGTATGTTAACATTTTTCAGTTATAGCCTTTTGAATAACATTTTTTAATGTTAATTCAATTGTTTGGGCGGTGATGTCAAAATACTTAGGCCTAAAAAAAAGGGAAATAGTTACAAGAACTATTTCCCTATTTATATTAATAAACCCTCATCAGATTACTCTGCTGATTCGTTATTGTTTTCAGCTTCTGCAGTTGGCTCTGCTGGAGCTGCTGATTTCTTTCTAGAACGACGAGTTTTTGTTTTCGTCTCTTTCACGTTATAGATATCGTTGAAGTCTACAAACTCGATCATTGCCATCTCAGCACCGTCACCTAAACGACGACCTGTTTTGATGATACGAGTATAACCACCTGGACGGTTGATAACAGCATCACGAACTGTAGTGTAAAGCTCAGTAGTAGCTTCTTTGTCTCTTAAGTAAGAGAATACTACACGACGAGAGTGCATTGTATCGTTTTTAGACTTAGTTACTAATGGCTCGATGTAAGTACGAAGAGCTTTCGCTTTAGCAACAGTAGTAAATACACGCTTGTGCTCGATTAATGAACAAGCCATGTTCGCTAACATTAGCTCTCTGTGCTTCTTTTGTCTACCTAAGTGGTTGAATTTTTTACCGTGTCTCATTTTTCACCTTAATGAATGATAAAGCCGTATTAGGAACTCTATCAAATTTTAAAAATAATTTTTTGGACTTGTAAGTATCAACTAAGCCGTAGCTTAATTTTTACCGGTGATTTCAGAAATTGCCGTGTCCAGGGAACAATTTCCTATCAGAAAAGATTAATCTTCGTCCAAACGGTACTTAGATACATCCATTCCGAATGATAAATTTCTGTCAGACATTAAAGTTTCTAACTCAGTAAGAGATTTCTTACCAAAGTTTCTAAACTTCATCATATCAGAAATTTCTAAAGAGGCTAAATCACCTAATGTTTTCACATCAGCAGCCTTCAAACAGTTATATGCACGTACAGATAATTCAAGGTCAGACAATGACGTTTTAAGTAGCTTACGCATTCTTAAGTATTCGTCATCAATTTCTACTGCACTTCCATCTGTAGGATCGTCCATAATCATGTTTTTGTCTGAGAACAACATGAAATGTTGAATCAGGATATTGGCAGCTCCTTTTAACGCTTCTTCAGGATGAATTGAACCATCAGATTCTACTTCAATCACTAATTTTTCAAAGTCAGTACGGTCATCAACTCTCAGATCTTCTACTCTGTACTGAACATTTTTGATTGGCGTAAAAATAGCGTCAATTGGAATAAAACCTATAATATCGTCAGCTTCGCTTTCTGTTTGGTCGTCTGCAGATAGGTAACCTCTTCCGTTGTGAATAGTAAACTCAACTTGTAAATTTACACTTTCGTCAAGATGACAAATCACAAAGTCAGGATTTAAGATTTCGTACTCCTCAGTAAACTGAGCAATATCTCCAGCCTTAAATTCACTTTTGCCACTAAGATTTACGCTGATTTTTTGTGAAGGGTTTTCACTTACAGCCTTAAATCGAACTTTTTTCAAGTTCAAGATAATCTCAGTCACGTCCTCCACAACACCATCGATTGTAGAATACTCATGAAGAACATTTGGAAACTTAATTCCTACAATAGCATACCCTTCAAGTGATGAAAGTAATATACGTCTAAGCGCGTTACCTATTGTTAAACCGTAACCTCTTTCTAGTGGTTTAAATTCGAAAAGACCTTTAAAATCATCAGCCTTTTCCATTACCACCTTATCAGGTTTTTGGAAAGCAAGAATGGACATATAAAAGTTGTGGTTTTAATAAATTTAATAAGAGCTCATACGAAAAGCTCCTAAGAAAATTAAAGATAATCTTCTTAGAAGCTTTTTCCAAAGATCTATATTACTTAGAGTACAACTCGACGATAAGTTGCTCTTGAATTTGTTCAGGAATTTCATCACGTTCTGGGAACTGAACGAATCTACCTGTCATATTCTCAGCGTTATATTCTAACCAAGAGTATGCAGTACGTTGTTTACCAGAAGTTGCTTCCTTAATCACTTTGTTTGTTTGTGACTTAGCACGAACACCAATCACGTCACCAAACTTCAAAGTATATGAAGGAATATTCACTACTTTACCGTTCACAGTAATGTGTTTGTGCGATACTAACTGACGAGCAGCACGACGAGTAGGAGCGAAACCTAAACGGTATACTACGTTGTCTAATCTAGCTTCTAACAATTGAAGCAAGTTAGTACCTGTGATGCCTGATTTGTTGGCAGCTTTTTCGAAAACGTTGCGGAACTGACGCTCTAATACACCGTAAGTGTATTTAGCTTTCTGCTTAGCAGCAAGCTGGATAGCATATTCAGACTGCTTACGACGTCTGTTTTTACCGTGCTGTCCTGGAGGATACGCCTTCTTTTTTAGTTCCTTGCATGCCCCGAAGATTGGATCATTAAACTTTCTAGCAATCTTCGACGTAGGCCCTGTATATCTAGCCATTTTTCTCTAGAATTTTAGGAGTGTCTATAATAATTTAATTCAGGAGGTGCTAATGATCTCTGCCGTGGCTTAAGACGACAGACCTTACAAATAATGTTTTAACACACTCAATGATTGTATTCTCAAAAAGATGAGAAGGTCGTATCAGACTCTTCTTCTTTTTGGAGGACGACAACCGTTGTGAGGTAGAGGAGTAACATCTTTGATGATAGTTACTTCGATACCTGAATTTTGTACGGTACGGATAGCCGCTTCACGACCTGATCCTGGACCTTTAACAAAAACCTCTGCTTTACGCATACCTAAGTCATAAGCTACTTTCGCAGCATCTGATGACGCTTGTTGCGCAGCGTAAGGAGTGTTTTTCTTTGAGCCTCTGAAGCCCATTTTACCAGCTGAAGACCAAGAAATCACTTGTCCTTCTTTGTTGGTGAAAGAGATGATAATGTTGTTAAAAGAAGCCTTGATATGTACTTCTCCCTCCTGAGTAACATTAACTACTCTTTTCTTCGCTTTTTCGTTTTTTCTTCTTTGAGCCATAATTCTTATTGTTCAGCTTAAGCGCTAAAAACTAAATTATTTCTTCTTGTTTGCAACTGTCTTACGCTTACCCTTACGAGTACGTGAGTTGTTCTTGGTATGTTGACCACGAACTGGCAAACCTCTTCTGTGACGAAGACCTCTGTAACATCCGATATCCATTAAACGCTTGATGTTTAATTGAATCTCTGATTTTAACTCACCTTCGATTTTGTGACCTTCTGTAATAAGCTCACGAATCTTTTGTGATTCTTCGTCAGTCCAATCTTGAACTTTTTTATCCTGGCTTACTTCTGCTTCAGCAAGGATATCTGCCGCTGACGCTCTACCAATTCCAAAGATGTAAGTTAATGCAATTACACCTCTTTTGTTATTTGGGATGTCAACACCTGCAATACGTGCCATGTTTTACTGTGAACGGTTACTTTGTAAAACTAAATTTAACTATCGCTTATTGTACTAAGAATTAACCTTGACGTTGTTTATGTCTAGGGTTTTTCTTGTTGATAACGTACAATTTGCCTTTGCGGCGGATGATCTTATCGTCCGCACTGCGTTTTTTGATAGAAGCTTTGACTTTCATTGCTCCACTTGTTTAGAAAACGTTATAAATCCTTGATTTAAAATGTCAAGGCACCCGAAAGTCGCCTATCCATGCTCAGTTTATCCTTATAAAAAACATCACATGCACATAACCTACCTTCTTAAATGCAAAAATAGAGGGAATAATTCCCTTATTTTGTTTTCGCATGTTAACTTAAATGAATAAAATTAAACGCGAGCGTGCAAAGATAGACATTTTTTTGAATTATTTATATCTATAAACAATTCTTCCTTTAGTAAGATCATAAGGTGACATTTCTAAACGTACTTTATCACCAGGGAGAATACGAATGTAGTGCATACGCATCTTACCAGAAATATGAGCTATTACCTGGTGTCCATTCTTCAACTCCACACGGAACATGGCGTTAGAAAGTGCCTCTACGATCGTACCGTCTTGGGTAATGTTTGACTGTTTTGGCATTTGATTATTAATTAAAACGGATATACTTCCTCGATGTACTTGAATGTTGTCAACACCTCAGTTTGACCATTTACAATCGCGACTGTGTGTTCATAATGAGCAGAAGGTTTACGATCTCTTGTACGGATTGTCCAACCATCACGGTCTTGTGTGATCGCTCTTGTCCCCATGTTGATCATCGGTTCAATAGCGATTACCAATCCATCCTTGATTTTTAAGCCTCTTCCTCTTTTTCCGTAATTAGGTACTTCTGGTTTTTCATGGAGGTTTTTACCCAAACCATGTCCTACCAATTCTCTAACTACTCCATACCCATGCATTTCAGCGTGTTGCTGTACAGCATAACTGACGTCACCAATTCTGTTATTGATTTTGCATTCATCAATCCCTTTCTGAAGGCACTCTTGAGTAACCTTTAAAAGTTTGATTGTTTCAGCATCTACTTCCCCTACAGGGTAAGTATAGGCACTATCTGAATGGAAACCATCAAGCAAAACACCACAATCTAATGATATGATGTCACCACTTTTCAGTATATAATCAGATGGTAAACCATGTACAATAACGTCATTTAATGACATACATAAAGTACCAGGAAACCCATTATAATTCAAGAATGAGGGGTGAGCCCCATTATCTTGGATAAACTCTTGAGCGATTTTATCCAAAGCATTAAGGCTAACCCCTTCTTTAATATTTTTTGCGACCTCACCATGTGCACGACCGAGTAAATCAGCCGATTTGCGCATAAGCTCGATCTCTTCTTCTGTTTTGTAGTATACCATTAGACTGTTGCCACATTTTGGCGGCCTTTGATATTACCAGACTTCATCATCGAATCATAGTTTTGCATTAGCAAGTACGATTCAATTTGCTGTAATGTATCCAAGATCACACCTACCATAATGATCAATGATGTACCACCATAGAATCTTGAGAAGGCTGAACTTACCCCTAACATACTTGCAAAAGCAGGTAAGATAGCTACTACTGCTAAGTAGATAGCTGAAGGTAAAGTAATACGATCTAGAATCCAACTTACAAAACTTGAAGTCTCTTCACCTGGCTTGACATTTGGAACAAATGCGTTATTTCTCTTTAAATCTTCTGCCATTTGATCAGGGTTGATCGTGATAGCAGTATAGAAATAAGTGAAAATAAGAATAAGCATACCAAAAGTGAAATTATACGCAAAAGATGTGTAATCAGAGAAATTCTGCATTACCCATCTAGCGGCATCACTATCGTCTGCCCAAACACCAGCAATCAATGAAGGAAGGAACATAAGAGATTGAGCGAAGATAATAGGCATCACGTTCGCAGCATTCACTTTTAAAGGAATGTATGAACGTTGACCTGTAGCAAGCGTACGCTTCTTACCTCCAGCACCAACAACTTGACGTGCATATTGCACTGGTACTTTACGAACGGCAGCGTTTAATAAAACAACTCCCATTACGATAAAGAATAAAGCAACTAATTCAACTACCAAAATGATACTGAATCCCTGTGTTTGGAATTCTTGAACAATTGCCGTTGGAAAACCTGAAATAATACCGATCATGATCAGCATTGAAATACCGTTTCCAATTCCTTTCTCCGTGATTTTTTCACCAAGCCACATACAGAATACCGTACCCGCAGTCAAAATAATCATTGATGCTGGGTAGAATAATGACTGGCTGATTACGATAGCTTCATTAGGAATTGTAGAGTATAAATACCCTGATCCCTGAGCTAAAGTAATCACGATCGTCAAAACACGCGTAATTTGGTTCATGCGCTTACGTCCTGACTCTCCTTCCTTCTGCAAACGCTGGAAGTAAGGGACAGCCATACCTAACAATTGGATCACAATGGATGCCGAAATGTAAGGCATAATACCAAGAGCGAAGATAGAGGCACGCGTAAATGCTCCACCTAAAAAGATGTTTAACATCCCCAAAAGACCACCTGAAGAATCAGATAGTGCACTTGGATCAACTCCTGGAAGGACGATATACGACCCCAATCTAAAAATCGCTAGGAAACCCAGAGTGTAGAAAATCCTATCTCTGAGTTCCTCGATTGAAAAAATGTTCTTCAGTGTCTTGACAAACTTATTCATAGCTTCTTACAATGTAATCGCTTTTCCGCCTGCTTTTTCGATTGCCTCTTTAGCAGATGCAGAGAAAGCGTTCGCCGAAATCTCTACTGTTGCAGTTAGCTCACCATTACCAAGAACTTTAACTAAACCGTTCTTAGCAACAACGCCTAACTCCACGAATGTCTCAAATGCGAAAGTAGTAATTCCTTTCTCTGTAGCGATCTTTTGGATATCATCCAAGTTGATTACGCTATACTCAACTCTGAAAGGAGCTTTGAAGCCAAATTTAGGCACGCGACGCTGTAATGGCATTTGACCTCCTTCGAAGCCAAACTTCTGGCTGTAACCAGAACGAGACTTAGCACCTTTGTGACCACGTGTTGATGTGCCACCACGGCCTGAGCCTTGTCCACGACCTACGCGCTTATTTTGGCGAACTTTACCGCCTTTCGCAGGACTTAGTGTATGCAGTTTCATGACTGTTTCCCAATTAATACCTTTAAAGTACTAATGCCTTGTGCAAAAGTACAAAGAATTTACAACTCTTCAACACTGATTAGGTGATCAACTGCCTTAACCATGCCAAGGATCTGTGGATTTACTTCTTTTTCCACAGTTTTGTTGATTTTTCCTAAACCAAGTGCTTTAATTGTGCGTTTTTGTCTTTCAGGACGACCGATCAACGATCTAACCTGAGTAATACGGATCTTTGCCATAACAGATTAAATTTTTGATTAGCCGTTAAAAACTTTGCTCAATTTCACGCCGCGTTGTTCCGCTACCATACGTGGATCACGCATTTTTAGTAACGCGTCGAAAGTTGCTTTAACCACGTTGTGTGGGTTAGAAGAACCTTGCGACTTTGCCAATACGTCATGAACACCTGCTGATTCAAGCACTGCACGCATCGCACCACCTGCGATAACACCAGTACCTGCAGAAGCAGGTTTGATTAGCACGCGTCCGCCACCGAATTTACCTTTTTGAGGGTGTGGTACAGTACCTTTCAATACTGGAACCTTCATAAGGTTTTTCTTAGCGTCGTCGATGCCTTTAGTGATTGCATCAGTTACTTCGTTAGCTTTACCTAAACCATAACCTGCAACACCATCACCGTTACCTACAACTACGATAGCAGAAAAGCTGAAGCGTCTACCACCTTTTACTACTTTAGCAACACGCTTAATAGCAACAACTTTTTCTGTAAGTTCTAGATCGGCTGATTTTACTTTTGTTACGTTCTGTTTCATCTCTGACAACTTCTTTAGAATTTCAAACCACCTTCTCTAGCACCTTCTGCTAACGCCTTCACTTTACCGTGGTAAAGGTAACCGTTACGGTCAAATACAACCGTAGAGATACCAGCAGCTGTAGCTTTTTCAGCAACCTTTTTGCCTACTTCTGAAGCCAAAGCAATGTTCGCAGATTTGCTATCAGCATTAATCTCGCGAGAGCTTGTGGCAACAACAGTACGGCCGTTTAGGTCGTCGATCAACTGCACATAGATTGCAGTGTTACTCTTATATACAGAGAGTCTAGGACGTTCTGGCGTACCAGAAACTTTCTTACGAATGCCCCTTTTGATTCTCAGTCTTCTCAGATCTTTCTTAGTGGCCATACTTGTTATTTTTTACCAGCAGCTTTACCTGCTTTTCTTCTAATCTCTTCACCAACATACTTCACGCCTTTACCTTTGTATGGTTCTGGCTTTCTGAATGAGCGAACTTTTGCAGCTACTTGTCCAACTAGTTGTTTGTCTACACCTTCGATAGTAACAACTGGAGCTTTACCTTTAGCTGTTTCAGCACTCACCTTGATTTCCGCTGGAACTTGGAAAAGGATACGGTGTGAATAACCAAGATCAAGGTCTAATAATTGACCTTGTACCGATGCTTTAAAACCGACACCAATTAACTCTAATGACTTTTTGTATCCTTCAGACACACCAGTCACCATGTTTTGAGTTAAAGCTCTATAAAGACCGTGCATTGAGCGGTGATCTTTATGATCTGATGGACGTACGAAACGTACTTCAGAACCTTCAATCTCAATATTGATGTCTTTGTTGATTTCCTGTTGTAATTCACCTTTAGGGCCTTTCACTACTAATACGTTAGCATCAGTAACTTTTACCTCAACACCTGAAGGGATAGTAACAGGTTTTTTACCAATTCTTGACATGGTTTTTACTATTACGGCTTAAGGCTTTCGACTAAGGAAAGCGGTCAGCCAATTATTTAATAAAAGTATTTCTATTACTCTTAGTATACGTAGCAAAGAATCTCTCCACCAACGTTTAATTCGCGTGCTTCTTTGTCAGTCATCACACCTTTCGAAGTAGAAAGGATTGCGATACCTAAACCGTTTAATACACGCGGCATGCTCTTAGCGTTAGCATACTTACGGAGACCTGGACGTGAAACACGCTCTAAGTCAACAACCGCAGGTTGCTTAGTTACTGGGTGGTATTTCAAAGCGATTTTAATTACACCTTGAGTATTTACACCATCCTCAAACTTGTAGCCTTGAACGAAGCCTTTCTCATGCAGTACCTTAGTCATTTGCTTCTTAAGATTAGAAGCAGGAACTTCAACGATACGCTTATTAGCGCTAATCGCATTTCTAAGTCTTGTAAGGTAGTCCGCTATAGGATCTGTCATTGCCATTGCTTGCAAATATTTTTACAACACTAAATGTTGTAGGTTCCTAAATTAAATTACCAGCTCGATTTTGTAACGCCTGGGATCTTACCTGCTGATGCCATTTCACGGAATGTAACACGTGAAATACCAAACTTACGCATGTAACCTTTTGGACGTCCAGTTAATTTACAACGATTGTGTAAACGAACCGGTGAAGAGTTCTTAGGAAGAGCATCTAAACCTTCCCAGTCACCTGCTTCTTTTAACGCTTTGCGTTTTGCTGCATATTTTGCAACAAGTCTTTCACGCTTACGTTCTCTTGCTTTTATCGCTTCTCTTGCCATAATTTCTCGTGTTTACTACTTTTTCTTAAAAGGCATTCCAAATAATTTCAGAAGCTCGTAAGCTTCCTCATCTGTGTTTGCAGAAGTAGTGAACGTGATGTCCATACCTGTCACTTTCTTTACTTGATCAATTTTGATCTCTGGGAAAATGATCTGCTCTTTCACACCTAAAGTGTAGTTACCACGACCGTCCAATTTATCTTTGATACCTTGGAAGTCACGCTCACGAGGAATAGCAATTGTGATCAAACGATCTAAGAATTGATACATTCTGTCACCTCTTAATGTTACACGAGCACCGATTGGCATTTCCTCACGTAATTTGAAGTTCGAGATTGATTTCTTAGACATCGTTGGAACTGCTTTTTGACCAGAGATAGTAGAAAGTTCTTCTACTGCGATGTCTACAAGTTTTTTATCTGCAACTGCTTCACCAACACCACGGTTGATGATGATTTTTTCCAATTTTGGAACTTGCATTACAGACTTGTAATTGAAACGCTCCTTTAATGCTGGAACGATTTCCTCCTGGTATTTGTCCTTTAATCTTGTCGCTGTAGCCATTAGTCGATAAATTTTCCAGTGTTCTTAGAATATCTTTTCAACTTACCGTTTTCGTCTTGCTTACGACCTACGCGAGTTGATTCTCCCGTTTCAGGATCGATTAACATGATGTTAGAAACGTGAATTGGTGCTTCCATTTTTTTCACACCGCCCTCAGGCTTTTCAGCTGTTGGTTTGATGTGTTTTGTAACCATATTCACACCTTCAACAGTAGCACGTTCCTTCTCACGGTCGACAGTAAGTACTACACCCTCTTGACCTTTGTGGTTTCCAGAGATGATCGTTACTTTGTCGCCTTTTTTGATATGGAATTTTTTATTCATAACTCTTAGAGTACCTCAGGTGCTAACGAAACGATTTTCATAAATTGCTTCTCACGAAGCTCTCTTGCGACTGGTCCGAAGATACGAGTACCTCTTGGCTCGTCCTGCGGGTTTAATAAAACCGCAGCGTTGTCTTCGAAACGAATGTAAGAACCGTCCTTTCTACGAACTTCTTTTTTTGTTCTTACAACAACCGCTTTAGATACAGTCCCTTTCTTAACGTTTGAAGAAGGGATAGCTGACTTCACAGAAACGACAATTTTGTCGCCCACTGAAGCATAGCGTTTTTTAGTACCGCCTAATACGCGAATACATAAAACTTCTTTTGCTCCTGAGTTATCTGCTACTGACAGTCTTGATTCCTGTTGTATCATTCTCCTATCCTATTAAGGATTCTTTTTTTGGTGATTGTAAAAAATTAATTTTCGATGGATCGAAAAAGGAATTACTTCGCTTTCTCTACGATCTCCACCAATCTCCAACGTTTACGCGCACTCATTGGGCGCGTCTCCATGATTCTAACGGTATCTCCGATACCTGCAGTGTTGCTGTCGTCGTGCGCCATAAATTTCTTAGTCGTCTTGATGAACTTACCGTACATCGGGTGCTTTTGACGTGTTTCCACTTGCACTGTGATTGACTTATCCATTTTGTCGCTTACAACGATTCCAGTACGCTGCTTTCTGAAGTTTCTTTCCATGATCCTCTGTCAGGTATCTTAGTTGTTAACTTTCTCGATGGCTCTTAAGACCATCTTCTTGTTTACAGGTGCTAAAAACGTTGACTTGTTCAAGAACTCTGTGATTGACTCACGAGTTACGTTCTCAGCTTTAACCTTTTCCTCCAACTCAACAGTCACTTTTGCATGCAACGCCGTTTTTAAACGAGCTACTTGCTTTCTTAGTGAACTAAGTTGCATTGGGTTCTCCAATGGTGATACTGCATGAGCATAAGCTAAATCTTCAAGCTGCTTTTGAGAAGTTTTAATGTTCTCTGCTAACTCTTCTGAAGACATTGCGTTCACCTGCTTTTTTAAATCTAGTGTTTTCATCTTCTAAGCTTATCCTACGTAGTCTGGTCGAACTACAAACTTCACTTTGATTGGGAGCTTTTGTGCAGCCAATCTCATTGACTCCTGAGCTCTCTCGATTGATACTCCATCAGATTCGAACAAGATTGTTCCGGCTTTCACTGGAGCAACCCAATAAGCAGGGGCACCTTTACCCTTACCCATACGTACCTCGGCTGGCTTTGAAGTAACTGGCTTATCAGGGAAGATACGGATCCATACCTGACCTTCACGCTTCATCGCACGAGTCATCGCAATACGAGATGCCTCAATTTGACGAGCAGTGATCCAACCACCTTCAAGAGCTTTCAAACCGAAGCTACCGAAAGAAACGCTATGACCGCGCTGCGCGATACCATGGCTTCTACTTCTTTCTTTTTGTCTCTTTCTGAACTTGACTCTTTTTGGCTGTAACATTTTCGTTCTGTTATTTACCTACACGCAGGGACCTCCTGCGATTTCTTATGCCTAAGTGCACAAACTTCTCGGAGAACTGAAGCGTTTGACGCTAAAATTCTTTATAACAGAATCAATGTTTCTTATTATTAAGTAGTTTAGGACTTGCGCTCATGTCTAAATTATAAACGTAGTTTCCCGAGGTTTGGACTGCAAAAGTATAACACTTTTTTTTGTAATCCAAGTAGTTAGCAGAAATATCTACATGAATTTAAAATCTTTTACATTTAACAGCCAAATTTTATGTTTTGCTAATGAATCAAACCGATTCTAGTGAGAAAAAGTTAGGTTTAATGACATTTGTTTGAATATTTAATTACTCAGCATCAGGTAATTCAAGTAACATTATCACTGGAAGGTTTCCTGTTAGGTTATATTTTTCTTTCGCAAAATCAGAAACTTCTTCTCCATTATTGTCCCAACCGAGCCAAATCACGCCATCTTTGATCATTAATGCTTCAGCCATACCGTATTTTACGGGTTCGTATAACTTTTCTCCGTCTCTGCTTGCAACGTTTTTATAACTTAAATGCTGTACAACCTTATGCGTTACAGGATCTATTTTAGCAATACATAAAGCATTTCGTTCTATTCCATAGATAAACCCTTTATAGAAATATAAATCCGCAAAATCCCTAGAACACGTCTTTTTAACATCGTACTCCTCTATGATTGTATTGTTATTTAAGTCAATTTCTATTACAAATCTTGGGTCTCTTTCTTTTGCTAAATAGAGAATGTGCTTTTCTTCATCAATGGCAATCCCTTCAAAACCAGCATTTTTTTGCCATTTCTTCTTAGGAAGTTTTAATTTGCTCCAATCAATTGATAGTTTAGAAGAGTTCCCATTTTTCAAATCCACCTTATACACTTCATTATTGGCTTCATTTATCAAATAAGCATCCTCATTATACAATGCAACACCTTCTATATCTATATCAACACCTAAATCAAAAGTTACTGCAGGGGAAATCGTCCAGTTTTTTTTCCCCCATTTCAACTTATAGATATGACTATTTTCCTTTTTATCAGCGATGACATAAATATTATCTTCTTGATAAGAAATACCACTTAAATCAAATCGACCGTCATATTGGGTCATCTGTTTAATATCAAGTAGTTTAAGTTCCTGAATCTTCTGTCCGAATGATAATAATGAGATAGATAGGAAATAAAATAAAATTAGAATTTGTTTCTTCAATTTCGATAAAGTTAAACAGTACAAAAGTACTTATGTTTCTGATTTAAAAAGCATTTATTTACTCTACAGGAACAACAGTCGGGTCTGGCACATATTGTAAGGCTCCAATATCTGGAGGTGAATTTCTTGATACACCAACTTGATCGGTCTCAATCCCAACAACATCCACTCCTGCATCTCTAGCAGGGCTTTCTTCTGATAATTGATAATTGTAAGAATAGGGCACTTTAAAAAAGGGATCGGTATTTAAAATATTTGATTGATCAAAATCCTCTCTAGGTGATTTTAGTAAATTATGCATTACACTTATACTATTTACCCCATCAAGAATTAATATTTCTTCTCTTAAACTACCCCAGATAATACTGTTCTTTAGTGTTAAATCGATAGCATTTATTGTTTCATCCTCCGATGTTCCAAAACTTACAGATGGCCCTTCTCTAAAAAAGCCTGTATTCTCATTAACGACTGTATTGTAGATAAAATTACATTTACCGCCTGACGAATGACTATATGCATTACTTACTGTATGGCTAATAATTGAATTAATTACAGAAACATCTGCCCCTATCGCATTTATTCCCACCTGAGAAATATTCTCAATTGTAGAGTTTTCTACAGTTAAATCAATAATATCATCTTCGTCTGGATGGTAAATATAAAGTCCAAAGGTAGCATTTTTTAAATGAACTCCCTTTACCTCATTGTTATTACTCAATGAATCAAATATTAAACCTCCCCATTGTCCAGGTGAATTGAAGTATCTTCCATCTACCCGAATACTCTCCAAACGAATTGTATCTTCAACTGTCCCCTGTAGCTTTAATGAACCGCTCACATGGATTTTTGCATCATTATTAAAAACCAACCTTGAACCTGCCTCTACAGTCAAAGAAGATGACTCGGAAACAAATAAAGAGTCCATAATAACATAAGGTCTTCCTTTAGGCCAAATAACATTACCGTCAATTACTTCACCACCAGAAATGTAATTAGGGTCTTCTGCAAAAGCACTTAAGATTACTTCTTGTCTATTCCCGTTAGTGAAAAGGTTGACACTTCCTGTAAACTCTCGAATTTCATCGTTATTTTCATGGGGAATATTAGCTTCAGCAAAAATCAACATGCTATCTCCACCCCTCAAAAAAGTATTTTCTACTTTATCTGATGCCTGACCATTAATCAGCAATTGATACACATTATCTGGGTCAGAAAGTGATATTTCAGCTATATTCACTGCATTTTCGCTACTATTATAGACTTTAAAACGCTGTGTGGTACTGGGCATATCTATCCCTTCATCTACTTTTGATGTATATAAGGTATCAAAGAAAATAGTGTCTTGAGAAAACGATAATCTTATATTAGGGTCAGAGGATAAGACCTCATCTTTAGGATCACAAGAAACAAAAAAATAGACCCCTATTGCTATATAAAAAAATAGATGAATAGATTTCAAACTAATATTATTTAGTGTATTGCTTATTAAATTGATCGTAAAGATTCTTGTCAAAATCTTTAGCTATTTGAGAAGAACTTTCTGTAGTCGTTGGTTTTACCCAATCTAGAAAGCCTTTTTTCCAAACGTAAGCTAAGCCTACAATCAATATTCCTACAAAAAGAAATATCTCTACCAAAGCAAACCAACCCCAAACTCCATTGGTCTGTTCTATTTTTTCTGCATCACCAAATACTGTCGCCCAAGGAAATAAGAATAAAATCTCTACTTCAAAAAGAAGAAAAATGAGAGCGATAATATAAAATCTTATATTAAAACCTCCCCATGCTGAACCTACTGGATCCTCTCCAGATTCATAGGTAGTCAATTTTTCATGACCTGGTCTGTTGGGGCGTAATAAACTAGAAGCGATTAAACCGCCTAAAACAAAAATGACACCTACTATGACGAATAAAGCTATATTCCCGAAGTCTGTTAGGATTTGATTGCTCATAAAAATAGAAAATTCGAGGTTGAATTATTTCTTTTGTTTAAATTTCGGGATAAAAATACTAACCATATAAACACTATCATAACATGGCCGTACTTTTTGAAACATTTTTAGAATGGAAAGAGTATTGTGTAAAGAAAAATATTCCTCTTTATCAACCTGTTCTTGAGTATGAAATCAGAGAAAAGGAGCGCACCAAAGATGAAATCCAAACTGCACTAAAGAACGCTTTCCTCGTCATGAAAGATGCTGTAAAAACAGGTCTTCATGAAGATATGACCTCACGATCTGGCATGATCGAAAATGGAGGTAAAAAGGTAATGAAAACTCCAATCAACGTACTTTCTGAAGAATTCAAACTTTTAGTAGCACGTGCTTTAGCAGCCAAAGAAGTCAACTCCTGCATGGGCAGAGTAGTAGCTGCTCCAACTGCTGGTGCATCTGGGATTTTACCTGGCGTACTTGTCACTTTACAAGAGTTACACAACATTGAGGATGAAAAAATCTATGAAGGATTGCTCATCGCTGCTGGTATTGCTCTAATTATGGAGAAAAAATCGGGTATTGCAGGTGCTGTTGGCGGTTGTCAGGCTGAAACAGGAACTGCTGCTGCAATGTCCTCTGGTGCAGTGGTACATTGCCTCGGTGGTGATATTGACATGATTTTTAATGCAGTAGCCATCACTACTCAATGTATGTTGGGCTTGGTATGCGATCCTGTAGCAGGCCTTGTAGAAGTTCCTTGTGTGGTAAGGAATGCTAGTGCTGCTGCGATTGCCAACTCTTCAGCTCAAATTGCGATTGCAAATGTCAGTGGTGTTATTCCTGTTGATGAATGTGTAGACGCAATGGGAGAAGTAGGACAAAGTATGGAAGACCGCTATAAAGAAACTGCTTTAGGTGGTTTGGCGGCTACTCCTACAGGAAAGAGTATTTCCAAAAAAGTACTAATTTCGGATATTGATATTATTGACTCTACAGAAGAGTAATAAACCCAATTTCCTTAAACACAAAAAGGTTGCTTGTAAAGTTATTGACTCACAAGCAACCTTTTCAGTATACATAAAAAGTATACTTTATCTATAGTTTTCGATTGACAATGAATTAGAGGATATATCCCTCAAATTTCTTATTCAATTCCATCTTATTTCTAACTTTTTCCTCCTCAACATACAAGTCAAGATTTTTGATTGCAGTCTCAAAACGGTCTGCATAGTTTTTATGCTTTGTAGAATGAGATGAATTGTTTTTCTTTTTAAAGTTAAAAGTTACCATAACACCATAATTAACGAATAACAAATTGGACTAAAAACTTATAAATATCCAGATAAAGCTTTTGTATAGATTAGACAATTAGATTTAAGATGTAGACAAAAAAGTTTTTATTTTTTTTCATTTTTTTTGATTTCTTCCCAATACTTATCCATCTCTTCTAATGAAAGCCCCTCAAAATCAACATTATCATGTCCCATTTTTTCTTCCATTTTATTGAATCTATCTATAAATTTTTTATTCGTTCTCTCTAATGCATCTGAAGGGTTCACATTCAAGAAACGGGCATAATTGATCATTGAGAACATTACATCTCCAAATTCATCTTCAATTTTATCCAAATTATCTGCTCCATTATCGTGAGCAACAACCTCTTCCTGCAACTCTTGTAATTCTTCTTCTACCTTTTTATAAACATCTTCCTTGTTATCCCATTCAAAACCAACCCCTGCTGATTTATCCTGGATTCTTAATGCTTTCAACAGTGCAGGCAGTGATTTTGGTACTCCTCCCAACACTGTTTTATTTTTATTTTCTTTCTCTTTCAGCTTAATCAATTCCCAATTTCGGCTTACCTCCTCAGCATCTGCCACCTCAACATCACCGTAAATATGCGGATGTCTTACGATCAATTTCTCACAAATAGAATTAAGCACACTCTCAATATCGAAATCTCCTATCTCAGAACCGATTTTGGCATAAAAGACCAAATGAAGCATTACATCACCTAATTCTTTTTTTATTTCTGCTTTATCGTCTTCAATAATAGCATCAGAAAGTTCATACACTTCCTCTATTGTAAGGTGTCGTAATGACTCTAAAGTTTGTTTTTGATCCCAAGGGCATTTTTCCCTCAAATCGTCCATGATATCCAATAACCTTTTAAATGCTCTTAACCTTGGATCTTCAATCGTCCTATCTCCTTTCATTCTTTTTTACTTTTATTTCAAAAGATTCCGTTTAATATTGTCAATTAGAAACACATTATTGTACTAATCAAGTAAAAATTGAAGAAAGAAATCAGAAATCAATAAATTCTATATGAAAACGAAATCAGCACACCCTCAAAATCAATCAATGACCCATACCGAAATTACAGAACGTTTATCTAAATATACGACTCCTGAGGCTGCAACGATTTTTGCCCATTGGATATTGAAATATCAGATTTATGTGACTATAAAAGGTGGAAGAAAAACCATCAACGGCGATTACAGGCCTCCACAAAGAGGACATGGCCATAAAATCAGTATTAATTCTACTTTAAACCCTTATCAGTTTATTATTACTTTTACACATGAAGTGGCTCACTTGCTCACTTGGAACAAGTATCAAAATCATGTTGCCCCTCATGGAAAAGAATGGAAAAGTAATTTTAGAAGATTATTGGATATACTATTGAACAATAAAATTTTTCCTTCAAACTTGATCGAAGAGGTTAAAGAACATAAAAAAAATCCTTCTGCTTCGAGTGGAAATGACATTTCTTTGAAAAAAGCACTGGCATTTTATGATCATGAACAAGACCACTCTACCCTGTATTTAGAGGATATTCATGACAATGATGCCTTTTCTATGGAAGATGGAAGAATTTTTATCAGAAATAAAAAATTGCGTAAATATTATTTATGCACTGAAAAATCAACGGGCAAGCAATTTAGAATCAACTCCTTAGCCAAAGTGAAACTTCTCAACAACTTAAATCACGAGAAAGCTTGTTAACGACTGTTTAATTAAAAATGAAATTTTCTTTGGCAGATAGTTTGATTAAACAACTTTTTTCCCCACTTTTGCATCGCTTTAAGCGAAAAAGGTACTTTTGAAGTATCTGGTGTTGTAGCTCAGTTGGTAGAGCATCGGACTGAAAATCCGTGTGTCGGCGGTTCGAATCCGCCCAACACCACAAGTCTAAAGGTTAAACAAGACTCTAAAATAGTTTCCCGGTGTTGTAGCTCAGTTGGTAGAGCATCGGACTGAAAATCCGTGTGTCGGCGGTTCGAATCCGCCCAACACCACAAAAGCAAAGCTTATCCATTTGGGTAAGCTTTTTTTGTATCCTATAGTTAGTTTTTTATGTATTTAGAAAATTAATTTCTATTTTATTTATAATTTAAATCACTAAAAAACAACAGATTAAAACTAACATCAAAAATAAATTCAAAATATGTTTGGCGAATTCAAAATTATCCCACATATTTGCACCCGCTATCACACAAAGATAGCACATAGAGAGTTGGCAGAGTGGTCGAATGCGGTGGTCTTGAAAACCATTGTACCGCGAGGTACCGGGGGTTCGAATCCCTCACTCTCTGCAAACGCAAAGCATCAAATCATACGGTTTGATGCTTTTTTTATGCCCTTTTGAAAATGACAGTTGAATATTTTTTATTTTGTAAAAAGTAATCAAATCAGTAACTCATTACTATGTCATCTCCTCTCCGAACATTTACTATTCTATTCTCCTTAATTATTTATTTAAATATAGCTAATGCCCAAAAAGGTGATTCACTTTGGGGTGTTTGGATTGATGAATCTATTGATCAAAAAGAAAGGGTAAATGCACTGAATGAATACTCCGAACATTATCTAAAAATTAATGCAGACAGTGCCCTTCACTTTATCGAAATGTCTGTCGCTTTTGCCAAAGAAAACGGAATTATTGAGCAGCAAACCTATATGCAGTTGGGAAGAGTTTTAAGAAGAAATTCAAAAAATGAAGAAGCTATACAAGCCTACAAGGAGGCACTAATAATCGCAGAAAAAACGGATGATAGTCTCTCTATCGCCAATTCGCTTTACCTTATAGGTGTGAGTTATTATTATATGGGAGACTATGACCATGCTATTTCGTATTACAAGGAAAGCAAAAAGAGGGTAGAAATGATGGGTAATAAAAGAGGAGTAGCCAATATCTCTTCTAATATCGGTATCATCAATATGAGTCAAAATCAGTATGACAGTGCCGCTGCTAATTTTGAAGAAAGTATTAGACTTTACATTGAAGTCGATCTACCACACAAGACAAATATACCTATGCTTAACTATGCTTTACTCAAAGAAAGATTAGGGGATTACCAAGGAGCAATGGATTTATATATGAAGAGTTTGGCAATTAACGAGAAGGAAAAGGATGAAAGCTCTATCGCCTATGTTTATACTAACATTGCTCAGATGTATCAAAAATTAGGTGATAATGATAAATTTTTTGAATACAATGAGAAAAGCCTTGAGGTATGGACAAAACTCAACAACAAAAGAAATATTCTCTATAACCTCACCAATGTGGGTTCTATTTATTTTGAAACAGGGGAATATGATAAAGCATTATCGGTTTTCAATAAATGTGTTCCCCTATCTGAAGAAATTAAGGACAAAAATGGAATTGCGAATGTTCTTCTCAAACGAGGAGTATTGTACATTACAATCAATCAACTTGATAAAGGAATAAAAGATATCAACACTGCTTTTGACTTATATAAGCAACTGAAGGATGTTGCAGGGATAGCGAAATCACATCAGGCTCTAGGAAGATATTATACTGTTATTGGTAAAAATAAATTGGCGATCACCAACTTTGAAAAAGCCTATGAACTAGCGATTGATTCTGATATTGAAATCCAAAAAAATGTAGCCGAAGACCTTTACAAAGCGTATGAAAAAGCTGGTAATAAAACCCTCGCTTTTGAAGCTTACAGAAATTATATTATTGCTAGAGACAGCATTGGTAATGACAAAAACCAAAAAGAAATTGTACGAAAAGAATTAAAGTATAATTATGATAAAAGGGCACTAGCGGACAGCCTTGCTTTTGAAAAGCAAAAAGCGATTCAAACGGCAAAACTTGAAAAGAGTACTACACAACTCCGTCTTTCCTTAGTTATCCTTCTGATTGTAATCATATCAGTAGTTTTACTTTATAGAAGGAATCAGACTATCAATAATCAAAATAACACTATCACTTCACAAAATAAAAAACTTACCACCCTTACCGATGAGTTGAAAGGGCTGAATGAAAATTTAGAGAAAAAGGTAGAAGAAAGAACCTCTGAAATTACAAAGATCAACAAAGAACTAAAGGCAAGTGATGAACGCTACAGCTATGCTTTGGATGCTTCTAATGATGGTATATGGGATTATAATGTAAAAGATGATAAGATTTCTTTTAGCCCTGCCATTTATACAATGCTGGGGTTTGAACCTTATGAGTTTCCTGAAACGAGAGATAGTATTTATGACTTACTGCATTCTGAAGAAAAAAAGATAGCAACCCGAAAAACTCACCACTTGTTTGCCATAAGACAAAAATCCGATTTTCTGGAAGATGAATACCGCTTGATAGGCAAAAATGGAAAAATAGTTTGGGTGCAATCGAAAGGAAAAATTGTTGAAAAAGATGAGCAAAATAAACCACTCCGAATAGTGGGCACGCATACCGACATCACTGTTCAAAAGCTGAAAAATCAAGAAATGCTTGAAGCCATTTTAAGAACGGAAGACGCTGAAAGAAGTCGTATTTCTAAGGAAATCCACGATGGCTTGCAACAGACGCTAATTATCAGCTTTATGAACATCCGATATTTTAGAAGTAAAATGAAAGATATTCCAGAAAGCATTAAGGAGAAGTTTGAATTGGGGTGGAAATACTTAGAACGATCTATAGAAGAAGCCAGAGGAGTCGCTCATGTTCTGATGCCGAAATCCATTGTGGATTATGGCGTTTTAGCGGCTTGTCAGATGTTGATAGATGATATGAATAATTCAACGGATGAAATTACTTTTGATTTTCAACATAACTTAGCGTCTGAACGACTTCCAAACCAACAGATAGAAATTACGCTTTACAGAATATTACAGGAAAGTCTGAATAATGTCATGAAATATGCCAAGGCTTCTGAAGTCAATATTCAGTTGTATGATTATGAAGATACCTACTCATTGACGGTTGAAGACAATGGAATTGGTTTTGACACTTCCAAATTAAAAGACAAAGAAGGGCATGGTTTCAGAAACATCAGAAACAGACTAGATGCCATCAACGGTTCCTTGGAAGTAGACAGTAGAGAGAATGAGGGTACAACTATTATTGTTGAAATTTCAAAGACGATTTAAAAGTCAATCAAGTTGGTTCCTATTACGTAAAGGATTAATCCTGCAATATTTTTACTCCCTGTTTTTACCAAAAGGTTCCGTTTGTGTGCCTCCACTGTTTTCATACTTACAAACAAAGCTTCTGCAATTTCAGTATTAGAATATTCTTTTAGAATCAGTTCCAACACCTCTTTTTCTCTTTTGGATAATTTCACCTCAGTAACCATTCTTTTAGCGTGAGGCTTTGTTTTTTGGATACTATTGATGATTATTTCCGTGACTTTAGGAGAAAAATAAGTACCGCCAGTTGCTACTGTTTTAATTGCCATCAATAACTCTTCCTGCTTACAGTCTTTCAGTAAATAACCACTTGCCCCTTCAGCTAAAAACTGTTTCACATGTCTATGGTCATCCATCATGGTCAAACCTAAAACTTTTATAGCAGGGTGAAGACTACTCACCTGTTTGGCTAGTTCTATACCGTCCATTTCCGGCATATTCAAGTCAGTCACTACAATATTGGGTTGGGATGATTTTAATTTTTCAAGACAATCTAAACCATTCTCTGCTTCTCCGATACATTCTATTTCTGAAGATTTTTCAAAATAGGTTTTTAAACCTTCACGGATCATTTCATGGTCGTCTACTAAAAATATTTTAATCATAGTGTTTTTTAAAATGGAAGAGCTTTTAATTTTCTATTAAATATAACCATCACTTTTTAATGTTGTTTGAAAAAGTAAGGGAAACCCTAGTTTTTCTATTTTCAGAATTTCACCATCGGTTAAGGTGAGCACTCGCCGTAGCTTTGTAATATCAAAAATCAATCAAATCATCAAGAAAATGAAAAAAGATATCATTGCTAAAGTAGCGTTAGCTTCAGTGCTATTATCTGGCTGTAATACGACCCTGCCAACTACTGAAACTGTTAAAGAAACCAAAACAGATTCTAATTCAATGGATACTAGGATTGGGAAATTAGACTTTACTCATGGTTTTGAAAATGGTTATCCTACAGAAGAAACTGTACATCTTTTGTTTGATGAAATGGATTTCCAACGTGCTACCCAAGCGTATATTTGGGCCACACCTTATGTTTCTTTTTTACAATGGCAACATTCTTTTCATCATGAATTAGGCTTAAAAAATGGACAAATAATTCTCCATGAATCCTATAAAGATAGAGTGGGTGGATTAACCTATAATGCCACCACTCCCTATGCACTTACATTTATAGAAGTGCAAGATGATCCTTGGATTATGGAAGTGCCTGAAGGAGGTGTTAGGGGATCTATGTCAAACATGTGGCAAATTGGTTTGGCTAGTTTTACTGAACCTACTAAGTTCTTGATATTAGGACCTGAAACGAAAATGCCAGAAGGTGATTTATCAGAATATAAAGTGGTAAGGTCAAATACTAATTCAGTCATGACAGGTCTTCGCTTAATGTCACCTGACAAAGAGGAAAGAATGAAGGTATTGGACAATTACAATATCTATCCTTATTCAGAGCGAGAAGATCCACATCCTAGAGGATATATTGAAACCAATGAAAGACCTTGGATGGCAGCTGCACCAAGAGGTTTGGAATATTTTGAACGCTTAGCGGAAGGCATCAATGCCAATGGTCCTATTCATGAAAGAGACCGTTTCTTTATGGCGATGTTGAAACCGCTAGGTATCGAAAGAGGAAAACCTTTTGAACCTACAGCTTATCAAAAAGAAATTCTAACAGAAGCCGCTTACGTTGGGGAAGCAATGACGAAAGCGATAGATTTTGATGGAACAGAACGCCTTGAGGATGCTCCATACATGGAGGGATCAGTGTGGGAAATTGCTACTACTTCTCCTCCAAACCAACGTCGTGAAAATATGGATGCTTTAGACGGACGTGCCGCTTGGTTCTATGAAGCCGTTTCGAATGACATCGCTATGCATGGTATGGTCAATGGTGGATATGGTCAAGTTTACCTTACTTCTTATAAAGATGCGGATGGCGATTGGTTAGACGGTGGACAGAATTACCGTTTACGTCTTCCTGATAATCCTCCTGCCAAAGCATTCTGGTCGGTGACATTGTATGAAGTCAATACTCGTACACTCCTACAAAATGAGATGCAAAAAGCAGATCTATCTTCAAGACAAGATTTAAAAGTAAATATGAACGGCTCTATTGACCTTTACTTTGGTCCAAAAGCTCCAAAAGGATTTGAAAGCAATTGGATTCAAACCGAAGAAGGTCGTGCGTGGTTCCCTTACTTCAGATTCTATTCTCCTGGAAAAGAAGTTGTAGACCGTACTTGGGTACTGCCTGATATTGAGAAAAAGTCATATTAAGAAAATACCTTTATTTAATGATACCATTAAGCCCTCTTCGGAGGGCTTTTTTTATGCCAAAAATTTAAATATCAAAAACTAAGGGAAACCCTAATTTTTCAGATCTAACCTTTCCCTAAAGGATAGGAATGAGAATACAACCACCTTTGTAATAGATAATTAAACAATCTCATTTATCAATCTAAACAATAAGAAAATGATTAATTTAAATTCAAAAAAAGCGGTAATTGCAAGTCTTATGGTAGCATCTAGTTTTCAGGCATTAGCACAAACAGATCACCCTAATAGTAAGATGAATGCTTTACCACAAACGAACCCTTGGTTAACTGAAAGTGTTTATCCTACCTCACATCATAACCCAGCACAAACGGATGTATCACCTATTGCAGGTCCAGCATTTAGTATGCAATTAAATAAAGATCAAGTAAAAACTATCCCTGCCGTTTTCAACTCCAATCCTACCACGAAACATATTGGAAAAGATAGAATTATCATGATTAGCAGTGTAAATGGAGTTAGAAAAGTACTTGCTACTGGCGATCAGTTCGAGCAGGTTTCTTTCTTACCTTACCCAGGCTTAGAAGGTGCTAATCCAGATGAAATAATGGAAGTAGTAGAACGTATGGACAAAGCACGTTTTGCCCATGATGATAAAGCCATTTTAGCAGAATCAAAAAATATGGCAGAGCTTGGTTTCACCTTTAAAACAGTAGCCAATGGTGTATATAACTTGTTTGATAATGAGGGCTACCACTACTCTATGTATAGCGGTGTAAACATTATGAAATCAACAGATAATAATGATGTAAATACACCTCAACAATTGGTAAAAACAGCCAATATTACAGACGGTCTTCCTGCTGATCTAGCAAAAAATGTAACGAGAGCCGTTGGTTTTGGTATGACTTACGATGGACACTTGGCGGTTGCCGCTCCAGGAATGGTAGGTTTATATTCTCGTGATTTAGATCTAAAAGGTTATATCACGTTCCCTGGTGAAATTGTAGATAACAGTATCGCTTTCGACGAAACAGGTATTTACGTGGTGACTTCTGAAAATATGTACAAGGTAGTATGGACAGGAAAAAAACTATCTTATAATGAAAAAGATGGTGGTTGGAAAGCACCTTATGATACCATGGACGGTGAAAAAGCAGTCGCTATGGGTGCGTTATCTCGTGGTAGTGGTACAACTCCTACTTTAATGGGCTTCGGTGGTGATGAAGACAAATTGGTTCTTATCGCTGATGCTGATGAAAACGGAACAAAACTAGTCGCTTTCTGGCGAGATCAAATCCCGTCCAACTTTAAACAAAAAGAAGGTACAAAATCACGTAGAATTGCGGATCAAATCAGAGTAGATGTCAGCGATCTTACTATCGAACCTTCTCCTGTTGTAATGGGAAATAGAGTCGTTGTTATTAACTGTACCTTCCCTGAGCCTTCAGAAACAAGAGGAGATATTTTTGGTAATGCGATGACATCAGGTGTCACTCGTCATGCTCCAAGAGGTATCCAACAGTTTGTTTGGAATACAGAAGAAAACAAATTCGAAAAGTCATGGACTAATATGACGATTGACAATACAGACACAATGGTACCTCACGTTTCAGCCAAATCTAATGTCATTTACTTTGCCAACAAAGTAGGTTTGAACTATGAATACACTGGTTTGGATTGGAACACTGGTGAAATGGTAGGTCGTTGGAAAATGCCAACTGAAAGTGCTTACTACAACAACTGGGGTGGTATCGGTTACTTCCTTGAAGATGGTGACTTAATCCTTGGTGGATTCTTCAGTGCGAAACGTATTAATTTTGAAAAATAATAATTCTCATATCAATTTTTAGAGAGAACTACGATCATGCGTAGATATATTTTTGAGCCCTCTTCGGAGGGCTTTTTTTTGTATTCAATTCTATCAATTCAAAAACTAAGGGAAACCCTAATTTTTCAGATCTAACCTTTCCCTAAAGGATAGAAACTGAGATATAACCACCTTTGTAATAGATAATTAAACAATCTCATTTATCAATCTAAATTCTAAGAAAATGAAAAAATTCATCACTTCAATTGCTATTTTACTTTTAAGTTTAATGTCCTTATATGCTCAGGATAAAAAAGGACCTTCAGCAGAAGAATTAGCTAAAGCCAATAATCCTTTGGCGGACCTAGTTGCTTTTAATATTCAGCATTATGCTCGTCCGGCTCTGAATGAAACAACAGGTGGCGCTGCAAACTCCACTTGGATGCGTTTTGCCATGCCTACAGGTCGTGTGTTATGGAGATTATCAGCTCCATTGGAAACTCGATTTATCAATAATGAAACGACTAATTTCAGTAAGTCGGGCTTAGGTGATATTGACTTAACAGCTTTCTATTTAGGTGTAATGAAACCAAAAATCACTTTTGGATTTGGTCCATCTGCAAGTTTCAATACGGCAAGTGATGCCACTTTAGGAAGTGGTAAAAATACATTAGGTGCTGCTGCTGTTGTTTATGCTATTGCTAGTCCTCAATTCCAATATGGTGGGCTAGTAACATGGAGAACAGATATCGGTGGAGATCCAAGCCGTGATGGTGTGAACTTATTAGCGGTACAACCTTTCTACTTCTGGCAATTAGGGAAAGGATTATACTTCAGAGGTGCACCAATCATGACTTTTGACATGGAAACTGGTAACTATGCAGTTCCAATCGGCTTAGGTGTTGGTAAAGTTGTTAAACTAGATAAAACGGTTTTAAACTTCTTTGTTGAACCACAACCAAGTGTGATTGTGCATGGAACAGGTCAACCTACATTCCAAGTTTATGGAGGATTAAATATGCAGTTCTAGAAAACAAAAAGAGTATATTATAAACGAAGAGGCTGTTCAAAATAAGGACAGCCTCTATCTTCGTAAAGAATCAACAAACTATTATTTTATCTTTAAATCACCCAACCTCGTTTCTCTAGGCCCCAAATATGATTTCTTCAATCCTCCAAAATCCATCACCGCTTTATCCAACACTACACCCGGATCTAAATAATAAATCTTCAACGTATGTTTTCCTGGCTTAGTGATATAGTGAGAGGAAGTATGAATAGATGAATTTCTCCTTACATTATTTCTCCATCGATCACTATCGATCTCTGCTCCCACATAAATCGTTTTAGGTGACTCATCATCTACAGAAATAGCGAAGCGATGCAATTGAAAACCATTGATAGGGTAAGTGGGTAAGACATAAGTGGAAATATCAAAACGGCCTGAATTGAAAGTATAAAACTCGTATTCCACATGAGCGTATTTATCGTTTCTTGCCCAATGTCCTGCTGTTTTAGCTTGATTATTATCAATGGTCAATGAGGCTCCTGTCATTCCCAAGCCTTGATTAATTACCCAATTCACTTCTTCCTTATTTACTTTTTGATGGTATTTCTCCAATGGAATCGAAATCACACCATTTTTCTCTACAAATACCCCTTGAAGGCTGTCGGAATTAATTTTGGTATCAAATGCTTTTACATAAATAACTTGTTCTTCCTCTCCGCTTGTAATACGAATGCTTCCCGTTGAATTAAACTTTAGTTTTGTCCAATCTACCGTTACTAAAATACGTTCCTCTACTGCCGTAGCTCCTGAAGTCTTACTCAATTGAATCCAATCTTCGCTCACTTCTATAGACCACTTTAGAGGTTCCCTTCCTTTATTAAAAACATCGATATAATAGGCTTCTTGATAATGTGAGGTGAATGCTGGAAGGCACAAAAGCTTATTGATTCCATTTGAAGGCTCATTCTCTTCTACCATTACTCCTAATCCTGCCTTCCAAGGAATATCTATTTTAGTTGTGGGAGGAAGCTTCGCAAAGGTTACTCCTTGTGATTGAATCTCTGAGATAATACCTTTCCACTTTCCATCCAAGAGCAATCCATATTCATCTGTCAGCCATTTTGTGCTATCATGATAGGCTTTGACTTCTGCTATCAATTGATTTGTTCCTGAATGTTGTAAAGAAGCATACCATCTATTTTTATGGGCTAAAAGCAATTTATGATTCATAAAATGTGCTCCACGAACGGGGTAATACACCAACTCAAAGAAGGCTTCTTGATCTTTCTTCGGTATTAATTTCCTCAACTGATTTGCACGATGACTTAATGTTTTAAATTCCGAAAGTCTTGACTCCGCTTCTCTGTAATTAGTAAAACTGATATCGGTATCTTCAATTCTTTCTCTCCATCTTGAACTTGAAAACTCTTCTCCCCAACCCATAAATTCAGGTTTTCTTGTAAAATTGATTTGATAATAGTCATACATCAATTCGGCACATTGCTTTCCTAATTCATCTCCAAACATCTCTTGATACCATTGGTACATATGATCAAATACAGTCTCCCTTTTTATTGAATTGACATCCCATGCTAAATCAAGGAAAAACTGCGTGTTGTATTCCGTTGGCTTGATATCACCTACATTGACCATCCACACTCTATCCGCTTTATAATCATAAGCCTTTTTCATTTCTTGATAAATCAATGCGGGATTTGTGGTGCTCAACCACGTATATTCATGAGGATTCCCTAAGTAAGCAATATGATAATAGACGCCACTTCCTCCTGACCTTTTCTGTTCCAAAGGATCACTGAGCCTGCGGATATAGCCATAGTTATCATCTACCCACATCAATGTAATATCATCAGGGACTTCTAAACCATTATTATAGAGATGAAGCACCTCGGCATAAGGCACAAATATTTGAGGAATTTCTTCTGCTGACTTTCCAACGTGTTTTTCCAAAATTGATCTTTGATCTTGAATGGCTTCTTCTACCAATTCTATTTTTTTTTCCACTGAAAAACCTCCTTCCATAGCATGATCATGAATACCTCTGATTCCGATGGTGTAGAGATTTTCATAAGGTGCATTTTCCGAAACTCTTTGATCCAATACCTTGCAGATTCCTTCTCTGTTGGTTGCATAATTCCACTCCCCCATGATCTTTTTATCCCATTCTGTAGCATTATTAAATAAGACAGGTTCGCAGTGAGACGACCCCATAATAATACCGTATTGATCAGCCACTACTTTATTATCGGCATATTTATTAAAGGCGCCAGTACATTCGTGCATAGCAGGCCAGAGATAATTGGCTTTTAAGCGTAACAGCAATTCGCAAACTTTGGCGTAAGTCTTTGGACCAATATCACCCAACTCCTTCTCAAAGTTTTTAGCACTCCAGGGGTGTAGCCCCCAATCTTCATCGTTGATAAAAATCCCTCTATACTTTACATCCGGTGATTTGCTTTTAAATCCTTTGTGATTGACGTAAAGTGATTTCTTTTTCTCTACCGAAACGTCTGCCCACCAATACCAAGGAGATACACCCATCTGCTTAGACAATTCGAATATTCCATAAGCCGTTCCTCTTCGATCACTTCCTAATATCACCAGTGCTTTTTTCTTTTTATTCCAAGGATTGGGAATTACCTGAATACTGTACTTTTCCCATTGGTTAGTCAGTCCAACAGTATCGATTAAGTCCTTCTCCACCAACTTCGAAATCGTTTGACTTTTGTCTAAAGCACCGATAATAATCACATTGTCTTTAACTTGTTTTGAGGTAGTCACTTGAGTCCTTTTTCCACTTACCAACTGAAGGTCTTCTACAAAATGCTTTACTGCAGTTTGTACCACTTGATGGTCTTCTTGAGCAAATAGTGTGGTGGGTACTTTTCCATTTTGGATCAATGGAAAATCTGATGATTGATATTTTTCAGAAACTAAACTTTGAGCATTTACTGAATAACTCAAGAATAAAAAGATGAAAAAATTAAAAAAAGGTTTCATGGTTCCGTTGGTGGTTTACATAAGTAATAATTCACCTTAAAGATCCTCTGATAGACTTTTTTATTCAAAAAAAGGGGGCATTCAAAAATTATACAAAGACATAAAAATTTATTACATCACCTCTACCTTGCTCTTTCTATATTCATAAAAAGGGAAAAATTTATCAGATTAGTTTAATACTGAAAATGAACAAATTACTTATCAGCATAGGGGTATTTTTTTATCTTTCTATCCAACTCAACGCTCCATTAAAAGCTCAAGAAGATAGTCTTTCACATTATATTCAATTATACAATACAGTTATACAACATGAATCTGCTCAAACTGAAGAGCTCCAAAATTGCTATCATTATTTCACCGTAAAGAAAGACTCTTCTTGGATGATAAAAACCCTTTTAGGACTTTCTGATCATAATGCCAGAACAGGAAATTACAACGATAGCTACACACATATCTGGAAAGCTTTAGATCTCGCTGAACAATACAATCAATTCACATCACTCTATGAAGTCCACAAACATGTCGCTAGACTTTACAATGTTTTTGACAAGAATGATCAAGCTTTCTTTCATGAAAAAAAAATGCTTCAGTATGCAAAACTAGCCGTTGAGAAAGGTGACTTGACTCCTCAATCTATTGTTTCATGTTATTATAATTTCACGCTACATTATCGTATTGAAAGAGATTATCAAAAAGCAATTCATTACTTAGACACCTGCTATATACTTGCGGAACAATTGAATTATACGGAGAAACAAAAAGTTTATTTGGATACAGAAAAAGGAAATATTCTCATGCTTCAAGGGAAGCTAAATGAAGCACTTTCCATTTTACTTAAGGCTAAAAGTCATTTTGAAAAGCATAATCCATTTTACCTCACTATCATTTACTATTACTTGGGCAATGCTTATATCAAACTTAAAAACTGGCCTACTGCTGAAAGTTATTTTAGAAAAGCTTTAAAAAATATTGAAGTGAGAAACGCTCATTACGACACGAAAGCAGAATGTTTGAATCTTTTGGCTTTTACATTAAATAAACAACAGCAATATAAAGAAGCGTATCAACTAATGAAGAAATCGAAAGAAGTCAATGATCAACTTTTTAGTGCAAAAAGTAACCAAAATGCAGGGTTGTTAGATATTAAAAATAAGTATTTAGAGGAATTGAAGGAAAGGGATCAACTCTTACTACAAAGGGATAATGAACTCGCTCATCAGAAAGCAAGAAGTCTTCAATATTCTATCCTTTTTGTTATTGTATTGGCTCTTTTCACCATCATTATTTTAATCATTTATCTAAGACAAAAACAACAAAAGTTTAGAGCTGAGAGGGAAAAGCAACAGCTTGAAGCGATCCATCAGGAAGAAAAAAACAGGGCTTTATTTGAAATCAAAAATAAGGAATTGACGTCTTTCACTTTACAGTTAATTGATAAGGAAACACTACTCAATGACCTGATGAAAGCAATAAAAGAACATGCTTCTGAAAATAAAACACTCTTAAGACTCGTAAAGATGAATACCAAACACCGTATTGAACTTTGGAATGAGTTTGACAAACGATTTATTGATGTGAATAAAGACTTTTATGATAACCTAAAAAGTAATTATCCAGAATTAACCTCAACCGAATTGAAACATTGTGCACTGATTAAACTGCATTTTTCGGCTAAAGAAATGGCACAACTACTTAATATTTCTATCAATGGTGTCAATACATCAAGGTATAGAATCCGAAAAAAATTAGGACTAGAAAGAGAAGATAATTTAGCAAGTGTAATTGACCAATACTAACTTATTCTACTCCAGTTCGTTACTGATTTTTTCACTAAGAGTGATTGTTGATGCTTGATGATTCCGTGTTCCTCTTTCTCCAAATCTGGGTCCTCATCTATTATTTTTTCAGCGATACCTCTTACAAATTGGAGTAAAGCCGCATCCTGCCCAATATCAGCATGTCGCAAATCCAACACACCACTTTGCTGCGTTCCCTCAATATCTCCAGGGCCTCTTAGTTTCAAGTCAGCATCCGCTATTTTAAAGCCGTCGGTCGTATCAACCATCGTCTGAATACGGACTTTTCCATCTTTAGAAAGTTTGTCTCCAGTCATCAGCACACAATACGATTGCTCCGCACCTCTACCAACACGACCTCTCAATTGGTGTAGCTGAGCTAAACCAAATTTCTCCGCATTTTCAATGATCATAATGGAAGCATTCGGAACATTTACACCAACTTCAATTACGGTTGTAGCCACCATAATATGCGTTTTTCCATCAGCGAAACGTTGCATTTCAGCATCCTTGTCGGCGGGTTTCATTCTACCATGGACGATACTGACTTTATATTCTGGGAATGCTCTTGATACCGCCTCATAACCTTCTTCCAGATTTTTATAATCCAAAGTTTCTGATTCCTCAATCAAAGGATAAACGATGTAAGCCTGACGACCTAATTCTATTTGTTCCTTCATAAAACCAAATACTCTCAATCTCCCTTTTTCAAATTTATGCCAAGTAATAATCGGTTTACGCCCTGCCGGTAATTCATCAATAATAGATACTTCCAAATCACCATAAACGGTCATTGCCAACGTTCTTGGAATTGGAGTAGCCGTCATCACCAACATATGAGGCTTGGCTTTACTTTTCTTTTTCCAAAGTGCGGCTCTTTGTGCTACTCCAAAACGGTGCTGTTCGTCGATTACACAAAGTCCCAAATTGTAGAAATCTACTTTATCTTCAATCAAGGCATGCGTTCCGACAATGATTTTCAATGAACCATCTCTCAACGTTTCATCGATTACTCTTCTCTCCTTTGTTTTGGAGGATCCTGTCAATAATGCAATCGTCACTCCCATTTCATCTGCAAAGGGTTTTAATCCATTATAATGCTGTTGGGATAAAATTTCTGTTGGAGCCATCAAAGCAGATTGAGCATCATTATCCAATGCCATCAACATGCACATAAAAGCAACAATTGTCTTACCACTTCCCACGTCTCCTTGTAGTAAACGGTTCATCTGATAGCCACTTCGCATATCATTATAGATCTCTCGAACTACTCTTTTTTGTGCACCTGTAAGATCAAAAGGTAAGTGTTCTTTATAAAAAAGATTGAAAGTTGGAATCTTATCAAACACCTGACCTCTAAATTTATCCGTTCTTTTTCCTGCTTTTGAGGCAATGATTTTTAACTGAAGGAAGAAAAGCTCTTCAAACTTTAAGCGTTGTTGAGCTTGTGCTAATGTTTCTGGTGATTTAGGGAAATGAGTCCAGGCAACTGCCAAACCTTTTGATATTAAATCATTTTCCTTGATAAGGTATTCTGGTAAAGTCTCTGAAATCGATCGATAAACATTTTCAAGAAGCGTCCTTGTTAATTTTGCCAAGGCTCTACTATCCATCCCTTTGTTTTTCATCTTTTCAGTAGTATGATAAACTGGTACCAAACCACCTTTCTGATTTCTTGGAGTAGACGGGTCGTATTCGTCTAATTCTGGATGTGAAAAAGACATTTTTGCTCCATAGCGTTGCGGTTTTCCGTAAAGCACATACCACTTGCCAACAGCTAATTTCTTCTCAATCCACTTCGCTCCTCTAAACCATACCAACTCTATTTCACCCGTTTCATCGGAGAAAGAACCGACCAATCTTTTTGATCGACCTTCACCCACAGAATTCATAAAAGTCAACCTGCCGACTACCTGTACATAAGCATTATCATTGATTACTTCATTGATTTTATAAAACCTCGTTCTATCCTCATGACGGAAAGGATATTGTTCTAATAAATCACCAAAAGTATACACCCCCAACTCCTTATTGAGAATTTCCGCTCTAACACTCCCCACTCCTTTGAGGTATTCAATTTTTGTATCAAAGATATTATTCACTTGCTTCGACTAGGTTTCCTTAAAATTATTGACAGTCAACAGCTCGAAATTAGTAGATTATTGCGAGAATATATTAATTTTAAAAAACGCTTTTTTATTAAATCATTATACTGCCGTTTACAATGCGATTATTACTCATCGTAACTCTTTTTTTTCTAAATCTCCTTTCTGTATTTTCCCAAACTCCAATTGCTGATATTAATGCTTGGAGAGAGAAAACTAGAAATACTACTTTCTATAAAATGGAAGTAAGAGAATATGGCATATACAGAATTACATATACCGATCTCTTAGGAGCAAATTACCCTGTAAGCTCAGCCCTTCTTTCTGAAATAAGACTGTTTAGAAGAGGAGAAGAAGTAGCAATCAATATTCAAGACAACAATGGTAACAATCGTTTCGATAATGGTGATTATCTAGAGTTCTATGGACAGCCTAATGATGGAGAAACAGACAGACACCTTTTTAGGAATACAAATGATTTTGTAAATCCTTATGAGCCTGTTTACTCTAAAACAGCTGTTTACTTTTTAAGCTCCTCTACATTATCAGGAAGCTCTCCATTACGTATTCAAACCAGTAATGTGAGTAGTAGTGGTGCTACCTCAACAGATTTTCATTGGCATACCGAAACATACAGAGATACCCCAACTGAAAAAAGCTTTAACTTCAGAACCTCTTTTAGTCAAGGAGCTTCGGCCAACCCTAGCTTTAGAGAGTCTGATAGAACGTCGTTTAGTTCTGCTTTTAGAGGTCCTCGTTCTTGGACCACCTACAACACAAGGAATAAGAATCAAAACATATCGGAGCTCAGTTTTCAATTAAGAATCAATAATCTCTATACTTCATTGACGAATGACGCTAATTTTAAATTAGAAAGTAAACTCATGAACTTTTCATCAAGAAATTCAGGAGCAAACATTCGCTTTGAAATTGGCAATACGTCCAACTCTACTGTACCAAAGCTTGATAACATTAGTATCTCTAAATACGAAACTAGTAACAACCTTGAGATCGCTTTAAGCAATTCTGATTTTCAAAATAGTAGTACACACGTTCTTCTTGTGGACCAAAATAATGGTACTGGATCAGATAATAATCAGATTGGTGTCCTTTATTTTAACCTTACTTATCCTCAAAATCATTCTGCAATTTCTACGACAAGCGACCTCTCTTTCTTCCTTTTCCCTGATACTAAAAAAATCATTGCAGCACCCGAAAATAATGGAGGAAACTTCTACGATATTACTTCTATTGAAAGGCCTGTCTTATTGCAAAAAAATAGAATTGGAACTAGCGATCAAGCTGTCATAAATAACACTAACGGTCGAAGGGTCAATTTATATTACAGTTCCTCTACAAAGGCTGTTACGAATCTTTCACTTGCAGAATTTGAATTTGGCACCAATAACCTTGATTACAATTACCTAATTATATCTCACCCTGCACTGATGCAACCTAGTGCTACTTACAGCGACCCTGTTGCAGCCTATGCAGATTATCGAAGTACTCAAGGAGGAGCAAACACTGTTTATGTTTCAGACATTATAAAACTATACAATACTTTTTCGTGGGGAGAACAAACACCTCTTGCTGTTAGAAACTGTATTGATTTATTGAGAAATCAATCATTAGAATATATACTTATTCTTGGTAAAGGAATAGACCTTGACGCTGATCCGTATGAAAAAACACTTTCGGGATCGAGAGCCTTTCATTATGTTCCTACTTACGGATACCCTGGTGCGGACAACGCCTACACTATGGGATTTGATGGAAAAGAGGAAGGAATCATTCCTGTAGGTAGAATTGCGGCACACACACCACAAGTCATCGAAAATTACCTCTTCAAAGTACAAGAACATGAAAGTATTTCCTTCGATGCTCTATGGCGTAAAAATGCTCTTCACCTTAGCGGTGGAGCAAACGCGAGACAACAATTAAGCTTTAAAAATACAATCGACGATTATAAAGATATTTTTATTGATACTTTACAAGGTGGAGATGTTCAAACGCAAAGTAGAGAAAATGAGGGAGCGGTTGAATTCATTGATGTTTCTGAAATTATCAATGAAGGGATCTCATTAATGACCTTCTTAGGTCACTCTTCTGCTCAATCTGCTGATATAGATATTGGAGAGGCTAGTGATCCATCCAAAGGGTATCAAAACAAAGGACGCTATCCATTTATCAATATGATTGGATGTGGAGGAGGAAATCTATTCACAACCTCAAAATCATGGGGTGAAGATTGGATTGAAACACCTGATAAAGGGGCAATTGGTTTTATGGCTAAGTCTGGCTTGGGTAATGAGGATGATCTCCGAAGGTATGGATACGACTTTTATGAAGCTTTCTTCCAAAATCAAGTGGGACTACCTTTAGGCTACCATCTCTTGGAAGCTCAAAAGTTAATGTTGACAAGTACTTCTATTGTAAGACAGGCTATTGTAGAGCAAACAGGATTACAAAGTGATCCATACATCAAAATCTCACCAAGCAAAGTTGACTTTTCTGTTCAATCAGATCAAATTATTGCTATTGGCCAAAATGGAAATAGTATCAACGCTACTGATGACTTTTATAAACTAAAAATTACAATTGATAATTTCGGGCATACCTCTTATAAGGATAAACTCTATATTCAAGTCAATAGACAATATGGAACGGGAGTCTCTTCAAGAAATACTTATATAGATTCTATTAGTGCTCCTTACTATACTATAGATACTTTAATCTCTGTAATCAATACTCCTGAAGATCAACAAAACGGCAATGGTTCTAACATAATCACTGTAAAAATTGGAGACACTCTTACCCCTAGTGGACAAGTAATAACAACCATCGATGAATTAAACCTTCTCAATAATTCTGCTACAGTGAATGTCAACTTCTTTAGTGAAAATGTCGCTATTATTTTCCCTCAAAATAATGCTGTAGTTCATGACGATCAAATTTCAATTTATGCATATGATTACAGTATTGAGAAGACACAAAAAGAAGTGTTATTTCAATTGGCAACAGATAGTGCTTTCAGTAACGTTATTCTAACAGAAACAATAGATAATCAAGAACAGCTCTTTAGATGGAATGTCCCTTTGTTGGAAAATGTTCCAGCTGATACAACAGTATATTACCTAAGAACAAGACTTGAAAATGTTTCTAATCCCAATTGGCATACGATTTCATTTACTAAAATCAAAAAAACATCTGGTAACGGTTGGAACCAAAGCACTATTTACCAAATGCAGCAAAATACAATTGATGGTGCACTCCTAACAGGTAATGAAAATAGCCTAAGATGGGATTTCCCAATAGATGATGCTATTATTAATGTGAAGTCAGGAGGTGCTTCGTATACCAATGGTCACTTTTATCAAGTACAATTAGACGGTCAGACCTATCTTGAAGATGGAGTTTGTGTGAGAAGTGGTGATAGTGGAGATAAATTATTGTTCTTAGTTTTTGATCAAGAAAATGGAAGTTTCAAGGGAGCACAATCTTTTGATTGGGAACCCCTTCAATGTGGAGAAGGTTTTCCTCCCGTAGCAGTTCTGTTTAATTCCAATGATATTCGAGGAGGAAACATAGTCGGAAGCTCTCCGAAAACTAGAAATGGCCCGTATTCATTATTTATTGATCCTACATATAAATTCCAGTCTATCGTTCCAGGTGATTATGTACTGACGATTATGAGTGGAAACTTTGATTTCCAAGGAGACTTACCTACTGATCAGTCAAGGCTTGATGCCTACCATAAACATTTGGAGGGTTTTGCTGAAATAGGTTTAGACACTTTGGATATGCAAGCCAATTTAACACAAAGAGGCTTAGCTTTTATAGGTTGGAGTAGATTCCAAATGAGTCCAAGTAATTCTCGTGTTTTCTATGCCAATTCTACTGGCGAATTATTAGATCAAACATTTACCATACAAAGAGATGTAAAAACAGCGTCTGTTACAACTCCTCCCATTGGTCCATCCAAACAATTCTCACGAATGTGGATTAATGCCGATTTACCAGGACCATTCAGTCAAGTGGAAACCACTCTCTTTGGTGTAGTCCAAGACGAAAATGGAACTATTTCTACTCCTGACTCCATCTCTACATTTAAAGGTATTTCTGGAAGCAATGGCATTGATTTGGACTCTCTGAAAGAGCTCAAAAATTATGATTTCATTTCACTGAGAACTTATCTAATGGATACAAGTTCACAACGCCTGATTCCTCAATTATACAATTGGAGAGTAGCGTATACAACCGTACCGGAAGGGGTTATGATTTCAAAAGAAACAGATAACCCGGAAAAACTTCAGCAAGGTCAGAATACCACTTATGAATATGAATTCCATAATATTTCTTCTCAAGCATTTTCTGATAGTGTATTGGTTGAAGTTAATTATCTTTCTGTTGATAATTCTTTTAGTAGTTTCGTGGATTCAATTTACCTTCCTCCACTTCCTCCTAATACTTCTCAAAATATAGATATTACTACTGATTCATGGAGTAAAAACGATCCAAGTAAACGATTATTTGGGTCAACAAATATTAGTGCAGTAGCCAATTCTGATAAGAATCAATTAGAAATTTTCTACAACAATAATAACTCTAGAACTAATAATATCTACATCACTTCGGATTCTATCAATCCATTGATTGAAGTACTATTTGATGGAACTCGTATCATTGATGGAGACATTATCTCTCCAAGTGCAAATGTAAATATTAGTCTGATTGACGAAAACCCTTTCATTTCATTGGAAGACAACCTCATATCAAACAATGATACGATTATCACTGTTTTTATTACTCCTCAAGATGGAGCTACGGTACCGGTCAATCTGGCCTCTTCCACCACTGAGAGTATCAATAATCAGAATCATATCATTACTAACTTTAGCATTAGCGAATCTGTTCCCCTAGAATTATTGGATAGTGATGGCATGCTTTCTTCTGGTAGGTACTTATTGGAAGTGAACGCCAAAGACCCTTCAGGTAATAACTCTGGGTATGCAAGTACTGATGAAAAGGCTCCAAAGCTTACTATAAACTTTGAAATTAATAAGGAAGCCAGTATTACCAATTTTTACCCTTACCCAAATCCTTTCTCTGATAAAGTAAGGTTTGTATTTCAAGTAACAGGAGTTGAGGTTCCTAATGAAATGAAAATTCAAATCATGACAGTAACAGGAAGAGTGGTACGTGAGATTTTTAAAGATGAACTAGGTCCTATTCGGGTAGGTAACAATATCACCGAATATGCTTGGGATGGAAAAGATGAATTTGGCGATCAATTGGCCAATGGAGTCTATTTGTACAGAGTGATTATTCCACAAAAAAACAATGGGGATTTTAAACACAACAGTACTTCGTCTGACTACATGTTCAAACACAATATTGGAAAGCTTTATTTATTAAGATAATCACATGGAATTGTAACACCTGAATACTTTGGTAGTTGGCCATAATTCCAACTATTTTTAGAAACCCTAGCTATTGGATAAATCAACCAAATACATAACAGAATAGCTAGGGTTTTTCTTTGCCATTTTACTTTCAGCTTCAAGTAAAACATATTCATTTGAAAGCATAAAATGAAACAAAAAATTGGATATAGAGGGGCTAAAAAACGCTCAACCTCCTGCGAACCTGCTCCTGCCTTTTTTAAAAATATGGTTACAACATAACTAAGGATATACCCTAAGTACACAAAAACAAACACTCTTATTCTCTTATCTTTTGAATAGAACAATAAAACGGTTAATCCTAATAGTAAGAAAGGTAAAAACAAGAATAAATAAGGTAAACTACTAGACGTCGGGATAAAATACCTACTAGTTACATCACTAAAATCGTGAATTATATTTCTCAAAAAAATAAGATCAAATTGAGCTTCCTCTCTTACATTTAACCCTCCAAAACCCTCAGAAAACCATAATAAAAATGGAAGTATAACTACTATCACATGCAGAAAAAATAGTTTTCTGTTCTGCTTTCGAGTTCTTCTGTAAACTAAAGCTATTCCAATCCAAAGAAATATTAAGACATATAACCCTGCCACTCTTTGTAATGGCATCATACTACCAACAAGAGTAAGCAATACCCAATGTATATTCAGGGATGATTCTGTTAATTTTATCAGGAAAAAAATATAAAGTGATACTAATAGAATGAAGAAGCTTTCTGACCAAATGTATTTTTCACAAAGAATAAATGATGTAGAGGATGCCACTAGAACTGTAAAAACTATTTGAAAGAATCGACTGGGTACTTTACTTTCAAAAAGCTTTATCCAAATAAAAATTGAGAATAGTAATGAACTATAATTGATTACTAAAAGGTATTTCTCTTTCAAACCTACAATAGCAATTAAGATAGAATATAAAGGAGGCCATAAAAGATTCGGATTACCGAAAGCATCTAAAAATTCCCCATGCATTTTCCAACTTTCTGCTGATGCTAAATAATGACATGAATCTGGAGAAAGAGACAAACCATTCCTTAGACTTAAGAAAGAGTAAACCGAAAATAATAGGAAACCAATCCAATAATTACAAGTCTGAAAAACTATTTTCCGAAAATTATTCATTTATTTTGTTGATCAAGAAACATCTAAAATAGTTTATTTTGAAGATAAAATTCAACGCAACAAACATTCCTTTATTCTTATCTTTATTCATTTTAATCATCATTATAGCCTGGGTTTACCAAGATCTACTTTTTTCTCCCAATTCTTTTTTAATGCAAAAAAATGGTGACGGGCTAAAAAATTACTTTTTATTTGCTTGGGTTGCGAAATATGGAAGTCTATCTGGATATACTGGTACAAACTATCCTTTCGGTGAGACAATACTGTACACCGATAGTATGCCTATATTCAGCTTATCGTTATTCTATCTGAGTAAACTTTTTCCTTTCATTTCAGAATACAGTATTGGTATACTTCATTTGAGTATGCTATTACTATTTCCTATTTGTCTTTTTTACCTCTATAAAGTCTTCAGACATTATGAAGTAAATCATTGGATAGCCTCTTTAGGTGCATTGCTGATTACCTTAAACTGCCCTAGTAATAGTCGAATTCTTCTTCATTTTGGGTTATTTTTTATTATTCTCTTTCCTATTCTCCTCTATCAAACTATCACATTCAACAATACTTTTTCAAAAAAAATAAAGTTATTTCTCTTCCTACTTTTCGGGTATTATATTCATGGATACACCGGAGCTATTTGGAGTGGAATTATCATCGTCTATTTCTTAATTACTTTACTTTTAAAAGAGCAAAAAAAGCTAGCACTTCAAGGTTTTATACTTTCAACGCTTCCCACAATTATTTATTCTTTAAGTGTTTCTGTCATAGATAATCACCTTTGGAGAACAAAACACCCTTTAGCACTATTTGATTTTAAAATCACATTGAATCATTTCTTTGGTAACATTCTACAAAGAGATATTGTAATACATGAATCTCTACAGTTCAATTACTGGTTCTGGGTAAGCTGTTTTCTTGTCCTTTTTGCAATGCTAAAAAACCGCAAACCATTGAGAAAGTTCATACGAATAGAGTATAATATATTTTTACTCCTTGGGCTTGCTTATATTTTTTATGGCACTTCCATTCCATTAAAATTTCAAGTTGTTCTAACATCAATTCCACAATTGGAACAACTCCGGGATCTTCAACGTTTTGGATGGGTAGCCTACTTATGCATTTCTTTTCCATTTATTATTTATCAAAACAAATACTACTCTACACTATTAGTAATTCCCTTACTTTGTGTTGGTATATTTGAAGGCATTCAGTATAACAAAAAAATAGTAGAGAACATTGATGCTCTATCAAACCCTTTTCAATACCGATCTCCAGTACAAAACTATACTTCATTAAAAAAGAAATACTCTTCAATATTAGCTTTACCTTTTCACTTTAAAGTCGATGTGAATAATACTGAAATAGATCAAATGACTATTGAGCAATATCATTTAGTCTACACTACAGGTATTCCTTCAATCAATGCTTACCTGTCTAGATTAAGTTATGTTGAAGAAAACTTAAAGCAACTCTTTACTTTACCAAGCCCTCATTCTAAAAACATTCTCAAACAATATTTTAATGAGAATGATTCTATTCTAATTATAAAGGCCAAAGAGAGTGTACAACTTCCAAATAATATACCTTTAGTGGAAATTGGAGCATTAGATCAAATAAAACTTTACAAGGGGTACACCAAAGATTTCTTAAATAGTGAGGTGAATTATGACTCTATAATCAGTAAAGCTCTTATTTATGAAAGCTTTGAACATGAAAATAATGATGACGGCTTTTTAAGTCATGGTGTGAAAATCGGTCATACTCACGGAAAGGTGTTACTTTATGAGCAAAACCAACTGCAACTTGACACTTCCTTTCACTATAACCTTGGCATTTGGGTGAAACATTATCAAATGGATAGTCTCTACTTGAATTCGCTTCAAATTGAACAAGGTCATCAAGTTTTAGCACAAGAAAGCCTTGGAGGGTATTTCACTTATATGGATGAAAAATGGGGAGGTTTTCAATTAAAATTCAAACCTATAAATAACACATCCCCTATAAAGGTATTTTTAATTAGTCGTCGTGAGAAAAATGTTTACTGGCATGAAAAACTGTACAATATTCCAGAAAAGAAGAAAATCAGAGAACAACCCATTCTATTTGATGATCTGACTATCAACAAAATACCTATAAACGAAAAAAGTGACTAGAAACTTTCTTTTCTTGGATTAATACCATTCAAAAAATTGTATAAAAAAAGTACCTCATTTTTTAAAATAAGGTACTTTTTCTATTTCCTCCTATAAAAGGCTTATTATAATCTTAAACCTAAAATAGTAATATCATCACGTTGAGGAATAACGCCCATATGTTCATCTAATGCTTTTTCTAAAGCTGATTTTTGTTCAAGCATTGGCTTGTCAGCATTTTGTTGAAGCATTTCGATTAATTTAATCTTACCAAACTTCTTACCGTGTTTGTTATTTTGATCTTGTAAACCATCTGTTGTAAGGTAGATAGAAGACCCTTTCACTACATCAATTACAGTGTTTGAAAAACTGATCTTAGATGACTTTCTCTTATGCACACCACCAATTGATTTATTGTCACCTTTGTACTCTAACATTTCAGTACTTCCAGGTTCCATAATATAAAGAGGTCTCTTAGCACCAGAGAATACGATACGATCTTCTCCTGTCAATGTTCTTTCAATCATACACAAACAAACATCCATACCGTCATCATTACTCTTGTTTTCTTGATGAAGGGCATCGATTACACCTTCATTCAACATATCAAGAATTTTTGCTGGATCGTAAACCTGTTTCTGATTAATGATTTCATTTAATAATGTGTTACCAATCATTGACATGAAACCACCTGGTACACCATGACCTGTACAATCTAGTGCGGCGATAAATATTCTTTCAGCAACGTCATTTTTTGAGAAGTTGACTGATGCTAAATTTTCTTTTCTTTCATCAATTTTAGAGAACCAATAGAAGTCACCTGATACAATATCTTTAGGCTTAAAGAAAATAAAGTTCTCTAATAAACCTGTCTGCATCTTAGCATTCGATGGTAGAATGGCTCTCTGAATAGTTTGAGCATAACGAATACTATCTGTAATGTGCTTGTTCTGATTTTCAATTTCTTGATAAGCATTCGCATTCGTTAAGGCAATAGCAACATAAGAAGCTAGAGTTCTTAAGATGTTCAACTCATTTCTTGAATATGCATTCCTGTCGTAACTTTGAACTGTTAGTACACCAAGTGATTTCTCAGTAATCAATGGTAGATAAACTAATGATTTAGGAACTTCCGATGTTTTAAAATCAGGAGTTTCTCTTAAGAAATTTTCTACCTCATTGTCATAATCATTGATTACAATTTCCTCACTTGATTTATAACATAATACCGAAAGGCTATTTTTCTTATCCATGTCATAACTGAACAATGGTAAGCTCAATCCATTTTCAAGGAAGTTGATATATTCGATCTTATCATATTTCTCTCTGTAAATACCAATACCGAATACAGCAGCATCCATTAAAGTATTTACATAAGCATAAGCCGTCCAGTTAATAGATTCTAAATCTAGAATCGCTGTAATTTTCTGACCGAATTCTGATAAGACTTGAATGTTATCGTACGCTTTCTCGATTTGAGTTTTAGCAGATTCAAGAGCATCTCTTTGTTTTTCGATCTCCATCTTCTGACCTAAGATCTCATCGTTCTTATTCGCAAGCTTCTTGTTTTTACTTCTGTTTTGAATGTAACCCGTTACAATTACACCGATTACCACAAAGAGTAACACCATCATGATGATGTACACCTTACGCATTGTTTCAGCCTCTTTGATCTTACTCTCCTGTAATTCTTTATCACGCTCCAAAAGCTCTAATTCTTGCTCTCTTTGGCGAGTACGGATTTCATTTTCCTGAAGTCTTAATTCATTCAGCTTCTTGGTTTTTACTAATTGATCAATCTCTTTGGATTTCTTCTCTGCCTCAAGTGCATTCAAAGTAATTAGTAATTCCTGTGCTTTTTTATCTTTCTCTAATTCATTTTGTTTCAACTGAAACTCTTTCAATGACTGCTCTTGTTGTAAAAGCTCAAGGTCTTTTGCTTTACGAGCATTTTCCTCTGCTAGCTTTTTCATTTGAGCTTCTGTCACTTTTTGGTCCATGATCAAAAGGTCAATCTCTTTTTCCTTTTGCTCTGCAGCGATTCTGGCTTCAGTGATTTCATTCAAACGTCTTCTCTCTGCACCAATGATACTATCTTTTAAAACATTCAAGCTACTGATTGCTTGGAAGGCTTTCTTGTAGTCATTTGTTCTTACGTAGTTATTCGCAATTTTCTTGTAGTTCTTTTCCAACTGCTCATAATCACCCGCCATACGTGCATACTCCGAAGATTTATTAAAGTATTTACGTGCTTCAGCAAAACTACCACGTCCTTGATATACCGTCGCTTTATACGAATAAGCTTGTGCAATTGGACCAGGTTGACCTTGTTTGATTCTGATATTCAATACCTCATCATAGGCCTTTAAGGCATCATTATGACGAAGGTTTTGGTTGGATAAAGTACCAATGTTAATCAGTAGGGTAGTATTCTGAACGTCAGGTTTACCAAACTTTTTATTCACGGCTAATGCATCCTGGAAATACTTAAGAGCTTTTTCACTCTTTCCTAATTTCTGGAAGCAGTAACCAATATCGTTAAGTGGTACGTGCGTACCTTCTTCATCACCTAGGGTTTGTTTATGGGAAAGAATTTCAAAGTTTACGTCTTTGGCAATTTCATAATTGCCTCTTCTCATCTCTATTGAAGCAATTTTGGATAAAGCATTGTTGTAAGATTGAAGATCTTCTTTTCTGTTATTGAGAGCGTATTGCCCTTTGTAGTATTCTGCACCTTTGCGGAAGTACACTAAAGCTTCATCATAGTTTCTCAGCAAAAGATAAGAGTTACCTAAAAGGTACCATATCTCAGTCTGACGCTCTAGGTCGTTCATACGCTCGGCTACTCTCAATGCTTTCTTCTCATAATCGATGGCATTTTCGTAAATACCCCAATCTTGATACAAGAAACACATCTCGCCATAGGCGTCGTACAAAGGTATATCTTGATCTTCTTGCTCAAAGATTTTAATGGCTTTTAAACCATAATCTATCGCAACATCAAAATCTCTTCTGAGCTTGTGCATTGTTGAATACATCATCAATGCCTTGGCTCTACCAAGATTGTAATTTACCTCGTCGGAAATCTTTAAAGCTTTATCAATGCTCTCTTGCATTGATGTGAAATTACTTTTGTCTAATTCTAAATGGGCTAACTGGATTAATTTATCAACTTTAGTCCTTCCGTTAGGAAGCGTCGATATTTGGGACTTCAACTCATTGATGTCTTGTGAGTAAGACTGAGTAGAGATGAACAGAAATCCAAAAAGTACTAAAATTAAACGAGCTAATTTTTTTGTTAACATAAACCTTGCTAGTCTAAATCTTCTTGATAATACCTATATATAAAAAACCAATAGCGGTGATCTACTTAAAAATAAAGGCGGTTTTATGAATATTCTTAAATGTACATAACATCAAGGCTATGTACAAAGCTTTTGCTTAAATTTTATTTGTAAATATTACACGTTAATTCAATAAAATATTAGAATAATGCTATTTCACCAATATTTCTAGTATCGGTTCCATCGCTTTTCTTACTACCTTGCTTTTACATGAGAAGTTATTTACTATTATCGTAAATACTAATAAATCGCCACTATTCGTATTGATATAGCCGGCATAACTCTTCACTCTCCTCATAGAACCACTTTTACCGTATACCTTTCCTTTCGCCTGATTATAACGGCAAAAATATTTTAAAGTCCCCGAAACTCCTGTCACCGCTAAGGAGTTGTAAAAAGTTGTATACTGAGGAGTACTGTAAATCTTCTCTAAAGCAGAAGTCATATTTGAAGCTGAAAAAGCATCAAACGGAGAGAGTCCACTTCCATCTTCCAAGTAGATTCCTGAGGTGATGACACCGATAGAATCTAATTTATTTAAGACAGAATAAGTAATGCTATCTGCTACAATTGACTTTGTCTTCTCATTACTAACGTACTTTGCAACGGATTCCGCATATAGATTGATACTTTTTTTATTTGTTTTATCAATTATCCAAGAAAGTGGCTTTGATTTCACCTCACCCACTCTTTCTGATGCAGGTAATTTTTGTTTACTATATTCCACTCTCAAACGTTCTTCACCCACAATAACTCCCTGACTACTAAGCGTATCTGCTAACATCCAAATAGCATGATAATCAGGATCTGTAACTCCACCTTTCACCCTGAAGTTAGATCGATGAGGTGGTAACGTTCCTCTGATAATATGACTGTTGGAATAAGGTGATGAAAATAAAAAAGAATTATCTCCTGTTCCTTTTTCACCTGCAGTTACTTCAGAAGTAATATTAAGGTAAGGAGGGTGAGGCTCTACTTTATTGATCTTAGCCACTGTACCTGTAGCACCCGTTTTAAGATAAAGCTTAAACATATTATCATTTAAGTTTAAAGAAGCAGCTCCTACTCCATAGTAGTTACCCAAATCTTCCCAGACCCAATTTGGAGGCGTAGTTCGTGTGCCATACAATGAGGCATCGGCTATAATTTCGCCTTTAATTTCTTTCAATGCAGGTAAAGATGCTTTCACTGCACTATCTAACGCTATTAGTGTAAGTGTAGGATCTCCTCCACCATGGATAATTAAATTTCCATTTAAAATTCCGTCTTTAAAATCACCTGTATAACTGATTCCTGTTACGAATTGAAAATCCTTTCCTAACTGAAATAATCCTGCTGAAGTTGTAAATAATTTGGTGATAGAAGCAGGAGTCAAAGCTCTGTCTTCATCATATTTAAATTCAAAATCATTGCCTTTAATTGATTTTACATGGAAAGAAACAGAAGCTCCTTTCATCCAATCATGGGCTAAAAACTTCTGAAATTCCTCCTCCAAAATTTTATTTTTAGTTTGAGCAATAGCTTGTGAAAACAAAAATTGGAGAATTAGATTAAAAAATAATATCTTACTGACTGTGAGAAAGGATGATTTAATTAGATTAGTATTCATGTTTACTTCGTTTATCTCGCAAATTCTCGGTAAATTTGACATTTGAAACAAGTTAGTATAAACTATTTATTTGTAACTAATTCAAAGTCGATTAAATAGAAAAATCACAAAATTAAATACATAAACATTTGATAGAAAAAGTAATTCCATTAGAAGATGTTACTTTGGTTGATTTCTTAGGAGTTGACAACAGTAATATCAAAGAATTATCAACAGCTTTCCCTCATAGTAAAATCATAGCTAGGGGAAATGAGATTCGTATACAGGGTACGAGTGCTGAAATTATCAAGGTACACAAAGCCATTAATGAATTACTCATTCATTATAAAAAGTTTGGAAAAGTGACTGTAGATAATGTTTTGGATTATGTAGAAATGAATGCGGATCTACATGATGAGGACATTAAAGATGAAATATTACTTTACGGAGCAAAAGGAATTGCAATCCGACCTAAAACAAGCAATCAGCAAAAACTAGTCAATGCCATAAAGAAAAATGATCTCGTTTTTGCCCTTGGGCCAGCAGGTACAGGTAAAACATATGTGGCAACTGCCTTAGCGGTAAAAGCATTAAAAAATAAGCAAGTAAAACGTATTATCATTTCTCGTCCTGCCGTTGAGGCAGGTGAAAGCCTTGGTTTTTTACCAGGTGACTTAAAAGATAAAGTTGATCCTTACTTAAGACCTATTTATGATGCACTCGATGATATGATTCCATCTGAAAAATTAAAGTTCTATATGGAAAACAGAGTCATTGAAATCGCACCATTAGCCTACATGAGAGGTAGAACGCTCTCTAACGCGTTTGTATTGTTAGATGAAGCACAAAACACAACGGAGATGCAAATGAAAATGTTGCTTACTCGTTTGGGACCGGACTCAAAAATGGTAATTACGGGTGATGAATCTCAGATTGATTTACCTCCAAGACAACGATCAGGGTTAGTAACGGCATCAAGAATACTCTCTAATGTACCAGGCATTAAAGTAATGCATCTTACTCAAAAAGATGTTGTAAGACATAGATTAGTAAAAAGTATTATTTCTGCTTACAAAAAAGTGGAAGATAGAAAGAAAGAAGAAAAAGAGAGTGCTAAGAATGACAATAAATAAAGGAGCGAAAATTACTTTATTATTAATAGCTGTAGCATGGCTCCTAAAGAGTATTGAATGGTCTTTAGGAGTCGATCTCTTTCATTTTGGAATTTATCCCCGTAACCGATTAGGGATCTTTGGAATTTTTCTCCATCCTTTTATTCACGGTGGCTTCAAACACCTTTTTTCTAACACTGTTTCATTTGCCATCCTCTGTTTTTCACTGTATTTCTTTATCCCAAAAATTGCCTCAAAAGTCTTAAGGCAACTTACCTTATATACAGGCATTATGGTTTGGCTCTTTGCTAGGCCATCCTTTCATATTGGGGCAAGTGGTGTGATCTATGGTATTGCCTCCTTCCTTTTTTTCATAGGCATCTTTCAGAAAAACCCCGGTTCTCTTATTATTTCACTTTGTATTGCCGTTCTCAACCACGGTATGCTTGTAGGCCTAGTTCCTAATGAAGAAGGTATTTCTTGGGAATCTCACCTATCGGGGTTCATTGTAGGTTGTGTACTTGCTTACTATTATAGACATGTGGAAACAGAATTTTCAAGAAAGAAAATATTAGAAGTAGAAGATGATTTTTCATTTGAAGGTTATAGAAACTTAGAAAATAAAGGTTTCAAGTATAACTATAAAGAAAAGGAAGACAGTCAACGCTGATAATGTTATTTCCTAAATAGAGTTAAGCTACTTATTTTGGAATAGATTAATTCTTCATTCCTCAATCTTGTACCTTATATTTAGGTACCCTACTTATATTTTTTAGATGAAAGCTTTTATTTTAAAATAGGTAGATGATTAAAAGGTGTATTACACATCACTTTAATATATAAAGTCAAACGACAATCAAATTTTGATATGATTTTCAACTTATTTCGGAAGTTTAGACTCCATAGAGGTAGTGAAGAGTACGGTAGAGTAAAGCGGATTATTATATATACTTTACTGATAAATGCTGCTTTCGCTATTTTATTTAAATATGTTGAAGCTGTTTCATGGAACGAAGCGATCTGGCAAACTTGGCAAACCGCCACCACTGTTGGATATGGTAACCGACCAGCGGAGACATTATTTGGACGAATTATTACCATGGTTCTAAGTACTGTTAGTATTGCATTTGTTGGAGCAATGTTCAGTGCTGTATTTGATTATAAGGAATATCACAAAACACAAAAGAAATTAGGCTATATGAAAAATCCATTTAAAGATGGGTATGTAATTTTTAACTTCCCAGCCACTGCCATCGCTAAGAATTTTATTGAGGAATTAAGAGCTATTGAAAAAGATGTTGGGATATGTTTTGTCGATAATAATATCGAATCATTACCCCTAGAAATTCAAGAAATACCTAACATACACTTTGTTAAAGGCTGTCCTTTACAAAAAAGTACTTACTTGAATGCCAACATCAATCAAAATAAAACAATCATTGTATTTCCAAATGCGACCAATGTTTCTTCCGCTGACGGAGCAACGAAAACGACGGTTGATTTATTGGAACGTTTTGTCACTGATGGAACAAGAGTTTTATTTGTATTAGTTGAAAAAGCCAATACTTGGATGTTCGATGATAATAATGCAACCTATATTAATGCCGACCTTTCAGTTTTAGCTATTGTACAAGAGTGCCAAGACCCTTATTCGGCTATGGTTGTAGAGGATTTATTATATAATACCAAAGGAGCTAACCCTGCCACGGTGGAAATTAATAGCCTAGATGGTATAAAATGGATGGATCTTCAATTAAAAATTATGAAGGCCAGCGTGAAACTAAATCAGCAATGTAATGTTATTGCTTTAATACAAAATGGTAAGACAGATGCCTGTCCAAACCCTGATACTGTACTCAATAAGGGGGATATGCTGTCGATTGCTACCTATTCCAACTTCTCTTGGAAGGAGATTGAAAGAGAAATTCTAGTACTACAAGATTGACAATCAATAAGAATCATTTAGAAATCTTCTCGATTATTTTTGCAAATCATTTTCCTTTTATATAAAACTTGATTATATTTGCGATCCGAAATCATGAATTGAATTTGAAAAAACCTTATTAAAAGGAAAATATAATGATCGAAATTAAAGTAAAAGATAACGAGTCTATCGACCGTGCTCTTAAACGTTTCAAAAAGAAATTTGAGAGAACAAAAGTATTACGTCAATTACGTGCACGTGCTTACTATGAGAAGCAATCAGTAGCTGACCGTAAAAAAGCTATCAAAACAGCTTACAAAATCAAAATGAGAACTGAGCAAGGTGCTTAATCTCTTTTTTTGAGTTCTCAATAAAAGCCCATCAATTTTAAAATTGATGGGCTTTTTGCTGTAAAAAATTTTCAAATTCTAAATTTTAAGTGTAATTTAGACGCAAGTACTCTTCGAAATATAATTGTGTATTGAGTAATAATAAATTAGTATTTTGAGATTCATAAATTAAAATGAATAGAGTTTTCGACGAGTACGAACAGCAGGTATATTTATATGACAATACTCCAATCTTTTTTAACTTATCTAGAATTTGAAAAGAAAGTAAGTTCCCATACCATCACCGCTTATAGAATTGACTTAGAACAGTTCCAAGCTTTTTTGAAAGAAGAAGATGGAAATGCGTCACTCGAAAAAGCAACTAAAGCTGAAGTTAGAATTTGGGTAGCTTCATTAATGGAATCGGATTTGAGTCCAAGAAGTATTAATCGGAAAAGTACTTCTCTAAAAAGTTTCTATAAGTACTTAAAACAATGTGGTATCATAGAAATTGACCCTGCCAAGACTTTACATGTATTAAAAACCTCGAAAAGAATCCCTCAGTATGTCAAACCACAAGAAATGGATAATATGCTCAATGGAGAAGTTTTTGACGACTCTTTTGATGGAATAAGGGATAAACTAATTTTTGAGTTCCTTTATGGAACTGGATTAAGAGCAAATGAGTTATTAAGCATACAAGTCAAAGATCTAGACTTTTATAAGAATACTGTAAAAGTCTTAGGAAAACGTGATAAGGAGCGTATCGTTCCTTTACATGCAGTATTAGTACAACAACTTAAAACTTACCTTAGCAATAGAAAAGAACATCAAAACCCCGATCTATTCCTACTACAAGATGGTGCCACCTTGAAGTACAGTCAGCTTTACAGCCTTGTAAAGCACTACTTGGAGTTGAATACAACAGCAGGAAAAAAAAGTCCACATATTTTAAGACATTCTTTTGCAACAAATATTTTGGAAAAAGGAGCAGCCTTAAACGACGTAAAAGAACTCCTTGGACATGCCAATCTTTCTGCCACTCAGATATATACACATTCTTCGCTCCAAAGAATGAAAAAAGTACATGCACAAGCCCACCCTAGAGCAAAGAAAAAAAGGGTTTGAATACTGAAAAAATGTTGTAAATTCATACAACCAAGTTGGAAAAAAGCCGTAATATAGATTATAAGATAAACGGTAAAATTAATACTTTTAGCAGGGTGTTATACGACACATTGTTTTGTACAAATGAGAAAATTGTACAGCATCTTTTCACAGTTAAAATTTTTCATAACACATAAAACTGTAAGAATATGAAACTCGACATCCAATCAATACATTTCACAGCAGATCAGAAATTAATCGATTTTATTGAGATTAAAATTAATAAATTGGAAACTTTTTATGACCGTTTTACAGGAGGAGAAGTATTCCTAAGGGTAGAAAAAAATGGTGACAACAGTCGAGATAACAAGGTAGTTGAAATCAAGCTACATCTTCCAGGAGATATTCTAGTTGCTAAAAAGCACGGTGTATCTTTTGAAGTAGCAACAGACGAAGCAACTGAATCTTTACGCCGCCAAGTAAAAAAATATAAAGAGAAACTTTTAGATAAATCAGGAGCTTAAGCTCAAACCACCTCATTTGTAGAAAACGAGGCTAAAAGTTCAATATAAAAAGATGCTAAAGGGCAGTTCATTGTAAGATGGACTGCCTTTTTTATTTTGCAGTTTAAAACATATTACAAACTAAAAAACCTCCACATACTGCAAAACAATAGGGGAGGCTCAGTAAACGAGGATATAAATAATTTTTTCAACATTGATATATAAATCAAATGTCCACCAAAATAAGCTCTTTGGTGCTCACCTTATCAAAATAGCATTAAAATACTCCAATAAGGCGAGTATAAAACGCTGAATATTCCTCGTTTACCAATACTAAATATTATTACAGACACATACTAATCCTTTAAGATTGTTTAGAGTAATCTAATATTTCTTTGCTTAAAGGGTAATATTAGGTTCAAAATCAAAAAATTAGCGAAACTACTTTCTACTCAATGGTTTATACTTAGATTGTCTTAAAATTTTGTTAGCATTATCGTCTGCCATCAATTTAGGTAGCGTTACTTCAGGATTCGCTTTCATATAACTGCTAACAATTCTCCATCCTAACCACCTTCCTATTCTTCCTGGGCTCTCTCCTGATATTTCTGATGTTGTGGGTCTATCATCAACGTAACGCTTCACTGCCATTCGCTCAGACTTATACAAGAGCTCATTTTCGACAAAGTGAGACCATATATACCCTTCATTGTAGTTGACTTCTACTAATTGCTGCTCAGTATACGCTACTTTTATGGTATCTGGAACATAAGGTAATACTTCATCCACAAACTCATAAGCCTTTCCCCAAGCAATCATATGCGACAAGACAGTCCTATCATTCGCATTTACCTTATTAAATCGATTTGAAAGGATTTGAATCGTAAAAGGAACTAAATAGTCAGGAGAATAACGCTTTAGAATATAATTAGGCACCTCAGGTACTCTATAAGTTGCCGTTTCACCTTCAAAGTAATCCAGACCTATCACGATAAAATCACCGAAGTCAATGACGTCACCACCGAAGCCCCAATTAGCAAAACCTGAAACTGAAGTGTAAATTTTGGGCGGCACAAAATCAGGGAAGTGGTATTTTATATATTTAAATGCTTGTTCAAACTCTTTCTTTTGCTTTTCGAAATCGCCAAAAATTCTATCTGCATCTAATTTCAAAGTATCATTTTCTACCTTCTGTCTAAAATCCCAAAGTGCATCTACCAAATAGGTTCTTGAAGGGTAAAGTCCCGCTTGAAGGAAATACTTTTGTTCTATTTCAGGATTTTCAATCAGATACTTTACAATCTCATCCTTACTTTTCAAAGCAAAAATTTCCTGCTCCAATCTCCTTACTTCTACATTGACCTCAATATTTGATACATCAGGAACTTCCTTCTTTTCAGTATCATTATTACAACTTATAAAAGTCAATAACAGCAACACTCCTACTAAAAAATGGGAATACATATTTCTCATAAAAAATCCGATCCGTTTGATTTATTAATTTAGCGGTCAAATATAAACAAGTACTAAGAGAAAAGTAGTGAATAGGATTTATTATTTCCCCTAAAAAAGAAAAAGCGCTACCATGGAAAACCATGATAACGCTTTAATATTTTAAAGTTCTGAATAAAAATTCAGAAGCATATTATCCTGCAAAAGCAAAGAATACTAACCAAACAACGATTAATACGCTTAGTAAGATAGGTAATGAGTAACGTACAATATAACCGAAGAATGAAGGCATTTCCACACCTGATTGTTCAGCAATTGATTTCACCATAAAGTTAGGTCCGTTACCAATATAAGTCATTGCACCGAAGAATACTGCCGCCACTGAGATCGCTGTAAGTTCTAATATAGCTTCAGCATTTGGAGATCCTTGTACAATACCATTTGTAAAGTCAATCACATCTTTCACTACACCAATATCAGCACCCTTAGAGGCCATTGCGGCAGTAAAGAAGTTCAAGTATGTTGGAGCATTATCCAAGATTCCTGATAAAGCACCTGTTGCCCAATACAATGAATTGTGTGTGATCAATGCTGCACCTTCTGGAGACTTCGCAAAGTTGGCTACTAACTCAAGTGCTGGCATCATTGTACCGAAAATACCAATGAAGATAAAGGCTACTTCACGAATTGGCTCGAAGTTAAATTCGTTACCATTGATTGCCTCTTTATCTGCTAATTTGAAAGATAAAAATCCTACTGTTAGCATAATAAGTTCTCTAATAAAAGAGAATAATGTAGCTCCCTCATGATGTTCTAAATCCGCTAAGAATCCAATAGAAAAACCATCATGTGTTTGAAGAATACCTGGTAACCAACCGATTTTTGAAGGGTCTAAGAATACTGCACCTACTAAAACAGCTAACCATGCAAAGTTTTTAGAACCTGTAATATTTACCTTGTTCGTATACTGTTTTTCTTCCTCTCCAACATGTAATAAGTTTCTTTTGTTGATGAAACGTTTATCAAAGAAATAGAAAATTAATGCTAAAACTGTGATAGCAAAGGCCCACATTGGTAAACTGTGCACTAATGTCCACTCAAAAGGCACACCTTTTAAGAAACCTAAGAATAATGGAGGGTCACCAATTGGTGTTAATGCTCCACCTACATTACTCACAATGAAGATGAAGAATACAATGTGATAAGGTTGAAGTCTTTGTTGGTTTAGACGCATAAATGGTCTAATCAATAGCATTGAAGCCCCTGTTGTACCAATGATATTTGATATAACTGCTCCAAATACTAATAAAATAGTATTGACCATTGGCGTACCTTTTCTATCTACTTTAATCATGATACCACCTGAAGCGATATACAAACCTGATAGCAAGGCAATAAATTGGAAATACTCAAAAAATGCATGGATTGGTGCGTGAGTATTGTGTAAACCGAAAATGTAATACAGCACTACAACCGATGCTAGACCTACCGCTACTTTTGGATAGTTATGATGCCAAAATTTTTCGTAAAAAAGTGGTCCTGTAGCAATCATCGTTAATAATGTTGCAAATGGAATAACTGACCAGGCAGCAGCCTCTGGATGACCTCCTCCACTTGCTAGGGCTGGAGCTACTCCTACTGTCATACCTACTCCAATCGACAAAAGTAGAAGTAATAATTTCTTTTTCATAATTGTGTATTATATCGTACTTGATGCTTGATGCAACTAGAAAGATTGTTGTTTTTAATTAGTATTTACTTGAACGCCAATCGCATAAGTTGAAATTCTCGTATTCTTTTAATATTTATCCTCTGTAACTGCAATGCTATTTTAGAAAAAATAGAGAACTCAAAACAATGATAAAATTCAATAAATCTATTTAAGAGAGTTCATTAAGATAGTTTTAACAATTCTTTAACCTCTTTTTAGATCTAAAACGTTAACCGTAGATAATTACTCACATTTTATTTTACTGTATTGATTTTCGTTTAATATTGTTTGAAATACAACTTTACCTTGTAAATCCATATAAAGTAGTATGTTTAATTTTGCCTGATGTATATATTGTTTACCAATAAATAATGGACGCTGAATATCCCCCATATTTTCTATGGATTCAAATTCAGGGAATATTACATCTCCAAACTTGGAAGTGTAAACTCCAAACTTATTTTTCTTTACGTATCGGATCCAAAATTGGTCATCACTTAGCGCAAATAATTCATAACTCTCACATTCTAAAGCTATAGTATTGTTCACAACATCTAGTAACTTCCATTTTTCATCTTCCCATACAAAAGCTAACCCATTATTGATGGGTTTCATTTTTTCATAGTAGAGCTTTGCTGTTTTGGCATTTGATAGAGAAAGCAAACCATATTTTCCAGCTTTTTTACCCATCCATAATTGTTCTCCTTCCTTTTTCAAGTGCGTTCTCTGCAAAGGTTCATCAAAAATTGGAGGAATCCTAAAAGAAGAATCAGGTACAAATAAACCATATTTCCCTTTAGATTTTAAGTGGAATACGCCATTATCATATTTTATGGACGAATATCCCTCATTATAAACCTTTTTTCCTTTTACAGAATAAAGATATTCTAACGAACCATACTTTGCCGTTACCACTCCTTCTTTATATACATTCAGTTTACTGAATTGAGGTGTCATGATCTGAGACCCACTCTCATTCAATAAAGCATATCTATTATTCCTTTTACTTTTAACGGATAAAAAAGCAGGACTTAATGAATCTTGTTGGATATGTGTAATGTTCCATTCCTTATACTTATGAAGTGACAAGGTCTTTTCTGATTGAAAAAACTTCACCCAATATTTCTTTTCCTTCTCTATCAATAAGTCTAACTCCTTATTTAAAAAAGAAAGAGTATCCGAATCATGTTCGCTTATTTTTGAACCATCCCATTGATAGGCATTCCACTTACCATTCCATTTTGATATCACTCCTTTACCTTGAACTAAGACAGGTTGAAGCATTGAGTCAATTTTGATTTTCATGTCATAATTGATCAGTTGCCATAAAGAATCATTTCTTACCAGCCAACCTCCTTCATTTGATGTATCTCTGATTTCATCGTAAGTCACTCCCTTACTCCATTTTTTTCCATTAGGAGAATAAATAGACCACTTGCCTGCCTCTGAGAGTGCATACCATTGGTCTTTCAATAATTTATAGCCTTCGAACTTGAATATAGAATCTGCGGTAGAAATATTATTTTCAAAAATATCTGATTCCGTATAACTGGCCCATCGTCCTTTTTTCATCACCAGTACTATATTATCAGAAATATGAATCAATTGTCCTGCTTCAACTGGAAATTTAATTTCTCCGTCTAATGAAATTAACCCCCAACGAGATTTCTTTCTTACACCAAATAACCTATTACTCACTCTCAACACTTGATCATAAATAGTAGGCATCCATTCTCCTTCATTCAGAGCATAAATACCATATTTATTATTTTTTCTCACACTCACCAACCCTTCTTCTAATGGTATTATCTCTTCATACTGACATGCTACAACTGCTTTACCTTTTCGGTCTACCCAACCTATTCCAGCTTCTTTTTTCACCTCAAAGTAGATATTTGTTGTACCGTGACAATTATAATCTGATGACGCACTTACAAAGTCTCCTTCAAGGTAAGGACGACCATTTGCATCAATAAAAATAACCTCCTCGTTGCTACAAACAGGAAATACTCTCTCCTTTTCATTTAAAATGGATCCATAGTATTCTTTTTCAGACCATGATGGGTAATGGGTTAAAATACTATCTTTTTCAATTGAAAAATACCATAAGTGGGCTATTGCTGAATCTGCATAAATACTTTGGGGGTAGTCTCGGACAAACTGTTCATAGTCACTTCTAGATCTATTCTCTGTTCTTAATTTATAAAGTTGACCTTCTACCTTTTCCCTGTATTTATTATTAGGGTGTTCTAATAAGAATTGAGCTAAAACCTTTTCATCAGCATCTTTTGTCTTGGAATGATAAACCAATAGCTCATATTGATGTTGTGCTTCTTCTGCTTGTTTTGCTTCAGGGTAAGTTCTTACAAAAGCTTCATAAGCATTATAACTATGTTCTTTTTTAGCATTTTCAAAACCAAGACTATCTCTAAGTTCGATAGCCCTAGGGATGTATAAAGCGTGAGGAAATTTTTGAATATAAGTAGCAAAACCTTGTTCTGTCATACTGTCTAAAGTGTGATCAAAACCCGTTTTTTCTACATTCTGAATCCAGTTTTTAATAGAATCTTCAGTCACATAGCTTTTAGACCAAGAATTAATCTGATCATCAGATGCAGCATTCCATAAGGTATCAGCACTTTGAAAATAATAGTAAGCTGAGTCTAAGTTAGAGACCTTGGGAACATGAAAGAAATAAAGCCCTAAGTAAGATTGCAAAACAGCATCTGTAACTTCTGCATTTTTTTCCTTTTGTATTTTTTTCTCAATTTTGATATACTCCCCTTTTTCTAATAGCTTCCAAAATGATTTTACATTTTGAGCAAAAAGCGTATTAGTGCAAGCACAAAAAAGTAGCAGTAGAAAGTAAAATTTCATCTTTCTAATTCCTAAATAAGGTGATACTTTATCCAAGATTTGTCTGATTGCTATTTAGTTTAAATTGTTCGATAATAATATTCGTTATTACTATCCGTTACCCCGTACCTATTTACAGCCCCAAAGTTAAGATATTCTACGAGTAAGTACTAAGTCAAAAGTAATTTATAGGTAATCCCGTTTTATTTTTTGTAAGTACAATACAAAAAAATGAAATAATAGTGATGTCCGTTTCATCTATTTAACCTGTCATAATTACAAAATAGTACTAGGTGTCTTGTATCTACTCACCGAAGTTCAGGGCTAAAAAATGCTTAACCCTAAGCTTAAACACCCCTACATCGAACAAATTAATTTGAAAACACTATTATTCTTTGCAATAATTACAAACTTTCAACTTTCAAGTGAAGTTATTACTACAATGTTGTTAAGAATTAAACTCTACGCTTAACTTTGTGACGAAGTTAATAAAAAAGTAAATGTCGAAATCAGGACTACCTTTCTTTGTAGCAAAAAGATATTTCCTATCTCAAAGAAATATCAAAAGCATCCCTCTAATGCTCATTGTATTAGTGGTTCAAATGTCTTTTGGGTTAATTATCTTTTTGGGAAAGGCCATTGGAGTACTTTTTACATTCTCCCCTAAACGTATTCGTAGGACGTATAAAGGATTAGCAGAACGATTTATTAAACAAAACTTCATACAGACGTTATCTAATATTGCGATGATTGGTGTGGGTTTTGGTACTGCTGCCCTAGTTATTGTACTTTCATTATTTAATGGAATGGAACAAACGTTGACGGGGATGTTCAATAGGCACAACCCTGAGTTAAAAATCATTCCTGCCGAAGGAAAGTCATTTCCTTACACTTGGTCGTTTCGTAATGAAATTGAAAATGTGGAAGGAATAAAAGCCATAACTGAAGTAATTGAAGATAAAGTTCTGATCCTTTACAACAACAAACAGAAAGTAGTAACTATGAAAGGGGTAAGTGAAAATTTTGCACTTCAAACTCAAATTGACACTACCGTTGTTTTAGGAACAAACAAACTATTTAGTAATGACACAAGGTATGTTTTGGTAGGTTCTGGAGTATATCAGGAGCTAGGGCTTCGACTAAGAGACAGTATGTATCCGCTTCAATTTTGGTATCCAAAAAGAAAAGGAAAAGCATCTCTAGATCCTGGAAAAGCATTTAATAAAAAGATAATTCAAGCAGGGGGAGTCTTTGTAGCTGAGCCACAATTTGATCAGGCTACCGTTATTGTTTCTTTAGAATTTGCCAACTCTCTTTTGAATTATGGCAACCTAAGAACTGGATTAGAAATTAAAACAACAGACGAATATACAGCGGATAAAGTCAAAAGTAACCTTCAAAAAGTATTGGGAGATGACTTTATCATTAAAACTAGACCTGAACAACAAGCTCAAGTATTAAGGGCTTTAAAAATTGAGAAGTTTTTTACTTATGGAACATTTGCGTTGATTTTAGGTATCGCCTCTTTCAATGTTTTCTTCGCTTTGGCAATGCTATCTATTGAGAAAGCACATGACATGAGCATCTTGAAATCAATGGGAGCCACTAATAAGATGATTGGTAAAATTTTCTTGTTTGAAGGTGGGCTAGTCGCCTTATCAGGTGCCATTTTTGGTTTGCTTTCAGGATATGTTTTCTGTTTTTCTCAAGAAAAATTCAAATGGATAAGTACAGGGGCTAATAATGGCATTTTAGATGCTTACCCTGTTGAAACCAGATGGATCGACTTCCTAATCATCTGCCTAACAGTCACTACTATCACGGTCTTTGCTTCAATTATTCCTGCCAAAAATGCAATGAAAAATGCAGGCAGATAGCAACTGTTGTAAGTTTTAAGATTCAAATATTAAAATAAAATATAGGATGAGTTTAATTGAAAAAATCAAAAGTTCTGTCAAAGAGAACCTTGATGAGATTGTTGCCAATAGAAGACATCTTCATGCGAACCCTGAATTATCATATCAGGAATTTGAAACAGCCAAATACGTAGCCGAAAAGCTTAGAAGTTATGGTGTTGAAGTGCAAGAAGGCGTAGCAGAAACGGGAGTAGTTGGTCTAATCAAAGGTAATAATCCTGATTCTAAAGTGATTGCATTAAGAGGTGACATGGATGCTCTTCCTATTATTGAAGAAAATGATGTTCCTTACAAGTCTAAAAATGAAGGGGTAATGCATGCTTGTGGCCATGATGTACACACGACTTCTCTTTTAGGTGCAGCTCAGATTTTACAATCAATTAGCAGCGAGTTTGAGGGAACAATTAAACTAATTTTTCAGCCTGGTGAAGAAAAACTTCCTGGAGGAGCTTCACTAATGATCAAAGATGGAGCACTTAAAAACCCAACTCCTTCTAAAATGATTGGTCAACATGTAATGCCATTTATTGACTGCGGTAAAGTGGGTTTCAGAGAGGGAATGTATATGGCAAGTGCTGATGAGATCTATTTTACTGTAAAAGGTAAAGGTGGACATGGAGCTATGCCTGAAAAAAATATTGATCCTATTGTCATCACTTCTCATATTATTGTAGCCTTACAACAAATTGTAAGTAGATATGCTGCTCCTAAAATCCCTTCTGTTCTATCATTTGGTGACGTGAGAGCATTTGGTGCTACCAACGTGATTCCTAATGAAGTAAAAGTGAAAGGTACTTTCCGTACCATGAACGAAGAATGGAGAATGGAAGCACACGAACGTATCACTAGTATTGCTAAGGGAATTGCAGAAGGTATGGGTGCTACTGTAGACATGGACATTCAAAAAGGATATCCTTTCTTGGTCAACGAACCTGAGTTAACGAGAAGAAACAAAGCAGCTGCGATTGAATTCTTAGGAGAAGAAAACGTAGTGGATTTAGACATCTGGTTAGCCGCAGAAGATTTCTCTTATTATTCTCAAGAAATGGATTCTTGTTTTTATCGTTTAGGAACAAGAAATGAGGAAAAAGGAATCGTATCATCAGTGCATACACCTACTTTTGACATTGACGAAGATGCATTAGAAATTGGTGTTGGGTTGATGGCCTGGTTAGCTTTGAATGAATTGAATTTCAAAGGATAAGGATTTTAAATTTAAGAGTAAAGAATTAAAAATCATGGTATCACGGTAGTGTCAAAACAGACCGCCTTTTACCTCTTCATTCTTACCTCTTACCTCTCTTTATTCCTCAATAAATTGCAATAAAAATATAATCACTTTTGAAAACCTTGTATAATTGCGCATTGTACAAGGTTTTTGTTTGAAATCACATAGATCTTCTTGACTGAAAAAAAGACAGAATGTCAATGTATTAGCACTGTTGTCAGTGATTTCAGGACAGTTTGACTTGAATATCAGCCTTGGCAATATTGTTGAAAAGCTACGTGATGTATATTTTAGACTAGAAAAAATACCGAAATGGCAGAAAATAAAGAAAAAGAAAATATCGAAAACAAAGAAGAACAAGTAGAAGAAACTAGTTCTGAAAATACTGAAGAACAAACAGAGGAAACAACAGAAGAGCAAGCTGAAGTTTCTGAAACTGACAAACTAGCACAAGAGTTAGCAGAAATGAAGGATAAATACCTTCGTTTATACTCAGAGTTCGATAACTTCCGTAGACGTACTGCGAAAGAGAAAGTTGACCTTACAAAAACTGCTAGTGAGAAAGTACTTTCTGCAATCATCCCTACTATTGATGATTTAGAAAGAGCAATTGCAAATACAAAATCTGAAAACGAAGAAGTGAAGCCTGTGCTTGACGGCGTTGTGATGATTAAAGATAAAATGCTTAAAACTTTAGAAGGACAAGGTTTAAAACAAATGGAGGATGCTACTGGAAAAGAGTTAAACACTGATTTCCATGATGCTATCACTCAAATCCCTGCTCCAACGGAAGAGTTTAAAGACAAAATTGTTGACGTTGTAGAAAAAGGTTACACGTTAAATGATAAAGTAATCCGCTACGCGAAGGTAGTAGTCGGTCAATAAATTTATAAAACCTCTTTATGGCAAAGACAGATTATTACGAAGTTCTTGGTGTCAGCAAAGACGCTTCGAGTGGTGAGATAAAGAAAGCATACAGAAAAGTAGCAATTAAGTACCACCCGGATAAAAATCCGGGTGATTCAGTAGCTGAGGAGAAATTCAAAGAAGCAGCTGAAGCTTATGAAATATTGAGTGATGATCAAAAACGTGCTCAATACGACCGTTTCGGACACCAAGCTTTTGATGGTTCTGGTGGCTTCGGTGGCGGAGGTGGAGGAATGAATATGGATGACATATTCTCTCACTTCGGCGATATCTTTGGTGGTGGCGGTAGCCCGTTCGGCGACTTCTTCGGAGGTGGCGGTGGCGGAGGTCGTCGTCAAAAAAAAGGTTCTAACTTAAGAATTAAACTTAAACTTACCCTTCAGGAAATGGCCAAAGGGGTGGAGAAAAAAGTTAGAATCAAACGCTATACTTCATGTGAACACTGTAATGGAACAGGTGCTAAAAATGGTACTGACTTGGAAACTTGTCATACTTGCCATGGTAGTGGACAAGTTCAAAAAGTGGTCAACACTATGTTGGGACAAATGGTTTCTCAGACTACTTGTCCAACTTGTAATGGTGAAGGTAAAATCATCAAAAACAAGTGTGAGCACTGTGATGGAGAAGGACGTGTTTATACTGAAGAAGAAGTAGCTATCAATATCCCTCCTGGAGTGGATGATGGCATGCAACTTTCAATGAGAGGCAAAGGTAACATGCCAAAAGGTGGTGGTGTTGCAGGTGACCTTCTTATTGTGATTGAAGCCATTGAAGACGAGCAACTTCATAGAGACGGTGAAAACATTCACTTCGAATTACACATCAGCTTTATGGATGCTGCTTTAGGTACTACGGTTGAGATTCCTACATTAACAGGTTCTGTAAAAGTGCCAATCGATGCAGGTACTCAAAGTGGTAAAGTGCTTCGATTAAGAGGAAAAGGTATTCGTGACATCAACGGTTATGGTGTTGGTGATCAATTGATTCATATTTCAGTTTTCACTCCAATCAAACTTTCTTCAGAGGAAAAAGACATTTTGAAGAAGTTGAAGGATCACAAAAACTTTAGCCCAACAAAAGAGCATAAGCAAGAAAAACGTAAGAACTTCTTCTCAAGAATGAAAGATTTCTTTGCTCAATAGGCGTTTAAAAAACTCCATTTAGATGGATAGTTATATTAAAAATCACTTCACTGTCGTGCACATTGAAGTGATTTTTTTTCACTTCCCTCTTAATAACTCCAATTAAAAATTTATTGCAAATAGTAGAAAGTCAGCGGTCAAGTCCTTCATTAGATTAAGGAAAATGGAGATCTAAATTACCGGTTTTGATAATTCTGATGATTATATTTGCACAATTAAAAGTAAAAGTGAATTTCAAATGTTAACTCGTCAAACACAAATACGCATTAATTATGCTGATACTGACCAAATGGGCTTTGTTTATTACGGTCATTATGCCAAATTCTTTGAGATAGGAAGAACGGAAGCATTAAGAAGTTTGGGGATGAGTTACAAAGAAATGGAAGCAGACGGTGTAATGCTCCCTGTATTGGAGAACTACTCTAAATACATCAAACCGGCTAAGTACGACGACCTTTTAACCATTACCACCAAATTAGTGGAAAAGCCTACCGTGAAACTCCAATTTGAATACGAGATCACAAATGAAGAAGGTGAATTACTCCACAAAGGATGGACAAAACTCGCATTTATGAGTAAGTCTACTTACCGACCGTGCAGAGCACCACAACGATTTTTAGACTGTATTGCTCCTTTCTTTTCAGAAAATTAGAATATTTTGACGAAGAAAGACTTAAAAAATAAAATAAAGGAACAGGATTTTTATCAAAAAATCTTTCACTATCTCACAAGCACAAGAGTACCGCATACACAAGTATCTTTTTATACTTTTATAAAGGCACTTATGCTAAGGATAGAGCAGAATGATCTTTTGCAAAGAGGTCAAGCGATAGCATTTAGCTTCAGTCTTGCCATGCTTCCTTTTATCTTATTTTTCTCTACGCTCTTGTCCTACGTGCCAAGTAGTCAGGTAGACATGATGTTCAAGATCTTTAGAGAAGAGATGTTACCACAATATGTTTATCAAGCCATAGAAGGCCCCATTCAAGACTTAACAGGTAGATCAAGGGGTGGTTTATTATCTTTTGGTTTCTTAGGGGCCACCTATGTAGCCACTACCGGTATGCGAACATTGATGAATGCATTCAATAGTTGCTATCACCTCGAAGATAAAAGATCCATGTTTGAACAGTTTAGAGTAGCCCTTAATCTCACTATTCTATTCTTGATGACATTATTCCTTTCTTCCTTTTTATTGATTTCAGGAAAACATTTCTTAGAGCATCTACACGACATAGGTTTTTTGAATAATCAGTTCACACTTTATTCACTATTAACCCTACGCTTATTTCTAATCATCTTCATCTTCTTCTTGAATATCACTTTGATTTTCAAATATGCTCCAAGTGAAGTCATGAAAAAGAGAATATTCAACCCAGGATCTGTTGTGGCCACCACCTTATCCATAGCCGTTTCCTTACTATTTGGATTGTACCTTGATACATTTAACTCCTATGATATTTTATATGGATCATTGGGTGCTATCATGGGAATGATGGGATGGATTTACACAATAGCAATGATTCTTCTAATAGGCTTTCAAATTAATACAACAATTGAGGAAGCTCGACTTTGGGCTAAGGATAATGAGCCTGAGGACTTTACATAAAAATTTAATTTTATTTAGATTTTTTATTTCAAAAAAGATTGGATTATTCAAATTGACCGTGCATATTTGCACCCGTCCAATGACACAGAGAGTTGGCAGAGTGGTCGAATGCGGTGGTCTTGAAAACCATTGTACCGCGAGGTACCGGGGGTTCGAATCCCTCACTCTCTGCAAGTAAAACCTTCAGAATTCGTTCTGAAGGTTTTTTTTTATGTCTACTATTTTCTGTATTTTGACATTACTTGAAAACCCTATTGATACTATTTTACCATCATCACTCTTCCATAAAAAAAATCTCTCCTTTTCATGCATCTTTTTTAAAGGAAAACCGTATATGTAAATAAGTGTCAAATAAAAAGAAATAACAATATCAACTATGTCAAAGAAATTAGTAAAATCCACATCAAATTCAGTTTTTGCCGGTGTCTGCGGTGGTCTTGGTAAATATTTTAATATTGATCCAACAGTAATTCGTATTGGTTTTGTAGCCAGTATGTTTTTCGGATTAGGCTCACCAGGCTTAGTCTATTTAGTGATGGCTTTCATTATGCCTAAAGACGATACCTACTTCTATTAAAATGAATTGAAGTTGATTATAAATAGAAAGAGATGAATTCCTTACCAGAATTCATCTCTTTTTTTATTTAAACGCTTATAACGGCTTATTCATCCAGAAGGCATCTACTGATGACTAATTTTTGAATATTAGAGGTTCCCTCTCCAATAGTGCAAAGTTTTGCATCTCGATAATATTTTTCTACAGGATAGTCTTTGGTAAAGCCGTATCCCCCAAAAATCTGAACAGCTTCATCTGCACACTTTACAGCCACTTCAGAGGCATAATATTTTGCCATTGCTGAGGCTTTATTGATATTCTCCCCTCTTTGCTTCTTGATGATCGCTTCTTTAATGAGCAACCTAGCTGCTTCCACTTGAGTAGCCATGTCAGATAACTTAAAAGAGATCCCTTGGAAAGAAGCAATAGACTTTCCAAACTGTTTTCTTTCCTTGGAATATTGAATTGCACACTTCAATGCACCATTCGCTATTCCTAAGCCTAAAGCAGCAATGGATATTCTTCCTCCATCCAATATTTTTAAAGCTTGTACAAAGCCTTCTCCAACCTCTCCTAGTACATTTGAAGCTGGTATTCTACAATCCTCGAAAATCATCTCAGTCGTTTCAGAAGTTCGCATCCCAAGCTTTCTTTCCTTTCTACCTCCAGAAAAGCCTTTGGTACCTCTTTCCACAACAAATGCTGTCATGGCATGTTTATCACCTCTTTCACCTGTACGAGCCATTACAACAGCTATATGACCCGATTTACCATGTGTGATAAAATTTTTGGATCCGTTAAGCACCCATTCATCTCCGTCCTTTTTAGCAACGGTCATCATATTGCCTGCATCTGAACCCGTATTCGGTTCTGTCAAGCCCCATGCACCAATCCATTCGCCAGAAGCTAACTTCGGTAGCCATTTTGTTTTTTGCTCTTCACTACCAAACATCAAAATATGATTGGTACATAAAGAATTGTGAGCTGCTAATGACAATGCAATTCCTGGATCAAAATACGCTAGTTCGGAAATTGCTGTCACGTACTCATTGTAACCAAGACCTGTTCCTCCGTATTCTTCTGGAACCAAAATTCCCATCAGTCCTAGTTCTCCCAATTTATGGAAAACCTCTACAGGGAAATGCTCATCATCATCCCATTGATCTCTGTGTGGAGCGATATGTTTTTCGCCGAAACGCTGCACAGAGTCAGCGACCATTTTTTGGGTGTCTAAACTTTCTTGTACCATAGTGTTTGTTTTTATGTGTATGTGGTTAGTAAGGTTTATTGGATGCAAATCCCTTAAAATCAATAAGGAATAAACGTGCATCAGTGGTATTAAAATATATTGTTTATATACTGTGTTTTAAATCTCAAGAATAGTAGTTTTAAGTATTCTTTTGTATAAGCTATAAAAAATTAAACCTTTAATCAATTTATAAGTGCATTTTTTACAACATATTCCTAAGTATTTTTTTATCATTCTTATCAATTGGACTATTTCAAGTTTCGGTCAAGACATGAAAGCCGTAAAGTCCAATATCAATACATTATGTTCAAAACAATTCAAAGGCAGAGGCTATACTTTTGAAGGAGACAAAAAAGCGGCTCAATTTATTACTCAACAATTCAAAAAAATAGGAATCACACCTTTCCCAAATCAAAGTTCTTATTATCAACCTTATACTCTACCTGTTAATACTTTTCCTGGAAAATTCTCATTGAGTATTAATCAAAAAAAAATGGAATTGGGAGTCGATTACATTCCTGCTGCTGATGCCGGAAGTGGTCAAATCAAAAACGCAACTCCTTTTTATATCGATGAGCAAATCTTTCATAATGATGATGCCCTTAAGGATTTCTTAAAAATAAATCTCAAGGGAAAGGTTGTAATATATAACGAAAAACATGAACAGCAACGCTTTACTTGGAATCGAGTTATTTTAGAGAAGATGCTCCAAGCAGATGGAATCGTAGTGCTTTATAAAAACAAGTTTAACCACAGTGTAGGTCGATGGCAACTCCCTAAACCCCGGTTTTACATCAAAAAAGAGCACTTCAATGAAAAAGTTCATTCTATTTCCTTCGAATCCGAAACAGAAATGCATGAGCATTACACCTCTCAAAATGTAATAGGCTACATTAAAGGAAAAGAAAATTCTGAAAAATATATTATCATTTCTGCTCACTATGATCATTTGGGAAGCATTGGCAAAAAGTGCATTTTCCCTGGAGCTAACGACAACGCTTCCGGTGTAAGTATGATGATTGAAATCGCTAAATATTACATAAAGAATCCACCGAGCAACTCCATAGTATTTATTGGTTTTGGAAGTGAAGAGGCAGGCTTAGTGGGATCAAAATACTATGTCGAGCATCCTTTTTTCCCTTTAGAACAGATACGCTTTGTAGTCAACCTAGATCTCTTTGGAAGTGGCGAAGATGGAATGATGGCAGTCAATGGAAGTGTCTTCAAAAAAGAATTTCAACTTTTAGAAAAAATAAATAATGAAAATGGCTACCTCTCCAAAGTAGCTCAAAGAGGAAAAGCAGCAAATTCAGATCATTATTTCTTCTCAGAAAGTGGAGTTCCAAGTTTCTTTTTCTATTTAATGGGAAGTTCCTGGACCCACTATCATGATGTATATGACAAACCTCCACTCCCTTTATCAGGCTTCAAAGGTGCCTACAAACTAATTATCGACTTCACAAATGCCTTACAAATAGAAGATTATTAAACTTTTTATGGCATGATTAATAGAAGTTTACAAAATGAAGGCTCTCTTATGAATAAGGTTCGTTAACTTTGCAAAAAGTTGGACCTGGTGCAATCGTATGTGCTTGGTTCGTTTATAAGATAGAATTAAGATTATGTACGACGATAAAAAGAAAAAAAACTTTTCAAGATATAATAAAAAACCAAAGCCTAATGCTGCAGATATCATGTATGGTATTCAACCCATCGTGGAGGCATTAGAGGCTGGAAAGCAATTTGAAAAGCTTTTTATCACAAGAGACTCTCACAACGAATCGATTGCTGAGATTCACAAAATGGCCACTAAAGCAGGGATTGTTGTTTCAAGAGTTCCTGTAGAGAAACTTCAAAGAATTACTTCTAAAAACCACCAAGGCGTAATTGGTTTCGTTCCTGCTATCGATTATGTTGACCCGCAAAATGTTATTGCTTCTACTTTTGAAGCAGGTAAAACACCTTTAGTTTTGGTATTGGATAGAGTCACTGACGTTAGAAACTTTGGTGCTATTGCCAGAACTGCTGAATGTGCAGGGGTAGACCTGATTATCATCCCTAAAAAAGGTTCGGCTCAAATTGGTAGTGATGCGGTTAGAACTTCAGCCGGTGCACTAAATCATATTCCTGTAGCAAGAGTAGATGATTTACAATCTGCCATTTTAGATATACAAGGCAGTGGACTTCAAGTAGTATGCTGTACTGAAAAGGGTTCTAAAGATGTTTATTACGTAGACATGGAGATTCCTACCGCTATTGTAATGGGTTCTGAAGAAGACGGTATCTCTGCTGACATTATTCATATGGCCGACAAATTGGCTAAAATTCCTATGACAGGTAAAGTAAGTTCATTAAATGTGGGTGTTGCAGCTGGAATTATCATTTTTGAGGCAAACAGACAAAGAATGATGGCACAGTAAGAGTTTTTCTTATCTTTGCAGTCAAATTATAAACTATAAAAAAACATAGTATGCAATTTACAGAAAATTGTAATTCTATTTTCTCACAAAGTATTGAGAAATACCATATTAAAGATCACGTGGATACTCCTATCGAAAACCCTTTCGAAAAGGAAGATATTCAGCATCTTTTATATTTAAAAAACTGGATTGACACCGTACAATGGCATTTAGAGGACATCATTCGTGATCCTAATATCAATCCTGATGAAGCTTTAAAGATTAAAAGAAGAATTGATGCTTCAAACCAAGAACGTACAGACGTTGTTGAGTTTATCGATAGCTGGTTCTTAGAAAAATATAAGGATGTTCAGCCTGTGGAAGGTGCAAGCATCAATACGGAAAGCCCTGCTTGGGCAATTGACAGATTGTCGATCTTGGCATTGAAAATCTATCATATGCAGGAAGAAGTAGACCGTGAGAGTGCTACTCCTGAACACAAAGCGGCTTGCCAAACAAAATTGGATATTCTTTTAGAGCAAAGAGTAGATTTATCTACTGCTATCGAAGAATTAATCAATGATATTGCAGAAGGTAAAAAATACATGAAGGTGTACAAGCAAATGAAAATGTACAATGACCCTTCATTGAACCCTGTATTATACAAAGAAGGAAAGTAATTCCTTTCTATCATAACATAAGAAGTTGTTCTATTTCCTTTATTTTTACTGGAAAAAGAACAACTTCTTTTTGTAAGTACTAAGCATCAAATATGTCTACAAAAATTCTATCCTTACGATTTTCTGCAATGGGTGATGTGGCAATGACAGCACCTGTTTTAAAAGAAATTTTAGCTCAAAATGAGGATTTAGAAATCGTTATGGTTTCTCGTCCCTTTTTGAAACCCTTCTTTGATGATATTCCAAGGTTAACCTTCTTTGGAGCTGACTTGAACAATAAATACAAAGGCTTTAAAGGATTAAGAGCATTAGTCAAAGACCTCAAAAATCTTGGCCCTTTTGATGCTGTTGCAGATTTACATTCCGTACTTAGAACTTTTATCATTGGTGGTTTATTCCAATTATCTGGTCATAAAGTCATCAGAATTGATAAGGGTAGAAAAGAAAAAAAGGCATTAGTAGCATCAGGTTCCAAAGCATTAAAACCTCTCAAACTCACTGTGGAAAGATACGCTGATGTCTTCCGTAAACTAGGATTCAATGCTTCTTTATCTCATCAATTGCCAACAAAAAAAGAAGGTGATATGTGTGAGGAAAATAGCAAGCTTCTTGGCACTAAAACCACTTCATGGGTTGGTATTGCTCCTTTTGCTCAACATAAAGGTAAAATTTGGGGAGAGCAAAAAGCAGTAGCACTGGGTAAGCTTTTAGCTGAAAAGAAAAATGTAAAAGTAATTTTCTTTGGTGGACCTGGTAAGGAAGCTGAAATTTTAGATGAATGTGTAAAAGAAGTTCCTAACAGTATCAATTTGGCAGGAAATGTAAAATTGAAAGAGGAACTAGAAATTATTGCCCATCTTGATGTCATGGTCAGTATGGACTCTGCCAATATGCACATGGCTTCATTAGTGGGTACTGAATGTGTTTCTGTTTGGGGTGCTACACATCATTATGCTGGCTTCTTAGGATACGGTCAGTCTACTGAAAATATCACTGAGATCTCAGTGAAGGAATTGGATTGTCGTCCTTGTTCGGTATTTGGTAATAAACCTTGCACAAGAGAAGACTATGCTTGTTTGGAAGGCATTACTCCCGAAATGGTCTACAAAAAAGTTGTAGACGCTATAGATAGAGACTAATTATGACTTTAATAAACATTCTTGATCTAATAGGAACCTTTGTATTTGCCATTTCTGGAGCACTTGCTGCTTCTGAAAAACGCTTTGATATTTTCGGAGCCTTATTCGTAGCAAGTGTCACTGCAGTTGGAGGGGGTACTACAAGGGATATGATGTTGGGTGCGACCCCCGTTTTTTGGGTGACAGACACCAATTATCTGCTCATTATTTCCATGGCAGTAGGTTTCACATTTGTATTCAAAGAAAAAGTTGCTCGATTAAGAAAAACACTTTTCCTGTTTGACACTATGGGTTTAGGTGTGTTTACGTTTATTGGTCTAGAAAAGGCTCTCTTACACGATATCTCACCTGCTATTGGTATCATTATGGGAACTTTTACGGCAGTATTAGGTGGTATTATTAGAGACACGCTTTGTAATGAGGTACCACTTATTTTCAGAGATGAAATTTATGCTACGGCCTGTATTATTGGATGCTTGGTATTTATTGGGTTTTCCTTCTTGGGCATCAGTAGTATCATCTGTACTTGGAGTTGCATCGGAACTGTTATTGGTATTCGTCTATTAGCCATAAAATATAAAATTGGCCTTCCTAAAATTTAAACTGCATACTTTCATTCCAACTATTTGAATAACAAAATTCTCTTTATATTGTTGATAGTAAATAAATATCACAATTATTCGTGCAAAAAATTTAAGTAGGACAAAACCATAATCATGAAAAGTATCATCTTAGGAACACTATTATTTTTAACCTTCAATACATTATTTGCTCAAGTTCCTTCTAAAATTGAGTTGAAAGTAGAAGGACTGAGAAATACCAAAGGACATATTCTTATTCAAGTGGTTGATAAAGACTTATCATCTATTGTTGAATTAAAAGAGAAAGTGGTAGAAGATGTTGTCGAAATTTCGATTCCTGATATCAAACCAGGTATCTATGGTATCAGAATCTGTCATGATGAAGACAATAACGATGAAATGACTAGTAATTGGATTGGTATCCCAAAAGAAGGATTTGGTTATTCATGGGATAAAACGGTAAAAATGAAAGAACCTGATTTTGAAGAATATGCCTTTACTCTTGAAAAGGATAATGATGCTAAAGTCAACATCAAACTTCAATACTTATAGAAAATAAATGCAGTAGACATATGAACATTTGTTAATTTGTTTGAAAGTTTAAAGTAAAGTGTACTTTCATTTTTCATTTAACACAAAAACACGCAAAGTTTATTTATCTTTGTCACAACAAAACATAAACAGTCGATATTAAAAAAAACTGATATTGACCTTTTTACAGCAGATCATTGCCTTACTATAAGGCTCATAACATAAAGTTCATTATGGAAATCGTATTATTAACCGTTGGTATTCTAGGTGCATTTTTCATTTTAATGTCCGTAAAATTAATTTTTAAGAAAGACGGTAAGTTTGAGGGAACTTGTGCTTCACAAAGCCCATTCCTCAATCCAGAAGGTAAAACTTGTAGTTTCTGTGGAAATGATCCTAGCCAATGTAAAAACAAAAAGCAGTCTGCATAAAGATTCCTTTTATAAAAAATAGATGAAGAGGCTGTCTCATAACTCATCAGTTAT
>NZ_JTAM01000055.1 GCF_000812565.1 Flammeovirga sp. OC4 | reverse complement strand
TCTCAATTTTTTAATTATGAGACAGCCTCCTCACCCTCATAATTTAATTGATTTAGCTTGGATCAAATTCTAAGCTGTTAAGGCCTATAATCAACTCCAATATCTTATGCAAAGCTCTACATTCTATAGTGATTTTGAACTCCCTAAAAGCTCAACAAATAGCCCAAATGGACATAATACCCCCTTAGAATTTTAAAATAAAAGAACTGAAAATTGATCACATTGCTTAAAATAATGAAGACCTTAGAAAACTAAGGCCCTCATTCTCATCATTTAATTGTTTTAGTTTAAATCAAAACACTAAGCTGTCAAGGCTAAATGTTAACATTAAAATCATTCCCAAATATCAACTAATATTGAAAAATATACTTTTCCAAAATGGTCTTTGTGTTGCCTAAAAAGGTCAAAATTAGACAAAGAGAAAGCCCGAAAAATGCGAACACTTTTCGGGCTTATATTTTAGTAGCTAGATAGACCAATACTTAATGTTATTACATTGCCTTCTTATTGATTTTATGATCTAAGGCTGGTGTTACATCCATGTTATACCAAGCAAAACCAAAGATATCAGCATACTCCTCAATGATCATGCTTGTTGGCTTACCAGCACCATGACCTGCATTGGTCGCGATTCTAATCAATACCGGGTTTTTACCTGCATCCTTTGCTTGAAGTTCTGCAGCAAATTTAAATGAGTGAGCAGGAACTACACGGTCATCATGATCTGCAGTAGTGATTAACGTAGAAGGATAAGCAACACCTTGTTTTACATTATGGTAAGGAGAGTAACCCTTCAAGTATTCAAACATTTCTTTTGAATCTTCAGCAGTACCATAATCATATGCCCATCCTGCACCAGCAGTAAACTTATTATAGCGTAACATATCCAATACACCTACGGCAGGGAAAGCCACTGCAGCTAAATCCGGACGCTGTGTCATTGTTGCACCCACTAAAAGTCCACCATTAGATCCTCCACGTAGAGCTAATTTCTCTGTAGAAGTATAACCTTCTTTCTTTAAATATTCTGCTGCAGCAATAAAGTCATCAAATACATTTTGCTTATTCATTTTAGTACCTGCAACGTGCCATTTTTCGCCATATTCTCCACCTCCTCTAAGGTTTGGAACGGCATAAACACCACCATTTTCTAACCAAACAACATTGGCAATAGAAAAACGAGGTTGAAGACTTACATTAAATCCGCCATAACCGTAAAGTATTGTTGGGTTTTGTCCATTTTTCTTTAACCCTTTTTTATAGGTAATGATCATAGGTACTTTGGTACCATCCTTTGAAGTATAAAAAACTTGCTCAGAAGTATACTCATTTGGATTGAACTTTACATTAGGTCGGATATATTCCTTTGATTCACCACTTTCAATTGTGTATTCAAAAGTAGTTGAAGGCATTGTGTACGATGTAAAAGAGTAAAATAATGTTTTGTCATCATCTTCACCATAAAAACCTGATGCTGTACCAACACCTGGCAACTTGATTTCTCTTTCCTTGTTTCCCTTTAAATCATATTGATATACTTGAGAGATGGCATCTTTCATATATTTTGCAAAGATTTTCTTTCCACAAGTACTTACTGATAATACATTTTCAGTTTCAGGAATTAAATCTTCCCAATTCTCCCTCTTAGGTGTTGAAATTGGTGCAACAACTACTCTGCCGTTAGGTGCATTATAATTGGTTTTAATCCAGAAGTTACTCTTATTAGAATAAATAATGCTATGGTCATTGTCGGTATTATCCACTAATGTTACAATTGGAGCATTCTTTTTCGATAAGTCTTGAATATAAAGCTCATTTCCGGAAGTATTAACCGCTGCAGAAATCACCAAATATTTCTCGTCATCTGTTACATAAGCACCAACATATCTTCTTGGTGTTTTTTCTCCGCCAAAGACCAATTTATCTTTATCTTGAGCTGTACCCAATTGATGATACATCAATTTATGATGTTGTGTCATGCCTGATAATTGAGAACCATCTTTAGGTTTATCGTATTTACTGTAATAGAACCCTTCACTTTTTTTCCATGCAATGTTCGTAAACTTGGCATTTCTAACTGGTTCTTCAACGATTTTTTTTGTCTCAGTATCGATCACATATATGTCTCTCCAATCTGAACCACCCGTTGAAGTTGCATAAGCAGCTAATTTACCATCATTAGTAAATTTAATAGTAGATAAAGACGTTGTGCCGTCTTCAGAGAATGTATTTGGATCAAGAAATACCTCTTCTACTTCAGAATTGGGCTTTTTTCTATAAAGTACATATTGATTTTGAAGGCCGTTATTTTTGTAGAAATATAACCAATCACCATGCTTTCTAGGTGCAGTAATTTTCTCATAGTTCCATAGTTCAGTTAATCGGTCCTGGATTCCTTTTTTAAAAGGAATTTTTGATAAAAAAGCCTGTGTTGCTTTATTTTCTGCGGTAACCCATTGAGCAGTTTCTTCCGATTTATCATCCTCTAACCAACGATAAGGATCCTCTACATTTGTTCCAAAATACTCATCATTTACAATTTCTTTTTTTGTTTGTGGATAGTTATATTCCATTTGCTGTTGACACGCAGTAACAGCAACAACACTCGACAGCAAGAGAGCCGATGCGAATTTATTGTTCATGTTTAAATAATTAAAATTGGTAATCAACTATAAATTTATCATTCAATTACAGGTTGTCAAAAAATATAATCACAAAAAATTATGATTTCGATCAATTTCTATCATTTCATTAATGAAATCTCTTCTTGAATACAATCCGTTTACTTCTTCAAGTGATAATCAAAAATGATTAGTATATTTAAATAAAGATCACTTAATCCTCTTCTACTTTAACTATTTCGTTTTATTTAATGAGCAAAGAAAAGTTTCAATCCAAATCTGAGGTCATAAAGTTTCACCAAATAACTCAAGGTGCTTATTTGTTAGGTTTTTTTGGACACATTAATGCTACCTTTCTTTTTTGGTATTTAGAAATAACAGAATTGGTCTACCTCAATGTTTTTTTCAGTGTTCCTGCTTTTGCACTTTCATTATATTTGAATTCAACAAAACATGAGAATTTTGCTTTTTCCATTGCTTGTTTAGAACTGCTTTTACACCAAGTAGCATCAACCTATTATCTTGGGTGGGATTTTGGAGCTCATTTTTGGTTAATTTACTTATCGGGGCTCTGCTTCTTTAATCCTAATTGGCATCGTATAGTACAATACAGCCTTCTACTAATTATTTGTACTGTTTATATTACTATTTCCTATATTTTTGAAGACGGTGTCTATACTTTATCTAAAAGTATGTATCACTTTTCTTATATAACCAATGCGATTTCTACTATACTCATCACCTCCGTATTGATTAATTATTATTCAAATACTACAAAAAAATTGGAACGTAATCTATTGGAAGAACAAAGAGTAATTGAGAACCTATTGAATAAGATCAAATCATTGTTTGGACAACAAATTTCACATAAAATTGCGAAACATATCATTGAAAATGAGGAGGGCATTCAAACAACTAATTTTCATGCCTCCATCATGTTTTTGGATATTCGTGATTTTACAGTTTTTGCAGATTCTAGACCTCCTTCAGAAATAGCAAAGTTTCAAAATATTGTATTTGGCGAATTGATAAAAATAATAAGTGAAAATCATGGAGTTGTATTACAGTTACTTGGCGACGGATTGATGGCTGTTTTTGGTGCTCCAATTCGGTACAAGGAACATGAGAAAAACGCAGTAAAGTCTGGATTTGGAATTTTAGAATGTGTCGACAACATGATAAAAGCTGAAAAAATTCCACCAATACGAATTGGTATTGGCTTACATGCAGGAAATATAGTAGCTGGAAATATTGGTAACGAAGAACGACAATCTTATTCTCTTACGGGTAGAAACGTAATTATTTCGGCAAGAATTGAATCTTTGAATAAAGATTTTAATAGTCAGTTTTTGGTTTCTGAAAGTATCTATCAAAAAATGAATCATGACGAAATAACAGGTGAAGATCTTGGAGAGGTAAAATTAAAAGGTTTTGGAGAACCCACTAGGGTTTATAAGCTAGTATAATGAATTTTCATAATCACTATTTTAAGAGTGCTCATAATTGACACGTTGGATCACTTCTTGGTAGTACTGGAACTGTTCTTTAGTAAACACTTTTTGAATCGCATTTTTACGAGCGACTTCCAATTGATACCAATGAGATGTGACATGCTGTTTATAATCAAAATCAGATCTATTCATTTTAAGGTAAATTTTATCAAATGTGATATTGATGGCTTTGTATTGTCTTTTTTGATAAGAATCAAGTGAAAGTAATTCAACTAAATCTGTTCTTACGTCATCAGCATAATGAAATTGACCGGGCATATGCTTTTTGATAAACTGATGTGTAATGTGCTGTTGGTGTTCATCCATCAAATAATACAACTCTCTTTCTTGGTCTTTATAAGAGTTTTTTAATTTCCTCAGCAGAATATTATTTTCAGCATCCTTATTTAGATTACTGTTTTGGATTAACTTTTTTCTTTTCAAAATATATTCTTTTTCTACCACTTGAAAAGCTTTATTCTGCTGTGAAGTCAATTTCAATTCTGTTTTTAAAGATTTAAAATCCATTTCATGACTTTCTTGATAAAGTACACATGAGACTAAAGGAAACAAGAGAGTAATGAAAAATAAATATCGTATCATAATAAATATGTATTTGTGATTATTTTATGATACAAAAGTAGTTGAAGGGTATTGGGAAGGCTTGCAAAAAAGAGTACAGATGTTGTATAAAAAAGGATTTTACGTAGGGGCAAACCTATGTGTCTGCCCACTGTACCACAATCAGAAACACAAAGAAATCAGTATTCGGTACCTATAAAATAATTACCTACATTGTTTTTTATAGATGACAAATAGGGTTTTGTGAGCATCTGAATAAATAAAACAAAACCACAACACTCCAAGAATTTTCATTATGGTTCGTGTTGTGGTTCAGTGGGCAGACACATGGGGCTACCCCTACGTGGTTCATGATGAGTTTATGTAACGAATTACAACTTAATTTCTTGTATATCTTGCTCTTTCTTCTCGTCCAATTCCAGGTAAATGATCTCCTCTCCAATATTTGAAAAATCAATTTCTTTCAAATCGATCATTCTTACTCTTCTGTTGTGCTGCGTATGATAGCTGTATTGCAAATCATTGATATTTGCTGCTGAGGTCCAAAGTGTCGTTGATCGTAATGAATTGTCAAAGTGATCCGCACTTGCACCTTCACCACCATCAGGGCCCAATGGAAGGTTAAAATTGTCTAGAATTCTGAATAATTCATAAACGGCTTCTTTGGCATCTGATGTTTTACGTGAAGTATGAGTATAAGCAGTAGCTTTTACAAAACGTGAAGCAGGTGTATTGTCTCCTGGCAAACCTAAGAAACCTGATCCTGCACCATGAGGTTTGATCGTGATATCATTAATTTCAATTGGGTTTTGAGGATGTGGCGTAAGGTTTAAGTAATTGCTTAGATTGGTCAAATGCCAATCATAATTAGGTGCATTTGTAATTACTCCAACATTTGAATCATACATTGTCAATTCACCGTTTGTAAATTCAATTACAACTGTAGCTCCAGTGGCATCAGACATCATCCAATGCCCTGGAAGCTCCAATCCTACAGATTCTAGAATAACACCAGTAACATTAACCTCTAATAATCCTTTTTTGACTTCTGCAACATCTTTAAAATTAGCAAGCATGTAAGTCAATATATCTTGTGCAGCAATTGTATTGTCAGCTTTTGACTTATCATAGGCAGGATAATTTGCATAACCAGGATGATAGAAACCACCTCCGGCTAAGCCAGCTTCATTCATACCATCAGCCAGTACATCATCACCAAAAGCTGTAACTGCTATAAAACCATATTTTGATTGATAATCTTTTCCATTTCTTCCTTCTGGAGTAAGTCCCTTGAATTGATGTCCTTGAGGAACTACTACCATTTTTGAGTTGAGATCAAACGCACCCCACTCTAATGTTCTACCATAAACGTAACTTCCATCTTCTGTTTTTAACTTAATGCCCGTACAGGCTTGTGAAAGTGGAGAAACATAAATTAATACAGCAATAGATAATACGATAGTTTTTAAAATATTCTTCATATCAATTTTTAATTTGTGTTGATCTTTGAATGATATAGTAAAGGTAGAAACTAGATGATGCTTCAACGTATCGTCAACGTTCAAGCAATTATCAATTCAGCTCAACTTTCTCTCCTGATCATCAAAAAAGGATTTTACTTTGTCGCATTAAGCTGTTACATTACTTTTGTATTGATGAAAGAGAAAGAACAGATCAAAACCTTCAAATTGAAAGAAGGAAATTCTAAAAACTACTTTAAAAGTTTGCATAATGTACTGGGAGGAGAACATACCGATTTTACTTATTCATTTAATGGTAATGGAACGAAACTAAAAATGTCATCTCTTCAAATTATGCAAGAATTAGAATTAATAATTTCTCAAGCAAAATTTGGAAAACCTTTGATCATGGAGCGTGAACCCGATAACGATTCAGAGACGGTTCACATCTATATTGTATACAGAGGCAATGTGAATCAAAATTACAATGAGCAATTACAATTGTTGGAAGCGGGAAGTATCAATAGTGTATTTATCTATAATGGATTATTTCCAACAGTGACTCACTTTCCTGTTAGTTCAAACTATAATTCTATTTCATTGAAATTATCAAAAAACGTACTCACCCAATTATTCCCCCATTCTTCAGATGAACTGATAAATGCTTTAATTAATAATGAATCTATCGCTTACCATACAAGTTTACCCATTCAGATGGAAGCACTTATTGATGATATTCTACATTATGAAAACACTCAGTTTGAACGTATCCCTATGTTGATGGTTAAAGGTTTAGAACTGTTCACTCAAATTATGCTATCCATCAAAACACTGATTAAAAACGATACGCTTCATGGATTACATCAAGACGACTATAAGCGATTGTTAGCCATCAAAAGCTTTATTTTATCAAAATTGGAAGATCAATTAGTCGTTGAAGACATAGCATCTGAATTTGGCATAAGTATATCAAAACTGAAAAGAGATTTTAAAACACTATATGATACTTCCATCTATCAATATTATACACATGCCAAAATGGATGAAGCCTACCGAAGATTAAAATCAGGCAAATACTCTGTGAAGGAAGTAGGCTATGATTTAGGATATACCAGTATTCCTAATTTTTCAACCATGTTTAAAAAGATAAAAGGAGTTAGTCCTAAAAACGTTATCCCGTAGGGGCAGACCTATGTGTCTGCCCGCTGTACCACACTCAGAAACATAAAGTAAATGATTATTCAAATGATAGCTTTTGGAGTGTTAAATGTGGATCGTTTGTTTTGGAATTTGATTATGGTTCGTGTTGTGGTTCATTGATTAGATTCATGGTAATTAAAAATTATGGTTTTGGATGTGGTTCGGCGGGCAGACACATGGGTCTGCCCCTACGTGGTTCGTGAAAAATCGTAGAATAAAATTTGTAAGGGTCCTGAATAAACGAACTATTCATTTATTCTTGACGATTCATGTTAAAACAACTAACTTCTCGACGTTCTATCCGTCTGAAAGGCTATGACTATTCTCAATCTGGACTCTACTTTATCACAATATGCGTTCAGCATAAAAAGCATTTGTTTGGAGAAATTGATCACCAAAAAATGATATTAAATGATGCTGGTATCATGATCGAACAATGGTATAGAGAACTGGAATGTAAATTCAATAATGTCATGTGTCAGGAAATAATCATTATGCCCAATCATTTTCATTGTATTATAGAAATCAAAGAAAATAATAATTCCGTACCTGTTGGTACAATTGTTCAATGGTTTAAGACAATGACAACGAATGAATATATCCGCGGAGTCAAAACCAAGAAATGGAAAGCATTCGACAAAAGATTATGGCAACGAAATTATTGGGAACATATCATTAGAAATGAGTATGAACATGAAAAGATAGCTCAATATATCATCGATAATCCGTTATGTTGGGAAAATGATAAATTAAATGTATACCACCCGTAGGGGCAGACCTATGTGTCTGCCCGCTGTACCACAATCAGAAACACAAAGAAATCAGCAAATGATTATTCAAACGATAGCTTTTGGAGTGTTAAATGTAGATCGATTCTTTGGGAATTTAATTATGGTGTGTGCTGTGGTTCGGTGGGCAGAAATATGGTGAATAATGATTATGGTTTTCATGTGGTTCGGCGGGCAGACACATAGGTCTGCCCCTACGTGGTACGTTAATATGAAGAAATTCTAAACTTGATTAACAATGCTTAAAATACAGGTTGCTGTCTATATGAAATTATATCTATTTTAAACTTAACAAGAAGCGTACAATAGACCTTTATACTATGAAAATAGCTTTATAAACCATTTTCTATTCAAAGTTAAAGTCGATAATACAAAACGATATTGTTATCAGATTTTCATGAAATAATATACAGTTTTTGTCTAGTGTTGATTGTTGGGGATCTGATTCTATACTGCGTATTTGAGCTTGAAATGAGATGCTATTTATCTACATCTAAACTCAAATCTAGCTTTAAAAATCAGCTTACTTAACTAAATTTTTAAATGAAAAACAATTATCTATTAATCTTACTTTCTTTGGTTTTAGGAAGTGCGGTTAATGCTCAAGAATGGAGCAACATTCCCGTGCCTGCTTGGTCAGGACCTAACCATTACTGGGAACTTCAGAGCAATCTCTCTGATGACTTTAATTATAATTTCAACGCCGTCAACTACAAAAGGAACTTTGGAAATGGAAAATGGTATAATTTCTATCACAATGCTTGGGATGGCCCGGGAACAACCTATTGGAAACACAATAGAGTGAAAGTAGATGGTGATAATCTTGTGATTACCGTTGCGAAAACCAACAACACCACAAAAATGGGAATACCTGGTGTATTATCGGGTTGTGTCACTTCTAATAATAAGGTGATTTATCCTGTTTATGTCGAGTCTGCTATCAGTGTAGCTAATATTTCATTAGCATCTTGTTTCTGGCTTTTGAGCCCTGATGATACGCAAGAAATTGATATTATTGAAAACTATGGCGGTGTACCTTGGTTTAAACAGTTTACACACATCAGCCACCACTCTTTTATCCGAAGTCCTTTTACAGACTACCAACCTAGGGATTGGAACAGCTGGTACCAAGATAGTAGAGTGAATGGTAATTATGGATGGGGTGATTGGTGTTGGAACAATGGCAACAGAAGGTATGTTAGAATGGGTGTGTATTGGGTTGGTCCAAAACACTTTGAATACTTTATTGATGGTCAATTAGTAAGAGTTCTTTATCATAATGCTACTGCGACTAAAGTCAATGGAACTTGGCAATACCAATATTTTAATTCAATGTCTGGTCAATTCCCGACCAATAATGCAAATGGATATACTGCTGTAACTACTTACACCACAAGTTCTACTTACAGTTTCCCTACGCTTCAGGCGGCAAGTAATAATTCAAATGGCATAAGTGTTATAGACCCAGGCAACTTCCAAAATGGAGCAGGGTTTACTAAAGCGATGGATATAATTATTAATGTTGAATCGCAACAGTGGTTAGCAACAAATCACTCTCCTTCTGATGCTCACTTGGCAAGTTCGGCAAGAAATCAAATGAAGGTAGATTGGGTAAGGGTTTACAAATTAAAACCTACATCCAATGCAAGAAGCAGTTCTAGTGTGTCAGATGCTCTTGAAGGTGAACTAACCGAAGAAGGTATTAAACTTTCACCAAATCCAGCCAATAATTTTGTGAGAATATCAGGATTAGGAGAAGGTGACTTCGAAGCGGTTGTTGTTTCATTACAAGGCAATGTAATTTCAACCCAAACGGTCAATAAAGAGGCAAATAACCTTTCTACAACACATCTTTCTCCTGGAGTCTACATCATTAAGGTAGCAGGAGAAGCACAAAAACTTCTAATCAATTAATCAAATTGTATTTAAATAGCATCTTGTTTAGAGGGAGTTCCATGTATTTGGAACTCCCATTTTTGATTTCAAAACTAAAAATAGATTATACAATCAAACTATCTGAATAAATTACTTACCTATATCAAAAGTGACTTTCTTCAACTGTCCTGAAGTGAATTTAAATTTTCCTTTATCTTCATAATGATGACTTACAGGCATTCCTTCATCACGACCGATATCAAATGTTTCATGGCCACCGTACATTACACTAACAGTATGTCCAACTTTTACTGTCTCCACCAATTTATCATTGATATAAAGTTCTACATCGGCAGGACCTGTAATCTTACGTTCGGTGACAGTATGTTTTAAAGTCACCTTAATATCACCATAAGGAATTTGTGTTCCTTCAGACTCGTAAGTATAGTAACCCAATGTTTGGTAGGTGTACATCAACTTACCGTCAAGGATATAAAGCGATTGTCCTCCCATATGTTCACCAAGTGCATAAATTACTCCCTCAGTTGTTTCGTCTGCAGTGATGTAAGCGTTTACTTCAAAATCATTGGTTTTGATTTCTGGGCCTGCCATTTCAGGAACTCTGTACGTATTGGTTGTAAACTCCCAGTATTTTTTGGCACCTTTTGCTGTACTTGATTCTGGTTGTAGAAGTGTACCTAATCCTGCTCCTACAGGGAATACATTGTATTTTTCGGCCTCAACCCAAAAAAGTTTCTCTAATTCTTTCACTTTCTCTGGGTGCTGATCTGCTATGTTTTTTGATTGAATTGGATCTTCATCGATATTATAAAGCTCCCATCCAATATTATCCGGATCTAAATTACCAAGGTTTGCTAAGGCTTGGGCATCAAACATCCATGGAACACGGTAAGGTTCCGCAGCTAAACTCCAACCTTCATGATAAATACCAATGAAACCAAGTGTTTCGAAATATTGTGTTTTATGATTCGTCTTAGCATCTGCATCCTTCCATGCATATTTCATTGATACACCTGGGTATTCTACACGCTTCTGACCGTTTACATAGTCAGGGGCTGGAACACCTGTAACATCTAAAATAGTAGGAACAATATCTGTTACATTTTGGAATTGACGTCTCCATTCACCTCTTGCTTCAATTTCTTTTGGATAACGGATTGCTGTAGAAGTCATTACTCCACCAAAATGTGATGCCATTTGTTTGGTCCATTGGAAAGGAGTTGATGAAGCATAAGACCAGCCTACTGCATAATGGTTGGCCAAGTTTGGACCTCCCCACTCTTCCAAACCACCTAGTTTATCAAGCATCTCCAATTGTTCATCCATTGTGAATTCAGGGAAACCATTTACGGTTAATAGTTCAGAACATGATCCTGTAGGCGTTCCTTCAGCAGAACATCCGTTATCAGCGGTAAGATACATGACAAATGTATTATCCAACTCACCCATTTCTTCTAGATGTGTAATTACACGACCAATGTGAAAATCTGTGTACTCAAGAAATGCTGCATTCACCTCCATCTGACGGCGAAGATATACTTTACCCTCTTCACTAAATGAATCCCAAGCAGGAATAGATGTTGGCCAATCAACAAGTTCAGCATCTTGAGGTACTAAACCGATCTCTTTTTGTTTCTCAAATTGCTCTAAACGTAATGCTTCATATCCTTCTTCGTAACGTCCTTTGTATTTATCTCTCCAATCGTCTGGAACATGAATAGGTGCATGAACTGCTCCGGGAGCGTAGTAGATGAAGAAGGGATCATCACGTAAGCCTTTCCAATTATCTAACCATTTGATAGTTTGGTCGGCCATATCTACTGAGATATGATATTGCGATCCATCTGCATTTTCCGTAGGCGTATCAATTGGAGTTGTTCCTTGATAAAGCAGAGGAAAAAACTGGTTGGTTTCTCCACCCATAAAACCATAGAAGAATTCAAATCCCCACATCCCTGTAGGCCATCCTTCGAATGGTCCAGCAGGTGACGCATCCTCCAATTTAGTATTGTGCCACTTACCAAAAGCCGCTGTAGCATAACCGTTATCTTTCAAAATCTTGGCTACTGATGGTGTTGTATAATCAATATCTGAGCTATAACCAGGGTAACCTGTTGCCGCTTCGTTAATCACCCCTGTACCGATTTGGTGCATGTTGTACCCTGTAAGTAATGAACCTCTAGTAGGTGAACAGATAGCGTTTACTGACATATGTGTATAACGAACTCCTTCATCTCCAATACGATCAAAAGCAGGAGTATTCATCGATCCACCAAAAGAAGATGCACTAGAATATCCGGTATCATCTAGCATGATAACTAAAACGTTTGGAGCACCTTCAGGGGCTTTTTTGGGATGAATAAAGTCTGGTTTTGAACCTTTAAGTGTCTTTTCTTGAACTCCTTGCCATTTTTCTAATGGATAAGGTATTGCATTCACTTCTTCAGTGGGTTCTTGTCCCAATACTGAAAAACTTAATAGTAGCAATCCTAATAGTATTTTTAAACCTTTCATAATTGATAATTTTTGTATAATGGGTGATAAAGGATCTCATCTTTCTGTAAGTATCAGGACAAAAATATTAGGGAGCTTTATCTTATCGATTTCGCAAAATTGAATTAGATAAAAGGTGTTTAGAAATCAGTAGATTTCTGATGATCTATAGGACACGAATGACGCTATCGCTTAACATTCGCGCCAGTGGGTCGTATCATCTCTCTAGCACAAGAGTTAAGCGATAGCGTCTCTTGTGCTTTGAAGATCTTTAGAAGTCTCTGACTTCTAGTTTAGAAAGCATCCTTTTTTTCTGTCCTTGCACTTATCTATTTATTTTGAAATCCTTTACCTAATCCTTTCAATCACAAATTTATTTTATCTAAATATGCTATAAAGACATAAAAAGGAGTTTTATTTGCATAAAACGACAAATCATTACTATGGACCATTATCAATTTGATTATTCAGAAATCACAAAAGGAATTGTAGATGCAACTACACATTTTGAAGAAGGGAAATGGACAGATAATCATTTTCATCTAGATAGTCATCAAGGAAAAGTCGATATATGGCTTTATGATTTATTCAACCATCAAGTTCATATTATGATTGGTGATTTTTTGATGGAGAATGATTTGATACTAGAAGAAAAACCCATCAATAAGGAGTTACTTACTTTTCGATTTGTCATTGACTCAGAAATAGAACAAGAAGGTTATGTTTTTGGAAAGAATCATCAAGAAGGTGCTGTTTTGTATAATTCTTCTCAACCTTCAAAAATTCATTTAAGTGCTCACCGTCCTTTTAAAGGTGTGACGATTAGAATTGCAAAAGGGTTTATTCAGCATGTAGAGGATGATAAATGGAATGCTTTTGAGAAACATATTAATCAAAATGATTACTGGTTGTTCTTCGAAAAAATTACTTCTGAAATGGATTTTTGCATCAAAGAGTTATTCCAAATTCAGCAAAGAGAATTAGGACAAAAAGGATTGAGTTTTTCTATTTCCTTCAAGTTAGTGGCCCTTTTTCTTGTTGAGTTCTATAAGCACCGGATATTAAATCAAAAAATAACGCTTTCTAAAGAATTAATTAATACGATATACCAAATAAAAAATCAGTTGTCAGATCAATTGGTTCAGCCTCCTAGTATAGAAGAACTGAGTATTCAATATGGAATGAACGTTCAGAAAATCAGGAAAAGCTTTCAACTTGTATTTGGTGCCTCTCCCCATCAATATGTTATGAAAGAAAGGGTTTTCAGAGCAAGAAATTTGGTTTTAAATACAAACCTTCCCATGTCTGAAATTGCAGATGAGCTGGGTTTTTCACATTCTTCCCATCTCACTCGATTGTATATTAAGGAATATGACATTTCGCCTCTGAAAGAAAGAATGTTAAATAAATGATGTTTAGTCATCACTGCCTTATGTGAAGGTGTGTCCCCTTATAACGTGACACATCATCACCTTATAAGGGAAAAGACTTCAACCTTACTATGTCGCACTCTTCACCCTTATAAGGGTGAACAATCCCACCCAATTACTTATGATGACTAAACCTCTTTTTTCTATAATTAAATCAGTTCAATCTCAGCAGGTCTCCAGGTTTGATCAATCCACTTTTCTGTTGGACCAAACATTCTCAACATGACAAACCAACTTTTATTAGGAATGGTCTGCAACCAATTATTTTCATACCCTTTTGGAGCCTTTGGCCCGAAATAGATGATATACGATCCATCCTCTTCCATTTTCATATTCTCCAACTGACTTCCAATGGTAGGTGTAGGCTGATCCGTTTGTAACATCGATCTTGTTTGAGAATCATAAATTGTCAATGCCCAAAAATCCTTCACAGGAGGGTTCGGTGGAATTCTTAGTTTATAAGTTCTTTTTCCATTAAATGGGCGTTTCTTATGGTCTAACATCAGCAATCCATAATCAGAACCTTTGCCGGGTGCTTTAACAGACATGGCCGGTGAAATTCCTGAATAAGGAAAATGAAGCATGGTTCTCGCATCAGAATTCATGGTATGCCCGTCTTCTCCTGTGAAGAAAACATTTTGGTCCGTAAACAACCTCATCCATGCACTTTCAGCATCAGGATACATTTGTACGCCATTCATATGATTGATAGTACCGGCCGTTCTTGGATACCAAACAATGGAGCGGGCAGTCGCATTCCCAATCAACACTGCATCATTGAGTATTCTTTTTAAACGTTTATCGGGTGAAAATGACTTTCCTTTTTCTATACCAATTGAAGCTAAAAGACCTCTAGTTTCTGCATCAATCATATCTAAAGGTTCTTCTTGTATTACCTCATGGATGGCTTCATAGAAGTGAAAATCGTTAGAATAAATGGTATTAAAATCTTGGCCTGAACCATCAATAAACACCATTGGTTTCGGATTTCCTTGTGCTTTTAATGGGTAAATCTTAAGATTGTTGACGATATGGTCTTTGGCACTTTTCACACCATTTTCTAAAGACATTCTCATCAACATCCAAAGCCTGTAAGTAGAAGAACGGATGACATGATAACCCTCTGGAACTTCTTGATCATAGGCTGGAGGTAACAATAAGTACTTCCCTCCCTCACCTTTATCGGGTCCAAAAGGACCAATGTCAGATACATAATAAAACCAAGCATCATTAATGGCTCCCGTCATCTCTGAAGGAACTTCCATTACTAACGGGCCTGTTTCTTTTAGATTGATAATGGGATTGACATAAAGTGTGGAAGTATTGGCCGTGAGATAAAGTGATTTTGAATCTAACTGTAAAAGCATTACTCGGTTGTATTCATCAGCACCTAATGCTTGGGGGCCTCTGATCAAATGACGCATCGATGCTGCTTGCATACATTTCAGGTAAACGTCCACTCCCCTCATTCTGTCTAGGTTGTCATAGGTAAGATCTACAGTCTTTTTTGTAGGGACTCCATCCATAAATCGTAATGTACCAATGGATGTTTTTATTTTATTAGGAGTAAGAATTCCTTCTGGAATTTCAGTGGTTTGACTGAAAGATGGGATTTTGTTATTCTCGTGATTTAGTAATAACAGTAATAGGAAAGAAATACACAAGACGGCTAAAATAGCATTCATCTTCTGATTTTCAGTTTTGAATATTGATTTCATGGTTTAATAATTTTTAGAAGAAATAGATGTTGAAATTTTATTCAGTTATTTATTGATATTTCTGGTTAGAAGACTACAATATCGTGCACCATGATTGAAGTCATGGGCAGGTGATATTAACTATGGTGCACGAAACACTTGCTTGTATTGTGTCCAAATGTTTAAGCCAGATGAAATAGATTGACTAGAAGAATTCGCTAATTCCGAAATAAAACATATGACCGTCTTTACCACATGCATAATCGACGTTAATATTCATTCGTTCGTAAGGTAATAATCTATATCGAGCACCTACTGAAAAAGCGGGTAACCATTCTGCATTTCTAAAACTCTGAGACATACCCGTTTCGTCATAACTTCCGAAAACCTTACCAATTCCTACTGAACCTACAAAACCCAATTTGTGATTTAGCCAAGGCGTTTCTTTACGGTATTCTGCTTGAAAGTTTACAAGATTTCGATCCATTCTTCGACCTGCTTCATAACCTCTCTGTAATACTTCGGCAGCTCTTCCATAAGTAGACCAAAAATCTCTGGCGGCATCTTTTGATACAAAACGCCCAAAACCTTGGAAAGCGATCACGTTACTCACATGCCCCACTGTAAAAAATTGACGGTAATCAGCGGTAAATATATTTTGGCTATTATCTCCAAGCATCTGATCCATTCTCACATTAATATACTTTCCTTTGTAGGGATAGTTGATATTATCTCTTGAATCGTAGGTCAAAGAATAACGGAGGCCATGTGTATGAACAAACTCATCTCCGAAACCATTCGCTTTTAATAATTTTTCAGACTCTTCATTTCTGCCAACAGTTTGACGGCCTGAATAGATATAACCAAGTCCTGCATATACTCTTGAGAAAATCTTTCTCTCTACCATCATATTAAACATGGTAATATTAATTCCAACGTCAGCCTGTTCTAGATCTAAATCTGGATTGGTAGGGTCTGGAGATAACTTATAAAGTTGATTTGCTCTACCAAACATACCGAAGTTATTAATCCTCCATAGGTCCTCTTTCAAATATAAATCATTGAAGAAACCTGCAAAATAACTACCATTTGAAGTATAATTACCTCCAAAACCTGTCATTGAAGGAGGTGAAACTAGATCATTCTTACTTGGGTAATATGTAATTGATCCTAATAAAGAAATCCCCCATTTTGTAGCAGGATCATAAGAAGGAAGAGGTACAAGATTAAATTTCACTCCTTTTCTTTCTTCCTCGTCATCAAATTCAGGTCGATCTTGATGTTTCGATTTTTTTGGTTCATCATTTTCTTTTTGAGCAAATGAACTCACGCCTGTTAACATCCAACAGGCTAGTAGCAAAAATTGTAATTTAGTTTTCATTTATATTTTATATCAAGTTGTCGATTGTAATGTTCAGAAAGGACGTAGTAATACTACATCCCAACCGAAATTCTATATAGAAGGAATACTATGAATTTATTCTCCGAAAGTATCCCAAGCTTTTCTCTCCACCACAATTAATTCTTTGTAATCAGAGGGCATATCCCAAGTACCTGCATAGTTTTTAGGTACAAAGAATACATCTCCTGGGAAATACGTTTTCTCTTTTTCTCCTTCAGGTTGTAATGTCACTTTACCTTCTATAACCAATACAAATTGATCATAAGGATAGCCATCTACTTTTAATTTTCCTGATTTAGACATCCATATCGCACCTACTAATTCCTCTCCTTTATAAACGACTTTTTCCCATTGTCTTAGGTCACCATGTATCTTATATTCTTCTGGCCAAGAGGGTAATTCAGTTAATGTTTTTTCATTGTAAATGGAATGGTTTTTCTGAATGGTCATAAAATCATTAAAGCTTCTTTTTCCTTCAAAAGGATCTGAAGTGTTTTCATTTACACCCACTTTAACACCTTTACACCCAAAGCTGAATATCAATAACAATACTGCACTTACTAACTTTTTCATATCTATCTTTATTTGATTTTAATTTTCAAGCATTGAAATGATAGTTATGTATTTAGCTTTTGAAAAAACACGCCCCATTTATAAAACAGGACGTGTAAAAAATTATTAAACTAAAATACGTGATTTTAATATCTATTCATTATCAAACTATTATGCTATTTAGAAGTTCACTCCAAAGATCAAGTGAACGGCTGAAGCATCTGGATTGTAGACCGTTCCACAAAATAAGGACGGACTGTATTTTTCAGTAAGCTTCAGATCAAAGGTTTTCGTCAAGCTAACATTGACTAAATTGAAATTGTCGTTTAAGGTATACTCATTATTACCTGCCCCAATGATCAATTCAAACCCTTTATAATTATATCCCGCTTCTACATAAATATCATTATCTTCACTTAAGTTAATGTACCCTGCAAAATGGAAATTCTTAATTCTTTGTATTATTCCTAACTCAAATGAGTGACCGACGTAAGATTCGCCTTCATCAATATTGTGTGTCGTTTTAGGACTATCAAAAGTCGCCGTTGAGTAAATGTAATCTATTACTTGTAGGCTCAACCCTATTTTCTCAAAAGTATACCCTACTCTATATTCAAATTCATACACTGCATTATTTCTGAAAAATGCATAAGTACCCCATCCTCCAACATAAAATCCCTTGTAGTTCAATTCTACATCTGGCTGTATGGCAGGGCTATATCCATAGTCTATACCTCTCCATACATAGTGATTAACAAGATCAGCTTCAGCTGAAAACTGCAATTTGTCCTGAGCATAAAGGTTTCTACAAACCATTATGACCAACAACATTAGTATTATAGTTTTAATTATTAATCGCATTTTAGTTGTTCTTTATGAAGTATGAGAAATGATGTTGAATCATTTTCAACATTACAAAGTTGGTACTTCTACGACTAACTTTATGGTATATAAAAATCTCTTTTTGGTAAAAAAAGAAAGCTGTATTATTGCCAAAAATTGGTGTATTGTATTAAATGGTCAACCTCACTTTTTTCTTTCAAATAACTTATTAAACTTCAATGGTTTAATAGTATGATCAATCCTTACTCGAATGAGCTTACTATTGTTGTTTAATAAATTTTCATTGCCAATAAAGGATCTTTCTTTTATAATTTGTATGGTCAAGAAAGTGTTTTTACTCACACTATGAGCAATGCCAAAAATCGTCCGATTACTTGCTAATTCTATTCCTGATGGACTATTTAAATTGATAAAAGGTTCAATCCCCACGGATAAAACACCGATATATGTCGGTAAACTAACGGAAGGGCTATATCTTAATCGAACATTGAGCGGTCTTTCATTATCAAAGAATTGTTGTTCAAAACGAAATCTATTCGTAAACCTCAAGCTACCAATTCGATTATTAATAATAATGTCTTGAAAAGGCCTAAATTCATTGGGTACTGTATTACCATGTAAATATTTCACCCCTCCTCTTAAGTGTATATTATTAGTCAATTCCAATCTTAATCCAGATCTATATTGCCACCTTTCAAAACCCATGATATCACTCCTATAACCGATATCTGAGTCTAAAGAAAACCGATACGATAGTTTATAAGTATTAAAGTAGTGTAGCCATAATACATGATCTTGAGCCATCAAATTGTGACTTATGAAGAATACCAATAGAAAGGATAAACTGCTAATTATCTTTTTCATATTGGTGCTTTATTATAATGATGAAAACTTGATACCTTAAGTATTAGGGAATAATGTCTTTTACAGTATATATTCGATTCAGTTAATCGCATTTTAGTCTTGTTATATTGAAATTTGAGAAATATTTTTACTCTTTTTACAAATTAAATTAAAGCAGAATTAGCTCTTTGGTAGATTCGGAAGTAGTATTGGTAAAAAAGATAATGACACTTTTAAAATCTTAATTAATACAGTTTCTTAAATTGTACAGGGAAATAATTATTAATCATATTAGAGATAGATTTATATCTCTATCAACTTAACCGCATTTAATACGAAATTAATGAATAACCACTTCTTAAATGGTCAGTACACTGAGAGTGCTTTAAAGGATTATATTTCTACTTTTGATGAATTTGAAATCAAAAGGAATCATTATTGGGGGAAATCGGCAGATGGAGAATTTAATTATTGGCTGTTCGATGAACTGGGAGATCTTTTGAGTTCAATAATGTTTGATGTTACTACGAAGAAGACAATCCAATTCCATGATCATTATGAAAAAGAAAAAGGTTTCCTTATTTCTTTCATATTAGATTCAACTGTTAGCTTTAATAATACATCAATTGGAAATGGCTTTTCTGAAGGAGCAGTACTTTTTAATTCTGATAAAGTCATCTCTTTAGATTTGGATAAAGGAAGAAATTTTAAAGGAATTACATGCCACCTCTCTCATGAATTAATGAGGAAAACCGGACGGGAAAACTTTGAAAGATTAAAAGATCTTATCGAAAACCAAAATCAGTTCGTATTATTTGAATCCATGTCCTACGAGATGGAGCAGTGTTTAAGAGAGCTTTTTGCTTTGCAAACGGAAAAAGTGGGAAGGTATGGATTTACTGCTGCCAAGGTATTAGAATTAATTGCTCACTTTTTTGTACAACTCTACACCCACCGCACGGGTCAACAAAAATTTGATCTCACTGAGGAAGAAACCGTCAAGATATTTAATATTAAGAGTAAAATTGTTGAGGACTTGATGCACCCTCCTACTATTGAAGCTTTAAGTATAGACTATGGTGTAAGTATTCCCAAATTAAGGAAAGACTTTAAAAATGTGTTTGGCTTGTCTCCACATCAATACATAATAAGAGAAAGATTGTATGAGGCAAGAAGAAAGGTAATTCAAACAAAGGAGAGCATGACTGAAATTGCAGACCTTTTAGGTTTTACGGATTCTTCTCATTTTACAAAGCTTTATAAAAAGGAGTTTGGACTTACACCTTTGAATGATCGTAAAGAGCATCATGGTTGATTTGATATCCATTATATTATATACCACGGCGTAAACACCACTGTTTTTATTATGTATACTTCATCAATATCTATTCTCTTAAAAAATAATCTACTTTATATGCCATAGTCATCAGGCTATGGCATATTGTACCACCTTTTCTTTTTTTACCAAAAACAAATTCTTTTATCCCAATCTTTTGTTTGATGTTCATCTACTTTTGTGATAACAAATAGAACGAAAATCAAATAGAAAATGAAAATTTTAAAACTAAAATCAATTAAGATCTTTGCTATCTTGACTATGTCTGTAATGGGTATTAACAGCGTTAATGCGCAAACTGCTGAAGAGATTGCGAATAAACTGCAAAATCCACTTTCAAGTATTGTAGCCCTTCCCATCCAACATAATATGGGAGTTGGTGTACCTGGTTTAGATGGTACTACCTATACCATGTCTTTACAACCAATCGTTGCTCAAGAGTTCGAGAAGTTTAGTCTTGTACACCGTGCTGTAGTTGGTTTATCGTATTTACCATCTACTACGGGACTTGAAAATAATCTAAACCCTCAGTTTGGTTTAACTGACCTCAACTACTCTTTCTTCTTTGCTCCAAAGAGCGTTGGTAAAGTAGCTTGGGGTATAGGACCATCAATTTGTATGCCTACAGCGACAAATGATATGCTAGGAAATGGTAAATGGAGCGCTGGAGCTTCATTAGCTTTAGTATACCAAACAAATGGTTGGACATTTGACATGATTTTACGTCAAACTATGTCATTCGCAGGTGATGACACAAGACCTGATGTAAACAATTTCGTAGCGCAAACTCTAATTGCAAAAAGTTTAGGTAAAGGATGGGTTATCAATACGTTCCCGACCATTACTGGTAACTGGAATGCTGAAAAAGGACAACAATGGACGATTCCTGTTGGAGGCGGTATTAACAAGTTAGTATTTATGGGTAAACTACCTGTAAACTTGGGTGTGCAATACTATAACAATGTTGTAAAGCCTGATCATGTTGGTCAGCATGAAGTAAGACTTCAAACAGTATTTGTATTCAGAAAATAAATTTCGAGATCATCAAGTTAGAATAAATCAATGCAATAGAATTCTACTATTTTAGTTAAGCATTTAATTCAATCAGTAGTTTAAAACTCCTCAATATTTGGGGAGTTTTCTTAACTTTACTTAAACCCTTTAAATTATGATCTTATTTATTACCATTACCCTACTTACAACAAGCATCGTTATCAAAGTGAGTACTGAAATGATTAATTCAACAATGAATTTTAATGAGGAAAACTAGATAATGTCTAATTTTTATCCAACCTAAAAATGAAAGAAGGACAGCTAAAACCATTTAGCTGTCCATTCTGTATCTAAAACCAATAAGTAAACCTAATCGTGATTATCTATTTCTAATTCAATCACATTACCGAAAACTCCGATATCTGAAATTGATTTTTCTGTTTCAATTGGAGTATATTCTACCATATTTTTAGCACCAAAAACATTGATGTATGAGTTTGAACCTGAATGAACATAAGCAAACTTTTCACTTACAGCAACCTTCACATTCATACTCAAATCTTCATTTACTGTAGTACTATTGATTGGAACAAAAGTACCTAAGTCATAAGCTACAAAGTTTTTGTCTTCTGAAAGTACATATAATCTATCCATCATGTAATTGATTTCAAAATCAACAATACCATTAGCATCCAATACTTTTTCAATCTTGCCTTCTTTTGCATGGATTTTATAAATCCCCTTATCACGATCAATACCTAATGCAATTTTCATATGGGCTGATCCATTGTAATATTTACGATAGACAATCTGATCAAACATTACACCTTCCTCTGGATATTCGATCATATTCTCATGCATGACAATGTCAGGATTACTCCAATCGCCTTCATTTGTAAAGACAATTGTTAAAAGTCCTTCATCTGTAGCTATAAGGCCATAATTCTCATCCCAGTTTTCAGAATAAATGTTCGTCGCATAGATTTCATTAAAATCAGGGTATGAATACATCACTTTTGCTGAATCTACATTGTATAGTTCCAGTTTATTATTTTCATCTACTAATAGGAAATAATTGTCTCCAAATCCTGATGAAAGGTAAGTTGTATTCACCCCAGCTTTTTGGTAATGATCTAATTCTACCTCTTTTGCTTGACCACTATTTAGCACATCTTCTGCATTGATATGAAAAATATTTCCTGTTTCATTAGATCTCCAAATTGCTAAGAAATCACTCCAGTCAGGTGTAGTTAATTGTACAGTTTCTGTAGTGACATTTATTTTAGGAGGGTACGTGTGAAAATGATTCATATGTAAATCAAGACCCGTGAAAATCGAGTACACTCTATCTTCACTATATACTTTTGCGTTAGCAATTTTGGGCCCTAACTCCTTGATCACTTTAGTACCACCTTCTTGTACAAATAAAGTATCGATACGGTCACTATGTGGTTCTCTTAATTCCACAAAGCTATGATCATTATAAGTGACTAAAAGTTTTAAGCCTTCAAACTCTCCATAAGGTGCGTCTTCTGGTTTCTCTGGTATTTCAGTTTCATCGTCAAGAATCTCATCTTTTTGACATGAAAAAAAGGTACAGCTAAATAAAAGCAGTAAAAAAAGGTAATTTTTCATTTATAAATGAATTGGTTTAAAAATTAAAAATTTCGATTACGGTATTATTTCTAGCATCTGTGGCTATACCTTTCATGGTATAGTCACCAGGTGGTAAATCTGATGGGATCAGAAGTGCATCCTTAAAATCAATTATCCTTGAATTTGCTGTCGTGAAATCGTAATAATTAGAAAGAAACTCATTATCGTTTTCGTCAACTAATTTGATATACAAATCTCTCAATACATTTAATCCTTCTAATTGAAACGCTATTTTAATTTGTTCTGACGGAGAAATATCTCCTTCTAATTGAATATCTAAAAAGCGTATAACAGGAACAATATGCAGGTCTCCTCCTTCTACTGCTTTATTGCCTTTTTGGTCGATAACAGTAAGTTCTAGGTGATAAGCACCTGTGTCAAAGTAAGCCGGTACGATTGGATGTTCATGAATTGAGGTGTTTCTTCTGCCTTCATAATATTGTGAATAATCATATGAAGCGAAGCTTGTATCCGATAAGGATTCAATCGTTACAAAAACTTCAGAAGCTAGTTCATCTCCATAAACTTGTGCTTCTAAGTGTAGATCCACATCAGCGTATCCTATTTGATTGTCACCGTGACCAGATATTCCTCTTCCGTATTTTAGATTTTCAATGCTCAGTTCTGTTGATTCTTCTTCTTGATTACAAGAAAGTAAAGTAAGAATCAAGACAACGTAGATTAGTTTTAGTTTATTCATTAAGATCATTTTTGCAATGTTGTCGCAAATGTAACCGTAGAAATATGAAATAATTCACCTTGTTATCGGTATTAGAAGTTTAAGCTTGAAAACAGCAATTGTGCTCTATGTTATTGGGTAATGTTAAGATAAAAACTATCGCTTCTGATATAAAATATCAATCAAACCATCCCCTTCTCCAGAAAATCCATAATTCAGAAATAGCGATGACACTAATCACAATTAAAAATATGTAATAGCCATTACTCATATTTAACTCTGGCATATTGACGAAGTTCATTCCATATATCCCCGTAAGCAATGTTAAAGGAACAAAGATCGCTTGGATGATTGTAAGCGTATTAAGCTTTTTATTACTTCTTTCTTGTAATAGTAATTGGTAGTGTGACTGTACCCCTTTTATGTTTTCCTCCAGCCTACTTGTCAAGTCTAGAATAAATGAGTAATTCTTTATCGATCTTCCTATTTCATCATCAATCCTTACTACCCCATCTGCCCATCTTAATTTTGGAATGGACTGTAATGCGATGTATTGGTCTTCGACAATATTGGAAAGGTTATGTACATTATCTTTTACATCAATAATATCAGAAATATCTAATTCATCTGGGTCTTCATCTAATTTTTGAGAAAGATCATCTACCTCATTTCTTGCTTTTTGAATGCAATGTGCTGTTTTCTTTAATACATAATTGACCATAAAGTAAACTAAATAATTCAGGTCAATGGCTAAATCGAAAGGGTTGTTATTTAATGCTCCGAAAATTTCTGAGAAGATATCATTAGATTGATGAACAATAGTGACCAATAAGCCTGGTCTGATCATCATCGTTAATGTTTCTTGTTGATAGATATTTTTTGTGTTGTTGATAGGTATATTCAAAACCATTGTTTTTGAAGTTAGTCGAATATTCCTCATTTTCTTAGGTTTTATAAAATCATTGAGGATCATCTGATCAAAATCATGATCCTCCAATGTAGATAAAATTTCTTGTCTGTCATCTACCTTGATTTCTAACCAATACTCCAGATTTTCTCCTAAATCATCTGGATCATTCTCGTATTCTATTTTTGAAATTCTGTGTTTATCAATTTGGTATAGATTTCTAATCATTTTGTTGGGTTACTTTTATTTTGAATTAAATAATACAAAATTCTTATAGCTCTTACAAATCAATCTTTATTTCTTCAATGTCGACAAGTATTTTAAAGCTCTTTTACTAACAGATTTTCTCTCATCATTTGATAAACGTACTAGATGAGGATACAACCACTCCTCTAGACCTTCATCTTTTTTTGACCACTTAAAAAGGGTTTCCATGGTTTGATTTAATACTATCCAATCATTGTGATTTTCTAGATTACTTTTCATGATGCTTATTGCTTCCAGCCTCTGTTGATCTGAAATTTCTTTTTCTAGTAAAAGGAATAGCTGAGCAAAAGTCCATTGTGTGGAAGCTTGATCAATCTTTGAAATTTCATTGATAAAACGGTCAATATAAGGAATTAGATAAGTCTTATCTGCTTTCCCAATTCTTTTCATAGCATTGGAAATTCTTAAGCGAACAACTTCATCATCACTAAAGTAACAGTTGAATAGTTCGTCAAATAAATCTCTTTCTTGCAATACCTCTTCAACAATTTCAACTGTATTGCCAAGAGAGTTTGGGTGCCCTCCTTTTAGTCTTTCTTCAAAATTTTTCATAGTCTAAAGTGTATTAAAAAAGCCCACAAAAATTTAATTTAGTGGACTTTTAACTGATAAACTATTTTTATGTTCTAAACATCAAAACGATCCGCATTCATCACTTTCTCCCAAGCTTTTACAAAATCTTTAGCGAAAGCTACTTTGCTGTCATCTTGTGCATAATATTCACAATATGATCTTAGGATAGAGTTTGAACCAAATACAATATCAACTTGTGTTGCTGTCCAATCAATCTCACCTGATGAACGATTTACAATATGATATAAATTGTGACCAGCAGGTTTCCAATTGTATTTCATATCCGTTAAAGTCACAAAGAAGTCAGTACTCAACTTGCCGACATCCTTCGTAAATACACCATGCTTAGTATTATTGTGGTTAGTACCCAAGACACGCAAACCTCCTATTAAAACCGTCATTTCAGGAGCTGTAAGTCCCAATAATTGAGCTCTATCTAAAAGCATTTCCTCTGGTTTTACAGCATACTCCTTTTTCAGCCAGTTTCTGAAACCATCATGAACAGGTTCTAATACTGAGAATGAATCTACATCCGTCATCTCTGCTGTTGCATCACCTCTACCAGGAATAAATCCAACTTTGATAGATGAATCAATCTCTTGTGCAGCTTTTTCAACGGCTGCTGTACCTCCTAAAACAATTAAGTCGGCAATACTTACATCCTTCGAAAAAGAAGATTTAATTTCCTCTAATTTCGAAAGGACTTTTTGTAGACGTTCAGGCTCATTGCCTTCCCAATCTTTTTGAGGTGCTAAACGAATACGACCACCATTTGCTCCTCCTCTAAAATCAGAACCACGATAAGTTCTTGCACTATCCCACGCTGTACTGATTAACTCTTGAGGGGTCAATCCTGAACCTAAAATCTCAGTTTTTAAATCCTCTACTTCAGATTCTGATAGAGTATAATCTACTTTCGGAATAGGATCTTGCCAAATTAAATCCTCAGCAGGAACATCAGCACCTAAGTAACGTGATTTCGGTCCTAAATCTCTATGGGTTAATTTGAACCAAGCTCTTGCAAATACATCCTCAAAGTACGCTGGATCGTTCATGAATTTCTCAGATATTTTACGGTACTCTGGATCTACCTTCATCGCCATATCTGCATCTGTCATGATTGGGTTTCTCTTTACATTAGGATCAAAAGCATCAACGGGTTTGTCTTCGTCTTTCATATTTACAGGCTCCCATTGATTCGCCCCAGCAGGGCTCTTTCTTAATTCCCAATCATGATTTAGTAAAAGGTGGAAATAAGTGTGATTCCATTTGTTTGGAGTCGTTGTCCAAGCACCTTCCAAACCACTGGTTACCGCATCAGCTCCACTGCCTTTTCCTTTAGGATTAATCCATCCCAAACCTTGTTCATAAATAGGTGCACCTTCTGGCTCTGCCCCTAATACTGAGGCATCACCATTACCGTGAGCTTTACCTACAGTATGACCACCTGCAGTAAGTGCTACGGTTTCTTCATCATTCATCGCCATACGACCGAATGTTGTACGAACATCATGTGCAGTTCTTTGAGGATCGGACTTACCTCCAACTCCCTCAGGGTTCACATAGATTAATCCCATTACTACTGCTGCTAGTGGGTTTTCCAAAGAATCACTATCGTCATTATCACCATAACGGTTATTGCCTAGCCATTCTTTTTCATTTCCCCAATAGATGTCTTTTTCAGGATGCCAGATGTCTTCTCTACCACCAGCAAATCCAAAGGTCTTAAATCCCATTGATTCATATGCCATATTTCCCGCAAGGATATATAGATCGGCCCATGAGATTTGATTTCCATATTTCTTTTTGATTGGCCAAAGTAAACGTCTTGCTTTGTCTAGGTTTGCATTATCAGGCCAACTGTTCAATGGTGCAAAACGTTGGTTACCGGTGTTACTTCCTCCTCGTCCGTCAGAAGTTCTATAGGTTCCTGCTGCATGCCACGCCATTCGAATCATTAGACCACCATAATGACCCCAATCGGCAGGCCACCAGTCCTGACTATCTGTCATTAGGGCTTTTAGGTCAGTTTTCAGTGCTTCAAGGTCCAACTTCTTGAATTCTTCTGCATAATTAAAGGGGGTACCGTAAGGTGAGCTTTTTGCATCGTGTTGGTGAAGAATATCTAAATTAAGCGTTTTGGGCCACCATTCTTGTACATTGTTTTGTGTTTGAGAATTTGTCCCTTGATGGAAAGGGCACTTACTTTCGTCTGTGAAATTCATAATTGAGTCTAGGGTTGTTGCTTCATTAATAAATTACAGTCAGATAGATTATTTAGGGATCTGTGATTACTAAAATTGGAATAATGAGAAAATTAAATCTATGTTGATTGTGTTTTATTGGTATAAATAATTAACTCATCTTCTAAAAGAATTAATTCAATTTAGTGTGTTGTTCCATACAAGTTATTACTATGTGTCTGTATCATTAAGTTATTTTATTTTCATCTAAAAAACAACGATTACAAAATAACTATCAATGGAACTTATGAGTTTCTTAAAAGTTTTCAAATTTGGGTGATAAATTTGATGAATTTAATCATAAATCACTTGTTTTTAATTCATTACACCGATGGAGTAAAATAAGGTTATCTTTATCGTGATCTCCTTTTTAATATCACTTCAAAAGATAACCTTGTAGTAAAAAAACGTTAGTCGCTGATGGTTTTGTTCCTGGCTAAGCTGGTATATTAAAATAAAACGTTGTGCCTTGATTTAAATGAGAATCGAGCCAAATATTACCTCCGTGAAGGTCTACTATTTTTCTACAATGAGCTAAGCCGATTCCTGTACCTTCGTATTCACAAGCAGGATGCAATCTTTGAAAAATTGCAAAAATTTTATCCTTATATTTTTGTTCAATACCGATTCCATTGTCTTTGACAAAAAAAATCCATTGATTTGTTTCTAAAGTCGCTCCTATTCTAATAACTGGAGTGGTTTGTTCTCCTTGAAATTTAATCGCATTGCTAATGAGATTTTGGAATAAGAGTCTTAATTCTGTTTCATAACCATTAATTTCAGGTAAGTCATTAATCAACAGTTCTGTATTAGTTTTTGATATAAGAGCATTGATATCCGATCTTACTTCTTCTAAAACACGGTTACAATCTACTTTTTCAATGTGCATATTATGGCCAATCATACCATAATCTAGTAAAGCTTTAATTAAGTCGCTCATTCGATCGGTTGCTTGTTGAATAAAGTCAAGGTATTGATCTGCATTTTTATCAATTACTCCTTTATATTGTTTATTCAATAAACTACTAAAACTATTTATCGTGTTTAAGGGTTCTTGTAAATCGTGACTTGCTATATAATTAAATTGTTCAAGTTCCTTATTTTTAATTTCCAATTTAGACGTATATACTTTCATCTGATGGTCTAATAATCGGTGCTTAACAACAATTAAATAAATGATCCAAACTGCAAGCACAGATAAACCTCTATTGACAAAAGCCATCCAAGTAGTTTGCTCATTGAAGGTAATAACTGGAATAATTGTGATAAGAATAGTAGCAAAAAAGGCAAACCTTCTAGTCACTTTTATTTTTTCCCTAATTAAAAGTGAAATACAACATACATATAAAACACCAACAGCTACACCTAAGGGTATTATCAAGTCTATGATAAATACTATTAGCATTAGGATTGTACATTGCATGGTTGGTCTTTTTAAATAATACTTCATATCAGTAATAGTAGTATTTACACGTAGATCAACTATCAAGTGGTTGTTGGATTTATATGAGATAGTTCTTCTTGGGTTGTGTTTTGAATGAGAAACTTGGTTACGAGAAATATATACAATTCTTTCTGTTCATCTATGATATTATTGAAGATAACATTGATTAATAGATAATCCTAACATTAACAAACTAACTATTGTACAATTCACAAAGGTTCTATGTTTTCTCTTTTTTTGTATTAAAATAGTCCTAAACATATAGTCACATACCATTTTGTTTTAAATAAATGCGATACAATTGCAAAATGAGTAACTTAATTTTAAAAAGGTTAAACAAAAAATAGTATTAATAATTATTCTTTTCAAGAGTATTTTAACTTACATGTTTGAATAATTATATTTTTACAATTTCTTAGTTTTGGAATATACTTGATGTGAGTCTATCATTTTAATGATAAAAAAACAGCCTATGAAATTAATCATAAGCTGTTTTCTATATTTTTAAGGACTGAAAAACTATTTAGTCTTCTCAGCTACCCAATTTTTAGCATTTACAAACGCCTCGATCCAAGGTGAAACCTCATCAGTTCTGTCTGATGGATAGTGTGCCCAGTTCCAAGGGAAGATTGCTCTCTCTAAGTGAGGCATCATTACTAAATGACGACCATCTTCAGAAGCTAACGCTGCAGTGTTGTAATCAGATCCGTTAGGGTTGGCAGGGTAAGAAGTATAACCGTATTTACCTACGATATTGTATTTCTCTTCTGCATAAGGGAAGTTGAATTTACCTTCACCGTGTGCAATCCAAACACCTAAACGAGTATCTGCTAATGAGTTCAACATTACAGTGTTGTTTTCAGGAATCACCATGTTCACGAAACCTGACTCAAATTTATGAGAGTTGTTATGCAACATCTTAGGTTTTTCATCATGACCTTTCGTCACTAAACCTAATTCAACCATCAATTGACAACCGTTACAAACACCTAAACTCAATGTATCTTCTCTAGCGTAGAAATTATCTAAAGCTTGTTTTGCTTTCTCATTGTATAAAAATGCTCCAGCCCATCCTTTAGCAGAACCTAAAACGTCTGAGTTAGAGAAACCACCTACAAAAACGATGAAGTTTACGTCAGTTAAATCTTCTCTTCCTGAGATCAAGTCTGTCATGTGGACGTCTTTCACATCAAAACCAGCTAAGTGCATAGAGTAAGCCATTTCTCTATCGCCATTCACACCTTTCTCACGGATAATTGCCGCTTTGATTCCAGAACGCTCTTTACGATCAGGGTTGATACCCAATGTAGAAAGCTTTCCTTCGAATCCTTCAGGAAATGAATAGTGCAATGGAGCATTTTTATAGCTCTCATAACGCTCTTTCGCTAATTCCTCACCACTTTGCTTTTGATCTAATAAGTAAGAAGTTTTCGACCATACGTCTCTTAACTCTTCTGTATTAAATGCCAAAGTAGTTCCGTTGTAAGTCACTTCAGTTTGAGTTCCTTCTACTGCTTGACCGATTACGTGGTAAGTTACACCCGCTTCTTTCATTACTGACTCTAAAGCTGCTTCGTCTTCTACTTGGAAGATTACTGAAGGCGTCTCAGAGAACAATACATTGGTCAAATCAGCAGTAGAGATTGCTGATACATCTACTTTGTACGCTACGTTTTGCTCAGGGAAAGTCATTTCAAGTAATGCAGTGATTAAACCACCTGCTGAAACGTCATGACCTGAAACTACGTTACCTGCTTTAATTGAAGTTTGAATTGCTTCGAAACCGTTCTTAAAGAAATCAGGTTTTGTTACTGTAGAAACTTTGTCACCTACTTTATTTAATACCTGTGCTAATGATGAACCGCCTAATTCATGACCACCTTGTGCAAGGTCAACATAAACTAATGATTTACCTACTTTAGCGACTGGCTCAACTACGTTTTTCAAATCGTCTACCTCACCTACTGTAGAAATAATTACAGTACCTGGAGAGTACACTTTTTCGTCACCGTACTTTTGCGTCATTGAAAGTGAATCTTTACCTGTAGGGATATTCACTCCTAATGCTACTGCAAAATCAGAACAAGCTTCAACTGCATCGTATAAACGAGCGTCTTCACCTTCGTTCTTACAAGGCCACATCCAGTTCGCTGATAATGAAACATTACCTAAACCGTGTGCCAATGGTGCCCATACTAAGTTGGTCAATGACTCCGCAATTGCGTTGATTGAACCTGCAGCAGGATCGATCAAGGCAGCTACTGGAGAATGACCAATTGTTGTAGCGATACCTGCTTTTCCTCTGTAATCACAAGCCATCACTGAAACGTTGTTCAATGGTAACTGAAGACTACCTGCTGTTTGTTGTTTTGCTACACGACCTGTTACAGAACGGTCCACTTTGTTCGTTAACCAGTCTTTTGATGCAACAGATTCTAATTGCAATACATCATTTAAGTACTCATGTACTTTTGAAGCTTCCACTTCAACAGCTGAGAAAGTAGGAGCTACTTTTGTATCCTTCATGATTGTTTTTGGTGCTTTACCAAACATATAATCTAAAGGCATATCAATAGGAGCATTTCCTGTTGTTGTATCTTTAAAAGTGAATTGCATATCGCCTGTTGTCTCACCAACTACGTAGAATGGGGCACGCTCACGAGCAGAAATTCTCTTTAAAGTATCAATATTTTTCTCGTTGATCACCAATCCCATTCTTTCTTGAGATTCGTTACCCACGATTTCTTTATTCGATAACGTTGGATCACCTACTGGTAATTTGTCCACATCGATCTGTGCTCCTGTTTCTTCAACTAATTCAGAAAGACAGTTCAAGTGACCACCCGCACCGTGATCATGAATCAATACAATAGGGTTTTCATCCGCCTCTGACATTGCACGAACCGCATTGTATACACGTTTCTGCATTTCAGGGTTTGAACGTTGAATTGCATTTAATTCGATAGAGTTAGAGAACTCACCAGTTGCCACAGAAGAAACGGCTCCACCGCCCATTCCGATACGGTAGTTATCACCACCCATTACAACAACTTTGTCACCTTTCTCTGGAGTATCTTTTAAGGCATCTCTTCTCTTACCGTATCCGATACCACCTGCCATCATGATTACTTTGTCGAAGCCATGTTTTTTAGCTTCTTCCTCATGTTCGAAAGTAAGTACTGAACCAGCAATCAATGGCATACCGAATTTGTTACCAAAATCAGATGCACCGTTTGATGCTTTAATTAAGATTTCCATTGGAGTTTGGTAAAGCCATGGTCTTTCCGCCATACCTTTTTCCCACTGACGATCATCTTCTAATCTTGAATAAGATGTCATATAAACCGCAGTACCTGCCAATGGCATAGAACCTTTACCACCTGCCATACGGTCTCTGATTTCACCACCAGCACCTGTAGCAGCACCGTTAAATGGTTCAACCGTTGTTGGGAAGTTGTGCGTCTCTGCTTTTAAAGAGATCACTGATTCGAAATCTTTAGTTTCAAAGAAATCCGGCTTGTCTTGAGTAGCAGGAGCAAATTGTTCCGCTACAGGACCTTTAATAAATGCTACGTTGTCTTTGTAAGCAGATACTAAGTTATCTGGAGTTTCGTCTGAAGTTTTACGGATCAATTGGAATAATGAAGTAGGTTTTTCCTCTCCATCAATCACAAAAATACCGTTAAAGATCTTATGTCTACAGTGCTCTGAATTGACTTGTGCAAAGCCATAAACTTCAGAATCTGTTAAAGGACGATTTAATTTTTCACTTACTTCTTTTAAGTAAGTTACCTCATCCTCACTCAATGCTAATCCCTCCTCTTCATTATAAGAAGCGATATCTTCGATATGACGAATTGGTTCTGGCTCTACATCAATGGTGTAGATTGAACCGTTTAATCCTTCATACAAAGCTTGTAGCATTGGATCAAAATCAGCTGATTTCTCAGATTCAACGTGAAGGAATTCCTCAATACGAATAATTCCCTCAATGCCCATATTTTGAGTAATTTCAACTGCGTTTGTACTCCAAGGAGTTAACATTTCTTTGCGTGGTCCTACGTACCAGCCGTCTAAAGATGTTTTTTCTGACAATTCTGCATTGCCAAATAACCAAGAAAGTTTTTCTAGATTTTCTTTTGAAAGTGCCTGACCGGCGTGTACTGCAAATACATTGTCTGTATTGCCTTGGAAAAAGAGTACCATTTTGCCCAATTGATTTTTCAGAAGCCCAATAATGCCCCCAAAAGTAAGGGTTAATTTGCTATTTCAACACATTTAGATGAAAAAGTCACTAAAAAATTAAGTTAATATGAACTTTTAGGTCTATTTAATAAAAAAATACATCCATTTATGAAGAAACGGATGTATAATTAACTTTCATTTATTGTCGTTACTAAGCAATTAGTGTACTTTCAACTAATTAAGAACTATATCCACGTTGGCAATTGATATCGCTTTTTCTGATTCTAAAAATCGAATCAATTTAAAATTATCATTTGCGGGATCTTTAATATCCTGTAAATATTGATTGGTGAAATGCTCTGCATGTACAATGTTTCCATCAATATCTTTCCATTTGATAAATACGCCATTTATAGCTTTATCTGATTTCATTATTTCTCCTTGTAAAACTAAAGCGGCTTTTCTTTCAAATATTTTAATGATGTTATCATTCACTCTAAAATAACTGTTATTGTACTCAGCATTTAAGAAATGAACTTTAGGTTTAAACTCGGTGGTTCTTATCTCTACCGTTTCGGCAGTGTAAGGGATAGTTGTGACAACAATGTCTGAAAATGATAAATAGGCTAATGCAGTAAAAATAATTGCTCCAAAAGAACAGGCTACGATCAGTGTTTTCAAAGATTCTTTTTCAATGACTCTTCTTTGTCTTTCTTCTTTTTTTAAAGAACTGAGTAACTGTAATGCTTTTTCATCCAAAGGGTTTACCTCTAGACATTTGTTGGCAAAGCTGATCGATAAGTCTCTATCCTCTCTTCTTTCTTCCTCGTAGTACTTGTTAGCATAACAAGAAGAAATCATAAATAGGGTTTTTGAATCAAAAGGGTTAATTGTTAGTGCTTGATCGAGTTCGAATATTGCATCATCCCAATTTTTGTATTTATGATATCCGATTGCCCTTGCTAAATGCGAAGAAAAAAGATCCTGCAATTTTACCCATTCTCTGTCAGTAACGCCGATTTCTTTCGCCGCAGCTTTCAGATCGCTTTGGGTAATTACATTAGCACGACTTTCTTTGATTTCATATATCCGCTGGATGAACCTGGATAAATGATCTGAACTCATTATAGTATCTCGCATAAGGATCGTTTTGGGTATTAGTAACGTACTTTGTCTAATTAAATATAAACATTGTAGCGATCAGTTAATAATTATCTGATTCAACTTGCTTCTTCAATGAACTATATTCTTAGAATAATATAATTTTCCTATGGTATTTTATATTTACAACAAAGAATGAGGAAAAATTATCCTTAATATTCTATTTTTGATAAAATTTAATGGAATTAATCAATTTTAATCATGGATCTATCTCCCATCAATAATTTACCTGAAAAAGGAGAAAAAATATTTAAGGTTTGGAAAAGGTATGCTAAAGAACACTTCCCATATACTGACTTATATATTGAAGATCTTAAGAATGATATCCTACAGGCTTTATCAAAATCATTGAAAGATATTGAAAGAAAAGGGTATCACAAGCACAGAGAAAAGAAGAGCTGGGTAGTAGGTGTTTTTATGGAGATTTTATCCAAAAATATCAATCAATATTGGTATAACATTTTCATTATCAGAGATAATAAGGATTTTAGTGGATTACTTTGGTTAAAAGCAATGTTAACACATTTGGCTTCAAGTCAACAAGGTCAAATTGAAGTCAATCGTATCTATAAACACTTATTGGATAAGCACTACCCTTTTGATCAATACGACATGCCTTCCAATGAAGAGGTAGATCAAAATAATCTTATTGCTGATCTAAATTACCAATCGAACTGGACAGAATCTGAACAGTATCTCACTTCTTTATTAAAAGATAGATTGACTGTTACAATTGATAATAGAGGACCTAGATTAATCACTGCCGAAAAACTGTATGACATCTTTTCTGTCGATGAAATTTATAATTTTACAGAACTAAACCTTTATATAAAAGAATAGATATCTCTGTAAATCTGATAGATATAATTCCGAAACAAATTGATAATGAATTTTTATTTTGATATTAAAATAAAAATAATCTAACTTTGTAGCATCATCAAGAATCCTTGAATGGATACCAACCGAGTTTAATCCACGGTGGTAAAAACGATGTGGTCCGTAGGATGGACAAAAACCTACCCCCACTTAATTTTCACGTTTTTTCTTGATGTCATTCAATGATTATTCACTTTATAATCTAAAAAAAATGACATTAAAAGAAGAATTCTACACTCAGAAAGTCAATGAACTTTCAACACTACGTAACGAAGCATTGATTGATACTTTTAATGCTGAAGTTGGAAACACTACTTGGAGTAATCCAAGAGGTGAATTTCTTAGTGCTCTCAATGACGAAATCAGTAAAAGAAATTTCAAGGATGATCGATTGATCATAAAAAATGGTAGACTCTCCATCAAAAAGAGAGTTAAACTAATTGATAATCAACTTTCAACCCTTTAATTCCTATTACCATGAGTTTAGCACAAGATATTTATATACAGTTCGTAGATCATTATTCAACTTTAGATGACAAATCTTTAGTACGAATTTTCAAAAAAGTGGGACACGAGGTTTCTCACCACAATCATAGCTTAGTAGCGGCTTTAAGAGATGTTTTAGAAGCTAGAGGGTTAGTGGTGATGGCTTAATCCTATATCATTCGGGAGGAGGTTGACTCCTCCCTTCTCTTTTTCGATTACTATCATTTCTTGTCTTCATCCATAAACTAGTTAAGTTTAAGGAGCTAACGTTATCATAGATATGTAGTATAGAATCTTTGCATTGCGGCCTGTTTATTCAATAAATCAATATCTTTTATTGATTAACGAAGAGTATATAAATGGAACCTAAGCAATTTTGTATATTTCTGTAAAATATTCAGCCTGATTCTATCATTTATAATATTTATGAAAATTCTAATTTTTTCTATTTTCTGTTTAACTTTTTTTCCACTACTTACATTTTCTCAAGCTTCATTTATTCCTAATCAAGAGGAGTACCTAACCATAGAAGATTGGAAAAATGAAGAAAATTGGACTTACATTGATGGTGATAAAGAAAATAATTATCCCTCCAATAATGATATCATTCTAACTCAAAATACTAGATTAAATATTGAATATTTGAGGATTGGTTTTAACCTAGATCAGATTAGTACTCAACTCACCTACTCTTTAGTACGGCAAAACTTCAGGTTAATCATTAATCCAGAAGCTTCTGTTTCTTTCAAAATTGATTTACAAGGAAATATCACTACTTCATTTGAAATTGATGGTAATTTCACTCTTAATGAGAGTGTTACCTTTAATGGTAATAAAATTAAATTCAACATTAATGGCTCCATGAATGTCTCGGAAGATATTACTTTCAATAATTCCAATAATCAATTTTTCATCAATGAAGGAGGAATTGTCAACGTTAGTGGTGATTTTAATTCATTGAATGGCGGAAGTAGTACTTATACTTGTGACGGTGAACTTATAATCAATGGTAATTATAGAAATGATGGAAAGGCTGTTTTAGAAATTGGAGAAAACGGTACCGGGCGTGTTAAAGGAAATATTGATTCCAATAGTGGAGGAGGTGGAACAATTAATGTTTTTGGTCTGCTCCATATTGAAAACTCTGTTGATTTCTTTGGAAAAGAGACAATATATGTTGGTGAAAAAGGATGCTTAGTCATAAGTGGTAATGTATACCTAACATGTAATAAAAGTATAGACGCTACCATAGAAGGAAAACTTCAATTTGGCACAAATACAAAGTGCACAATAAGTGATGATGAAAATTGTAGAGAAAATTCTCCTAACAACCAGATTTGTGAAAAAATAAATGATGAAGACTTACCTGTAGAATTAACTTACTTTTATGGAGTTGCTGAAGAACAGCAGAATATACTTTACTGGGAAACTGCTACAGAGATTAATAATAGTCACTTTGAGGTTCAGAATTCCAATGATCAAAAACAATGGGTGACTTTAGATAGCATTCCTGGCTCAGGCAACATAAACACGGAAGTAGAATACTCCTATATTGATTCTATTTCTGTTCAAAGATTTTACAGATTAAAACAAGTTGATTTTGATGGTAATTTTACAATATATGGACCTATTAATATTAATAATAATAGTGGTGATATATCGGGCAAGATTTATCCTAATGTAGTTACAATTGGATCAACAATAACAGTTGAGATTTTTGGTGTTAGAACAAACTCAACCGTTAAGTCATTTCTAATTTCATCCAATGGACAAATCATCGATGAAAGTCTCCTATCAGTAAATATTGAAGGTGATTTCATCATAAATTATACTATTCCAGAAGTGCCTTCTCCTGGAATATACATTTTTCGATTACTATCTAATAATTCCACATATGAAATGAAATTCTATGTCTATTAGCATTAACTATCTCTATATAAGACAACTACAAATATTTCTCCATCATTTCTTTATGCTTTTTAAAAGCTTTTACTTTCTTTTTCCTTTCTTCTATTAAGTCATTTCTATTTAGAATAATTGACTCATCACAAACGGGACGGTTACCGCAAGCTAATTTCATTTCTCCATCTATCTCAATAAGGCAAGAGTTACAGGTACCAAATTGCCTCAAGGTTCTATAACATGGAGCTGTAATACTTTTTTTTGCATTTCTAATAGTATCAACCAATGTCTTATCCTTCTCACTGACTTCTACTTTTATACCATCAATCCATAAAAATTTCATAACACAAAAGTATTTGAAAAAAAGGAATAATTAACGTTTTAATCACTATTCAATCGAACAATATAATAAATAATTTACATTTGTATACACGCATTTATGTGTCTATGTAAATATCAATACTCGTATATGCGTTATTTTATTGTATTATTAATATACAATTGTATGTTTACTTCAATATTATATTTTCTCTTCATTTGTACAATGACACCTTAGTATAATTTGAAATAAGCTTAATTCAAGTCCTCTCCTATTTACAATGCTTGTATGTGTTTTACCTTCTAAAGGTATTTGTTTAAGGTTATACATAATATTTTTTAGTTGCAACTTGCAACTTATATTATTATTATTATAATCACTTATATAATTATATGTAGTACTTTTATAAATGTTTGAAATAAACTAAAACTATTGTCAAAAAAATTACCTTATTTATGTAGTTATCACCCTATATGACCTTTACATTTGAAAAAGCTATTACCACTTTTAAATAAATATCCTTTTATAACAACCTACTCTCTCACTGTTTCAGAATTACTTTTTGGATACATTCTTCTTTTTTTTATAACACGGGAATATAGTGCTGAAGATGTAGGTTTATGGTTTATATTCTTTTCTATATTTAATTTTTCAATTAATATAAGAGAAGGTGTTACATACGTGGCATTAGTGAAGTTTTCATCGGGAAAAGATAATCATGAAGCATATAAGACCTATAAAACTGTAATTATAGCTATTCTTATTATTGAAGCTGTCATAGGTTTATTGATTGTTTTCACTGGTTATATTGAAGTATTTCCTGATATCTCCTATTTTTTAATGGTCTACCCTATCTTTTCAATCACTAATAACTGTTTAAAATGGGTCGAAAATATCCATAAAAGTAGACATACTTTATACAGAGCAGTTATTATTAATATTATCTCACTTACATTACTGGGCTTTGCCCTCTATTATGTACACTACAACACATTGAGCATACAAAACCTTGTATTGGCAATTGTAGCAGTTTATGGGTTGTCATTCCTTATTTCATTAACTACAATACCCTTTAAAGCCATCTTATTCAGTCCATTTGATAAGAAAACTTTTAAGGAAATAATGCATTATGCAAAACAAGGTACATTAAAAGCTCTATTTGGAACGGCTTCATCCAAAATGACTTTATTTTTATCTGCAGGGATTATCTCATTAAAAATTACAGCGATGTTGGGTCTTGCCCAACGTTATTTGGTTATTATTCTCTCCATATCCAATGCGATTCAACTGAGTTTCTATCCAAAAATAGTTGAGCTTTATGAAAAAGGTGACATGGAAGAGTTCAAGAAATACTTCTTAAAGACTTTAGGTAAAGTGTATTTTATTATTCTACCAATATCAATTGGTTTCTTGCTATTAATCAAACCATTTATCGTATTGCTACACGGAGATCAATATTCAGATTCTTTCCATTTATTAGTAATACTTGTAGTTACCTCATTATTTGCACCACTAGGAGCCTTTTTTGCAAGCTATACTAACGCAAAAGGCAAACCACAACTAAGTACCAATATAGTTGTGATGAACAGTATTGTATTAATAATACTTTCTTATGTAATGGTAGCATATATGGGTGAAATTGGTACTGTATTACCTGCTTTAGTCACTGAAATTCTAGGAGCTGTTGTAATATTTATATTCTACTTAAGAAATGAGAATATCAACCTTTTGAAGATTATACCATTAATGCGTTTAGAAGCACTCACAATGATCTATCATTTAAGAAAAAAGATATTGAAAAAAGTATAAAATAAATGCTGAATTATTATGGCATTTTGACCTTAAATAATTCAGCATTTATTATTGATAAACTTTATAAACTAAACTTGGGAATATACCTCTTTTGTTTTCCTAACACTCTCTTCCCAAGTAAATTTTTTCACCCACTGACTTCCCCTTTGTATTAGATCTTGTCGATAATTTTCATCATCGATTACATTCATCATTTTCGACTGAAGATCTTCTTTCTCATAATCGAAGAAATCACCACCATCTCCTACAACTTCTCTTAATGATCCTCCTGTAGCACTCAAAACAGGAACACCACATGCCATCGCCTCCAATGGAGCAAAGCCAAAACCTTCGTATAAAGAAGGAAAAACCAAAAGATCACCACTATGGTAAAAATCAATCAATTGTTCATCAGGGATATACCCTTCAAATACCACATTCTTTAGACTAAGTTCTTTAGCAATTTTGGGATAAACGGTTCGATCAGGATACATCCCTGCTATCTTTAATTTAACGTGAGAGTATTTTTTTTCAATTGCTTGAAATGCATGTAACAACAATTGAAGATTTTTTCGTTCTCCTAGTCCTCCTGTATATATGATATTGAATTGGTTCGCTTTTTTCTTTTCTTTTTTTGGAGGATAAAATTGGTCGAAATTGATACCATTATGAATCACATGTACTAATTCTTCCGGATAATTTGCGTATTGGATTGTATCTTTTTTGGCATTCTCAGAAACGACGATAATGGGTACTCTTCGTTCCTTAAAACGTTGAATCGCCCATTTATAATATTTCATAAACCATTGATCACCCTCATGAACATGTAACAATGAAACATCATGCATTGTCACTACAAACCTGGCATTACTAAAGTAAGACAAAGCTAAACCTGATAAGAACCAATGGGCATGATATATTTTCTTCGGGTCAAAGGATTTATTTAGTGCCTGCTTTATAAAAAGTGGTAAAACATAAGGGTGTAAGTTCCTAAAGGATTTATAAAAATACCCTTTTATCCAATCATATTGATCTTCATAAAAATGATCTGCATTTGATGGCTTTGAAGGCTTAAAAAGCTGTATTGGTGACGATTTATACATCTCCTCACCTAATTCAAAACTATACCGCCCTATTCCGGAAAAGAAATGCTGACAGCTTACTAAGTTGATATGATCTTCCATTAATAATCTAGAATTTTAAATTCTGTTCTTCGGTTCAACTGATGTTGAGATTCAGTACATGAAACACAATCTACAGCATTTACTTTTTCTCCATAAAACTGATAAATAAGCCTATTGGTATTGATACCCTTTGCATTCAGATAAGCTATTACGGATTTGGCTCTTCTTTTAGAAAGGTCAATATTGTAATCATCACTTCCACGAACATCACAATGCGATCCTAATTCGACAACAAGAGATGGGTTGTTTGTCATTATTCTATGTAAATCATTTAAGATTACTTTTGCTTCAGTGGTTAGATAAGCTTTATCAAATGGATAATAGATATTTTCAATTTCAAGGAGATCGTTTTTAATCATTCTCTTCAGATAGACATCTCTACGAATTACTCCATCTTTACTAATATTTTGAGCATTTACACTAGCATCTTTTGTTAAGTATCCTGATGCAGAAACACTCAAATTCATATTTTGATCTGGTGCCTTTTCTCCAAAAATAAATTGATAATGTCCAAACCGATCCGATGAGGTCTTGTTGAGATGAATGTATTTACTGTCTTGTAAAACAATCTGAGCATTAGGAATTTTCTCCTTCGTATTTTCATCAATAATATCACCTTCCATCCTAATCTGATTTCCTCTGACTAAGTCTACAATAACATACATTCCTCCAAACTCTTTTTCCAGATATTTTGTATTAATTGTTTTTGGAATATATCCCATTTGTGCTGCTTCCACTTGACAGAAATTATGTAGATCAACAGAGGTAGAATAAAACCCTTTGTTATCTGTTAAACCATTAGAAATTGGTTCTCTATCACAATCAGATAAAACGACGGTAGAGTTAGGTAATGGTTCTTTCGTTAAACTATCAACTACTAGCACTGATACATTATCAGGTACTTCTCTAAACCTGTATATATCATCTGCCCCAGTTCCACCGTCTCTATTAGATGAGAAATACCCGTTAAACTCCTCTATATCATGATCGATTGCTAAACCAAAATCATCTTTAGAGGAATTAAAAGGATAACCCATGTTTTCTACTGAAACTACCCTGTTATTTCTAATATTGGCTTTATAAATATCCAATCCTCCTAATCCAATATGTCTATCGGAAGAAAAGAAAAGCGTGCTATCATTATAAATAAAAGGAAATACTTCATTTCCAGAAGTATTAATCATTTCTCCTATATTATAAGGTGGATCCCAACCTCCAGATAGATTACGATGACTAACATATATATCTGTCCCACCTTTTCCGTCAGCCATATCAGATATAAAATAAATAGTGTTACCGTCTTTTGTCAATGTAGGGTGTCCTACTGAAAACTCTTTGTTATTCAGTTCAAAATCAGTCATGCGTTGGAACTGCCCATCTTTGTATTTAGTGGTTCTTATTTCTAAATGATGTATATCAAAATTTTCTCCATCAATTACTTCATTTTTATCGACATTGATGGTTACATACATCGTATTAGAAGATTTATCAAAATAAGATGGGCCTAAATGATGGTTTGAAAATATATCTTTATCTAATACTTCTACATTGGTGTAAGCTCCAAGTTTTGTCTTATTTACCTTTACAAGATTAATAAATGAATACCCATCACGGTTATGAACATTGATTCTTTTTTTAAGAGGTCTTGATGAACAAAATGCAATTCCATTGTTAAATATAAGTGGGCTGAAATCTTTCTGTTCAGAATTAAAAGATAACCCCTCAATGATGACATTAAACTTATTTCTTCTTAACTGTTTTAATTGATTGCCTTGACAAGATAAATAGAGATCTCTAACCTCATGATCTCTAGGATTTTTGAATAAATATTTTTGAAAGGCTTTTCCTGCTTTACTGTATTGTTCTAAAGACTTTAACATAAGTCCATAGTTCAACAATACTTCATCAGAGAGTTCCCAATTAAAGTTGACTAATTTTTCATAAACGCGTACAGATTCTTGATACTGTAGTGTATGCTGATAAGAATAAGCCAATTTATATTCTGAAATAATGTCCAATTTATTGGCTTTTTCAAAATAATCGATGGCTAAAATATAGTCGCTTCTTTCAAAATATTCATTTGCTTTTTTCATGTACTTCGTATCATGAGTAGACTGAGCAAGTACAATAGTTTGAGACAATAGTTGAAGCAATAAAGTAAGTACAATCGTGTATTTCATATTTAAAAATATCTTGGACTCACAATCACATTATTCGTTCTTGATTTGATATTAAAACCCAATATTATTTCATGTGAGCCTGAAGTGGCTGTTTGTATATCTGTAACAGGAATATCATATCCATATCCAATCCTAAACCTCTTTTTAACGTCAAGTTGTGCCATTAAAGCAAAACCATCTTGTGATCTGTAAGTTGCTCCCAACCACAACATTTTTTGTAAGATAAAAGTGGCTGTAATGTCGAGTTGAACGTCATTATTGGTTACATACTTTAAAAGTGCCGACGGAACAAAATCTACGTGTTCGGACAGGTTAAAATGAACTCCTCCTTTTAGAAAATAGTGCCTGTATTCTTGAGCTTCTGATGTATTTGTGATCTTGTTTTCAAGAATGTAAGGGATTGAAAAACTAACATAATACTTATCACTATATAAGTATAGACCAAAACCTGCATTGATATTTGTTAGATTTTCATTGTTCGCTCCAAAAGTAGGATCAGATGGATTTTGAAGACTTATATTATTCCAATCATGCTTATATGAAGTTGTTGAGAGTGCCAGACCAAAAGATAAAGTTAGTTTTTCATTTAGTCGTGTCATGTAGGAGCCCGCAAGTTGCATCGTATTAGTGGTAGAAACTCCAATTTTATCATTCACAAAATTCACACCCATTCCCACTTTATCAGCCACTTTAAATGAAGAATTAAAATTAAATGTATTTGGAGCACCTTCGTAATCTACCCATTGCCATCGATTCAGTAACAGAAAGTCAATACCATCTTTTGTACCTGCAAAAGCAGGGTTGATCGCCAATGTATTATAAGCATATTGGGTGAACATTGGTAATTGTTGTGCCTTCCCCTCATTTCCCATTATGTATATTAGTCCTAGAATTATAATTAGTTTTCTCATCTTTTTATCTCTTCAATACTACATAGCCATTAAATGTGTTGGTCTTATTATTTAATTCAATCATTATCACATAGAAATAAGTACCATCAGGCAATGGCTCCCCGTTATTATTATTTCCAGTCCATTCATTCGCATAACCATCTTTATGATATATTTCTTGGCCCCATCTATTATAGATCTTCAATTGATTGTCTTTATATCTCTCAATATTCTCTATAACAAATACATCATTAATCAAGTCATTATTCGGTGAGAAGCCATTATAAATAGTAATATCAATTGGCTCTTCTATGACAGTACCTGTTTTATAAACATCGATAATAAGCAAACCATACCCACAATCTTCGTCAGTATTACATACTCGATAGTAAACAAAATCTCTTTCACCGTCATCTCCTACTGAATCAGGAGCAGTATATAAAATGTTCAATGAATCCACTGCATCAGCAGATGCACCTTCAAGGTTTGGAGAACCAAATAATGTAGTAACAGGTGAGGATAGATCTATATCAGTGACTAGATTTACTTTCTCTTCTAATGGGTGATTATAACTTTCACCCTCATATATTTTAACTGAATCAATCCAGTATAAAGATGAGTTTTCAGAAACATAACCTTCATCTCCAATCAAAATAATACCCAATGCTTCATCTTTCTTTCTTGGACTACCGTTATCATAAACTTCATAAGTGAAAATATCAACACCAGTATAACCTTTATTAGGGAAATAATGAGCCACCACAGAAGTATCACCATCTGAGATATTACCATCAAACAAAACTGAACCGTTTAAAGGAGCTGTGATTTGGGAAACAGTGAAATAATCTAATCCGCCATCTTGGTCGTAATCATTTTCAAGAATAGGAAGCGTTACAGAAACATCTACATCAGTAACAGCAAAATCGTCCTTTGCTACTGGTGGTAAATTCTCAACAGGTGTTGGATCATCATCAACAACTGTGATAACTACTACAGCTTGATCACAATTGGCAGGTGTCGCAGCATCACAAATCTCATAAGTCAACTCATAAGTTCCTTCAAAACCTTCAGGTGGTGTATGAATAATTTCTCCATCAAGAACCTCAAACTCTACACCGTCAATATCTGGTTCTTCAATAATCCTTAGAGTTGAAGGATCGAGCTCGTCTTCTGGATGAAAATCATTTGCAATTACATCTATTGTTGCTACATCTCCATCTGGAAGAGTTAAGGTATCATTGACTGCTAGTAAATCATCATCAAATACAGTGATATAAACGACAGCTTGATCACAATCAGCAGGAGTTGAATTATCACAAATTTCATAAGTCAATTCATACTCTCCTGCAAAACCTTCAGGTGGTGTATGGGTGATTTGACCATTTACAACTTCAAAATCTACGCCCTCGATTGCAGGTTCTGATACAATTCTCAAAGTAATTGGATTGATATCATCTTGAGGGTGGGTATCATTACCCAATACATTTATAGTTACCGGATCACCATCTGGGAGCATTAAAGTATCATTAGTAGCAAGGGGATCATCATCAAATACAGTAATCGTTAAAACTGCCTGATCGCAATCAGGAGGTGTTGAGTTGTCACATATTTGATATGTAAGATCATAAGATCCTACAAAATCTTCAGGAGGTGTATGGACTATCTCACCATTGACCACTTCAAATTCAACTCCTTCAATATCTGGTTCTTCGATAATTGTTAAAGTCGATGGGTCTAAATCATCATCAGGGTGAGTGTCATTGGCCAAAACATCGATACTAATTTCATGTCCATCTGGTAAGGTCACTGCATCGTCTACCGCCACTGGCAACACCGGAAAATCCACTAAAAAGAATCCTGTATCACAATAAATTGGCGTTCCTAAATCACATATTTCAAAGAAAGCGGTATCAATCCCACTAGCATTCAATTGTGGAACTATTTTGATATGACCATTATCTGATATTGTAAAAAATAGATCATTTACAGAAGATAAAGCTTTTAAATGATTTGGATTGAGGTTATCATCAGGGTCGGATCCTAATTTACTTAAAGGAATACCTGTCGTAGTAAGTGAAATATCATAACGTATCAATGAATCTCTTAGAGCAACTGGTGGTTGATTAATACTACCTAATGCAATATAGATAATACCTGTATCACATAAGTTTGTAAAATCTTCATTACAGATTCTATAATCTAAGGCTAAAGTATCAAATAACCCATCGGTTAATCCTACAGTTAGGTCAGTTCCATTAAATGAAATTAATGAAAGGTCTTCACTATCGACTGGTGTCAATATTTCTAAACTTGAATAATCAATGTAGTTATGATCTTCTAATAAACTATCAATAGAGAAAGTAACAGTATCGTGCTGAAAAACGGTTACTAGTGTATCCTCTGCTGTAGGTTCAATTAAAGCCTCTGGCACAAATTGAGCTAATGAGGCTTCTGGCGATGACTCTAATTGAAAAACGGCATCATTATAATCATAATCACCAGCTGAGATATCTACATTATCTTCCATACATAGTAGGAAGTCAAAATCTTTGGCTGAAGTTAAATCATTAGCAAAAATGATGGTCATCTGATTGTATAAAGTACCTGCTGTAAATGCTGCATTAAAATCGCCGTTAGTATAAAGTGTATAATCACCATCAGTAATACCTCCGTCCCAACCTTGGGCGACAAGAAAGAAACCAAAAACAGTATTTTTAGGATAGGTACCCAAACTAATTCTCATTCCATTATCTACCACATCCGGACTTTCAATATTGGGAAAAATGATAGTTAGATCACCCACTTCATTGGTAGATTGAGGTATATCATCCACTGTGTAAGTATAAAAACCAAGGGTATTTCTCCACCCTGCATCTTCATAGAGCAAAGTAACAAATACTTCTCCTTCTGTTTTTAAATATATATCCATAGCATTTCTATCTAAAAATGCATTACCAGAAATTCTTAATGAGTCCTCTATAAGTTCTCTAGTTCTGTCAACTACTTCAGTGGGCACGGATATACGTCCATCTAAATAAGAAGGTACACCTTTGTCACTCCAAGATCCTAGTGTGAGATAATCATAATGGGTTTTCAAAGGAATCATTGCTAATAGCAATGTCAGCAATGGTGTAAAAAGAAGTCGATATGTTTGGGTAGTTTTGAACATTTATTGTCGGTTTACTTTTTCCCAGATCGAGGAATGGTTACCCTGTAAAAATTTGAAAAAGCCTAAAAGAACGCAGTAGTTCATAAAAGCGTAGTAATAGGGAAACAACAATCCTTTGATCTGTACTTTATTTTTCTTTAAAAATCTTCCAACTAATGCTGTTGCATAAGCGAGGAGCTGTACAAAAAGTGTGAACTCATATATTCCTCTTAGCTCATATGCTAGATAAATATTGAGAACGAATATCAATGGTAAGGCAAAAGGAACGATCAACCACCTTAATACCCTATGAGATATATATTGAAACGATACCCAACCATATTTGAAGAAGTTGAGCATTGGTAATAACACTAGCATAATCTGAAAACCTCCTGAAGCAATACGAACTTTACGTGTCATCTCGTCATTAACTGAGGCTGAAGATGTTTCAGTGGCATATGCATTTTTTTCATATGCCACCTTAAACCCTTTTTGAACAATATGCATAGTAATGAAAAAATCATCTAAAATAATTTCTTTAGGAATTGAAGGGTATAACGAAGTACGGATTGAGAAAAGTTCTCCAGCACCTCCCATTACACTTGTCAATTCTGCATCCCATTCTTTCAGTTTAGATTCATAACGCCAATATGCTCCTTCTCCTTCGGAAGCTGCACCATTTGAAGTTGGTGTAACAACCTTCTTTTCTCCACATACTCCCCCTACTTTAGGATCTCTATAATGATTTGTCAAATGAATTAATGCATCTCTATTGATCATAGTATTGGCGTCACAACAAACCACAATATCTGTCTCTACAAATGTCATTGCTCTATTTAGAGCTTCTGATTTACCACACCTTTCAGGAGAATGTAGTAACTCAACTCCTTGGTCTTTATATTTTCGAACAATGTCAGGTGTTTCATCCGTACTTCCATCCGTAATGAAAAGTATTTTTTTCTTTTCTGTAGGATATTGAAGTGCTAATGTATTTTGTACTTTCTCATCTATTATTGATGCTTCATTATATGCAGGAATTATTATTGTCACCTCAGGACATGCTTCATCTGTCCATATTGAGTAATCTTTCCTATGGTTAAAAATTCTTCTAATTAATAGAATTGTATAAAGCAATATTGGATACCCAACAGCACTGTAAAGTACAATAAAAAGGAGTCCCCAAAATAGTAATTGGTAATTCGCAGTCATTTCTAGGTTATTTAACTGTTAGTACTAAGACTAATTCTTTTGGTTTTATCTTTTTGTTTAATCTCATTCTATTGATTCAACTACATAGCAGTAAAACTAGACAGTAAAAAAGAGTTATAAGATTATAAAAAACAGCTTAAAAATTTTCTTGATTTAGAATTTAGTACATAAACAAAGTACAAAATTTAAGTGGAATATCTAAGCGTATTTTAGCCCATCTTTGGGTTGTGCCATACTTTTATTAAAAAGATACAATAGTGCTGATAAAAGTCCTGCCCTTAGTGCAATATTTAATTTCTTATCTTTATTGAGCAAAAACACATATCTTTTAGGAAAAGAGAGTATCATAAAAAATAAAAGAAAGCCTATAAAATAAAAAATGGGGTAATTTCGGTACATAAATAAAATTCTATTTCTAGTCATATAATATTCTTTCAACGGACTCAATTTTCCAACTGAAATAGACTCTTTATGTAGAATCATAGCATTACCATTATATTGAATTTCGTAACCTGCTTTTCGAATTTTTTTGCACCAATCCATTTCTTCATAATAAAGAAAAAAAGCTTCAGGTATACCTCCGACTTCCTCAACAACTTTCCTTCTCAGCATCATAGCAGCACCATGCCCAAAATAGGTCTTCTTGATATTGTCATATTGTCCTTGATCCTGTTCTCTTTCACCAATTACACTATTTCTTCCTGTAAATGGATTAATATCTGTGAAACCTGAGTATTGAATAGTATTGGGTGTGTAGTAGTAATGAATTTTTGGACAAACCATCCCAACTTTCTCATCTTCAAGTGATTTTAATAAAGGTTCAAATGAACTTTCAGTAACTACAGTATCATTATTAATAAAAAAAAGAAAATCTCCTTTTGAAGCTTCAATACCTAAGTTATTTCCGCCTGCAAATCCTAGATTTTCTTTGGATACAATCACTTTTACTCTGGGGTCTAACTTCTCTAAAATAACAGAGATATCTTTTTGTGAACCGTTATCAACAATTATCCATTCTGAATCTTCAGGAGCAAATTTCATTAACGATTTCACTAATTCTAAAGTCACATCTAATTGCCTAAAATTTACAGTAATAATAGAAAGCATAATATCAAGTTTTGGGGATCTTTTCCCAGTTTTTGGTTTCGAAATTATATTTTTTAACTAGTCGAATTGGATTTCCAATAGCCACATGATAGTCGGGTATATCTTTATTCACTACACTTCCTGCTCCAATTACACAATGCTTGCCAATGTTTACACCTTGTGTAATTGTTACGTTGGCTCCTATCCATGAATTTTCTCCAACAGTTATCTTTTTAGTATTTACTCCCTGATCAACAATGGGAAGATTAGGGTCTTCAAAGACATGGTTTAATGCTGAAGCGACTATATTTTGAGCAAAAAGGACATTATCCTTTATTTCAACTGGCCCTATGATCGTATTACCAATACCCACGATCACATTATTACCTATAATTAAATCTCCAACTGCATTATTGAGTGTCACAAAGTCTTCAATGATACTTTTCTCTCCAATTGAAATTTTGTTGAATGGGAATAGATCCAGTCGAGCCGACGAACGAATTACAGCCTTTTTCCCCCTTTTAATATAAAATGGAAATAAAAATAATCGCACCCAAAAACGGGGTCTGTAATACAACACTAAAGAGTGATGAATAAACTGTTTAAGCCAGTCATTATTCTGAACATATAGTTTTAAGCTACTGAGCATTTCTATTTATTTTATTGAGGTATATATTATGAAATTGACTTGCTCTGTTTTCCCACTTATTATTTTTGGCAATTTTTTTCCTTTGAGTGACTTGTTCCGTCGAATCTTTCAAGGCTTTTGTTAACTCTTCCTCAAAAGAAGCATCATCGTTGTAGATATGTATAACATCTTTAAAATCATCTAAGTTGGTAAAAGGAGTCGTCAATACAGGTTTTCCAACACTCAGGTATTCATTGATTTTTAAAGGATAAATACATTGTGTCAAATCATTACAAAGGAATGGAATGATACAAGCATCTGAATAATAAATTAGATCAGGAACGTCCTCCATCTTTTGAGGTCCCAGATAATGTACATTATCATAATCTAATAATTTTCCACCTCTAAATTCTCTTTGATTAATTGGTCCTACGAGAATCAGTTGCAAATCTGGATCATTACTGACAATTTTTTCTAATAGTTTATAATTAATTCTCAGCCCAATATTTCCCACATAGGTTACACGTTTCCCTTTTGGGATATTCTTTAGAAGGTGAGATTCAGAATAAGTATCCCTTTGAAAAAAATCATAATCAGCACCATTATATACTGTTTCTATTTGCTTCGCATAAGGCTCTAAACGATATCTCAAATCATCTGAAGTAGTGATAACTAAATCTGCATTTTCTGCGGCTTTCTTCTCCGCTACAACTCCATGTTTTGCAATGTACTTCTCTCCCTCAATAAGGTCTACACAATGATAGATAGACATAATGTATTTTTTCTTAGAATGAACTGAAAAATAAACGGGATTAAATGAGTTGATATAAACAAAATTATCTTTCACATGAAAACGATCTAAGACAGTATCAATTGCATTCCAAATGGTTTTACAATTTTTGGTCTTTAATTGATTGTAAATCAAACCAGGAGGAAGAAAATTAATTGGAAAAACCGGTGGCGGACAAATATTTATAAAATTGGGATAATCATCAAAAGGCTGAAAATAGAAGACATCATCTTTCCATAGTGCCTTTCTTTTTTTGAGTTGCTCTTTGTACGCTTCGTTTGTAAGATCTTTAAACGTATAAGGATGATCAACATAAAATACTAACCTATCTCTAGACCATTTTTTCGCTAAAGAGATAGATGTAGCACCAAACTGTTCATCGACTCTCGTTAGTGCTTGTAATACAATGGGTCTAAAAATATGCATAGTTTATGATTGAAATTGTTTTTGATATTTAAAGTTTGAGGCTGAGTATTTTGGGAAAAGTAGAATTAAATCAATCCACCAATAAAAGATAAGTTTTAGTCCTCCTAAAAAGAGTTTCGGCCTAAAAAAATACTTAAATGTACTTTTCAAATTCATTAATTGATGATAGAAAAATACTTCCCAATATATGGTCACCCATGGTGAAGTGTTTCTATATTTATGATAGAGGTTTGTATTTTTATAATAAAGCAGAAACTCACTTTCTAAGATTTTCATTCTAGATTTCATCTTAGAAAATGATTCTTGACGTGGTGGATGACATACTTTCATTTCCTCTACAAAGACGATCTCTCCTACTTCTCTCATTCTCCAAGCAAAATCAGCATCTTCGTTATGTGCATAAGGAAAAGTCTCATCAAAACCGTTGAGGTATTCAAATGTTTCTTTTCTGAAGGCTACATTACAAGTTGGTACAGCAGGATTTCCTTCTAGATTTTCAATTTGATGAGTGAGTGGTGTCACCTCTTTTTTGAAAGTATAAGTAAGACCTTCTAGACCAACAACTTTATCATTATTATATAGATTCAGATGAATAATTTGTAACCAATTTGAATCAGGTATACAATCATCATCCGTAAATGCAAGTATTTCACCTGTAGCCAACCTTGCTCCTGTATTTCTGGCTTTTGCAGGTCCTGCTTTTTCTACTTCAAGAATCTTCCAACTTTCATATTGACCATACCTTTTTTCTAATTCTTTTTTGGTATCATCTTTACAAGAATCACAAACAACAATCACCTCGTAATTTGGGTAATCGAGTGTATTTAATGCCTCTGCCAAGGTAAGCATAGACGACATTCTGTTGTGAGTAGGAACTATAACACTTATTTTCATGACATCAGATTTTCGTAGATACTTTCTAGCTCGTTGGTGGCTTTTGACCACGTATATTTTTGGGCGACTTGGATTCCTCTTTGCTCATATTCTTTCTTTAAATTTTCATCCTTCATTAACTTTATAATATTATCAGCAAGTTCTGCTGGAGCTGAGGATGAAAGTAATGCACCATCTTTGAGTACTTCTCCTAAAGAGCCTTCATTGGAAGATACCGTAGCAGTACCACAAGCCATTGCTTCTAATGGTGGAAACCCAAACCCTTCAAATTTTGATGGATATAAAAAGGCGTCAGCTGTTTGAAGGAAATTTTGCAAGTCCTTTTCCGCTACATACCCTACAAATGAAACATTCTTTAAATTGTATTTTTCAACTAAATCAGGAAGGTTGGTGTAAGCAGCGTTGCCACTTCCAATTTCCATATTAAAATCAAGTCCTTTTTCTTCAAGGATTCGAGCGACTTCTATCAATGCAACTGCATTTTTATGTACAACGCCCAAACCTCCTAAATATCGAATTGTAAATTTTTTATTTTCAGTTTTAAGGTCCTTATCCCAATAAAATGTAGAGTGATCAATCCCGTTATAGACTACTTTTACTTTTTCAGGGTCAGCATTAGTCATTCTTACCAAATCTTGTTTTGAGGTTTCAGACACTGTTACTATTAAATCAGAATACTTAATAGAAGTGTTTAACTGATACAAATAATATTGATGTACAATTGGATTTGTATTTTTAAAATGAAGAGGAATAACATCGTGAATTGTCACTATATTTTTACCAGTCTTTTTTTTATTTGACCAATAGTACCCCGTAAATGCATCAATATTGTCTGCATGATATATGGAGAATTCTCTATGTTGATGATTTAGTTCTCTAGACATATAAAAGGGTGCAATATAGTTTCTTAAGTTTCTTAACGAGCGATGATGATAGTGATTCGTAAACGGAAATTCAGCTCCTTTTTTTCTTGAGAGTAAAATCTCTAAACCATCTCGGTACATTCCTTGGGCTAATCTTTCTGAATATTGACCAATACCAAACTTTCCTTCTAAACATGAAAGAAATTGAATATTCATTTTTTCTATTGGTTATTGTTATTTATCTAAAATACTAAATAATATCAGTATCATTCATAAAATATAAAGATTGTACAAAACAATGTTATATAGTGTATACTAACTCTTATTCTTACTTTTAATATGATTTATTCTTCTTTTTGGATCATTGCTGGAATGGTCTTTAGCATTAATCCTATATCATAAAAAATATTATACTTTCTAGCATATTTTGTATCTAACTCAATACGTTCTTCAATAGTCATAAAAGCTCTTTTCGACTTTTCTACTTGCCATAATCCAGTAATTCCTGCGGGTGCTGAAAATCTTAGAATTGATTTATCTTTTGTCATTTGTTCAGCTTCGTAAATAGGAAGAGGTCTATTCCCCACAATCGACATATGACCAAAAAGGACATTAAATAATTGAGGCAATTCATCAAGACTTGTTTTACGGATTAAGGCACCTACTTTTGTTACTCTCGGATCATTTTTAAGTTTAAAAAAGGAAGATTTATTCTTTTCTTTAATATAGTCCTTATAGGTTACCTGATATCCTTTGTCGCTGTAGAGCATGTGAGGCTTTTGATCACTCGGTACTTCGTTTTCATTAGATTCTTCCTCCTTATTGTATGCATTTTCTTTTTGTAATGAACTTACCATACTATCAGCATCAACCCTCATCGATCTAAATTTATAAAAAGGAAAAATAGCGTAATACCTCCCCACTCTCTTTGCGGAATAAATCACATTCCCTTTGGATTCAATTCTTATTGCCGCAGCGATTAATAATAATAAAGGTGACAACAGAATGATTAGAATAGAAGAAACAACAATATCAAAGATTCGTTTTGTAAAGTCGTTTAATAATACGTAGAGGTTTTTTCTTCTTTTGATCAGTTTCTTATCTGGGAAATCTACCGTATCATAGTTTTCGAGTACCTCAAATTGATAAATAACATTTTGAAGAATTAGATCTAAATTTTCCGGAACGAAGGGCTTCGTGATGTACTCACTTACACCTGACTTTAAGAGTTCCATTTTACAATTGACATCAATTTCTGATGTCAATACAACGATAGGAAGGTTTTTATAAGCATCATTTTGTTTGAGCTCTCCTAAAAAATCAATCATGCTTTCATCATGAATATGTAGGTCTGACAATAGTAAGGAGATTGAGACTTTGGATAGGATTTCTTCAGCTTGTTCAATACTTCTTGCTTCGATGATCTCATATTTGCTTTTAAGAACATGTTCCACAAACTCAAACATAAATCGGTCGTCTTCTAGATATAGTACTTTTCTCATGGTGGTAATTATTCTTTACCTAAGAACATAGAATTATAAAGAAAAATTCATCTCAAGAATTGATTCCATAATTACGTTTTTATAATTATGCATCATCTTTAAATATTTCTATATAACAATCTTGTACTTCGGTTTTTAGTTTCGTTTTTGGTTGATTATAAGAGTATATTTTAAACTTTTAGTTACTCTTCAAAGAGTCTTTTCAAGTATTTTTGTCTTTTAGCAAATTTTCGTTTTTCTCTTTCTTCAAATTCTTCTTTACGTTGGTCGTTTAATTCAACCCACCTTCTTAATTCGTCTGCCAATGCTAACTTTATTAATCTACAAAAAATTGCTGAGAAGAACCATAAACCTACACTAAATGGTAAAATACCATTGATATCTTGTGCTTGTTCTACAACCATAAAAGCGCCATAAAATGCAAAGAAAGTGAGAATTAAAAGTTTATAATCTTGATCTTGCAAACTCCATACTTTGACTTTAAAAAAAGCAGGTAGTAACATTGCGAAATAAAAAGCAAGATAGATGACCAACCCTACATACCCCGTTTCTACCATTACTCTTACATGACCTGAGTCAGGTGCGAATCCCGAAAGCATTGTGCCAGGAGAGAATTTCATTCCCCAAATCCCTGTACTTCCCAATCCTCCTCCGATAGGGTGTTTAGCTAACCAAGGTTTGATTCGTTCCTGATTTCTTTTTCTTTCTTTATAGGACTCGTCTTCACTTGCATTGAAAGTAGATTGTATTCTTTGTATATGGTAATTGTTGGAAGGAGTAACAATCACAAAGGTCATAATTGCCACTAGTATAGCACCAACAATATAAATTTTCGTATTTCCCCAAAGACCAATAATGATAATAAACCCAATCGGTACAATTGCAAATCCTGAACGTGTACCAGACCAAACCAAACCTAAGAAGATAATTAATAAAGCTATCATCATGAAGATTTTTTGAGAAAGCTTTTTATATACGGGTATTAATATCGCATAAAAATTGAACATTAAACCCATTAGAACACCAAAATGGGCAGGGGAACCCGTAGTACCAAAAGATCTCCAACGCCCATTGATATAGACCAAATGTTTTGCATCGTTGGCTAAAACCCACATCATTTCAAAATTTAGATAGCCAAACAAAAACTGATAACAACCCCATGCTGCACAAATAGTAGTGATGACAAGGAAATAATGTAAAACTTTAAGGATCTGTTCTTTGGTTCTAAATTGATAATAGGTTAAAACAAAAATGAGAGGGTAAAAAACATAAGGACGCATAGTATAAAACCAAGCGGCTCTAGATGCTGCCCAAGGGTTGCCTACTTGTAAAAAGTTGTAGGCCATCCAAGCATAAACAAAATAAACGGGATAAAATTTGAATGTAGATTTATAATCTTTCCTTTCATAGCATCTAAAAACATGTCCAAAAAAAGTGAAAAGAATAGATCCATCAAAGGAAATACCAATCGGTATTGAAGTTGGGATTTTTAAGGGAACACCTATAAAAATTGAGAGGGTAAGGAAAAAATAAATCGCAAACTCAAGTTTAACGAAAAGAGAAAAGAAAATAGGAATAGCCACACATACAAATGCAAGTACAATACCTGTTACCCAATTGGTTTTCATCACCAATATAGCGATTGCAAATGCAAAAGTAATGAGGCAGAAAGCACCAAAATTGGTGTTATACCGCTCTCCTATCATTTTCTTTATTACTCTCTTTGCTACCCTCATCATCGTTCCATCTTATTTTTCTTCTCGTTCAGTATGGATGAAATTTCCTTTCGTTTGAGCTCCAATTTTTAGAATACTTTTCAAATTGCTCAGGATTAAAGACGGGAACATCTTCAAGACTCGAAATGCAGCACCCCAAAGTCTTTGATTCGTTAGAAAAAGAATCACTCCAAAAACAAGAAACAATAAAGACAATAAATTGAAAATTGAAGTTTTGAATACGATTAATTCCGATATCAATAATATAGGAACTACTAATAAGTGAATACTTCTCGGTGGACGAGATAAAGCAAATACATAGTCTAATATTTCGAATCTAAAAGTGGAAAACCCTTTTGCTACGAGAGGAGCAAAATAAGCTGCTAATGTTTGATATTGTTCTGCAAACCACCTTGTTCGTTGTGCTCCTAATACATTAAGGTCATCTGTTTTTTCCTCATAAACTAAAGTTGAATTTGAGAAGCAAGCTTTTATATCATTGAAGTTCAATAACCAATTAATCAATAAATTCTTATCCATTCCTGGATTATTTTCATCTAACTTATTAATCCCTTTTACAAATAATCTTTTATCGACCAAAAAGCCACTTCCACTCAGTTCAGGCAACCATCCCATTTTCACTCTGTATTGTCGCATCATCATATCATTCAGAGACTCCGATATTTGATCATAAGATGTTACCCCATTGACATGTGATAATGGTAATCTTTTCCCTTGTATGAGGTCGTAACCATTTCCTCTTAATGCATACATTTTATAGAAGAAATCAGGAGCAATGATATTATCTTTATCCAATAAAATAATATGTGTAGGATCAAAAAGCTTTAACTGATTATCAGATGTAATTTGATGACAAATAAATTTTAATGCATGTACATAAGAGTTTCCTTCTTGATTATGGAAGCTTTTATGATTACAAAGGAAATCCATCTTTTTATAGCATTGATCTATAAATTTTGCATTGGTATTTTGAAATAAAACATAGGTTTTCATTTCTATAAAGTTCGGGGGTTGATGATCCCTTATACTTTTTAAAACTTCAAAAAAAGTAGAATTAGGTGCATAGGCAGGAAGGACTACCAACCACCTATCTTTCATAGGAAAAGAACTAGTTTTTGGTTCCTTGTAAAAGGATCCAATAAAAAGGGTCATCATCCAGTAAAAACTGTAGCATAAGAAATAGAAACTTATGAACTGAAAAATAGTATGGGCTAGGTCAAGGTAATTAATATTCATCGTCTTCCGTAATTATAGTACCTAAAATATTGAGGTGCGATTCATACATCTCATTTTGATTTTTAGCATCATCTTCATTGAATGGAAAATGTAACTCATACATGTAGTAAAGGTCTGATGACAAATCCATCCACTCTTTCCACTCCAATGATTGATAGATTGGAGGAGGTAAAATGAAAATATATTTATATTGCTCTTTTAATCTTTTCAACATTTTGAACCACTTACTCGGTAACGCATAATCATAAGGCGATGCAGCATACTTAGAAAGATCTATCATTCCTGAAGCTGTCGCAGTCTCTACATCTGCATAACTATTACCAATGACGGGTGCATCTTCAAAATCAACATCAGGAAGATCCCAATTTGCATAAAGTATCAAAGTTTCAACTCCCAATACACGCAAAAAATCATACAGCTTCTTTACCGTATGATATTGCATTTTATTACTTCTTACATAGTTAAATAATATAATGCCTGACTCGTTAGTGTCAATTTCCAAAACTTGCTTTCTGATGGATTTAATCACATCTCGTTCAAGTGCGTCTAATACCTTATTTTTCTTCTGACATCGCTTATGAATAAATTGGTTCAACTTTGGTATTTTCTGAATAATTTTATTGACTTTATGCCTTCGACCTGAAACAATGGCGACGGTACTTATCACTGTTTCATGTTCAAATTGGAAAGGCTTATGTAGATTTTTATCTAAAGCTAATGTGGCAACAATAGCAACTATGATTAATAGTAACCCTCCCATGAAAGTACCAATCACCAAAAGCATTCTTTTAGAACTCTTTGGTTTGAGAGGGAAATTCGCTTCTTCGATCACAAATAAATCTTTACCTGCATCTTTCTCTAACACCAAAGCCACATTTAGTTTATCTAAAAGCTTGAGGTAATGCTTTTCTTTTGTATTGATTTTATGTTTTAAGTTATCTACATGTGATATAATACCCACTAACCTTTTTCCTTCACTTTTCACCTCCCAAAGTTGTGATTTTACTACCGGAATCATGGCTTCCTCTTTTTCATATTCTATTTCTAGCACAACTAAATCTGAAACTATACTTTGTTTAGTTGCAGAGGGATCATAAGTAGTGTTTATAATTGTCTCATTTAGAGAGTTCTGCAATCGACTTTCAAGATGTGATATTTCATTTTCTAAATTTGACTGATAATCAAATGGTAGCTGATCTGCTTTAAATTGATCAAACTCACGACTTAATTTCAGCTTTTGTAAAGAATCTTTTAAATGTATTATCTGTTCATGTAAGTCCTGATTTTCGTTTGCATAACCATAATCTTTTTTCACTTCTAATTGATGTTTTATATAATCAATAGCTCTTCTTCTTGCTGCATGGTTTTTTGATAATGTTCCTAACATTTTCTGTAACTCCAAAATTCTCTCATTAACAGCATCTGATGAAGCCTCTACATTAAAAACATTAAAACGCTCTTGGTAGTTTCTTAAAGAGTCAAGTAAGTAATCCAACTCGTCTTTGGCCTTATTCGTTGTTTCCTCTATAATAATTCTCTTACCTGTTAGTTGATGCCCAATTTCATTTTTATACTCTTGGGTCCATTCTTCAGCCATTACTTTTACATAAAAATAGGCTACTTTAGCAAGCTTATCTTCAGCTGTAATTGTCATATACTTACTAGAACCAATTCTTGAAATTTTAATCTTGGATTCAACTGCAGCTGGAGTAATTCCATTTTTCTCTAATAACTGTAAAATCACTACATCTATTGGACGTTGCATATCCAATAGTTTATTTTTTTCGATTAAAAAATCTATCCTATTGATGATTTCATTAGGGCCATAAAGGTTTTCATCTACTTCAAAATCAAAGTATCGCTTATCTCCTACACCGTCTTTTAGAATTCGCAATTGGATACGTTGAGTAACATGCTGTAATCGAGCTACCTCAATCACATCACTAAATAAGAAACCATACTCAAATAGTTTTATCGATTTACTATTCAAAGTTAAGTTTTCATCGCTTGTTAGCTCAAACTGAAGTTTGGATTTGGATTCAAAGCTCTTAAAATCTGCCGTTTTTGTGTAAACGAATACTGCTGCTATTGCCGGAGGAATTGTCCACAAATACCATCGTTTTAAGACTTCAAATAATATGTAATATATAGTTTGCACTTAATATAGTTACTTAATCAGTGGTTAGTATTTGTAATTCCTTATAAGCCATTTGAGAGGCTACTTCAGCCTCAATTTTGGCAATTCGAGTTTTTTCTAAAAGTTCTTCTATCGCGAGGTAATCATCAATTTTTGCCTCACCTCGTAAAAATTTCTCTTTGACTATATTTAATATTTCTATTTGATTTGATTCTTGACTAGTCAATAACTTCAGTTTTTCAACAGCTAATAAATAGGCGGAATATACCCCTACTAACTCTCTTTCTAAAGCTTTTTGCTGACTAAAATATTGTAATTCTTTTTTCCTTAATTCATGTCTTGCAATTTTTATTCTATTATTCAACGAAGTGAAAGAATACAAATCGAGAGAGAGTGTGACACCAATATCAGAAAAAGCTGAAACTTGCGTAACTGTTCCATCAGAGGAATATCTAAAACTACTTATACCAATCGTAAAGGAAGAAAGCCAACTTTTTTGTGTCGAGTGTAAGGCTTCTTTGGCTGCAAAAATATCTTCTTGTTGAATCTTTAATGAATACGCCACATCATATCTTAATTCCTTGAGTGAATCGAGTAATTTATAATTAATATTAGTTTCAAACTGGGCGTAAGTTTGAATTGAATATAGCGTAAAAATGAATAATGATATGGTGATCTTTTTTATATTCATTAAGTCGAGATTCAAGAGTTTAGATTTTATTATGTTTAGTTACTATTGGGTTTTAAAGGTTCTAGTAGAAAAGCACAATAGTATAAACAATGTAGTATAAGTACGTTAATAATTTACTAAACTTTTGATTTAATCAATATTCTATACCGTATTTCAGTTTTATGAGAATATATATTATTAGAAATATCCTATTTCAAAAAATTCACAAAAATATACTTTGGGAATTTTATGCATTAAACTTCTTTTTTAATCTTAAAAATGGTTTTTCAAAATGGTAAAATGAAATATGAGAAATGATAATAGTTAAAATAATACAAGTAATGTTGATGAAAAGAATTAATGAAAAATCACTAAGATTAAGATAATCTTCTAGCTTCATAATTAGAAACAAAACAAAATTGATGGCGATCATATGATACATATAAACACCATATGATATCGTTCCTAAATAGTTTAACATCTTATTATTTATAATAAAAAGCTTTTCATTTGAGATATTTAAAATGAAGATACCAAAGAATGGGAAACTGAAAAGATGAATGAAGACATCTTCGCTAAACACAAAAGCATTGGTAAAGAAGTAGGCAAAAAACATAAAGTAATACAGAATACGAAGAATATCGTTTTTAATGATTAAATAATTCACTTTTCCTTCGTAATGCAATACAGATAAAAGTCCTCCGAAAGACATATAAAAATAAATAAAATGATATTTGCGTAAAAAATCAAAATCAGGAAGAAAAAATAGAACAAAACTAATGATGGTAAAAACAATCAGCCCAACGGTAAAAGGTTTAGGTTTTGATATTTTGGCTAATGGAGCAACCATCAAATAAAATTGTTCTTCAATTCCTATAGACCATAATACTAACAATATGGCTCCAGGAGCATATAATACCTTAAATACATTAGGTAAAAAACCAATACACCATGCTAAACCTTCAATAATCGAATATTCTACAGGATATTCAATATCAAAAAAAGGAAGTATTAAACTATAATATATAAACCCAAAAAGAAGTACTACATAATAAACAGGGTAAATCCTGAGCATTCTTCTAACATAAAATTTCTTGATAGCGACATTGCCGTTTTTCAATTCTTTATATAATTGCCCTATTATTAGAAAACCACTTAATGTAAAAAATACCCAAACTGCTTCTTCTCCTTTGTGAAAAATAGGCCAATCTGAAAATGAAACAATATTGACCGTTTTTGATATTTCTGGAATGTGGAAGATGACTACACATAATGCTAGAAAACCTCTTAAGGGCTGTAGGTTGGGTAAAATTTTAGGTTGACTCATTTTAATATCTTTAGCTTTTGGTTAAATTAAGATAGTTCCAAAACAAATAACATATCCCATAACACTGATAATACACCACTATTTTACAATAGTTTCTATAAAAAATAAAAACCAATTCAAGGACTTACCTTTTATCAGATCATAATTTTAGACAGTTTTTGCATTACTTTTTTACTTCGCGATTTTAATGCCGGACCATAATAAGGCATTCCATCTTCAAGAATTAAGTATAATTCATTGGCTAGTTCAGGGTATTGCATTACATACTTCGCTAAAATTTCTATTGCATGTACTTTCACTGCAATATCAGTCTCCATACTTTGGATGACTTCAAATAAATAATCAACCCACTCCCCTTCTTTTTCGGTAGACAGTGATAAAGGAATAACAGACCGTAAAATGGAACGTTTAATTCCTTGAGTTTTGAAATTTGGTAACCAATCAACAATATCATCTCTATGCTTTTCTAACCAATCGCCGTTCAAATCACAAAGAGCAGATAAAGCCCAAGCTAATTGATTTCCGTAAGGATTATCTTGTTTTTTGATCTCGTTGTAAAGCCAATCCTGTTTATCTTCTTGAATAATAGTTTCAATAAATCGATCACGGTCTTCTTTAGAACTAAATAATCTGTTCATTATTGTTGGTATAGATTAGTATTATGAATTAACATTCACTTTGATGTTAATTTGTTTTAATATTTAAAATTAATAAGATAATTTTTGTTTTAATATAAGTTAACCATGTTTGTATAAGAACTCATGACTTTTATATTTGAAAGTAGGATATGTGAATTAGGACTCATTTATCAATACAAAAACAAATCACATATCTGCTAAAAATTGATTTGTTGTTGTTTTTGCAAGTCTGAATATAGATATGATACAAATATCCATTATTAAATCTAGCAAACAATATTAATTATAGACTTAACTAGCATTCACCTTGAGAAGATTTGAAGAAATACCCGGTTTCCCCGATTACATGATTAACATGGACGGCCTTGTCTTATTAAAACAAGACTATGAGGAAGGTAATTTTAATTTTTTGAAAGCTTATAAATGTAATGTGACAGAAAAACTTAAGGTTACCTTAAAAAAGGAAAAAGAGGGAAAGAAGATTAAAAGTACTGCCTATTTACATACACTTGTAGGAAGAACATTTTTGCCCGTTTTTAATGCAAAAGGAAAAAAGGTCTGGCACATCAATAGAGATATCTATGATAATAGCGTAGAAAATCTTAAATGGGTTCCTCTAAAAGGAAAACAGGAGTTTAATTATGCTCCAGAAAAGTACGTTAAAAGTAACCGACTTTATTTACCAATACCAAAACTTCCTTTCTTGAGTATAAACTCAAAAGGAGATGTTTTGTCTTTTAAAAGCGGAAAACCAAAACCAATAAAACAAAGGTTAAATGGAAAAATATCCTTTTTTGATACAGAAGATTATGAAGGAAAAAGACATACAGTTTATCCTCATGTCATCGTAAAAGAGCTTTTTGGTAAAAAGAATATGGAGAAAGAAGCTTCATCTATTTAATCAAAAAAATAACATTACATATAAGCATGTTGTTCTTCTGAAAAAGTTGAATAACATGCTTTTCTTTTATAAACTTTAAAAAAAGGCGTAAATTTAACTTCATGAAAGAAATTAGTATTACTATAATTTTTTTATTGCAGGTTTTAATTTGCGTTGGCCAAAAAGTGATTCCTTCGGTCATCTCATATGATCGTTTTGATTATAATGCTGGAAGACAGAATTGGGATATAGTAAAAGATAAAAACGAAATAATATACATTGCCAATAATCAAGGTTTATTGGTCAATATAAATGATTCATGGGAACTAGTACCAACTCAAAATAATGATGTTATTATTTCTCTAAAAACTGAAGGTGATATCATCTGGTCGGGTGGAAATATTGAGTTTGGTTTTTTTTATAAAGATGATAATACCGTTTTAAAATATAAACACTGCGGAACTGTTAAAGGTGGACAAATTTGGGATATAGAAACAAGTCACAACAATGTTTACTTTCGAACCGAAGAACAAGTCATTATCTATAATAAAAAGACGGATCAAATAAATAGGGTCAGAACAACTGGTGGTTTTTCTAGTCTAAAAAAATGGAATAATTCAATTTGGGCTACTGACAATAAAAATCAATTAGGACATATTATTAACAATCAGTTTGTTGTGATTGACCAACTTACTGAACATCAAAAAGTCAGAGCTCTCTTTACACATAAAAATGAATTATACATTTTACATACCAACGGTGCGGTCTTTTCATTTAACGGAGGCCTCATTCAGAAAGTGACTAATTTACCTAGTGAAATCTCTCAAGAAGGTCTTTTTTCTGTAAAATCATATGACAGTGATACCATTTTGATAGGCACAATATCTTCTGGACTTTATATTTATTCGATTACAGATCAAAAAATAATTCAGCATATCACCTCAAAAGATGGATTAAAAGATGATACTATTCTTGCTGTTTTCAATGATGAAAATGGTGATATTTGGTGTGGATTAGATTATGGTATTTCAAGAATTGAAATGCAAAGAGAAATCAAAACCATCTTTAATAGTGGTGCCACATATAATGTTATAATCCAAAATGAGCATAATGTCTTATTAGCGACTAATAAAGGTCTGTATGCTTCTGAAAGGGATGAAAATTTCAAAATTATCCCTCAATCACAAGGGCAAGTCTGGAATATCAAAAAAATTAATAATACGATTTTTATCTGTCACGACAAAGGGTTATTTATCTTAGTAAACAAGAAACTAATTCCGCTTTATACTGACATGGGTGTAATGGATATTTCATTTTTAAATGGGAATTATTTCTTGTCGACCTACTCAGGTTTATATCTTTCAATAATCCAAAATAAAAAATTAATCACTAAAGAAAATTTAAATTATCCTGGAAGTCCTAAATTATACTTTGATCAAAAAAATAATTGTATTTGGGCGAAGAGTAATACAGGTGTCTTATATCAATATAAAGGAAATAGTACACTATCTATTTTACAATATGCTTCTGTCCAAAAAATATTCCCTCAAAACAATGATGAATTACTTTTTCTAGTCGAAGGAAAAGTATCTACTTTCCAAAATGGATCATTTGAGGTCATCAACTTACCTTCCCTCAATCAATTGGAAGATCCTCAAATTTCAGCACTAAAAGTAATTGATAAAGGATTAACCTATGCCTATATCAGTAACGGAAAGCTGCATATGAGAATGAATATTGTCAATGGTAATTTTTATGATTACAGCAATCTATTCAAATCATTACAAGGTCAATTCTTGAAAGATCATGAGTTTATTCACTTCCATAATGGAGAACTTTATATTGCGACTGAAAGAGGTGTTAAAACGTTTGATCCTAACTCAAAGTACAGATCAATACAACTTCCTCCGCCTGTTATATCCAAGGTGATCACCTCTGATAAAATGAATCAAAATAAGAAATATGTTTATCCTTTTATCGACCCTACAATTACACTGAAGAAAAATGAGAATAATATCAAACTAGTGTATGGTGTGACAAAGGATAAAAATGACATCGTAGAATACAGAACGAGACTTATTCCTTTTGATGATCATTGGTCTGATTGGAGTCAAAACAACGAAAGAGAGTATACAATGCTTAAAGGCGGTAATTATGAATTCAGAGTGGAATCTAAAATCAATAATAGTGCTCCTAGTAGTGTATCTGTAGCTATAGCAATTCAAAAAAAATGGTATCAAACCTATTGGATTATTTTACCTCTATTGATTATTGGACTTTTCGCCTATATCCTATCTTATAAACTATGGGTTATGATCAACAAAAAAGCCGAGAAGAAGCAAAAGAAACAACAAAAAATTGATCTCGATAAAAGAACACTTGAGATAAAAAATGAGCAACTTATTCAGTATGCTGAAGAATTGTCAAGAAAAAATGATTTTCTAAGACAGATGAGTGAAGGTCTATCCATCATAAAACATAAAAATGCAAAACTATGGATTGATAGAATAGATGATGAAATGAACAATGATAAGAAAAACTTCATCTTTTATAAATTGTTCTCAGAACTGCACCACGATTTTATTATTCTTCTTCAAAATAAGTATCCTCAATTAACTTCTAATGATCACAGATTGATTGCATTGATTCGTTTTAACCTTAACAATAATGAAATTGCAAATATCATGAATATTACAAATCGTAGTGTGATTATGAACAGATATAGATTAAGAAAGAAAATGAATTTAGATAAAGAAACAGACCTTGATAAGTTCATCAAAGATTTAAAATAGATCTCTAGCTAAGCTCCCTATTTAATGAATAACAATGTGCATAACCATCAAAATACCCACAAATAGGTATTTCATACTACTAATATTTCTCTTACCTTTCGGTATCTAATTGTATTCATATTCATGCAACTTATCTAAAATGTTTAAATTTCTTATCATTGATGATCATGAATTATTTAGCAATGGTCTGAAACAGATTATTGAAAAATATATACCATCAAAAGTTACTACTATCCACGATCCTCTTCTTTCACTAGCTTATAATTTTTCTGATTTTGACTTAGTATTTGTTGACATGGATATGCCAAATATGAAAGGTTTGGAACTTATTGAAAAGGTGATTGAAAGAGGTGATATTTCTAAGTACCTCATCATCTCTATGCACAATAAACCTTCACTTATTAGAAAGGCACAAAAACTTGGTGTTCAAGGTTATATGCTTAAAGATGATAATGTAGAAGATATTATAAATGCAACAAATGCTGTCTTGCATGATAAGCTGTACATGAGTCCAAAAATTAATCATAATACAATTGACATCAATAAAACCTTTACTCCTATCTCTCCTCGTGAAGAACAAGTCCTAAAATATATAGCAATGGGAAAAACAATGAAGGAGATCGGCGAATTATTAAATATCAGTCCGGATACAGCCATCACTCATGGAAAAAAAATTAAACAAAAATTAAAGATTGATTCAAAGGCAGGATTAATCAAATATGCCGTTGAAAACTTACTGACATAATGAAAATACTTTTCACCTCTATATTACTACTTTTTACGTTACACACTTACGCTCAAACGAATACTAATTTAATCGTTTCACACTGTACACTTTCAGAAATTGATGTCAATACTATTCCTGGTAATTCAGAGTGCACACCTAAAAATTACGATTTTTTTGATACTCAATACCACAAAATTACCGTCCATAGTACAGTAAAAGAAAACTATGTTCTAAGGTTTAATTATATACTATTTGAAGACTTTAAACTTTGGCAAGTTGATAGAAGCGGAACAAAACTTCTTGTTGACATGGAAAATAATTCCAAACCAACCAAGTACGACAGAAGTTTGGGAATTCCAATTACTTTTGCATTGAATGGAGTAGAGACAGTCGACTTCTATTATCAGATTAATAATAAAGGATTTCCAGTTGATAACCTGTTTTGGGTCCTCAGTGAAGATGAGTTTGAAAAGGAGGTAGACTTTGAAGAAAACATTAAACTCACAACAAGAACAATTGTGATAAGTCTATTATTTATTGGGATAATTTTAGGACTAATCATCCAAGAAAAGCTTTTCTTGTTTTATACTTTAAGTTCAATCAGTGCATTTTTATTCTTTGAATCTGAAAGCGGTATCATCACTAATCTTTTAAGTCATAATCACTTTAATTTAACAAAGTATCTTCTTGTTTTCAGTTCTTATTCTTATTCGATTAGTACATTCTACTTTTATGTGTTCTTGATATTTTCCAATAAAAATAGAGTTCCAAAATTTGCTTTTAAAATTGTACATATTGCAAGTGTTGTAGGATTTATAAGTATTTTAATGTATCCCTTCTCATCTTATTACCCCAACATTGTTAATTTCTTACTTGCACAACTCTCTACTATTTTTACGTTGGTACTTTTTTGCCTTTATCTAATGGTTATTATTTTAGGTATAAAGTCAAAAGAAAAACTAGCGATACCAACGTTAGTAATTTTTCTGATCACAACAATTTTTGTGTTGTTTTTCTCTGTACTCCCCAATATGGGCGTATACAAAAAACTCAACTTTACACGAACACTCTACTTTATCATTTTCACTTTTGATATTATTTATTACCTCCTCCTTATATTAAAGAAAACGTCATCTATCATTAAAGAAAGAAATGATCTACAGATTCAAAATCAACTGATACAACAAAAGTATTCTTTAGCAGTCATAAAAGGGCAAGAAGATGAAAGAAATAGAATTGGTAGAGAACTTCATGATCATGTTGGTGGCAACTTGGCTTTGATTAATAAATCGAAAGACCTTGATACGGATAACGTAAAAGAAATATTAAAACATACTATTAAAAGTGTAAGAAGCTTAAGCCATGGATTGGTATCTCCAGAATATGATAAAGAAGATTTTGAAGATATACTCCTTGATCTATGTGCAAAATATAAAAGTAATCACCTCAATATTCATACAACTTATACTATTGATGTTCCAATTCAATCACAAGTTGTCAAAAATCATTGCTATAGAATCTTGCAAGAACTATTTAGCAACGCTTTAAAACATAGTGAAGCAACTGACATATTTATTGATTTTATGCTTGACCAAACAACCCACATGATGACGATATTTTATGAGGACAATGGAATTGGTTTCAGTACATGTAGTAGTAATGAAGGGATTGGAATCAAAAATATTAAGTTCAGAGTAAATGCATTAAACGCAAAAGTTGCATTTACTTCAGAAGAAAAGGGAACTTACATTACTATTTCTGAAATACAGATTTATCAATAGTTCTCTTTTCCTATTTTACAATTTATTTCTACATCTAAAAAACTAAAGAATTTCAACGTATACAAAAAACAAATTACGTTAGTAATAAATATATTATTGAATACATCACAAAAATGAAACCTTCAATTACTACCAAAATAAAAATTTGGTATGATGTTTTCTATGATTAAAATGGTTATTTAATTATTATTATATGTTTGATTACTTGTATTTTAGCTAGTATTAGCTAGAATAACAACATACGAATTAACTCAATTCATGCCACTAATTTATGATGAAAAATTTCACACTCATTCTTTTCCTTACACTACAATACTTTAGTGTACACTCTCAATCCATCCAACAACAAGAATGGAACAACTCTTCTTGTGGAACTCTAGGTTTTTTTGAAGATTCTTTACTGCTTCATATCAAAGAAAACACTTTCCATATCAATGATCCAAATGTGAAAGAGGTAGATATCACTATTAAAATGTATGCGAACTATTACGATATGTTATTAGACGACATACAAATGAAAGATCAAAATGGAATTTATGTGTCTGGCGGAATGTATTCCATACAAGTTACCGCTAATGGCCAAAAAGTAGACTTTCAAAAAGACATAAAGGTCTCATATATATCTGATGGTAATGACCATTACAATGGTTTCCAATATAATGTGCAAGATAAAAAATGGGATAACTTAAAAAATCCTGTTTTGGATTATGCTTCCAATAATTCTACTTCAGAAGATTGGGGCGCTCTTAAACCCAAACAAGGTAATTTAGAAGAAGGTTTTTCAGATGAGTCAGATGACTGGGGTTCTGAATGGTCAAGCTGGACAGAAGGAGCATCTAACTCCGTATGGCTTTATAAGACCATGAACATTAAAGGAAATGGTTTGTATAATTATGATTATCTCATCGGTAAAGAGGAATTAATTACCTACCAACTCAAAATTGAAAATAAAAATATCGATAAGGTTTACGCTTATTATCCACATTTAAATACTATAATATACTACACTGTAAATAGTGAAAATATAGTTAACGATTTTGTATTAGTAGATGCCTCATTATCAAATGTAAAACTGTTCTCTTTTAATCCTCTTACAAATAAAGAAAAAGTAGAAATTGGTGAATTATCAGAAGGAGAACTTCTAAAACTTTCAAGTGAAAAAATGAATAGTATTAAGTTCAAAACTACTATTGTACCACTTTCAAAAGCTTCATTAGATGAAAAGATTGCCTCCATTTAGATTTAAAAGTGTACTTTTCTTGTGCTATTTGAGCTTATCTTTGATCTCATTTTCACAAGAAAAGTACAAAGAGGTTCATATCAATACCACTTTTAAAGGTAATGATGTTTACAAGGATATGGCATATACTATTTTGGAGGCTGTCAAAACAGGGCGGCTTCCAATATACACACCATTAAATAAGAATAACCGTACAAATTTTGAAACATTAATGTACCAGTTAAGAGGCTGGACCTTTATAGCGATAGACCCTAATGAACAATATTGTAGTACTACAGATATTGATGAAGCTGCAATTCTTTTTGAGCAAGACTATTTATTGTATTATGATAATTCTAATGTTATGAATGATATCAGTCATTCTCCTGTATATATTCAGTTTACAATCTTATCAGAACTTTCAGGTCACGCTTATGACGTTCTAGGTCCAATTTTCTATTTTGAAGATATAAAAAAAGCAAAACTAAAATTAAAAGGGTCTGATCAATTTTTACATGAAATGATTCTAAACCATCAATACCAAGGTTATGAAGTTAGAGAAGATGGAAAACATGTACCATTTCACTTCAGTGAACGTTGAAGACTGTAATAGATAATCTATTTTTTGTACCGATAGTGCCCGATGATTTTATAATCAAATAACATATCTTCCAATACTTGACCATTACCCATATTATGTATAATCATTGGTCTTTTAGAGAAAAGCGTTGTTTCTGAAGAAACGATACCAATATGAGTAAGACCTCCTCCAAAATTCCAACAAACTATATCTCCTGCTTTATAATCACTAGCATTTTGAGTGATGGGTAACGTCGAACCATGTCTACCAAAAAAGGTCATAAGGTTGGGTACTCTTCTATGATCAATATTTTTATCTGTTTTCGTCAAACCCCAATTTTTGGGATATTTATTAAAATGAGCAACCATATCTTCATGTACCTCTTTTTGTAAATCAATACCAAGTTTTCTATAGGCTCTAATGACAACATCAGTACACACTCCCCTATTTGATGGAACATCTCCATTCGGATAATCTAATCTAAAATAAGAAGGATCGTAAACTACATGCTGTTTTGTTAGCGTTAGTGTTGAATCCGCAAGCTTTTCATAAAAGTCTGTTTGACTAAAAGCCGATCCTGAAGAAAAAATCAATAAAATAAGGTGAAACAATTTTGATTTCATGATAGAATAATAAAACAGCGATCTAATAATTTATTTAAAGTGTAGAATACAAATTACAACTCTTATTCCATTTTTTTATCCTCTCAACACACACCACAAACACAAAGAAAAGAGAGACCCCTTTTCCAAAAAGATCTCTCAACATAGAAAATGATAAAAGAAGTTGATTTTACCTCTCTTCTAATTCAATTTTAATTTCTTTTATTTTTTTATAATTCATTGGTAGAATTGCACCCAAAGCAATAGGCACCGTCAATAAAGCCGTTATGGTACTTTTGGGACCTTCACTGATTAACCCGTAAATACACACAATGAATAAAAGTGCCAGTATTCCGGCCAGCATTCCAGTTAAAGTTTGAAGAGACTTTAATTCTTTCTCTAGAGTTTCGGTTGTTTTCTCTTTTAATTCCATTTGCATTTAGTTGTTTTTTGGATAAATAATTGAATTTCATTCGTCTTTTGAAGAAAGATGGACTCATGAAATATAGTTTACTTTTAAGATGAGGAAAATATAATACTTTTTAGAGAGATATAACGATATTGGGAAATTAAAATTTTTGAGTTTCTTGGTAGTTGCAATTTGATACTAATAGAAATTGATTTTATACAGCATAGAGTGAATACAAAAAAAGACTCCACTTTAATACTGAAAGTGAAGCCTTTGAAATCTTTATAGATATTATTATGTATAAATCACGGGAATTTTGGAAATTTAGAGAAATCTCTTTTCCTTTTTTCTAAAAAGGCATTTCTTCCTTCAACGGCTTCTTCTGTACCGTAAGCCAAACGAGTTGCTTCACCTGCGTATACTTGCTGCCCTACTAAACCATCATCAATTAAGTTGAATCCAAACTTCAACATTTTGATTGCAGTTGGACTTTTTGTCATAATTTCTTGTGCCCAGTCAAATGCTTCTTGCTCTAACTCATCATGAGGAACCACTTTGTTGACCATACCCATTTCAAAAGCCTCTTGTGCAGTATAAGTCGCACCTAAGAAAAATATTTCTCTTGCTCTCTTTTGACCAACTTGTCTCGCTAAATAAGCTGAACCAAAGCCTCCATCAAAACTAGCTACATCAGCATCAGTTTGCTTAAATTGAGCATGCTCTTTACTAGCCAGCGTCATATCACAAACTACATGTAAACTGTGTCCACCGCCAACACACCAACCTGGTACGACAGCAATCACTACTTTATTCATAAAACGGATTTGACGTTGTACATCTAAGATGTTAAAACGGTTCACTCCATTTGTTCCTTTATAACCAGTATTTGATCTTACACGTTGATCACCACCTGAACAAAATGCCCAACCTCCATCTTTTGGAGAAGGTCCTTCACCTGTGATTAATACGACCCCAATTTCTTGACTTTCATGGCAAATAATCAATGCTTCCCATAATTCATCAACTGTTTTTGGTGTGAATGCATTACGGCATTCTGGTCTATTGATTGCAATACGAGCAACACCATCCAATGACTTGAAGGTAATTTCTTCGTATTCTTTAACTGTTTTCCACTCTAAACTTGCCATTGCTATATGTTTGTTTTTAAAGTGAAACAAATGTAGTGAATTAAGACCTAAGAGTGAAAAATGAATAATTGAATTACATTTTTTTGGGAAAAGTATTCGTGCTGATTTACTATTATGAATTTAAGAAAATCGAGAATATCACATAGTTCTTATACCTTCTTCTTCCATGACATTTTTTAATCTCTGAGGGTAATCTGTGATTATACCATCTACATTTAATTGAATCATTTCAAGTATATCATCCTCTTCATTTACAGTCCAAGGAATTAATTTGATATTTTTTTGATGGCATTTTGTTGCTAATTCTTCAGTCACTATCTCAAAGTAGGGACTATAAATTTCAGGAATAAAACCCAATTTTTGCAAGTTATCTTCTAACGAATTAGTGTTCTCGATCAGCAATACCAAACTAAGGCTCGGATCAACTCTTTTAACTTCTTGTAAAGAACCAACATCAAAAGATTGAATAGTTACTCTTTCTTTGATGTCAAATTGATTGATTTCATCTAAAACTAGTCGAACAAACTCTTTTACCCCTGGATGATATATATTATCATATTTAGGATTTCGTTTGATTTCGATATTATAAAAAGGCTTATTTATACCATTTGAGCTTGTATATTTCTCAGCATTTTCAATCACTTCATTCAATAATGGTTTGTAAGCTTTGAATTTCTTTTGGTTTGGAAACCGTAAATGCTTTCTTAGTCCAACATCATATTCTTTAATCTCAGAATAGGTCATTGCATAAAGATTATGATTAAGTTCATCCTCTTTCTCTATGTATTGACCATTTGGAGAAGTGGCTATTTCGTGAGAGAAAAATGGTTCATGAGATACAACAACTTTTTTATCCTTTGAGATCACTACATCCATTTCCAAAGTAGTTACCCCGAGTTCCAAGGCCTTTAAAAATGCTTGTGCGGTATTTTCTGGATAAACTCCCCTACACCCTCTATGCCCTTGTACGTCTAATACTTGAGGTTTATTCTGACAAGAGGTCAATAATAAGATAAAAATTACTGTGAGTTGTTTCATGATTTAAATGTAACGAGATGAAATGAAGAATTACTTATTTTAATCTATTGCTTTGTAATATTTATTGTTTAATTAAACAAAATATCAAATTATGTTCATGCTAAAATCATTTTCTAATAGATTATAATTTTAAGAATTCACCTCTAAACTATAGAATGCCATTTTTATAAGCTAAATTCTATAGTTTTTAACAAATACATGTCTTAAGAAAAAACTTGTACTATATCGACATAAATTGAACTATTTTGAAAATAGGGTTGTTTGATCAATTGTAACAATTAACCAAGTATTTTTTAAATGATTAAGTTAATACCCTTACTCTTCTGTGTCTATTTTATCTACGGGGGAGCATTTGCTACTACTGTTGTACCCGATAGTATAATGGTGGCCAATCAGTTAATTATAATTGATGAAGACGGTAAAAAAAGAATACTCCAAAAGTATTTATCACTTACAAAATCCAAAAAATTCTATTTCGAATACCTTAGCCAAATTAATGAATCCATTTTTGATGTAAACGGTATTCTTTCAAAATACAAGTTACACACTGATCTAAAATATGTCGCGGCTCTTGAAAGTCATATGAATCCAACAGCTGAAAGTAGTACTGGTGCGAAAGGAATTTGGCAATTTAAGTATGACACTGCGTTGGAACTTGGACTTATTTATAAAAATTCAGATAAGAGAGAATGTGTTAAAGCCAGTACACATGCGGTAGCTCAATATTTTATGCATCACTTGAATTATCTGGAAGATGATTATCTTAAAGTTATTCTGGCACATCATCTAGGTTTACAAGGAACAATTTCGTACATGAAAGATCAGAATATACAAAAACTCAATGAAATTAATAAAAATACACATGTCTATATCATTCATTATTTAGCACATTACATAGCTCTAAATAGACACTTTAATTAGTATGTAAAAAATAAAAGAGGCTGTCTCATAACTCATCAGTT
>NZ_JTAM01000054.1 GCF_000812565.1 Flammeovirga sp. OC4 | reverse complement strand
CAGTCCGAACTAGTGGGGTAACTATATTATACTATGTACTGTCTGAACTATTTATTTAAAACTACTAAAATACTGCTCCTTTTATTCCTTGGGTTTTCAGGCATAGTTACCGCTCAATCCTTAAATCCACTTATTCCAATAGATGAGTATGAATTAAAAACATGGACTGAAATACTAGAAACTCCTATTGATAGAGTTTTTGCCATCAATCAAGATCCAGAAGGCTACTTATGGATTGGGTCGGACAGAGGACTCTTGAAGTTTGACGGTTCGCAGATTAAGATTATCAATCTAAAATCAGATCCTATTATAGAAACGGAGTCTATTGTGAATATAGAGTTTGATAATGATGGAAAACTATGGTTTGCCACTCGAAGAGGTGTTTTTTACTTGGAAGACAATAAAGCGGTTCAGATTTATGATAAGGAAGGTCAGAAATTGAACCGTATCATGAGTTTTTTTAAAGATAAAAATGGAGTGATTTGGTTTGTGAGGTATGGAAAAGTGTATTCGATTAAGAACAGTATCTTGAAAGAACACAATTACCCTAAACCTCGACCCTTTAGAATATTTCCTTCTGATGATGGAAATATTTATGGCTTACATACATTCCCACAGAAAGACGAATCCATTTTTTATAAGTGGAACCCAAGTACCAATACAATACAAAAAGTATTTAATGATCCCGTCGGTATGATGGCTTTTTCGATTAAAGACTTTGGTGATAATTATGTGATTGGTGGGCTTTGGGGCGAACTATGGCATTACTCTAAAGAGGAGGGTTTTATCAAACAGTGGGTAGGAAAAAATAAGACAAAATCACCTGTTAGAAAAATACTTATTCAAGAAGACAGTACAATTTGGGGAGGCGGTGTTGGTCTCCATCGTATTTATAAAGATCAGGTTTCTTCTATGTATGACGATGATGGGTTGACAAACAGTACTATTCGCTCTATCTTTTTGGATAAAGACAATAACCTTTGGCTGGGCACTATGGCAGGATTGAACTACTTTTCAAATACTGCTTTGCATCAAATGAATAAATCTGAAGAAGCCCAAAACGTCGCTTTTCAAAGGCCTATTGATATAGACGGACAGCTTATTTTGGGATCAAGGGAAAATGGACTTTTTACATTCAAGAATAATCAAATTGAAAAGCTGAAAGTCATTGGTGATATCGGAAATGTAATTTATGAAACAGCCATTTCTATCAACAATCACCTTCTTTTATCCACCGACAAAGGAGCATTTGAACTTCAAAAAATCAATGGTATTTACCAAGTTATTCATCACCTGAAAGAAGGAAAAGTATACGATTTCTTTCAGCTTTCCAACGGTGATTATCTTCTTAACGATCCTACTGGATTTTACATCGCAAAAAAAGATACACTGCTAAAAGTCAGAAACAGTTTCGTAGAAATTGAAGGTTTGAACCGTACGTTGGGTAAAGATTGGTTAAGTACAAATTTAGGCTTTTACAGTGTGGAAGGAGACTCTTTGAAGTTAAGTAAATTAGACTTTGCATTAGAAAAATATGTGGTAAGTCTGGCTTTGGAGGAAGATTCTACGCTTTGGGTGGGAACGTATGGAAGTGGAATTGTACATATCATTAATGATAGCACTGCTGTAAAATATGATACCCGTAACAATCTGCCTGCTAATCAGGCTATGATGATTGCAATGTCTTCCTCACAAGGGAAATGGTTTTATGTGGTGCATTCGAGAGAGCCTTATCTTCAAGAAATAATTCCGGTTTCAGGTCAAAAAGGACATCGAATCAATTTGGGGAAAAAGTTTCGATGGGTTTTACTTGGTGGTGCTTTTCATGAATTAGGTTATCAGCCACAGTTTGTCAAGCATAAATCAGAATTGTATTTATTGACCAAACATAACCTTTATTTATTCAGACCTAGAGATGTCTATTACTCACCACCCAAGCTTAGTTTACAACAGATAGCCATTAATGGTAAACTCTTGAATACGTTTCCATCAGAAGTTGAGGCAGATCTAAATCAATTAGAGTTTTATTTGTCAACACTTGATTTTTCGAGAGGAGCAACTTTTAATTATGAATATAAATTAGAAGGGTATGATAAAGAGTGGATTAAAATGGGAACCAGAACGGTGGCGTATTATAATGATATACCTGCCGGGAAATATACTTTTAAAGCACGAATTCTAAACTCTGACAACTCTTTTACCTACCTCAGTAATCCTTATCAATTTGTCAAAAAGGAATTTTGGTTCAAGACCTTATTGGCAAAAACATGTTATGTTATTTTGTTTGGACTTTTGATCTATCTAATTTTTCAATGGAGGTTGAGCGTATTAAAAGCACAAAGAAGAAGATTACAAATTAAGGTCAATGAACGAACTCAGGAGCTGAAATACCTGAATGAAAATCTAGAAAATATTGTAAAGGAAAGAACAGAGGAAATCACAGAATTGAACGACAACCTTTTCGAAAGTGAAGAACGATTGAAATATGCTCTAGAAGCTACAAAGGATGGTATCTGGGATTATAATGTGTACTATGACACGCTCAAAATCAGCGATGCTTGTGCAGAAATGTTGGGATATACACTTAGTGATTGTGACCCTCATACGGGCATTTTACCATTTATACACCCAGATGATAAAGATCTTTGGATAACCACTTATGAAGAACCAAGAAAACAGCAATTGATTGATGAAATAGAGGATCAGGAGTTTAGGTTCCAGCATAAGAATGGAAAACAAATATGGGTTTTAGTAAAGTGTAAAATCGTAGAAAGAGATGAGGTTGGAGATCCACTTCGTATTGTAGGAACGTACATTGATATCACAGAGAAAAAGAAGAAAACACAAGAAGTTATTGAGGCTATTATTCGTACTGAAAATAATGAGAGAAGTAGAATCTCTAAGGATATTCATGATGGTCTACAGCAAACATTGACAATTTCTTCATTGAATTTTCAGTCAGTCAAAAAGAACTTGAAAGGTGTTCCTCAGATAGTAATTGAAAAGTTCGAAACAGGCTGGGAATACCTGCAAAAGTCAATCACCGAAAGTAGATCTGTAGCACATAGTTTAATGCCAAAAGCAATCACAGATTTCGGTATTATTTCGGCCTTTGAAAGTTTGATCACCGAAGTAGATAAAAGTAGTGAGGAAATCGACTTTCATTTTTTTCATAATTTCGAAGAATATCAGATAGACAACTACCAAATTGAAGTGACCCTGTACCGTATTCTTCAAGAAGGGATCAACAATATCTTTAAGTATTCTAAAGCCACCAAGGTAGATATTCAACTCAAAAACTATGAGGATATTTATATGCTGACGATTGAAGATAATGGGGTAGGTTTTGATGTAAAGAAAGTACTGAAGGGAGAGTCAGGAATGGGATTCAAAGGAATGAGAAATCGATTGGATGCCATCGGAGGTTTCTTAGAGGTAGAAAGTAGAGAAGGAAGGGGAACAACATTATTAATTGAAATCAAAAAGAGCATTTAATATGAAAAGTAACATTATCTTGATTAGCGTCTTTTTGATTTTCTTTTCAGAAGTTGCTTTCTGTCAATCCAAGGCGGATTCTTTATGGAGTATTTGGTCTGATGCAGGAATAGAAGACACCACTCGTTTGGAGGCCTTATTGGAGCATGGTAAAGAAATCATCAAGAAGGATACAGATAGTGTATTCATCATAGCTGAAATAGGCTATCAATATGCTAAAAAAAGGAATCTGTTAGAGTATCAATCAGCATCTTTGATTGTAAGAGGAAAGGCATTGTATAGGAAAGGGAGTTATGTCGAAGCTGAAGAAACTTTTAATAAAGCAATCACTTTAGGTAGAGAAGCCAAAGATAGTTTGTCAGTTTCTAGGGGAATTTATGGTATTGGTTCCACTTATTATGCAAGAGGTGAATATGAAACAGCTGTAGCCTATTATGAGAAGAGTTATGAGCTCTTCTTAAGTTTAAATGATAAGGAACGTATGGCGGATGTGATGAACAATATTGGGATCATCCACCTTATACAAAAAGACTATGAAAATGCTGAGAAGAACCTTATCAAGTGCCATGAATTGTACACTGAAGCAGGAGTCCTCAAAAGTGCACCTCTAAATAACTTGGCCATATTGAAATCAAGAAAAGGCGATATGAGTGGAGCCGTTGAGCTTCAATTCGAAGCCTTAAAAATTAATGAGAAGAAAGGAAATGATTATTCAATAGCCTACACCTATATGAATATTGCTAACACCTATTCTAAACTTAAAGATGATAAAAATTACTTGAAATACACCCAAAAAAGCTATGACATCAGAAAGAGAATTGGTGATAAAGCAGGAATGTTAAGATGTCTCTCAGGTTTTGGGATTTACTATGATGATAGAGAAGAATATGATAAAGCCCTTCAATATTTTGAAGAAGCATTATCCATCGCAAAAGAATTAGACCGTAAACTTTCTATCAGTAATCTTCTTTTTAATAAAGCCTTGATAAAATTAAGAAAGGATCAATTAGAAGGTGTCCTAGAAATCGTCAATGAGATGTTAGAAATAAATACAAAACTGGACAACAAAAAAGGGATTGCGAATTCTTACTATACTTATGGTATGTATTACAAAAAGAAAGGAAACTATGATAAAGCAATCTTTAATATAAATAAAGCCATGATGCTCGCAGAAGGCTTAGAAATAGAACAAACCAGAGATTTTGCGAAGGAATTATATAAAATTTATTCGGAGTTGGGACAAAGTAAACTGGCTTTGAAGAATTATGAAATCTATATTGATACAAGAGACAGTGTACTTAATCTAGAAAACCAGCAAGATGTACTACATCAACAATACAAATACGAAAACGAAAAAAGAGCTCTAGCTGATAGTTTGAATTATGCAAGTAAACAACAGATCAATAAAGTAAAATTAACTCAATCAAAGAACCAAAGAACTGCTTTAATCATCATTTTAGGCTTAGTCACCTTGTTTACAATTTTCGCTGTCAATAGAGTTCGATTGACTAGAAGACAAAAAAGAATCATTGAAGGTCAAGTAGTAGAGTTGAATGAACTCAATGAGAATTTGGAAGAAAAAGTCATCGAAAGGTCAAAAGAAATAGCAGATCGAGAAGAACAACTTAGATATGCTTTGGAGGCTTCTAATGATGGTATTTGGGATTGGAAAGTAAAAACAGATCAGGTGATTTTCAGTCCAGCACTTTACACAATGCTGGGATATGAACCTTATGCCTTTGAGGAGAAGCGAGAAGAAATTTCCGGTAGAGTTCACCCTGATGATTTAAAAAAAATAGAAGCAGACTCCTACTTTGATTTAATACTGAAAAGTAAAGCAGGGAGTCTGATTACCGAAGGCAGGCTGAAGAATAAATCTGGAAAATACATTTGGGTACAAATCAAAGGGAAAATAGTTTCAAGAGATGATAATAATAATGCGGAAAGAGTAGTTGGAACGCTTACAGATATTACTTCCATTAAACAAAAAGCACAGGATATTCTAAATGCTGTTATGACGACAGAGGATATTGAAAGAAACAGGATTTCGAAAGATATTCATGATGGGTTACAGCAGACTTTGACTGTCTCTTCATTGAATTTCCAGAAAGTGAGGAAAAGTATAAATGGCTTATCTTCCGATGTCATAGAGACTTTCGGAACAGCCTACGACTACCTTCAACAATCCATCACAGAAAGTAGAAGTGTCGCTCACAACTTGATGCCAAAAGCAATAGTAGATTTTGGTATTATCAAGGCTTTTGAAAGCCTAATCTTTGAAGTGGATAAGAGTACTGATAAAATTGAATTTGAGTTCTTCCACAACTTTGAAGAACACCAAATTGAAAATCAACAAATCAAATTGACTTTATATCGTATTCTTCAAGAGGGAATCAATAATATATTTAAGTATTCGAAAGCAACTAAAGTTGATATTCAATTGAAAAACTATGAAGATATTTATATGTTGACGATTGAAGATAATGGTGTAGGATTTGATGCAGTAAAGGTTTTGAAAGAAGAAACTGGTTTAGGTTTCAAAGGAATGAAAAACCGATTGGATGCCATCGATGGATTTTTGGAAATAGAAAGTAGAGAAGGGAGGGGAACGACATTATTAATAGAGATAAATAAAAACTTTTAATAGATAGACTATAAAATGGGAAAGATTAAACTGTTTTTGGTAGATGATCACAAAATGATTCGAGAAGGATTGAAAAACTTCCTATTGGATGAAAGTGATTTTGAAATTATTGGAGAGGCGGAGCATGGAAAAGATTGTCTGGATCAGTTAGAGAAAAATAGTGATGTAGATATTTTGCTGACGGATGTAAATATGCCTGTCATGGATGGTTTGGAGTTGGTACAAAACGTAAAAGAGAAATACCCTTCTATAAAAATAATGGCATTAACAATGTTGGGAGAAAGTCAGCATATCAAGAAAATGCTAGGAGAAGGTGCCATGGGATATTTATTGAAAAACTGTAGTGAGGAAGAACTAATTAGCGGGATCAGAATGGTGTATTCGGGTGGAACTTATTATTCTCCGGAGGTAACAAATGCTATCATTAATAACATCAGAAAGGTAAAACCACAAAAATCAAATGTGGCTTTGGAGGTTCCGTTATCCGAAAGGGAAACAGAAGTACTTCATTTGATATTAAAAGAAAAAACAAATAAGGAGATTGCTGAAGAACTTTTCATTAGTGTGAGGACTGTAGATGCTCACAAACGTAATCTTCTGGATAAAACGGGAAGTAAAAACTTGGCAGGGCTGATCTTATACGCAATTGACCGAGAATTGTTCGATGATATCTAAGATTTTTATGCAAAATAGGTAATTCTCTGATTGACTAGTCCAATGTAAAGAATAGATTTGTGTGTAAACCCTGAGGACATGAATTTATTAATAGGAAAAGAGAATAATCTAAATAATAAACTTGTAGAGCAAATTCATTCCTTGACACCCATCCAGAGAGTGGACTTAGAAGAAATCGTAGATGATCAATTGACATCTGAAGGATATATTTTTGTAAATCTCCTGGATGTAAGTATTTCTTCTGCAGAAGTGTTGAGGATTGTAAGAAAGAAGTTTCCCAATGATTGTATTGTGGCAATGCACTGCTTTCAAGTAGATCATATGATCAATAAATTAATGGAGGAAGGATATCACGCTTATGTTTCCATCTTAGACTTCACGGATTCTATCCATGATGTTTTTGGTGAGGTATAATACTGAAGTGTGATATTTTTCCATTGCATGCAGACTATTGTCAGTAGTTTGTTGAGCTACTAAAGATCTCATAATATGAGGTCTTTTTTTGTATTCTCTTTTTTTGAAGTCTGTTAAGTAATTTACCTAAAAAGGTACAATTGGTAAAACACTACACTATAGGGGAGCATTTTTCGAGAGCTTTGAATTATCAAAATCATTTAATCTCTCAAATATGAAAAATCTATTTATAGTAGTATTACTTCTGGTATCATCATTCTCATTTGCTCAAACTGCTGAAGAAAAAGCACAAGCAAATAATCCCTTAGCCAATTTGACGGCATTCAATCTACAACAGTATTATTCGCCAAACCTTTCTGGAAATAGTGAAGCTACGCAGTCTTCTTATTGGATGCGATTTGCTACACCAACTGGGCGAGTATTATGGAGAGCTTCATTGCCCATCAATACTTATTCAAATCCTGAGTTAGGAATAAGTAGATCTGGACTAGGAGATTTTGACTTATTCGGAGCTTATTTAGCCGTATCTAAGCCAACATTATCAGTAGGTATTGGACCATCAGTGTCAGCTCCAACAGCTACTCACTCTTCGTTAGGTACAGGTAAGTGGACAGCAGGTGCAGCGGCTGTTGCATATGCAAGTGTCTCTCCACAATTCCAAGTGGGTGGTTTAGCGATTTGGCGTACCGATGTAGGAGGTGACGCAAATAGAAATGATGTGAATTTCATGGCTATACAACCATTTGCATTCTGGCAAGTGAGCAATGGAATGTACTTCAGAACAGCTCCAACATGGAATTTTAATTTAGAAAAAGGAGAATACAACGTTCCTGTAGGCTTTGGTATTGGTAAAATAGTGAAGGTAGGGAACACAGTATGCAACTTCTTTGTAGAACCTCAATATTCCGTATTACATCACGGTGATAATCAAGCTATCTTCCAATTATACTCTGCTTTAAACATGCAATTCTAATAGCTTTTTCCCTGTTATAACCTTCTTCCCTAAATCGCTCATTGATCATGAAAACCATATATTTCTTTCTATCATTGTTATTAATTTCTCATTTATCATTCGCTCAAAACAACCCTGAAGATGATGAGGGTATAACTGACAATGGTACTCCAGAAGATATTCCTGTTGAATTGACTTATTTTGAAGCCTATCTAAAAGAGGACAAAGTGATGATGCAATGGGAAACTGCTTCAGAAAATAATGCTGCTTATTTTGATATTCAACGTTCATCCGATAAAAAATATTGGGAAACAATAGGTAGAGTAAATGCCAGTGGAAACTCTAAATCAGTGATTGAATATAAGTTTGAAGATCACAATCCATTGTCAAATGCTTTTTATCGACTTAAACAAGTAGATCTTGATGGTGCAAATGAAATATTTGGCCCTATTCAAATTACTTTTACGAATGCAAAAATAGAATTATGTGCTCAAGTAATGCCTAATAGTGTGACGAAAGGAAAAGAGACACAAATTCACCTTTCTGGTTTGAATAAGGGAAATGATTTGAGTATTCAAATTTTTAATAATAAAGGGGAAAAGGTGTGGAGTGAGTATATTGAAAGTATAAGCTCTAATTCTTATTTAAAACCAATGGATATTTCTCGACATTACAGTGCAGGCATATATTATATTTTAATAAAATCGGGTAGAGAGATCACGAAAAAAAGATTATTTATTCAATAAGTTATCAAAAAATAAAACATACGAGTTAGTCTAACCTATTCCATCCTAAGGGGTATTATCGTCTTTGGATGGAGTATTTATATACTTCAATATTGCTGAAATTTAACTATTAGGAGACAAATTATTTTTATTCCAAAGAGATCGAACTATTAAAGAATTTGTTTCGTTATCGGATTGTAAAATAAAAATTGAAGAGAGTGAGGCAGGGGCAAAAAGAATTATTATTTCAATATACCCAATAACAGTACAATGTGTTAAGTGGATGTTTACTTTTGTGTAAACTGTTATAACTATTCGATCAACAAGAGAGAAAAAAATCGAGTATTTAAATAAGAATATCTTTCACCTTTCTTATAACCTTCATGTCATAGAGTGCAAAAGTTCTAGATTATTTTAAATTGATCTTTTATGATAAACCCCAAGTAACTATTATACAACCGCCTATGAAACCATCCTATAACACCTCTTTACTACTTGACCATTTAAATACGGCAGTATATGTTTTACGATTGAAATCAGATGAAATATTAAATTTTGATATTGTGTATGCGAATTCAGTCAATAAAGAGGTTATAGGAACTGACTTGAGGGATTTGGTAGGGACTGACTTTAAAACTTCTTTTCCTGAATTATTTGAGACCAGGCTTCCTTCATTGTATTACAAATCACTAAGAGAACAGCGAACAGTTAATGTAGGGGAAGTTGAATATGGAGATTGCCAAGTCAGTAAGAACACCTATGTCATTAAGGCTATTCCACTCTCACGTCAAGAAGTAATGGTGACCTGTAACAATATCACCAGGTTGAAAAAAGCAGAAAGAGAGTTAATTGAAAATAATATTGTACTCAAAGAAAAAAACAGGTCTTTGGAGGAGTTTGCCTATATCACTTCCCATGACCTTCAAGAACCCTTAAATACGATAACAAGCTTTGTTGAAATTTTTAAAGATAAGTATGATGATGTACTAGATGATACGGGACAAATGTGTCTCAGTTATCTAGAAAATTCTGCAATAAGAATGAGTAATATGATCAAAGGGATATTACATCATTCAAGATTAGGAACTAATGTAACCATCACAGAAGTAAACCTTAATGAGATCTTGAAAGGTATTGTTGAGGATTTACAGATAATGATTAATGAAAAAAAAGCCATAATTCAGTCCGCTTCTTTACCTACACTCAACGGATGTGAAGTTGGTTTGAGGTTGCTATTTCAGAACCTGATAGAAAATGCATTAAAATATCAGAGAGAAGGTAATCAACCAAAAATCATTATTAAAGCGGAACCGCAAGAAAACGGTTGGCTTTTTAGCATAGAAGATAATGGAATCGGTATTCGTGAAGAGCATCAAAAGAAGATATTTCAGGTTTTTCAACGATTACATACTGATCAAAGTGTTTATAGAGGAACCGGTCTTGGGCTCTCCAACTGTATGAAAATAGTGAAAGTATCTGGAGGTAAGTTATGGGTCAAATCAACTTATGGAAAAGGCAGTACTTTCTTTTTTAACCTACCAAATTTATAATGGATCAATTAGCACATATTTTATTAATCGATGATAGTGAATCAATTAATTTTTTTAATCGGTTGATCATCGAAGACTCAAAAATTACTAGAAAATGTACTTTTTTCTTAAGTGCTGAAAAGGGACTCGATTACCTTAAGCAAGAAGATAAAGAGCGTTATCCTTTGCCCAATATCATATTTTTAGATATAAATATGCCAAGGATGAATGGATGGGAGTTTATTACTGAATACGATAAATTAGATATTGAAATTAGAGAACAGATCTCTTTATTTCTTTTAACCACTTCCATCAATGATGATGATCTTCAAAAAGCCAATATGCTACCTACTGTAAAGGGCTATCTGAATAAACCCTTGTCCGTGGATACCATAATGTCTGCTTATAACTTGAGTCTAAATGTATTACAAAGAAAGCCGCTTCGGAGTTAAAGCTACAGTGAAGCACTTTTAATAGAAAACCCTCACCTAGTTAAATAGATGAGGGTTTTCTAATAATATAGATTTTCGGATAAAGTGTGCTAATTAAGCTAAACCGCTGTTCTCCATTTTTTCTAAGTTATCTGCAATACGTAAACGGTCAATGAAATCTTGTAATTCACCATCCATAACGATTGGTAAGTTGAATACCGAGTGGTTGATACGGTGATCTGTTACACGACCTTGAGGGTAGTTATACGTACGAATTTTATCCGAACGAGCACCAGAACCTACCATTGACTTACGTTCTGCACCAATCTCTTCTTGACGTTTTTTCTCTTCGATAGCGTAAAGACGAGATTTTAATTCTTTTAATGCTTTGTCGTAGTTTTTCAACTTCGATTTCTCGTCCTGACACTGTACAATAATACCTGTAGGAAGGTGAGTAAGACGGATGGCAGAGTAAGTGGTGTTTACTGACTGACCACCAGGTCCAGATGAACAGAATTCGTCACGACGGATATCTGACATGTTCAATTCAATTTCCACGTCATCCATTTCTGGAAGTACAGCAACTGAAGCTACTGAAGTGTGGATACGTCCTTGAGATTCTGTAGCTGGAACACGTTGTACACGGTGAACACCTGCCTCGTATTTCAACATACCGTAAGCATCTTCGCCTTGAATATTGGCTACGATCTTGTTGAAACCACCAGAAGTACCATCTACAAAGTCAGTAATTGATAATTTCCATTTATGTTTTTCACAGAAACGTTGGTACATACGAAGTAAATCTCCTGCGAAGATTGAAGCTTCATCACCACCAGCACCTGCTCTAATCTCAAAGATTGCGTTTTTAGAATCGTTAGGATCTTTAGGGATTAAAAGCATTTTTAACTCCTCTTCGATACCTGGAATTCCTTCTTGAAGTTCATCAAGTTCCATTTTTGCCATTTCACGCAATTCTGGATCTTTTTCTTCTTCTAATATTTCCTTTGCCTCAGTAATACCTTCAAGCATATTTTTGTACTCGAAGTATTTCTTGACAACTTTCTCTAAATCTTTATATTCCTTGTTTAATTTGGCGTATAATTTCATGTCTGAGACAGTCTCAGGCTTCACCAAATCTTCGCTTACTTGATCAAAGCGTTCTTTTATTTTCTCAAGTTTATCTAACATCTCGGATTGACTTTGCTATAATTTCTACAAATGTACGCTTTTTTAATTAAAAGAAATGTTTTAAAAAGTGCTTATGAACATTTGTTCAGTGGATTAAGTACTTGGTTTAATGCAATTTCAGTGTACAATAGATAAATTATATCATCATTACTTACTCTTGTGGGTAACTTTTCCATTTTCATCCCATTCGTATTTTACTTTAGGGCCAGCGTAATCTTTTCTGTATACGTTATTTTTATTTCTATACTGGGTTAATTTCTTTCTTCTTTGTTGACCTCTTCGGTCCAAAGTGTCATAATATTCGGTCCAATTCCCAATTTTATAACCATATTTATAACTACCAACTACTTTTTTTCTTCCACTTTCATAAAAAGATTGATAGATACCGTTGAGTTCTCCATGTTGATAAGGAATTACTTCTTTTACTTTGGTTTGTTTAGAATCGTAATAAGTAATTTCAGCATCCTTTGGAAACCCCATGTAGTAGAACTTTTTATCTTTTATAGTTTTGTCGCTACCATACCAAACCCATCTCCCTGTTAAAAGTCCCTTGTAAAAATAACCTGTAGTGACGGTGTCTTTTTCTACGATTTTTACATAAGAACCATGAAGTGGAATGCCGTATTTAGAATTAGAAGTTGATTTTCTTTCAATTTTACGTTCCTTAGGATTATAATAATACTTTAGCGGAGCATAAGGGTTGGGAGTTTCATACTCAGGTAAAACAAAGAAAAGCTCAAATACAACTTTACCTTTGCTATTGGAGCGTGTATATTGTTTTTTGGCTTTAATTCCCCAAAAGACATTTCTTTTCTTTTTTTTCTTCCTTTTCACCTGAGCCTTTTCTTCCGGAGCACCAGGGTTCAACTCAATAGTAGGTGCATCTTCATCAATAGAATCTATTGCAACCACCATTGGTTTAGGTAGGCTATTCTTACCATCTTGGTCTATTTCATTTTGACCATAAACAGTATATGAAGACATTCCTATTAAGCATAATAATAAGAATGCTGATTGAATAAGATAAAAAAGTCTTGTCATCTTTCTAGTATAATTTAGAAATCATCTCCATCATCTTCCTCTTCCACTGGAATACTATCAAGACTGTCTTCTTCCTCTTCATTTTCAGCAGATTTGTCATCTACGCCATCGAAATCATTACCAAAATCACTTTCTTGCTCAAAAGCTGAATTGAGGTCTAAATCATATTTTGAAGGGATTTCAGAGCCATCTTTGTAGGTATTATAATACCATTCTAAGAATGCAAAAGTCTGTTTTGCATCACCAGGAGAAACATCACTTTGTTTCTTTATGTCTTCCATGAAAGCTTTGTTAGAGCTAAATATACTTAATTCTCCTTTATCTTGTCTTATATGATACCAAATTCCTGTAGGCCCTTCTAGGAATATATTGATAAGTCTATCGTTGGGTTTACGATCTCCATCTTGATCGCCTTCTTCTTCTTTTGGTATTTCAATAAAACCAGTGACTACGGTATTAATATCATCACCAAAAGCAGAAAGTAGTTTGATTTGTTCTCCTTTTGAATGGAAAGCTGCGTTGTTACTGTTCCAAATCATTGGGTTGTCTAAAATGACAATATAGTTGTTCAGTAACCTTGCAATGTCGTAGCCATTCAAGTAGTTTTTAAATTGATTTTCATTGAATAACGGAACAATTTGATGGTTTAATGCTCCTAAGCTATCGATTTCATAATCTTCTGGAAGTACTCTTGGTGCATCTTCTTTATTAGAACGCATATCATTAAGAATATATGCGGCAACTTTAGAAGATAATCGAGGTCCAACTGCAAAAGAAGCATTCATCGTTAGTTCGTCAATTTCATGCATTGCCACTCCTTCAGCTGAAGTAACAATAGTAGGTACTTTTTCTTTAGGGTTTGGTTTTAGTAAATCTACTTTACCTCTAAAGTTGATTTCATTACGTTGATGATCAAAACTAAACCAATTACCAGCAATTGAAGCAAAGAGCTCTTCTTCACCATTAGCAAGTTCATCGAAATACCTTTTAGGTTTAATATTGAAAACACCCTTGTTACTTGTTCCATCTAAAGATTCAAACTTCAATAAACCTTCTACATTAAAGATTTTTCGATGTTCTTTTCTGTATCCGTCAGGACGTTCAATGAAACTATTGTAGACATATCCATTTTTTTCATCATAGAAAAGACCTGTGATTAATGGACGATTTTCTTCTGTAGAGATTAAATTTTGATCTACAATTACATGTGCTGTAGAGTCTGTATTATCATCATCATTTGTAGATTCATACTTAAACCATTGTGTAGATTGACCTGGAATATGTAATCGAGCACTGCCGTCTTTAAAGCGGGCTACTTTTTTATTTTCCACTAAGCCAATCTTACCATAGTATTGTAAACCTCCTACAAATAATAAAGGATCATCTTCAGAGATTTTTCCGTAAGCTCTATTTTGTATTGTATTATCATCAAGATCATTATTGTAGAATTCCTTTGCGATAATTCTATCTATCATGATCAGTTTTGTCTCACCAAGCTCATTTTTATAATTATACTTACCTGTAGCGTTGATTTCTTTTCTTGAAATAAGCTCTACGTTGGCATCGTATACAGTATGAAGTTTTGTATATCTACTTAAAATAATTTTAGCGTTGGTCAAAGGTTCTATCGTGGCCCCATTACTGATTTTTACAGTTTGATTGCTGGAGTCAGGAATAATATCAAGATTATTAACCCTTATCTTGTCGACATTATAGATATTTAATTTACTCGAAGCTAAGTCGTAATTCGCTGAATCACCTTCAATCAGTAGGGAGTCTTGAGAGGGTTCATTTGATATAAACTTACCCTTTTGACCATTACCAGCGGACATGAAGATCTTTTTTGCTTCAATATCCCAAAGTGCTTCTTTAATTGAGGTTTGGAAGTTAACGGCAGGGAAAGTAAGTGATGACCTACTACCACTGCTATTTTCTGTACGTATCAGTACTTTATTGTCAACGACATTTCTAGCAACTCTAATATCATTACCATGCATTGATGGACTTCCTTCAATATTAGATTTAATATCAAAAGTGGAGTGCCTACTGATGTAACCGTCTTTTTGGAATCTGAAATTCTGAGACCTATTATTTGATTCTGAGGTTTCTACTTCTCCCTCTCCAAAGATTTTCGTTGGAAGTAAGGCAAGGTTTCCAGAAAACTTAGTATCGTCATTATAAATCGTAAAAGGTTCTTCATGTGATCCTTTAAAAGCCATACTATCCTTGAATACATACCATTTCATCTCGTAGGTATGCATGTCTACTCTTGGGTGAATGTCAGACTCAATGATACCTTTTGTACCTTTTGTAGTCACAGAATCTGAGTAGAAAATAAAATCTTCTGATTTGAATTCACTACTTAGATATTCTAACTCTCCTTCTCCTCTAATACCTTTGTGGCTCAAAGAAAAGTCGCCATCAAAATGACCTTTACCAGACAGTCTAGGGCCGAATTCAGTCTTTTTCTCTTTGACATAAATAGGCCATCCTTTTGAACTTCCCCAAGAGGCATTGTGATTGGTATTTCTTTTTAAACCAAAAATACCTGTAGAGGGGTCCATGACCACACTGTCTATGAATGAAGGGAATATTCCTCCTGTATTTAAAACACCATTGAAAGCAACGTCACTATGTTCTTGTGATGCGTCAACTGTAAATGTGTCAAGTTCAAAGACAATTCTTTTGTCATAGGCACCATTTAAAATTGTAGGTCTGTCGTAATATATTTTTCCGCCTTTGCTAGAGCTATCTGATGTGGCGTTGAATGAAGGGTAACCATTAATACTTAATAAGCCACTTTTATTGAATGATTTATTAATATAAAGTGTACCTCCTGAGTCAACTAGAGGGTTTGGAGCTTCTTTTAACTTACCAGTAAGGCTGTCTTTTACTATAAAGTTGATAGAATCCACTTCCGTTAGTTGTATTAGGAAACTATCATAATCGAAAGTGAACTCATCACCTCTGAAAATATAAGTACCTGCTATAAATTGTCCACCAAATGTAAGTTGTCGCTCTTTTGCGATCGTTAAACCGGCACTATCCGGAGTAACAGACACATTGAGTGAATCAGAGATAGGGAAGTAAGGCACTTTTTTGAGAATCAATTTAGAACTATCATCTAAGGAAAGAGTAGCATTGGCACTTCCATCTTCAGGAAGTAAAGCCGCAATACTCAAATTATCAAAATCTCTGTCATAAAGTGCTTTCTCTTGTCTTGCACTTAAGCTTTCGAAATTCATCCTTGAAGTCATTGCTCTTCTTCTTCTTTCACTTGATGCATAAAAATATCGATCAAGATACCTGTAGGCTTTATCATTAAGTTTTACGATCCTCGAGTAAGGATCGTAATCAATAAGTCCATCAATGGCCATTGATCTTAAACTTTCATCAAACTGTTCGTCGTTGATATTAAGTTCTTTGGCAAGTGCTCCAGCATCAAAACATTTACGTCTATGTGACCTCGAATGATTAACAAGAATCATTAACGGATGAAATTTTTTCATTCCTTGAATTCTTGATACAAATCCTGGGTGGAAAAAATCTTCTGATTCAACAATTAAAGGAACGATCTTTTGCCCTCCTATAATTTTAAAATCTAAAGAGTCTTCTTGGATATCCCATTCGATTGCGTCAGCATAAACATTTACATCTTGGGCACTTAAGGTAAAAGGGTTAAATCTAAAGATATCAGTGGTTTTACGGAAATACACTTTTTTGGTGCTATCTCCAATACTGAGATAGGTATTGACTGAAGGATGTTCAATAGTGTCATCTTCAGCATAAAAAATATCTACCTTACTTGATTTCGTTCGTATCATTTTACCTTCATCATTGACCCTAACACCTTTGTCAGAACTCAAAGTGAAAAGAGCAGCACTATCATTTTTTACGGTGATAGTAGTAGGTGCTCCAGAAATAGCTTTGGAAACGGTATGCATACCTTTTATCGCAAATCCGCCCTTTAGTTCAATTTCTTCAGGAAGGTTTTTCCAATGTAAATTGTTGTTATAGCTTATAAATTGAGGATAAATTGCCCTTTCAGGAAATTTGTTGAAGTGGCCACTTTTGTACGTAAATGCACCAATAGCAATCGTATCTAAATAATGACTAAAGTACATTTCTGCATGGTCTGCTTCAATGTAAGCTACTCTTGTATCAAAACTAAAGTGAGGTAATTCGCACCAAGCAGAATCTTTTGAGAAGTTGACATTTTCCCAGAAGAAACGTCCTCCCTGACAAACAATTGTATCAGATTTGAATAAGAATGTACCTACAGTATGTTCAAGTAACGCTGTGTCAAATTTGGTAGTAATAAGAAGATCAGCTTCAGAAATATGAAGCATTGGTCCTTCTAATGGAGGCATTTCTGTTATCCCAGGGTCATAATCTTGAATTTCAGAAGTTTGATCATTACAATCTTCAGAGAAAGCATACGTATCAGCTTCCACACCATTGTCTCTTCCGTCACTGCTTCCTTCATCATAAACTTCGATATTGCTGTCATCTCCATTCCATGAATCTCCCCAATCTGATGTGCCGTCATCAGAGCTCCAATTGTTGCTACTGTCATCGCCCCAGTCTATGCTGCCGCTGTCCCATGAGTCGTCACCTCCACTATCATCACCCCAATCTACACTTCCATTGTCTTCCCATGAGGAACTATCATCGCTAGAGGAGTCGTCTCCCCATTCGGAGGAGCCAGAAGTATCTTCTTGAGCTACATCTTCACCCGATTGGAACCAATCTTCTTTAGGCGTTTCCTTTGTTGCTTCTGTATTTATATCTATGACCATATTATCACTCACATAACCTTCAGCGGCCAATTCGTGCGTGAATTCATACTCTCCACCATTCACCTTGATGGTTGTATATTTTGATTTTTCAATCAGTCTTTTCTCTAAAAATAGTCTTGATTTATAGAAGAAGTTATGGGTAATCTTTGGGCTATAGGAAATAAGACAAGTATCTGCTATTTCTAAGAATCGCGTAAACTGTCCATTATTATGACCTGCTGAGTCTAAAAATGCCATCACACAACCGTAGTACAAAGCCGCATGCTTTCTATAAGTGATGCGGTTTTTGTGCATACGCTTAGTACTTTTATAAATCCATTTCTTTTGATTTTCCTGAATTACATTGTTTTGCCAATGCGATTCAAAATCAAGCATAATGGTATCACTTCCTAATCGGACACCTTTCTGTAAATACAAATTGAGATCTACTAAAAAGCTATCATATTCTGTAAAGGGATGATAGTATTTTTGGATTAGGGAATCTGATTTTGCATTATTTTCAGACTGTGCCCAAAGCGTTGTAGAGTAAAAACTCAATAAGAAGAGTAGAGGTAGTAATTTATATTGAAGCTTTGAAAACATAAGTTCAAAAGACGGATTTAAAAATAAAAGAGGCTGTAATAGACACTTTTGATCAATTACAGCCTACTAATAAGCTTGTTTCGCAAAAAATACTCCAAAAAGTATTAATTCTCAAATACGGCACTTACCCAATTATCTTTCTCTAAATGTGAAAGGTAAGTAAGACCTACTGAATTTGCTTTTTCAGTAATTATTGGAAGATCTTCTGTGTAAAAACCACTTAATAATAGTTTCCCGCCTTTTGTAATTAGTTTTTGATAAGTAGGCATTTCTTCCAATAATACATTTCTATTGATATTAGCTAACACGATTTCGTATTCATCTAGCTTTTCCATTTCGTGTACCGTTCCTACAGTCACTCTTAAATCCACGTTATTAAGAGCTGCATTTTCTAGAGCGTTTTCACAAGACCAATCCTCAATGTCACAAGCATCTACTTGCTTTGCTTCTAGCAGTTTAGCCATTACCGCTAAAATTCCAGTACCACATCCTAAGTCAGCCACATTTTTACCTTTGTGGTCAATGGTCAGTTGGTTTCTTAGCATCAAAGTAGTTGTTGCATGATGTCCAGTACCAAATGACATTTTGGGTGTGATGACAATCTCGTATTTATATTGAGGGTTAGAAGGGTGGAAAGAAGCTCTAATTTGAAGTTCGTCACTTATTTCTACGGGATCATAATGACTTTCCCATAGTTTATTCCAGTTTTGCTTTTCTTGCTCTTCAACTGTGTAAGTTATCTCTTTTTCAAAGAAGGCTAAGGCTTCTTTGACTTCATTTTCATTGTAAAGTCCCTTCTCTATGGAAGCTTCAAAACCATGGTCATTTTCAAGAAATGCATCAAACCCAACATTTCCCAATACCGCTTGAAGCACTTCACTCAGTTCTTCATTGCATTTCACTTTAATGACGATGTAATTCATGGAATTTTTTATTATTTATTACGGATATAATTTACAAAAGAATAAGCATACGGAGACGTCAAATTTTTGGGGTATTCAAACCTTGAAATTTCTGACCATTGAGTAGGTAAAATATCAGGGAAGAAAGTGTCACCAACAAATTGATCATGTATTTCTGTGATATAAAGCTTATCTGCAATTTTCATTGCCTCTTCATAAATTTTTCCACCACCGATAATAAATACCTCTTGTTCGCCTCTTTCTCTAGCCATTTCTATGGCATTAGCTAAACTATTGGTTAATTGGCCTCCGTCATAAGTCTGAAAGTCAGGATTCCTAGAAATGACAATATTTACTCTGTTAGGTAAACACTTACCGATAGATTCATGTGTTTTTCTACCCATAATTACCGTATGGTTAGAAGTCACTTTTTTAAAGTATTTTAAATCAGCAGGAATATGCCAAATCAGCTGATTATCTTTTCCTATCACATTATTAGTAGCTTTTGCTACAATGATGGATATTTTCATATTATATATTTATTAAAATTTGTCGAGCCTCTTTTTTAATGGGCAATTCTTTTTTTATTGAGTAAATAAAGAAACGTCTGAACTGAGCGAAACAAAATTAAAATTTTTATTCTATGATTCCCAAGCAAAAGAAATATAACCATAATAAATAGCCACATTTTTATCAGGAATACTACTAAAAGTACAATTGATTAAATTTCTTTATTTGCCAAATTGATACAAATCTAAACTACAACTTTTTTAGCTACTGTGATAACGTTAAATGAAAAATTTTAGAAGTAATCGTATTGGATTTAAATAAGGTACATAAAAATGAGGTGTGATCTGATAAAGAGGCCCTTGATCTCAATTTTTTAAAACAATTACGCTAACAAAAATTTACTTTTATGATTAAGTTTGTTATATTCTAACAAGATTAGTAAAGTGAAAGATAAATTGGATTTTACTTTACGATTAAAGCAGCAGTTCTTGTCTGAATATTTTTTTGATAGGTACTGTCTTCATTACTCTCTTAACTTGTAGGAGTCACTTATAGAATGTAAATTACTATAGTAAACCCTTATCTTATTTATCTGAACGAAATTAAATTAGCTAGACTTGAAGAATATAATCATCTCTTTAATATTTATCTGTATTACCCCGTTATCTGTTTTTGCTCAATTTCCAGTAGAGGAGGAAGATGAATATTATGAAAAAGAATGGGCTCTAGGTATTATGATGAATACTTATGGTGGAACTATTGGTGGTGCCTCTGTACGTTTTTCTAAGAAATTCTTTTATGAGCATAAAATTGAAGAGTCACTTGGAGTAAACAGTGGTAAAACAAAAGTCACTAGAGGAAGAGTTGGAGAAATTAAGAACGAAAGAAAATACCATTCGTTAAGTATCGAATTCTTGAATATCAAACACCCGAAAGAGCAAAGAAGACAGACTTTCACTGGTGAGGGGGTTGTTTATGGAAAGAGAAACAGACTCTATGCTATCCGACCGATGTTTGGTAAGGAATGGATCATTTTTAAGAAAGCAAGAAAACAAGGAGTCCAAGTAAATGTAATTGTAAATGCAGGTCCTTCTATTGGTTTAATAACACCTTATCTCTTAAAATATAAGGATGATGAAGGAGAATTAGTTACTGAACAATTGACGTTTGATCAATTCAATCAATTTTATACAAGAATAGAAGGTACGGGATCTTTCGCTGAAAGTCTTTCTCAAGCAAGTGTAATAGCAGGTTTAGCACTTAAAACTTCACTTTCTTTTGAATTTGGAGTAAATAAAAGAAGTATTACAGGTATAGAGGCGGGAATTATGGCTGATATCTATACTAAGGAGGTTGAGATTATGGCATCAACAGATAATCGTAGTTTTTATTCAGCAATGTTCTTGACGTTCTTTTTTGGAGGGAGAAAGTAGTACGCTGATATACATATTATAACGCAATAAGGTCTAACATTAAAAATAATGTTAGACCTTATTTTTTACAGTACTCTACCTTGATTTTAAATATTTCGAAGGGGTTTACGCTTTAATAAAGTGACTTGTCAAGTTCTTTCAATACTCTTTTGTCTCTGGAATAGATGTCATTATAAAAGTGTACAGCTACATCAGGTCCTAACATCGCTGTAAAATACAGCAAATAAACTGTAGGCCTTTCCATTAAAATCACTCTTTTTAATTCGCCCGTTTTAACAATTTCTTCAATTTTTTCTAAAGTGTAACCTTGCTCTTTAAGGAGTTGTTCACCAAGTTTCAAAGGTTCATGCACTCTTATACAACCATGGCTAAAGGCCCTTGAATTCCTTTTGAACAAATACCTTGAAGGTGTGTCATGAAGGTAAATAGAATACTTATTTGGGAAGATAAATTTGATATATCCTAAAGCATTACCAGGGCCTGAACCTTGAACAATATAGTAAGGAAAGCTTTTCTGCTTGATAGATTTCCAATCTACAGAATACGGATCAATTTCATTGTTGGATCTATCGTATAATTTCATATTCTGCCTTTTCAAATAACCTGCATCTTTTTTGAGTTTAGGGAGCATTTCCTTACTTGCAATACTATAAGGCACATTCCAAGTAGGGTTAATATCAATATAACTCATCTTAGCCTTGAAAACAGGCGTTTGATGATAAGGTCTACCAACCACTACATTTGTTTTATAATACCATTGTTCACCTTTATGAAGGTACAAGGTAAAATCAGCGATGTTGACAAAGATGAAATTATCATCATCTTCATGATTAATCCATCGAGCTCTTTCGAGGTTCACCCTGAGTGTATTTATTCTATTATGAATAGGAACGTTTAATGCTTTCAAGGTCGCTTTTCCTACTTTTCCGTCTTGCTCTAATCCATACATTTTTTGAAATGCAATGATAGATTGTTTTAAATTCTCATTATAGATTGTAGATGTAGTGTCTAAAAGAGGAATTGAAACATAGGAAGAATCTAGAATGGGAGATGGATTAAATGGAATCATCGATGTGACCGTATCAATGACCGGTTGACTAGAAGGAGCATTAACAATAGCGATTCCTTCTTGTTGAGATCTAAAAGTTGTATCAACTTGAAGCACCGTGGAATCAATTGGAATTAAATTACCTGTAATGGCTAACCTTTTTCTTAACTCTGGAATGAATTGGTTATTATCACCTAATTCGATAGCTTCAATTTTATGAAGTTTAGCATATCCTCCGTTGGCTTCAATTTCTCTGAAGTTTCTCAGTGAAGTTTTTAGGCCATTATAAAGGAGGTTGTGAGGTTTGATGGCTGCTGTAGCTTCAAGAATCATTTCTTTTTCTATAGGAGCCAAGAAAAGGTTGATTCGATCTTCTGTAAATTCTTTGGTGTCAAAATTCCAAGTAGAGGAAATTGTTTCTGGTTGTACTTTTCCCCAAATCAAATGTGAGCTTAAAAGAATGCCGGCATCTGTCATTACAATATCATAGAGTGCTCTTTCTTCTCCTGTAAGTGAAGGTTTATTTTTGAGTTCTATAATTTTTTTCAAATGATAATGCTCAGGTGTAAGTCCGTCATTGTAACTGTCGTTAATGACGAATATAAGATCTTCAATATTTTTTTGGGAAGTCCAAATGGGCTGGTAGTTTCTTTTCTCATAAATAAGTGGCATTAAACTGTCAGAAAAGATTTTGATACCATAGGAGTGGTTTCCGGTATTGAGTGATTGAAGAACAGTTTTTATATCGGGTGTCTGTTGCGAAAAAAGTGTATTGGAAAATAGAATAGAGATAAAAAATACTATTGAACCAATACACTTTTGCCAACAAACAAGAGTATTAGTTTGTTGCATATTTTTGAAAGTAACCTTTCAGTTTTTAAGAGCTTGTTTTAGTTAGGTTGTGGAGTTTTATTCTCCTTTTTGTTCTTCAAGAATACTTTCATCATATTCCATGATATTCTCTAAACATTTTGTTAGTAGGTCTGCTGCTTGTTCCACTTCTTCCAATGGAATTCCTTTAGTGATAGAAAGAATGGCATCTTCGGCAATTCCTACTACTTGTTCCTTAAGGTCTCTTGCTTTTCTTGTTAGATAAATAAGCTTTGATCTTTTATCATTAGGATTAGGAACTCTTGTGACCAAGTTGTTCTTCTCCATGTTATCGACCAAACTAGTGATACTCGCTCTGTTTTTTAACAGGAATGTAGCAAACTCTTGTTGAGCTCGTCCATCTTTGTCCCATAGCATTACAAGCACATCCCATTGTTCTCTCGAAATAGGTAAACCTTCACGTTCAAAAGCACGCCCCAAAGTATAGTTTCCTAACCTAGATACTTGTGCTATGATTTTAGTCAGACGTCTTCTTTTCTCAACATCTTCGCTCATTAATGTGCTCATAGATATGAATTTGAATTGATAAGTAATTAAATGTCCTGTAATGTAATTAATTGTTTGTGTTTAATCAAAAATAAAAAGCGAAAATTATTATTGAGTATTGGCACACCTAAGTAGAGGCTTGACCACTTTATTTTATTCGTTTTGTCATGTTGATAAATTAAATAAAGACAATTTGTCATTTTATTATGATATTTCGTCAAACAAATATGTCATAATGACACATTTTTTCACTTGGTACACCTCTTGTCTATAAGCAAACTGTAAATTTGATATTCAATTTAAAATTAAAATAATAAAATCATGAGTATTACAACCTATAGACCATCAGCAAGAAGATCATTCGTTTCAAACGTAATTAATGCAGTTGAAAAAAGTAGACAATCATTTGTGCCTGTGAATATTAAGGAGGATGAAGCTGCATTTTATTTAGAATTAGTAGTTCCAGGTTATAAAAAAGAGTTTTTCTCAATCGATGTTGAAAATAATAGATTGAATATTAACTATAAGCAACCTAAGGAAGAGAATAAAGTAGAAGAGAAATTCTTGGTGAATGCGTATCAAGTGAGTGATTTTGAGAAAGCATTTAGAATCACTGATTTAATTAAAGTTGAGGTTTTAGAAGCTAAATTTGATGCAGGTATTTTAACAGTAACTTTACCAAAAAGTGAAGAGAAAAAGCCTGTTAAAATTGAAGTAAGATAATTAACCATAATCAAAAACATATTTAGAAAAATGAAACATTCGTTGACAGATTACCCAACAACTTTTATTTCATCACTTATGAGTGACGTTGTGAATGTATTAGATACAGTGAACCCATTAGATGCTCAAGTTCCGATGAATGTAAAAGAGTATGCAGAAGGCTTTACCGTGGAGATTGTCATTCCAGGTATTAAGAAAGAAGATGTAGAGATCGCTATAGAACAAAATAAATTAGTGGTCACTTACAAACATACTGAAGTAGAACAAGAAGGAGTTAAATATTTGAAGAGAGAATTTGTAGGTAAAGATTTCAAAAGATCATTTTCGCTACCTAACAATATAAATGTGGAAGGAATTAACGCATCGTATGACGATGGGATTTTATCTGTTGTTCTCCCGAAAAATACTCCTGCCGAAAAGAAAACAATTGAAATAAGCTAGTCAATAATAAATAATAGTCGTTATCAGATTTCGGATTCTTACTGTGGTGAGTAAGACGGATTCGAAAGAGATAGTTTTAGAGTTCCTTTTTTTTAGCCAATCTCATATTTTGAGATTGGCTTTTTCGTTTTAAAACTATACATCCTCAAGGTCTATTACCTATTAAGTACAAAGTCAAAAATAAATCATAATTAATTCAATTTTTTTTTTGTGAGTACAACGCTAAAAAACGTATTAATAGTGGTGCTATTAAAAGTTTTTTGAAGGAAGTAATCGCAAAACAATAAATAGAATTAGTATCAGATAATTTTGAATTTGTACTTATTTATACCAAAGTGTTTTTAATCATTAGCGATTTTGTAACTTGCAACTGATTTTGATTTTTGAAAGCTATTTTTCTTAGTATCAAAGCATATTCTAAATTTTTATCTCAGTTTAAATAAGAAGAAGATCATTTTTTATGAGATACTTTTACACGTTAATCTTAACTTTTTTATTTTCTATAAATGCCTTCGCTCAAGGCGGAAAAACTGAAGTTGAGAAATACACTTACGGGAAACAATTAATAGACCAAGGAAAGTACCAACCTGCTATTGTAGTATTACAAGACATGATGGGTTTGAAAGGGGCAACATTGCAGCCTTACGCTCTTACATTGATTGGGTACGCTTATTATCAGGAAGGAAAATTTGCTGAAGCCCAAAATAATTTAAATAAAGCAATTACAACTTATGCTGATTGGGACGAAAAAGAGCAAGCTAAATATCTTTTAGGGAGTTCTTATTTAAAAGCTAAAAAGTATAATGAGAGTTTAAAGTTGTTGAGTGAAATCACAGATGCCAATCTTCAAAAAGAGTATAGTGCAATGGTTTATCAAGAATTGAGTGCACTTTCTGTAGAAGAGTTGAAGCCAATTTGTGAAGCGAATGACAATGAAGAGCTTGCTACTTTACTATTCCATAAGCTTTTAGAACAACCGAAAGAAGAAAGAGACGAAGCTTTATTAAATAAGCTTTCTACCAACTTGGGAATCGAAATCAATAAGCATGTTGTTAGAAAATCAGAGAAAAAAGATAAATACACAGTAGCTGTTGTATTACCTTTCTTTACAGAAACTACTGACGGAGATGCTTTAAGAGTTAAAAACGAGTTTGTTTATAATATCTATCAAGGCATTTTAATCGCTCAAGAGTATTTGGCAAAGAGAGAGGTAAACATAGACATAGTGGCTTATGATACCAAAAGAGATACTACACATTTGAAAGGATTATTGGAAGATCCAAAAATGATGAACGTAGATCTTATTGTTGGGCCGTTGTATGCAGATATGTTACCATTGGTACAGCAGTTCTCCAATGAAACAGGGATTCCGATGGTCAATCCAATTTCAAACAATAGTGCGATTATTGAAAATACTTCTAATGCCTTTATCGCTTCATCTACGCCAGAGACAATTGGTAAAAGTTTAGGAAAGAGATTAAGAGCACAAGAGTTAGTAGCTTTAGAGCAATACCCAGAAGGTGATTCTCTCAGAATTCAAGCAGATACGGTACAGACATATGTTGTATTTGGGCATTCAACGAAAGAAAAACAGATGGCCGCAGCCTTCAAAGAAGCGTATGAGGCTGAGGGTGGTAAAATTGCTGCTTATCAGGAGTTTGATCCAGTAGATGGGTTTACATTACTACAAGAAATGTTTGACCCGTTGGCGTATGATGATTCTTTGGAAGTAGTAAAAGATTCAACTGCTCATGTATTTATTGCAGTTACAAATGAAGTAGAGGCATTAAGTACGGTAAGTGCATTGTTATCATTAGGGACAGTTGCATCTGCTTATGTACCTCAAGAGTGGTTGAAGTACAAGCAATTGAGCTATTCTCAAATGGAGACAGCACAAATCAATATTCTATATCCTAATTGGTTTGACGATGATTCATTCAGAGCCAAAACATTTATCGCTGAATATCAGGAGAAGTTTAATAATCAGCCTTCAGGCTTTGTTTATGATGGTTTTGAAACCCTATTTACTTTTGGGATGATATTGCACGAATATGGAAATGGTTTTGTACAAGATTTGAAAGCAAGTGATCAATTCAGAAAAGGTTATCTGACACCTGCTTATAATTATAAAGATGCTCAAGACAATCAATACGTTCCGATTATTCAATTTGTAGATGGTGATTTGAAAAATACGACACCAATTGAAGAAAAGGTAAACTAAGATTGAAGAGATTAAGATAAAAATAAGTAGTTGAACATTTGAAATCCAAAACGTCCGATTTCAGTTGTATAACTGCTTAAAGCTGTCTGTAAAGCTGATTTTCACTTTACGGACAGCTTTCCTAGTTTTAGAAATAATAGAAGAAGAGAAATGCCTTACGCAAATGATGATGATTTCAAGTTTTTTAAAACAGAAGCTTTTAAAAAATATGCTGAAGAAGAAGGTTTAGTAGATTACTTGAAAACATTTATAACAGAAAAGAAATTAGAAGGAATAGAAAAGGTACTTTCTCAAAGAACAAATCATTTTACAGTATTGTTGGAGGAGGTTTTTAAACTTCAAAACGTAGGAGCAATCATAAGAACTTGTGATTGCTTTGGTTTACAAAACCTTCATTTGATTGAGACAGATACAAAGTTTAAGGTTTCATTAAAAACAACAATGGGCTCTGCGAAATGGGTAGATGTCAACACCTATGATTCTACTAAAGGGGCCATGCAAACATTAAAATCGAAAGGATATAAATTGGTAGCTACTACACCACATACAGATATGTCCATTGATGATTTGCCAGTGGATGAACCTTTAGCACTGATGTTTGGTAATGAAAGAGAAGGTATTTCTGATGAAGCTTTTGAAATGGCTGATTATAAAGTGAAAATACCAATGTATGGTTTTGCTGAAAGCTTCAATATATCAGTGAGTGCTGCATTGAGTTTGCATACACTCAGTACAAAACTTAGAAAACTACCAGAAAGTGAGTGGAAGTTGGCTCCAGAAGAGAGAAAATTAATAGAAGCCGCATGGGTGTGTAAATCATTAGATCGTCACGAAACCATTGCGAAGACTTTTAAAAAATAAGATACGATGAATAAAGACTTGAAAATTGTTTTTATGGGAACGCCTGATTTCGCAGTTCCTTCATTAAGAATTTTAGTAGAGAATAATTACAATGTAGTTGGTGTGATTACAGCACCTGATAAGCCTGCAGGTAGAGGCAGAAAACTACATATGTCTCCGGTGAAAGAATATGCTTTGGAGGCAGGGTTAAATATTCTTCAGCCTACCAATCTAAAAAATGAAGAGTTTCAAGCGGAATTAAAAGCGTTGGAGGTTGATCTTCAAATTGTAGTTGCCTTCAGAATGCTTCCCGAATCAGTTTGGGATATGCCTCGCATTGGTACATTCAACTTACATGGTTCATTATTGCCAGATTACAGAGGAGCGGCACCTATCAACTGGGCGATCATCAATGGTGAAAAAGTTACAGGTGTAACTACTTTCTTCTTACAACATGAGATTGATACAGGAGATATTATTATGCGTGAAGAAGAACCAATTCACGAAGAAGATACTGTAGGTGATGTGTATGTGAGATTAATGGAGAAAGGTGCTGGTACAGTCTTGAAAACGGTAAAGTTGATTGAGGAAGGAAATTATAAAACGACTCCTCAACAGATTGTCGGTGAACCGAAACATGCTCCTAAGATCTTTAAGGAAACTTGTAAAGTTGATTTCACTCAACCTACAGAAAAAGTATATAATTTTATTAGAGGATTATCACCTTATCCAGCAGCTTGGACTGAAATAGAAGGAAAAACCTATAAGCTTTTTAAGGTTTCAAAAGTGATGGATACAGAGGTTGAAGCCAATGATAAAGGTTATGCTACTGATAATAAGAACTATTTCTACATCAAAACAGCAGATGGTTTTATTTCAGTAGATGAATGGCAAATGCAAGGCAAAAAACGTATGCCAGTCAAAGCATTTTTGCTTGGAACGAAATTCGAATAAAAAGAAAATCCCGACCATTAAATTGGTTGGGATTTTTTTTACCAGTAAAAGAACTCTAATATTTTTAAGTACTATAAATACTAGAGTTAATTGAAGTAGCACTTTTAACGTTTGTAGAACAAATAGTCTTCTACGGCTGTTGCTTCGTCGCAGCAAGAACAATTTCCCTAACATTCACCCCTTGAGGCTGATTGAAAGCATACCAAATCGCATTGGCAATATCCTCAGCTTTTAGGATACTTCCCATTTCTTCTTTCCAAGCTTCATAGCCATCTTTTATTTCTTGATTGCTCGTGTGAGAAAGCAATTCAGTTTCTACAGCACCAGGAGCAATAGTTACCATTCTTACATTGTCCAATGCTGCTTCTTCTCTAGCATTTTCTGTGATAGCATGTACGCCGAATTTTGTACCACAATAAGCAGCATGATTACCAAAGGTTTTTCTACCTGCAATAGAGCTGATGTTGATAATTGTACCTCCCTTTCTTTCTCTCATTTGAGGTAAAACGATCTGCATACCGTTCAATACTCCCATGATGTTTACATCAAACATTTTTTTCCATTCCTGAGGGGCTTGAACTGCAATATCTCCTAAGAGCATCATTCCTGCATTGTTGACAATAGCTTCAGTTAGACCAAATTGTTCTTCAGCTTCAGCTACGGCAGTTTTGAAAGCATCATAGTCAGTGACATCCACTTTTTTGATCAAAGTATTTGGCAAGTTCAACGCTTCCATTTTTTCGACTCTTCTTCCTAAAAGTAAGAGTGGAAACCCATTTTCAGAAAAGAGTTTAGCAGTGGCGGCACCAATTCCAGAACTAGCACCCGTGATAACGATCAGACCTTTTTTTGTTGATTCCATAATGAGAGGTATTAGATTTATTTATGATTAAATGTATTTATTATTTGTTGATACAAAGGTGTTTATTCTCTTTTTATCATCAAAATACTATTTTTGTATCGTTATTATAACTATTTATTATGGATGAGAGATTACTCCGTTTTTTTGTGGCGGTATATGAAGAAAAAAATATATCAAGAGCAGCTGAAAAGTGCTTTGTATCACAACCTAATATATCCAATGGAATCAAGTCATTAGAGGAATTACTAGGGAAAGACCTGTTTGTTCGCCACAAAAAAGGAGTCACTATCAAAGAAGAAGGGCATCAGCTGTACCCAATTGCTAAAAGAATATTGGGAGAACTAAATGAAATTCCTGAATTATTTAAGCATAAAGATTTTAAGCAAAAGGTCGTTCTTGGTATTGCTGACAGTTTACCGCAATCCTTGAAAAAAGAATTTTATTTAGCCATAAATAAAAAAGTAAATAACATAGAGTGGGACATCAGAGCAATTGGTAGAGATTGTGAATTAAATTTGTTAGTCAGAGAATGGAAATTTGATGATCATTTATTCTTGCCTTTATGGAAGGAGGATTATGTATTGTGTATTCCCAATCAACACCCTTTGAGTCATAAGGAAGAGATCGAAATTACGGATTTACAAGGAGAACCGTTTATTCATTGTCCTCCGTGTGAAGCCCACCAACAAAGTTTATCAATCCTTAATGATTTAGGAGGAAAATGGAAAACTGTAGCCAATTGTGCAACCAAGAATGATGTACTTACTTTGTTGATTGCCGGTTTGGGAATAACTTTTCTTCCAGAGTCTTTTGTGAAGGAGTGGGAGGGATTTCAGATTAAAAAATATAAAGGGCCAATTTCGTATAGAGAAGTAGGTTTATCTTATCCCAAAGACAGTTTGAGGAATCCTGCTGTTGCTCAAATCATTCAATTATTTTCAGATAATGATCTCATGAGTTGATTACTCTGATAGCCAAATAAACAAACAAAATGAACGAACTTTTAAAGCAAAATATTAATAAGCACGTACAGTTTTCAGCCTCCGAATTAGAAGAATTTTGTAAGTATTTTCAGCTGAAGACCTTCAAGAAAAAAGAGCACCTTTTGAAACAGGGTGATGTTTGTAAGTTTGAGGGGTTTGTACTGAATGGTTGTTTCCGAATTTTTACTTTAGATCAAAAAGGAAGTGACAATACACTGTATTTTGCAGCAAGAGATTGGTGGTTGATGGATAATGATAGTTTTATGCATCAAAATCCTTCTCATTTGAACATGCAAGCTTTGGAAGATAGTGAAGTGCTCATGATCAGCAGGACTGATAAATTGATGCTTTATGAAAAGTTACCGATCGTCGAGAAGCTTTTTAGAGTGATGTCTCAAAAAGCGTTGGTAGCTTGGCAACGCCGATTGATCAGAAACCATTGTGAAACAGCAAAAGAACGTTATCAAAACTTTTTGTCTACCTATCCAAGTATTGCTTCAAAGATCACTGATAAACAAATGGCAAGTTACCTTGGGATCACCCATGAGTTTTTAAGTAAGATCAAAAAACAATAATTTTTACAAAGAGTTGAACTAGTTCAATTTTTTTCTGAAAACAGTTTGTGAATTTTGTATTAGAATTCACAAATACGTTTTTAAGATGTACAAACTATTATTTTTTATAACTATCACTCTTTTCAGTTCAAACTTCACTTATGCTCAAAATGCATATGATATCACTGATGAAGAGGCGTTGAGGATTATTCTAGCAGCCAAACAAAAAGCAAAAGAATCCAATGTTTTAGTCAATATTGCAGTAACAGATGCAGGGGCTAACCTGAAGGCGTTTATCCGTATGGATGAATCTTATTTGGGGAGTATTGATGTAGCGATTAAAAAAGCCAAAACAGCCAGGTATTTCAATATTGATACTGGAGATTTGGGAGAGTTAACGCAGCCGGGAGGTATTATTTATAATATTGAACACTCTAACGGAGGTTTGATTACTTTCCCTGGAGGCATTCCTATCAGAAATAAGGATAATGTAATTATTGGAGCTATTGGTGTAAGTGGCGGAACAATTGAGCAGGATAGAGCTATTGCGATTGCAGGAGCAAATACTATTTTGCAGTAAACATTAGAAAAACTATACTATGAAATTTTTATTCAACTTCTTTTTTATTGTCTTTTTATTCCAAACTACCTATGCTCAACAGGATAGTTTGAGGTTAGTGAGACAAGATTTTAAAGAAATTTCAGCAAAGAATACAGTAACCGTTACTTCCTATAAAAAGGGAGATAAAGACTTTGTATATGTTGGAGGTTTTGGAAACATCGATGTTTTTGAGTTAAACTCAAAAGGACAATTAACTCCTATCAGTAACCATGAATTGTACAAACAAAAAGGGCCTGCAAGGGGAATGGTTGCGGATAATATTGGTGGAACAGATTTTCTTTTTGTAGCGAATAAATATGGAGATGCTGTAGAAACTTTTAAGATTTTAGATAATGGTTCTATCGAAAGAGTGGCAATCACTGAAGATACTGAGGAAACGTTTATTGGAGTAGCGATCACACTACAGGTGGTTCATATGAAAAAAGCATCTTACCTTTTTGTCGGTGGATTAGAAGAAACTCCAGGTTTGAGTTGCTATAAGATCCAAAACGACGGTAAGCTTTCTCATGTACAATCATTGAAAGATAATGATGTTGTGCATACAGACGGTATCATTGGAATGTACACCCATCAAATCAAGGGTAAAACCTATTTATATACGGGAGGTTTTCAGGATAATGGTATCAGTAGTTTCAGAGTCTATGAAAATGGAACATTTAAAAACATCAATAACATTAGTGATAATGAAACGGATCGTTATTTGACAGGCACCTATCCTGTAACTGGAGTTCAGTTGGGTGAAAACTATTATATCATTGCCGGACACCGACACCATAAATATTATAAGCGTAAGGGCTTTATCAAGAACACTGATTTTGTATATCACGGTGATGGTGTGACAGTATTTAAAATTGATAAAAAAGGAGCTTTAGTACCTCATTTTGTATTAAAAGATACTGAAAATACACGACTAAAAGGGCAGACAAGGATTGAAGTAGTTTCAACGAATGATCATGAAGCGATCTTAGCAATTGGGACTAGAGATGATGAAAGCATCCAACTTTGCCAACTAAATCAGGAAGGTGTTTTAAAACCTATCAATTATTTAGAAACAGGTTTTTCTATCTATTATGGTTTAAGAGCACATGAGCTAAATAATCAACAATTTTTGATTGCTGGATCTTTCCGATTTGACCTTGGAAAGGTGGTGACTTACAAGGTAGCTCCTAATGTAAAGAGAGAAAATCAGCAAATTAAACATATTGTAAGCTTGAAATTCAAAGGAGGTACACCGCAAGATCAAATTGATTTAGCACTGAAAACATTCGAGGATTTAAAGACACACATTCCAGCTATTACACATCTTGAATGGGGATTAAATGACAGTACAGAAGGTATGAGTAAAGGTTTTACACACTGTTTTACATTGATATTTGATGATGAGTCTGCAAGAGAAATCTATTTATTTCACAAAGCTCATCTGGAATTGGTGAAAATAGTAGGCCCTATCATAGATGATGTATTTGTAATTGATTATTGGACAGAAAAACAAAATTATGAGCTTGAAAAATAAAAAAGCCATTATCACTGGCGGAGGAAGAGGTTTAGGGAAAGCAACCGCCATTGCATTGGCCAAAGAGGGAATTGATATTGGAATTACAGGTAGAAATGAAGAAGTCTTAAAAGCGACGACAAAAGAATTACAGGCATTAGGTGTAAATGCAACTTATGCAGTTTTTGATGTTTCAGTTTACGAAGAAGTAAAAACGAATATCAAAAAATTGATTGAAGTGTTAGGCACCGTAGACATTCTTGTCAATAATGCAGGAATAGCAAGTATCGGTTCATTTAACGAAATGGAAGTTGCAGAGTGGGAGAGAACCATTCAAACTAATGTAATGGGCTTGTACTATGTCACCAAAGAAGTACTTCCCTATTTAATTGAGAAAAATGAAGGCGATATCTTTAATGTGGCATCAACGGCAGGGTTGAATGGTAATCCTAATATATCAGCTTATTCGGCTTCTAAGTTTGCAGTAATAGGTCTTTCTGAATCCTTGATGAAAGAAGTAAGGAAGAACAATATCCGAGTGATTACTCTTACGCCAAGTACAATTGAAACAGATATGACAAAAGACTTGGGAATGATAGCTGGAGAGGATTCGGAAGAGCGAGTTTTACAGCCAGAAGATTTTGCAGAATTGATTTCATCAGCGTTAAAACTACCAAGAAGAGCAATGCTAAAAAGTGCAGCATTATGGTCAACTAACCCAGGTTAGAAACCAATTTTTGAATAGTTTTTAAGGAGTGCTTCTTAGGTTTGTTAAGTTGATCGATTTCTTTACCCTGCGACGTTATAGCCTACAAAGAACACTCCTTTTTTAGCATAAAAAAGCCCCGAAAAATAACTAAAAAAGTTTTTCTCGGGGTGTTTGTTGTTCAGTTGATATTATCTTAATAAACGAACTACAGGGTAAATCACTGCTGCGGTTCCGTTTGTAATAAATTTTCTAATATTCTGACGAGTTTCGTTTACATCATCTATTTTTGGAAGTTCCACTGGAGACATTCTAAGAAGCTTATCAGACACTTCCGTAAATACACTTGTGGTAGCTTCTTTTGCATTATTTGCCGTTGAAGAAATGGTGTCAGCAGGTTCGTTGACAAGTTCTTTGGAAGTACTAAATACTTTTGACGAAGTATCTTTAATAAAACGGTGTGATTCATCGACTAAACTATCTGCCTGAGAAGTAACACTGTCAATCGTTTCATTTGTTTTCTCATAGGCCATATCCTTGAAGGTCTTACCATTGCTCACCAAAGATGTTACCACCTCTTGTGTGTTGATAAAAGTACTTTCTACCAACTCCTTCGTACTTGATAATACTTTGTTTGTTGTTTCCTCAATACTATCAATAGCAGCATCAGATAAGCTTTTTGCTTCAGTGATCCATCTTCCGGCTGCATCTTCTGTCTGATCAAAAATTGCAGAGGCTTTTTCGTTGGCAGTAGTGGCTGAAGATTTAGAGAAAGTTGAAGCTTCCTTAATGACTTCATGTGATTTTAGTACAGTCTTTTCTAAAACTTCCTCAACTTTAGAGTCCGCTTTATCAGTGGCTTCAATGACTTTTTCCTGGCCAGTATGAATGGTTTCTTTTGCCTTTTCTTCTACTTTTTCTTGGGCATCCTCTACCATTTTTGTAGCGGTAGAAACCCCTTCATTTACTGTTTCTGTAATTTTTTCAACAACATCAGAAGCTGTTGTTTGAACCGTTTCGTTCACTTTTTCTTCCGTTTCTGGAGGTGTTACATTTTTTCTGGCAGAAGTAGTTTCTTTTTTCGCTGTAGTGGAAGCCTTACTAGCGGTTCGGCTAGTGGTACTACGGGTAGAGGGCTTTTTTCTTTGCTGTGCCATAGTATTTATGAGGTTATTATCAACAATTCTTTTTTTAAGAAAAAATGGACATATCAAGTGTCATTTTTTCATTCATATAGTAAATATACACATGAATGATTGTTTATTCACTATTTTTAAAGAATTTATGATGCTAATAGTTTGAAAAAGAGACTTTTGATGCAAGGGTTGTTTCTTTATGGCTAGTAAAAAGTAGAGATGAAAAAAAGTACTCAGAAAAAATGTATTGTATCATTTTTTCTGAATACTTATTGGAATTCCTATTTTCTAATTCGAAGTGACAACATTAGCGTTGTGCTCTTCTTCGAAATTATTCAGACTCTTCGTTTTACCGAAAAGCTCTTTTGATTTATTATTATAAGCCTCAGCTGCACTTTCAGCAGAAGGGAACAAACCAAGGTCATATCTTTCTCCTTTAGAGTAAAGTACCGCACGGTAAGTCTTTTTACTCACTTTTACTACACCTCTGTAGCCTGTTTTGTTATGATGGTGTTTTTGATTTCTTCTTAATTCAGCCATAGTAGCCCAACCAAGGTTCTTCTCTCTACAATCCAGAGGATTCCCATTCATAATTCTTACGAATAATCTTCTTTCTGAGTCATGTTTTGGTACAAACTTCTCAGCGACTAACTTATGAAGGTAAATGGTAACATTCTTATACCCTCCATTAGGTTTTGGAAAGTTTTTTTGAAAGAATACGTATCCACTAGCGTGTAAACGTAGATTTTCTAAAAGATTTAATTGTTTGTAATACTCGTTGTTTTCAATGAACTCATAAGCTGCACTAGATAATAGTACATGCTCATCAGCATTCTTAAGCTTGATCTTGTAAAGCATTTTCTTAATTGGTTTTAGATAGTAAGTAATTTAATTTAAGATAGTATGTACAGTAAAATCACGTAAGCACACTAACTTATTTTGTTAAGTGTTTTTATCTAGAATGAAGTATGGTGCTATGACAAATGACTTTGTTATAGCTTTAGCAAGTTGTAAATGTTTTAGTATCTAATGGTTTTTAGCATTTCTAGGATTAGTACTTCACCAAAATGAGTTGAAAGTGATTTTGATGAAGTACTAAGTTCCGTTTAAATTGATAGACTAAATTTACTACCAACTTCTTCTAAGTCTTTTATAACAGGAGACAACAAAGGAATCCCCTCTGTTAATCTTTCATGTTCAATTTCTCTTTCTGGATCACCCGGAATCAATACTCTTTCCTGCCCTTCAACTGTTTCAGCACTTTTGAAGCGTCTGATCCAGTTATCCATATGTGATTTAAATTCCTCTTTAGGTCTGAATCCATCTACTCTCATGGCCCCAAAGAAATGTCCTAATCCTTCTCCAACAGGATCTTCAGGCAATGGCAAGAAGCTTACAAAAGGAGGAGCCCATGGGCCATATCCAGCACCTGATAATACAGAAGATAAAATATCAACCATACTTCCAAGGCAATATCCTTTGTGGCTACTTCTAATTCTATCACCACCTAATGGCAATAATGCACCACCATTTTTCAATTCACCAGCGTTAGTAGACGACAATCCTTCTTTGTCTTGAATCCAACCTACAGGAGCATCTTCTTGTTTTCTCTGAAGAATTTCCAATTTTCCGTTAGCGGCTGTTGTTGTAGCAAAATCCGCAACATATGGAGGCTCTTCTCCAGCAGGAATTGCCATAGCAATTGGGTTGGTACCTAATAATCTTTCTTTAGAGAAAGTAGGAGCCACCAATGGGCTAGCATTGGTCATAGACATACCAATCATGTCATGTTCCAAAGCCATCATAGCATGATAACCTGCAATACCGTAGTGGTTGGAGTTTTTAACTGATACCCAACCCGTACCTACGTTTTCAGCTTTATCAATAGCAATTTGCATAGCTTGTGGAGCCACCACCAAACCTAATCCAGCATCACCATCTACAGTAGCTGTACTTGGTGTTTCATGGATTATTTTAATATTGGGTGTAGGGTTGATTCTCCCTGCTTCCCATAGTCTTACATATCCAATCAAACGAGCAACACCGTGTGAGTCCACACCTCTTAAATCAGCAGATAATAAAACATTAGCAGCTAAGTCTGCATCTTTCTCAGGACAGCCCATTGCTAGAAAAACGTTTTTACTAAAAGTAAGAAGAGTTTTGTAGGGAACTAAATTAATTGCCGTTGTCATGTATTAGTATTTTTATAAGTAGAACTATTAGTCTAGTTTAATTAAGTACAAACGTAATGTAGAATTTTTGATACCTTGTATTTTGAAAAACTTGATTTTCTACTTTTGGTATTATTTTAATTACTTACAAATTTACCAACTTTAGATAAACCTACAAATAGCTAAAAATGCTATATGGTTCAAATTTTAACATGTTAAGTAAATTGATTTTGAAGAGATGAAGGTGAGTATACTAGTTGCTGCTAGAAATGAGGGAGTTACGATAAAATCTTGCCTTGAAAGTTTAATTTCTCAAATTGTTAATAACAATGTATGTGTTGATATTTTAATAGGTAACGATGCTTCAGAGGATAATACTGAAGAGGTTATTACTGAATTTGAAAGGAAATTTGACAACATTAATGTATTTAATGTTCCTCAAAATAGAGCTTTGAAAGGAAAGGTCAATGTACTTGATTATTTAAGCTTACAAACTGAAGCAGAGTATTTTCTTTTTGCTGATGCAGACGTAGTTTATCCTTCGACATGGGTGCAAAACATGCTTAATTCATTAATTTCTGCAGATATTGTGACTGGTGTGACTATTGTTGAAGAAGGAAATTATTGGTCTAATTACCAAAGGTTGGATTGGATGTTAGCCTTAAAGTTGATTCAAGTTTTAGCAAAAATGGGTATACCAATAACGGCTATGGGAAATAACTTAGGAATTCGTAAGTCCATGTTTGACAAAGTAGGAGGAATGAGAAATATTCCTTTTTCAGTAGCCGAGGATTTTGCATTATTCAGAGAAGTAGTGAATAAAGGAGGGAGTTTTAAACAGCTTTTTTCTAGTGAAGTTTTAGCCGTGACTCAACCTGTTGATACTTTTAATAATTGGCTACATCAACGCTGGAGGTGGATGCAAGGAGCAAAAAAGATACAGTTTTCTCTTAAAATACTGAATTACCTTAATATCATTTTTTATCCTTTATTAATACTTTTAGGTGTGTTTTTTAACGAATTATTGTGGTTAATCCCTGTTTTTTATCTTGTTAAATCAGTAACAGTAATCGCAATACAACGAGAATTGGAGTTGAAAATACAATGGAAAGCGAGCTTTTTATTTGATATAATGCATCTTGTTACCTACAATTCATTACTCCTGTATAGTATCAGAGCACCTAAGGTACATTGGAAAGGAAGGGTTTATAAATCTGAATAGATGACAATTTATCTCCGTATTCTCTTAACTTTGCGGAAATTATTTCATTTCTATACTTAATTAAGATGAAAAAGAATAAGTGCGTATTCTTGGATAGAGACGGAGTCTTGAATAAAGACTATGTGGATTATGCTTACACTTTAGAAAAGTTTGAGGTGCTTCCAGGAGTTGCAGAAGCTTTGCAAAAGTTAAAAGATGCCGGTTTTAAGTTAGTGATCTTAACAAATCAATCTGGTATTGTAAAAGGAATCTATAAGAAAGAAGATGTATATATCTGTCATGATGCATTGCAGAAAGAATGTAACAATGCGATCGATGACATGTTCTACGCACCTTTACATGAAAAATGGTCCAATTCGTTGAGTCGTAAGCCAGGTACTTTGATGTTCGAAAGAGCTATTTACAAGTACGACGCAGACATGGAAAACACTTGGATGATTGGAGACAAGGAAAGAGATTTAATCCCTGCTGAAAAGGTAGGAATCAAATATAGAATTCAAGTTGACAACCCAATGGTAGAAAATTCTGTAGCAACACATTATGCTAAGAATTTACTTGAGGCTGTTGATAAGATCATTTTAGCTGATCAATAAAAATAAGGGCGTTGCTGATGTAACGCCCTTATTTTTTACCAGATACTTACCACTTTGTAGCAAGGTAGTGGCACAACTCTTCAATATATTTTTGGTCTATGTCATCAAATGTAGCCAATTGATCACTGTCAATATCCAAAACAGCAACTACTTCATCATTGACGATAACGGGTGCAACAATTTCAGATTTGGAAGCAGAACTACAAGCAATGTGTCCCGGAAAAGCTTCGACATCTTCGACTACATATGTTTTTGCCTCAGCCCAAGTAGTACCACAAACCCCTTTCCCTTTTTTAATTCTTGTACAGGCAATTGGTCCTTGGAAGGGGCCCAATACCAATTCATCATTTTTAACCAAGTAAAACCCAATCCATAAGTGATCAAAAGCTTCCTTAAGTACCGCACAAGTATTGGATAAATTAGCGATTAAGTCTGTTTCAATAGAAGTCAGTCCTTTAATCTGAGGAAGAATACTTTCGTACAATTCCGTCTTATTACCGTTGTCCGGTAAGAATAATTCTTCTGCCATGATTTATGTATTTATTGAGGTGAGTATGTCTAATTTTCGAAAGAAGAAAATGAAAACGCAAAATTACAGTATTGAAGACAGATAAAAAACTTTCATTGAATTATGACTATCACTGTATTGTACATTTATATTTTTTATACATTTATAGTTGAATTTTTCATAGAATAAATACTGAAAGTAACCTCAACGCGAAAGAATGAAAATTACTCCTTTAAAGATAATTCAGATATTAGTATATGTAGCTTTAATGCTAGGTTTGGTATTGATGATGTCACCAGAAGAAATTGAGATTTTTGGGACAACGATTCGTATTCCTTCCACTGAAGATGTTTTACCCGAAAGCATGATTGCAGAAAAAGAAAAGGAGGAAGTAGAAGTCGAAGAATATGAAGAAGACGACACCATGACAGTGGATATGGAAAGTATTTCAGATGAATCATCATGGACTCCTGTTGAAGAAAAACCACTAAAAGTAAGAACTCCCAAAGGAGCCGTAGCGATTGAATATCCTGAAAATAATCCTCATTGTCTAGATCATTTTTTTAAGGGGTTATCTTCTATTTCGGAAGAAGGAAAATTGATAAGAGTTTTACATTACGGTGACTCTCAATTGGAAGGAGATAGAATGACAGAACAGTTGAGAAGAAATCTACAAGAACAGTTTGGTGGTTGTGGTGTTGGTTTAGTACCAATTATGGAGCAAAAAAATAGAAGAACGACATTAGCCCAAACTTATTCTGATAACTGGGAACAGTTTTTATGTTTTGGACCAAAGAAATACAGAGGAAAACATAATGATTATGGTTTCTTTGGAAAGTATTATTCTTATGAAGGGACAGAGGCACAGTTATCTTTTGAGCCAGCACCTTATTCAAAAAGCACACATAAACAATTTGAACTTTTTAATATTTACTTGAGAAATACAGTAGCGGATGTAGAATTAGGGTATAGCATGAATGGTGTAGAAGGCAGTACTATAGAAATTGAAGCTGATTCTGAAAGTAAAAAAATAAAATTACCAATATCTGGAGCGTTAGGAACATTGGAGGTCTCTTTTACTGCAGATGTATCACCTGAGGTGTATGGAGTGAGTTTTGATTGTAATACAGGTATTGCAGTAGATAATATCCCAATGAGAGGCTCATCAGGAACAGATTTTACAAAAGTGAGTCGTAAACACTTTAAAACTTTACTTTCAACGCTAAATTCTGAACTTTTAATCTTACAGTTTGGTGTAAACGTAGTACCGCAAGAGGTCAAGAATTATAAGTTTTATGAACGTTTGCTAGTCAAACAACTCAAATATTTTAAAGAAGTGGCACCAGAGATGAGTATTTTAATCGTGGGAGTGTCAGATATGGCTCGAAAAGAAGGAGGGAAAATGGAATCTTATCCTAACATTGATGCTATTAGAGCGGCAGAAAGAAGAGCTGCAAAACAAGTGGGAGTAGCTTACTGGGACTTATACTTGGCTATGGGCGGAAAAAACTCTATTGTAAAGTGGGCTGATAAAAAGCCAGCTTGGGCAGGTAAAGATTACACGCACTTTACAAGAAAGGGAGCAAATCACATTGGTGATATGTTGTATAATGAGTTAGTAAGGGAGTATCAGCGTTATAAAAACAGAAATAATTCCAATGGAATCACAAAATAGAAAACGGCCGTGGAAGAGATATATTTTTTTTAGTGTAAAAGCCGTTTTTACGCTATTATTTCTATGTGGACATTCAGCTCCGACTGCAGTTACTTCAACAAAGAAACCTTTTGAAGTATACGATTTTATTAGAATGGATTTAAACACCATTCAAGTTTTTAACGATTCTACTCTATTAGATTCCTTTTTTGATAAGCTATCAGAATTAGAAGAAGGAGGTCAAAAAAAAGTTGAGGTTTTACATATCGGAGATTCACATATACAAGCCGATTTTTTCTCAGGGTGGGTGAGAGAAAAATTTTATGAAGATACACGATTCCCAATGCTCAGTAGAGGATTTTTCTTCCCTTACAAAGCCGCAAAAACGAACAATCCTTATAATTTTTCGGTGTCTAAAATAGGCGAATGGGAAGGAAAAAGGGCTTCGATCAGTTATCATAAGAGTAATTGGGGATTAGCTGCCATTTCTGCTCGAACTACAGAATCATTTGCAGCGCTTACCATCAATGTAGGGATTGATTCATTGCATCCTTATCAAGGAAATAAAATTGAAGTGTATTTTCCAACCGATGATATAACACAGTTCACGCCAGTGGTAATGCCGTTGGAACCTGCAAAACTGATCAGTAAAGAAGTCGTCAATGGAAAAGTTACTTTCCTTTTTGATCAGCCGATTTCAAGATTTAGGTTTTCTTTTAAAAAAGAAAACGCATCACAAAATCAATTTATCTTAAGAGGTTTTGGTGTCTATGATCAACACCAAGGTGGCCTTTCCTATAGTTCATCAGGTGTAAATGGTGCCAAGGTAACTTCTTATTTAAGATGTAAAGCGATTCAAGAAGATATTCTAGCGATTCATCCTGATTTATTAATTATTTCATTGGGAACTAACGATGCTTTTCACTCTCCATTTAATAAAAATATTTTTGTTGAAAAGTACACGAAGCTTATTCAAGATATCAGAAAATCAATTCCAGATTTACCTATCATACTTACTACACCTGGAGATAATTTTAGGAAGTCAAAATATCTCAATAGAGATAATGCTGTTGCTACTAAGGCCATGTATCAAATTGCCGAGACCAATAATGTAGCTATTTGGGACTTCTATCATGTGATGGGAGGGCTGTCTTCAATAGAACAATGGAGTGCTCTTTCAATGACTTCAAAAGATAGAGTACACCTAAGTCGAATTGGTTATCAATACCAAGGAGAGTTATTTTATAGAGCATTAATGAATTATTATAATACGTATTAAATTAATACGTATATATAATATCGTTAAACATAAAATGAATATTCATTCATTTACTTTTATTAAAATAATTCAATTATTATATTCTTTCCTCTTTTTATTATAAAACAAAACATAGGCGGTTTACATTAAATTCATATTTAGCAAGTGTTAAATGTTATGAATGAATATTCATTTGTAGTTAAACGTAATAAATACAAATATTATGTTGTATTTTTTTTATAACAAATGTGAATATACCCATTAAAACAACTATAAGTGTTAAATATACGTGGTATTTTTTATGAATTGTTTGCACTTTGCGGAGAGTAAACCTATAATTGTTTAGAAAAATTTGTTATGCATACATAACATTTGTTCATCTGATTGTAATATCGAAGACAACACTTAGTCTGGAAATTATCAATTTTTATAAAATCTATTTTACTTAATGAAACTTAGAAATTTACTGTTATCATTGGCAGCGGTATGCATTGCTCAGGCATCTTTTGCTAATGGCTTCCAAGTGCTTTTACAAGGTACAAAGCAAACTGGACGTGGTAATGTTGGCGTGGGCTATGGCCCCGACGCATCAAGCTTATTTTTTAATCCGGGAGCACTCTCGTTTTTAGAAAGTACTCAAATCCAAGTAGGGTTTAGTCCAGTTATGTCAAATATTTCATACAGAGGTCTTGAAGGGGCACAGAAATATCAATCTACTTCACCAATGGGAACGCCTTTTCATGCATATGGTGTGTATAGGCCATCAGCAGAGTCTCCTTGGGCATTTGGTTTAGGGATTTTCACTCCTTTTGGATCAACAGTAACATATGATCATGATTGGACAGGTAGATACTCTTTACAAGAAATTTCATTGCAGTCTATTTATATTCAGCCTACAGTTTCTTATAGAATCGGAGAAAAAGTATCAGTAGGTGCAGGTCTAGATATCGTAACGGGTAGTGTTGTTTTTCAAAAATCAAACACAGCTCCAGGTGGAGATATCAATTCAAAAATTGAAGGTAACACTATACAATATGCATTTAACGTAGGTGTTTTTGCTCAGTTAAATGAAAAATTATCTCTTGGCGTTAACTACCGTTCGGGAGTTGATATGAAAGTAGAAGGCGGTGATGCCACATTCAATGTACCAAATGCATACATTGCTGGAGTACTTGGAATGGCAGAAGGTGTAAACATGGATAAATTTAATGCTACATTACCTTTACCTCAAACTATCGCAATTGGTGTAGGTTATAACGTGACTGACAAGTTAGCTTTAGCTTTAGACTTTAATTATGTAGGTTGGAGTGTATATGAGGCATTAGAAGTTAAATTTGAAGAATTCTCAGCAAATAACATCAGTTTTGATAGAAATTGGCAAGACTCATACATTATCAATTTTGGAGCTGAATACAACGCATTGGACGATTTAGTAGTTAGAGCAGGTATTTATTATGACACTACGCCTGTTAGAGATGGTTATATGACACCAGAATCACCAGATGCAAACACAATAGGTTTAACTGTTGGTGCAAGTTATAACATTGGTGACCACTTCACTATTGACGCAGCTTTCCTTTACAATACAAAAGAGCAAAGAGAGAACGTAATTCCTGACGGTGTGAATACAGGAGCTCTTAATGGAGTTTATAAAGCATCAGCGATGATTCCTAGTATTGCAGTGAACTATAAATTCTAATTACTAATCCAATCAATTTTTTAAGAAACATGACATTTAAAAGATATAGATCATTAATTACTGCGGGGGTATTTGCTTTGCTGATGGCTTGTAAGCCGGAAGTAGATGACTTTACTCCTTCTGGTGGCTCTTCTAACGGGACCCCAATTGATTATACAACCTATGTAGCATTTGGCAATTCACTGACGGCAGGTGTTTCTGATGGTGCATGGTTATCGTCTTCTCAAGTGAATTCTTATCCTCAACTGATTGCTAATAGTTTACAACAAGCAGGATTAGGAGCTTCAGGTTTTAATCAACCTTTGATTTCCCATTCAGGAAATGAATATTTTGGACAGCCCCTTATTTTGACTAACGAAGGCCCTTGTTTCACTTGTACACAACCTGTTGTTCCTACATCTAACATTTATGCAGAGCATGGAGGTTTTCACAACATGGCTGTTTCTGGAATGAAGGCAATCGAGGTAAACAATCCAGCATTAGCAGCAGGTTTGTATGGGTATTTTGCCAGTGAACCAGGGGTTTCTACAGTATTGACGGATGCAATTGCACTTGACCCAACTTTCTACACAATGTGGTTGGGAGCAAATGATGTACTTGGTTTCGCTCAATCAGGCGGATCATTGGGAAGTGGAGCAATCACTCCTCAAGAGGATTATGAGGCAGCAATTTCATTAGTTTTAGATGCTATGGATGATAAAGGTGCAAAAGGTGCAATTCTAAATATTCCAGATATTACTGAGGCTGCATTATTTAATTTTATTGCATCTGACCTGGAGGGTGTTTTACAATTAGCAGGACAAGAATTATCAGAGCCAGTTCTAGTACTTGTAAACGGTTTTATGGATGACGCAATTGGTGGTGTTAAGAACCCAACAATTACTGAATTGGTAACACCAAGCATTGATATTGGAGGCGGAACTATGATAAATGCAGTAGCAGGAATTGTAGCACAGATTCAAGGTAGTGTAGGAGACCCTACTTATGTACCGAAGTCGGCAGAAATTGCAGCAGCAATTGTTTATGCAGGAGCTTATGAAGAAGCCATTGAAGGTGGAGCAACTGAAGAAATGGCAAAAGTAATTGCGGAAAATTATGTTGCAAGTGAAGAAGGATAAGCAGCTATCAGCCTTTTAGTAGGTATTGGAATTGACGCATCATGGGCTAGCTCAACTGTAGATGAAGCGATTGCCTCTTCAGATTCATATATGAAAGCTAATGGAAGTTATCCAGTATTTACAATGGAATCGAATCAAATGCCAGTATATGATGCTACATCTCCAACGCAAATGAGACAAACTGCAGAGGGTAGTAAGTTTACGCTTTTAGCACAAGGTAAAGTATCGGCATTAGTAGGAGTAATCACAGGTGGAGGCAGTCTGCCAGACAACTTGCAAGAAGTATTACCTGTTCCAACGGCAGGAGAAGCATTATTGGCTGATGATGTGAAAAAAGTACAAGATGCGATTGAAGGGTATAATACCTTTTTAAAGGCACAAGCAGATGCTAGAGATTTAGCTTATGTAGATACTAAATCTATTATGAGCGAAGCGGCACAGACAGGGATCATTATTGATGGTGTAACATACACTACAGCTTATCTAAGTGGAAACTTATTCTCTTTGGATGGTGCACACTTGACGCAAAGAGGATATGCTGTAATTGGTAATCTTACAATTCAAGCGATCAATGCAAAATACAATGCTAGCATCCCTCAAATTCAACAAAATGATTTCCCTGTAGTAGAAACAACGCCTGTTACGCCAGCGCCAGCAGGATCTAACTAGAATAAAAAACTCAATTATAGGTAAGCCACCTTTCTTTTATTAAGAGAGGTGGCTTTTTTTGTCTAGTATTTTTGTAAGTTTACTCCTTGAAAGTTGTGCGAATCACTGAAATAGTTCCAAAACCTATTATTTTTGTGTCAACATAAGCAATCTCATTTTCACAAACCAACAGCAAAATACTTTAATAGTTAAATGGCAAAACACAAAATAGTCGAAAAGTTATTAAACTTAAGAAGAGTTCACCTCTCCGATAGGAATTTTATTCTTATTGTTAGTAGTATGGTGGGGATAGCTTCAGGTTTAGCGGCTGTTCTATTAAAGCTGTCTGTGCATCATATTCATGAGCATCTAACGCATTATAGTTTTGGAGATAATTGGGGATTATTATTGTTTCCAATTATTGGTTTGATTATCACTACTTTAATTGCAAAATCACTTTACAAAGAGAGTAGTGTTGGACATGCCATTACGGATATACTCCATGACATTTTTAAGAATAATAGTAACATCGGGAAAAGTAAAATGTATTCCAGATTTGTTACTTCTATGTTCACTGTAGGTTTTGGTGGTTCAGTAGGACTAGAGTCTCCGATTGTATTGACAGGTGGTGCGATAGGTTCCAATATGGCTCAATCCTTTCTTTTAGATTATAAGACCAAGACGTTGATGATTGGTTGTGGAACTGCTGGTGTTATCTCGGCGATATTCAATGCACCAGTGACAGGGTTGATATTTAGTATAGAAGTGATTTTGACAGGTGTATCTGTTGCGAACTTTGTACCTCTATTAATTTCATCTGTAAGTGCAGCAATTGTCTCTTCATTAATTGTAGGTGAAGAAGTACTATTCTCCTTTAAAATTACGGATGACTTTCAGGCACAAAACATTCCTTTCTTTATCATATTAGGTATTTTGGCAGGGCTAATGTCTATTTATTTTAATCAGACATTACACCAAATGGAACACTTGATGGAGGAAAAGTTTCCAAACAGATATAGAAGAGCATTATTTGGTGGTATTCTATTATCTGTGACTATTTTTATTTTTCCTCCTATTTATGGTGAAGGTTATGAGTCAATCAAATCGTTATTAAACGGGCAGGAACATCACCTTCTACAAAGAGCTGAATTATTTGAGAGTATTATTCCTAATACCAAAGCTTGGTTATTCTTAGCTTATATCATTATGATTTTATTTGCTAAAGTAATTGCAGCATCCCTAACACTTTCATCTGGAGGTAGTGGTGGTACGTTTGGTCCCGCCTTGGTAATTGGTGGATTAACAGGTTTTGCTTTTGCTCGATTAGTAAACCTTTTAGGCTTTGCCAACCTTCATGAATCCCATTTTATTCTAGTAGGAATGAGCGGTGTTTTATGTGGAGTAGTTTATGCACCATTGACAGCCATTTTCTTGATTGCTGAAATTACGGGTGGATATACCCTATTTGTACCTTTGATGTTGGTTTCAGCTATTGCCTATACCACTGTAAGTGTTGTTAACCCAGATGCACCACACGTAAGTACATTAAAGGCAAGGGGTGACTATTTAAAAGGAGACAGAGATATGCAGGTCTTGGACCGCTTGAATATTAATAAACTTATTGAAACGAACTTTGTTACTGTACAAGTAAGAGGGTATTTGAGTGACTTGGTAAAAGCCATTAGTGTCAGTCAAAGATCTGTTTTTCCAGTAGTTGACAAAGAGGGAAAGCTTAGGGGAATAATAACGCTAGATCAAGTGAGAGAAATCATGTTTGATCAAGAACAACAGGAGAAAGTGAAAATTGCAAATGTTATGATGCAGCCACCTAGTATTGTTTATTATGGTGAAAGAATGCAGAGTGTAATGCAAAAATTTGAAAAAGAAGACGCTTGGAATTTACCAGTAATAGATCAAGACAAAAAATATGTGGGTATGGTCTCCAAATCCAGAATATTTAGTGTCTACAGAAAGCAACTTCAAAGATTGAATAAAGAATGGGTAGGTAATTAATCAACGGTCATTGATTGATAAACCATGTAATTCTAAAGAAAAAATAGTGATGAGCGAGTTTGAATTATATCTAACAAAAAAACGAATAGATCATAAAATTTTTAAGGAATCTGAGCCAGAAAGATACCAGGAGTGGGAATCGTTGTTTATGATGGTACACCCTAAAAGTTTTACGCAGCAAAAGCTATTTTTAATCAATCAAATCAGAAGAAGATATTGGCTAGCAGAGGCCGTTAAGGTTGAAGCTCCAAAGCCAAAACCAAAGGCAGCTCCAGTTAAAAAAGTGGTGAAAACGGAAGTGTCTTCTGATGAAACTACAGCAAAACCAAAACCTAAGTTTAGACCTAAGGTAAAGCCAAAAGCGACATCATCATCGAGCTCGGAGGAAGAAACCAAAGAGGTTAAAAAAGTGACTAGACCTGTTGTCAAAAGAAAATCAACAGAGGATGGTGAAGTTACTACTCCAAAAAAGGTAGCTCGTCCAATGATGAAGAAAAAATCATCGGAAGAAGAGGTTTCATCAAAACCCTCTCGCCCAGTCTTTAAGCGTAAATCTGCATCAGAGAGTCCAGAAAGTTCTGAGAAAGCAGCTCCTAAAAAAGCAGCTCGTCCAGTGATGAAGAAAAAATCATCAGAAGAAGAGGTTCCATCTAAACCTGCACGTCCAGTCTTTAAGCGTAAATCTGCATCAGAGAGTCCAGAAAGTTCTGAGGAAGCGACACCTAAAAAAGCAGCTCGTCCAGTGATGAAGAAAAAATCATCGGAAGAAGAGGTTTCATCAAAACCCTCTCGCCCAGTCTTTAAGCGTAAATCTGCATCAGAGAGTCCAGAAAGTTCTGAGAAAGCAGCTCCTAAAAAAGCAGCTCGTCCAGTGATGAAGAAAAAATCATCAGAAGAAGAGGTTCCATCTAAACCTGCACGTCCGGTCTTTAAGCGTAAATCTGCATCAGAGAGTCCAGAAAGTTCTGAGGAAGCGACACCTAAAAAAGCAGCCCGCCCGGTGATGAAGAAAAAATCATCAGAAGAAGAGGTTCCATCTAAACCTGCACGTCCGGTCTTTAAGCGTAAACCGGCATCAGAGAGTCCAGAAAGTTCTGAGGAAGCGACACCTAAAAAAGCAGCCCGCCCGGTGATGAAGAAAAAATCATCAGAAGAAGAGGTCCCATCTAAACCTGCTCGCCCGGTATTTAAGCGTAAACCGGCATCAGAAAGTAATAAACCTGAAGCTACACCAGAACAAGAATCAACGGAATCTAAAAAAGTGAGACCAGTAATGAAAAAGGAGCCTGAAGCAGAAAATACTACTGAAGCTCCTAAGAAAAGAGTTAGACCTGTTTTTAAACCTAAAAAGAAAGACGGTTTAGAGTAAAGGTTTTAATGCTTTCATTACATTTTGTGCTAAAATTTTAGCCCCTTCTTCGTTGGGGTGAATACCATCTTCTTGATTTAAGGAAGGTTCACCTGCTACATTTTCAAGTAAAAAATGAAGAAGGAATGTATTTTTATTACTTGAAACAGTAGGGTATATTTTTTGAAAAGCATCAAAATAGTCTTTTCCCATATTGGGAGGAGGAACTATACCTGCTAAAAGAATTTTACAATCCGGATTACTTGCTCTTACCTTATCAATAATACTTTCCAGGTTTTGCTGACTATTTTCAGGTGAAATACCTCTAAGAGCATCATTACCTCCTAGTGCCAAAACAAAAATATCAGGTTTATTTTGGCCTAAAATCCAATCTACTCTTTCATTTCCACCAGCCGTTGTTTCTCCACTTAATCCGGCATTAATACAGTGGTAATTGATGTTTAAGCTATCAAATTCTCTTTGAATAACAGAAGGGAAAGCAGCTTCTTTTTCAAGCCCATATCCTGCTGTAAGACTATTTCCAAAAAAAATAATGTTTTTTCTTTTTTCCTCAGGATTAGAATCCTGTTGTACCTCAGTTTTTATAGTTTTTGAATTTTCTTGCTTTTGTTCAGTTGAATCGCAACTTATTAACAAGGTATACATTAAAAAAAAGGAGGTTAAAAATGTGTTTAATTTCATGATTTCTTGCAGATGTATTTTCAGTAAAAGTAATGATGAGTTTCCAGAAGAATAAACTCTTAAATTACAATTAGCTATTTGACCTTTAAACCTAATTTTATTTCCAATACAATGCAAAAAGATTTTAGAATCCATAAAGTATTGTCGTATTGGGCACTTCGAATTGTACCTTCTGTAATTTTACTTCAATCTTTACTTTACAAATTCGGAGATGATGCCGAGTCCGTTTATATTTTTACTATTACAGGATTAGGAGACGACATCCGCTTGTTAATGGCTGTATTTGAATTTATCGCAGCATTTTTTCTAGTTTATCCTCCATTATCTAAGGAAGGGGCAGGGCTTTCGGTAGCTATCACCTCTTTTTTGCTGATGGTTCATCTATTTATTGTTGGAGTAGATTTACCTGTAGAAGGTGGATATTCGGAAGGATTGCAATTATTTGGTATGACCTTAGTCGCTTTTTTAACTTCATTGTTGGTTTTAGAGCAAGAAGTAGAAGGGCAAAGAACATATAAGAAACAGTTGACTTAAAATAAACTTACGCTTAATAAAATATTTTCATGAATCTTTATAATTTTAAGCTGTTTTATTATTTTTAAATGAGACAGCTAATTTTTTGCTCTTAATTTTTAATCCATGAAAAATACTGTAATTCAATCTGCTGTAGAGCTATCAGACCAACTTTGTAATTTATTACCCCAATTATTAGAAGAACAATATATAGCTCCATTAGCTCTATTCAACGGTTCATCTATCGGTCAACATACTAGACATATTATAGAATTTTATCAATGTCTTCAGGCAAGTTTTCAAAAAGAAGTTTCCGTTTGTTATGAAGAACGAAAAAGAGATCTTGCTATTGAATGTAACCTAAAAGAAGCAATTCTCAGCATAAAAGAGACCGCTAAATGGTTGAAAACGATTAGTGAACCTTTTTATAGCATGAATTTGGTGGTAAAGGACTATCAAAATAATGACATGAATGAATGGAGTACTCCAACAACTTTAGCAAGAGAAGTACATCATTGTAATGAACATGCTGTTCATCATTTAGCAATTATAAAAATAGGTCTTCAACATTATTTTCCAACTATTGTTATTGGTGAGCAAGTTGGAGTAGCAAAATCTACTACAGCTTTTCAAAAACAACAATCTTAGGAATAGAATCTTTATTTATGTGTACACTCAGCTACGTTCCAATTTCATCTTCTTCCTATATTTTTACATCTAATAGAGATGAAAGAAAAAGTAGGACTTCAGCTTTTGCTCCGACAATCCATAAAGAAAAAGGTGTTAAATTTTTAGCTCCAATTGATGGTGAAGCCTTAGGTACTTGGCTCGGAGCTACTGAACAAGGAAGGGTAGTTTGTTTATTGAATGGGGAGTTTGAAATACATATACCTACACCTCCATATAAACATAGTAGAGGCAAAGTGGTTATAGATGCTTTAACAGCACCGATAATATCAGATTACCTTGAAAATTATGACTTTGATAATATTGAGCCATTTACATTAATTGTTGTCGAAAACAGAAGTACTATAGAGCTTCTTCAGTTTGTGTGGGATGGGTCTAAAAAACATTTTTCAAGATTAGATAGTAGTGTCTCACATATTTGGTCTTCATCTACCTTATACACTCCTCAACAAAAAGAAAAAAGAGCAGCGAAATTTATGCTTTGGCTTAATGAAAAAAGTAGATTGCCTAAAGAGATATTACAAGTACACGAAGCGATTAATGCGGAGGGTAAATTGGGTTTGTCGATGTTAAGACCTCAATATTGTACAGTAAGTTGCACACAATTAGAAGTAGATGCTATGTCAGTAAACATGTTTTACCACGACAGACTTACACAGGAAAAAGATCAACTCAAGTTGCCATTTACTATAATTAATTATGAATCTCAAACCGGACTTTAGACATAGAATATTAAAGTGGGAGTTTTGGCCCTTTTATATTTTTTATATTCCAGTCTACTTTTTTTACTTTTTTCTCTCTATACTCTCCAAGTCATTTAGCTTTATGACTTTAGTAAATCCAGGGATGAAGTATGGAGGATTTTTTAATTATTCAAAGTTCAATGCATTAAAGCAAATACCTGAGGAGTATTTGCCGAAATCTCATTTTTTCTTTTCTACTCCAACACTGCAAGAAGTAAAGTCCACAATGAAGCAGTTGGATTTAAGTTTTCCTATTATTCTAAAACCTGATGAAGGTGAAAGAGGAAGTGGTGTGGAAAAGGTAAACTCAGATGAAGAAATAGAAAATTATTTGTCAACAAATCCTTCAGGAGTAATTCTTCAAGAATTCATTACAGCAAATTATGAGTACGGAGTGATGTATGTAAGGCACCCTTCTGAACAAAGCGGTCAAATTACGTCAGTCGTTTATAAGGGCGAACTTTTTGTAGTTGGTGATGGAAAAAGTACATTATTGGAATTATTTAAGAGTCATCGACGAGCCGTTTTATACATTGATTTTTTAAAGGAAAAATATAATAAGGAGTTAGATCTTGTACTTCCGGAGAATAAAACCTTCATGCTTTCAAAAATGGGTAACCACTGTAGGGGAGCGATTTTCAATGATGCTAATTATTTGAAGGATGAACTTGATATTCGAGTTTTCGATAAAATATCTTCTCATGTAGATGACTTCTATTTTGGTCGATACGATATTAAGGCGGAGAGTGAGGAAGCTTTAAAGGGCGGACATTTTAAAATAATGGAATTAAATGGTGTGAATTCAGAACCTGCACATATTTATGATCCAGATAATTCAATTATAAGAGCTTACAAAGACCTGTTTTCACATTGGTGGAAAATCTATCAAATAAGTAAAGAAAATAGAAAAAAAGGCTATCCTGAGACATCATTTCCTTTATTAGTGAAATCATTAATGCAACGATAATTGTTGTCTTATTACAGAATCCAGTATTCACTTAACAGTTACGCATTGATATCGCTTGAAAATGATTACTTTTGCGACTTAGCAAAAGAAATAACATGTATCTGGAAAGACTTTATCTAAAGAATTTTAAAAATTACGATGAACTCACTTTAGAATTAGAGGATGGAATTAACTGTATCATTGGTCCCAATGGTATAGGGAAAACGAACTTGATTGATGCAGTGTATATGTTATCGATGACCAAGAGTGCATTTAGTTTTACAGAAAACCAAAATGTCAAACATGGTTCAAGTGATTTTGCACTTTCAGGAAGGTTTAAAAGTGAGACAGATTTAAGTACGGTCATCTGTCAGTACGATAAGTCTAAAAAAAAGATAAGTCTTAACGGTAAGGAATACAGTCGTTTCAGTGAACATTTTGGGAAGTTTCCATGTGTATTAATTGCACCAAACGATACAGATTTACTTAGGGAAGGTAGTGAAGTTAGAAGACGTTATTTTGATAGTGTAATTTCTCAGTTTGATAAAGAATACCTTCAATCATTAATTGATTATCAAAGAGCATTATTGCAAAGAAATCAACTATTGAAAAATTTTGCTGAACAAAGACAAATACCTAATAAAGATTGGGTTGCCCCTTACAACCATGTTTTATTGAAAGAAGGACAACAAATACAAGATAAAAGGAATGCTTTTATTGATGAATTCAAATCTCTCTTTAAAGAATCTTACTTTTCAATAGCAGGAGAGGAAGTAGCAGAAATCAACTATAAAACAGACTTTGGAAGCGACTTAATTTTTGAAGATTCATGGGAGAAAGATGTAGCTTTACAGAGAACAACAAAGGGTATTCATAAAGATGACTTTGATTTTCGACTAAATTCTTATCCATTAAAAAAATACGGATCCCAAGGACAGCAAAAGTCTTTTATCATAGCTTTGAAACTTGGACAGTATTTGCTTCTTAAAAAACAACTTCATACAAGTCCGATATTGTTATTAGATGATATTTTTGACAAATTGGATGACATTCGAATCAAAAAATTGCTTGGTTTAATAAAAGAAAAGAAATTTAGTCAGATTTTATTGTCAGATGCTCGACCTGAACGGTCTAAAACATTGATAGAGCAGATTTCAATGCCTTGTAATATCATAGAATTAAAAAAATAATTTAATTTTGAGTGATGACAGAAAGATAAAGTACAGGTTTAGAAAAGTAACCCCTATTCCTAAGAAGCATGAAACGATAAGTGTAGCTGGTGCGATGCAGGATTTTGTGAAATCTTTAAAAAAAACTCATAGTTATAATCAAGCAATGATTGAAAAAGTGTGGGAAGATGAATTAGGTACGCCAATTGCTTCTCGAACTATGAGTTTAAAGTTAAGAGGGAAAATACTTTACGTTCGCTTATCAACTCCTACTTTGAAAAATGAACTAACGATGGCAAGAGAAAGAATTGTTAGAAAATTAAATAGACGGCTGGGAGGTGATATTTTAAAAGACATTAAATTTACTTGACAACTATTATAAAATAATGAGCAATAATTATGTGGTTATTATGGCAGGTGGAATCGGAAGTAGATTCTGGCCATTTAGTAGACAAAAAAGACCAAAACAATTTCAAGATATTTTAGGTACAGGTCGTACAATGATCCAACAAACTGTAGATCGGTTTGAAGGAGTATGCCCCAAAGAAAATATTTATATAGTTACAAGTAAAGATTATAAAGAGATAACCAAAGAACAGTTACCATTTCTCTCTGATGATCAGATCTTATTAGAACCTTGTCGAAGAAATACAGCTCCATGTGTAGCCTATGCTGCTTATAAGATTGCAGAAAAAGATCCTGAAGCTAATATAGTGGTAGCACCGGCTGATCATGTAATTTTAGATGTTCCAGAGTTTCAATTAAGGGTTGAAAAAGCTTTACATTACGTTGCTTCCCATGACATTTTGGTTACTCTTGGCATTCGCCCTAATAGACCAGATACAGGATACGGATATATTCAGGCACTTAATGATGAAAGGTTAGAAGTTTTATATAAAGTAAAAACTTTTACAGAAAAACCCAATGAAGAATTAGCAAGGGCATTCGTATTAAGTGGTGACTTTGTTTGGAATGCAGGAATTTTTGTTTGGAATGTCAAAGCAATTAAAAAAGCAATTGAAACACATCTTCAAGATGTACATGAATTGTTTTATAGTGCGGTTGGTACGTTCTATACCTCAGAAGAAGAACAAAAAATCGATGAAATATATCATCAGTGTAGAGATATTTCTATTGACTATGGTATAATGGAGCATGCAAATAACGTATATGTCATGAGAACAGATTTTGGATGGTCTGATTTAGGTACTTGGAAATCTCTTTATGAACAAGCAGATAAAAACCAGGAAGAAAATGTGCTTCATGGTAATGTGATGTCCTATGAAACCTTTAATACAATTGTAAAGACACCGAAAGAAAAATTGGTTATTGTACAAGGTTTGGAAAATTACATTGTGGCAGAATATGATAATGTGTTGATGATTTGTGAAAAAGATCATGAACAAAGAGTGAAACAGTTTTTAGCCAATGCTAAAGATCAGAAAGGCAAAGAATTTGTCTAATTTTTTATTTTCTAAAACTATTAACAAATAATGAATAAGACTGTTGGAGTCATTGGCTTAGGGTATGTGGGATTACCTCTGGCTGCAGAGTTTGCCAAACAAAAGGTAAATGTAGTAGGGTTCGATATTAATTCGGAAAGAATAAAAGAGTTAAATAAAGGTATTGATCATACTTTGGAAGTTTCTTCAGAAGAACTGAAAGAAGCCAAAAGTTTTATTCAATATACTTCAAGCATAGATGATTTAAAATCGGTAGATATTTATATCGTAACGGTTCCAACTCCAATAGATGAATATAAAACACCTGATCTGACACCACTAAAAAAAGCAAGTGAGACTGTTGGAAAAGTATTGTCTTATGGAAATATTGTAGTATACGAGTCTACAGTATATCCAGGATGTACTGAAGAGGTGTGTGTGCCTGTGCTTGAAAAAGTAAGTGGATTGCAATTCAATGAAGATTTCTATGCAGGGTATTCTCCAGAAAGAATAAATCCAGGAGACCATGTTCATCGAGTACATAATATTATGAAAGTTACATCAGGCTCTACACCTGAGATAGCTGAAGAGATTGATAAAATGTACCAAGTTGTTGTAAAGGTAGGTACTCATAAAGCATCTTCTATTAAAGTAGCAGAAGCTGCAAAAGTGATTGAAAACTCACAAAGAGACCTGAACATTGCATTCGTAAATGAATTATCAAAAATCTTTGATAAAGTAGGCATTGATACATTAGATGTACTAGAAGCAGCTGGCACAAAGTGGAACTTTCTTCCTTTTAGACCTGGTCTTGTTGGTGGGCATTGTATAGGAGTTGACCCTTATTACCTTACTTATAAATCAGAATCATTAGGTTATCATCCCGAAGTAATTCTTGCAGGTAGAAGAATTAATGATGGTATGGGAGCTCACGTTGCCAACAAAGTACTTCGTTTGATGATGGAGAAAAATGCATCAATTCAAAAAGGCACTAAAGTATTAATGCTTGGAATTACATTTAAAGAAGATTGTCCAGATATTAGAAACTCAAAAGCAATTGATGTAATTCGCGAACTTCAATCTTTCAATTTAGATGTAGAAGTTTATGATCCACATGCTGATAAAGACGAAGTTTTTGATGAATATGGTATTCATTTGACACCGAAAATAGGTGAAAACTATAGTGCTGTTATTCATGCTGTAGCACATAAGACTTTTCAAGAAACAATAGATTGGGAAGCATTGAGCAAAACAGGTGCTGTGATCTACGACGTGAAGAGTGCTATTGATAAAAAATATATTACTGATCGCCTCTAATCATGCTTAAGAATAAAAAAATATTGATTACCGGAGTGGCAGGGTTTATTGGCTCAAACCTATTAGAAAAGTTTATTGAGCAGAATAATGTCATTATTGGTCTAGATAATTTTTCAACAGGTAAAAAGGAAAATATCCAACCATTTTTAAAAGCAGATAACTTTACTTTTATAGAAGGGGATATAAGAAATATTGAAGATTGTAAAAAAGCAGTTGAAGGTGTTGAAATTATTTTCCATCAAGCAGCTTTAGGATCTGTACCTCGCTCTATTAATGATCCAATTACTTCTAATGAAGTAAATATTTCAGGATTCTTAAATATGCTTACAGCAGCAAAGGATGCAGGTGTTAAAAGATTTATTTATGCAGCAAGCTCTTCAACATATGGAGATCACCCAGATCTACCAAAAGAAGAGGATAAGATAGGAAAGCCATTGTCTCCTTATGCGGTGACAAAATATGTTAACGAATTATACGCTGATGTTTTTTCAAAAACTTACGGTATTGAAACAATAGGTTTAAGGTATTTTAATGTTTTTGGTAAAAGACAAGACCCTTTTGGAGCATATGCAGCCGTAATTCCAAAATTTGTAATTTCTCTATTAAAAAATGAAGCTCCTACTATTAATGGAGATGGAGAAACCTCAAGGGATTTTACATATATCGACAATGTTGTACATGCAAATGAGCAAGCTGCAATTACCGAGAATCAAGCTGCGGTTAATCAAGTTTATAATGTAGCTTTTGGTGAGAGAATTAGTTTAAACACTTTATTTTCCATAATTAAAGAGTGTTTGGAAGAGTATAACAAAGATGTAATAAAAATACAACCTAATTATGGACCTGAAAGGGCTGGTGATGTACGACATTCATTAGCATCGATAGATAAAGCAGAAAAATTGATGGGGTATACCCCATTGTTTAATGTGAGAAAAGGTTTGCAAAATGCATCAAAGTGGTATTATGAAGACTTTAAGAATAAAGGCTTTATATAATATTGTAAAGGTAATAATGGTTTAGAGTGTGAGTTTAATGATTTTCTTATTAAAGAAAATTTTAAATTCTTCTTGTATATTTGCGAACCTATAAAATTTGAGATCTAACCTATATGGAAGAAAATAAAAACAATTTAAAAAGCCAAACTACCACCAATTCTGATGAGATTGATTTAATTGAATTATTCTCAATTATTGGAGATAAGATTAATTCACTTGTAAATGGTATTGGGAAGCTGTTATTGAACTTCATATTGTACTTTTACAATATAGTCAACAAATGGAAATTATTAATTGGTTTAGCAATAGTAATTGGAGGTGTTTTAGGGTATATGTCAAAGAATACATCTAAATTTTACTCCTCCAAAGCGACTGTTAATTCAAGGTTTTTAAAGGGAGTTGATTTTATTACAGAAATAAGTGAGTTGAATGCATTATGCACAGATGAAGGGAGACCAATGCTTGCTAAAGCATTAAATATTCCTATTGAAAATGCCGAGTTCCTTTCTGAAATAACAGCGAAGGGATATTTCCACTTATATAAATATGGAGCTATAGAGGATACTCATATTGCAGATTCAATGTTAATTGATAGTTATGATAATGAAACTCGTTTCGAAATAGTTGTCAGTTCAGATGATGCTAATATTACAAAGCAGGTTATTCAACAAGGCTTTGAATACTATTTTAATAATAACGTTTATATCAAAAAAAACTTAGAGGTTTATAAGCAAAATTTATTAATAAAATCGGAAACAATCACATTTGAAAAGAAAGAGTTACAAGAATACAACCAAGCTTATAAAAAGATTCTTGATTCACAAGGTGAACTAATTCAGAGAGGTAATGCTCAACGTAATAGTCCAAGCGTTTTAGTAATGTCAAACGATCAACAACAAGATAGCTATATTAGACAAAGTGGTGAACTAGCCTTTGAAGCAATGCAGAAAAGCAGAGAAGCTGATGATAGTATTGCTGAAATCAAAAGGAAATTATCGTTATTACAACCGGTAGAATTTGTTAATAGATTTTCCGAGTTTTATACTGTTTCTTTGTCAGCAAAAGGGAAAACAGCTTTAGGGATGTTAGCTGGTTTTATCTGTATTATTGTTTTTGCTATACTAACAGACGTTAACTCGTTTCTAAAATCCAAAGCTAATTTGAAAAATTAAATCCGTTATGAAAAAAGAAATTAAAAACATTTGTTGTATTGGTGCAGGCTATGTTGGTGGACCAACAATGGCAGTAATTGCTCTGAAAAATCCGAATATAAAAGTCAATATTGTTGATATTAATGAGCAACGTATTAAAGATTGGAATGATGCTGATTTGGATAAGCTACCTATTTATGAGCCTGGATTGGCTGAAGTAGTGGAACAAACAAGAGGAAAAAACCTTTTCTTCTCAACTGATGTGGATCAAGGCATAAGAGATGCAGATATGATTTTTATTTCCGTAAATACACCTACAAAAACGTATGGAAAAGGAAAAGGTCAAGCTGCGGATTTAAAATATATTGAACTTTGTGCACGTCAAATAGCAAGAGTAGCACAAAGGGATAAAATAGTTGTAGAAAAATCAACTTTACCTGTAAGAACAGCAGAAGCACTCTCCGATATTTTATCTAACTCTGAAAGTGGTTTTAATTTTGAAATTCTTTCAAATCCCGAATTCTTAGCTGAAGGTACAGCTATTGAGGATTTATTAAACCCTGATAGAGTACTAATTGGTGGAGGTAATACAGAATCAGGTCAAATTGCTAAAGATACTTTATCTTCAATCTATGAAGCGTGGGTACCCAAAGAGCGTGTATTACAGACAAATGTTTGGTCATCAGAATTATCGAAGTTAACAGCAAATGCATTTTTAGCACAACGAATTTCATCAATTAATGCGATGTCAGCTCTATGTGAAAAAACAGAAGCAGATGTAGATGAAATTGCTAGAGCTATTGGTATGGACAGTAGGATTGGACCAAAATTCTTGAAGTCTTCAGTTGGTTTTGGTGGTTCATGTTTCCAAAAAGATGTTTTAAACCTAGTTTATATAGCAAAGTCTTATGGATTAGATGAAGTAGCGGAATATTGGGATCAGGTGATTAAACTGAATGATTATCAAAAAAGACGATTTGCAGATCGTATTATAAAAGAATCTTATAATACCGTTTCAGGAAAAAAGATTGCCTTCTTGGGATGGGCATTTAAGAAGGATACTAATGATACTCGTGAATCGGCAGCGATTTATGTTGCAGATCATTTATTAGATGAAGAGGCAGAAATTGTTGTATATGACCCGAAAGTATCTGAAGAGAGAGTGTATGCTGATTTAGAATATTTAAATAATCATTCTATTGAATATATTAGAAGTAAGGTAAAGGTTGTGAATAATCCTTTTAATGCAGTAGATAATGCACATGCAATTGCTGTATTAACAGAGTGGGATGAATTCAAAGATTATAATTGGGAAGAGATATATTCAAAAGTATTAAAGCCAGCGAATATATTTGATGGACGAAATATTCTAGATAAGAAAGCGTTGATAGAAATTGGTTTCAGCGTTTATAATATCGGGAAATAATGAAAGGAATAATTTTAGCGGGTGGGTCTGGTACTAGGCTACACCCTTTAACTTTGGCGATAAGCAAGCAGTTAATGCCAGTTTATAATAAGCCAATGATTTATTACCCTCTTTCTACGCTAATGCTGTCAGGAATTAGAGATATACTAATTATTTCTACTCCTGAACATTTACCTCTTTTCCAAAAGTTATTAGGAGACGGTTCTCAACTAGGTTGCACATTTTCATATGAGGTACAAGAAAAACCAGAAGGTTTGGCTCAAGCGTTCCTTATTGGAGAGAAGTTTATTGGTGAAGATAAAGTTTCGTTAATCCTAGGCGATAATATTTTTTATGGATCAGGGTTGTCCACTTTGTTGCAGTCGAATCGTAATGTTGAGGGCGGCTGTGTTTATGCTTATCATGTTAATGATCCAGAACGTTATGGTGTTGTAGAATTTGATGAAAATAAAAAGGCTATATCTATTGAGGAAAAGCCATTGCAACCTAAATCAAATTATGCTGTCCCAGGGTTATATTTCTATGACAATGATGTAGTTGATATTGCAAAAAGTATTAAGCCAAGTGCTAGAGGTGAATTAGAAATTACTTCAATCAATGAAGAATACTTACGAAGAGGGAAATTGAATGTAAGTATTATGAATAGAGGAACGGCTTGGTTGGATACTGGAACATTCGCATCATTGATGCAGGCAGGAGAATATGTTAGAGTTATAGAGGAACGACAAGGACTCAGTGTCGGGTGTATAGAAGAAGTAGCGTATCGAATGGGTTTTATTGATAAGAAACAATTAAAAGATGTCGCAACTCCTTTAATAAAAAGTGGTTATGGTCAATATATATTGAATATTATAGAATAATTAAGTAGGATGAAAATTACACCAACAAAATTAAAAGACTGTTATATTCTAGAACCTCAAGTATTCGGAGACGAAAGAGGGTATTTTTTTGAAAGCTTTCACCTTAGAAAATTTACCGAAGTAACCGGATTAGCGGTGAGTTTTGTTCAAGATAATCAATCTTCATCTTGTTATGGTGTAATTCGAGGGTTACATTTTCAAAAAGGGGTACATGCTCAAGCTAAACTAGTACGAGTGTTATCAGGTAAAGTTATTGATGTCGCTGTAGATCTACGACCTGATAGTGAGACTTATGGTCAATTTGAAGCAGTAGAATTATCAGCAGAAAACCATCGCCAACTTTTTGTGCCAAGAGGGTTTGCTCATGGTTTTTCAGTATTATCTGAGAATGCTGAGTTTGCTTATAAATGTGATAATTACTACAATAAAGAATCTGAAGGAGGAATAAAATATAACGATCCAGAACTAGGAATTGATTGGCAAATTCCATTAGGAAAAGAAATTATTTCAGAAAAAGATCAAAAACTACCACTATTATCAGAATTGTAAAAAATAATGAAAAATATATTAGTTACCGGTTCTAAGGGACAACTAGGTTCTGAACTTCAATTTCTATCAAATGATCAAAATAATTTCAATTTTACTTTTGTTGATATAAAAGACCTTGATATTACAAACCTAGAAAATGTTATTGAGTTTTTTACAAAGGAAAAGTTTGACTATTGTATCAATTGTGCTGCTTACACTGCTGTAGATAAAGCTGAATCAGATCAGGAGGTGGCTTATAAAGTTAATGTTGAAGGTCCAAGAAATCTAGCAATTGGATCAAAAATTAACCAAACTATATTGTTCCATATATCTACGGATTTTGTTTTCAAAGGAGAAAGTTCAACTGCTTATACCGAAAATATGTCTACTAGCTCTTTGGGTATTTATGGAGAAACAAAATTAAAAGGAGAGCAAGCAATAGCTGAGGAAATCAGTAGTTTTTACATCATTCGAACAGCTTGGTTGTATAGTAGCTTTGGTAATAATTTTGTAAAAACAATGTTACGTTTGGGGAGAGAAAGAAACGAATTAGGAGTTATTGTTGATCAGATAGGAACACCTACCTATGCTAGAGATTTAGCAAAAGTTATTCTTGCGATGATAGATTTCGACAAAGAGAATTTTGGCATTTATCATTATAGTAATGAAGGTGTTGCAAGTTGGTATGATTTCGCCAAAACTATTTTTGCAATAAAAAATATAGAGGTAATGGTTAATCCGATTCCTACCTCTGCTTATCCTACCTCTGCTAAAAGGCCAAGTTTTAGTTTATTAGATAAGTCAAAAATTAAAAAAATATTCAATATATCAATTCCTTATTGGCAAGAGAGTCTTTTGAATTGTCTTAGATTAATGGATTAGGAGTTAACTTTTTAAATTAACTTTGTGCAATAATTTTAATAAAAAATAAATATGTCTTCTATTCTTATTACAGGTGGAGCAGGCTTTATAGGTTCCAACTTTGTACCCTACTTTCTAGAGAAATACCCAGAGTATCATCTCATCAACTTGGATAAGCTAACCTACGCTGGAGATCTATCTAATTTGTCTGAGGTTGAAGGGCATTCAAGGTATACTTTTGTTGAAGGTGATATCTGTGATAGGAACTTGATAGAAGAGTTGTTTGATAAATATGACATTAGAGGAGTAATTCACTTTGCAGCAGAATCGCATGTTGATAATTCTATTACAGGTCCAGAAGCATTTATACAAACTAATGTTCATGGTACCTTTGTTTTGATAGACGTAGCTCGAAAATACTGGATGGATGCACCCTTTAAATATAAAGAGGCATATAAAGAAAGCAAGTTTCATCATATATCAACCGATGAAGTGTATGGTACGTTGGGAGAGACGGGTTTGTTTACAGAAGAAACACCTTATGCTCCGAATTCACCTTACAGTGCGTCAAAAGCCTCATCAGATATGATTGTGCGATCGTATTTTCATACTTATGGAATGAATGTGGTTACAACTAACTGCTCTAATAACTATGGTCCAAAACAACATAAGGAAAAACTAATTCCTACAATTATTAGAAAGGCTTTAGCTCAAGAACCAATTCCTATTTATGGAGATGGTAAAAATATAAGAGATTGGCTTTATGTTTTAGACCATTGCAAAGGTATTGATTTGGTATATCATACTGGTACTTTTGGTGAAACTTATAACATAGGGGGACGCAACGAAAGGGATAATTTATATATCGTAGATAAGATCTGTTCCATACTTGATAGTAAACAACCTTTAACTAATGGTAAATCCTATAAAGAGTTGATTACTTTTGTTATTGATAGACCAGGTCATGATAGAAGATATGCAATTGATGCTTCAAAAATAGAGGGGCAGCTGGGTTGGAAAGCGGATGAAGATTTTGAAAGCGGAATCTTGAAAACTGTAGATTGGTACCTAAAGAAATAGTAAATTAAACTAAACGATGAACATCAAACAAAAAAAACTGGCAATAATTGGATTAGGGTATGTTGGTTTACCTTTAGCTGTCGAGTTTGGTAAACAAGGCTTTTCTGTTATTGGTTTCGATATTAATTCTGAAAGAATCAAAGAGTTAATTAATGGAGAGGATAGTACTCTTGAAGTAACTCCTGAAGAAATGAAACTTGCTGAAGGTTTATCATATTCTGATCAAATAGAATCGATTAAGGATGCTGATATTTATATAGTAACAGTGCCAACTCCAATTGATGAATATAAAACTCCTAATCTAACTCCATTAAAGAAATCTAGTGAGACAGTAGGTTCAGTATTATCAAGTGGTAATATTGTAATTTATGAATCTACTGTTTACCCTGGTTGTACAGAAGAAGAGTGTGTGCCGGTTTTAGAAAAAGTTTCTGGTCTTTCTTATAACAAAGACTTTTTCTGTGGTTATTCACCCGAAAGAATAAATCCAGGTGACCATGTACACAGAGTTCATAATATTATGAAAGTAACTTCTGGTTCAACTCCTGAAATTGCTGAAGAAGTGGATCAATTATATAAAGCAATTGTTACGGTAGGAACTCATAAAGCACCTAACCTTAAGGTTGCAGAAGCTGCTAAAGTAATAGAGAACTCTCAAAGAGATTTGAACATTGCTTTTGTGAATGAACTATCAAAAATATTTGATAAAGTAGGTATTGATACACTGGATGTCTTAGAAGCTGCAGGTACAAAATGGAATTTCTTACCATTTAGACCCGGTTTAGTAGGGGGACATTGTATCGGAGTTGATCCATTTTATTTAACATATAAAGCGGAATCATTAGGATATCACCCAGAAGTAATTTTATCTGGAAGAAGAATTAACGATGGAATGGGGCCATTTGTAGCCAATCAAGTTATAAAACTGATGGTGAAAAAGGGACATGCTATCAAAAATTCAAAAGTCTTAATTTTAGGTATCACGTTCAAAGAAGATTGTCCAGATATTAGAAATTCAAGAGTAATTGATGTTATTCATGAATTCCAAGAATTTGGTGTTGATTTAGATGTTTACGACCCTTATGCATCAAAAGAAGAGGTGAAAGAGGAATACAATATCGATCTAGTGAGTAGAATACAAAATGATTACAGTGCAATTGTTTTAACAGTAGCACATAATGAGTTCAAGGAATTGGATTGGTCAAAAGTAAATAATGGTTCTACTGTTATTTATGATGTAAAAAGTGTATTGCCATCAGAAGTTATTACAGATAGATTATAAACATGACTAACATAAAAAGAGAAGATATAAGTAAAATTCAAATGGTTGATCTTCATACTCAATATTTAAATATTAAAGAGGATGTAGATAAAGGTATTCAAGAGGTTATTCACTCATGTGCTTTTATAAACGGTCCTGCAGTTAAATCTTTTGCAGAAGAATTAGCCATTTACAATAAGGTAAAGCATACAGTACCATGTGCAAATGGAACAGATGCTTTACAAGTAGCTATGATGGCTGTTGGATTACAGCCAGGTGACGAAGTATTAGTTCCTGTTCATACTTATGTTGCAACAGCAGAAGTTATTGCGTTATTACAATTAACACCTGTTTTTGTTGATGTAGACTCTGATCTTTTCACTATAGATGTTAGTCAAATTGAAAGTAAAATAACTCCCAAAACAAAAGCTATTGTACCTGTACATTTGTATGGTCAGTGTGCTGATATGGAGTCAATTATGCAGCTTTCTAAAAAGCATAATTTATTTGTAATTGAAGATACTGCACAAGCGATAGGGGCTGATTATACTTTTTCAGATGGAACTATTAAGAAAGCTGGGACAATTGGTCATATTGGTTGTACATCTTTTTTTCCATCTAAAAATCTAGGTTGTTATGGCGATGGTGGTGCAATGCTAATCAATGATGATGAATTAGCTAAAAAAGCTAAGATGATAGCTAGTCATGGTCAATCTATAAAATATCACCATGATATTATCGGCTGTAATTCTAGATTAGATACAATACAAGCTGCAATATTAAGAGTTAAATTACCTCATTTGGATCAATATAATTCAAATAGAAGAAGAGTAGCTAAAAAGTATGATGATTCATTTAAGGATATCATGCAATTACAAACGCCAAAATTAGCTGTATATTCTACACATGTTTACCATCAATATACACTTAAAGTAGAAGGGGTAAATAGGGATGAATTAAAAGAGAAACTACAAGAAAAAGGGGTGCCGTCAATGATTTATTACCCTGTACCACTTCATTTTCAGAAAGCATATTCTTTATCTGAATTTGGAAAAGGTAGTTTCCCTGTTACTGAGCATTTATCAGATGTTGTCCTTTCATTACCAATTCATACAGAAATGGAAGAAAAACAACAGAATTATATTATTCAAAGTATCTTAGAATCAATTAACGAATAAAATGAACGGCAATTATTTTGCTCATGAAACAGCAGTTATAGATGAAGGATGTAATATTGCTGAAGGAACCAAAATATGGCATTTTTCTCACATTATGCCTAATTGTACATTAGGGGAAAATTGTAATATAGGACAAAATGTGGTGATTTCACCTGATGTTGTTTTAGGAAAAAATGTAAAAGTGCAGAATAATGTATCTATTTATACGGGAGTCACTTGTGATGATGATGTGTTTTTAGGACCATCTATGGTTTTTACAAATGTGATTAACCCTAGAAGTGCTGTAAATAGAAGAGGTCAATATTCTAAAACACATGTTGGAAAAGGAGCTTCTATAGGAGCAAATGCTACAATTGTATGTGGTCACGATATTGGTGAATACGCTTTTATTGGAGCAGGAGCTGTTGTGACTAAAACAATACCTGCTTATGCCTTAGTGGTGGGTAATCCTTCCAAGCAAATAGGATGGATGAGTGAATATGGACATCGTTTAGATTTTGATGAAAATGGTATGGCTGTTTGTGAAGAATCTGGAGATAAATATCAATTTGAGAATAACAAAGTAACTAAATTATAAAGTATACCTAATGAAAAATTTTGCATTAATAGGAGCTGCGGGCTATATCGCACCGCGTCATATGAAAGCGATAAAAGAAACAAATAATAACTTGATTGCAGCCTATGATAAATTTGATAGTGTTGGAATTATAGATAGTTACTTTCCAAATGCTGATTTCTTTGTTGAATTCGAACGTTTTGACAGACACATTGAAAAATTAAAATATGAGAAAGATGTACAATTAGATTATGTTTCAATTTGTACACCTAACTATCTTCATGATGCACATATTAGAATGGCCCTAAGAAGAGGGGCTGATGCTATTTGTGAAAAACCATTAGTATTGAATCCTTGGAATATTGATGCTCTTGGAAATATAGAAAAAGAAACAGGACAAAGAATCTGGAATATTCTTCAATTAAGGGTTCATCCAAGTATTATTGCTCTAAAGGAAAAAATAGCTAACGGACCAAAAGATAAAATCTATGATGTAGACCTTACTTATTTAACTTCAAGAGGTAATTGGTATTACACATCATGGAAAGGTGATATTTCTAAATCAGGAGGTATTGCTACCAATATTGGTGTACACTTTTATGATATGCTTTCTTGGGTGTTTGGTAATGTGAAAGAAAATAAAGTACACGTTCACACACACGATAGAGCTGCTGGGTACTTAGAATTTGAAAGAGCAAGAGTAAGATGGTTCCTATCAATTAATGAAGATGTACTGCCAGATGAAATTAAGGCAAAAGGACAAAGAACGTATCGTTCTATCACAATTGAAGGTGAAGAATTAGAGTTCTCAGGAGGTTTTACTGATCTTCATACAACTTCATATGAAGAAATCATTAAAGGAAATGGTTATGGTATAGAAGAATGCCGTCAAGCTATTGAGATTGTTCATGATATAAGACATATGGAAGCTTCAGGTTTGCAAGGAGAATACCACCCTTTTGCAAAGAAAGAATTAGCTAAGCATCCGTTTACAAAATAGAGAATGCTTCAAAAATTAAAAGATAAGATCCTGTCATCAGAGTTTTCTAAAAATGTAATAACACTGATGTCAGGTACAGTACTTGCCCAATTCATTCCTTTTATTTTTGCTCCAATTTTATCAAGAATTTATTCTCCTACTGATTTTGGCCGGTTAGCTTTATATTTATCAATAATTCAAATATTAGGAGCAATTGCAAACGGTAGATATGAATTGGCTATAGTTTTACCAGAAAGTAATAGAAAAGCGAAGTATTTGACTCTATTATCAGTATTAATATCTTTTGCATTAAGTATACTTTCATTTTTTATTATATTTTTATTTAGTGATCAGTTATCAATTTTATTAGGTGATAAATCAATAAAGAAATGGTTATTTCTAATACCTATTAGCATTATATTTATTGGAGTATTTAATGCTTTAAACTATTATAACATAAGGCATAAAAGGTTCAATAATATAGCAAAAGCACAGATAAATAGATCTTTATTTGGTAACATTCTACAATTGATACTAAGGTATATATCCACTAATGGAGGTTTAATAATTGGTCAAGTATTCTCACATCTTTTGGGGAATATAAAACTAATAAATATTTTCCCATATAAGACTATTAGAATTAATAAGCTAACCTATACTGGTATAGTTGCTGTTTCAAAAGAATACATCGATTTTCCAAAATTTACTCTTTGGGGGATTTTTATGAATGTTTTATCTACTAATATGACAAATATAATTATATCAAAATGGTATAATTTGTCATCTGTCGGGTTTTATTCGATTGCATTTAAGTATTTGGGTGTGCCATCAGGAGTAATTGGTAATTCAATAGGGCAAGTTTACTTTCAAAAAATATCCGAAAATAAGCATAATGAGGAATTTGTTTTAAAAATTTTCAAAGAAACCTTGCTGAAATTATTTATCATTGGTGGAGGGATCTTTTTAATTACCTTTTTTATTGTTGAAGATTTATTTATTGTGTATTTAGGTGATCAATGGAGTATTGCCGGAACTTATTCAAAAATACTTATCCCTCTATTTTTTATCAGGTTTTTAGTTTCACCATTAAGTATGACCAATGTTGCATTAGAAAGACAGAAAGTATCTTTGTTTTGCCATTCTGTAATATTATTAACTCATATTATTACGTTTATAATAGGTTATTATTGTAGATATAATTTAGAGTCTTTTATCAAAAGCCTATCTTTAAATCTATCACTTTCTTATACATTTTTATTATTTGTGATTTTTTTAGTTGTCAAAAGGAAAATATAAATTACATGAATATAGATTATGAAAACAATATAAAATATTGTAAGGAATTAGGGCAAAAAGGTATCCTTTTACAAAAGAAGAATGGTTCTATGCCAGAAGGAATAAATGGTCCCCATAGACATATCATGACTCCTATTCGTAATACAGCTCATTGGAGTATTTTGTTTGCTTTTTTATATAATCTTACAAAAGATGAATCTTATAAAGTTGCCTCATATAAGTGTTATGGATATATGTTTGAAAAAGAACATAAACCAATTGTTGGCAATTTTATAAGTCGAAGTGATGAAAGACGAAATAAATATAATGGATTGGTAGGTCCAGCATGGATTATAGAATCATTATATTATTCAATTAAATATTATTCTGACCCAATTATATTGAAACACTTAACTGAATATATTGATTTATTTAGTTTTGATGAAGAAAAAGGTTTATGGTATAATTTAAATGAATACGGAGAAAATGACGGATTTGAATTGACATTTAATCAACAAGTATGGTTTACTTCTGTAGTAGCAATGAGTAATACATTTATAAATTCAGAAAAAATTGCAGAGAGAGTAAACATTTTTTTTAATAAGTTGGATGAGCGATCATTTTTAAAAAACAATGGGTTGGCAAGATTAATAGTTAAACAAGATTTTCTTCGTAATCTTAAATATAGCCTAATAAATATTAGAAAGAAGAGTGTAAAAAGTAAAGAAGTTCCGTATCATATTTTCACGTTAGTAGCTTTGGCTGAGTTTTATATTATCAATCCTAATCATTCTTTTTTTAAAACTAAAAAATTTAAAAAAATGATTGCATTACTTGAAAAAGAAGATTTTATAAAAAAGAACCTTAATAACAATGAATTTTCATATGGTTACAATTTATCTGGTTTCGAATTAGCATTTGTTTCAAAAACATTCAGGTTAAGAGTAAATGACGATTTCATTAAAAATGAATGTAGTTTTCAAATGTCTGAAGATTTTAACATTGTAGATAAAGAGACTTTTTTAGCAAGAAATTATGAATTAATTAGATTAATTAGATGAGGAAAATTTTATTTATAGGTTTAGCACACAGAAGTGATGATCCTCGATTATTTCACAGGGAGATAAAAGTTATTAAGGAAACCAACAGTTGTGATATATATTGGTTAACCAATAGGGAAGATGAAACATATGAAAATGCATCATACATTGACAAATATATAAAATTAAAAAAATCTAATAATTTAATTGTGCGGATTATTAAAAATATCTTTAATATTTTAAAAACTGTTCATGAGCTAAAACCAGATGTTATACAATTTTCAGATATTCGAGAACTTATATTCTTATTTCCAATAAAATTTTTTTTTGGTGCGAAGGTTAGAATTATTTACGATGCACATGAAGACTATTTTGAACAAATATTAGTGTTTGATAGAAATAAAGTAAAAGCTTATATTTTAAAATATGTAGAGTTATTATCTTTTTATTTTATTGATACTGTATTTTGTACTGATGATTATTTGTTAGAATATTACAAAAAATATCATCCTAAAGTTTATTTGATGAGAAATTATCCATTGATACCAAAGGGAAATATAATAAAAGAATATTGGCAGAATGATAATTTGTTAAAGTTGGTATATATTGGAACAATGAACCCTTATAAAGGTGTTGGGAATATTATTGATTTTACTAATAGATTTAACAATGAAAAAAATGATTTTAAGTTAGAATTAAATTTTTATACAAATTTGAAAGAGGTGAATAATGATCTTTTAAGTTCCAATGAATTTATAAAATACAATGATTATATACCTTTAAACAAGCTTTATGATAAATTAAAACAATACCAAGTAGGGGTTTGTATATGGAAAAATATTAAAAAATTAGAAAGAAATTTACCAATAAAAAATTTTGATTATATGGCAGTAGGCTTGCCTGTATTAACTAGTAACTTTGGTAATCTTAAAAAATATATTGATCTGTCAAAATCTGGAGTTTGTATATCACCTGAAGATTATTTAGATTTTAAAAATGCTGTGATTACTCTAAATGATAAAAATAAAAGAGTAGAACTAGGTAATAATGCTTATAATTTTTTTTCAGAAGGAAAGGACTTTAGGCTAGAAAGTGATAATTATCTAGATGTTATTTTAAATTTTTAGATTCTAAGTTTGAATGAAAAAATCAATTTTATTTTTATCCGGTCTAGATTTTAAAGAAAAATCAATTCAAGTTATTTCAAAAACACCAAAAGCTTATTTAGAAAAAGGGTGGGACGTATATTATGTTGTTGGAAGAGATACTTCAATAAATGGAGATTATTACTATGAAAAAGTTATAGATATTGAAGGAATCAGTACTATTAGGTTTAATATACCTTTATCATCAGTTCATTCCCGATTCAATACACCTTTAATGAAGGGAATAATATCAAGAATTAGAAATATTCTATTGATTTTGAATCTTTATATTTATGGTCAAAAAATTTTGAAGAATAATAAAATAGATATTCTTTATGGCTATGAGGTGTATGGTGTCTTAGCTGCTAGATTATTATTAAAGTTAACAAAAACTAACTCTAAGTTTGTAACTAGATTTCAAGGTGTTTTGTACGTAAAGGAATGGTTGAGGAAAAATAATAAACTTCGGTTTATTTCAAATTGGGACGTTATTACTGCTTTAAAAACACCAAATTCTGACTTATGTATAATGACTAATGATGGCTCTCAAGGAGTAGATGTTCTTAATAAACTAAATTCTAAACAGAAGGATAAATGTTTATTTTTGAGAAATGGGGTTGAAAAACAATATTTATTACCCCAGGATTTACATGAAACGAAATTAAAACATTATGAAGAGTATGATAACTTTTACAAGTTCGTATCTGTTTCAAGGTTAGATACTCATAAGCGAGTTTATAGATGTATTAATCTAATAAAGTCTTTCAAAGAACTTTTCCCTGAAGCCAAAATTATTTACACAATTATTGGAGAAGGGTTTGAAAGACAAAATCTAGAAAATCTAGTAGAAAAAATGCAATTAAAAAATGAGGTGCGTTTTATTGGTGCGATACCACATACTCAAGTTCCTCTTCATTTTGAGTTGAATAATATATTTTTATCGATGTATGATAGTACTAATGTCGGAAACCCTCTATTAGAAGCTATGATTCATAATAAGCTTATTGTAACACTTAATAATGGAGATACTAAAGATTTAATACAGGATAATTTTAATGGAGTTTTATTCAACGTAAATGATGATATAGACTTAAATGATAACGATTACAAAAAAATTTCCAAAAAAATATATAACATATTAAAAAATTCTACCTTTTTAAAAGAGATAAAATATAATCTTAAAATATCATCTCAAGAAAAATTATGGTCATGGAATGATAGACTAAATTATGAAATTGACCAAGTATCAAGGCTTTTAGAAAATGAATATAAATAAATTCACGAAGTTAAGTTATATTATCAATGTTTACATATTAATTTTATTGATTTTAGAAACTTTTATCTGGATAATTAATAAACATTTTAATACTTCATTATCTCCATTGCATAAGGTATTATATTATATTTTACCTCTTTTATACCTTTTCCTTGTTAAGAACATAAGATTTATATATGTTCTTATTCTATCTTTGCCTTTTTTTTTATCAGCATTTTATACTTTATTTTTAGTTCAGTCACTTCAAGCTTTTTTTGTAAGTATAAGTGATGCTCTTAGAATTGTAACAATTTTCTCATTATTCTATTACATAAGGTTGTTAGTAGTGCAAAAAAAAATAGACATTTCCTTTTTAGAAAAATTTATTTTCATATCTTTTTTTGTATTGTTTATTAATATGTTACTTGGGTCAATTGGATTGGGTAATGCTCAAAGACATGGAGGAATAGGAACAAGAGGTTTTTTTCATGCAGGTAATGATGTGAGTACTCTTTCTGGAATACTTGCTTCTTTTTTGTTTTCTAAATTTTATAGCAATAAAAAAAAATTTATACTCTATGTAGTTATATTTTTTTGGTTTGCATATTTATTGAACACAAAAGCAATAGTTGCAGGTTATATAATAATTCTTTTTTTACTACCAATTTATGATAAAATTGGTAGTAAAATGAGGAAAAAGCATTTTTACTTTACATTAAGCTTTGTTTTCGTAGCCCCTTTAATTTTGGTTTTTATTTTTCTAATAAGCTATAATTTAGGTTTTTTGGACCGTTATCTAACTTTTGCAAGTCAATACAAAAATGAATCAATACTTACTTTTTTATTATCAAGAAGAGATTTGTTTGTTGAAAAGGCTTTAATTTATGTTAATGACTCTTATGGAGTTATAGAATATTTAATTGGAGGAAGTTCTGGAGTATTTTTAGAAAATGCTCAAAGAACAGAAATAGATGTAACAGATTTGTTTTTCTTTTTTGGAATTACAGGTTTATTATTTTTTTACCCTTTTATTATTTATAACATTTTTGTATTACTAAAAAATAACAAATCTAAAGATAATTTTGAATTAAGAAGAGGTGCTTTTTGTGCAAACATTTTTTTATTATCGGTATCAATAACTTCGGGTCATGTTGCAACATCTGCTCTTATTTGTTTATACTTAGGAATTTTTAATGCCTTTTTTTATGATAAAGAAAAATAAGATTTGTTTTGTTATACCATCTCTTTTAGATAGAGGACCTATTAAAGTAGTTAAATCAATAACTGATTTAATGTTAACTCAAACAAGGTTTGAATTTGAAGTTTTTTATTTTGACGAGGTAAAATCATCAAAGCTACATTTCAATTGTAAAGTAGAGAAAATAAATTTTTCCCATAAATTGAAAGGATTTGATATAATCCATACTCATGGATTAAGACCTGATTTATATGGTATTTACCATTATAATAATGAAGAATCAGTTTATCATATTTCGACAGCTCATAACTATATTGATGAGCTAAAATTTGAATATAATTTTTTTATTTCTACTGTTTTTTATCATGTATGGAAAGCAATTTTTAGAAGAGTTGACTATCTAGTAACTTTAACAGTAGCAATGAAAAAATACTATGAAAAAAGAGGTGTGAAAAATATTTGTCACATTTATAATGGGATATTAGAAAATAAAGAGCAAACTCCGGTTCAATCGAATGATCATAAATTGTTAACTTCTTTTCGTGATAAATTCAGTACAACAATTGGTAGTATGTGTATTTTAACAGAAAGAAAAGGGATTGATCAAGTACTAAAACTTTTAACTATTAATAAAAATCTAGGTTTTATTTTAATTGGTGATGGATTGTTATTAAATAATTTAAAAAGGATGTCAAATTTATTAGGGGTTCAAGAACAAGTCTTATTTTTAGGATATAAGGAAAATAGTTATAAATATTTAAAATATTTTGATGCTTTTGTAATTCCTTCTAGATCTGAAGGTTTTGGTTTAACATTAATAGAGGCTGCTCGTTATAAAACCCCAGTTATAGCCTCTGATATACCTACTTTTAGAGAGTTATTTAATAAAAATGAAATTGCTTTTTTTAAACCTGATGATATAACTGATTTTAATCAAAAGTTGAAGAATATAATTTCTAATAAGCAAATGTATATAGATAACGCTTATAAAAAGTATCTAAATAATTATACAGATAAAATAATGGCAAATAAATATTTTGAATTATATGAAAAAGCAATGTTTAGATATTAATCTCAAAAATAATATAATTAATTACCTGTTCATTTTATTCTCGTTCTCTATCATAAGTGGTCTGAATGTGCTGAATAATATTCTTTACATTTGTTTCGGTTTTTATTTTATATTGTTTTGGAGGAAAAGTAATCCATTAAAAAAAGAATTTATATTACCAATAATTCCTTTTATTGCATCCTTTTTTTTATTTAATGAAACTACGTTTACAAAAATTGAAGTTTATTTCACCTTATTAATTATACCTGTCATACTCTTATTAAATAAAAATAAAAATGAACTAAAAATATATTTTATTAATACATCTTTTTTTTATTCGATATTATCCTTATCAATTGCAATTTTCAATTATTTTTTTGTTGAACATAGGTGGGGTATACAAACCGAATTTTTTTTCTATAAAGATTTGTCATCAAATATATTTGATGTACATCCAGTTTATTTATCAATTTCAATTGGAATTGCTTTAATTTTATCAATTCAAGAATATGCGAATAAGCCAAAATATTTGATACCTATTACTGTATTACTTCTGTTTTATTTATTGTTGTTAAACTCAAGGACAGTTACTGTATATATATTGGTAGTATTATTAGCTATCATTTTAAAACGAAACTTTAAGGTTGCTATTTTATTTATTTCGATATTATTCATATTTGGTATGTTGATTATGTCTAAACAGAAAATGCCAAATAGGAATTTCAATGTATTTGAAGCTATAAATTTATCTGATGAACCTGTAACTGTAAAGGATAATGGTTTATCAATAAGACTAAGAATTTGGAAATATTCGCTCACTGTTGTTTGTGGTTCAACTAAAAACCTAATATTAGGAGTTGGAATTGGCAATGGAAAAAATGAATTAAGTAAAATATATAAAGAAAATGATGAGATTTACCTCTATGAGAAAAATTTAGGTGCCCACAACCAATACATATCATTTATTTTAGAATTAGGGTTATTTGGTTTTGTATTTATATTAATATGTTTTGCTTATGTATATAATTATTATATTAAAAATAAAAATTATGAGGCAATAATCATTTCATCCTTATTTTTAATAGTATTTAACACTGAAGCTGTTTTAAATAGAAATTATGGTTTAACTATATTTACATATTTCACATATTTATACTTACCAAATAAAAAATGAAATATTCTGTTTTAATATCAATTTATTACAAAGAAAATCCTTTATTTTTAGAACAAAGCATTGATAGTGTTTTAAACCAAACAATAAAACCAAATGAAATTGTAATTGTTAAAGATGGACCATTAACAAAAGAATTAGATCATGTTTTGGAGAAGTATAAGTCTAATCATGCGGAAATATTTAAGATAATAAAACTTGAAAGTAATATGGGATTAGGTATAGTTACCCCATTAGTTTGGACTGTCT
>NZ_JTAM01000053.1 GCF_000812565.1 Flammeovirga sp. OC4 | reverse complement strand
TTACTCTCCGGGTAAATGTAGCTATTCCAGTAGAGATTGAAGAGGCAGTAACAGGTGCTTATAGTATGTTGAGAGGAAACGGCCTTTACGGTACCAATATACCCGTTTTAGGTGAAATTCCTTCTGACAATACTTTTGATGAAGTGCCTGCCAATGATGGTGGTAACTATGGTGAATTGGATGAGTTTACCACAATCCCTACCAACAGCGTAATCTCTTCTAATTGGAGAGAATCTTACCGTACGATTCAGAGATGTAATACCGTTTTAAATCGTATTACTGATATCGCTTTCAAAAATGAGGAAGTGAAAATCAACCGAATGGGAGAGATGAAGTTTATCAGAGGTTTGATGTACTTCAACATGGTTCGTCTTTTTGGTGATGTTCCTTTGGTGATTACAGAAACAACCGACGTAAATGATCATTTCGGGCAAGGTAGAACAGATTTGAACTTGATTTATGAGCAAATCATCATCGATTTAGAAGAAGCAATTGAAGAGTTACCTGTAAAAGGAGATATGGATGGAAGAGTAGAGAAAGGTGCCGCTCAGACTTTATTGGCCAAAGTATATTTGACATTAAATGATAAAGTGAATGCAAAGAAGTATATCGATGAAGTAATCAATTCTAACCAATATCAACTGTTGGAAAAGGGTGAAGAAGTATTTACGATTGCCAATAAAGGAAACGCTGAAGTCATTTTTGCTGCAAAGTTTGCCTCTGGAATCAACGGTAATGCAATGGGTTCTCAATACTATAGAATGTGTTCACCTTCAGGACATTTCGCAGGTGGAAAAGGTCATAATATCCCTACTCAGCAATTGTATAATTTATATGATGACAACGATGCTCGTAAAGATCAATTCGTGTTACCTGTAGAAACGATCTATTACGTTTCAGGAAAAATGGAAGAGCCATTAACGGATCAAAATGATTGTGGTAGTGATTATGTTATCCTTCGTTACGCAGACGTAGTATTGATGTCTGCTGAAATAGAAAATGCCTTAGGCAATACTTCTTTAGCATTAGAAAGATTGAACAGTATCAGAAGAAGATCGAATGTATCAGAAGTTACTTCAACGACTGATTTGGAAGGTGTAATTGCAGAAGAAAGGAGATTGGAGTTAGTAGGAGAAGGGCACCGTTGGTTTGACTTATTAAGAACAGGTAAAGCGATTGAAGTAATGAACGCTCACTTTGAAGAAAGAGGTCAAAATATCACTGTTCCTGAATTCAGGTTATTGATGCCAATCCCTCAATCACAGATTGATACGGATCCAGCAATTAAACAGAATCCTGGGTATTAATAACTCGTGGTGTGGTGTGACGTGCACCATGAATAAATTCATGGGCAGGTGATACTGATTCCAACAACACTAAAGTGTTATTTCCATCTACAACCTTCAAGACTTCAGTCTTGATTAGGTTGCCCTATCACTTGCCCATAGTTTTAACTATGGTGCCTGAACCAAAAAAATATGTTTTTAGAAATCAGGAGATTTCTGAATATCCTTTAGGCACGAATGTCGCTATCGCGAAACATTCGCGCCAGTGGGGAAGGCAATTCTCCCTAGCGCAAGTGTTAAGCGAAAGCGTCACTTGTGTTTTAAAGATCATCAGAAGTCTCTGACTTCTAAAAAACAAACAAGAATTTTAGATTGGATTAGATCAAGCGGTGCCGTTGAATTAGGGCGGTGCCGCACCTCCAAAAAAACAAAAACATGAAACCGATTATTTCCCTTTTTATCAAAATTGGAGCTGTATTATTATGGTCATTATCAGCCCAAGCACAACAGAAATCAGCTCAAGATTGGATCAATATTCTCCAAGATCATCAAGCAAAAGAAGTGATGGTAATTGCTCACAGAGGAGATTGGAGAAATGCTCCGGAAAACTCTTTGCAGGCCATAGAAAATTGCATTAAAATGGGTGTGGCTGTAGCAGAAATTGACATTCAAAGATCCAAAGATGGGCATTTTGTACTGATGCACGATAAAACCATCGACCGTACAACAAACGGAAAAGGCAAAGTTGAAAACTATACATTAGCGGAGCTTCAAGCTTTTTACTTAAAAGACGGATTAGGAGTGCCACAGCCTGTTTACACGATTCCAACATTAGAAGATGCATTGAAAATTTCGAAAGGAAAGATCCTATTGAACTTGGATAAAGCTGACAGATGGTTGGAGGAAGTTTTGGCTTTAGTGGATCAAATGGAAATGAGAGATCACTGTATTTTCAAATCCTCAAAACCTTATGCAGAAGTAAAAGCACAAATGGGTGATGAATTAGAAAAAGTATGGTTTATGCCAATCGTTCGTCCATCCAACCCTAATGTGATGCAAGACATCAAGGAGTACCAAGAGAAGATCAAACCAGTTGCCTTTGAGGTGTGTTTTCCAGAATACAATCAAGACACTCAAGATATCTTCGATGCAGTAAAACAAGGTAATGGAAAAGTATGGATCAACTCACTTTGGGACTTCCTTAGTGGAGGACATTCCGACGAAAGAGCCATGGTAGAAGGCAAAGACGAAACATGGGGTTGGATTTTGGAACAAGGAGCGACTATGATTCAAACAGACCGTCCAGAAGCATTAATCCATTACATCAAAAACGAAAAACAAAATGAAGAACTATAAATTATACATCACTTTAGCATTGACTTTAGCTTTAGGAGCATGCAATGTAAAGCAAAGTCAGGCACCACTTCAAGAAGCAAAAGTAGCGTCGTCAATTCCCTCAAAAAACAGAGCAGAAAAGATCTTAGACAAGATCAAAAATCCTACAAAAGATTATGTATTAGCCGTTGCCCACCGTGGAGATTGGCGATACGCACCAGAAAATAGCCTATTGAGTATTCAGCGTTGCATTGATTTAGGAATTGATATCGTAGAGCTTGATTTCCGTTTAACAAAAGACGGTCATTTGGTGGCGATGCATGATTATACTGTAGATAGAACAACTACCGGAAAAGGGAAAGTTTCAGATATGACATTGGCAGAGGTGAAAGCTTTGCGATTGAAAAGTAATTGTGGCATCCGTTATTCCCGTCAGCAAGTGCCGACTTTGGAAGAAGTGATGGAACTCTGTAAAGGAAAAATCATGGTGAACTTGGATAAAACCGAAGGTGAAACTGTACAAGAAGCTTTTGATATTTTAAAGAAAACGGGTACGGTAAATCAAGGGATTTTTAAAGGAGATGATTCCATTGAATTTATGCGTGAGAAGTACGGTGCATTGATGGACAGCATCATCTATTTCCCTAAAGTTTGGCCACGCACGAAAGACAAAACAGCATTTATCGCTAATTATAATAGAGAAATTGCACCGATCGGTTATGAGATGATTTTTGATGAAGAAGATTGCTTTATCACGGATGAAATCAAAAGAATGAACCAACAAGGAATTACAGTTCAAACGTGTGCATTGTGGGACGATCTTGTGGCAGGTCACAATGATGAGAGAGTATTAATTGATGGACCCGATGCCGCTTGGGGTTGGTTGATCGACAACGGAACCAACGCTTTGATGACTGATCGTCCAGAAGAATTGATTAAGTATTTAGAGGAAAGAGGAGTAAGAAACCTGTAATGAGGTAAGTACTAGGACTGAAGAAAAGTGATAATTTTAGGTTAATATTTTTTATTCTAATCGAGGCAGATTTGCAGAGCATAGCCTTAGTTACGCGATAAAAATCTAACGAAGAGTAGGATGAAAAAGGTAAGATAAAATGTCCGTTTTCTTTTTGTCCTAGTACTTATATAATTGAAAGTGAGTCAACCCTAGCAATGGGGTTGGCTTTTTTGTTTTAATTGAAAAATTGAATCAATTATCCCTCGATCCAATACAATTTTCATCTCAAATGTTAAAAATTGTATAATAAACAGATATTATTATTAGATTAGCTACAACCAAGCCACTTTACTCTTTTGGTTAGTTATTGTGCATTTTACCGAATGAAACAAATTATTGGAAATAAATTGATTTATTACTCAAACTAGGTTAATAGAATTATGCCTTATTAAACGTATCTATGATTATGATTAGACAATCCTATTTTACATTAAGGAGCCTTTTCCTTATTGCCTTTTTTTCATTGCCAATTTTTACCTACGCCCAATACAATATGATTGAAATCATTGGTTCGGGTTCACCGAGCGGTGATTGGGAAAATGGTACTCCAATGATGCAAGATTCCACAAATACCGACCGTTGGTACCTCAACAATGCCGAACTAATGGCAGGTGAAGTGAAATTCAGAGCAGATAGTAGTTGGAATTTTAATTGGGGAGGAGACACCTTTCCCGCAGGAGCACTTATTGGATCAGGAAATAATATTTCAGTTACTGTCGCCGGACCGTATAATATTGTAGTGGATCTCTCTACTCTTACCTATGAATTTGAAAGTCTACAACAAAGTAAAAATGGAGTTTCAATTGCTGAATTTTCGGCACTTACAGACCTATACAATGAATTGGGAGGGATGTATTGGACACACAACCTCAATTGGATGACAGAAGCTGATGTCTCACAATGGAATGGGGTAACGGTTACAGATGGTAAAGTAGTTGCCCTTGATCTTAGTTTCAATGGTCTTTGGGGAACGATTCCAGCATCACTTTCAAAATTACAATTTGCTACTTCAATCAATCTGAGCGGTAATTATATCTCAGGTATGAATGATCCAGAGATGGAAATGCCACTTTTAGAAGAACTTTCACTTCAACAAAACACGCTAAGTTTCTTACCGGATAGCTTGAGTAGAATGTCTTCGCTGACAAAATTATGGCTCGGTAACAATATGTTGAATGATGGAGCCGATCAGGTGTTAAGTTATATGAGTAGTCTAGAGCATTTGTATTTAGGTAACCAAATAGGAGGTGACACTGTTAGTTATAATAGACTTACCGATAGCCAAATATTATATCTTCAAAATACATTACCTAACCTTACCGAATTTGAATATTCAAACCAGTTCAGTAATTACTGTTGTGGTGAATATATAGTGGACGGAGATTCTACGGAGATGTATATATCTTATTTTGATTCAGTCAATTATTCATCATTCCAATGGTATCTTAATGGAATGCCTATCAATGGAGAAAATGGTCGCAAAATAAAAGTCAAAGCAACTGAAAATATTGATAGTATTTACACGGTAACAGCAGTCAATAATGGTCTTCCTGATTTGATACTTCTGTCAATGCCCATTGTTCAGAAAGGAGCAGTAAGAAGATTAGTAATTAATAATACGCCTGCTGATACAGAATTAGAGGATATTTATATTCATGTAAGTTCAGAAGCTTACGATTATACAGATCAAAAAAAGCTGATGTATGATGATATAGAAGGCGTTTATTATTTCAACTTAGAACAGTTCAAAGGGGCTTTAGATTATTACTTTACTTTAAAAGGAAATGACCGCTTTAGAGAAACGGAAGTAGGAGAAGATGTGATTAGACAGTACGATCCGTCAACTTTAATGGCATCAGATACATTACAAATCAGCATTTCTAATTGGTCAAACATGCCGACACCAAACACAACATGCGAAAATGCTGAGGTTGTCACGCTGGGTGACTATGCATCTGATGGTACGCCGTATTGGTACAAATACACTGCTACAGAAGATATTAATCTTTATTTGGGACCGGACCGTGATGACATTGAAGTTGAAATTTATAATACAAATTGCGATAGCCTTGTTTTACTATCCACAAGTAGATCCTACAGTTTAAATACCGGAGATGAAATATTAATCCATTTTAAGCATATTGATGGGAAAGACATTCCTTTCCAATGGACCCTTTCTGAGAGTGAATTTTTTATTCTATCACAGTTCGAAAACTGGGACACGAATTATGCTGTTACAATGGAAGAAGTTTCACCAAGAGTATACGAAGCAACTACTCGATTAAATAATGGAGATAATTTTTATCTGTATTGGGACGATGAAAGCTTATTAAGAATGTCCAATAATTTTGGTGTTTCAGGTGATTTCAAAATCCATTACAATTCGATCACTGATTCTTTAGGTTTTGAATTAGTAGAGGAAAAGATCATTGCTCCTTTCATGATATATAGCACTGATAACAGTAAACCGGATAGTTCAATTTGGTTAGCAGATGAGGAAATCAATTTACTTTTAGATTTATCAGATACTTATTTTGATGGAGAAAATCAGGACAATGCCTATCTGTATTTCTGGTTGCCTGATTTAGGGCTTGTAGGAGGAGATAGTTTGAATGGACAATGGCATGATTCGGCGGAAAGAAATAAGTTGATGCATATCGGTGGCAGTATGTATTCTTTCACTTTCATACCAACGGTTCATTTAAACCTAATGGTAGGAGATATTGAGGAAAAAGGTATTCAGTTTTTGGTGAAAACAAAGGATGGAGGTTTAAAAACAGTAGATGCTAAAGCTCCTTTCTTCCCTACTCAATTGAAGAATGAAAAACACCTGACCTTAAAAGTGAATATGAATCTAGCGATCGAAAAGGGATTATTTGACCCTACAGTAGATACTCTAGATGTGGCAGGTTCTTTTAACGACTGGGGCACTACTCCTACCTTCTTATGGGATGGTGACCAAGATGGCATTTATACAGTAGATATCAAGATGTTTGATGGGCGAGATACTGTTGAGTTTAAAACAAGAATCAACCAATCATGGGATCTTGGAAGACATGAATACCTTTATCGTTCTATGAATAGAAAACATGGTGTTCCTGACTTCAATAACACAGTTGAATATTGGTTTGATGATGAAAATGGTGATTATCCAACTTCGAATTTTGCTATTGATTTAAAGAAACAGATTTATTTGAAAGAATTCGATCCTGCGTCTGGTACAGTATGGTTGAATTTATATAAAGATATGGAGTTCTTTACCAAATACGAACTCGTTGCTTTAGATACACAAAGTGTCTTCTATTTCCAATCCAATCTCATGAATGATGGAGGAATGTATGATTATAACTTCTCTTTCAAATCAGATGCGGATTCAATGGAGATGGTAGAAAATAGCATTCGAAAATACACTGTAAAATCAGATAGCAATCGTGTAATGCATGTCTTTAACGATGTTCCTAGTGCTACTGTTGAATTGAAAGTGAATATGAATCTGGCAATCAGTAAAGGAATATTTGATCCTGCAATGGATACCTTAGATGTTGTGGGTACTTTCAATAACTGGGGGAATGACGGTTATACCACTTATTTATGGGATGAAAATCAAGATGGTATTTATACCGTAAAACTTCATTTCCTAGAAGTAGGAGATTCTATTGAACTAAAAACAAGGATCAATCAATCTTGGGAGTTAGGTGAACATGAATTAAGACATCGACCAAACAGAAAGTATTTTGTCAATGAGTTGATGAATACCATTGAGTTTTGGTATGATAACGAAAATGGCGATTATCCAACTACTACATTTGCAGTTAACCTTGAAAAAGCAATCTACCATCAGCATTTTGATCCTTCATCAGGTACGGTTTGGTTGAATCTCTATAAAGGTTTGGATGTTTACAATCGATATGAAGTAAAAGGACTGGACTCTTTAAGTGTTTATACTTTCCATTCAAATCAAATGGATACAGGAGAGAAATACGATTACAATTTCTCATTCCAGTCGATGGATGATTCAATCGCTACTGTTGAAAACATCTTCAGAACATATACTGTAAAAGCAGATAGCAACAGAAGAGAGCATGCTTTTAATGATAAACCAATCGCTACAGTAACGGTCAATGTGAATATGAATTGGGCTATTGAACAACAACTTTTCGACCCAATGACGGATACACTTGATCTGGCCGGAAACTTCAATAATTGGGGTACTGAAGGGATTGAGATCTTAAAAGATGTTGATAAAGATGGTATTTATACCACTGTATTGTATGAGTTAGATACACTGGAATGTAAAGTGAGAATCAACCAATCTTGGGAAGAGGGCCAACATGAATTGGCTAACAATCCGAATAGAAAATATCCGATTCATCAAAACCAAGAAACCATCAATTTCTGGTACGACAACGAAGCCGGTGACCACCCAACGACAACTATTGCCATTAATATGGCGAAGGAAATCAATGACGGGCGTTTCACTTCAGATGTACTTTATGTTGATGTATTGAAAAGTGATTCCACTTTGATGAAGCGTTATAAAACTCATAGTACTGATGAAAATGACCTTTATACTTTCTCCTCAAAATTGTTGGACGATGGCTTTAATTTCGTATACCAAGCAGTGTATTATGAAACGATTGAAGAAGACAGTACTGTAACAGTCAATGAAATTGTGGAGAACCAATTGTCAAGCTTTACAGTTGGTGAAGAAAGTAGATCTATTGAAAGATGGTTTAATAATGTGGAGTTAGTTACTACCATCACTCTTCAAGTAGATATGTCGGCAAAAATTGCTCAAGGTTTCTTTGATCCTGCTAAAGACTCCGTAGATGTGGCAGGTACATTTAATGGTTGGTCAAATGACAATGGAGAGTATAATTTATCTACAGAGGATAATAAGATCTATACAATTTCATTTGAAGTAGATAGCATTCAAGAATACAACTTCAAGTTTAGAATCAATGGAAGTTGGAACGACTTATTGCATGAGTTCCCTGGTAATGGGGAATTGGATAGAGCCATCACTCCTGAACTAGGAATAGAAAATATTTTCCTTTATTATTTCAATGATGAAAATATAGAAAACCCTGAAGTCCTTCTTAAAGTCAATATGGATCAACAAGTAACGTTAGAAAATTTTGACCCAACAACTGAGGGAGTTGAAGTGAGAATCAAATTCTATGAAGGAGGAGGTTTCTCTACTTATCCATTGATCTTAAATGAAGATGGATTGTATGGTTTACCATTCAACAAATTGGCTACTGGCGAAACTTATACTTATAAGTTTATGTATCAATATCCAAATGGAGAAGGAGGTTGGACTGTTTTTGAAGAAGATGAAGACAGAACATTCTTGGTGGAAACAGGTCAGCAAACAACATCTGTTTGGTATAATGATCAAGTGCCAGAAGAAAGAATTCTTGCAGTTTGGAATGTAAATATGCAACAGGTCATTAATACAGGCGGTTTTAATGTCGCAACGGATAGTTTGACGATGAAAGGTAGCTTTGATAATTGGACCGATGAAATTACGTTAACTCCAATTGCCAATGGTGGAAGTGCTTATACCACAAGTATTTCATTGCCTGCAGGGACTATTTACTATAAGCTATTTATTAATGGTGTAGAAGAAGTATTCTTAGGCCAAGATGCGAGTAATAATCGTTCATTTGAGTTAACTGCAGATACTACTTTGATCAGTGTTGTGTACCAGTTTGAGGAGACCACTGCCGTAGAAGAAGATAAAGTAGTAGCGACGGAAACAGAAGAAGGTACCGTGGAAGTGGTGATCGAAATAGATGAAGTTATTGAAGCACTTGGAGAAGATATCACTGTGGTTGCTATGCTTGCAGACGGTAGCCCACTTCCTGAATGGATTATCTTCGATCCAGAAACATTAACTTTCACAATTGATCCTTCAAAAATTCCATCAGGCCAAAGAAGTAATGTAGATATCGAAGACCTTGATATTGTCATTTTAGCCAATAATGATGAAGGAGAAAGTTTGGCAATAGAAGTGAATTTACCAGTTGATGAATACATCAGTAACATCACCTCGTTAGAAGATGACCTTTTAAAAGGTATTACACTTTATCCAACGTTGATTGATCAACAATTAAATGTAAAGTTTGATGCCCCACTCCAATCAATTCATTACCAGGTTTTAGACCTTCAAGGAAAGCGTGTTCTTCAAGGTACTGCAAGTGGTGATTTTGAAGTGGACTTCGAGACTGTCCAATCTGGTTTATACGTAATTCAGATTCAAAATGCAGATACTATTTCCACTTTTAAAGTGGTCAAAAAATAAAATTGTAACCTAAAATCTAATCTGAAAAATAGTCAACCCCATTTGGGTTGACTATTCTTTTTTTAAGCTATTCTATTTTAATTTCTATGTATTAAAGTAGCTTTATTCTATCAAAGACATCTATTACAGATTTTCTAACCATTTATCTGCCAATGCAGTCCAATTTGGTGCTTGATCAGATGCCATGCCCATACCGTAGCCATGACCACCGGTGGGGTACAAGTGCATTTCAGCTTGGATTTTATTTTTGACTAAGGCCTGATAAAAGAGAATAGAGTTTTCTACAGGTACAGCCCCGTCATCGGCAGAATGTAGAAGAAAAGTAGTAGGCGTTTTCTCCGAAACTTGTAATTCATTTGAGAACTGCGTCACTAATTCTTGTGAGGGTGATTTGCCCAATAAATGATTTCTTGAACCCATATGTCCCACTTCCTTGTCCATCGATATTACCGGGTAGATCAATAACATAAAATTGGGTTCAAATTGTTCCTGATCAATTTCATCTTTGGCAGGGTAATAGGACTTAGTGTGCGTGCCCAATGTGGAAGCTAAATGCCCTCCTGCAGAAGAACCAATGACCCCTACTTTATTTTTATCCAAATGGTATTCTTCTGCCTTTTTGCGAATTATTCTCATGGCACGTTGGGCATCTTGAATAGGGGCAAGGTGAGACGTAATTACAGATGCAGATTGAGGCATTCTATACTTTAAAACGAATGCAGCGATACCTTTACTGTTCAACCACTTTGCATAGTCTGTTCCTTCCCAATCCATTGAGGCTCCAAAATAGCCGCCTCCCGGAAGTATCAAAACCCCTTTACCATTGGCATTTTTTTTAGAAGGTAAAAAGACTTCTAAAGTAGGCTTTTGAATTTTTGTCATAAAGATGATATCCTTTCCAACATCTTCTTCTTTTTCATCAGCTTGCTGATAATTTGGAATGTCTTTATCTTCCCATAGCGGTAAGATTTCTTGTGAGAATCCGTTACTAATAGTCACCATTAATAATAAAAATGTAAGTAGTTGCTTTGTCATTATTGCTGTTTGTTTAAAAAAGGGATTACACTACTGTAACTCCAAAAAAAATAAGCGTTTTGAAATTAAGAATGTAGAATGATACTTTTCAATGATTCTACACTTTTTCCATAAATTATTAAATTTACGGACTAAAATACGAACCATTTTTCTTCATTCTACATTCTTAATTTTTCATTATCTACTCAAATCCTTTATAACTTACCCAATCAAAATCTGCATATTCTTTTGTTGGTTTTCCATTGCTTGTGGCGAAGATACCGCAGTAAGCACCTGTATAACCGCTGTTCCAACCAAAACTCAAGAGATAATCTGATTTAGTCGTTTCAAAAGGTATAAAAGTTTTCCCATTGTCCAATGAGTAGGAAAAGGAGTATTTATTTTCTTTAGAAAGTAATTTGAAGACGATTTCTCCATTATAGTCAGCGATAGGTTGCTCCTGTAATACCTGAAGATCTTCTACTTTTTGTTCTGCTAAAACAAGCTGTAGGACATGTTTCCCATCTTTCTTCTTTATGGTAAAATTGATGAAATTGTCGTCTTTTTGAAAGATACTGATACCAGCTTCTGTTCCTTCTTTTTTACCTGCAAATTTCATTTTTGCAGCATATTCAAAGTCAGTTTCTTTCTGACGTACACCCATCAAACTAGCTCTACCTCTTTTCTTGATTACTTCAGGTTTTAAGTAGAGTCTCAAGTATCCTTCTTTAGCGGTTAAACTGTAAGTATTTTTCATTGGAACTCTTCTAAAATTCCACTCTACATCCAATTGATCGTTGTCAAAATTATCCATAAAGGCATCATTTCTCATTTGAGGATGATCAGCAAAAGGAAGTTCTTCGTTCTTCATGACACGACCTGTTTTAGGAGCAACCACCGGCCAGTCGTATTTGATTTCTTCCCACCAGAAAGGTACCCTTTCCCATTGAACCGGTATTAGAAAAGTCTCACGTCCCATGTTAGAAGCCCTTTTGACATCCCCACGAATACCTAATGCCACCATGTACCATCTGCCATCTTTGAGTTGTACAATATCCGCATGACCTGTAGAGTTGACCCAGTTATCATAAGATAAGTTTCTTGTGGTGAGAATAGGGTTTCTTTCATTTGATTCATAAGGCCCTGTCATGTTTTCACTCACCGCAATCATCATGGCATGATTGTAACTTGTACCCCCTTCAGCCACCATCAGGTAGTATTTTCCATCATGTTTATAAACGTGTGGTCCTTCTACCCAAACACCACCACATGCACCTCTGTACAAGTAATGTCTTTCACCTTTTAGTTTCCAGTTATCAAGATCCAACTGTTGTGTCCATATTTCACCTTCACCCTCGTAATTGGGGTTTTCGGGTGAATGCGTTCCAACGAACCAAACGTCTCCATTATCATCAAAAAAGATATCAGGGTCAATACCTGGTGCACCTTCGATAATATGAGGTTCAGACCAAGGTCCTGCTATATTTTCAGCAGTGATGATAAAGTTGATGGTCTTTGTTGGAGAGTCATCAATTGGATTATAAACGTTGGTGGTGATGATATAAAATTTCCCTTCGTGATAACGGATAGTAGGGGCATGGATACCGCCATTTTGTTGTACATCTACAAGGTTCATTTCGCCATCACATTGATCCACTCTGTGAAGACCATAGCCTATGAATTCCCAGTTGACTAAATCTTTAGATCGATGAAGGGGTAAACCCGGAAAATATTCAAAAGAGGAATTGACGATATAATAATATTCTCCGTCAGTGGTGATAGAGGGATCAGGGTATCCTCCCTGTAGAATCGGGTTTTTGAAAGTGCTTTCCTGAGCCCAAGCGAATTGAACCACGAAAAGTAATAATAGGGTTAATTTTTTCATTTTCATTTATTCATTGAATCAATTACGCATCAATTTAACAATTCACACTATATCGCCATAATTTGACAATAAGATTTAGTATAGTTTAAATTGCAGCAATTTCTTTTACGTGGGAGAGGAGATGAATAAATAGAATTAGTACATTGTAAACTAAACTTCCGTCAACTTTCAATCAACCTTTCTGTCCACATATATAGGATCAACTTTCAAACTTCCTTCTTCTTTATTTTTCCATTGATGAAAAACAAAGCAAAAAATCTAGGCTTAGAAGTCAAAAGCTAAATTCCATTTCTCTCGCCTAAATGATTTTAAACTCGCTGCGCTCAAACAACAAAATCATTTTTAACGGCTCACTTCATGAAATTCTTAACGCTTTTCCCTTCAAGGCCGAGGAAAGTACTGCCAAACGAATTGGGTAGAATGCCACTGGCGCGAATGTTAAGCGATAGCGGCATTCGTGTCCTACAGATCAACAGAAATCTCCTGATTTCTAAAAATCATAAATATTCGAAAACTTAGTTTACAATGTAATTAGTATTATTTTGTCTTGGTACTTAATAAACATAAAACAGAATAAGATGACAAACGCCAACGTACTAGCCAATAGACTAAGAGAAGTGATTCTTGATGGAACTTGGATCGCGAATACCAATTATAAAGCACAATTGGACGGTTTGGAGTATACCATCGCAACAACGAAGGTGAAAAACCTTAATACTATCGCTGTGTTGGCCCAGCATGTACATTATTATATCAAGGGGATTATCAATGTTTTTGTAAATGGAAAGCTAGAAATTAGTGATAAGTATAGCTTTGACTTTCCGCCGATTACATCACAACAGCAGTGGGACCACTTTTTAGAGAAGTTCTGGCAGGATGCAGAGCTTCTAGCAAATCATATTGAGCAGTTAAGTGATGAAAAATTGCAGTCAATTTTTGTAAAGAAAGAGTATGGTTCATTCCAAAGGAACATTGATGGTATGATAGAACATGCTTATTATCACTTAGGGCAAGTGACTTTGATTCAGAAGACACTATTTGCAGAAGATTAACATGTATTTAGTTTAGAAATAAGTTTAGAATTTATGACTTTTACGGGCAGAAATAATTCAATTAAGTACAAAGTCAAAAATAAATTATAGTTAATTCTAATTTATTTTTTGTGAGTACAACGCTAAAAAACGTATGAATAGTGGTTCTATTGAAAGTTTTTTAAAGGAAGTAATCACACAATAATAAATAGAATTAGTAATAGGTAATTTTGAATTTGTACTTAGCAATTATATCATTTAACTAAACTATTAAAAGCTATTACAGCTTCAATCAGATGGAAAAAGAGCTACAGCACAAAATTAATTTTAAAACAAAGCCTCTAGGATCACTAGGGATGTTAGAAAAATTGGCTTTGCAGATTGGTAAAATACAAAATACTTTATCGCCTACACTAACTAACCCACATATCATTGTATTTGCAGGGGACCACGGAATAGCCCACGAAGGAGTAAGTCCATTTCCTCAAGAAGTTACTTTCCAGATGGTCATGAATTTCTTACAAGGCGGTGCTGCAATTAATTCGTTCTGTTTACAACACGATATTAATCTTAAGGTGGTAGATGCAGGCGTTAACTTTGACTTTGATCCTAACACTGCGTTGATCAATAAAAAGGTAGGAAGAGAAACAGCAAGCTTTTTAACCGCAAAAGCAATGACTCCTGAGCAATATAAAGAATGTATTGAGAACGGTAGAAGTGTAGTGAAAGAGGTGGCCAAAACAGGATGTAATGTGATTGGTTTTGGTGAAATGGGAATTGGTAATACTTCACCAGCATCATTAATCATGAGCCAGATTTGTAACATGACGATTGAAGAATGTACAGGTAGAGGTTCGGGTGTAAATGATGAACAACTTCAAAAGAAACTCAAAACATTAAAAGCAGCAAAAGAGTTTCATGGTAATATCGAGAATGCTGATGAGTTGATGATGACTTTCGGTGGTTTTGAGATGGCTCAAATGTTGGGAGCATTTCTTGAGGCGAAAGACCAAGGAATGGTTATATTAGTGGATGGTTTTATCACGACAAGTGTATTTATGGTTGCTGCTGAGCTTAATCCATCTATACTTGAAAATGCCGTTTACTCTCATCAAAGTGATGAAGGTGGACACAAAAGAATGATTGAACATTTAGGAGGTGAGCCTGTTTTAAAATTGAGCCTTAGATTGGGTGAAGGTACAGGTGCGGCTATCGCTTATCCAGTGGTGAAAAGTGCAGTACAGTTTTTAGATACGATGGCAAGTTTTGAAGATGCCGGAGTGAGTAATCATGATGAATTTAAATAGATAAATGAGAGAAGAAATCAATATTTTCTTCACTTCCCTCACGTTTTATACGAGGATACCTTGTCCCTTTACTATTGATTATAACCCTGATCATATTAATAAAGCGACAAGGTATTTTCCGTTAATTGGGTGGATTGTTGGAGTTATTTCCTTTGTTACTTTTTGGGTAAGTTCCCTACTTTTTGATACTGCAATTTCAGTAGTGTTTTCTTTATTGGCAGGGGTGTTGACTACCGGAGCTTTTCATGAAGACGGATTGTCAGATGTGGCTGACGGATTTGGTGGAGGATGGACCAAAGAACGCATTTTAGTCATTATGAAAGACAGTCGTGTAGGTGCTTATGGAGTGATTGCATCCGTATTGCTTTTCTTAATGAAATATGCCGGTTTATCCCAACTTTTTACATTGGCTCCTTCCGATGATATTGGCCTCATGGCATTATTATTTGTGGCCTACCATTCGTTATCTAGACTCACAGCAATAAGTATTTGTTTTATATCAGAATATGCTCGTGATGATGCCACAAGTAAGGTAAAACCAATCGCCAAAACCCATGGCCTAAAAGAGATTTTCGGAGCGTTTATCTTTGGATTGACCCCATTAGGACTTTTGTGTACTTACAATTATTATTTCGCTATAACCATAATTCCATTGATCGTATTGGCATTACTTTCTAAGCGTTATTTTGAAAAATGGTTGGATGGTTATACTGGAGACTGTTTAGGAGCTGTACAGCAAATTGCAGAGTGTGTAAGTATTTTAAGTTTTATTGCTTTATGGAAGTTTATGTAATTCGACATACCGCGGTTGATGTACCAAAAGATGTATGTTATGGTCAGTCTGATGTGCCATTGAAATCTACTTTTAATGAAGAAGTAGAAGCCTATCGGAAAACTTTACCGACTGATTTTGACCTTGTTTTTTCAAGCCCTGCAGAGAGATGTGTAAAGCTTTCTGAAGCTTTGGATTATCAAGATATTACCTTTGATGCTCGTCTGTATGAACTCAACTTTGGAGATTGGGAAGGGAAAAAATGGAGTGAGATTGATCCTTTAGAATTGAATCCTTGGATGGATGATTTTGTGAATGAGAAAGCTACAAATGGAGAATCTTTAGCAGAAATGTTTACGAGAGTAAAATCATTTTTGGATGATCTGAGAGATAGAGAAATTGAGAAAGTAATGGTAGTGGCACACTCTGGAGTACTTCGTTGTATTTGGGCTTACCTTCTTTCTATTCCATTAAAAAGTATCTTTAAACTACCTGTTGGTTTTGGGGAAACATTGGTGTTCAACTTAGGAAAAGAGGTGGATTACGATAGGATTATTCAAATGAAATAAATACGGAGTGCATTGTAAAATAAATGAAATAAGGCTTGTCTGAAAAGAAGTAAAACTCTTCACACAAGCCTTTCAACATATTATTTATTTAATATCTTTTAGTGTAATGATCTCTGAAGCTAAATTATCAGAAGCATTTCCAACAAAGATTTCAAACTTTCCTTTTTCTAGTAAAACATTACCATTTTTATCAAAGAAAGACAATTGATCATCACCAATTTCAAAAGTCACTTTTTTGGATTCACCCGGTGCTAAGTACACTTTTTCAAATCCTTTTAATTCTAACTTAGGACGCATATAAGAAGCAACTTTGTCGTGGATATACAATTGCACCACTTCTGCACCCTCATATTTACCTGTGTTTTTCACTTCTACCGTTACAGAAATTTTTTCACCTTTGACCAATTCTGTATTCGATAATTTTGGTTTTGAAATACTAAAAGAAGTATAAGATAAACCATATCCAAACGCATAAGCAGGTGTTACAGACACATCCAAATAGTTATTCGTTAAACCGACGGGATCTAAAGGCGTTCCTGTTGGAATACCTAACATCTGAGGGTTGGCAGGTCTACCTGATTCGATGGAAGAATAATAAATAGGAACTTGACCCAATGTTCTTGGGAAAGTAACCGGAAGTTTACCAGAAGGAGTTACTTTTCCAGTAATTACATCTAAAATAGCAGGACCGCCCATTGTACCAGGATGCCAAGCATAAAGGATTGCATTAACTTTATCTTCAATCGTTCCTAAAGTAAGAGGTCTACCAGCCTGTACTACCAAAATAATATTTTTGTCGGCTTCTGCCAATGCATCAATCAAAGCTTCTTGAGCACCTGGTAAATTAATAAAAGCTCTACTATGCCCCTCGCCTGATAAAATAGCATCTTCACCTGCAAAGACAATCACATCTTTTACACCTTTCATGGCGTCAACAGTAGCTTGTATTTGATCAGTTTTATTTGATCTTGCATTTTCTAAACCTTGAGCAAATACAATTTGATCACCAAAAGCCTCTTGAAATGCATTAAAAGGTGTCACAACTTCATCAATAACAGCATCTAGTGACCAAGTACCGACTTGTTCCGCAGGAGCATCGGCCAATGGCCCAACAATACCAATTTTTTGATTTTTAATTTTGAGAGGTAGAATATTCTCATTTTTCAATAAGACCAAACTCTCAATCGCCATTTTCTTAGCCTCAGCTTTATGAGTGGCACTTAAAATTTCAGTGTCTTTAGGAACACCATTGTACTCTTGTTCAAAAAGACCTAACGCTACTTTGACCCTTAATATATTTTTGACAGCAGTGTTGACAATTTCAATGTCGATTTCACCACTTTCAACCAGTTCTTTTAAGTGTTTTTGGTAGGCAGAAGAAACCATTTCCATATCCAATTGAGCTGAAGCAGATTGTAATGCAACGTCTCTTAGATTTTCGCTATACCCTTGGTTGATCATTTGAGACATTGATTCCCAATCACTTACTACAAAGCCATCAAAATTCCATTTTTCCCTTAATACTTCTTTTAATAAGAATTGATTTGCTGAAGCTGGAATACCATTAATATCATTGAATGCCGTCATAAAAGTTCCTACTCCAGCATCCAATGCAGCCTTAAAAGGAGGGAGGTAAGTATTCCATAGTTGGTAATCTGGAATGGAAACAGCGTTGTAGTCTTTACCATTTTCCGTAGCACCATAACCAATAAAGTGTTTAGCACATGCGGCAATCCTTCCCTTTTCAGAAGATAACTCATTGCCTTGAAACCCTACTACCATAGCAGTTCCTAATTCAGCTGTAAGGTAAGGGTCTTCTCCTAAAGACTCCGCAATTCTTCCCCAACGTGGATCTCGACTTATATCAATCATTGGTGCAAAAGTCCAATTAATACCTTCGTCATAAGCCTCCTTTCCTGCAATGTTGGCCCCTGTTTCTACCAGTTTTCTGTTCCATGAAGCCGCTTGACCAAGTGGAATAGGGAAAATAGTTTTATAACCATGAATGACATCTCGTCCAATAATTAAAGGAATTTTATTGGGGCTTTCTTTGGCTACAATTTTTTGAATTTTTTCGATCGCTTTTGGGGTGCCGGCGTTGAGGATGGACCCCACACGACCTTCTTTGATGGCATCAATGACGTATTGTGGTACCTCATCACCATTAGTAGAAGCAATTTGAGTCATTTGCCCAATTTTTTGCTCTAATGTCAGTTGATTGAAGATTGTATTGACTTTATTTTCCATGCTTTGGTTAGTTTGGGCTGAAAGCATATTGTTGAGTGCAAGCACTGGCATTAATACCAGTGCTGCAACAAATTTATTCACTCTATTCATACTTGTTTGTATTTCTATTATTTATAAAGCAATGTTTGGATCGCGTGAGCAGGAATTTCTACTTGAATTTCTTGTCCACTAACGATGAAATTATAGTTGATATCTTCATCTGTTTCGTTCATAACAATCGTAGCTACTGATCCATCTTCATTTTGGAATGAAGTACTGATCAAAGTACTACGGCTTGTAGTTGTACTCACTCTTTTTGCACCTGGCGTAATGTACTTGGAGAAGTGACCGATGTAGTAGTAAGAAGGAGTGTAGATCAATTCACCTTTTGTAATATCAGCGTGAATTGGTGCAAAACATAAGTTATTGACATGGTTTGGACCACCCGTTTGATCTAATAAGATATTCCAATCCGTCCAACCTACAGTCCCTTGATTAAAATCATTGATCATATTACGACCATATCTTTCACCATTACTCCATCTCTGATAGTGCTTGGCATCAAAACCTTCTTGGCAACCCTCTGTAAATAAGATGTTTTTGTCAGGGAATGATTCTCTGATATTTCCTAAATTTCTCTGCATTTCTTCACCACCAGTCCAGTTTTCATACCAGTGCATACCAATACCCCAAGCATATTTTGATGCTTCAGGATCTTCAAAAATTACATTGGCTCTTTGAGAAATCAAGTCGCGGTTATGATCCCAAACGACAATGTTTTTATCCGACATTCCTGCCTTTTCGAATGTTGGCCCTAAGTAATTCTTTAAGAAATCTCTTTCTTGTTCAGCAGTATAAATACAAGACTCCCAAGTTTGTGTAGCCATTGGCTCATTTTGGATGGTTACACCCCACATCGGAATACCTTGCTTTTCATATTCCTCAATAAATCTCACATAATAATTGGCCCATGACTGGTAGAATTCAGGCTGAAGAGTACCTCCTTTCAACATATTTTTCTTTCCTTTCATAAATGCTGGAGGCGACCAAGGTGAGGCATACGTCGTCAATTGACCTCCACTAGAAGCAATGGCTCTTTTCATCATTGGAATTCTGAATTCCAAATCATGTTCAATTGAAAATGTCTTTAATTCTTTATCTCCTTCTTCAATATAGGTATACGAGTAAGGAGAAAAATCACTACTATGTATAGTTGTTCTCAGCAGAGAGTATTTAATACCATCTTCAGTATAATAAGCTTTGATTAATTCGTCTTGTTTGTCTTTTGGTAGCTTGGCCCATACTTCGGCAGAAGCATCAGTTATAGCACCACCAATCCCCATAAAGGTCTGGAAAGACTTATTTGGGTTTACAAATACAGAAACCTCATCTTCTCTGGGTTGATCCGCTTTTTTGAAAGAAGCTTTTCCTGTTTCAGAAAGTCTATGTTTTGTATTCGAAGCAGTAGTAATAATTTTTACTTCTTCAAGAGCTAAAGCAGGTTTTACTTCCTCGGTTTTAGTTACTTCATTTACGGCACCTGATTGCACACATGCTGATAATACAACGGGTGCGATAATAGCCTTTAGAATATTGCTTATTTGTTTTTTCATGATGGAATCAATTCGTAAAACTTTATTTTTTCATTTCGTTTACAAATGTAGATGACGCACTTCTTAAATGTCCTACAACATGTTTCTAAATAAAGTCTACAGCTGAAATCGATAAGTCTACGAATAGTCTACATCAATTTGTAATATTCACTTAATAAGTAACTTGTGTGTTGTTTTTGGTATAAAATAAAATAACTTACTGAAGTAGATTTTAAGTATTCCAATGTTTTTGCAAAGTGTTTTTTCGTTTAAGAGATAGAATTTTACACATAAAAAAAAGGAGATAAACTCCTTTTTTACGATTCCTTTTTGGTTTTGTTTTTAGAGAAAGGGCAATACCTCAATTCCTTCTTCAGTCAATATGATTTTAATATCATCTTTTTCTTCTTTGGCTTCAATCAACCCATTTCTGCATAAAGTGTGTGTGATCCTTTTTAACTCATGGAGTGAAGATGTTAGTCCTAATGTTTCGGCTAATACTAATATCGAATGATAAGCCCCTGGTTCAAGAGCTTTTACAATCTGTAGAGATTTATATTGTATACTCATCACCTTATTTAGTTTATTTTTTGTACTAAAAGATCAGAATACTCATTCCAACCTAATTCTCTAAGTACTTATTTAAATAAACGTGCATTAACAAAAAAAGGATACATAGATAGCGTAAGTTTCTCTTTAAAAATGAAAATATAATCTTAAATATGTTATACAGGTACGGTAATAAAATACAATACGTTCAAATTCATACTTTTAAAGGTAGAACCAAATTATCTTTATTCCCCCAATTTGAAAAACCCTAATTAATTATATAATTTTATGACGCAATTGTACATTCAAGCGACGAAATCAAAGATCTTTTTTGGCGATTTTGTCGCTAATGCATTCCTATATATTTGATTATAATTGCTTTACAACCTTCCTGTTTTTATCAAAATACAATGCTTTTTGTTGGTTAAAAGATTGTTTCTTTATTCTTAAAAAGGAGTTGTCTTCAAAATAGTAGTTGATGGTCAATTCATAATGAACAGCATATATTTGTAATTCAAAAGCAGCATCTTCTTTCAAAGGAGTTTGAATAGTTTTGACCAGAAATTGATAAAAATCTTCCTTTTTTTGAAAATCTTTTTGGGGATCAATCTCCACCTTATAGTCTAAATACACTTCATTTTTATTAATATAGGCACCACTTTTATAAATAAGAGTAGAATCTTGTACTGACACCTCGTAGTTATTACAAGTCGAAACAAAATAATCTAAATATCCTGTAGTTTCTTCGTGATCCGATTGGGCATATGTAAAATTGAGAAACAGTATAAAAAGAAAAGTGAGAATATATTGATACATCATATTTTCAAAAATAAATCATTAAAGCTAGTACTATATTGTATTCAATTCTATAGAAGCAGCGTTATGTTTGAAGAGAAGATTTATGTAAAATCTACCCTGTCTATTTGAACTACTATCCACATCACACATCATTGATAAATTGTGTTCTCCCTATTCAAGCTCCTAAATGCATATTTTTAGATTTATTTCTCTGTTTCTAGTACTTTTTGTGCATTCCCTGTAAAGAATATCTCTGATAGTATTGAATTTTCCTTTTCATTATTCCAATTCAAGGTGTTTAAGAGGTTTTCTCCTTCAAAAAGTAGTAATAAAGCAATACTAGATAGTATTATTAGAAGACGACTGTAGTGTTTCATTATCTGTTGTAACATAATTGGTTATTAGAATATAAACGAGTTTCATTTCAAGTACTTTTATTGATTTACAATCAGTGAGTTATTAACGTTTTAAAGTACTTGAAGAATACAATAAGTTCTTTAATTTATACTGTGCTCTAGTTAATTTTCGGCCTGTATTTTACTAATATTTAAAAACAATACTGTTAAAACTCTTATTTATTAGCAAAATCTATTAAAAGTGACTTAACTCATTTTTCTATATTAACATTAATGAATATTATTGTGGACACACTATTTATTGAAATTACCAAGTAAAACATGTCAACTGAATCTAAAATTACTAAACTATTAGCAGGTATTTGCCTTAACTACGGGACATCACTTCAGACAATTGTCCGTCAATTTGGAATCAAAGCATCAACACCGGAACTGGAACAAATGATTGATGAATTGCATGACAGAGGTTATGTACATTCTATTGAAAAAGGCCCGAAAGGTATTTTTGCCCAGATGACCTCCCTAGGTAACGAAAAAGCAAAAGATTTATTAGAGTATGCTACGGCATAGTCTAGTTGACTGCAAGAAAGGCACTATTTATTTAGTGCCTTTTTTTGTTGAGATAAGTCACTAATTTTCAGTTGAGTGTGTGCTAATTATAATTTCTGAGCAAATAAATTAACTATTTCGTCATTTTCTCTTAAAAACGTTTTTCTACAATTATATTAATATTCAAAATATTTACCGGAAGAGTGAAACCTTGAGAAGGTAAATGAGTTTAATAATTGATTTTCTGTCTTACACACTACTTTAAATCAGTCATTTATGAATACAAATAAAATAATTGTTGGAAGCGAAGAATGGTGTAGCTTCCCCCAAATAAACATTCCTGCTATCAAAGCGAGAGTTGATTCAGGAGCTAAAACCTCTGCCCTTCATGCTGTTAATATTACTCCTTACAAAAAAGATGGAACTCCTTGGGTAAGTTTTGAAGTTCACCCCTTACAAAATGATGGAAAAACGACAGTAAGATGCGAGGCTCCTGTTCATGATAAAAGAAAAGTAAAGAGTTCAAGTGGTAACACTGAAGTGCGTTTTGTCATTAAAACGGTATTAGCGATTGCTGATGATACATGGGAAGTGCAATTGACGCTAACCAATAGAGATACTATGGGCTACAGAATGCTTCTTGGACGCCAAGCCATGTCGGGCAAGATGTTGGTGGACCCAGAGTCATCATGTTTATTAGGCGAACCTACCGAAGATTTATTAAAGCAATACTATCATAATAAGATTGCAAAACCTACGGGCTTGAAAATTGGACTTTTAGCAAGCAACCCTGATTTATATAGTAATAGAAGAATCATGGAAGCAGGGGAAGAAAGAGGACATGAAGTTGAGTTTTTAAATATTAAGGATTGCTATATAAAGCTTGATGGAAAGAACCCTGAGATGCATTATCGTGGAGGCAGAATTTTGAACGACTTTGATGCGATTATACCACGTATTCGTCCTAGTGCTACTTTTTACGGTACTGCATTGACAAGACACTTTGAAGCCATGGGCGTTTATACTCTCAATAATGCCTCATCTATTACAAGGTCGAGAGACAAATTGTATGCACTTCAATTGCTTATCAATAATGGTTTACCGATCCCAACTACAGGATTTGCCAATTCTCCGTTAGATACGGATGAATTGATCAAAATGGTAGGCGGAGCACCATTAATTGTCAAACTATTAGAAGGTACACAAGGAAAAGGGGTAGTATTGGCAGAGACGACAAAAGCAGCGGAGAGTTTGATTAATGCTTTTAAAAGTCTAAAAGCCAATATTCTAGTTCAAGAATTTGTGAAAGAAGCTAACGGTAAAGATTTAAGATGTTTTGTAGTGAATGGTAAGGTAGTGGAGAGTATTATGCGTACAGCCGCTCCTGGTGAGTTTAGAGCAAATATACATATGGGAGGCACGGCATCTCTTGTGAAGATTACTCCAGAAGAGAAAAAAGTGGCTCTTTTAGCAGCGAAGACACTCAACCTAAAAGTAGCAGGTGTTGATATAATCAGAGGTCAAAACGGACCATTATTACTAGAGGTGAACTCTTCTCCTGGTTTGGAAGGCATAGAAGGCGTATCTAGTAAAGATATTGCAGGGAAGATGATTGAGGTAATTGAAAAAGATCTTAAATATAAAAAAACAGAGATAGCGGTAGAAAATGCCTAAAGAAATAAATGGCTCCAAGAAGATTACTTTTTGGAGCCATTGTTATTGAAGTGAGAATTGTATTAATGTTCAGCTAACATTTTTTTATGATCGGCCATCAATTGAGCATGTTCTTTTTCCATCAGTTCATGTTCACTTTCTAATGTCTCTTCATGTTCTTTTTCCATCCTGTCATGATCAGTTTTCATTGTAGCCATATCTACATTACCTGAAGCATGTTCTTTAATTAATACTTCGTGTTCTGCCAATATTTCGTCATGCTTTTTCATTAAAATATGATGCTTTTTTAGAATAGCAGTGTGCTGAGCCTCCATAGCTTCATGTGAAGGATCTTCTTTACCACCGTTTATAGCCTCATGTTCTTTGACCATTTTTGCATGCATAGCTTCCATTTTTTCATGATCTTCTGCTAATTTTTTGTGCTCAGCCTCCATTTCTTTATGCTCTTTCAATAGTGCTTTATGCTCTTCAGATTCTGAAGGGTTGGAAGAGCACCCGATAAGTAAGAAAGAGGCAATTAGAAATGAGAAAATTTTAATAGTTAATTTCATTGTAATAATATTGATAATAGAAAGTTATATTGATACTCTAATATAACTTTATTCTATTTGATAATCAATAATGTGAGGCGGCCTTTGTTTGTCGTTACCTGTTCTAATCAAAATTGATAAAGCTGGAAGTTGATGAAAACTTAG
>NZ_JTAM01000052.1 GCF_000812565.1 Flammeovirga sp. OC4 | reverse complement strand
ATCCCTCATAAAAGGAGTTATATTAATTGACGAAAACATAGTTTACAATGTATTTAATACATTGTAAACTAAATTATCGTCAACTTTCAATCGACCTTTATACAAGCATTGATAGGATCTACTTTCAAACGTCTTTCTTCTTCGTTTTTGTCTTAAAACAAAAAGAAGCAAAAAATTCAAGGCATTGAAGTCAAAAGCTAAATTCCATTTCTCTCGCCTAAATGATTTTAAACTCGCTAAAGCTCAAACAGCAAAATCATTTTTAACGGCTCACTTCATGAAATTCTTAACGCTTTTCCCTTCAAGGCCGAGGAAAGTACTGCCAAACGAATTGGGTAGAATGCCACTGGCGCGAATGTTAAGCGTTAGCGGCATTCGTGTCCTACAGATCAACAGAAATCTCCTGATTTCTAAAAATCATAAATATTCGAAAACTTAGTTTACAATGTATTAAATACATTGTAAACTAAGTTTTCGTTAATATTTGAGTGTAGCTTTTATGCATAACATCTCTAGCCTTTTCTTTTGTAAACTGCCATTTGAATTTAACTTTTTTGTCATTTCGATCTTTGATTACCGCCATTACTCTTTTCTCTAATTCTTCCTGAGATGGAATTCTATCAGACAAACATTGCTTTGATAATGCTGAAAATTCAATTTCTACCATGTTAAGCCAGCTAGCTGATTTTGGTGTGAAATAGAAATCAAATTTCTGAGTGAGACTGAATGCTTTTTCGGCTTCCATATTTTGGTAAAAAGAACTATTACTATGTGTATTTAAGTTGTCCTGGACTAGTTTTATTTGGTGTGCATCAGCATATAGGAGACTTAGCTCATGCATAAAATCTGCATATTCTTGCTTTCTTCTCTGTTTATAAACTTTACCAAATCGCTTTCCGGTTAATGGTTCTATTGCCATTAACAATACACACGAACCATGTTTTTCATAACTGTAATGTTCCTTCTTTACTTTTCCTTTTTGCATGGGAATAGGATCTACTTTATCTCCAATCAAGAAACAAGGTCGTTCATCAAAGCATATTACAGGGTATTTTGGATCATAAGGCTGGTTATATAACCATAAAATCTGCTCCATCCTTGCAATAAAATCACTTGTCACTTTACTTATACACCACTGTTTTTTGAGGTGAGGCTTAAGTTCGTTTTTTTCAATATCTCTTGAACATGTGTATGAGAGATTTCATCTACATATCCTAGTTCAACGACCTTATCAGCCAACATTCTTAAGGTCCATTTAGAATAACCTTCAGGGGGAGTACTGCAAGCTAATGCCGTAATTTTTGCCTTATTTTCACCAGTTAAACCTGCAGGACGGCCACTTCGTGGTTTTTCCTCCAGTAAAGAATTTAAACCTTCTAACTTATACTTCTTTTTCCAATCTGATACAGTGGCTAGTCTAACCTGTAAAATAGAAGCAACCTCCTTATATGTTTTATGCTCATTAAGTAACAATAAAGAAGTTAAACGAAGACTAACTCTTGATTTTATATCACCTTTAGAAAGAAGTTCTTTGATGTGATTTTTCTCTTCTTCACTTAATTGAATATGATCTCTTTTCATCTCTTTAAATTTAAGATCTTAAATTGACGAAAATTTAGTTTACAATGTACTTAGTTAGAGTGTAATTACTTAAACGTGTACATTTCCTCCAATTTGAAGTATAAAAAAACTTCTACCAAAATGAGTAGTAAATCGATTGAAGCACCTTTATCAGATTTATATTTGCATAAATACAGGGTTAATTTTAAGGTAATCAGCAATTGTGTATTGTATTATTAAATTATTTTCACGAATTCTTGCATACTTTTATAAAAGGTACTACTTTTGGTAGTAGTTATGGATAGCTTATTATTAAACATAGGATTTTCTCATCAAGAACTGAAGATTTACAAGCTCTTATTAGAGAAAGGGGAATTGACTGTTACAGAAATTTCTAGGGCAACTTCAATCCCTACCTCAAAACTATATGCCTTTATGGATACACTTACCGATAAAGGATTTTGTAGATTAATAAAAGACCGTCCAAAGATTTACGCACTAAACTCTCCTAATTCTGCATTTTCCAGAATTAGGGACGAATACTTACAAAAAGAAAAAGCATTACAAAAATTAAGTACAGAACTAGAAGACAAATTTTTACAAACTCAGTCTAATACCGCTACTGTTTTTAAAACTATAACCAGTAAGAAGGAAATACTCGAAGAATATTATCGGTTATTTCGATTAGCTAAAAAGATTGGTGTTGGTTTTTCAAAAGCACCCTACACGGTGAACATCAATGAACTTGAAAACGTGAATCCATCAGAGGAGGATTCTATTAATAGTGGAGTAGAGTTTAAGGGGATTTATGAACTGCCTCCAGGAGAGGATGAGGTATCGATAAAGAAGCTGGCCAATTATTTTAAATCAAAAGGAGAGGACGTGAAAATGGTTGAATCCTTGCCTTTTAAAATGTTGATGGTAGATTTTCAATACGTGCTTATTCTACTGCATGGAGGTGCTGGAATGTCATTAAATATGGCATTAAGTGTTGATGACAAGGACTTCGCAACATCGATGTATGATTTATTCAATCTTTATTGGGAAAAAGCAGACGTAGTTTAGACTTTATTCAATGATATAAAAGTGTGCTAATATCATTGATCTACAACATCTTCATCTCATAGTAAAGAACAATATTGTTCTCTTGCTGACTTACAAAATTTTTATGCTTTATAAATAAATGAACTCATTTATAGTGGAGACATATTGTCAAAATTATAATAGGTTTTTAAATTTTTCAACCAATTCATATCTGATTATTATTTAAACATGATGAACTTAGTTACTCGAACTAAATTGTGGTTGAGTTTGATGGCAGTGTGTTGCCTATTATTTCAAACTCCAATCCACGCACAGGACAACAATGTAATTACCAAGGGGGTAATTAGGATTAAAGTGAAACAAGGCAATGTCAACTTTTTAGAAGAACAGGTAGCCAAGATTACTAAAAACGAATTGCCAATTAATGCTACTGGCTTCAGAAATTTTGACCAATTAAATGATAAGTTTCACACTACAAAAATCAAAAGAGTTTTCCGTGATGCAGGAAAATTTGAAGCAAGACACCAAGCTTATGGTTTCCACCAATGGTACGAAATCCAAACGGACTCACTAAACGAAGTGCAAGAGTTATTGTCTGCCTATGAAGCTTTGGAAATGGTAGAATTTGCTGAGCCAAAAAGAGAATACAGTCTTTTTGATACAATGAGTGAAGCTCCAAATGATCCATTCTTCAACAATCAATGGCATTACCACAACTTTGGACAGTCATGGGGAACGCCCGGTGCTGATATCAACTTGTTGAAAGCGTGGGAGATCGAAACAGGTTCTCCAGACGTAGTTGTGGGTGTGATTGATGGTGGTATTGATGTAAACCACCCTGACTTGATCAACAGATTATGGATCAACACAGGTGAAATCCCAGGTAACGGTATTGATGATGATGGCAATGGTTATGTAGATGATTATTATGGCTGGAACTATGCTGATAATATGCCTACAATTATTCCTCATTACCATGGTACACACGTTGCGGGTACTATTGCAGCAGAAAACAACAATGGTATCGGTGTGTCAGGTGTAGCCGGTGGTTCTAAGCCAGAAGATGGTGTTAGAATGATGTCATTACAGGTATTCTCCAATTATTTGAATTCCACTACAGTAGGAGGTTTTGAAGAAGCTTTTATTTATGCAGCAGATATGGGTTCCGTTATCACCAATAACTCATGGGGTGGCGGCATGGAATCTGAATTGCAAAAAGAGACAATCCGTTACTTTATTGAAAACGCAGGAAAAGACGCAGAGGGTAATGTAGTAGGTCCAGTTGATGGTGGTGTTGCTATTTTTGCAGCAGGAAACTACGGTGGCCATAATGGAATTTATACACGTCCAGCTTCATCTTTCCCATCTACAATGGAAGAGGTAATTTGTGTAGCCAATACGGATAACACAGATAAGAAATCATACTCATCGTACTGGAATGAAACAGTAGATATTGCTGCTCCAGGTACAGATATTTACTCTACTTTCCCTAACGGACAGTATGAAGTTATTTCAGGAACTTCAATGGCAGCACCTCACGTAGCAGGTGTAGCGGCATTGATTGCTTCCAATAATGCTTATGGAATTACAGCCGATCAAGTGAGAGACCGATTAGTAAATCACTCTAAAAATATTGATCACCTTAACCCAACTTTTGTCGGTAAAATGGGTAAAGGTCGTTTAGATGCTTATGCTTCATTGGTAAAGGATGAAGGGGCATTGCCTCCGGTAGTATCAGATTGGGGTTTCCAATATGTTTACTCTACGACTGCAAGAATCGGTTGGATGTTTGTGAAGGATGATTTTGGTTTAACAATCAAGAACTATGAGATCTTAAAAGCAACTGGTGAGTTCACTAGCAATGAGGATTTTGAAGCAAATGCTGAAGTAATTTCATACCAAGCTATTACTGCAAATTCGTTTGCGAATTATGTATTGGAAGGTTTAGCACCAGTGAATACTTATTCAATTGCCATTAAAGCAGTTGATCAATTTGGAAATAAGTCTCCTTTGTCTGAAGTATTTACAGTGACTACACAAGCCACTCCATTATTATCTTGGGTAACAGAAGATGTTCCTCATTTACAATATGATGTGACTTCTGGTGAATTCCCTTCTGCAAGTTTGGCCATTACCAATTCAGGTTCAATGCCGAGTAGAATTGTGTATACGATCAATGATTTTGATTATTCTCAAGAGGCACCATCTCCTATGGGAATAGCAACGGCTTCTACTTTTACGCCAGAAAATAATTTGCCATTTGTTTCTTCTGAAGAATTTTCAAGAATGCCTTTTTCTGACATCCCAGGTGACGGAGGAAGCGTTGATATAGAAGATGAGATCACCATCTTACCAGGTACAAAAAAGATGGATTCTGTTTATCATGAACAAGAGCCACTACCTACTTATATGGTAGGACATACTGGTGCGGCAATGGAATATGCCAACAAGTTTGTGGCAGAGAGAGATATGGAAATTAGTGTGGTAAGAGCTGTACTTTCCAATGAAATGTATGCTTCTGTACCATTTACAGTAGCCATGTATATTGGTGGTGAAGATCAACCTTTCGGTCAGCCAGTAGCAACAAGTAGCTTCTATGTATCTGGTCAGCAAAGAGGTGGATGGGTAGAAACTTCATTTTGGCCAAGAAAGGTAAAAGCAGGTGAGATTTTCTGGATTGCCATTGGAGCGCCTCAAGGTATTTATTTCCCACTTGGTGCAGATGAAGCTTCCTACCGTGATAGAGGTAAATCATATGCAAGAAAAGGAACACATGGGTATTACACTGATTATGCTACAGCTCATCAATCGGTATTCAAGATTAGAGCGTATGAAGCACAGAAGAAAAACGATATGGTTTCTTTCAGTGCAAGATATCATGATATCAACAACGGTGAAGAAGCGAGAACGGATGTTACTTTAAGAGATACAGATTGGAAAAACGGTACTTACAAATTACAAATTGTAGCTACGCATGAAAATCCAAATCAATATCCGTTAGCAAAGGACATCTATGTTACAGTTACAGGTAATACTCCAGAACTAGTGCCAAGTGTTGAAGAGTTTGCCTTCGGTACATTGTTCGAGAATAAATCTGATAACCAAACGTTTGTCTTAAAAAATGAAGGTAAGGCAGAAGCGGAGGACATTCAATTGACGGTTTCTAATGAGGATTACTTCTCTGTATCGCCTTCTACAATTCCTTTATTAAAGGCTGGTGAGCAGATAGAAGTTGTTGTTAGCGCTAAGGCAACATCTGATGTAATCAACGTAGAGGGTGAATTATCAATTGAAGGATATGGCGTTTCTATTCCTTTATCAGTAAATCGTGTAATAGGACCAAAAATCGTTGCGGACTTATCGACCATCGACTGGAAAGGTGATAATGCAGTAACTATTGGTGAGTCAAGAACAGCTGAATTTACGTTGACAAATGAAGGTGATCAAGCCACTGAGTTTGTTTTTGAAAACATTGAAAACGATGGTTATACAAGTTTTGTAAGTGACATTGTTCCTTCAAGAGCTACTCTTGATGCGGGTGAGTCTATCACTTTGGAAGTGTCAATTGATACAGAAGGCGAAATTGCTTATTCTAATACAAAGTCAACGACACTTTATGCTACACACGATGCCGGAAGAACAAGTGTTCGATTTGAAGTAGAACTTCTAGGAGAAGTAGTAGCTGAGTATGACGCTGATGTTGATTTTGGAAGCATCATTTATAGTGACGGTGCTACATTATCAAGATATGTAACGATTGAAAATAAAGGTAATGTAAAAGGTACTTTCTCAATGGGCGATCTTCCTGCAGGATTTACAGTAAGTGGTTATATCCCATCTACTATCAGTCCTAATGGCAAAGTAAACTTAAACATGAAAGCAACTTTTGCTGGTGTAGAAGAGTTGACTGGTGTGATGACATTTACATTGAACGATGAGCCTTATGAGATCAACTTAAAAGCAACTGCATTGCCATCGCCTACGATTGATGTAAACACGGGTAACTTTGTAACTTCAGATCAAATTGCTTACGGTGAAGAAGGACAAACCACTTCATTGACAGTGACAAATGAATCAGAAGACCTTGATTTATACTACAGCTTGTCTACTCCAAAATGGATGATGCAAGAAGGAGAAGAATTCTTCGATTTTGAAGGTGTTGATGGTTTTGGTTACGAATATAAAATTGAAGACAGCCTTGTATGGGAAGATATCTCAGCGGTTGGTAAAGACGTTTCTTATGAAATGTTCTACCCTGAGTTTGTCTACGCTTATGAGTTTGAAAACTTTAAGTTCCCATTCTATGGTCAATACTATGACCGTTTCCAAATGTCAATTGCAGCATTGATCAGCTTCAACCCTGAAACAACTCCAGATGATTTCAGATACAACCCACCACCAGTATATAATATTGCAGATGGTAGTATCTACAATGGATTGGACTTAGGTATTATCTCAGCATTCTGGATGAACATGACGCCATCAAGTCTTGAAGGAAGTGGTATTTTCATGTATGAGAAAGAAGATCGATTGATTATTCAATTCGAGAAAAATGTTGCCGTAGGTGCTGGATCTTTAGGTGCAGAAACAATTACTACATTGCAAATGGTATTGCATGAGAATGGTGATATTGTGATGGCCTACAAAACTTTACCGAATGTATTCGTTTACCAAAATATTGGTATGAAGAATATTGAAGGTGATTATGCTTGGCAATACATGGAGACCAATGCAGATTACAGAGCGAGAATTCTTGGTAAAACATTGAGAATTAAAGCACCAGAATTGATAAAAGTTCCTGCTTTAGCTTCTAAAGAAATCTCATTACAATATGTAGGAAACAAAACAGCAGTAGGTGAGCATGAAGGACAAGTAATTGTACATAACAACGATGCTTCAAATTCAAGAGTTATTACTGATGTAAATCTTACAGTGACAGGAGAAGCAGCATTGAGCTTAGAAGCAGATTCGTTAGTGTTTGATCAGTTAGTATATCTTGAAGATACAGTGATGACACAATCTTTAGATTTTGTATTGAAAAACGAAGGAAGTTTACCAGTAAATGTTACAGCTTCATTACTGCATGATCAATCTTTCAGTTTTGATATTGATACCTTGGTAGGTGCGTTCAGTGAGTTGGCATTGCCAGTAGCTTTCGGTGCAAATACAAATGATGTGGTAGTGGATACGCTAGTATTGGACTTTGATAATGGAGAACAAATGTTGCTTCCACTTCAAGGTGACGCTTTATTGCCTGCCATCATTGAGTATGATTTAGCAGAAACAGTAAGAACAGATACATTGGATATCTTGGTGAATGAAGGTGCTGAAACGGTCTATAATTTCTCATTATTAAATGCAGGATTAGAGCAAGAATTGGATTATGCAGTTACATTAGGAATTGCGAAATACGGTTGGGGTGTTGAGAAATCAATGAAAGTAGCTTCAGAAGAAGAAGAGGAATCTCCTGAACCGTCTGCTGTTTTGGAAAACAATACACTTGAATCTTTAGCAATGCTAGATGCATTTGATTTCAATGCACAAAATCTTAGAGCAAGCTCAATGAGAACAGTTCACGTTGAAAAGCATGCATTCTCAGATTCAATTTCATATGACTTCCCAACGGAAGAACCGATGAGTTATTTAGGGTCATCTGACTTTGATGTTCATTATGCAGCGAAGTTTGAAGTAAACAACATCCAAGGTTTTACATTGACGCATATCAGCAACTATTTTGTGAAGCAATCGGATTCAGCTTGGAAGTTTGAAGTATTAAAAGGTGATTCACCAACGTCTGAAGAGGTACTTACAACACAAATGTATTACCCAAGTTCATTGACAGGTGAAATGGAAAACATCACTTTAGATCAACCAATTTTCTTCGAAGATGGTGAAACATTTGTGATCCGTGTAATGGCACCTCAAGATGTAGAATTCCGTTTACCGGTAGATTATAACGTACCTTCAGTGATTGGTAAATACTTTGTCACTTTAGATGGCGGTAACAACTGGGAAGTGATGTCATCAAGCAACTACTTCTATTATACTTACGCGATTAAGTTGAGAGCGATGGATGCTTATGGTCAAGAGTGGGTGGATATTACTCCAAAGGCAGGATCTATTGCATCAAAAGATACAATGGAGATCTCAATCACAACGGCAATGAACAGATTTGAAACGGGTGATTACGAAGGTTACCTTTACATTGGTCATAATCAAAAGCTGAAAGAAACAATCAAAGTACCAACGGCCATCAAATACAATGCGGCTCCTTACTTTGCAGATTCAACAGCTTTGAATATCAACGAAGGAGATAGTATTACTTGGGCATTGCCAATGCTTGATAAAGAAGGACATTCAATCTCAGTAAACGAAGCTACAAACGCAGATGATTTCACTTACGACATGTCAAACGACACTTTATACTTAACAATGTCGCCTACTTACTTGATGAGTGGAGAATACTTCCCATCATTCGAAATTGAAGACGAATTGGGCGCTAAGAAAGTCATTGACTTATCAGTGGAAGTAATGGATACGAAAGTGGCTCCTGTTATTGTAAAAGAATTTGATTCACTTTCATTGCATCCAAGTTCTGAGACAGTATTATCACTTGATGAGTATTTTGAGACTTTAGATGAAGAAGAAATGATTTTCTACGTAAAGAGTGCAGATCAATTTACAACAGCTTGGGTAAACGGTAGCGAGTTAACTGTATTTGGATCAAGTCTTGGTGATTCTGAAATCACGGTGGTGGCAGAAAACGAGTCAGGTCTTAAAGTAGAAAGCTTACTTAAGGTAACTGTTTTAGGAGCGCCGTTATCAGTGAATGTAGATAAGTTGGATCAGCTTGTTTATCCAAATCCTACAAAAGGAAAAGTATGGATGAAATTACCATCTACTTTCTCTAGTAATGCTTCTGTTGTAGAAGTCTACAATCTGACAGGACAACTGATGTCATCATCAGAGGTTCAAAATACTGGAAATATTGTTGAAGTAAACCTATCAACTATGCCAAATGGTTTCTATTTGATCAAGGTAAGTAATGGTACTTCTCAAGTAAAAGGTAAAGTATTGAAAAAATAATGAAGTATTCTGTGGTCCGAATATCACGGTTTGAGGAGAAAAACCTTTTCATCAAACCTTGAAATATTGAAATAAGGACGACACCAAAAAATAGGATTACAGAATAAATAATTGAAGAAGCATCGGGATTTATCTCGATGCTTTTTTTTATTTCCGAAATTTCTCAAAGGCTATAAATATTAGACAATCTTCACGAGAAAGTATCAAGATAAAGTGAATTTACAAATTGGAATCGAACTGAACTATTATAAATAAATGCCTTTGATAAGAAAAAAATGTGTCTTTTATCACTTTATTTTATACCCAAAAACCCTTTTGCATTACATGATTTCAATCAAAAATTATTGAAATGACTTATTTTTGATAAAGATATTTTAACAAAGGGCAAGTTACAGGTGTAATTGTGTATATTTTACACTCAATATTATCTGAACACTTTAGTTTGGGAACTTTTTTTTTGTTTAAGGAGGTTAATATTTTAAGCTTAAATCACAAAAAAATGGAAAAAGGAGTGCAAATTGAAGTGAAATTTCAACATAAATTGTCTAGTGCATTTTTATGCAAAGTTTTGTTAATGTAAAAATTAAAATATTGAAAATAAGTGTTTTATGTTTTTGTTGTTTAGAAAAATGTCGAGTTGTTAGATCTCTATTTCAGTATTGTACAGTTTTGATCTAGTCAAGTATCGGGTGAATAAATTATTATTTCTCATCTTTGTTAAGGGTTTCGCAGACACTTATTAATTTTAACTAGCCGGTCGCTGATTTTATAAAGAAAAATTTGAAATGAAATGAAAAGGCAGACTAGCTCTTTTAATCTAAATTAACTTTTTACGAGTATGAGTAAAGCTTATCTTATTTTACAATTCATTCTGACTTGTTTCATACTTTCTACTTTTAACTTAGAAGGTATAGCACAAGAAGTAGAGCAGAATGTTTTGAAAGGGCGAGTGATAGACACTGAATCAGGTGAGCCTATCCCAGGGGTGAATATTGTTATTCAAAAAACTAGCAAAGGTACTACTACTAATTTTGACGGAGAATTTTCATTGGCCGTTCAACCTGAAGAATCTATCGTGATCAGTTACATTGGATATCAGGATCAGGTGATTTTAGTGGGTAACAAAACATACCTTGACGTAAAACTTCAAGTTGATGTAGAAGCATTAGATGAAGTAGTTGTAATTGGTTATGGTACTCAAAAGAAGAAAGAAATTACTGGAGCTGTAGGTTCAGTAAAATCGGATGACATCGTAAAAATCGCTACAGCAGACCTTGGAGAGTCACTTCAGGGACAAATTGCAGGTGTAGATGTACAGCAAAGTTCAGGTCGTCCGGGTGATGAAGCAAATATCCAAATTCGTGGTGTTGTTTCAGCAAAGTCAGCAGGTGGTCCACTTTATATTGTAGATGGTATTCCTTTCCAAGGAAATCCAAATATTGCACCAGAGCAAATCAAAAGTATTGACGTCTTAAAAGATGGTGCTGCAGCTTCAGTATATGGTACTAGAGCAGCAGGTGGTGTAATCTTAATCACTACTAAAAGAGGTGAACAAGGTAAATTATCAGTTGATTTCTCAGCGTATGCAGGTATTCAAAATATCACATCAAATACGCCATTAAACAACCACCAAGAGCAATTGTATGTTGATCACAACAGAATTGAATCAGAAGGTGGTATGCAAAATTTATACTTATTCAATCCTAACGCAGGTTATAACAATTCTAATTATGTAGAAGATGTACAAAACAATAATGCAGCCATCCAATCTTACAACTTAGGTATTTCAGGCGGTTCAGAGCATTTAAAATTCAATGTTTCAACAAACTATTTTAACCAAGATGGTGTTTTAATCAACTCAGGTTTCGAACGTTTTACTACACGTATGAATGGTGAGTACACACAAGGTAAATTCAAAGCATTTGCTTCAGTAGGTATCACAGATGAGAATAAGCAAACTGAGCCTTGGGGATTATATGAATTAGCGATCGCTCAAAAGCCATGGGTTCCTGCATTGGACCAAAATACTCAAGTAGGTAACAATGGATTAGTGGTAGAAACAGAACAAGTAGAAAACTTCGGTTATTTAGCGACTCAATTATCAAACGAAAATAACACTGAAGTGATGTCTACTAACTTAGCGTTAGCTCTTGAATACGAAATCATCGATGGTTTAAAATATAAAGCGAGTTTTGGTAGAAATACTTACTCTTCTGAAAACGTTTTATTCCAACCTCAACTATTGATTTATAGAGAAAACGGTACTTTAGCAGCTGGTGCTTCTCAAATGGAGTCTAGAATGACAATCAACAACTACCTTTCTAGCTCAACTACTTTTGAAAATATCCTTTCTTATAACAAAACATTTGGAAAGCATACTTTAGGTGTGACTGCAGTTTACTCTTTCGAGGAGTACAACAACGAAACAAGAAGCGTACTTACTGAAGGTCTATTAGACAATGCCACAAAAACACTAAGTTCAGGTTCAGTAGCATTTTTACCTCAACAATATATCTCAACAAATACATTGGTTGGTAAGATGTTTAGAGCGCAATACAATTATGATAACCGTTACCTAGTATCGTTATCATTAAGAAACGATGGTTCTTCTAACTTCTCTGAAGATAATAGATATGGTACATTCTACGGTGCTTCAGCAGGTTGGAATGTAAGCGAGGAAGAGTTCTTCAAGAATTCAGTATTGGGCGACTTTATGACAGGTTTTAAAATTCGTGGTAGTTACGGTCAAGTGGGTAACCAAAGTATCGCTCCATACTCATTCATGCCTAGAATTGAAAGTGGTGTAGATTACACATTCGGGGTAGGACAAAATGAGGCAATAGCAACGGGTGCAATCTTCAGAAGATATGTAAATCCTGATTTAAAGTGGGAAACTACAATTTCAAGAAACGTTGGTGTTGATTTAGCCTTATTCAACGATAGATTAACATTCTCTTATGACTATTATAACAACAGTAAAGAGGATATGTTATTAGACCAAACAATTCCACCATCATTCGGTACTTCAGTAACAGAGCCTGCAGGTGGAAATGCAACTCCATATACTTCAATCTTAGTAAATGCGGGTAACATGGTGAACAAAGGTCATGAAATCGCGGTTGGATATAAGCACCTTCATGAAAACGGTTTCCAATGGAGTGTGAACTACACATTCTCTAGAAACATCAACGAAGTTACAGATTTAAATGGTGTTGAAGGTTTCGCCTTCAGAGGTGGTATTCCAGTACAAACAAGACAAGGTTTCCAAGATCACACTACATTCTTGAAAGAAGGTTATCCTGCCGGAGCATTCTTCTTATTGGAACACCAAGGTGTAATCAAGACGGAAGAGCAATTGAAAGCATACAATGAAAGCTTACCAGGTATGGAAGCTGAGATGGGAGATATGATGTACCGTGATGTAAACGGTGATGGTGTAATTGATGATAACGATAGAGTATATGCTGGTTCAGGTCAAGCTAAATTCAATATGGGTATGGGTATTAATGCTGCATACAAAGGATTTGACTTATTCGTTCAGTTATATTACTCACATGGAGCGATGATTTACAATGGAGCAAATCTTTATGCTTACGGTATGGGTAGACACAGAGATATGCAATATGCTTGGTCTCCTGCTAACCCTGATTCAGATATCGCTGCAGTAAGATCAAACTCAGAACACCCTAATACAAGATCAAGTTCTGATTACTTCTTAGAAGATGGTTCTTACTTACGTATTCGTAACATCACTTTAGGTTATACAGTTCCTAAGAAATTATTTAATGACAAAGTAAATACTTTAAGATTCTACATCACTGCTCAGAATCCATTTACAATCACAGGGTATAAAGGTTATGACCCAGAAGTTGGTGGAGATGGTCTATTCATGAGAGGTGTAGATAGAGGTAGCTATCCTATTACAAGAAGATTCTTAGGTGGCGTGAAGTTTAACTTTTAGTTAGAAAAAAAAATTAAGATCTAATGAAATTTATTAAATATAGTCTGATTACGTTATTATCTTCTATTTTGCTCATAGGATGTAACGAGGACAAATTCTTAACTCAATCAAATGTCAATGCGTTAACGCCAGAAACATTCTGGAAAACATCAGAACATTTTGATTATGCGTTGAATACGGTATATGCAGCATTACAGTTCAATACAGTGTCTGGTTTTAGAACTTCTAACGAAATGGCACTTTCGGACTTGTCTAAAAGTGATACATGGTACGCTACTTACACTACTTATAAGTTATTCAACTTTACAAACAGTGATCCTTTAGTGCAAAACAAATGGGCTGAATTGTACATCGGTATCAACAGAGCAAACCAAATCGCCACTTTCATCCAAAATGAAGACATTGATATGTTGCCAGAGGAGAAGTTGGAGGTAGAAGCTCAAGCAAGAACTTTAAGAGCTTTCTATTACTTTGAACTTGCCAACACTTACAACGGTGCAGTAATCAATACTACTTATTATGCCAACTCTGATAGTTTAAATAAAAAGTTAAATACAAGAGCAGAAGTAATATCACAGGTCGTTATACCTGATTTAGAATTTGCGGCACAGCATTTACCAACTTCATGGTCAAACATGGAAGCAGGTAGAGTAACTTGGGGTACAGCAGTATCATTACTAGGTAAAGTGTATTTATATGATGGAAAATGGGCTGAAGCAGCTGCTGAGTTTAAAAAAGTGATTGATAGTGGAATGTACTCTTTATCTACTGATTATGTAGATAACTTTACTGAGGAAGGGGAGCATAACTCTGAGTCAATTTTTGAAGTAAATTATTCAACTTCAGTATTGCCTCCATCTGCAAACAGAGATTGGGTAGACAATATCGCTGGAGGTAACGTAACTCCATCAGAAGCATCAAGTTTAGAGCACTCATTTACACATATTCTTACTGCAGGTGGTTTCAACGTAGTAACACCATCACAGTTTTTGCACGAGACTTTATTAAGTGATGAGATAAATCCTGATCACCCTGCAAATGAAGCTGGTGAAACTCACTCTCAACGATTAACAAGCTCGATTTTAGTGCCTCGTTTCTACGGTGCTTACTTCAACAGAGTTTGGGAGGATGAAAATGGTGATATGTACCCAATGGGTGGTGGTCACTCAGGTTATGTGAAAAAGTTTACGAGATGGAATACAGGTATCAGTGTATTGGATAACAACGGTCAAACTTCTCCAATCAACTTCAGATTAATAAGATACGCAGATGTATTATTAATGTATGCTGAGGCACTTAATGAGGAAGGAAACTTCACAGATGCGATGACTTACATTGATATGGTTCGTGAAAGAGCAGGTGTTTATACATTACAACATTATGTAAGTACAAACGGTGGTACTTTCCCTAAATTGAACATCAGTCAAGAGGTGACAGGTGCTCCGCATCCACAAGTAGCACCTTCGCAAGAGTCGATCAGAGAGCATATCAGATATGTAGAAAGACCAGTAGAATTATCGTTTGAAGGTCATAGATGGGACGACTTAAGAAGATGGGATATCGTTGGTGAAGCATTGGACAGAAGAGCGGCAGATGAGCAATGGAGATTAGATAATGCACAAACGATATTGGGTCAACCACCTTTATATATTGGTGCTTACATCATCCAAAACTTCGTAGAACAAGCTAAGAAATACAATCCGGGAGTACATAAGTTCTTCCCAATCCCTGCGAATGAAGTTCAAACGAATCCTGATTTATACGAGTAATCTAACTGACAAAGAAGAAATGAAAAAATTTAATTATATAATTGGTTTACTTACTATACTCGCTATTTACGGGTGTAAGAAAGAATGGGAAGCTCCTGGCGTTGAACCAAACCATCAAGTAATTTATACTTCAGAATACCAATTCGGTAACAGAGTACAAGTAGGTGGTTCGATGACATTTACGGATGCGTCAAAAGGTATTATCAGCAGAAAGTGGTCCTTACCTGAAGGTGCTATTGTAGAGGGAACTTCAGATACTACTTCAACAACTGATTTAGTGCATATACAATTCAATGAAGCAGGTCTAAAAGAAGTGAACTTATCGCAAAGTTTTGCAGGTGCAGCTTTTGACGGTAATGCTCAAAGAGAATCTGAAATGGATACAACGATTTTAGTAAACGTTGTAGATTCATTAAAATTAATAGTAAAAGCAAATTTCTATTTTCCTGACGGTACAGTGGGTGATGAATTGGATTTAACGAAAACCAATGATGTACAAGCTGGTAGAATGATCAAGTATACCCTAACAGCTATAGGTGAGCCTTCAAGAGTAGTATATAACTTCGGTGGAGGAGATCCAGATCAGGTGACATATATTGAAGCTGAAATCGAAGACGGAACAGCAGCGGAGACTATTGTTCAATACAAGCAATTGGGTACATTCTCTACTTCTGTATTAGGAAATAGAGCAAGACCAGGTGGCATCGATACATTGAATTTTGTAAATGCAATCAATGTTATTCCTTCTGCGGATCCTCTTATTTTGACAGACGTTTATGTGAAAAATGGATTTATTGCATTGGATTACTCAAGAGAAATTGAGCCAGCTTCTGTTGATGCAACTACGTTCTCAGTAAAATTAACAAATGGAGCAGACGAAATTGTACCATCAATTTTATCGGCTTCTGTAGATCCATCTGCTAAAAACATTGTACTGATCGCTTTAGATGGAGAAACAGTTTATGATGATGATGCAGTGATGGTAAGTTACCAAGGTGGTATTTTACAGTCCACTGACTTTGGTCCAGCGGAGGAATTTGTAGACCGTCTATTGGTACACCGTCCAAATGCGAATGTATTAGAGGGTAGTTTATTTGACTATAGTTTTGAAACTTCTATTGCCGGTGATTGGCCTGACTTAGGTTGGGGTGGTCAATGGGCTAAATATACCTTAGATATGGTAGACACTGAGTCTTACCATGGAGGTAAATCTGCAAGATTAGAACTGGAATCAGGTGGAGGAGCAATCTTCAGCCATAACCAGAACTTCACAATGGAGGCAGGTAAATCATATGAATTAGGTATGATGATCAAGGTAGAAAGTGGTATAGCAAATATTAATGATGCTGCTGCCGAAGTACCATCAATGCTTGTTTACTTTGGTAATCCAACAATTGATTGGGCTGCAGATCGATTCAACTTTACTACACAAACAGTAGTTGGGGATTGGATTTATGCTAAATGTACTTTCTACTCACCAAAAGGAAGTGGTGATTATAGATTGGTATTTAGACCACTTAATCCAGAACCTGCAAACCCTGATCCTCTAGTTCTTTATATGGATAACATCTCATTAAGAGAAGTGAATTTAAGACCATAATTTCAGAATAAGTAGTTTATAGATTCAGATCCCTCATCGGCATTCAAAAGCTGATGGGGGATTTTTTTGTATTATATCGCAAGTATTAAGCCGATAGGCGTCACTTGTGATGATACATTGGTGAAGTCTCCCGACTTCGAAATGAATGAAAGTGTGGTATTTATATTCGAAGTCGGGAGACAATAAATGGTTCCAAGTGACGCTAACGCTTAACACTTGAAACCATTGTGAGTAGGGTGTTTTTTGATCACAATTATTGTTTACATGGTTTTATACTGATGTTTTATATGGTTCGTGAGCCACAAGGCATTGTGGCTCTACAAAATGATATCCTTTCAATATGGTATTTAATACCTACTTCGGTAAGGGTACAATGCTTTGTATCTCACGTACTATATCCAAATCATAGTGTTTTAAATATAAAAAAACGTGTGCCATAGCAAAAAACTACAGCACACGTTATTCAATTTCTCTTAAAGTCGAATTCGTTTATTCGTCATTACTATCCGATATGAGAGATAAATTCCTCCAAGTTATCCTGTCTCGACAAGCCTAATTTCTTTCTCAAACGGTATCTTGTCGTATGAACCGATTCGGTGGAAATACCTAATAATTTAGCCATTCCTTTACTATCAAAATTGAGTTTGATCAGTGCACATATCTTCTGATCACCTTGTGTAAGCTTAGGGAACCTTTCGTTGAGTTCTTTATAAAAATTTTCATTCACCTCTACAAAACGTGCTTCAAATTCCTTCCAATTGTTATTGGTATTAAGGTTGATCTTTTTTGAAAGCTTATTGATCTGATTTGTATCAGGTTCTTTCTTCAATTCGGTCAGCTCTTTTTTAATTTCCGCTAACGTTTCTTCATGCTGAATGATCTGAAGCACAGAAGCAGTAAGTTCTTTATTTTTAATTTCGAGTACTTCTTTGATTTTTTGCTCTTCCATTTTCTGTTTTTCAATGAAAAGCTGTTTATCTGCCTTGTATTTGTTACGTAAGTTTCTGTAAATGAAGAAGACAAGGAATACTAAAGCAAAGATGGTAATGTAAAAAATAATGTTACGCAGATAGTTGATTTTACTTTCCTGTAGCAATCGTTCCAATTCTTTTTCTTGTAAAACTTTCTTTTGATTCTCTTGCTCTTTTCTGAATTGATCCTTGATCTCAAGAAATTTTCTATTGCTTACACTCCTACTACCATACTGCTTTTCATTAAGTTCTTTGGCTTTTTGAAGGAATTGATAGGCTTCTTTCGTTTTGCCCGTTTTAAGTTTTACTTTAGAAAGTTCCTCATAGATAATAGGGATGAGGTCAGAGTGGCTTTTATGTTGTTGCCCCGCTTTTAAGGCGCTATCATAATATTTTTCACTCATTTTAAGCTGTCCCTTTTTTTGATAAATATTACCAATAAAGTAATCATAAATAACAAGGTAACTATGCTGATAAGTAGTAAAATACTTATTAAGAGGTTTCAGTCGGGCTAATGCTTTATCATATTCACCATCCTCATAAAGTAGATAGCCATATTCTGCCTCAATAAAGCTATTGTCATTTCTATCTTCACTGGCATTGGTAATACTTTCTTTAATAATAACGCAGCTGTCAAGGTAGTTTCTTGCCTTCTCAATGTCATCCATTTTTCTAGCAAGGGTAGCTTTCGCATAATAGTTATCGACAACGATGTAAGGATCTATTGTTTTATTCTCCCTACAGATTGAAATGGCCTTATCAAAGTATTGTCCAGCAAGTTTATTTCTTTCATAAAAGCTATAAAGCCAACCCAAACCATTATAGATATTTATTCGAAGTAAATCGTCTTTTACTTGATTAGCCAAAGACAGTGCACTCCAATATCCATCATAAGCATGACCGAAATTTCCGTTGTGTGCATACAGGTAAGAAAGACTAGTGAGTGACTTTATCCATAATACACTGTCTTTCGACTTGATTGATTCTGAAATTGCATACTGATAAAGCGAAATGGCACTGTCCGGTTGGAGGAATTTTAACATTTCTGCTTCCCCGTATAACTTTAAGGCAAAATCTTCACTCAATTTTTCCTGAACAATTTCGTTTTTCTGTCCCTCTTTTTCGGGGGAGTTATTATTCTTGGAAAATTCCCCTGCAAAAAGAGTAAAATTACTAGATAAAAATAGGAGTAAAATATGTAATAATTGTCTAGTCATAATTCATAAAAAGTAATGTTTTTTAAAACATAAAAACATTGATTGTGAGTAATTTATGTATTTCTTGTTTAGAAAGTTGTCGAGGTGTAAATACCTCGTTTTTATGTTGTACAGTTTTGATCTAGTCAAAGATAAGGCAAATAAATTTAAAATTCCCATCTTTGTTAAGGGTTTTGCAGACACTTATAATTTTAAAGTCAGTTGGCAGCTGATTTAGTAAGAAATGATTGAAATGAAATGACAAAATTCAAAACGAATCTTTAGATCAAATTTAACATTTAAAGATGGGAAACAAAATGTGTTATGAGAACAAACTTACTCTAATTTTTTATGCTTAAAAATAAGTCTAACTAATTTTTTTTGCAGAAAAATGATGCGTAAAAAAGTGATAAAACACATTTCAAAATATCAAAACAGAAAACAGAATTACATCAATTTTGATCCATTAATCTGTTTTCAAAACAAAACAATTTGAAAATGAAATGTCATGTCAATACAAGCTCTCTTTGTATGTTGGCAGTGGCATAAAAAGTATAGAACTAATGAGGAACTTTGTATATGGTCTATTGGCTTTAGTCATATTGGGGTGTCAAAATACTACTCCAGAAGTAGGGAGGGAATCAGATTTTAATTTTGATTGGCAATTTGCACTTTTAGATACTAGCCAATCAACATTGAAGGCAGGTGATATCCCTGCTACTTCTTGGGAAGCGGTAAGATTACCGCACGATTGGGTGATTGGTAATCAGTACGATTCTGCCAATCACGAGTTTGCTCCAGCTACCGGATATATTTATGGTGGTGGCATAGGATGGTACAAAAAGGAATTTGAATTACCATTGACAGATGATCAAAATGCATTCATCCTTTTTGATGGTGTGTATAATAACTCAGAAGTTTATCTTAATGGTAACAAGCTGGGTTTCCATCCTTACGGGTATTCACCTTTTCATTATGATTTGACACCTTATGTTAAGAAAAAAGGAAAAAATGAATTATTGGTAAAAGTGAACCATAGCAACTTTGCTGATAGCAGATGGTATACGGGTGCAGGTATTTACAGAAATGTGGAGTTGATTGTCACTGACAAATTACATGTGCCGGTTTGGGGTACTTTTATTAAGACTAACGTTATTAACAACCAATTAGCTGAAGTAACTATTGAAACGGATATTAATAATGGTTACAAGGAAGGAAAAGAGATTGATTTAATCCATGAAATCATAGATCAAAAAGGAAAAGTAGTTGCTGAAATTTCAACTAAAGAAACGATAAAAGCGAACAAAAATAGATTAGTAATTCATTCAACTAAACTAAACAATCCAAACTTATGGGATGTAGACGATCCATTCCTATACACGCTTAAAACTAAACTGGTTGACAACGGTAGAATAATAGACGAACTAACAAACAAATTTGGTGTAAGAAGTATTGCTTTTCAGGCAGACTCCGGTTTTTATTTGAACGGACGTAACAGAAAAATTAAAGGAGTCTGCCTTCACCATGACGCAGGTTTAGTGGGAACGGCTGTACCAAAAGATGTTTGGAGAAGAAGATTAGCGGTATTAAAAGAAGGAGGTTGTAATGCCATTAGAATAGCACACAACCCTGCTTCTAACGAGTTTTTGGATTTGTGTGATGAGATGGGATTCTTAGTTCAAGATGAATTCTTTGATGAGTGGGATTATCCAAAAGACAAGCGTTTTAATCAAAAAGAAAAAACACAAAATAACGAAACGGAAGGGTATACTAACTACTTCCAAGAATATGCAGAAAGTGATCTGAAATCAGTGATTTTATCACATAGAAATCACCCTTCAGTTTTTCAGTGGAGTATAGGTAACGAAATTGAGTGGACGTATCCTCGTATTTCTCAAGCGACAGGATTCTTCAACAATATGAATTGGAAGGGTAACTACTTCTGGTCAAAACCTCCACATTCAAGAAAAGAAATTCAACAACAATTAGCGGTTTTACCAAGACAAGAACACAATATTGGTTCAACAGCTAGAAAGCTAGTGCAATGGACCAAAGAGATGGATACATCTCGCCCGGTGATTGCCAACTGTATTTTACCATCGGCTTCTCACGAAACCGATTACGGAAAATCATTAGATATTGTAGGGTACAGCTATAGAAGAGTGTTGTATGATTATGGACACGAAAACTATCCAGACAAAGTGATTATGGGTACGGAGAACTTGGCACAATATCATGAGTGGAAAGCCATTATGGATCGTCCATTTATTGCAGGAACTTTCTTCTGGACAGGTATTAATTATTTGGGTGAAATCAGAGCACCATGGCCAGCGAAAGGTAACGATGCCGGAATGGTGGATTTTGCAGGATTCACAAAGCCATCATACCACATGATCAAAACGCTTTGGGATGAGCGTCCACATACTTACATCGCTACGCAAGAATTAGCAAAGTCTATTAATAAGATTGATAAGAAAACAGGTCAGTTGGTAGCTAGAAATCCTGAAAAATGGAAAAAAGCACTTTGGGAATGGCATGATGTTAACAATCACTGGAATTATGAAAAAGGCGAAATGATTAGTGTGGAGCTTTATTCTAATGCAGAAGAGATTGAATTGCAATTGAATGGCAAAAGTTTAGGAACAAGAAAGCTAGACGAGTTTGAAGACCACATTTATAAGTGGGGTGTGCCATTCGAAGAAGGTAGATTGACAGCCATTGGCAAGAAAAACGGAAAAGTATTTACAACGGAATTGATCACTGCAAGTGCACCAGTAGCGGTAAAACTTTCAATTGATCAAAAAGTCCTAGCAAATAATCAATATGATGTGGCTCATGTAGTAGCACAATTAATCGATAAAAATGGAAACCCGGTCAAACATTTAGAAAAAGTGATTGACTTTGAGATTCCTTCTTACCTCAGAGCTTTAGGTGTTGACAACGGATCAAATATGAATGTGCAACCTCACGTTTCAAGAAAAATTGAAACAGATCAAGGTAGAGCATTATTGGTGTTACAGTCTACCAAAGAGGAAGGTAAAGTAGAGATTAAAGCTACTGTTGATGGGCTAGACGCAGACAAAGTACTACTAACTATTAGTACAGATAAGAACGATAGTGAACAAATATTAGCAGAGTTAAATTAAAAAAATTGAAGGCGATGAAAGCAGCATTTTACGAATCAAAAGGAAAGATCAGTGTTGGTGAAGGCAAACAAATTGCTCCAGGTAAAGGAGAGGTTAGGCTAGATGTAGCGTATTGTGGAGTATGTGGTACGGATGTACATATTTTCCATGGCGTAATGGATCAAAGAGTAGCACCTCCACAAACAGTTGGACATGAGGCTTCCGCTGTTGTTGCAGAAGTTGGTGAAGGAGTTGAAAATGTAAAAGTAGGTGATAAAGTAGCCGTTAGACCTTTACATTTCGGAGAGGAGCATCCTTTTGATAAGGGATTCAAGCATGTTGGTAAAAACTTGAAATTTATTGGTATTGATTCAAGTGGAGCATTCCAAAACTCATGGACTGTACCTTCTTATACCTTACATAAATTACCGGAGCAATTAAGTTTAATGCACGGTGCATTTATTGAGCCATTGGCCGTTGCATGTCATGATGTAAAGATTGGTAGAGTAGAAAAAGACGAAAATTGCTTAGTAATTGGCGGTGGTCCTATCGGTACATTGATCGCTTATGTTTTAAAAGAAAAAGGAGCTAACGTATTCATTTCAGAAGTAAATGAAACACGTCTTTCAATGTTGAATGAATTAGGTTTCACAACTATCAACCCTGCAAAAGAAAACCTTTCAGAGAGAATTGCAGAGTTGACAGGAGAGAAAATGATCGACTGTGCTTTTGAAGTATCAGGTTCTGCACCGGGTGTACAAACCATGACAGAAGTCGTGAACGTAAGAGGTAGAATTGTGATGGTTGCCATCCATGGCGGTGAGCAAAAGCAAGTGGATTTATTTAAATTCTTCTGGTCAGAAATTGAACTTTTAGGGGCTAGATTATACGAAGAAGATGATTACGAAGAAGCAATTAGAATCGCTGATTCAGGGTTTGTTCCTTTCGAAAAACTAATTACAAAAGTAGACTCTCTTGATAATATTCAATCTGTATTTGATGAGATCGACAAGAATCCTGAAGGGATGAAATACCTAATTAAGTGTAACGATAATTAATATCGTTGGGCGTGTAGGGGCAGACCTATGAGTCTGCCCGAAATAATATTATCAAATAAAAATAAAAAAATAGCAAAATGGGCATTCTTAATAAATTCCAACTAGAAGGTAAAGTAGCATTAGTAACAGGATGTAAAAGAGGTATTGGTAAAGCAATGGCAGTGGGTCTTGCTGAAGCAGGAGCTGATATTATTGGCGTTTCTGCATCATTAGAATTAGAAGGAAGTGAAGTACAGAAAGAAGTAGAGGAGAGAGGAAAAAAATTCAAAGCTTACCAATGCGATTTTTCTGATAGAAAAGCGTTGTATGATTTCATTTTAACAGTAAAAGCAAATCATCCACAAATAGATATTTTAGTCAATAATGCCGGTACTATTTTAAGAACTCCAGCAGCGGAACACCCAGATGAAATGTGGGATACGGTAATTGAAGTGAACCAAAATGCTCAATTTATCTTGACAAGAGAAATCGGGAAAGAAATGGTAGCAAGAGGTGAAGGAAAAGTGATTTTCACGGCTTCATTATTGACATTCCAAGGCGGTATTACAGTGCCAGGTTATGCAGCAAGTAAAGGAGCTGTAGGTCAGTTAACAATGGCATTTGCCAATGAGTGGGCGAGTAAAGGTGTGAATGTAAACGCAATTGCTCCAGGATATATCAGCACTGATAATACTGAGGCTTTAAGAAATGATCCGGAAAGATCAACTTCAATTTTATCAAGAATTCCAGCTGCACGTTGGGGAGATCCAGAAGACTTTGCAGGTCCAGTAGTATTCTTGGCATCAGAAGCAGCAGCTTACATGCATGGTAGTATCATGCTTGTAGATGGTGGCTGGATGGGCCGCTAATTAAATAGATTGAATGATAAGTGAACACCCTGTTTCAAGTATTAAGCGATAGCGTCACTTGGAACTGAATATTGGCGAAGTCTCCTGACTTCGAATATAAAAAATATACCTCGAAGTCGGGAGACTTCGCCAATGGATAATCACAAGTGACGCCTACCGGCTTAACACTTGCGATATAAAAAAACCTTCAGTTATCATTCTACATTCAATTAATTTTCCAAAACAAAAAACTATGAGCACTTTAACAGAAACTGGAGTAAAAGAATATAAATTATTTATCAATGGTGAATGGATCGAGGCATCATCAGGTGAGACTGAAGAGGTGATCAGCCCTATTGATGAAGCAGTGGTAGGTAAGGTACAAATGGGAGATGAGCATGAAGCAAATCTTGCATTAGAAGCAGCAGATAAAGCACAAAAAGCTTGGAAAAAAGTACCTACAATTGAAAGAGCGAACTTATTAAGAAAATTTGCGGCAGAGATTCGTGCCAACAAACCTTACTTGTCTAACTTATTGACAAGAGAACAAGGAAAATTATTATCAGTGGCAGAAATGGAGGTGGAAGTTACAGCAACTTTCATCGAATATGCATGCGACTGGGCAAGACATATTGAAGGTGACATCATTCCTTCTAACAATCCAAAAGAACAAATTTGGATTCAAAAAATCCCTCGTGGTGTGATTGTAGCGATAACAGCATGGAACTTCCCGCTTGCGTTGGCAGGTAGAAAAATTGGTCCAGCATTAATAGCGGGAAATGCCATTGTTGTAAAACCTACGCAAGAAACACCTTTAGCGACTTTAGAGCTAGGTTTCTTAGCAGAAAAAGTGGGTATCCCTGCTGGTTTGATCAATATCGTTACGGGTAAAGGTAGAGTATTGGGTAATGCTTTAGTAGCAAGTCCAATCACTAGAATGGTGACAATGACAGGTTCAACACCTGCAGGTCAACAAATCTTCAAAACAGCTTCTGAGCATTTAGCACACGTTCAATTGGAATTGGGTGGTAAAGCTCCTGCCATCGTATTTGCAGATGCGGATATCGATCAAGCAGTGGAAGCATGTTTCCATTCACGTTTTGATAATTGCGGTCAGGTATGTACATGTAACGAAAGAATGTATGTACATGAGGATATCTATGACGCATTCATGGAGAAATTCATGGAAAAAGTGAAGAACATCAAAGTGGGTAATCCATTGGACGCAGCTTCTACTATGGGACCTAAAGTAAATGCTTCGGAGATTAAAAACATGGAGCACTTAGTAGCGAAGTCCATTGAAGAAGGAGCAACAATTGCTCACGGTGGTGGAAAACCTTCAGGAAGCGAGTTCGAAAAAGGATTCTGGTTTGAGCCTACAGTAATCACTGACGTAACACAAGATATGACAGTGGTACATGAAGAAGCTTTTGGTCCTATTCTTCCAGTATTGAAATTCAAAGAGTTTGATCAAGTAGTGGAATACGCAAACGATTGTGAGTTTGGTTTAGCAGCGATGGTCTTCACTCAAGACATCAAAACAATCATGCAATTGAATGAGGATTTAGAGTTTGGTGAAATCTATGTGAACAGAGGTCATGGTGAGCAGCATCAAGGTTTCCACAATGGTTATAAACTAAGTGGAACAGGTGGAGAAGATGGAAAGTATGGCTTTGAGCAATACATGGAGAAGAAAACTTTCTATGTAAAATATTAAGAGGAGACTACGGACATGGAGACTACAATAATTAGTGTTAAAAACAGGCTATTTGAAGTACCTCTACCTGAGGTACTTTCAGATGCCAAACATGGAGATCATACCCACTTTGAATTAGTGACTTCTACCATTACACTAGAAAATGGTATGGAAGGTACGGGGTATACTTATACAGGTGGTAAAGGTGGTAGAGCCATCAAAGCCATGTTGGATTACGACCTAGGTCCTGCTTTAGTAGGAAAAGATGCTACTCAAATCGATGAGATCTATGATTTTATGGAGTGGCACATTCACTATGTAGGAAGAGGCGGTATTGCTTCATTCGCTATTTCGGCCATTGATATTGCACTTTGGGATATCAAAGGTAAGTCATCGAACCAACCACTTTGGAAAATGGCTGGCGGTGCTAACAACACATGTAAAGCCTATTGTGGAGGGATCGACTTGATGTTCCCAATTGAGAAACTTTTGAAAAATATGCAGTCGTATATGGACAAAGGTTTCAGTGCAGTGAAGATTAAGATTGGTAGAGAAAACCTTGACGAAGATATTGAAAGAATCAAAGCGGTAAGAGAATACATTGGTGACGATATCACTTTTATGGTAGATGCCAATTATTCGATGTCGATTGAAAAAGCCATTGAATGTGCGGAAAGGTTCAAACCTTATAATATCACATGGTTTGAAGAGCCAATTATTCCTGACAACTACAAAGGGTATGCAGAGATCACAGAGAAAACGGGTGTTCCATTAGCAATGGGTGAAAACCTACATACTATTCATGAATTTGAATACGCAATGGAGCAATCAAAACTTTCTTTCGTACAGCCTGATGCTTCGAACTGTGGTGGTGTAACTGGATGGTTGAGAGCAGCAAAATTAGCCAAAGAAAACAACATTCCAGTATGTTCTCACGGTATGCAAGAACTACACGTAAGTCTTGTTTCTTCTCAAGAAAATTCAGGATGGTTGGAAGTGCATAGTTTCCCGATTGATGAATACACTACACGCCCATTGGTAGTAGAAAACTTCAGAGCAGTAGCATCAGACGAGCCGGGTACGGGAGTGACTTTCGACTGGGAAAAACTAGCTTCTTTTGAAGCTGCAACTGTTACTGAACAGGTATAAAATATATTCTATGTACTAGGAAATAACAGGTGTTTCGTGCACCATAGTTAAAACTATGGGCAGGTAATATGACAACCTTATCAAGATTGAAATCTTGAGGGTTGATAACGTAAACATCACTTTAGTGTTGTTGAAGTCAATATTCCTTGCCCATGACTTCAGTCATGGTGCACGTCATTTTCCTAGTACTTCATCAAAAAATAAATCAAACAGGTGTTTTAATAGTAATTCACCTTTTCCAAGTGACGCTAAGGCTCAACACTGGACACAATACGACTATAACTCAGAATTGAAATGAATTAAGCAGTTGGCAATTGAAATCCAGCATTAGGTTTTGAAAAGCTCAACTGAACAACCACAAAGTACAAGCAACATGATCAAACAGAAATTATTTGGAGTGCACGACGGGTACAAAGTGCATATCTACGAAATGCAAAACAAAAATGGAATGAGCGTCAAGATAATGACATTAGGAGCAACTATAACTTCCATTCAAGTACCCAATAAAGAAGGAGGTTTAACAGAAGTAGCCTGTGGTTTTGATCAGTTGGAAGGCTATTTTTCAGAAGCCTATAAAGCCAATGCACCCTATTTTGGTTGTACAGTGGGAAGATTTGCATCAAGAATTAAAGATGGCAAGTTTGCTATAGATGGTGTGGACTACACTTTAGCAACAAATGATGGCCCAAATCACTTGCACGGAGGTATCAAGGGTTTGGACAAGCAACTTTGGTCATGTGTCAATGAGTTAAGTACAGAAGTAGCTGACAGTATTACTTTCCAAAGAAAGAGTGAAGACATGGAAGAAGGTTTTCCTGGTAATATCGTGGTGGAAGTCACTTTTACACTTTCGAGTGATAATAGCATTGAAATTGCTTATCACGCAACAACGGATAAGAAAACGCCAATTTCATTGACCAATCATACCTATTTCAATTTATCAGGTTTTCAAGAAACGATTGGAGGGCATACAGCAAAAATCTTAGCAGATAAGTTTTTAAAAGCAGACCCAACCAATGTTCCTGTTGGTGAGGTAGAGCAAGTAGCGGGGACAGTATTGGATTTGAAAGAAGGAAAGCCATTAGCAGAAGTATTTGAGGAGTTGGAAACAGGTTGCGAGCATTATTTCTTATTTGACGAAGAAGATCAATTGAGAAATGTAGCTGCTTTTGAAAATAAGGCAACAGGCATTTCATTGGAAATCTCGACGACTGAGCCCGGTATGTTATTCTATACAGGTTATTTCACTTCCAATGATTTACAAAGAGAAAGCGGTGATCAATTCGGACGATACAAAGCTTTCTGTTGTGAAACGCACCGCTATCCTAACGGTCCTAACATCGAAGGTGCACCTAAAGCATTTACAACACCAGAGGAACCTTACACCTCTACTACAATCTATTCATTTAATTAACTAACAAAATATTGTCATCATGATTGAAGGAGTTTTATGGTCCATTTTTGCAGGACTTATGTTAGGCTTATATGCCTTACCAGAAAAATTTACAAAAGAATTTGAGTTTGAAAACACATGGGGTTTATTCTTCATGATCAACACCTTTATTATTCCAAATATTGCCGCCTATTTTATGGTGGACAACTTTGGTGAAGTTTTAGGTGCCATTCCAAATAGCGTATTATTGGGGATGGGTGTAGCAAGTTTCCTTTGGGGAATTGGCGTGATGATGTGGGGTAAAGCCATTAATTATATAGGGCTTTCTTTAGGTTTCTCATTGTTTATCGGAACCATCATTCTAATTGGTTCACTTATACCATTTATGATTGATGGTATACCAGAAATGCATGTTTTCGGTACCATTATGTTGGGTATTGTAATTGTATTATTTGGAGTAATGAGCAACGGTCGAGCAGGACTTTTAAAGCAACAGGAAAGTGAGAAGGAATCTGAGGTGAAGAGTGATAACATGATTAAAGGTATCGCTATTGCCGTAGTAGGTGGTTTATTAGCAACAGGTTTTAATTATGCAAATACTGTAGGTGGTGGAGTCATCAGAGATGCAGTTTTAGCCAATGGTAATCCAGAGTGGGTAAGTGCAATTGTTGTAATGTATATTATTTACATTTTTGGTGGATTATCAATCGCTACTTATTTCATTTATCAGTTAACGAAAAAGAACCTTTGGGGCAATTTCGTGACACCACAATTACCAAGAAATACGATCTTGACTACCGTAATGGGTATCTTTAACTTTGCAGCTTCAGCATTGTTTGCCTATGCTGCTTTTAGATTAGGTCAAAACGGCGGTACTGTAGGTTATGCCATTTTTAATACGGTATCAGTAGGAGTTGCTATAGTAGGAGGGTTGATTACAAAAGAATGGTTAGAGGCTCCAAAACAAGCCAAAACATCTCTTTACGTGGGACTTTCTTGCATGGTATTGGGCATTACGGTAATCGCTTTTGGTAATAGCCTTATCTAACCGAAATCACTTTTAAGGTTTAGGTTAATAAATTGTTTATTATTTCATCTTTAGCCCACGATTTCAGTAGTGAGCTAAAGATGATAATAGTAGACTTATTAAAATATCGCAATTAGTATTGAATTATTAGATTATATAAACGAAAATGAATTTAGTAAAAAATATTGCAGGGTCATTATTGATCGGTGCAGTACTCGCCTCTTCTTGTACAAAACCAACTGGCCCGCATTCAGGGGTCAGCGAAAATAAAGTAGACATCTCAAAAGAGAAGCTGGATTTCTTGGGAATTACAGATCCAAATCATCTAAGTGCTGCCTCAAAAAGAGCATTGGCATGGCCTGATACATTAACGAATGAGTGGTTTGGTCAGTTTACGGTACATGACTTAAAAGGCGACTTGGCTTACGAAGAAGGAGTCGTTAGACGTGATCCTTCAGCTTTACTTTTTATTGATGGAAAATACCATGTGTATTACTCAAAATCAGTTGGTGAAACTCAAGGTTTCGGAGGAGATGTAGAAAACGAAAAAGTATTCCCTTGGGACCGTTGTGATATATGGCATGCCACATCTGTAGATGGATGGACTTGGAAGGAAGAAGGTTTGTCAGTGAGTAGAGGTAAAAAAGGAACATTTGATGATCGTTCTGTTTTTACTCCTGAGGTGATGGAACATGAAGGGAAATATTACTTATGTTATCAGACAATCAAATCACCTTATAATGTAAGAACGAAAAACCAAGTGGGTTTGGCGTATGCTGATTCACCGTACGGTCCTTGGACAAAATTAGAAGACCCAATCTTAAGTCCTGCTGACAATGGTGTTTGGAAAGGAACGGAACAAAACCGTTTTATGGTAGAGAAGAAAGGAGACTTTGATAGTCATAAAGTACATGATCCTTGTATTATTCCTTACAAAGGTAAATTTTATCTGTATTACAAAGGAGAGCAAATGGGTGAAGAAATCACTTTCGGTGGTCGTCAGATCCGTCATGGTGTAGCTATTGCAGACAACCCGTTAGGCCCATATGTGAAATCACCTTACAACCCGATTTCAAATTCAGGTCATGAGATTTGTGTTTTCAAGCACAAAGACGGTATCATGTCGTTGATCACAACAGACGGACCGGAAAAAGGTACAGTGCAATACGCTAATGATGGTATCAATTTTAATATTCAAGCGGTTATTCCAGGTGCACCACACGCCATGGGACTTAATAGAAGCTTAAATAGCGATGAGCCTTTCGCAATTTTTGAATGGGGACTAACTCACAAATATGCCAACTACAATTACCAGCATATCAGACGTTTCCATGGTAAGAGAAAAACTTCTCATACTGCCAAAAATGAGCAATCGGCAAAACAGCCAAAAGCATCAAGATAATTCGATAGAAGAATAGTGGATAGTCAAAGTGACGTATGGATTTTGTATTGCAATATCCATACTCATTCACCATCATTAACCCGCTAATAAATAGTGGGTTAATGATGGATTCTATAAAATATCTATTTATTACCGACACCACATTTTAAACTAGATTTTGATTACTTTCTATGAAGTCTTTTACGAATAGCAGCTATTATTCAATAGTTTATAAAGTAATATATATTCCAAACAGCAAACAAAAGAAAAGAGGACTTCAATCATAATTAACTTATAACGCAAATACACGACATGAAATTTATTATTATTACTATTCTAAACTTACTACCCTTTATAGTCATCGCACAAACAACAAAAGTAGACGTGAACCTCAACGTAAAACACACCGTTGGAGAGGTTTCTACTTTCAATAGAGAAAAGTTTATTGGCGTACATGGAGGGCTTCGAGAGAATGATTGGACAAGGTACGGTGATGCCCGTCCGTTAGACATCAAAAATGATTTTATGAATGGTAAAGATGTTTATTTTGGTAGAAATACCGGAACCATTACTTACAACATCAATGCTGTACTTCGTGAAGATCCAAACCGACCAGGTTTTGTGGATCTGGATCATTTGAGAGAAAAAGGTAAAACATATAGAAATGATTACCTCAACAGACCTGATCTGTATAATTATGCTGACCGTAATAAATCACACATTTTAGCGACTCAGCACCACCCTTTCTGGCCTGATGGTACACTGACCAAAACAGGTTGGGCGTTTTCTCAAAATGATACTCAAGAGGAACCGTTTGGTACAGCCACGGGTGAATATTGTGCCCATTTTATCAAAGAATTTCATGGATCAGGAACCGAGAAACTTCCAGAATATTTTGAGGTCATCAATGAGCCGGTTTATGGTATCTTTGGATGTGAAGATTGTGGAGAAACGGATGAGGCACTAGAAAAAATCTTCAAATTCCATAATACTGTAGCACATGAGGTCAAAAAGGTGAACCCAGATATGAAAGTAGGTGGTTACACAACTGCATTCCCGAACTTTGATTACGATAATTTCCAACGTTGGGAAAAACGATGGAACAAGTTTATGGATATGAGTGGTGAAAATATGGACTTCTGGTCGATTCACTTATACGATTGGCCTACTTTTCAAGGAAAGCGTTTGATGCGTAAAGGAAGTAACCTTGAAGCTACTTTAGACATGTTGGATCACGCAAGTTATGATAAGTTTGGAGTAGTGAAACCTACCTTGGTTTCAGAGTATGGTTGTCAAGTGCATTCCATGGCCAATCAACAATGGTCACCTGCGAGAGATTGGTACTACATCACTTCGTTGAATTCCATGATGATGACATTTATGGACAGAGCAGATAATATCGCGAAAGCTTTACCATTTATTGTATTAAAAGCAACATGGGGAACCGCAAACGGTGTACCTCATAACTGGAGGCTTTTCAGAGGAGAAGATGAACCTGCGAGTCTTACCGGAACTTGGGTGTACTCTAGCTTAGTAAATTTCTATGATTTCTGGAGCGAGGTAAACGGTACAAGAGTAGACCATGTTTCTGATAATGTAGATATCCAAACGGATGCTTATGTAGAAGGAACGGTGGGGTATGTCGTCCTCAATAATTTAACAAGACAACAACAAACTGTAGCGTTAAATGTAAAAGGTTTTGATGAGGCCAACTTGAACAACGTAAAAGTACAACACCTTTACAGCAAGAGCGGTACACCAACCATTGAAGAAACAACTTTTACAACGCTTCCTTCAGAAGTACAATTACAATCAGAATCAATGATGCTGATCCGATACGAAATGAACTCGGACCTTGTAATTGACGAAACTTCTGATGAAACAAAATATTATGCAACGACTTATTACCAACCTATCGATGGGAATGTAATGACGTTCAACTTCACGGATGTGGATTTGGTAGAACATGGCGAAGCGGTACTAAGAATTGGTATGGGCAGAGCACATGGGTTGTCTTTGAAACCTACTGTAAAAATCAACGGAAAGACATTAGTTACTAATGACAATATCATGGGTGACCTTCAAGAACAGCGTAGATCGTTTTTTGGTATGGTAGAAGTGCCAATCGATTACGAATTATTGGAGAAAAACAATGTAGTGACTATTCAATTCCCAGAGTCTGGAGGTCATATCAGTAGCGTGAACATGAGAGTATTCAATTTCAGTACAGAGATTGAAAGAGGAGATGGAGACGTAACCCCACCTACAAGTGTTGATGCAGAAGATGTAGGGCAACAAATTATTTTATACCCTAACCCGAGTAAGTCAGAAAAAGTACAGTTGAGTTTTAAACGTCAATTCAATATTGAGGAAATTAAACTGACAGACATTACAGGAAAAGAGCTAAAGACAATTCCTTTAAGTGGTGAAGTGGTAGAGATCAATACAGCTGCTCTTAAAGCAGGAATTTACCTTGTTCAAATAAAAGTGGAGGGACAGGTCATTTCAAAAAAATTAATTGTGGAGTAAAAAGAGACAAATGAAGAAGATTGTAAGTTTTGGAGAACTCTTGATTCGGTTATCTTCTCCAGGAAATCAGCGTTTGCAACAGACCAAGTCTTTGAATATTGATTTTGGAGGAGCTGAAGCAAATGTGGCCGTTTCTCTGGGGCAGTTTGGAGAGCAGATAAAATACATCACAAGAGTGCCTAAAAATGATATGGTACTCAGTGCTGTTCGTCACTTGAATAGCTTTGGTGTAGACACCTCAGATATCCTTTATGGAGGGGAAAGAATGGGTCTATACTATTACGAAAATGGCTCATGTGGAAGGTCTAGTAAAGTGGTTTATGATAGAGCTTATTCTTCTACCGCTACATTGGAAAGAGGAATGCTGGATTGGGACACCATCTTCAAAGATGCTGATTGGTTTCACTGGTCGGGGATTACGCCGGCGGTTTCTGAAGGTGCCAAGGAAGCACTATTAGAAGGATTAGAACAAGCGGCTCAGAGAGGTTTAAAAATCTCGATGGATTATAATTTCAGAGGAAACCTTTGGAAGTGGGGCAAATCTGCAGAAGAAGTGATGCCGGAACTAATGGAATTCAATCATGTGATGTCAGGCACACACCCTGATGTTGATGTCTTAAATGACACGATTGAAGACTACCATTTTCAGATTGAAGGAGACAAGATAATGCAACGTTTTCCAAACTGTAAAATTGTAGTTTTTACTTCAAGGGGTGTGATCTCAAACAATCACAATACTTGGAGTGGTGCATTATATGACGGGCAGAAAGTATACAGAAGTCAGCAATATGATCTTACACATATTGTAGACAGAGTAGGAGGGGGAGACTCTTTTATGGCAGCTTTAATTTATGGTTTAAGAAACATAGAATCTCTACAAGAAGTGATTGATTTTGCGATTGCAGCATCAGCCATCAAACACACTATTGAAGGAGATCAGAATATTTGTTCTGTAGAGGAAGTAAAACATTTTATAGCAACCAACGGAACAGGAAAAATAGTCAGATAATGAAATTTTCAAGAATAGAAGTAGCCTTAAAAATGAAGGAAACAGGCTTTGTTCCTGTTTTCTTTCACAAAGATGTAGAAGTGAGCATCAATATTTTAAAGGCATGTTATGAAGGTGGAGTGAGAGTATTTGAGTTTACCAACAGAGGCGACAATGCTCATGAAATCTTCAGAAAATTAATTGATTACAGAAATGAGTTTCTTCCAGAACTTGCGTTAGGAATAGGCTCAATTGTAGATGCACCAACTGCTGCACTTTACATTCAAACAGGAGCTGATTTTGTTGTTTCTCCAATAGTCAATGAGGAAATGGCAAAAATCTGTAATCGAAGAAAGGTCGCTTGGAACCCAGGTTGTGGCACCATTTCAGAGATCTCAAAAGCAGAAGAGTTGGGCGCTGAAATCGTTAAAGTCTTTCCAGCGACACAAGTTGGTGGACCAGGTTTCATCAAAGCTGTAAAGGCTCCAATGCCGTGGACGAATATCATGCCCACAGGCGGCGTAAAACCAACTTTCGAAAATTTGAAAGAATGGTTCGATGCAGGAGCGTATTGCGTAGGGATCGGAGGTCAGTTATTTGTGAAGTCTACTGACGGCACTTTTGACTACCAAGAGATCAAAAACTTAGTTCATGATGTACGAATATATATTGAAAAATTGCAGTTGAAAACTGTAGATGTTTGATCACATTATTCATTCCATTAAAGAGGACCATTTTTTGGTCCTTTTTTTCATTTATACTAGGGCAAAAAATGGTTGTTTTGTGGTTTGCGAATAACTACTCTTTAGAAAATAAATTATTACAAAACACTTCTATTGATATAGAATGCCGACAGCATCAAAAATCCATACTTTGTTCAAGTACTCAAATGCTGAATATTTTGTACAACTTAAAAATATTTTGAAATGAAAAGACTAATCTCTATTACTTTTTTATGTCTGTTAAGTGGCTTTATTCACGCCCAAAAGACTAAACCTCAAAACATCATTATTATCCTTTCGGACGATGCAGGTTACGCCGATTTTGGATTTCAAGGGAGTAACGTAATGAAAACACCTGCTTTGGACCGTTTGGCCAAGAAGGGAACCGTATGTACTCAAGCCTATGTAGCAGGAGCCGTTTGTGGTCCATCAAGAGCCGCCTTACTGACCGGTAGGTACCAACAACGTTTTGGTTTTGAAGAAAACAATGTGCCCGGTTACATGCAAAACTACTGCTTAGAAGATGATGAAATGGGACTTCCATTAGAAGAAAAAACCATTGCAGACCACATGAAGACTTTGGGGTATACGACAGGTATCATTGGAAAATGGCATATGGGAAATACGGACCGTTTTCATCCATTGAAAAGAGGGTTTGATTTTTTCTATGGCTTCAGAGGTGGAGCAAGAAGTTATTGGGGTTTTAATGCTAAAAATCCAAACCCTAGAGAAGAAAATAACATGGAACGTAATTTCAAAAATTACGAAGAGCCAGATGAATACCTCACTGATGCATTTGCTCAGGAGACCATTGATTTTATCAGCAAAAATAAAAACGAACCCTTCTTCTTATTTTTATCCTACAATGCTGTACATGCACCAATGCACGCCAAAAAAGAAGACCTCGCACTATTTCCAGAGTTAGAAGGAAAACGTAAAAAACTAGCAGCAATGACATGGGCTATGGACCGAGCTTGTGGCAGAGTCTTCGATCACCTCAAAAAAGAAGGATTAGCAGACAATACAGTAATTATTTATACCAATGATAACGGAGGTCCTACAGATGGAAATTCTTCAGACAACAGCCCGCTAAGTGGAACAAAAGCAAGCCATCTTGAAGGAGGTGTGAGAGTTCCTTTTATCATAAAAGTACCAGGTCAGAAATTTGATAAAGAATACACTCACCCCATTAGTACACTAGATTTGCTGCCACTTTGCTATACCATTGGAGGAGGTAATACTTCAGATTTAGAAGGGATAGACGGTGTAAATCTATTGCCTTATTTATCAGAGCAAAATAAGGCCAAACCCCATCAGACATTATATTGGAAAAAGGAAAATAGAGGAGCTATAAGACATGATGATTGGAAACTTATTCGTTACCCAGATCGTCCTGCTGAATTGTACGACCTCTCAAAAGATATTTCAGAAACCAACAATTTGGCTTCAGAACACCCCGAAATTGTAAAAGATTTATACAAAAGACTTTTCGAATGGGAAACCACATTGGCAAGACCCCGTTGGCAACTTAAACGTAAATACGAAAAGGCAGCCATGGAGCGTATTGATCAATACAAACAGGAACCAATACATTAATGTGAACTAACCTTACCCAACAAGAGAAAAGGAGCACCCTTGTTCCTTTTCTCGATTTTACTACACTGTTAACTATTATACTATTTAGAAATCGGGAGATTTCTACTGATCTATAGGACACGAATGCCGCTATCTTTTAACATTCGTGCCAGTGGACTTTCTACAAAATGATTGTCTGATTACAGATTAAAAGACAAAGGTTTTATAATAACCTTCTAAAATACAGTTCTGTAGGAACGTTTTATTAAAACGTCCTCACGAACCACAATACATTACCATTTATCCTTCATAAAAGGAATTATGTTATTTAATGAAAACTTAGTTTACGATTTGATACTACTCATTCATATAAAAAACATGGCATGAAATTTCCATCCAATAAAGGAATTTAGAATTAATTATTCTATCTACAAAAGCACTTTCACGAAGCAAACAAAACAACAGCAAGAATGAAACTCTTAATCACTTTACTTACCACTTTTTTTCCATTATTAATTTTTGCTCAATCTGAGAATGATTTGGTAGAGGTATTTGAAAAAAGCTTCAAAGAAAATGATTCTATAAATCAAAGGTTTAAAACCCTAAGTTACATTCAACCACATTATTTGATTTCTGATTTTAATGGAGATGGGGTTAATGATATTGCTGTTTTAATTGTAGAAAAAGCAACCGATAAACGAGGCTTTATAGTTTTACATCCAAATACAAACAAATTCTTTATTATTGGTGCAGGAGAAGTTTTTAATCATGAAGATCAATGGGATGATCTGAACTGGGTGAATCAATGGACTATAAATACAACTAGGTCGAATGAACCTGGAATACAAGAAGGTCCGAATTTGGAATTAAAAACAGACTCAATTAAAATAATTAAGTTTGATGTTGGAGGAGGTTTAATCTATTGGGATGGAGAAAAATACAATTACTTCCACCAAACTTGCTAACATTAATATAGAATGTCGTTTTACTCAAACGACTTTAATCAACCCCACAAACAGCATAGATAGTATATGATGTTACGCCAATCCGATTTTTTCTTGAACCTCATTCGGTAAATTAAAAGTAGATATTTAACTTAGTATAGCCTGCATAGTGGTGATGGATTTGTATCCTGCTATAAGCAGACCGACTTCAATAAAAATACCTACTTTTTAAATACAAACTTCAATGCATCGAAAAAGACTGATTGTACTATTGCTATTTATTTTCAGCTTCAATTTATACGGACAAGATACTATTTGTGTGAATCAAACACTACAACACAAGATTGACTCAAAACATCTTGATGAGACGAGAGCGTATTGGGTAAGTTTACCCCTTCATTATACAGATACCCTCAGTTATCCTGTTATTTATGTTTTTGATGCAGAATGGAGGTTTGATTTAATCAGACATATTTCATTTGATTTAGGAGCCAATAAAAAAATACAGAATGCCATTGTGGTTGGAATTCCACATGTTGAAATGGAAAATAAAAGAGGGCAAGACCTTACTTTTAGCCAATCAAGAATTGAATATGATGGAGAAGCTGTTGATTCAACTTGGTATAATGCCTCTAATTCAGGTAGTGGAATGAACTTTTACCATTACTTGGTAGAGGAGTTGATTCCAGATGTCAACAAAAACTATTCGACCAACCAACATGAAACATTGATTGGTCATTCCTATGGAGGTTATTTTGGTGCCTATCTACTCTCATTAGAACACCCTTTTGAAGTGATTCATATTTACGACCCTTCTATTTGGTACAGTAACGGTGAGGTAGTAAAGCGGTTTAATGCAATAGATTATAATCAGCAAACGAAAATACATCTTACTTATCAGCCGGCACCTGCTTTCCACAAAGAGAAAATAGAAGAATTTAAAAAAGCACTTGAAGGCAATCAGTATATTGAATTGACGTCAGAACTTTATAAAGATGATACCCATAATTCATTGTTTTTAGATAGTTTTTACAAGGGAATTATGAAAACCAATCAAAAGTAAATTGTCATTACTGTAGGCTAATATAACACAAACTCAAATACCTATGAATAAGAAGAAATCCAAACAAATCATCAGAATAGCGTTACTACTTGGTACTGTCATTTCCTTATTTTTTGTACCCTGGCTTTTAGTGAAAGCGTGGATACTTCCATTGCCTGATACCATGCAAGAGCAATTAGATCAAGCAGTAGATCATGGATTTGAAGGTGTTATTGTCTATGTGGATCAAGCGGGGCATACCCCTCAATATTTAGCGTCAGGTTGGCATAACAGAGAAAAACAGATTCCGGCTCGCCCCGATGCGTTGTTCAAAATTGCCAGTATTAGTAAGCTCTACGATGCGGTGGCCGTGACGAAATTGGTGAGTGAAGGGCGTCTTTCTTTGGATAAAACATTGGCAGATTATTTACCTTCTTTGGTGGGGAGAATTGAAAATGCGGACAAAATTACGCTAAAACTTATGATTCAGCATAGAAGTGGTATTCCAAATTTTACAGATGCTCCCAACTTCTGGAGTAACCCAACAAAGAGTTATGAAGAAAGTCTTGCTTTAATTTTAGATCAACCTGCCCATTTTCAACCAGGTGAAGATTATGAGTATTGCAACACGAATTATATGTTGATCAATAAAATAATGGATGATGAGCTGGGGTATAGCAATTTTAAATTTATTCAAGATGAAATATTATCTCCTTTAAAACTCCAAAATACCTTTAGTTCTTTAAGTGAAGTAGAATTAAAAGACGTAATGAGTGGGTATCATGTAGGCTATGAGTTTGATTTAAAAGAAGACGAACACGGCATGTTAGCCACGGCGGAAGATGTAGGTATTTTCCTCAGAGCATTGAACAATGGAACTTTGTTTGCACCTGGCGAACAGGAAATCTATTCGTCCATTTATGAATATGAACATGGTGGATGGGTGCCCGGTTATCAGAGTTTTGCAGAATACAACAAGGACCTTGATGCAGTAGTAGTTGCTTTTTATAATACTACCGATGCTAAACTTTACAATTGGAACTTGTCAGAAATTATTAATAGCAGATTATTTAAAATCATAGAAAGAGAGCAAGATTAGGTACACAGTAAACGGAATTATCGTTAACTTTTAATCCATCTTTCTACAAGCATTTTTAGGACCTACTTTCAAGCTTCCTTCTTCTTCATTTTTCCATTGATGAAAAACGAAGCAAAAAATCTAGGCTTAGAAGTCAAAAGCTAAATTTTATTCCTCTCGCCTCAATGATTTTAAACTCGCTAAAGCTCAAACAAAAAAATCATTTTTAACGGCTCGTTCCATAAAATTCTTCACGCTTTTCCCTTCAAGGCCGATGAATGCAATACCAAACGAATTGAGTATAAAGTCCACTGGCGCGAATGTTAAGCGTCAGCGGCATTCGTGACCTTCAGATCATCAGAAATCTCCTGATTTCTAAAAACTACAAATAATCGAAAATTTAGTTTACAATGTGTTTAGAAATTAACTTATGAAATACCAGGAAATTAGAGCCGAATTTGACAGAGATACAATTACAGTTTATCAAGCTTACAACAAAAATATAGCACTTCCCGCACTTAAGCATCAGAAATTTGAAAAACCATTTTCATTTCATCGAATGACTTGGATCAAACCTTCATTTTTGTGGTTAATGGAACGTAGCAATTGGGGCAGTAAATCGAATCAAGAATATATATTAGGAATTAAAATCAAGAGAGAGTGCTGGGAAAAGGCCCTTTCTTTTGGGGTTTTAACTGATCCCGACAAGGAAGTGTATAGCAGTGGTTACGAATGGGACAAGCTGTTCAGAGAGGCAAAAGTACACATACAATGGGACCCTGAAAGAACCCTTAAAGGAGGGAAATTACAAGAGAGAACAATACAAGTAGGGATCAGTAGATTTTTAATTGAAGAATACAACAACGAATGGATCACCGAGATCATAGACATGACTCCATTGGTGAAAAAAATGAGTGCATTGCGGAAAGCAGGAAAATACAAAGAAGTGAAACGTTTTCTTCCAAAAGAACGACTTTATCCTATTAGTGACTCAATTGGAAAGAAAATTGGGATAAGATAAATGAAAACACTCAATTACATTGTAAACTAAGTTTTTGAATATTTATGATAGTTAGAAATCGGGAGATTTCTGATGATTTATAGCACACGAATGTCGCTTTCGCTTAACATTCGCGCCAGCGGTCTTGCTATCCAATTCATTTGGTAGTTCTACCCCCGGCCTTGAAGGAAAAAGCGTTAAGAATTTCATGGATTGAGCCGTTAAGAATGATTTTGTTGTTTGAGCGCAGCGAGTTTAAAATCAGTTAGGCGAAAGGAATGGAATTTAGCTTTTGACTTCTAAGCCTAGCTTTTTTTGCTTCGTTTTTTCAGCAATGGAAAAAATGAAGAAGAAGGAAGCTTGGAAGTAATGTCTTTAAAGATTGCAGAGGTGTCAATTGATAGTCAAAGATAATTGTAGTTTACAATGCAGAAAGTATCAAAATGCCAACTTATGATGAGAATATTTTTTGTATCAATGCTAATCTCACTTTCAGCAATGTCTTGTATTAAAATTAACGAAACCTTTGTAAGCCCTGGTAGGGTTCCAATAGCAGATTATCACGCTAGGTGTCAACCTTTTCATGAACTATGCAATTCAATTAATGGCACCCAAAATATAAAAGTGGAAGTGATAGGTCACGGAAGTAGTTCGTGGAGGTATTACCCAATGGGGATCAATAAAGATGGAGTGGTCTACGGTAATGGTTTTCAATCAAAAGCCACACCAGCGATGGATGTTAAGGATTTAATCAAAATCTCTAACTCCATTGACCCCACGATGTCTATTGAATTGGATGCTCATTATCCTCCAAAAGACCACCTCATTCGAAAAATTTACCCTGATGATGGCGCTTATGTGATGCATGATATCCCTGAGTGGGATAAAAATAAAGTGAACAACAAAAACGCGTTATCTTATCTTCATGCCAATACACTCAAAGGAATTTTGGAGTATTTTGTAGAAGAGGATTTTTATAAGAAAAGTAAAGTTTATGTTGAAATAAAGGTGGACAAAATACATTATGAAGACAGTGGAAAAGAAGAACTGGAAGAATGGTGTAATGCACTGGCCTCTGAGTTGACAACATTTGCAACACATTATCAAAGAGATGACCAAGAAAATTGGTTGTGTATTACCTCTTTTTCTCCTGAAGCATTAGATATGTTTTACAAGTCATTGAATGACTCCACATTACAATCACAATTTGATTATGTTCTCATTGCAGGGTATAAGGGAGGTATATTTAAATCTTTCTTTGCTAATATGAAAGGTTATGTACCTAAATACAATGATAGTATTCAAAATTTTATTGTTGATACAGAGTGGTTAGATTGTGTTTGGTTTTCGGAGCAAGGGTTGAATGATTTTGATTCAATTTTCACTAAGATTGTTGTTGACAGAAAAGAGAAACATCCTTCTTTTAAACCAGTAGAATTTAGTTTTTCAAATTATCAGTATAAGGAGGAAAAAATGCTAAAGAAAATCTCTAAAGCAACGCCAAAGAAATATAAAATTAGGAGCTTTATGGTGGATATAGATTATTAATAAAATAAGTACAAAATCAAAAATAAATCATAGTTAATTTTGAATTTGTACTTAAGGTTGAAATGTTATTGGTAAATCGAATATGGAACTAGTTTGCACAAATTGTAATACAGCGATCCCGACAAAAAATGTAAATATTATCACGGACTTAGCAAAGTGCGACTATTGTAATTCCGTTTACAGGGCGAGTAGTTTGTTAGATAGTTTTTCGTTGAAATCAGTAGGTCGTCCACCTTCAGAATCAAAAATGATATTGAGAAAGTTTGAAGATGATTTAGTAGAAATATTTTATCCTAAAAAGGGATTTACGTTATCTGTCATACCACAATTAATCATGCCTATTCTATGGCTAAGTTTTGTTAGTTTGTGGACGTTTCTGGCAACGCAGAGTAGTATATTATTTGCATTATTTTCAATTCCTTTCTGGTTTATTGGGTTAGGAATGTTATATGGTGTAATGAATTCTATTTTTGAATCACAAACTCTATTAATTGATAATAAGACGTTTTCAATCATCAAAAACAGACCTATTCGATCAAAAATAAAAGAAATAAGAATTAGGGATATTCAGATTGTGAGAATGAAATTATGGAAGACAAGCGCCTATAAGTTGATTGAACAATATAGTCTTTTATTTAAAATGCAAAGATCGATGGAATTTGGAGGTTTTGAAGTTCCGGCTGTCATTTCAAACACAGAAGTGAATTATTTTTTTGAAGAGGTAAATGATGCTGAGCAAGAATGGATCACATCTTTACTTCATAATTTGGTGAAAAGTAAATAAGTAATCAATGGATAATTACATCATAAATAACCTGTATGAACTTTGGGAACATATTGGTACCATCAACAATACAGTCATTGCATCCGAGGGTTTTACTGCTGTAGCAGTGCAAGATGCTGACTGGCCCAAAAGAGTTTTTGATTTAAAAGATCATGACTCAGCATTAACGAAAGTCATAGACCTTTGTAAAAAAGGGGATATCCCTGAGGTGCTCACGGTTCCAAAATCGGACGACCTTGGGAGTCATACTGGCCTAGCGTTACTCATGACGCAACAAAACATGGCCCTTGAGTTGGAATCTTTTACGACTGAAGCAACGATTACCCCAAACATCCAACAAGTAGAAACGGAAGAAGGTGCAAAGGCATTTGCAGCGACTGCTTCAAAATCTTTTGGTTATAGAGTAGACCATAAGGTGATCAATACCATTGTAAGACAATCTTCAACCATACGACTTTTCCTTTATCAAGAAGATCAGAAAAGTTTGGGTTGCGGCATTGTATTTTTTGATACAGAAAATCATGCAGGCTTGCATATGATTGGGACGCTTCCCGAAGGGAGAGGAAAAGGCATTGGAAAAAGTATGACGAAGCATTTGCTAAAAGAAGCGAAAGGTCATGGTTCAAAAATTGCCGTGCTTCACGCTTCTAAAATGGGAGAACCTATTTATACAAAGCTCGGTTTTCAGAAATATGGAGAAATAGAAACATATAGAATATTGAAGGGTGAATAACGTACTGTAAACTAGGTTTTGGTTCACTTTCAATCAATTTCTCTGTTTCATTTTATTTTAATGCAAAACGAGGGCTAGAACTAACCAACGAATTGGGTAGAAAGACCACTGGTGCGAATGTTAAGCGTTAGCGACATTCGTGTCCAACAGATCATCAGAAATCTCCCGATTTCAAAACGATAAGAATTGGAACAAAAGAGATAGGATGTTTCGTACACCATAGTTAAAACTATGGGTAGGTGATAGCCCAACCTTATCAAGACTGAAGTCTTGAAGGTTAGTTAACGTAAGCGACTTTAGTGTTGGTGGACTCCATATCACTTGCCTATGACTTCAATCGTGAAGCAGATTATTTTGATCTGCAATCAGTCCATCATTTATGAAGAAGAAAGAAACTTGAAAGTAGATCCTATCAATGCTTGTAGAAAGGTCGTTTTGGGGTAAACGATAACCTGGTTTACATTGGTAGTGATGCCTCTTTTATTTTTCCACGTCATCAAAAAATGGCAGATCTGTAATTTTGTTAATCATTTCCTTTAAACTGTTAAGCCTACGAAAATCTACACCTTTAAATTTATGGTATAGAAATACACTGTAATCGAACGTTGTTGAAAGCTTCGTTTACACGGTGATAAATACATCAAATAAACTTTTAAAATGAAATTACTCCCCTATGCAATAGTAGTGGTCTTTTTAGCCCTCATTGCATTTACCGTTATCTATCTATCAAAAAAAATCATTTATATTTTTGGAATTGAGAGTACACGTTTAGTGTATATCACTTTCAGCTTGCTTCCATTGATTTTTATGGTAGTGAGTGGTGTTTTCACAAATGCTACAGGCATGATTGGACACATCTTATACAAAACAGCATCGGTGACCATGGGTATTTACCTTTTCGTACTCCTCTCATTTTTGGTGGCGGATGGTATTGGTATTTTTGTGAAATTAAAACCATCAACATTTGGCCTAATAGGTTTTGGATTGGCATTTTGCATTACTCTTTTTGGATATTGGAGAGGAGCAAGCATACAAATTACACCAATGACAATTCCGATGGAGGGCTTAACGAAAAAAGTAAAAGCTGTTCACTTAACGGATATTCATATTGGACATTTCAGAACAAATGGTTTCTTACAAGAAATCATTGAGAAGACCAATGCACAAAATCCTGATGTAGTACTGATTACTGGAGACTATCTTGACAGTGAATACGCTCTAAAAGAAAAATATTTTGAGCCTTTGAAGCAAATTAAAGCACCAGTTTATTTTGTAGACGGTAATCATGATCATGCCACCAATATGGACAGCATTTATTCTTTGATGAAGAAAGTTGGTGTTCATGTATTAGAAAATGAAAAGGCAACTTTTGGAGAACTGCAAATTGCTGGTTTAACACACATGCTTGCCGATCGAAACTCTTTTGATATGCATGCTTCAGATGAAAAACCAACGATGGACGAAGTTTTACCTACGCTTAAAATGATCAAGGAACGTCCAACGATATTGCTTCATCATGCTCCAAACGGAATCAAATATGCCAATGAACATGGTATTGATTTATACCTCACCGGTCATACACATGCAGGGCAGATTTTTCCATTCAACTTTGTGGCGAATATGATATTTGATTATAACCGAGGTTTGCATGATTATAACGGCACAAAAATACTTGTTTCAGAAGGGATTGGTACATTTGGCCCTCCTTTTAGACTTGGAACAAAAAGTGAAATCATCGCATTAGATTTGATTCCGAAACACTAAGTCAAAAGCAAAATTTCCTTTAAGACCAATGGGGAAATACGACTAAGTGATTTTCTGAAGATATAGAAGAACAGTGTTTAATAATAACTTTTCAAAAATGTAGTCATGTAGGGGCGTTGCATTGCGGCGTCCTTACAAACAAACAATACATCATAAACTAAGTTTTCGAATAAATTTGCATTTGCTCACGAATAGATTTTAAAATAATAATCAACCTCTTCTACCCACTTAAAAATCAATTCTTGTTTTGTAATACATTAAAATGTAAATTGAAATTGTCTTTCAACAATCTAACAGCAAACTATTTTTTTGAAAGGGAGTTGGAAGTTTTTATACTAACATAAGCTATGGTGTTTATTTTTGGAATTTAAGGGATATACGCTATTGTTTATATTTAATGTTAGGCTTCATAAAGTAGATGAAATATAGATTTTTATACACTTTAGCTTTAGTTTTATTATTCTCGTGTGCTAAACAGAAGGAAATGCATGAATACGGTACTTATTCCCATAATGTTCTTAAAGGCAAAAATATTTATGGTGAAAATTTCCCAAAACATACAAAGGAATTAAGAAGACAGTTAGCTGAAAATTTGAATATGGATATAGACATTTTTGATTACAGTGAAAATAGTCTTTACGCAATCGATAACAGGTTAATTACATTAGCTGAAGAAAATAAAGTGACAGATAAATTTATCGAAAAAAATGTTTTGGCTGTTATTGCTTATTCTGGAGATGTGTACATCAAAAAACATGGTGGAAAATGGAATATGATTTTAGATGAAGATGGAGAAACATGGCAACCCTACATAAAAACATCATTTTGGAAGAATTCAGATTTATGGATTTGGATTTATAGTGGTTTTGATAATAGAAACTCAGATTATATCTATCCGAATATTACTTCATGTTATTTTGCTGTAACTGATAATTTCTTAAAATCTGATTAATAAAAAAAAGAAGCCTAATAGTAGCTAATTTCCATACACTGGGTGATGCACTCGCTGGTTGTAGTTTAGCCATTACGTAGGCTATAATTGTTTTATAAGCATAAGATGTAACTGTTAAAATAAATGGATTCGACATTACTTACTCCCAATTATAATTATCTTCTAATAGGGTACTTTGGAGTTTTTTTTATTCAGATATTGGTTCTTGTTTTAGTATTTAGGTTTGGGAAATTCGATTTTTTAAGAAAATACTATATTTATTTTTTGTCGGTATTTTCAATATTGCTTTTTCCCTCTTTTTATGCTTACAATCTATTTTGGATATCACCTGACTTAGCTGAATCTGACAGCTATATCATGCTTTTGAATATAGCAGAGAGAGTCGGTATCTTTCTTAATTTTATCAAATGGGTATTTATAGCAACATTTTTAATGTGGGTTAATAGACAAACGGAAGTGAATGTAAAATCGAAATATCTGTTATTCATTCCTTTGATTAATCTAAAAATAATTTTGAAAGGATTGAAACCAAGAAAGAAAATCAAATCATATGGTTTCTTATTCGCTTCAGTACTATTTACTTACTATCAGATAATATTTCCATTATTATTATTTGTGTTTGGCATAGATACATACGATTGGTATATGGACATAATATACAGCAGCGTAGAAGGTAGTCAAACCGAGGACTATGTTTATGGCTATACATATTACATCGATTTGATACAACATTCTACTGTTACAATTAATTTTTATTGTGCATTGTTATCAATAATAGGTTTTTTTGAATTGAAAAGGTTTAGATAAAAATAAAAAAAATAACTCTTGAACTTTCTTCAAATGAAGCTCTTGTTTTGATTGACTTCCTCATTCGATTTCGTGATGATGAAGAATTAAAAATTAAGGATCCTTCGGAAGAACAGCTCCTATGGGATTTGTGTGCGATGCTTGAATCTGATGTCCCCGAATTACTCGACAAAGATTACAAGCAACTTTTATCAAGAGCTAGGAATATTGTTAAATCAGGAAATGAAATAGAATGAATAAGGACTTAAAAGTTTCAATTACTAAATTCTTGGATCTATTCGAAGAAGTATTCGATCGTGATTGGGAATACTCTAAAGATATGATGGGTATTAAAGATGAAACAGAAGACCAGAAAAAAGCTGCAAAAGAAATGGGACTTGAATCAATTGAAATTATAGCAGGCAATGGAACTTTTATCAATCCGAAAGTAGAAGACGAAACCGAGGATTGGGGAAATAGGGGAGCTCTGCTAAATGAGTACCGAAGACTGAAAGAATATTTAGAAAATGAATAAATTTCTTAGTTTAGATTGCAGTAATTTAGAAGTTTGCAGTCCGAGTAATATCATTAACATCTTGATAGGTAAGTGTCAAGAAATTGACTAAGGAATGTATATACACCGTTGTAGTTTATTAGATAATCATGAAGAATAAACGTTTGAAAATAATTTATGCTTTTTCATTATCACCTTTAATATTTGGAAGTATTACATTTTTCTATTGGTATTACAGTAGGGTATGGTTCGCGAAAAATATTGATATTGAACTTACAGCATTCTTTACTATAATGGCTTATTTCTTATTCGGTATTATTGCTTTAATACAATGTAGTATTTACGTATCGGAACGAAAGAGTAGTTGGAAAAATATTAGAACTCCTTTAATTATTCTTCTTATTACAATCCCTATAACAGAATTATATTCATCAATTCATATTTCATTTGAGCAAAAAGCCTTCATAAATATTCTAAATGATATTAATGATTCAGAGATTGTAAGAATCTATTCTGACAATTTTGAAAAAACTAATTATAAAGACAAAAAAGATTTCATATTCTCATATTATCCTGTTTATAAGTATGATTGGACACAAGGGATTTCAGATGATTTGTATAATTATAAAATAAACAAGCTAAGAATTGAAATAAAGCTGGAAAATGATTCAATTCAAACTTTTGAATTCCCAAGCTTTTCAAAAGGACAATGTGGAACTGTAAGAGTAAGCGAAATAATTAGAAAAGAATAAAATCGAAACTATAACACTCAACGTTCAAATGCCCCTTATCTTCCGAATATTGGCAATAATTATTTGAAAATCAGCTAACGCAAACTATGAAGAAAATACTAATCTTACTTTTTTTTGTACCTACTTGTGTTTTTGGACAGCCTGTAAGACCAAAGAATTTAGCTTTTGACTTCAAAGCCTTGACACTCTTTTGCGTTAAGCCAAAAATGAAGAAGAAGGAAGCTTGAAAGTAGATCCTATAAATGTTTGTAGAAAGAACGAATAAAAGTTGATGATAATTTAGTGTATAATGTATTGAATTTAGATTTTTCTCAAACAATTCTCTTTGATATAACATTGTGAAACCATAAAATGACCTGTTGGAGTTATCTACTTTTGTGGTACAATTATTGATGAATTTGGAAGCGTAAAACACTGACATGAATTTTTTATGCTAATCATAAACATCTTTAATTTTTTGTTTCTTACTATCTATGCAATTCGACTTTTGAATCAAAATGAGGTTATTGGTAATTCGGAAGAACGAAGTATTCATGCTAATTTTTTAATAGCTGGAGTTTCTACTGGTAAATTCAAAATTAGTTAAGAAATACATTGGGTCTAAGAGTGAAAAACTCAATTCATGCTGGATGAAATGACTTAAATGTAGTAAGAAAAACAGACTTCTAAGAAATTTAAAAATACAATCTATTCGATTATTCTAGGGAGAAATATGTTCCTAGCTACTTGAGGCTATTTGACTTCTTTTTTTGCTACTTCCAATGATAATAGGTTATACATCATTATCCTTTTTTACAGTGAAATTATATTTCAAAATAGTGCTCTCTTCATATAAATTATATTAAATATGCATCTTATGAAAAAACAATTATCATTCATTTTTTTATTACTTATGATCGGGACTTCTTATGCACAAACCAAAGTGTATAATATGCCAAAATCCATTACAACAGATCATTCAAGCTTCACTTTCGAAAAAGTCAAATCTTCTACTTCTAGTTATTACATTAATTATAAGGCTAAAAACACTGGAAACGGTTACCTTATTATTGATCGTAATGAAACTACTTTATCAATGAACGAGGGGGAAGTTAGACCTACCAAAACACAATACATTTTAAAACCGGGAGACAGCAAAACGATTTACAATGAGTTCCGTGCGAAACCTCCTGTAAAGGCAAATGCAGACCAATTCTTTCTTCAAATGAAAGGCATTCGTTATGCAAAAGCACCAGGGACAGCTGTAAAAACGGAGCCTTTAACGGTAGCTGAAAAAGTAGAAAAAACGTATGGTAGTTTTCACGTAAAAGTGATGGAACACAACGTTTATTCTGATAGAGTATATGTTCAGGTAAAATGTTCGTTCCAAGGAAAAATGGGACAATTAGGTTATTTAGATCTTTCAAAAATTAATGTTTCAGGAGGAGAACCGAAGATTGTGAAAAAAGGAGACATCATCTTCCCTAACAAATCTTATACTTTCTCTATCAACATTACTCCTAATGGTGAAGCTGTTGTGATCGATTGGGCGAATGCAATTCAAGTACTTCAATTAGAAGAGGTGAGCATCGAAAATATTGATATAAGAAGTACTACTTATGTAGAAAAAGAGGTAGCAGTGAGTGAAGCACCGAAAGCAGAGAAAAAAGAAGTTGCAAAAGATTGCGAAATGAGCTTTGCTGACTTCTCTAAACTTAAAAATGACATTAAAGCTGAGATGAATGCAGGTGGAAAATTTGTAGAGATGGCCAATGAGTTTTTGATGGAAAAAGGATGCATCAGCACTGCCCAAGTAGTAGATTTGATGGGTGTTTTCAACTTGGATGGGAAAAGATTAGCTTTTGCTAAAATGGCGTTTGAGTACACTTCTGACAAATCAAAATATCATATGGCAGTTGGTAAACTATCTTATGTGAAAAATAAAGAAGCTTTGGAAGAGTTTTTAGGTCATCAATAGACTATTCTAAAGCGCTATTCAACTAGCGTTTAATCGAAAAGAGGCTGTTTCATCACTAGTAGATGTATCAGTCTCTTTTTTTGATAATGATATAGGATTATTTGAGCCATTAAAGTTACTGATGTACTAGATTGAGGGAATGGTAAATTTCAGCTATATCAACGTGCTTGACGATATTTATTCTCATGTTTTTCACTTAAAATTAAGTCCTAATTGAAGAATAGCAGTTCCTATTATTAAAATCAAAATACCCTATTCTTCTAAACCACTAAGGGAGAAGAATAGGGTATGTTCAGGTAAAATCAACATCCGGGAGCATCATCTGTTTAGAAATCAGGAGGTTTCTGAAAACTTTTAGGATATGAATGAAATTTAGTTTTTAATTTCTAAGCCTACCTCTTTTCATAATGTAAAAAGGAAGAAAAACTTGAAAGTGGATGATAATTGATTTTACAATACAGAGAATTTAGATTGGAGTAGTTTAGTTGACTTTCTTAAGCAATTCAAGTACTGCTTCTCCCGCTCCCGAAGATGATTTGTTATTTTGACCTGTTACAAGTTCTCTATCGACAACTACATGTGGAGCCCAATCTTGTTTTCCTTTAGAATAATTACCTCCAGCTAATGTAATCGCGTTTTCAGGCCAATAAGGTAATTCATCACCCCCTAAGTAGTATTTTGTTGCTACAGTTTCCTCTGAGTTGCTGAATACAGTCATGTTGTATCCTTTATAAATCCATCCTTTAGCAGGTTTCGCTTTGTCTCCTGCTTTCATGTCCTTTTCAAATGCTTTGCTATTGGGTAACGAAGATAAGAGAGCAACCGGACCATGACATACCAAGCCCGTTGGTTTTGCCTCAGCGTGGAAATGATTTAAAAACTTGCTAAGCAAATCATTGGCTACTAAATCGCCTAAAGGAGCATGACCTCCAGGTACAAATAGGGCATCAAATGTTTCAATTCCGATTTGCTCAACACGAGCAAAACTTATCACAGGACTTTTATCTATATCCGTCAGCATTAATTGATTGAAAAGTGCCTTGTGGGCATTATAGTTTTCTTTGCTTGTGTTTAGAAAATGATCAGGAGTATCTGACACTGGGTCTAAAGTTGGAGCTAAACCACTTGGTGTCGCAAAAGTCAATGTATGCCCAGCATCCATAAAGATCTTTACAGGTTCCATTAATTCATTTAAGTAAAATCCTGTTTTATAATTACTCCCACCCTTTAGTTTCATTTCTGAGACTTCAGAGATGACAACTAAGATATTTGCAGCAAGTACTGATTGGAAATTCAAGGCAAAAGCCAATACGATTAGTGATACTATTTTTTTCATCTTTTTGTGTTTTATTAAAATTGAAATTATTTTTTTATTGTGTTATACTTGATGGTTACCAGGCAATTTCCTCCCCATCGTGGATAAACTTTCCTGTAAAATCAGCGGATGTTAGACTTACTGAAGTCTTGGCTCCTTCTGGAGTTTCTAATGGAGCATTCTCACCTCCAAGCTCCGTTTTGACCCAACCCGGGTGGGCTGAATTCACTGTTATGTTTGTTTCTTTCAAAGCAGCTGCTAAGTGTACCGTAAATGAATTTAAGGCAGTTTTAGATGCATTGTAGGCAAAAGGTTTAATACTGCTCCATGGAGAACTTTCATCGCTTTGAATCGTGTTTGACCCCAAAATACTTGAGACATTAACAATGCTAGCCGCTTTACTTTTCTTAAGCAGTGGTAATAATTTTTGGGTGAGAAGGACTAAACCAAAGAAATTCACATCAAATGTTTCTCTTAAAACCTCTGCTTCCACTCGATCAGCAGAGTTAATACCTTTAGGTTCGCGACTATGTATAATACCTGCATTGTTTACCAATATGTCGAGTTGACCAAACTTGGCGTCAATCTCTTGTACTAAGGCGTTTATTTCAGTTTCATTCGTTACATTGAGTTGAACCAAATCCACATCAAGACCTTCTATTTTTAATGTATCAACTGCTTCTAATCCTCTTTCTTTATTTCTTGAAGCAATCAAAACAGTTGTATTTGCTTGTGCCAATTGTCGAGCAGTTTCAAGACCTAGTCCTTTATTTGCTCCTGTTACTAATGCTATTTTTTTCATTTTGCTATTTGTTTTAATATCATGAAGCAAATGTTGGAATTTTATGATATTAAATGAAATAGCTTATTTTCTATCATGGTATAAATTTATTGGTCTCAGAAATGGGTTTAAAA
>NZ_JTAM01000051.1 GCF_000812565.1 Flammeovirga sp. OC4 | reverse complement strand
AGGTACCGCAGAAGTTACTGCTACCTCAACTGAAGATGATTTCTCAGATAAAATTGTATTCACGGTCAACCAAGTAATCGAAGAGATATCAGTGACAGGAGTAACATTATCTGAATCAACAGTAGATCTAATTGTCGACGGAACACATCAATTAACTGCGACAATTGCTCCAGAAAATGCAACCAATTTGAACCATACTTGGACTACATCCAATGACAAGGTAGTAACGGTCGATGAATTAGGAATGATTACAGCTGTATCTCCTGGTACCGCAACTATAACCGTATCAACAGCCGATGGTGGTTTTACAGCATCAGTAGAAGTAACCGCAGAAGGTGCAATTTTATCATTAACAGACGACTTGAGAAGTAAAATCTCAGCTTACCCTGTACCGGCAGAGGATTTTATTCAATTCAATAATCTACCAAACGGTCGTTATGAGTTTACTGTAAGTGATACGAATGGTAAAGTTTTGATATCTGAAGTAATGAATTATCAATCGGGAGACCAATTGAATGTGAGTGAATTACCAGCTGGAATTTATATTGTGAATATTCATAACAATAGTATTCATGAATTCATTAAAATTCAGATTAAGTAACCTAAAGTACAATGAATAGAGTGACTAGGTGATTCTTACACCATATTTAAAAACTATGGGTAGGTGATAAATAACCTCATTAAAACCTCAGAGTTAGTGTAGTTAGATCACTTACCCAGTTATAATAAACTGTCTCTCACGTATTTCATTAAAGATGTAAATAGAAGAATATTATGATATTTTGTTTGATTCAAAAATACAATTGAAAGGAAACCGACCCTCTTTTTTTAGAGTGAAATCAAATAATTGAATAATATCTTCACCAAAAAAGTAATCCGATAAAATCATCATTTAAGATGTATTTTATCGGATTATTTAGCTTTTAACTTCCAAGCTTGTAGGAATATCAATTAGTAGCTGATGAATGATTACTTATCAAACTCCTTAAATATCTTCTTATCTGCTACAAAAGTTCCAAACGGAATCAATGAAGCCAAAAATGCCCAAACACTATTTTTAAAACCCCATTTAACAGTTAAATGAATATATAAGACAATGGCTACATATAGAATAAATAATACTCCATGCCCCATTCCAATTATTTGATTAGGTTCATGTATATCTGCCATGTACTTCAAAGGCATGGATACAAACAGAATTAATAAGAAAGAAATCCCTTCCAGAAGACCTACAAATCGGATTAATTTTATTCCTGACATTTTTTATAGTGGTTAAGTTTGTTGTATTGGTGCCAAATTTACCAATAATTTTATTACTCCTAATTTTTAATGTTAATTGTCAGTGTTATCATTATTTAATCCTCCAGAATAATTTACCTTTCAAATTCCTCGATGTCGTTAATGGCTTCCAAGGCTTTCATTGTTTTTGTTCCAGTAAATATTTTTATTGTTTTATTGACCCACTTTATATGTAAATTTTTGTAAGATAATTTATTAAAAATCCATAGTAATGGTATAATTAAAAGGAAGTTGAAGACTAAATAGTTTTGTACAAAATCAGGGTCTAAGTGAGGGTATAAATCCACCCCAAAGAATAAATCAATTCCAACAATTGCATAAGCCCACCATACAGGAGCTGAAAGAAAAACTAATTTCATGAATAATAAACCATGTGCGTTGACAAGCTCTATCTTTTTTCTTATCTCAACTATTGGTTTTGAGAAATCAATCTTTTGTAATAATACAACTTGTCCTATACTTCCGATCAAGGCAACCAAAGTAAATAGATGGACTATGATACCACTAACAACTAAATGTGTTTGTTCCCAATGATTTGCAACATACCAACCCGAAAACAATACTAAGAAACTGAAGGAGATCACTTCGATAGACCTTGACCGAACAATTTTATTTCTATTTTTTTGAGATTCATCAAGTTGTAATTCATTCATTGCTGAATCATTTACCTGAAGCACTTTATCTAACTTTGAATTATAGGCTTCCATTATTTTTCTTAATTCTATATCTTCCATTATCTACTATTTTTTTGAAATTCCTTCTTTAATTTTAATTTGAGTCTACTGATTTTCGTAGCAACATTCGTTTTTGAGATCCCTAATATTTCCGCAATCTCTTCATAAGATTTTTCTTCCAAGTACAATAACATCAGTGCTTTATTTAATTCATCTAAATTATTAATGAATTGTTGCAACAGCTTTATATTGTTGTCTAACTCTGTCTCGTCGTCCTTTTCATCTACGATACTATAAATTGATTCTACACTAGAAAAATCATTATTGGTTAGCCATTTCTTTTCTTTCCTGTAAAATGAAATAGCAACGTTAAGAGCAATACGATACATCCAAGTTGAGTATTTATATTCTGGATTATATTTATCGAATGCATTCCATAATTGAATAATGATTTCCTGCTCCAAATCTTTGCGATCTTCCATATCCTTACAATAAGAGTTCACTATTTTATAAATAATTTTCTTGTGTGAATTTATCGTCGAGATGAATTTATTTTTTCTGTTTGCCTCCATTCAATGTTCTTTATGTGAATGTAAATTTTATTGTATCCATTATCTTAATGTTTACCTTATTATTCGCAGACATTTCTAAAAGTCACACTTTTCTTTATTTTTTTTGGAAGAAATATTTTTTAGTCTCGTTAGAAGATAATAATTGAGGAATAAGAGAAATAAAAAAACTCCAACCTTAAAGTAAATAATACTCTAAAGTTGGAGTTCGATGTCTGATGACTTAATCTACTTTACTTCTTCATGTTAGAAGTAGCGATTTGACCAGCAATAATCGTAGAAAGTAAATCACCTCCTTTGCTACCACCTTGACCGGAGAAGTATTGCTCCGGTAATTTAATCTTACTAATATTGGCCCATTTCACAGAATCCTTACGGTATTCCCAAAGCGATTTTTGTTCTGGAGTTAATCCAGATGAAACCAATTGTTTGTTGGCATAAGCCTTTGTTTCAGCAATAACTTTTTCTGTTTTCGCTTCTAATTGAGCTGTTTCATATTTTATTTTGGCTAATTTTTTATTGGTTTCTTCTTGTTTCAATTGCGTTTCAATGGCAATCAAACTAGAGACTTGTTCTTTTTCCCTTTTTACCCTTTCTTCCGCTTTATCTCTTTCACCTTCCGCTAAAATTCTTGATTGAGCTGCTTTTGCCGTTTCAATTCTTTGAATTTCCAATTGACGTTTAGCTGATTCATCTCTTTGAGATTCCAATCTCTTTTTAAAAGAAGATTCCATGTCAATAGAAGGTAAAACAACCTGAGAAATTAAGATATTGTTCTCAGAAATTTCATTAGGTATTCTTTTAAATCTACCATTTTCATCTGCTACTTTTTCAACAAGGTACTTTTTACGGATTTCTTTAATTCCTCTGACGTCTTTTTGGATCGATTGGTCAAATAAAGTATCTGCTGTTTCTATTTTTCTTACTTCATAAGAACCATCTTTCAATTGTTCTTCAAAAGTTTGACGGAAAGACTGAGCGTCACCAGAAATATAGTCTTGTGCGGCATACATATAAGCTGTATTGACTAACTGTTCCCTAATGGTTGGAATCAGGGTCATTGCGACAAGATTTTCTTGTGATCTAAATTTTACGGCTACATCAATAAATGCCTGATCAGTGTTAGGCATTTGTACTCTCACAGATGGATAGCCTAATGCCGTCACCTGATCAATAAAACGAATATTGACAGGCTTCATCGAAGAGTTGTCATCATCCTCTACATCTTCTGTAGTGATATCAATATACTTACTCCAAGGCTGAACTTTACCAAACCAAGTAAAGTGATAACCTTCACTCATGATAGCAGCTTTCTGTCCGTTCGGATAGGTTACAAAATATTGATATCCAGGTTCAGCCCACATAATTGCGTTGGATAAAACAATTGCGAAAATGGCAAAAGCAAAAGAGAGAATACCAAATTGTGGTTTTAGGAAAGTGAAATTTTCCTGAAGTTTTGGGAATAATGATAATACACTAAACACAATACAAACAAAGACGATAACATAGAATAACAGTGTCATAATTATAAATTAATAGTTGCTGATATGTTGAATAATATTTACAAATACATAAACGTATTACGTTAGGTAAAGGATGTTGTTTTAAGAATCTTTAGCTCGGTGTTAAGGAATTGATATTTTAGGGTAGGTTTTATCTTCAAATTCGGAGGTTCTTTTTTATATGTAAGGAGATCGCTCTTGTTGATAACTAAAAACTCCCGAATAACATTGAGGCATTCGGGAGTTCTTTACGGTATAATCTATTTTACCAAACTTTTCTTATTCATCTTTGCTAAACTATTAATGAATTTTTTCAGATGCTTTTCTTTAAGGTGTGTTCGTGTATACATCTTTGGTACTATTACGTCTTGGTAAACTACCTTGCCTGTTTTAGCTGATGTTACACAAAACATCTTTTCGGGAGTATATTGTTTAATGTATGTCATGTAGTAAATATCTTTCCCTTCAAGAATGAGTGCTTCAATATCTTTTTTCTTGACTATCTTATATTCGTAAGGGTAATTTTTTAAGAGTTGACCAACTTTTTTTGTTTTATACATTTTTTCATTGTTCACACCTACAAATTCATCTACATAAAGCACGGTATTTTTGAGATTGACAATATCCTTATTCACTATAGATAAATCCTTTAAGCTTCTTCTGTATAAATTATAATTTTCTAAAGCTAAATTCAGTTGTTGTGCTTGGTTTTTAAAATGTCCCAATGAAAAATTCACCATGCATTTTTGGGTGTACAAAGTATTTAAGATATTCTTATTGGCTAATCTGGAAGGGTTTTCTAATCCCACAAATATTTTAAGCCACATTTTTGAATTTGTATCATAAAGAACATTTATCTTGGTAGAATAAGAGTCTTTTCTAGCATATTTTTGATGAATTCTAATATACTTTTCGGCAAATTTTTCATCAAAAGTATGTAAAGCAAAATACGTATAAAACCATTCGTGTACCGCACTATTATCATATTTTACTTTTAATGATTCACGAACCAAATGATATACAAGGTATTCTGGTGTACCGTATTTGATAGGATCATAACTTGAAGCAGGTATAACTTTAAACTCATTGAATGTCCATACTTCTTTTAGAATATGATAATAATGGTGTTCATCATAAATTGAAGGAAGTACAAAAATTGTAGTTCTATTTTTTAGTTCATCTATTTCTAGTTGATATCTTTTCATATCACTAGGTTTTTTGATGTTTGGTAAAAACTGAGCTTGGCTTGTTGTAACTCTTGCTAAAGAGAATAATACAAGTAGTAGCAAAAAAAGTTTCATAGTTGAAGTGAGAATTGGTTTAAAAAAATGAATTGTAACAATAGTTCAAAAAGAGCTGATTCATTTTAAATCAGTTCTTAACAAAGTTATTAAAGACTTTTTAAAAGCAAAAGGCAAATGCATTGTAAACTAAGTTTTCGTTATTTATGGTGTTTAGAAATCAGGAGATTTCTGATGATCTGTAGAGCACGAATGACGCTACCTCTTAACATTCGCGCTAGTGGACTTTCTACCCAATTCATTTTGCTACTTCTTCCCTTGGCCTTGAAGGGAAAAGCGTCAAGAATTTCATGGAATGAGCCGTTAAAAATGATTTTCTTGTTTGAGCAAAGCGAGTTTAAAATCATTTAGGCGAGAGGAATGAAATTTAGCTTTTGACTTCAAAGCCTAGATTTTTTGCTTCGTTTTTCATCAATGGAAAAATGAAGAAGAATGAAGCTTGAAAGTAGGGTATAAAAGCCTGAGTAATATTGATTGAAAGTTTGTGGTAATTTAGTTTACAATGTAGCAAATACCTATTTGGTTTTATGTGTAGCGTATATATGTTATTCATTCTCGTTGTAAAATCTTTTACCATAAACCACCTAATAGAAGTAAACATTAATAACTAATCTTATAATCCATTAACATCAGTTTTGAGAATAATATAGTAACTATGTGATCTAATTTAAATCGTGTGTTTCGAATCAACTAAATCTAAATGAACTTAGGCTATAAAATGCTAGTCCTTGATATGGACGATACATTATTAACGGATGATCATATCATATCTGAAAGGAACAAAGAAATGCTACTAAAAGCACAAGATGAAGGGGTGAAAGTGGTATTGGCCTCTGGTAGACCTACTCCTGCAATGCTCTCTTACGCGAGAGAATTAGAGTTGGATCGCTATGGCTCATACATCATTTCTTATAATGGAGGTGAAATTATCGATATGGTGGATGAAAGCGTGATTTATTCTCAAAGCCTAACGGTCCAAAATATTCATGATTTGTATGATTTTGCTACAAAAAACAACGTAGACATTATCACTTATTCTTCTGATAGTATTTATAGTGAATCACATTCTGAATACATTCAGGTGGAGATTGATCTTACTAAAATGCATTTTGATAAAGTTGCTGATTTCAAAAAAGCAGTCGATTTTGAAGGAGTGAAATGTATCATGTTGGCTGATCCATCAAAACTTCAAGAAGTAAAACCTTTATTGGAAAGTGCTTTCCCTGAATTAAGTGTTTCTTTCTCTAAACCGTTCTTCTTAGAAGTAACACAAACGGGTATTGACAAAGCGGCTACTTTGGCAATGTTAGCAGAGACAACAGGGATCAAAAGAGAACAAATTATTGCAGTAGGAAATGCCGGTAATGATCTCTCCATGGTAGAATATGCAGGTTTAGGTGTTTGGGTAGACAATGTTACTCCTGAACTTAGGTCTAAAGCAGATGTTATTGTCGCTTCTAATAATGATGACGGAGTAGCTGAAGTGGTAGAGAAATTTATCTTGAAGACGGAAATGCATTTGGAAGTAGTGTAACTTTCTCAGTCTATCTGTAGTAGATTTTCTTTCATCCTCAGTCCTCAACTTAAATTGGGAGCTGAGGATGATTTATTTAGATTACAGTGTACTATCAACCTAAAAACTAATCATGATCTTCTGATGTTAAACATCATAAGTTGTAAATCCTTTTTTAAGAGGAATGATATGATGACTATAAATCTTTTGTAATTATACCTTTTTCAACGATTCTTTATTTTTTTATTCCCTTGAAACCTCTAATTTCAATAATCAAATTCCCATTTTATTTATCAATATGCATTTTCAAAATAAAAGAGATATACTACTTTATCTATTACTGCTTATCACACCTTCAATGCTTTATGGACAAGCTGTCAATGACAGTTTAGAAGAACAGGTAAATTATGCGAGTAGTAAATTAGTCAAATCCAAAGGAGCACTTCTGAATGGTGAGAAGCATGGAGAGTGGAAATATTATTTTAAATCCATTAAAGACAATCATCTTATTTACAGGATTGAAACCTACGATAAAGGGGTGAAGCATGGGATATTCAGAAAGTTTACCAACGAAGGAATCATTATTTCAGATAAAAAATTTGATCACGGGAAACTCTCAGGAGAGCACAAAAGATATTATGACGACGGTACAATACGTTACTTGAGAAATTATGAAAATGGTCTGCCTGAAGGGAATAGCTATTACTATTTTGAAAATGGAAAAACAGAGGAAGTATGTCATTTTGCTAATGGAAAATTAGAAGGGGAGTATGTCAAGTATTACAGTGATGGAGGCGTGAAAGAAAAGATCTATTATGTTAATGGGTTGAAGGAAGGAAAGTATTTCTATTACAATAAAAACAATCAATTATTTGTAGAACGAGAATACAAGGAAGGGAAAAGAATGGGAGACGAATTGACCTATTATTCGAATGGTCAATTACAAGAGAAAGTACGCTATGAAGATCAAAAAAAAGTAGGGAAGTATGAAGAGTTTCATGAAAACGGGAAGGTAAAAACGTTATGTTTTTATGTAGACGGGCAAAGAAGTGGTAAATATCAATCGTTTTATGATAATGGTTTTAAGGAAGTAGAATGTCATTATAAAAATGGACGTGCTGAAGGACAATATTTAGAATTTTCAGAAGAACAAAAAGACAAAATATTCAGTAAGAAATTTTTTAAAAATGGATTACTTGAGGGGGAGGAGATCTTTTATTTTGAAAATACTGATACATTAGAAACACTTATCACTTATGCACAGGGAATAAAAGAAGGTGATAGTAAAAAGTGGTATTCATCAGGTCAATTAAAAATTCATCGAATCTATAAAAACGATAAGCTTATTTATCATGCATCGTATACAGAAGACGGTGCATTGATCAAAGAAGGAAGACTAAATGAAGAGACCAATAAAATGATTTTTAATTAATGAAATAAAGCATTTCATTCCATACATTATCATTGATGAACTTTCTTAGCTTTTGACTTCACAGCACTGACTTTTTGGCGTGTTTGGGAAGTAGAAGAGAGAAAGCAAGCAGGAATATCGTTTGATAGTTCACAATTCGCTAAATTGCAAACACAACACAACTACTACGACTTTTAAATAAATACTTCAGTAATAAATAATAAGCAAATGAACAAAATTTGTAAACTACTACTACTTACTCTTTTGTCCTCTTCTCTCTATGGACAAAATACGCTGTTATGGGATTTTAAAACCAAAGGCAGAGTGTATTCAACTCCAGTTGTTGATGACAGTAACCTTTACATAGGGAGTAATGATTCTAGTTTGTATGTTTTGGATAAAGAAAATGGTCAAGTGAAATGGAAATTTAAGACCAAAGGTGAAATCAAATCACGACCACTTCTCTATGCAAACAACGTCATCTTTAATAGTACAGATGGATGGATCTATGCTCTTAATAGCAAGAGTGCAGAAGTGCAATGGCGTTTTAAAACAGAAGGTGAACAACGTAAAGATATTTGGGATTATTTTCTATCCTCTCCCATTATTGACAATGGAAGAGTAATAGTTGGGAGTGGTGACGGACATATTTATGTTATCGATTCACAAAGTGGAAAGTTGATCTGGAAATATAAAACAGATGGTATTGTGCATGCTACTCCATTGGTTCATCAAAATAAAGTTTTAATCGGAAGTTTTGACGGCTATTTTTATGCACTTGATGCTGAAAATGGTAGCTTGATTTGGAAGTTTAAAACTGTAGGTGATGCGTATTTCCCTATAGGAGAAATACAAAAAGGAGCAGCTTTATATAATAATACGGTCATTTTTGGCAGTAGGGATTACAATATTTATGCTTTAAATAGTGAAACAGGACGAGGAGTTTGGAATCAAAAAGAGACAGGAAGTTGGGTGATTGCTACACCATTGGTGATTGATGATGCCGTTTATGTCGGTACTTCAGATTCACATCGATTTTGCAGTCTTTCTGCTGTAGATGGTACAGAAATTTCGTCTTATTCTTTAAACATGCGTGTTTATGGAGAGGCAGTTTTGTATGAAAACAATATCTATTTTGGGTGTTTCAATGGGAAATTATACACTATTGATCAATCAAAAGGAAAACTAAAGGAGTTATTTCAGACATATGGAAGTCAAATGAACTACCATAATGTGTATAATAAAAAAGGACACTTTAAAGCAGGTTTTGAGTTGTATGGTCAAGATGTAGAAGGAGCGGAAAAGAAAATTTTAGACCTAGGGTCTATTTTGTCTACTCCAATTATTGATAACGGAACGATCTACTTTGGCGATGCTAATGGTGTTATCTATTCTGTAAAAATAGATAAGAAAACGATTTAATTTGTAACACTATATAAAATATAAAAGGCATCTAACTTTGATATTAGATGCCTTACTTTGTAGATTTTATATCTATTATTCTCTAGAATACTTAATTCTACCTTGAGCAGTTACTTTTTGTGTAATTCCACTCGAAGTCACCTCTTGAGAAAGGTTGAAATCAAGAATAAGTTCATTTTCTGTCAAAGAGGTAACGTCCAATGCTTGAGCTGCTGCACTTTCATTAGATAAGGTTAATTGATTACCATTTAAAGACCATGTACCTGTTTGATCGATAGCGACATTAGTAAGATTAAAATCAATACTATCAAGTTCGCCATTCAAGCCCTCAAAGTATGTTCTGTTGATGATATCTGTTGTACCAACAACTTCCATCGTTTTATCACTATTGAATCTAGTAGTGATATTAATGTTTTCGTAAGCATTTAATGATTCAGTGTCCACTGCCATATCAGAATCCATCACTGTTGTAGTCGTACGAACTTCTTGGAAAGTATTTTTCCATTCACCTACAAGTAGTGCACTGTCGATAGAATTTTCAGCATCATCAGTACATGAAGAGAAAAGACACGCAAAGATGAAGAGACAAAAGATTGAGTTGATCTTTTTCATTTCAGAAATTAATAAAGTTTGTTTTAAGTAAAATTTTCAACTTTCAATGTAATAATTAATGTTAATAAAGTCATCTTTTGGAAGGTTTATTATCAAGAAATAGTACAATTTAGAATAAATGTAATTTAATAAGCGTTAGCTGTTATCATAAAAGATATATACGATTAAGCTTAATTATTGAGCTGTTAATATTGATTGCAGCAGCCTTTGTTTTAGCCCTTAAATATTTTTAATAGTTAAATTTATTGTATTACTTAATACATCTGTATATTTGTTGCCAATCTAATTTTATTTTAGCTAAAAACAGAAATGACAAAATATTTACTTTTACTCCTAGTAGCAGGAGTATCATCCTGTATCACTTCATCTCCCAACACTATTACAAAGAGTAAAGAACTTAAAGGAGATGTATTTCAAATCATCGAGAAGAAATATTACGCGAACCTGAGTAAAGGAGGGTATTCTATAGAATATGAGGATAATTTATCTTATGATATTACGACCTATGACTCACAAAATAATAGAGTGAAGAAGGAATACATCAATCGTGAGGGAGAAGTGTTTTGGTATATCGAAGATGCGTATGATGCAAATGGTAATTTGATCTCGAAATCTAGTTTTTTTGATCATCAACTTGAGTCAAAGTTCAAGAATAGAATAGAGGATGATAAGGTGGTGGAAACAACATATTATGGTAAAGATGGAAAAATCAGTCGCACTAGTTTGAGAAAATATGAAGGAGACTCACTTTATATTGTGACAGAGTTGGATACAACTGGAGCGATACAGATGATCAGTGACATCAGAAAAGAAGAAGGAAAGATCGTTTCAATGATAGATAAGTTTCCGACAGGTAAAAGAAAAAGGAGTATAAAATATGAGCTCAATAGTGCTGGAAATATTACTAAGAGAGTTGAGGAAAACTTTCAAGATGGAATGTTGAAAGTAAATCACTTTGAATACGATTATGATCAAAAGGGGAATTGGGTAAAGAAATATCATTTTAGTCAAAACAAACAACTACAGCAGGTTTCTGTTAGAAATATAATTTATACAGAAGATGAAAAGAAACCCATTACTCAAAATACGATTCTTGGAGAGTGGTTTATATTTGGTACAAAAGCAGATAAGCTAGTACTGAATGACGATTATACTTTCTCTCTAGGAAAAAAAGAAACTTCAGAAGTTACCGGGGTATGGTCGTTGAACACGAAAAAACATCAACTCATTTTAAAACAAACCAATAAAGAAAATGAAATTGTATTTGACTGTTCTCTAAAGGGGGAAATGTTATATCTGCAAAGCAAAGATATTGAAGAACTACTCCAGCTAGAAAAAAGGGTACTAATACTCGAAGGTTTTATTCAAAAAGTATCAGAAAAGGCATTCCTCAAAAAGTGGAAAATTCAAGATAATAAAAATGCATTTATAGAATTTTTACCTGATGATAGTTTTGTTATTTCAAGCTCTACTGAAGTCCTTGAAAAAGGGTTTTGGAAGTTAAACGATGATATGATTCTTCTCAGAGAAGATGAAAAATCAAAAGGAGGGGAGTTTATTTATGATTTTAATGATAAGTACTTAAAGATATTTGATACTTCAGGTAATATCATTTTCCTTTTAGAGGAGTATAATGAAAAAATGAACTAGAATTCCCTTTTTTTATGGGGAGTCACATCACAAGTGCGACCTAAGTAGTAGTACACTTGTGATGTGGAAATAAAAATTATTTTAATTCTCTATATAGTAATATTCATAGCTAATGTAATCTTCTGAACCTGAGGTGTATTTTATAGATAACTCAGCGGTGATTGGATAATTATCTTCATCATAATTGAATTTATACTCCCAAGTATAGAGAAGCACAGGAGCCCCACTTGTATAGGTTGTATTTGTAATAAGCTGAGGATTATTTTTCGTTTTATAGGAATCGAAATTATAGATCATCTGCGGAAAGTCCATTCCTTCAAAATGAGTGGCTAACTTGGGGTTGTTGTCGTAGTGAATGGAAATGACATTTACAGGATCTTTGTCTCTATAGCTTTCAATTTGTTGGTCGAATGCTTCTGTATCAAGCAATGCTTCCTCTCCTGGTACATATCTTGAGATTTTAGTAATGTTACCGTCGGTCCATTCAAAAAAGTCTAACAGAAAGACTTGATTATCTTTGAAATGTTTTTTGACAAAGGGTTTATTGACATCATCAGAAAACAGGTGTTCGCTATCAATTTCTCCTGTTGTGATATCAGAATATTTAATGATTTTATGATCTTTTACAGAAAAATTATAAACCTCCTGATAATATTGCCCTTCATCGTTTTTTAATCCAAAGGTATATTCAGTAATATGTTGATCTGAACTGTAATTAATATTTACAATTTCTTGACTACTTGGATACTGAGGAGCAAAAGGGTGATCTTCAAACTTAATGGATTGTACAGTGAAATCAGGTTGATAAGTAACAACATGAGCTTTCAAAAAATCACCTGTTTCTTTTGAAAAACTCTTAATTCGGCTGATGTGTTTTAATGGTTGAGTGTCATTTTCATTAGTACATGAAAAAAAGAAGAAAAGGCTGATGCCAAGAATAAAAATGTGTTTCATTTTAAATTAAGTACAATAGTTTGTTTGCATTTATGAAGTTCAAAGATAGTCGTTTTGTGTGAATAAATGTTCAATGTAATTTTCAAGTAAGTTATATTTTCATGAACATTGATAATTTATCTTTTAAATCAGTAACATCCTCGTATACTAAAACCTGATCAGCACATCCACTCACAGTAGTCGAATAATCACTCCCTTTTTTTCTAATGTAAATCACTGGAATACCCTTCGCAAAAGCATAACCTACTTCAATACCTACACCTATCGCTTTTGTGGTGAGTTCTGCAATAAATACATCGCTGCTATCTATTTCTTGAAAGGCAGTGGCCATCATTTCTTTTTCTTCATGAGGTTGGAAATGATAGTGATCTACAAATACAAAGAGTTCACAATGCTCTTTTTGAAGAATTGACCTAAGCGTTTCTATTTCTTTGTCAAACTTTTTTCTGTTGGAAAAACTAATTCCTAAATAGGCTTTTTTCATGGGAGAGTATCAAAATTTGTGATGGATCAAAGATAGAGAAAGTTAGAGGGAGGTCAATTTAGTTGAAAGTATTCTCCTAAAACTTTCAATCTTTTCAAATGGTGTCATTTAAAAAAGAATAGCATTTTGGTTTCAGTTGACTTAATAAAAGCAAAAATGATTATTATTCCGATTTCGTCCCTTAAATTCGCCTCAGATCTACATTGTATTGATATAAACCGATTTATTTTACATCATGAAAATCAACCAAATAAAAACACTCAATTATCTTTTTATCATTGCATTTTCTCTATTTGCTTACGGATGTAAATCACAGCAGATTCAAATTGTAGGAGGAGACAGTCAAGGGCAGGTGGTGGCCGATGATAATGGATTACAAGTGACACCGGGAACGTGCGTTTTTTATGGTGAAGTACTTGTAGTTGAAGGTGGTGGAGTAATCTTTTTTGTAAAATCATTAGACGGTTGTGGCCCCGGAGTCACTAGATACCCTAAAGTAGGAACTAAATTATCGGCAAGGTTTAGAGGAGAGTTACCTTGTCAGGTAGGGGAACATGTACAAGTGAAAGTTTCTGAATTTGAGAAATCGTATTCTATTTTAGAGGTGATTCCTTTATAAACACTGTCTTATTTAATCGTAACTTTGCGAAACCATATACAACCAAGCCGACGGAATTAGGGTAATATCTCAGAAGGAAGTTGAGGTGTGTTATACTCCACATCTTGAAATAGCTTCTAACTGATCATTTACACCTTTTCATTACCAAAGGGTTTGGAGCCAAACATATATACATACTAACCATTATTTATTATGCTAAAGAGTATTTCTGAACTAGTTGATATTTTAAATGCTCAAACGGCCAAACGTAGATTAGTTTTGTGTGCAGCAGCAGACGATAATGCCCTAGAAGCAGTACATAAAGCTTATACAGCCAATATCATCGAACCTGTTTTGGTGGGAAATAAACACGACATCGAAAAGGTTTGTAACGATCTAAACATCAGTTTTGGAGAAGAAGTGGAGATTTTTCACGCTTTTGAAGTGAAAGAAATGGTCAAGATTTCGGTCTCTTTGATTCATGATGGAAAAGCGGACTTCTTGATGAAAGGTCATTTATCAACCGCAGAGTTAATGAGAGGTGTGCTGAATAAGGAGTGGGGATTAAAGAAAAGTAGAGTGATTTCTCACCTTGCTTTGTTTGATTTGCCAGCTTATCACAAACCATTGGCATTGACAGATGTGGCCATGAACATTGCTCCTGATTTAGAAACAAAAATTGGTATTCTAAACAATGCGATTGATTTCCTACAGAAGATCGGAATCAAAAAGCCAAAAGTGGCAGCACTTGCAGCAGTAGAGATGGTCAATGAAAAAATGCCAGCTACGCTTGATGCCGCCCTTTTAACGATTATGGCAAATAGAGGTCAAATCAGAAATTGTGAGATTGATGGTCCTTTGGCTTTTGATAATGCCATCAGTCAAGAATCTTCTTCACACAAAGGAATTAAAGGAGCCGTTGCCGGTGATGCGGATTTACTATTAGTGCCAGATATTGAGGCAGGGAATGTGTTGTACAAAGCCTTTGTTTTCTTTGCAAGCGCAAAAGTAGCATCCATTATTTTAGGAGCAAAAGCACCAATTGTCCTCACTTCACGTGCAGACTCAATGGAAACTAAATTAAACAGTATTCGTCTGGCTGCAGCATCAATCGAATTTTAAATGATGAATAATAGAATCTTAGTGATCAACCCCGGATCTACTTCCACAAAAGTGGCCGTTTTTGAAGGGGACAAAGAAATAGTAGAAAAGACTTTAAGACATTCATCTGAAGAACTTTCCCAATTTCAAGAAGAAGAGGAACAACTTAATTTTAGAAAAGAAAAAGTTCTTTCTTTTTTAAAAGAAGAAAGCATTGCACTAGAAAGTCTTGATATTGCCATGGCAAGGGGAGGTTTAAGTAAACCTATTCCTTCAGGAGTTTATTTAGTGGATGATAATTTACTTCATGATCTAAAGGAAACTCCTAAAAAGCATGCAAGTAATTTTGCTGCTAAAATCGCTTTTGACATCGCTTCTCCTTTAAAAATCAAAGCATGTATTGCGGATCCGGTTGTGGTTGATGAATTATTGGAAGTAGCAAAAATGTCTGGTCACCCAAAATTCCCTAAATCTTCGGTATTTCATGCCTTGAACCAAAAAGCGATAGGAAGAGAACACGCTTCAAGGATAGGAGTGAAGTATGAAAATCTTAATCTCATTATTGCACACCTTGGAGGTGGTGTTTCTGTCGCGGCTCATGCTAAAGGTAAGGTAGTAGATGTTAATCAAGCTTTAGATGGATCAGGCCCTTTTTCACCAGAAAGAAGTGGTTCATTACCTGTTGGAGACATCATCAGAGCGGCATTTAGTGGAGCGTATACACAGCAACAAATGATAGAAATGTTGGTGGGTAAAGGTGGAATGTTTGCTTATCTAGGCACAATAGATGCTAAAAAGGTTGTGGAATTAGCTGCTGAAAAACCTTCAAAGGAAAGGGAAGTGATGGAAGCTATGATTTATCAGATTTCGAAGGAAATAGCATCTATGGTGATTCCTTTAGAAAATAAGGTGGATGCCATTTTATTGACAGGAGGTTTAGCATATGGAGAGTGGTTGACCGATAAAATTAAAGATAAAGTTGAGTATATTGCCCCTGTTTTTGTTTATCCGGGAGAAGACGAAATGAAGGCACTTGCACTCAATGGACTGAGAGTTTTGACTGGAGAAACAACACCAAAGTTATACGGAGAGACAATTTTCTAATATATGATCAATCAGGCTACGAAAAAGTTTATTCTAGAGCACGAAAATGAAGATCCTTCAAAAGTGATTTTTAAAGCAGCGACTTTAGAAGAAGTAGATGGTAAAATAGCAGCACATCAAATTGTATCAAGGCAAAAGGCCAAAAAAAAGTTACCTACTTGGTATAATAATGAAAATATTGTTTACCCTAATAAAATTCCGTTAGAACAAAGCTCATCCGAACAGACAGCGAAGTTCAAAGCGAGCATTTTACAAGGTGAAACCTTAGTGGACCTTACAGGTGGAATGGGGATAGACGATTGGGCTTTTGCCGATGTTTTTCAAAAAGTATATTATTGTGAACGACAAGAAGACCTAGCAGAAATTGCGAAGCTTAATTTTGTAGCACTTGAGAAAAACAATATTGAGGTAAATGCAGGAGATAGTGTGGAATGGTTACGTTCACATACCTTAGATTTAACCGCTATTTACCTTGACCCAGCACGAAGGGATGCTCAAAATAATAAAATGGTGGGTATTTCTGATTGCGAGCCTGATGTAATAGCATTGAAAGAATTATTGTTTGAAAAAGCAGATAAAATACTAGTGAAACTGTCTCCAATGATCGACATCAAGCAAGGAGTAAGAGCATTGGAGTCAGTTTCGAAAGTTTTTGTCATAGCCGTAGAAAATGAATGTAAGGAAGTACTTTTCTTAATGGAAAAAAAAGCTGAAAGTAAAACCTTTATTCAATGTGTAGATTTTCCTAAAAATCAACCAATTTCTAAGTTTGAATTTCAGTTAGAGGAAGAAGAATACCAAGAAGTGGAATTGGCTGTAACGTTGGGACGTTATCTATACGAACCGAACGCAGCAGTAATGAAAGGAGGCGGTTTTAAAAGTGTGGCACAATATTATAGTTTAAAAAAGCTAGGCACAAACTCTCACCTTTATACCTCTGAAGATCTTATCGAAAATTTCCCTGGTCGTAAATTTGAAATTAAGGCAAAGTCTCAAGTACAGAAGAAAGCCTTACAAAAAATACTACCTGGTATGAAAGCGAATTTAACGGTAAGAAATTTCCCCCAAACAGTGGATCAATTGAGGAAAAAACTTAAATTGAAGGAGGGAGGCAATGATTACTTATTTGCTACATCTATAATGAGTGACGAAAAAGTGTTATTATTGTGCGAACGAATTAATAAATAGACCTAGAATTATGTACAAGACTGTTCATTTAAAAACAAAAAAAGAGTCAAGAAGAACAACCTCTGACAGATTGCGTTCAGTGAAAGTAAGTGGTGAAGAGACATCACTTGCAGTAGATGAGTGTATTCAAGCACACGTTGCAGAAGGTTTTAAGGTAGTAAGTATTACTCCACTAGTTTCGGCGAGCTCAAGTAACGTCGGTACAGGTGGTTGGGGCTTTAGCTACACTGAAGGTTTGATTATTGTCTTCGAAAAATAACCAGGAACAATTATCTATTCATTCAAAACCCAATGTCATTAAGCATTGCTAATAGTATTGAAATGATTTAATTGAAGGTTAGAATTGCTATTTAATGATATCACGGAACAAGTGATATGAAATCCGGGTATTTCTATTCAACTTTTTTTGGAAAAGCTTAAAGTCAAGAAAAATGATTTTAAGCTTTTCTTTTTGTATTCAGTACATTGTAAACTAAGTTTTCGTTAATTAATATGATTACTTTTTTGGGGGAAATGATGCTGTATTGTGGTTCGCAAGGACGTTTTATTAAAACGTCCCTACAGAACTGCACTTTAAAAGATCATTATAAAACAGTTTTCTTTTGATCTGTAATTAGATAATCATCTAGCAGTAAATTCCTCGGCCTTGAAGGGAAAAGCGTTAAGAATTTCATGTATTAAGCCGTTAAAAATGATTTTGTTGTCTGAGCGCAGCGAGTTTAAAATCATTTAGGCGAAAGAAATGGAATTTAGCTTTTGACTTCAAAGCCTTGAATTTTTTGCTTCTTTTTGTTTTAAGACAAAAACGAAGAAGAAAGACGTTTGAAAGTAGATCCTATCAATGCTTGTATAAAGGAAGCTTGAAATTTGACGATAATTTAGTTTACAATGTATTCAGTTTAAAGTATGTTCTTGAGAAATTAGAGGATTTCTAATGATTGCTAAGACACAAATGACACTATAGCTAAACATTCGCATTAGTAGGCTTTCTATCCAATTCGTTTAGTAGTTCTTCTCCGGCCTTGAAGGAAAAAGCGTTAAGAAGATCACAGAAGTCTTGTTAAAATGTCGATTGAAAGTTGACAATGATTTAGTTTGAAATGTACTTACTTCTCACCTTAAACACACTCTCTTTTAATCACTTAGAAGGTCTAAAAACAACCACACGCTTACTATTATTTATAAATGAAATATAATCTGATCAAACTCTTTTAAATATCTTTTAATAAGACCTTGTTTACTATCAACATCTTAGTAACTTTGCGACCTTTAGGGCGTAGGTTCGCTCTTTAATTAAAAGATAATACAATGTCAGTAGCAAAAAAAGGTGATAAAGTAAAAGTGCACTATGTTGGTACTTTAAATGACGGTTCTCAATTTGATTCATCAGTAGAGCGCGGTGAGCCTATCGAATTTACATTAGGTGCGGGACAAATGATCCCAGGTTTCGACGCAGCTGTAGATGGTATGAAAGTAGGTGAGAAGAAAACTGTAAACATCCCTTCTGACCAAGCTTACGGTCCTGCTAGAGAAGATTTAATCATCGAATTCAAGCGTAGCGATATTCCTGCAGATATGAATCCTAACGTAGGTGACCAAATCGGTCTTCAAAGCCCTCAAGGTCCAATTCCTGCAACTGTAGTTGAGTTAACTGAAGAAATCATCAAAGTTGACGCTAACTCTCCAATGGCGGGTAAAGATCTTAACTTTGACATCGAGTTAGTTGAGGTTTGTGATGCAGATTCTTGTGAAGACGGAAACTGTAACTGCTAATTTGTAGTTCAGTACAGATATAAACTTTATAAAAAAGCACCTTTTCGAGTTATCGGAAAGGTGTTTTTTTGTTATCAATTGGCAACATGAGGATAAATTTGGCCGATTATCGTCTTTTTATGATTTTACTCGTGTAATAGGCGAATAAAGTTATTAAATTTGCAGATTGAAAAGGAAGAGCATATTCTTCCCAAAAGAATTTGATTAAAGATGGAGGAAACTCCATTGTCAATATATTTAGAAATTATGCTTGAGCAGATTAAAAAAATCGAAGAACAAATAGAGAAAGCAACAGCTCAAACGAAAGAAGAGTTGGAAGCATTCCGCGTAGGTGTAGTAGGTAGAAAAGGTATTATTGCAGATCTTTTTTCTAAAATGAAAGAAGTAGCTCCAGAGGAAAGAAAAACTTTTGGACAAACTGTAAATGCACTTAAAAATGCTGCTCAAGAGAAGTTTGATGAATTACAAACAGCTTTAGAGGATTTACAGGCAGATGATATCAACCATCATGACCTTACACTTCCAAATATCCCTAACGAGATGGGTGCAGTTCACCCAATCACAAAGGTTCGTGAAGAAATCAACAGAATTTTCGAACGTATCGGTTTCAATATCTCTGAAGGACCAGAAGTGGAAGATGATTGGCATAACTTCTCTGCATTGAACTTCCCTCCAAACCACCCTGCGAGAGAAATGCAGGATACTTTCTTCATTGAGAAAGATCCAGATATTGCACTTCGTACGCACACTTCTTCAGTACAAGTTCGTGTGATGGAAAACCAAAAACCTCCATTCCGTACTTTGTCACCAGGTAGAGTATACAGAAACGAGACAATCTCAGCTCGTGCACACTGTATCTTCCACCAAGTAGAAGGTTTGTACGTAGATAAGAATGTATCTTTCAAAGATCTTAAAGATACTTTATACTACTTTGCAAAAGAATTCTTCGGTCCTAACACAAAAATCCGTTTAAGACCTTCTTACTTTCCATTCACTGAGCCATCAGCAGAATTAGACGTTTCTTGTTCAGTATGTGGCGGTAAAGGATGTAACATCTGTAAGTACTCAGGATGGGTAGAAATCGGTGGTTGTGGTATGGTAGATCCTAACGTATTGAAAGCGTCAGGTATCGATCCGGAAGAATACACAGGTTTCGCTTTCGGTATGGGTATCGAGCGTATGACCATGTTGAAATACAAAATCAATGACCTTCGATTGTTCACTGAAAACGATCTTCGTTTCTTAGGACAGTTCAAAGGACTGTAAATTGAGGTAAAAGGTAAGATTACCTTACTCTTTTATTTCGAAATACTTCATATATAAATCCCCAATTATTCTGATTAAGCCAGAGTAATTGGGGATTTTTCTTTTAATAAAAAACTATAATCTAAGTATCAGTAATCAAAATGGTATAACTTACCTCATACCTCTTCATCATTCATCCCATCTTTCATCATCTGATGCAGTGACTTCGCATCCTTCGGCTTCATTCTTCCTGCCATCATTAATCTTACCTCTCTTCTTTGTAGTGCCCCATCATATAGTTTTTTCTCACTATCAGTCTCAGGGACAATTTTAGGAACAATAATAGGTCTTCCTGTTTGGTCAACAGCCACAAAAGTAAAGAAGGCAGTATTGGTTTCTACTTTAGTACCATTAGGGATATTTTCGCTCCATACTCTAATAAAAACTTCCATAGAAGAGTTGAAGGCTCTAGTCACTTTAGCTTCCAGCGTGACAGTGTCACCTAGTTTAGGGGAATATTTAAAAGAAACATTATCTACAGAAGCAGTCACGACAACTCTATTGGAATGCTTTTGGGCAGAAATTGCAGCAACTACGTCCATGAGGTGAAGTAATCGACCACCCATTAAATTATGTAAGGGGTTTGTATCATTAGGAAGGACCATTTCTGTACTAATGACAAAGGAATCCTTTGGAAACTTTTCTAATTTCATGTGTTTATATCTAATGTTCGAACAGAATGGAAAGTTAATGATATTTTAATTGTATGTTTTATAGATACTTAAATTTTATTTAGAGATTTTTTTGTCAAATTGTTTTGCAAGTAAAAAATCATGTGCTACTTTTGCATCGTCTTAAAGAAACAGGGTGCCATGGCCGAGTGGCTAGGCATCGGTCTGCAAAACCGCGTACGGCGGTTCGAATCCGCCTGGCACCTCTAAAAGGTCAAGATTTTTATAAATCTTGGCCTTTTTTTATGTTCAATTTTGTGTGAAAAAATCCTATTACCAATTTGTCAATTGAGAATAGGATCACTGAAGAAGTAGGTCGTTGAATTAAGAGTTAAGATGGTTTAAGAAAAGGTTAAATGCAAAGTTCTCGTAAAAGACACCTATGTTTTACATGATCATCAAACGGAACAACAACACGAACCGTTCTCTTCCTTCAAACCTTTTACCTCAAAAAACTTATTTTGTTTCCTGCATCTGACGAATCTGTTTTAAAATAATTTTCTTAGGTGTAAGAGGAGCAAAGGCTGTCATGATTTTCTGAGAAGTTGTTAATCCCGAAATCACATCCAATTTTCCTTTCAGCATTCCATTATAACCATCTAATGCCACTTTGTACGCACTAGCTGTTTTGTCGAATAAAGAAGTTTTATCCATACCCGAAACTTTAGCAAACTCAGTAGCTGTAGCACCTGGTAGAAGTGCTGTTACTGTAATATTGGTATCATGAAGCTCTTCAGCAATGGCATTACTAAAGAAAGTGACATAAGCTTTAGTAGCATAATAAACGGCTTGAAGCGGGCCAGGGATTAAACTTGCAGTAGAAGAGACATTAAGGATTCTTCCGCTGTTTCTTGCAACCATATCAGGCAGGAAGTATCGTGTTAAAGCTGTCAAGGCAGTAATATTTAAATTGATCATAGCAAGGTCTTTTTCCCATTCTCTCTCATGGAATTTACCTACTCCACCAAAACCTGCATTATTAATAAGATATTCTACGGTAATAAGCTTTGATTTAACCTCGTGATAAATCTCCTGAGCAGCTTCAATTTTTGTAAGGTCCTTGGCAATTACTTTAACTGAAATACCATAGGACTTTTCTAATTCATTTTTCAATTCATCTAGTTTATTTTTACTTCTAGCTACGATCACTAAATCCCCGCCTTTTTGAGCATGGATTTTAGCAAATTCTTTTCCTATTCCTGATGATGCTCCTGTGATTAATGCTACGTTTTTCATGGTAATTAAAATTGATATTTTGCCTTGTTTAATTTTGTGATTGAGAACATTACAAATATCATTACTTAGTAAATGCTTCAATAACACAAATCCCCTTTCTCTAAACACAAATCACTTTTTGTGATTGTATGAGGTTGAAAAAGTGTGAGAATTAGAGGAGGTGGAGATGAATTTATTTTTCACTTTATGATTTGAGTGAGAACTTTCTGAATTAATAGATTTAGGTGTTATTACAATGTATAATGATATAAGCTTGATAAATTGATCTTTTAAAACAGGTATAGGAGTCTATGGGGGTAAATGTGTTGATTTTTAGTGTATTGTTAAGATATATTAGTTAGATGCGGGGTAATGTTTAGAATAAATAGGAATCATTCGATAAATAAATTTCAATCGGTTTAGAACAAACTTTGTGAACATTCAATTGTAAATATTGATTGATAGAAAAGTTATTATCTCTCAATGCAATATTTTCATTTATTATGAATATTAACATCTGTTAAAGTATTAAGCTGACGTGGGTTTAGGGCAAAAAGATGTCTAATGTCATTTTTTTTTGTAATTTGGAATGATTATAAATAGTGATTTATTGAATTTTACCTGTATTAAATCGTTGATATATAGTGTTTTGTGAGTAAAATTTTGTATTTTTTAATAGATCGCTGTTTTTAATGCCAAGTTTGAAATATGTGCTCCCCGTATTAGCTTTGCACTCGAATGTACAATTGCATATTTCATCTAATTTTTTAGTATACAAAACTTCAATGGTATGAGTATCGGCAGAAGTGTATTAAGGTTGCGCTACACATTGGCTGTGGTGTGCGGTTTACTGCTAACAAGCGTAACAGCGTTTGCACAAGGAGACGGCATTCCCACTGATGAAGCGTCGATCTCGGCCGGGATGGAGCTTTTCGATGGCAACTGCTCTTCCTGTCACCAAGTACACGAAAAAGGCGTCGGGCCGGCGCTTAAAAATGTTTATGAGCGTCGTGATGTAAAATGGTTAACGAGCTTTATTAAGCACCCAGGCAAAACAATCGAAAGTGGTGATGCATACGCAGTAGCACTTTATGACAAGTTTAAGCCTACTATTATGCCTAACCAAGATCTTTCAGATGCAGAGATCTTACAGGTTTTAGCATATGTAAAGGATGCGACAATTAAAGGACCGGCAAAACCAGAAGCAGCTGCAGATGCAGCAGGCGCAGGAGCAGCAGCTCCACAAGAGGGTATGGTAGTTAGCTCAAACTTATTGGTTGGAGTAATTATCGGCCTATTAGTGTTATTAAGTATTGTTTTAATTGTATTAGTCGTATTGGCTAATGTATTAACGCAGTATTTAAAACAACAAAAAGGACTAGACGAAAACGACACAGCTTACATCAACGAAAAATTCAGCTTAGCTGCGATTTTCAAAAGCCAAGTTTTCATCGGAATGTCTTCTTTTGTATTCGTAATGATTGTAGCTAAAGTAACTATTGATTCTTTATTCGCAGTCGGAGTACAACAAGGATATGCTCCAGATCAACCTATCCAATTCTCACACAAACTTCACGCAGGGTATTACGAAATTGATTGTAAGTACTGTCACACAGGTGTAGAAAAGTCTAAGAATGCCAACATTCCTTCAGCGAACATCTGTATGAACTGTCACAACAGTATCCGTCAGAATTCTCCAGAAATTCAAAAAATCTATGCGGCGATTGAAAACAACGAACCTATTCAATGGGTACGTGTTCACAACTTGCCTGATTTAGCGTATTTCAACCACTCACAACACGTGAAAGTTGGTGGAGTTGAATGTCAGACATGTCACGGTGAAATCGAGAAAATGGAAGTGGTACAACAACACTCATTGTTAACAATGGGTTGGTGTATTGACTGTCACCGTCAGACAGATGTAAACGCAAAAGGTAATGCGTATTATGACAAAATGGTAGAAATGCACGAAGCTACTTCTAAGGATCCAATGAAAGTAAAAGACATTGGTGGTTTAGAGTGTGCAAAATGCCACTATTAATTTGTCGCTTTTTGAACCTTTTGTTCACTAAGCTTTCAACAATTTTCTACATATAGAGAAATGGCAAAGAAAGAATATTGGAAAGGCGTCGAACAACTAACGAACGACCCTGAGTTTGTAAAATATGCGGAAAAAGAATTCCCTCAGCATCTAACAATCAAAGATGCTTACGGAGATAATACGGAGGGTGAATTCAAAAGCAACAGACGAGACTTCTTAAAAGTAATGGGATTCTCAGTAGCTGCAGTTTCTTTAGCAGCATGTGAAGCTCCAGTGAAGAAGGCGATTCCTTACTTAAACAAGCCAGAAAACATTGATCCAGGTGTAGCAAACTATTACGCTTCTACATTCTTCAATGGTTCTGATGCTATGCCGGTTGTAGTGAAAACTAGAGAGGGTAGACCTATCTTCATTGAAGGTAACACTTTCTCTGCGTACTCTCAAGGTGCGGTCACTGCTCGTGCAAACGCGTCAATCATGGGCTTATATGATGAGGAAAGAGCTAAAGCTCCTTCTAAAGGTGGTAAAGCCACTACTTGGAAGAAAGCTGATGCTGAAATCATCAAAGGTTTAGCTGCCGCAGGAAAAGTAGCAGTAGTATCAAATACTATTGTATCTCCATCTACAAAGAAAGTTTTAAATCAATTTGCAGGTAAGTACAATGCTGACTTGGTAACTTATGACCAAGACAACAACTCTGCAATTATTGAAGCAAATAAAGCACAATTTGGTAAAGCTGTAGTTCCATCATACGCTTTGGATAAAGCAGATGTGATCGTAAGTTTTAATGCAGATATCTTAGGTAACTGGGTTGCTCCAGGTGTATTATCACAAGATTTCGCTAAAAACAGAAAGGTAGGACCTAATAAGAAGAAAATGTCTCAAGTATTCAGTTTTGAGACAATGCTTACTATTACTGGTGCTGCTGCGGACTACCGTTCACCATTAAAGCCTTCTCAAGAAGGTGTAGCTGTAGCTGCTCTTTACAATGCAATTGCGAAAGCAACTGGAAATGCTACTGTAAAAGGTGCATTGAAAGACGCTAACATTGCTCGTGCAGCGAAAGCTTTATTAAAAGCAAAAGGTAAATCAGTTGTAGTTTCAGGTATCAATGATGTTAACGTTCAACTTTTAGTGAACGGTATCAACCAAATGCTTGACAACTATGGTAAAACAATTGATTTAAATACTCCTCTTTACACTCGTCAAGGTAGCGATGTTCAGATGAATGCATTTATTGATGCATTGAAAGCTGGAAAATACGGTGCTGTAATCTTCTATAACTGTAACCCAGTTTATGATTACGCTAGAGGTAAAGAAATTGCAGCAGGTATCAAAAAGGCGAAATTGTCAGTTGCGACAAACGACCGTTTAGATGCTACTGCTAAACTTTGTACTTTCAATACTCCTGATAAGCATTTCTTGGAGTCTTGGAACGATGCAGAGTACAAGAGAGGTTACTTCAGTGTTGCTCAACCAACAATCAATACTATTTTCGATACGCGTCAAGCTCAAGATTCATTCTTAGCATGGGCTGGTAGCGAAGAAGAGTATGATGACGTAGTGAAATCATTCTGGAAGAAAGACGTATTCGCGTTGCAATCGAAAGAATCTACATCACAGTCATTCTGGGTAAGAGCATTACACAACGGTATCTTCGAAACAGAAAATACAGGTAGCTATAAGTCAATCCACGACACAGGTGTTGCGAACGTTGATTACTCAGCGTCATTTAACGCAGCTGATGCTGGTGCGAAAGTAGCCGCTAAATATAGAACAACTTCAGAGTGGGAGTTTGTTGCTTATGCATCGACTGTAATGGGTTACGGTACATTGGCAAACAACCCTTATGTACAAGAAACTCCAGATCCAATTACTAAAGTGACTTGGGGTAACTTCGTAGCAGTAACTCCTGAGGACGCTCGTAAATTGGACGTTCACAAAGAGTTTGAAACGAAGAAGAAAGTACTTAAGGTAGCGACGAAAGGTGGTAGCTTTGAATTACCAGTAATCATGCAGCCAGGTTTAGCTCAAGGTGTTGTTGCAGTTCCTCTAGGATACGGACAAACATCTTTAGGTAAGGTTGCTGAAGAAGCTGCTGGTTTCAATGCAATGTCATTATTAGGAGCTAAAGGTTTAACAAACTACTCGATCACTTCAGGTGTTTCTGTTGCTGCAACTGACGCTTCAGTTGATGTTGCTCAGACACAAACACACGAAACAATCATGTCACGTGAGTCAATTATCCAAGAGACTACACTTGCTCAGTATGTGAAAAACCCTGCTGCTGCTAGACATGACGTGATGATCAACACTTACTCTGGACCAGAGAAGGCTACTGATATTTCTGCTTGGGATATCAACAACAACGGTTACAAAGACGACCGCCATAATGAAAACAATGACAAGCCAGGTGCTGCATTATTATGGAACAGTGTTACTGGTACTAAAGCAGATGTTCACGAATACCCTAATCACCATTGGGGATTAGCAATCGACTTGAACTCTTGTGATGGATGTTCAGCTTGTGTTACTGCATGTCATATTGAAAACAATGTGCCGATTGTAGGTAAGCAAGAAGTAATTAACCGTCGTGAAATGCACTGGTTGCGTTTGGACCGTTATTACAGCCAACGTCCAGAGGATGAGTTTACTGAAGAAGAGAATGCATCAATGACGGATTATGCTAAGATGGAGCGTGCTGCACGTAACCCTGAAGTAGTATTCCAACCAATGATGTGTCAGCACTGTAACAACGCTCCTTGTGAGACTGTATGTCCAGTAGCTGCAACTTCACACTCTTCAGAAGGTCTAAACCAAATGACTTACAACCGTTGTATCGGTACGAAATATTGTGCAAACAACTGCCCTTACAAAGTACGTCGTTTCAACTGGTTCAAATATCACAACAACGAAGAGTTTGACTATCACATGAATAACGATTTAGGTAAGATGGTGTTAAACCCAGACGTTACTGTTCGTTCTCGTGGTGTGATGGAAAAATGTTCTATGTGTGTGCAAAGAACGCAGGCAGGTAAATTGAATGCGAAGAGAGAAGGCCGTCCATTGGTTGACTCAGACGTTTCTACTGCATGTGCTTCTGCTTGTGCGAGTGGTGCGATCAAGTTTGGTGACTTGAACAATCCAGAATCAGAAGTTCGCCAACTATTAGAAGGTGAATTACATGAGCGTGCATACAATGTGTTAGATGAAATCAACACTCGTCCTAACGTTTACTACCTAGCGAAGGTGAGAAACAAAGACGAAAAGAACGCATAATTAAAGGATACCTTCGGAAGCAATTCAAAAGGTGTCCACTTTAAAATTAGTTATTCATACTCTACATAAGATAAAATGCAGATAGTATCGAAAGTCCGTGAACCACTGGTAACTGGTGGTAAAACATACAAGGACATAACAGAAGATGTCTGTCGACCAGTAGAAGCGAACCCTTCTAAGGGTTGGTTTGGAGGAATGGCGTTATCGTTATTCTTACTTCTTGCAGGTGGTTACTATTTAGGTGACATGCTGTGGAACGGTATTGGTCGTTGGGGTCTTAACAAGACAGTTCAATGGGCGTGGGATATTACCAACTTCGTATGGTGGGTAGGTATCGGTCACGCAGGTACACTAATCTCAGCGGTATTGTTGTTATTCCGTCAAAAATGGAGAACTTCAATTAACCGTGCAGCGGAAGCAATGACAATCTTTGCCGTAATCTGTGCCGCTATCTGGCCAGTAGTACACATGGGTCGTCCTTGGATTGGTGGTATTTGGGCATTGCCATTACCAAACACTTATGGTTCTCTTTGGGTGAACTTCAACTCACCACTACTTTGGGACGTATTCGCGATCTCGACGTATTTCTCAGTATCATTAGTATTCTGGTTTATTGGTCTAGTTCCTGACTTTGCTACAATCCGTGACCGTGCAATCAAGCCGATTCCTCGTTTGATCTACGGTGCTCTTTCAATGGGCTTCAACGGTTCAGCAAAAACTTGGATGCACTACGAAGCAGTTTCATTGATCTTAGCAGGTTTATCAACACCTCTAGTACTTTCAGTACACACTATTGTATCAATGGACTTTGCAACGTCAGTAATTCCAGGATGGCATACAACAATCTTCCCTCCATACTTCGTAGCAGGTGCGATCTTCTCAGGTTTCGCCATGGTATTAACGTTGATGTTGGTGACACGTAAGTTGTATAAATTAGAAGATTATATCACAATGGAGCACATCGAAATGATGTCACTAGTAGTTACAATTACTGGTTCTGTTGTAGGTATCGCATATATTACCGAATTCGTAATCGCATGGTACTCAGGCGTAGAATACGAACAATATGCATTCGTAAACCGTATGACGGGCCAATACTGGTGGGCATACTGGTCAATGATGGCATGTAACGTAATCTCTCCTCAGGTATTCTACGTGAAGAAATTAAGAACAAACATTCCGTTTATCTTCTTTATCTCAATCGTAGTAAACATTGGTATGTGGTTCGAGCGTTTCGTAATTATCGTAACGTCACTTCACCGTGATTACTTACCATCATCATGGTTGTACTTCAACCCTACAATCACTGACGTGATGTGTTATGTATTTACTTTTGGTTTATTCTTCACATTGTTCTTAGCATTTGCGAAGTACTTCCCAGTAGTAAACATGGCAGAGGTGAAATCAGTATTGAAAGATTCTGATTCTAAGGTGTACAAGTCTCGTCGTACTATCTCAAACGAAGTAGTACCTGAGGCAGATAGAGTTCCAGTTGATCTATAAAAAAGCATTTAGAGATGGAAAAAAACACAAATTATTTAGTAGGCGTTTTTGGTGATCAAGATATCTTGGTTAAAGCCGTAAAAGCTTTAAGAAAGAAAGGTGTGAAAATCTATGAGGTATTTACTCCGTATCCTGTTCACTTCTTAGAAGATGCATTAGGTTATAAGCGTTCTTGGATGCCAAGAGCAGCTTTCGGATTTGGAGCTCTAGGTACTACTTGTGCGATTTTATTACAATCGTGGATTATGGGTTTTGAATGGCCTATGATCATTGGTGGTAAAGGATTTATTGCAATTCCTGACTTTGTGCCGATTACTTTCGAATTAACAGTATTATTCTCTGCATTCGGAATGGCGGGTTCATTCTTCGTTTCACAAGACTTGAAGCCACACAAAGTTCCTCAAATCTTCGACCGTCGTCAATCAGATGACAAGCATATCATGGCTATCGATTTAGCTAAGAATTCGCTTTCAGAAGATGAGCTTAAAGCTTTATTGCAAGAAGTTGGTGCTGAAGAAGTAAACAACAAGAGTTTCACAGAAAGAGAAAAGAAAGCTTCTTTCTTCGATTATGTGTCTGACTTGTTTACGAAAGGCGTAACAGATTCTGCGAGAGAGTTAAAAGGTTAATGATCTTATCACGAAAAAACATTACGCAATATGCGAACGAATAAAGTTGTAATGAAAGCAATCGCGATAGGTGCAGCAGCATTGGCAATGACAGGATGTAAGATTCAAGGTGACGGTAACTTTACTGGTCTTGAATATGCTCCTCAAATGTACCACTCAGTACCTTACGAGCCACTTTCACAGTTTACAGATGAGGACATCGCCGGAGGTGTAATAGAGCAATTCTACTACCCTGACTTTGTCAACTCAACACCTTACAATGATTACTATTCTGAAGGGAAAAAGATAACAATCAATGTTAAGGATCCAGTTGCTGGTACTGTAAAGCGTCAAAACTTTACAAAAGTAACTGGTCAAGCAGCTCCTACTGCGGATCAAGCAATCCTTTATTATATGGAGGTATCAAAAGATTCATTAGAGTGGGCAGCCGCTAACTTAAAAAATCCATTAGAAGCAACTCCTGCTGTATTAGCTCAAGGTGAGCACTTATTTACAGCTTACTGTATGCCTTGTCACGGTGAAAAAGGTGACGGTAAAGGTAAAGTAGGTAAAGTATACGGTGGTGTAGCTAACTTGAAAGGTAGATCGATCAAGAAAGCGACTGATGGACATATTTTCCACGTGATCACTCACGGTAAAGGAAATATGTGGCCTCACAAATCTCAGGTAAACCCTGAAGAGCGTTGGGCTATTGTTAAGTATGTTAGAAAACTTCAAGGAAACTAGATCGTCCCAACGATCTTAACTATATTAAATATAGAGATATGGCACACGTAGATGTAGATCTTAAAAATGTTCAAGAACAGTTTACTTTTGATGGTAAACTGAAGAAGAACGTGTTGCTCATCGGCGGTATCGGAGTGGTATTGTTCGTGTTGGGTGCGATCTTCTTGATGATGGGTGGTGGTCACGATGACCATCACGCAGCAGTACAGCATGCAACTGAGGTAGCTTCTGTTGCTTCAGATGGTGCTCACGGTGACGCTCATGGCGGAGGACACCACGGTGAATTCCACTGGTATCAGCGTATTATCGTAGATTTCTGGATGAGTGGAGTATTCTTCACAGGCGTAGCCCTGTTAGGTTTCTTCTTCTTTGCTCTTCAATATGTAGCGAACTCAGGTTGGCCTACATTAATCATGAGAGTAATGTTGAACTTCCGTCAGTTTATCCCAGTTGGTGGTATTGTATTATTGATTACTTTTTTAGTAGGTTCTCATACAATTTTCCACTGGACACACGATGGAATTGCTGATCCTAACTCACCTACATATGATGCAATCATTGCAGGTAAAACAGATTTCTTAAACGTTCCTTTCTTCTTATTCAGAATGGTACTTTTCGTTACAATTTGGACTTTCTTTGGGTTCATCTTGAACAAAGTAACTAAGGCTGAAGATCAAGATATGTCAGGAACAACGAAATACTTCAGAAAAGCACAGAGACTTTCAGTAGCTTTCTTAATTTTCTTTGGTATTTCTGAATCAATCACTTCATGGGATTGGATCATGTCAATCGACACGCACTGGTTCTCTACTCTATTCGGGTGGTACATCCTTGCTGGTTGGTTAGTAACAGCAGTGGCGTTTATGTCATTGTTTGTATTGATCCTACAAGACATGGGTTATTTGAAATTAGTAAACGAGAACCACTTACATGACTTAGGTAAGTTCTTATTTGGTTTCTCTATCTTCTGGTCGTACTTATGGTTCTCTCAATTCTTATTGATTTACTATGCAAACATTCCAGAGGAAACAGTATACTTTGTTGACCGTTTGAAGAGCGATACTTACGCTCCATTATTCTTCGGTATTTTAGTAACTAACTTCTTATTCCCATTCTTCGTATTAATGACTCGTGACGCTAAGCGTAAGACTATCATGATGAAAATTGTAGCAGTAGTTGTAATTTTCGGTCACTTCATGGAGTACTGCTTATTAATCGTTCCAGGTTCATTAAAAGAAAATGGAGGATTCGGTTTAACTGAAATTGGTACTGGTATGATCTTCCTATCGATCTTCTTATACTTGTATTTTACAGGTCTAAGCAAAGGCGGTTTGATCCCTCAAAACCACCCAATGTTAGAAGAATCAGTTCATCACCATACTTAGAAAGTGAGGAACTTCAAAATAGTAGAACCTCATATCCGAAAGGGTATGAGGTTTTTCTTTTATTAATGTATTCTCATCCCAATACTAGCCCCAAACATCGTATAAAAACCACCTGTTTTTTTTCTTGTTGATATATTGTTCAACACCCTTTGGCCAATATATAAATTTACGGTAGGAGTGACTTGAGGGATATTAAGACCATTGAAGTCAATACCTACATTTGCCCTGTACATGATACCCTCAAAATAGTTCTGCATAAAACAACCACCCAAGTCTAGTTCAACAAAAAGGCAATATTTGTTGTCAAAATCATCACCTGTTCTGAAATGTAGATAATAGGTATTCATTGGCCCTAAAATATCTTGTTCCACAAACTGTTGATATTGATATCCTATACCTACAAAAGAGGCACCGTCAATCATGTGATTGAGTTGTAAGTCTAAACCATAAGAAACAAACCCATGTGGACGATCTTCTTCTTTTCTTTGATCTGCAGGTAAATTGTGCCATGTGTCATCATCATCAAGAGGATCCCACTGAAAACCAATTTCACCAATTCCTAAACCAGTAACTTTTAATGATTTCCAAAAAGAGTTTTTTTCTTGAGCCGATATAGCTGTAAATGAAAATAGAAGAAATAGAATAATAGTTATTACTTTCATGTTGTCGAAAAAATAGACTGAATTTAAATACTTATGATTTAGTACTTAGTTTGAATTAATGACAACTAATAATAGCCTATCAACAACAATTGAATCTTAAAAAATATAAAAAATATTTCATTTTTCACATAACAACAAATTAGCTGTTATATCATGGTGTATTAGGTACGTTTAATATCTGTGTTTTTAAAATCATATTTTGAATAAATTGAATTTGAGGGGTGTATATGGTATGTTATTGTGATTTCATTAATGATAGATGTGTTTTATTGAAATACTTATATTTTAAATACTGTTTTTTAGCAGCTTTTAATATGGTGTAAAAAATTGTGTAAATGTGTTGATCGACATATTATAACTATTTATCTACTTCTACCTTTGTCATATATTAAATCACATACTAATACAAACATTCAATTATTACATCCCACTAATCTCTCTAAATATTATGAAAAAACTAATCATCTTAAGCGCATTATTTATAGTGTCGTTATCGAGTATAACGGCTTTAGCAAATGACTTTTACTTACCATTTAATGGTATATCATATTTCTTTAAAGCGTCTTTAAATGGCAAAGCTGTAAGCTTGATATTTGACGATTTAAATGGAGAAGAAATAAACTTTAGAATATCAGATAGACAAGGAAATATTTATCATGAGAAAACTATTATTTCAACAGGAAAAGTTAGAGAAGATATTAATCTAAAGTCACTTCCTGTTGGGAAATTTATTTTTCAAATGCGATTTGAAGATAAAATAATGACTCGTGAGTTCTTTGTAACTCCTTCTAAAACAGCTATTATGATGAATTATACTCTTACCTCTCAACAAGAGAAGTTTGAGGTATCTGTTAAAGATGAGGATTTATATTTGATGCTAGATGCTCAGATAAAAGGGTTCATTAAATTAAAACTTCAAGATGAATTTGGTGAAATCATCTATGAAGATAAGTTTTTAGCAGGAGCAAAAAAATATACTAAATATGAATTAAAAGACTTTCCATCAGGAGTTTATATGATAGAATTAGAAATTGATGATAAAAAATACATTGATTCATTTTCAGTCATAGAATAAGAAATTACATACATACTAGCCAATTCAATTATAAATATAATTTAACTAAAGCTTGAACATACAAAACAGTACTAGGTCAGACGGTGCTAATTACTCAAGAAAATTTGTTCAGGTATTCTACTTATAATCCTTCAATTAATCGAATAATTAATTTGCATAAAAGGCTACCATTATTTTGGTAGCCTTTTTACTTTATATTGTAGTTTTGATATTGAGAATAGCACTGAGCTGTTTTATTTCTTCTTTGATCAGTTGTATCTCATTGACCATTTGATCGTACTGGGCCTGATAATTATCTCGTTCTTTTTGTACCCTTTTGATATCGTATTGAAACCATTCTTTAGAAGGAAGCGAAGCAACAAGTTCATTGTAGTCTTCAACCTTGTTTTGATATTGGGCGATTAATGATGTAGTTTCTTTTTTTCCACTGACTGCCTTAATATACTTCTTATTGATAGTATACTGATAACCGTTAGTAGTTTGAAAGGTGAAAGTGCTTCTAGAGTGATTGACAAGTAGTACGGAATCTCCTTCGTCAAAATAATAATCTTTCTTATCCGCCTTATTGGTAATGCTAATATCCTTTTTAAAAGTACCTATAGCGTTATTGACAGGCTTAATATCATTTAGATATTGATGTATTGAATCTCGTTCGTGTTCAATATTTCTAATTTCTCTTTCTAGTCCATAAACTAAACTGCTAAGAGAAACCGAATCTATACTAAATTCTTTTTCTAATTTTTGTAATTGATTCTCTTTCTCTGCTAATAATTTTTGATTGGTTTTATAGTTTTGAGAATATAAATTTTGAGAAAAATAGAAGAACGAAATACTGAAAAGTAGAAAATACTTTTTCATATTCTTTATTGTTTTGATTGTAATGAATTTAAGCAAATGATGAGGGTAATATAAAAATACCCTTCTACTACAAAATTAAAGTAATAAAAGGGTTAATTGTTTGATTTGAAACTTATTATTTCTTAAAAAAACAACTGAATCGCATTAGGGAAACGCTTTGCCCAATCTCCTTCAGAATGTCTAGCTTCTTTGTCAATTACTACAAAAAGGTCATTATTCTGTTTGAAACCTTTTTCTAGTAGGGATGCTGACATCTTATCAACTCCTTCTTGAAGTATAACATCTACTTGTTTACCTCCATTGTCAATGTAAATGAGAAGTTCCTTTTTAGAACTGTCTTTGATACTTTCTATATGATCAAAATCTTCATATTTAAATGCAGGTGACATGCATATTGCTCCCTTAAATAGGTCTGCATATTCCCACGCAATCATAAAACTGACCAAACCGCCCATTGAAGAGCCTGCTACTACTGTATTTTGCTTCTCTGGTTTAGTTCTATAGTTATTGTCAATAAAATGTTTTAGATCGATAGCGATTGATTTACGATAGATTTTTCCCTTATCTGTATCTCCATAGTCTTCAGTTCGATCAGTAGTACAGTATGATCCTACAATAATGATCTCTTCTAGTAGATCCTTACGAACCAAACTGTCAACTGTTTCATCTACTTGCCAATCTACACCGAATGAAGAAGTTGCAGGGTCTATGATATTTTGACCATCATGCATATACAACACGGGGTATCTTTTATCCGTGTCGCTCAAATAGGAAGGTGGCAACCATACGATAATATCCCTATCTAAAATTCCATCAATATGAAAGTTTCGATGATAACGAACTTCACCAGTGATTTGGCCTTGCACTTTTTTCTTTTTTCCATCTGTCCATTTTTCTATTGTTAGATGAAAAGTAGTGTCTTGTTGAGGTACTATGAATTCGTCATTCTGTCTTTCATTTCCATTTATATCTGCGGCTTGAAATTTCCAGTCTCCAAGTGTGAATTTAAATTCTAATAATTTCCTAGGCTCAACTTTATGGCTAAAAATCCAGTTCAACTCATTTACTCTCTCCATTTTGACTTGCGTTGGGTCCCAAGTTCCAAGGAAGTCCTGGTTGCCGACAATAAAAATATCTTTCTCAACGGGATGATTTAATTTGATATTCCATGTGACTGTTACTTTATCTGAAGACGAAGAACAACTCATAAACAGCAAATGGGAGAGAGTGATTAATAATAGTTTTTTCATTTCATATAATAGTTGTTTGTCATAAAAAAAGCCCCATACTTTTGAAGTATGAGGCTTGAAGTATTTTCAATGTTTATTGAAACTATGGACGAACTCTTAAAGTAGTTGATCCACCGATCCAACATCCAATTTGTAATGCTTTACCTTCAGCATAACCTTTCGCAGCTAATGTAAATACATCAGACTTAGAAGGGAATTGCTTTTGAGCAGCAGCCATTTTAGATGAAGCACCTGCTTTTTGGTACATATCATATGCAGCTAAGTAACAAGCTCTTTCGTGAACGTTGTCATTAGAAGACTCGAAACATTGCTTGTAAGAACCCATGTAAAGGTCACCAATGAAAGTGTAAGCTTCTTTAGAGATTTCGCTATCAAACTCGACTGCTTTGTAAGCTTGAGCACGAGCTTGAGTTTTTAAACCTTTCTTGTTATATAACTTCGCAAGGTCAATTGAAGCCTCAGCTTGTTTCGAAGGATCTTCAGTGTATAACTCGATTGCTTTTTCTTTCCACTCAATTGCTTTGTCTGTATCATCTTGTTTGATGTATTGACCAGAAATTAAGTTTGCGTAAGCTGGAGTTGGTTCAGCAGCAAATACTACTTCAGCAGCTTGGATGAAGTAAGGACCATCCATACATTTTTTACGGATAGAGTAACCTACAATCTTCTTAGCAGTAGCAATATCAGAAGGATCAGCTTTGAACTTAGCACCTAATTTATCGTTGATGAAGTCACAGTCGATATCTAACATACCCATGATGTACTTGTCACCCATAGTTTGAATACGAGTCCAAGCTTTTACATCTTTATCTTTCTTTGCAGCAGTAGCAATTTCAATGTTTTTACCAGCAATTTCAGAAACGAAATCATATTCGTCCATTAACCAGTTTTCGTTGAAAGTTTTGTATTTTTTGAATTCAGCGTCATTTGTTTCAAACGCAGTTTCAAGATTTACTAATTCCTTCTCAGCAGCAGCTTTTTTAGCAGTGTACTCTTTGATTTGATCATCAGTGTACTTACCCTCTTTGTTAGCAATTACTGAATTTGCAGTTAAGATTGCTGATTTTTGAGCTTTTGTTTTAGGATCTTTGTTAAATCCTTGAACCGCTTTTTTGTATGCAATGTGTAATTTAGCTACGATTGCAACATAAGCAGACATGTTTGAATCATCAGTTTTAACACCGTCTCTATCTGCTACTTTTCTATAGAAAGCATAGTACTCAGGAAGTCTCTCGTCGAAATCAGGACGATCTTTTACATATCTGTATAAGTATTTACCTTTTGTTGATTCCCACTTTTCAGCTTCGCCAAAGTATTTACCTCTCTCATCATATAGCTTAAGCACCATGTCTTCATACTCTGTGATAAGACCTTTATCTGCGGCAGCCTTTTTCTTTGTTTCAGCAGAAAGTTTAGCTTTGAAAAGCTTCAATCCGTAGATATATAAGTTTTTATGGATATATGGAGCATTAGTATACAAGTAATCGAACGCGTCAAGTGTTTCTTGTCCGTAATTCTTTGCTTTCATATTATCAGAGAAGAAAGTGTATTTCGACTTAGTCTCTTCTACATTTTCACCCCAGCAATACCCTCTCGCATCACATCCTTTTTTTACGCTACCATCAGCAGCATTTTGTTCGGTTAAACCATTGTCCTTTTCGGCTTCTGTTCCTTCTTCTTGTGCTTGAGCAATTCCTGCTACAAACATTAGTCCTAATAGAAAGGTTGCTAACTTATTCATGTTTGAAAATCCGATTGATTAGTTGATTTTTCGCCTTACAAACCAGCGATCGTTGATTGTTACACCTATATTTAATTGATAGTGACGATCATCGAAGGTATTACTGTTTTGAACCTCTGATTCTTTCCATCCATATTGTCCAGAGACAGATAATGAAGAAAAGCCCATTGGGAATTCAATACCAGCCGTCACTAAATACTCTTTAATCTTTTTATCAGGCCCGTAGGGTTCGTATGGAGAGATTCCGTAAGAAAAACCGCCTCTATATGTAATCCTATCAATATATCTTGTTGATAAGTAGTTGGAAGTATATTCAACACCTAAACCTACTTTATAAGCATCTGTTAATTGAGATCTTCCATCATAATCAACAAAATTTGACCAATTTTGATGTTTAAAGTCTACTGCAACTGCCAATTTTCCTACTAATTCGTAACTCAAACCTACTGCAAATTCCTGAGGCATTGTTGCGACTTGTGAATTATCGACAATAATAGTATCTCGATTTAAAATCAAGTCTGTTGTAGAACGTGTTTGAATATCTTCTAGACGTTTTACATCAACTTGTTGTTCAAAAGTATATGTAGCACCAAAGTTTATTCTCGATCCCTTTTCTTTGGAACCTAAATGATGAGAGTAGTAAACTCCTGGCTTATAAACTAAACCTCTATAATTTAAACGAATTCCTCTTGCTGAGATGAAGTCGCTTGAACCATCAATGAGTTCAGTTTTTGTATTTCTTTCTATAACTCCAATGTTGTATCCTAATTCAAGACCTATCGAAAGGCCTTTTGCAACACGAAATGCATTTGAAAAATAAACTTGGTTTATACCTCCTTTACCTTCATTCTGAATTGCGTAATACTTAGCGGGAGTTAATTGACCATTGACAGGTATGCTTAAGGTGTCAAGCTGAGAGAATCTGTACCCTACAGTAGTGTAAGGTTTGAATCCTACACTCATTGTCCACCTTTGACTTACAGGAAAAGCAAAAGTCATGTAACTTAAACCTCCACCATAGTCAGCTTGTGTTTGGTTTTCTGCTGTTAACGTTCTTTGTTCGGCGTACATGCCAATCTCAAAAAGCGTTAAGTTGTTATAAGTTAAAGTTGCAGGATTGAGCAAATTGGAATGTCCATAACTTGCTAAGCCTACACCAGTGTTACCCATGCCTCTATTTCTAACAGAGGTTGCTTCTACAGGGTTTCCAACTCCTAATACTGTAAAAGGAGAGTTGCCTATTTGCGCTGAAGCTGTTGTAGTGAACGCAAAAATTGAGAGGCAAGTAAGAATGATATGATTAATACGTCTATACATGTAATCTCAGGATACTATCGATTCCCTTGAGAACCAAATTTCGGTCTGCAAAGATGCTTGAATTTAATTTAGATTCAAAAGTATTTGCAACTCCACCGCATAGTAAATTATTAATTCTACCATATTTAGCCTCATATTGGCGAATAATTCCATCAATTTCAGCTGTGATTCCATTTACCGCCCCTGATAACATACAATTATCAGTACTGTTGCCGATCAGGTCAACATTAGTTCCTTCCCATTCTAGAAGAGGTAAGTTAGCCGTAAATGAATGCATTGCTTTTAATCTCATATTTATTCCTGGTGAAATTCCACCACCTAAATATTCGTTTTTGTAATTAATGAAATCATAAGTGACACAAGTGCCGATATCAATAACAAGACAGTTTTCATTAGGAAAAATAGACATTGCACCAACTACTGCTGCAATTCGGTCTACTCCCAATGTTTTAGGAGTTGCGTAACGATTGATGAACGGTAATTTCAAATCTGATGTAATAATAATAACATCAAACTCTTTTTCTAGTTCTTGGACCAAATTATTTTCAATTTTGCCCACATTTGCTATACCAATACATTCGCAAGAGAAGTCTTTTAATGCTTTTATAAGTTCTACTTCCTCTTTAAAGACACAAACATCTATCAATTCGTTGTCTTGAAAGAATCCAACTTTCATTAAAGTATTGCCTATGTCAATAGCGACTCTCTTTTTCATTACGTACTTTCAAACTCACTTTTCGATATCCTCACAGTATCGCTTACCACTTACATAAATAATGTTAGATAGAAATTATTCAAAATATTTTAGGTTTAATTAACCTAATATCTAATGATTTGTTATTCATTAAACTCAATATAGACAATTTCATCCCCCTCATTGATTTCATTTAGAGAGTCGGTAACGGGAGTTACATAGTTGTTTTCATGGATGATAAACACCGGTAAATCAAGTTGATCTAAGAAATCTATACTCTCTTCCTGGTCCATTGACTTCTGAATTTTAATATGTTTTACCTGATGTTTTTTACGGATTAAAGTACTTAACCCAATAAAGTCATATTTACCTCTGAAGAGTAAATGTTGTGGTTTTTGAAGAGTATGCATTTCCACTTCCATCTTTGAAGCAATACGAAAAACTTTATTCATACCTAGTTCAGAAGAGATAGTACGGTTACCCAAAATATTGATTTCATTATTGGAAGTAGTAGAAAATAGTTGACCATAAGCTGAAAAGTCTACATTTTCTATGGCTCCATCGGATAAAATACTTCCTTCATAAATCGGGATTCTATGTCTTTTGGCTTCTCGTAAGTTTTGCTCAGACGTATCAGAAACCATGACAGGGATATGATATTGCTGTAATATCTTGGCAATAAATAGCCCTATTTCACTAGCTCCTAGGAATAAAATACCGTTAGGTTCCTGTCTCGTGACATTTAATAGTTTTGCGAAAGGCTTAGCAGTCAATCCTTGAAGAATCACAGTACCTATGATAATCATAAAGGTCAGAGGAAGTAATAACTTAGCTTCTTCGACTTGAGTAGGAGTGATAGGAGCAATACCTTGGGTAAGTTTCAATGTGAATAAAGAGGCCACACCTGCGGCAACAATACCTCTTGGAGAGATATAGGAAATGAAAATTCTTTCTTTCCATGACATTGATGTCCCCAAAGTACTGAAGAGTACTACCAATGGTCGCAACACGTATATAATAACTATAAATAGGAAAACACTACGGAAATTAGCTAATGCCTCAAGGTCACTGATATTCATTCTCGAAGACAACATCACAAAGAGAAAGGATATCAAAATGAGTGTTACATCTTCTTTGAACGCCAGAATAGATTTAATTGAAGCTACTTTTGAGTTGGCTAATATCATCCCATATACCGTCACTGCTAATAAACCCGACTCCGCATGTAAAAGGTCTGAAAAGGCAAAAGTGGCAATGACAAATCCAAGGATAACTGTATTCTTAAGATGATCAGGTAATAATCTTTGATTTAAAACTTTTGTGGTAATAAAAGCGGCTATTCCACCTGATATTAACCCCGATAAAGTTAGTAATGTAAACCCTTTTAGTGCAAAGAAGGTAAATAGCTCGTTGGGTTGCCCAGATAGAATAAAATCAAAAATAAGAATAGCAGTTAAAGCACCTACTGGATCGATTAAAATTCCTTCCCATTTTAAAATGGTATTAATACGAGCATTTGGTTTTACATTTCTCAATAAAGGTCCTATAACGGTGGGACCACTCACAATGATCAATGCACTGAAAAGGAATGCTATTCTATAGCTGATTCCCATGATATAGTGCGTTGCAATAGCTCCTCCTATCAATGTAATAAAGGTGCCGAAAAAGAGTAAACGCCAAATGACGCTTCCAATATTTTTGGTTTCTTTTAATTTGAGTGTCATTCCTCCTTCAAAAAGAATTAATCCCACTGATAAGTTGACTACATCAAATAATAGTTCCCCATGAAAAATTTTATCTCCGTCAATAAACTTCGAGCCATCGGGAGTGAAATACGTAGAGAAAGATCCTACTAAAAGGCCTATTAATATAAGCGGCAAGATTGCAGGAATCTTGATTCTCCAACCAAGCCACTGTGCAAAAAATCCCAACCCGATAAGTCCTGCAAGTTCGATCATATAGTGTAAATGCGTATTTCTATTTAAAGAAGTTTTGAGTTTTTATGATGTAAGTTTTTTGAACTTACTTTACAAAGATAGAAATATCAGTATTTCTACCTTTATCATCACTGCAAGAAATCTTATTTTTTCCAAGAGAAGGTTTGTAGAAGAATGTTTCTCTTTTATGAATTTTTCCTTTGAAATGATCATTGACATACCAAAATACATAGTCTACATCATTGGAGGTGATCGCTTTTAGCTCTAATTCAGCATTGGTTTGCGATACATAATAAGTTCGCCCATCTAAAGGGGAAACAATTTCTGGTGGATTACCTGAAATCATACTCTGACAATTTGGATTGTGAGGAGGGGCAAAAGGAAATGGAATTTTCTCGTCTATATAGTATTGCGTTAAATCTTTAGGAGGATTGGGATAGCTTTTCTTGATGTACCCTCCATGTTTTGGTAGACATTCTGAACAGTAGGAAAACTTTTCATTAGGGTGTATAAAAACTACCTTTTTGTGTGTACATCTTTTTGTAGAAGAAACCAATGGTATGTACCAATCATTAATTTGATGATCGCAGAAGTGATTAGGGACAAGTCCTGTTACAGCACATACATTTCGTTTGAATAAGTTGTCAGGAACCTCTACTTCTTCTTCCACAACATTGTTTGAAGGATATAAACTTCTAAAAACTCTAAAAAGAAGTGGGGTAGCAATTTCTGCCCCTGTTAATTCTTGGACGCCTTCATTCGAAAAGTTACCACACCAAACCCCAACAGTATACTTTGAATTATAACCAATGCTCCATGCATCTTTTCTACCGTATGATGTGCCCGTTTTCCATGCAATTTTTGGTACATTGATACTATTTTGTGGGTTATTTGGTAAATCGGGCCTTTTTAGTGTACTCAAAATCTCTCTGAGCATGTAAGCACTCTCTTTACTGATAATTTCAGTTTCATGTTCTTCCGTTGGTTTCAATACGGAAATATTGTGATAAACTCCCTTGTTGGCAAAGGAAGAGTAGAGTTTGGATAGTTCTTCCAGAGTAACTCCACATCCACCTAATACGGTAGAGAGACCTAACCTTTTTTGCTGACGTTGAATGGTAGAAAACTCCGCCAGCGTTAATTTCTGTACAAAGTTGTGAATGCCTACCCCTTCGAGCAATGCAACAGCAGGGATATTTAAAGATTGAGTAAGCGCTTCTTGTACAGTGATATTACCTCTGAACTTTTGATCATAATTCATTGGACTGTAAGTTCCGAAGTCTGTTGGTACATCCAATATCATCTGTTGAGGTGTAATTAAGCCTTTATCAAACCCCATTCCGTACACCAAGGGTTTTAAGGTGCTTCCTGGCGACCTTACAGCTTTAACACCATCTACTTGTCCTGCATTTTGATCGTCTTCAAAGTCTTGTGACCCTATGTAGGCAATGATTTTATGGTTTTGGTTATCAATGATAATAGCAGCAGCATTTTGAATACCATAAGATTGAATTACTTTAGAATAATTTTTAACGATTTTTTGAGCTCGTATTTGTACTTTTTCGTTAATGCCAGTTGAAAATGAAAGTTGTAGAGGATGTTCATTATAAAGTCTTTGATTGAGGTGAGGGGTAAGGTTGTTGATTTTTTTTCGTTGAAAGTAAATTGGTTCGGTAAGGGCGGTATTCAAAGTACTTTTATCGAATAGTCCCATTTCGTAATATCTTTCCAACCATATATTTCTTTCTTTTTTTAGTTGTTTTTTTGAGCTATTAATAGCTAATGAAGTAGGCCGGTTAGGGATAATGGATAAAAGGCAGGCTTCTGCAGGACTTAGAAGTAAAGGTTTCTTTTGAAGGTATAATAAGGATGCCGAATAAATACCTTCAATATTTCCCCCAAAAGGTATAAGGTTTAGGTAGAGATTAAGGATTTCATCTTTTGAATAAGTGATTTCCAGCTGTATAGCTTTTAATACCTCCACTATTTTATTCCAATAAGTTCTTTCTTTAGGCTCTAATAATCGAATTACCTGCATACTGATAGTAGATGCTCCAGATGTTCTTTTTCCCGTCAAAAGATTATTCATAAAAGCTCTTCCAATAGCTAAAGGGTCAACGCCAAAATGATAATAAAACCATTGATCTTCTTTCTCAATAATAGCTCGTTTGAAGAAATTGGATACACTGTCGTTTTCAATATGAAGTCTCCATTTATCTGTGGTGTTAAGAGTAGCTCCTATAATATTATTATCCGATGATAAAACCACTTGTCCGTAGGTAGTTTTAACATTATATGGAAACAAGAATTTAACTATCACTACAATTTGAAATAGGATAATTATAAGAAAGCTTACTCTAATTAAAAGTTTCTTTGTTAAGTGATTGGTATTTAACTCTTTAACTTGTGAATTATTCAAAATGGATTCTTAATTTATTGTTCAGTACAAGGAAAAGGGAACTATATACTTTACTAAAGTGATCTTTTCTCAAATAATAGAGTTTGTCAATAGCCCGGAATTATAGGATTCTTATCATCTGCTAGTTTAAAAAATCAAGCAAGTTAGAACCCAACAAAAGTACATTTTATTTCAAATATTTATGGATTAAAAAGTACTAATTTCTAGATCTCATTTCAACCTAGTTACTACCCTTTATCAACTATCATTATCTCATGAAAACAAAATTTTATTCATTCCTAATTTTCATATTGACTTTAAGTCTAGCGACTGTCAGTCATTCACAAACTTTTGAAGAAAACACAATCCGATTTCCAATGCTACACGAATATGATGGTAATTATCATATTAACCCCATGGGAGATCAAGGCTTGATAGTGTTAAGAAACAGATATGGTGGAGAAGAAAAAGATATCATTTCAGAATTGGAAGTGACGTATATCAAATCCAACTTTCAGAAAAAGTGGGTAAAGAACATCAGTCTGACTCATTATGGAGACTTTATTTCAGAAGACTTTGATGATAAATACGCCTATTACTTGATGCGTTCAAGCAAAAGGAATTACCAAGTATTACGTATTCACCTTGAAGATGGATCTCACAAGATATTTTTCTATAGAAATGTAGAAAAAATGACTATTGATTATTTTGAGATAGAGGACAATATCTGCTTTTTGGGAGGGGCCGCAGATGCAAGGCCATTTGTTTCACGCTGGGAACTAGAGAGTGGTAAAAGAACAATTTTACCTTCAATCAACCAACTTAATGGAGGTGTTGTGTGTATGAAATGGGATCATAAAGTTGATCTTCTTACAGTTGTGATCAAAGCAGAAATGTCAAGTGAACATAGAGGAGTTTACATTAATGACTACACAGTGGAAGGTCGATTGGATAAGCAGTATTTTGAGGAAGCACAAAGAGATTATAATTATCAGACTTTCCGACCTTACCATAATTCAAAAGGAGAATTGATGATCATTGGAACCTATGGTTTAGGGAGTTATGAAGAAGATGTACAAGGAGTCTATACAATGGCTGTTGGTAGAAATAGTTATCGTTTAAGACCTAAGTTTTATGATTTTCTATTCTTTAATAATTTCAATAGTCATTTAAGTGAGAAGGAACAAGAACATATTAAAGAAAAGTTTAAAAATAAAAGAGAGAGAAACAAGGTTATTCCTCAACACCTTACATTGCAAGAGCATGAATTACAATTTATGAATGGGCAAGTTGTTTTTGTGATGGAGGAGATGGAATATACTTATCCATTTACGAGTGATGCTAAATACACGACTGAAAGCTTCTTCTCAAGAGCAGATGTTCCTACTCCAAAGCGATTTTTACAGAATTATGAAAATCAAATCATGAAAAAGGGGGAGTATATTCCTTATGCATTAAATGTCGATAAATTAAAAGGAGGAAATCCGTTTCCTTTGGAATGTCGCTACAAAAGAGTTATCGCGTGTGGATTTGATCCTGAAACTGGAAAGATGCAATGGGACAACACTTATATGGCTAGAAGCTTAAAAAATAATTTACCTGTAGAGTCTGTTCAGGCGTATGCAGATCACAAAAAAGTAGCCTTCTTACATGTGAGTAGAGATAGCTTTTTCTACAAAATCTCCAACCGTTTAGAATATGAAAATGGTTGTAAAGTAGTGGTTTACAAAGATTATTCTCCAGCAAACAATGTTGAAAAATATATAAATGGAGGTGTGAGTCATTGGTATGAAAACCATTTTATTCATACAGGAACAAAGAAAATAACCTCATCTATTAATCATAATGAAACCCAACAATATTTCTTCTTAACCTGCCTATCTTATAGTAACCGTCAGTATACTAAATAAGAAAATATCCATTTGATTATAAATTGGTTATGAATTTTTATCAAATCATTTTGAATAAATAATTTGCTTATTTGAATGGATTTTAAGGTATTTGCATTAATAAACGTAATATTTACACATAAAATAAATTTACATGGGGTACATTGAACCTGCACCAATTACTGACAAGGAGAATCCATTTGAGTCTATGATGGAGCGATTCAATATCGCTGCCGAAAAGCTTGGGTTAGATTTAGAAACTTATGAGGTTTTAAAAAGTCCTGCAAAACAAGTGATTGTGTCATTACCCATTGTGATGGATGATGGCCATAAAAAAGTATTCGAGGGATACAGAGTAATACATTCCAATACGTTAGGACCTTCTAAAGGAGGTGTTCGCTATGATATGGATGTGAACCTTGATGAGGTGAAAGCGTTGGCCGCATGGATGACATGGAAATGTGCCGTTGTAGATATTCCATACGGAGGAGCCAAAGGAGGAATAAAATGTGATCCTGCCAATATGTCAAAAGGTGAACTCGAAAGGTTAACAAGAGCTTACACTGTAAAAATGTACGAAATCTTTGGTCCTGATATTGACATCCCAGCACCCGATATGGGAACGGGCCCACAAGAAATGGCTTGGATTATGGATGAGTATTCCAAAGCTCAAGGTAAGACGGTTCAAGCGGTAGTAACCGGAAAGCCATTGGTTTTGGGTGGTTCTCTTGGTAGAGTAGAAGCGACAGGTAGAGGCGTAATGGTTTCAGCTATGGAAGCATTACGTAAGATGAAAATCAATCCTAATGGTGCAACTGCTGCTATTCAAGGTTTTGGTAATGTTGGAAGTAATGCAGCCAAACTTTTAGCTCAAAAAGGACTGAAAATTACGGCAATCTCAGATCATACAGGAGCGTTTTTTAACCCAGACGGTATTGATTTGAGAGAAGCAAGTGAATATAGAGCTACTTATAAAACTCTTGAAGGTTTTACAGGTGGAGAGAAGATCACGAATGAGGCATTATTGGAACTGGAAGTAGATGTTTTGGTTCCAGCTGCGAAGGAAGATGTGATCAATATAAAAAATGCAGATGCCATCAAAGCAAAGTTAATTGTAGAAGGAGCAAATGGCCCAACAGGTGCTAAAGCAGATAAAATTCTACATGAAAAAGGCGTAGTTGTAGTGCCTGATATTTTGGCAAATGCAGGAGGAGTTACAGTTTCTTATTTCGAATGGGTACAAAACCGATTAGGTTATAAATGGACTCGCGATAGAGTAAATAGAAGAAGTGACAGAATTATGAAAGAAGCTTTTGAAAAAGTATTTGGTATTGCAGAGAAGCACAATGTATCTCTTCGTATCGCATCCTATATGGTGGCTATTACGAAAGTAGCAGATACTTACAAACTAAGAGGCTCTTTCTAAAGCCAATAAGCAGATGTTCGCCATTTGTTTTAAACATAAAGAAAATTAAATTTTACTTGGTTATATAGATTGAATAGGGGACAAGACTAATCTTGTTCCTTATTTTTTATATTGTTTTTTCCCATGACCGTGTCAATAGTTTGCTTAATAAAATGGTTAGTCCATTGAACTGTATTATTTAATCGAGGTCCCATATCAAAGCGATAACCACAATTCACCTCAAAATTGGTAAAGTAACTGATTGCTAAAAACTCTTGATCCAGAACCGAAGGCAATACACTATAAGTAATCTCTGAATTGACCGATAGTGTAATAAACATTCTCTTTGTATTATAACCTGCAGAACCTTTAAGATCTAAGGCAGGGATAAAAGCATAGTGCGTACCCGACTCAGTGGCTAATGTATAACTTTGATGTTGTGCACCAACTCCTATGCCAACCATAGCACCTAGGTAAAACCCTTTCCATACCAACACACCTGCACCTCCTCCAATTAAAGTGAGGTCATTCATCGTAAGTCGGCTCATCGTTCCAAACTTTGATTCAGGGTTTCTTGCTAATGGAGGAAGAAAAGGAGCACTAGCATTGTAATTTTCTGACCTATAACGCCCTTTAAAATAGGTAGTGAAGGCACTTCTAAGTTGTATTTCTTTTTGTTTAAAGATAGCCTTATAACTAAATTTTTTATTCGAAAAACGAACCGCATGAAGGTTGATCGACCGTGTGATAATATCACCTCTGATTAATTTTTGAGGGTTATTCCAAGTACTGTCATAAATGCCTGTATTCGTTTCTGTAAATCCCGAATACCGATAATATTCTGCATCCAAATACCATTTCTTGACAAATCCATCCACTCTTAACCGGAATACACTTGATTTTCCATAAATATCTTCATCGTACTCTGAAATAGGTGTCTGAACACTGGCACGAACTCCTAGGTTTCCAAAGCTGATACCAAGGCCAATTAAATAGCTGTTGTTGGGAACGTAAATGACATCTTTTGGGCGGTCTCTTAAAATCAGACCATCACTGTCCCACCAATTTTTAGGAGGGTAATTGTTGAAAAGTAACGTTAGTTTTGAGTTAGAGAGGAAGACACTTCCTGTAATTTTATCATTGATATCTCTCACATATCCATTCAATAGAGTACTATCTTTCAAGGATTGACCAAAGCTAAAAGAAGTAGAGGTGAAAGCGATAAGAAGAAATGATATGTAAATAAAGTGGTTACTCATACGTTGCAATGATGAAATAAACTCTAGAAAGTTACATTTTTTGAGAGTTAAGTTACAAAAAGAGAAGTCTTTAGGAGAGTTTTTTATAAATTAAGAAGAAATTCAATGATAAGTTTAATGCTAGAATAGATTATCATCAATTCTTTATTGTTTTCTGAAAAATCATTTTGCTTAATACAGATTTTTACCTTTAACCTTTTTGGTAAAACATAAAAGAATTCTTGTAGTATAGAAGGTTTAGATTTATATTTTTACATTTGTAAAAATGGAATGTTCGTACTAAAATTTCAGTAGATATTTTAAACTTTTTATTATTGAATTTGTTTCACTTTTTATTTGCTTCATTTATATTAAACACTCTGACTATTAATTAATTATGCTTAATTTTCAAATGCATTTCCCAAACATCAATTCAAACCGATTTTTAAAGGCAATTTTAATCTTAATTCTTGGTACACTATCGGCTACTGCCTTTGCTCAAAGTATACCAGGAAACGCCTCTGATATTTCACCTTTACTTATTGGTGAATATATCCCGAAAGATATTATTCTTCGTGACGTAGATGGAAATGAGGTCAACCTCAGAAAAGAGATGAATAAGAAGCCGACAGTACTCATTTTTTATAGAGGAGGTTGGTGCCCTTATTGTAACAGACAATTATCTGGATTAGGAGAGGTGTCTGATTATCTTGTAAGTATTGGCTATCAGATTATCGCTATTTCGCCTGATACGCCGGACCATTTAGCACTTACTTATGACAAGCATATGATGAATTACTCATTATTGTCTGATAGTGATATGATTGCAGCTAAAAGCTTTGGTTTAGCTTTCGAACTTACTGACAAGGAATTCAGTAAATATACCAACCTAGGGATGGATATTGTCATGACAACTGGAGGAAGACATAAGATGTTACCTGTTCCAGCGGTGTTCTTTGTACGTCAGAATGGTGAAATTAATTTTGAGTATATCAACCCTAATTTCAAGAAAAGAATTAGTTCATCTCTGTTAATTACAGCGGCAGAAACGATGAGTTCTGAGTAGGTTTTATCATATCATTCAGTTTTGGTGATAGGCGTCAGCGTAAATGATAATATAAGTGTTTATATTACAGTTAATAAATCTTTAACCTATAAAACACTACTGTCATGGACGCAAATATCTATTCTCAACTTATTAAAAACATTGAATTACAGTTTCGGAAAAAATTGAAGAAACATCCTTATTCTAAAGGAATGGTGGTGACTATTTCAAGAGAATATGGGTCAGGTGTAAGAGATGTTGGAGAAAAATTAGTACAAAAACTGAATGATCAAAAGATTGGTTTCAATCTTAATGAGCAACCTTGGAAACTTATTGATACAACTGTCATCCATGATCTTTCTGAAAAATTAAAAGTTTCATATAAAGATGTGGAGGAATATGTGCCTTTTGAAAAGAAAGGTTTTGTAGAACAGTTAATCCATTCTTTTGGTAAAAATTACAATAAATTAGACGGCCATCTAACTTCAGCTTTGGAAGCTGTAATGCATACTTACTTTGAAAGAGGTAATGTAGTGATCTTGGGTAGAGGAGGAGGATTCTTTGCTTCTACATTGAAGAATGCTTTAAGAATAAAAATCAACAGTACCTATCAGTTTAGAGTTGGTGAGATTATGAAAAATCATAATTTAACCTACAATGATGCTAAACTAAAAATGCTAGAATTTAGCAAGTTGAGAAATGATTTCTTGGAGCACATTCAAAAAGGAAATGAAGAGATCCATGATACCGTCATTGATCGTACGCGATTAGATGATGACACGCTAGCAGATTATCTTCTGTCTTTTACAAGTGCCAAAGCAAAAGATCTAACAAGATTGAAAAATACAGCACAGTTAGAAAAAGTTTAAATAAAAAAGTCCCTTCTGATCAAGTTCAGAAGGGACTTTTTGTGTCTAGACTGAAATATTATAACTCAGTTTCTTCGTATTTTGAAGGGCATTTCATCAAAATTTCACTAGCAAGAAATTCTTGACCTTCGCCTTTTGCTCTACCAATTACCACTACTTTTTCAGATTTTTCAAAATCTCTCATTGAGGCAGGGGGTGAATAGCAAACTACTTTCTTTACCACGTTTTTGTCGTCCACTAAAGTAAAGGCAAGGTAATTAGGGTCTTTAGAAGGATTATAATCAATACCGATTACATTTCCATTTTTGTCTTTTTGAAGCTCACCAATCACATGAACTTTTGATGTGTTTCCATCTTCTGCTAAACTGTAAGCTTCAGTGAAATCAACATATTGACTCGCATCGCCGGCAGTGACAACTAGAATACTGATCATTACAGCAATGATCACTAATCCAAAAATATGAGACTTTTTCATAATGTGTTTAGATGTTTTATTGTTCTTCTACCATTTTCTCCAACTTACTTACCTTTTTATCTACCATAAAAAGATAAATCGTCATACCAACCCATAAAGCTGCAATTACAGCTACAACAACGTATATTTTTCCATTGTCACGCATTAGGTCGGCCATTTCTACGCTACTGTTACCATAGTCATCAGAAGTGATAGGAATTTTATCTTGAGCAATTGCATTGATCACGGTTACTAATGCTAATGTGATCATTGAAAGCATTTTTTTCATTGTATATATAAATTTACTCGTTTTCTAATAATTGATTCTCCACCGTTCTCATTCTTACATTCAAACTGGTAAACCATACGCCTAGTAATGTCCACCCAATGATCGCAGGATAAAATACCAAACGAAGTTTACTGTCCAAGTCATAGGCATTGAAACCTGGGTTACCTCCGTTGCCTGGGTGTAAAGAGTCCGTAAGGCGTGGAAGAACGAAAATAAGTGGAATAAATATCGCAAAAGCAAAAATGTTGAAAATAGCACTTATTCTTGCCTTTTGTTCTTCATCTTTGAATGAACCTCTCAGGATTACATAAGCAAAGTAAAACATCAAACCACCTGCGGCACCGTTTTGTTTAGGATCTCCACTCCAGTAGGCTCCCCAAGTGAATTTGGCCCAGATCATACCAGTGACAATTCCCAAAATTCCAAATAAAATACCTGTATTGGCTAGTTCAGCAGCCCATAGGTCGTGTTTTAGATCTTGAGATTTTAAATATTTGATAGAATAAACCATAGATGCTAAAAGCACGATGATCATTCCAAACCACATCGGAACATGGAAATATAAGTTTCTGATTGTTTCGTTTAGTATGTCTAAGCGAGGGACTTCCAGTAATAATCCACCTATAATGGTATAGGCCATAAGGACTAATGCTGTAATTTTCCACCAAGCACCTTTCATTGCTGTTTAATTTAATTTTTATCTAACTCCTCCAAAGATAAGGAAATAGGAGATAGGAAACTGTTATTACAATTATATCAATTGCTAAAATGATCATGATTTCATCTAGGGTTTGACTCCTTGCCAATCCATCAATTGCATTTTTAGAAGCTTTGATCAACATTAAAATCATCGGTAAAATAGCCGGAAGCCCTAAGATGGCCATCAACGTATTATTACCTTGAGCTTTGGAGGCAATACCTGCCACCATTGTAAGAGAAGAAGAAAAACCAATGGCTCCTAATCCTACACATGCTGTAAACATCCAAGGATCCTGAATAGGGTTACCCAATACGATGCTGTAAACTCCTAAACCAAGGAAGGCAACAAGCAACATCAAAAGAGCATTGTAAACAATTTTTGATAAAATAATGGATTGCGGGCTTACCAATTGGTAGTAATAAAAATGTCTTCCTCCTGCTTCTTGTGTGAAGCTTTTGGATGCTCCATTCAGAGCCGTGAATAATTGTATGATCCAAAAAAGAGTGTTCCAAGTGATAGGGGACAACTCAACTCTACGTTGATTAAAACTCAAATAACAAACGAAAATTGTACTTATAGTATACAATAAAAGTCCATTAAGGTTTGAACGCTCCCTCCACTCCAATGCAACTTCCTTTCGGACTAATACATTTATTTCTGAAAATATTGACTTCATATTAATATTTAAACACCGCAAAATTACCAAAAAATCATGAATAGATCCAATTGAAATTGAAACTTACTTTTTTTGGCACTTTATATGTTTGTAGGTTTATACTATAAGTGTTTAAGCCTACCGGTTTTGTGCTTATTACCAATTAAATGCTGCAATAGAGTTACTTACTGTTTCTATTCCTTCATAACCTAATTATAAAAATTTTAGAATCGTTTTAAATATTGAGTTGTGTTAGAATTGAAGCAGTGTGTGAAGTAGCGAAAATGTATTTTCTTGGTTTTGACTTTTAAATTATTTCGTCTTTTAACTTTAAATACTCTTACGGTGTTTTCAGCAGAAAATGCAACCAAATTATATGAAACAAACTTTTCTATATATTTCACTCTTATCTAGCTTACTCTTATTTGATGGATGTGTACCCAAAGTTTGTCCAGCATATATCAGTTCTTTTTATCAGAAAGATGATACAAGTAGTTTGTATTATGTGAAAAATACTCCTGATTCGCTCAATGATTATTTTGTGCCTATTGGAGATACAAACTATACTATAAAAGGGCAGGTATCATACATTAGCTATTTTTTAGATAGAGATTCTGTTGAGACCAAAGAAGAAGAGTTATTTGCTTCAAGAGAAAGAGGATGGAATGGTATGGTAGAACCTAGAGGAAATTTTTATCAGAAATTTCTTAAAACCGAAGAAAAGAAAGCCAACTCTAATTACCCCAATTATATCATCGGTCTTCAGCATAATCCTTATCCATTGGAATTAACAGCGGAAGATTCGGTAATCGATTTTATTCCTGAAGATAGTATTTACCTTGTTTCAGCATCAGATTCTTTAGAGAACTTATTGTTTGCTGGCGGTCCAGGTTATGATGATTCAATGGTTGCCGAAGAACTTCCTGAACAGGAAGGTGATGAAGCAAACGAAGAAACTGGAGATTCTCTTCCTCCAATGCTTTACGATGGCTATTTCTACATGCAAAAATATGGAGAAAGAGTAGCAAGGGAAGATAGTATGCGTGCTGGATTCTTCTTAGTACCGGATTCTATGTACTTGGTACACCGTAAATGGTTTGAAGTGTGGAAACCAAAATACTATATGATTCCGAAGAGTGTCTTAGACGCAAAAGATGCCAATAAGATGGCAAAGTATGAGACGGATTCTTTATCACAATTACCTCAATATGATTCATTGGGTAATGAAATTGTGGTAGAGAAAAAAGGACTATTCGGAAAGAAAAAGAAAAAAGAAGAAGAGGCTGAGGATGGAGAAATTACTGATGATTCATCTAACTTCGATGATGTTTCTTCTGTCGACGATGAAGCCAATGAAGAAGATGAACCAAAGAAAGAAAAGAAAGGTCTTTTTGGTAAGAAAAATAAAGATAAAAAGAAAGAAGAAGAGGATGCAGCACCTGTCACTGAAGACGAAGATTGGTAGTATTCATCTTTGAAAATAACACAACCCCATTTTAGCAATGACTAAGATGGGGTTTCTTTTTGTACAATTACTTTAATTTATCGAAATTGACCCTTCGAATTTAATCGCAATCCTATTTAAAATTACGATTCATGGAAAATGTACATGCTGACCTCGTTTCTCGCTATATTAATACTACAAACTGTAATGTTTTTCTAACAGGAAAAGCAGGAACTGGTAAAACGACTCTACTTCGATCAATAGAAAAAGAAACGCATAAAAGTGTTGTGGTTGCTGCCCCGACAGGTATCGCAGCGATAAACGCTGGAGGAGTAACCGTTCACTCCTTATTTCAAATGCCCTTTGGAGCTTTTATTCCCGATGAAAATCTTCAGTTTAATGAGAGAGCGACAACAGTTGCCCATGTAAATACACCAAAGTCCTTACTGAAACAACTTTCGATGAAGAAGTCGAAGCGAGATATACTTCGTAATATGGAACTTCTGATTATCGATGAGGTAAGTATGTTGAGAGCGGATATGTTGGATGCGATTGATTTTATATTGCGATTAATCCGAAAAAGAAAAAACGAAGCTTTCGGTGGCGTTCAGGTGTTATTTATTGGCGATATGCTACAATTGCCTCCTGTAGTGAAGAATGATGAATGGATTTACCTTCAAAAATACTATCATAATGCGTACTTTTTTAGTGCAAAGGTTTTTCAAGAAACCTCTTTGGTACACGTCGCTTTGGAAAAGGTATACAGACAATCGGACCCTTTGTTTGTAGAGGTATTGAATCATCTCAGAGAAAATAAAATCACACAAGATGATTTAAAAGTACTCAACTCATTTTATGATCCGGATTTTGAACAATCTTTGGAAGATGGATATATACAGCTGACGACTCACAATAAAATAGCACATGAAAAAAATGAAGGGTGGTTACAAAAAATAAAAGCTAAGGAATTTAAATATCATGCTAAAATAGAAGGTGATTTTAATGAAAATCAATTCCCGAATGAAGATACTTTGAGGCTAAAAAAAGGCGCTCAGGTGATGTTTATTAAAAATGATTACTCTGGGGAATCGAGGTATTTTAATGGTAAAATTGGTAGAGTATCTTCTTTATCGAACGACAGTGTTTATGTCAAGTTTGATGATGGAGAAGAAGTGAATGTAGAACCTTATGTTTGGGAAAATAAAAAATATGTACTCAATAAGGAAACCAATGAAGTTGAAGAACAAATTATAGGAGAGTTTCACCAATATCCATTACGATTGGCTTGGGCAATTACAGTGCATAAAAGCCAAGGCTTAACTTTCGATAAAGCGATTATTGATGTAGGTCGAGCTTTTGCTGCAGGGCAAACTTATGTTGCTTTATCAAGATTGACAAGTTTGGATGGACTTGTGTTGTCTTCGCCTATTTCAGCTAGGGGAATTGATATTGACCGTCATTTGAGTCACTTCACACAGAGCAATCAAACGGTTGAAGAATTGACACCTATTTTAAAGGAGCAAAGTAAAAACTACATTTATCATACATTATACAACTCCTATAATTTTCAGTTTCTATCAGAGCAACTTTTAGAGCATGTTGCTTCTTATATAAAGGACGGAGGAACCTCAAAGAAACAAGCACATAGAGAATGGGCTAAGCAAATTCATGAGAAAGTAAAACAACTAGTGAAAATTGGGAATAAGTTTATTCATGAAGTACACAAGACCATTACGGAAGAGAAACCGGGTTATATTTTACATCTATTAGAAAGAGTAAATAAAGCCAATAAGTATTTTGATGAGCAACTGAAAGCTGAGCACACCAATATTCAAAATAAACTGACTTCATTAGATGGTGTAAATGGTGTGATGGGCTATAGAAATGAGTTGATTGCATTAGCTTCATTGTTTTATAATCATGCAAAGAAATTGATGCGTGCAGAACGTCTGATTATTTCTTATCAGAAAAATGAAGACCTGAAAAAGAACGATGTAGGAAAACCTGATTTTAAAATTGCACACAAAGCCACGGAAGTCAAGTCTTATGATAAACCTAAAGCAAAAACAGGAGAAGGTAAAAAGCCAAAAATGGCCACACATATTCAAACTTATGTCTTATTCAGGCAGGGAAAAAGTATGGAGGAAATTGCCAAAGAAAGAGGGATTTCTCTCAATAGTGTTGAGTCACATTTTGCGAAGTTGATTGCTCTTGGAAAAGTAGATGTCAAAGAAGTGCTGTCCAACAAGAAACGTATCATCATTGAAGGTGAATTGGAGGAAACGGAGACAATGTCTCTGAAAGCCATCAAAGAAAGTTTAGGTGATCGTTATAGTTATGCTGATATCAAATTTGTGATAGCATCTATTGAAGCATCAAAATCTTAAAAGGAAATTTTATACAATGGGTGATTATTCATTATTTAAAGAATCCTATAGTTTTAAGGAATATATAGAGCACTGAATTATAAATCATAAAAATTATTTACCTTTGGGAGTTCAAAAAATAGGACCATTTATTTTTAAGTCATATTCCGTTGAAATGACGGAAGTAAACAAAGAACAAAAATGATTATTGAACCTAAAACTAGAGGTTTCATCTGTTTGACAGCACACCCAACAGGATGTGAGCAAAATGTGATCAATCAGATTGACTATGTGAAGTCAAAAGGAGAAATTAACGGTGCTAAAAAAGTATTGGTAATTGGTGCATCTACAGGTTTTGGATTAGCATCTAGAATTACATCTGCATTTGGATCAGGAGCATCAACTATCGGTGTATTTTTAGAAAAAGGTCCATCAGCAGGTCGCCCAGCTTCACCAGGTTGGTACAACAGTGCTGCTTTTGAGAAGCACGCAGCTGAGGCAGGTTTATATGCAAAAAGTATCAATGGCGATGCTTTCTCTAACGAAATCAAGCAGCAGACTATCGATATGATCAAGGAAGACTTAGGTCAAGTTGATTTAGTAATTTATAGTTTAGCTTCTCCAGTAAGAAAAAATCCTAATACAGGTAAAAGACATAAATCGGTTTTAAAACCAATCGGAGATGTATTCTCTAATAAAACAGTTGATTTCCATACAGGTAACGTTACTGAGGTAACGATCCAGCCTGCCAATGAAGATGATATCGCCAATACTGTTGAAGTAATGGGTGGTGAAGATTGGGAAATGTGGATTGATGCGATGAAAGAAGCAGGTGTTTTAGCGGACGGCTGCCAGACTTTTGCTTATTCTTATATCGGACCAAAATTAACAGAGCCAGTATACAGAAAAGGTACAATTGGTGCTGCTAAAGACGATTTGGAAGCAACTTCTTTTAAAATTGCTGAAAAATTAAAAGAAATCAACGGTAATGCAGTAGTTTCTGTCAACAAGGCATTAGTTACTCAAGCTTCTTCGGCTATTCCTGTTATTCCTTTATACATTTCTTTATTGTATAAGACAATGAAAGAAAAAGGAATTCACGAAGGTTGTATCGAGCAAATCCAACGTTTGTATGCTGACCGTATCTATGGAGACGACATGCAATTGGATGAGAAAGGTAGAATTCGTATTGACGATTGGGAAATGCGTGAGGATGTTCAAGCGGAAGTAGACAAGCTTTGGGCAATCGCTACAACTGAAAACTTATCAGAAATTGGTGATCTTAAAGGATACTCTGACGACTTCTTTAACCTTTTCGGTTTCAAAGTGGAAGGTGTAGATTATGATGCAGATGTAAACGAAGTAGTAGAAATTCCTTCTATTTCATAGTTTATAATCATTCTGATATAAAAATCCCACATCGTAAATCTTAATTAAGGTTTATGATGTGGGATTTTTCTTTAAAGCATTTTTTCATAGCAATTGAACAGGCCTTTTCTAAAAGTGACTTGTCCAAGATTTTGATACCCCATTTTTTCGTACAAAATATTTGAAACAGGGTTCTCAGTGAAAGCATCAAATCGTAAAGATTTCAAATTATAGTTGATTGCTAATTCTTCTCCAAACCTTACGAGTTGTCTTGCAATTCCTTTACCTTGGAAATCTGCATGAACAGAAAGACGATGCATTACTAGAAAGTCATCACTACAGTTTAACCATTCAATATCATTGTATTCAATGTCATATTCTTGATTGAAGATTACATATCCAGCCAATTTATACTCATACAAAAAGCCATATGCGTGTTGCTTCTCAATATCTTGTTGAATATCGTTGAGCGTAGGATAATGTTCGTCCCATTGGTCAATACCCATTGCTCTCATTTTTGTAATCACGCTTTTTACAATTTCTAATGCACTTTCAGCATCACTTACCGTCAATCGCCTGATCATATGCTGCTATATCTTTTTCCGGTTGTTTGATTTTCATTTTGTCCAAATTCTTTTTGATCGGCTTAATTACCGACTCATATGATGAAATTAAAGAATCTGGAAGTGGATCTGATGAAGGAATTTCCTGTTTTCTAGGATCTACTTGCTTCCCATTTTTCCAAAACCTAAAGCAGAGGTGAGGGCCTGTTGCTAGTCCAGTTTTACCTACATAACCAATGACATCACCTTGCTGTACTTGCTTCCCTTTTTTGATGCCTTTTTTGATTTTTGACATGTGGAGATATTGCGTTGTATAGACAGAGTTGTGTCTTACTTTTACGTAATTTCCGTTGTATTTAGAGTACCTTGCTTCTATAATTGTACCGTCCCCAACACTATGTATTGGTGTTCCAATTGGGGCCGCATAATCGGTTCCTAAATGTGCTTTAAACCTTTTTTGAACGGGGTGATATCTTCTTCTTGAAAAGGACGATGAAATCCTAGAAAAGTGTAGAGGAGCTTTTAAAAACTCTTTTTTCAAACTATTTCCTTTTTCATCAAAAAACTGCTTTTTACCATTAAATTCATATTCAAAAGCATAATATTTTCTATCCTGATGTTTAAAGTAAGCGGCTTCAATGTGATCAATTCCAATGACGTTATTGTCAACGATTTTCTCATGTAATACTACCTTAAACTCATCTCCTTTTTGAATGTGGAAGAAATCAATTTGCCAAGCAAATACATCTGAAAGTGCATTTACTAAAACAGGGGATTCATTTAAATCCATCAGTGATTGATAAAGAGAGTTGTTAATCGATGCAGAAACTTCTCTTTTATTGAGTGTTATAGGTTTGTCGCCTGTATATACTTTATTACTATCTGACAGATCAAAAACAATATAATGAATAGGATCTTCTTGGTAGATGAAATATTGCAGTGATTGTAGAGAATCATTGGCTTTCAGTAAAGTATAATCATTGCCTCTTTTTAATTTTCGTACATCAAAAACAGGTTTAGCATTATTAGCTAATTGAAAAATAGTAGGAAAGCTAACGTTATTTTCAGAAAGAATATCAGAAAGGTTTTGATTCCTTTTGATAACATTTTGTTCTACAATCAAGCTGTCTACATTGATTTTGTATAAATAGTTTGAAGAATCAATAACTGTCACTAATGTGTCTTCCAAAATAAGGTCTGATTGATCTTCATGTTTAGAACTGAGGTCACATGAATAGAATATTCCAGTAACAATAATAAAGCAAGTGATATATCTAAATGAAAGTAGGTCTTTAAACATAAAGAATGAAACGTTTGTAGTATGGTAAACTCTAAATACTTTTAGCCGAAAGTAAAGTATATCATCCTGCTTTCCAATACTTAAAAACTACTTTATAGTACAGTTTAACTTGAATTAACTTCAAACATAAAGTATTGTTCTTTTTATACTGTTAAATCATCTCAACCCACCTTTTTTCAATTTTAGGCTTATCATTCATTTCATCATTATTAGAAACCTAAATCTTTATCCCTAATCAAAAATAAATAGATAAAATCAATATTTTTACTGCTATCCCAAAGCCCTTAATTTAATTAACGTAACCAATTCCCTTTAATTTATAATTGACCGTTATTAAATAGATGTTAATGTTAGTGCGAATAGAGAAAGTTCTGTGTGTTATGATCACCGTGTTTTCCATAGTAAACTAACGGATAAATAAGTACTTAAGTGAAGTTAACTTTTATTTACGAGTAGGTAGTAGGTTAGTTTCTGATAAGTAAACTAGCGTTTTGACTGTGAATAAATTGTAATTTTTAACAAGTAAACGGTGTTAGGTCGTTTTTTTTTGTTCAATTACCTTAAATATTTTACATTATTTATGAAAATTTTAATATATTGTGCCTGTTTTAACCTCAATATTATTCAACAAAATTCAATTAAATATACTTATTGTGAGCTACTTAAAAATTATGGTGAATTTTTCTTATTAACTGACTTTTGAATATTACTGTGAACAATAATTTTTAAGTAAGCTTTGCGATTCGATTAGCACTACAAACAGAATTTATATTATGAATAGGCTATTTTTTCTTTTTATTCTGACTTTATGTATCGGAATAGGGAGACACAACATCTATGGACAAGACGTACCCGTAGATGACTTACTACATCATTCCTTTCGTCTAAGTGCCGGTGATCATAACTCCGGTGATAACTCTTGGAATGGTTTTCATGTAGATACGGATAGAAATACAACTTCTGTCAAATTTTCTTATGCTGCTGCTGCTGACTTTCAAAGTCATATTAAACAAGCACCAACATTAAAGGAGAATGGTTTCAATAGTAAACCAACTATTTTTTTTGATGGTGAATCTGCTTTAAAAGCTGCTGATGGTACTAGCATTGAAGCAAAAACAGCGTTCATTATCTACAAAGTAGAGGGCACACCTACGGACCAATTAATGAACTTGATTTGTGATGAATTTTCTGGTGTGTATTTGGAAGGAAGGGTAAATAATAATCACCCTAACTTCAGGTTTGCCGGTAATACTGTAAGTGGAAAAAGAAATGTATCCGCTTCCTACAGTATTAACTTCAATAGAACTTTCTCAGGTCCATTTGTTCAAAGTACTTCTTCAGACCCTGCTTCTTTTAATGATCAAGGTGCAGATGATTTTAAAATTGTAGAGGTATCGTTCCATGCTGACAAGAATAATAACGAAATCACATCAGGCGGATTGACATTAGAAAATGGTATTTATGTGGGCACGTTACATAAGGACCATGCATCTACTGAGCACGTTTTTAAAGGTGAAATCGCCGAAATCTTAATTTATGACGATGTTATTGATGCTAACGAGAGAGCATTGGTTCGTGATTATTATGAATCGGAATATTTGAATATTACAAAGTGGTATACTTTTAAACACAACATTCCTAAAGGTTGGGATGATGATTATATTTGGACAAAAGACCCTGATGGTTTATCGATCATTCCTAATGATAAAGACAATAGACCTGTAGCAGGTGACGAAATACATATTTTAAATGGTCAATACATTACTACTTCTTCTACGCTTCCTACATTAACGAAAGTTGTTGTTGAGAAAGGCGGTACTTTAGATTTTAAAAGCGACCTAAACACATTCGGTGAACTGACAGGACAAGGAACAGTGAGAATTTCTTCTGACAATATTCCAGCAACTGACGGTTTGACGGATAGTGGCTTCTTTACAAAAGACGGCGGTACATTAGAGATTTATGGTTCTTCAGATATTACAATTCCTAATAATATAGAGTTCAATAATCTTTCTGTTCGATTAGATGATACATCTAAGAAAGTGTATATCCAAAACCTGAAGCTAAATGGCAACATTGAAATAGCGAGTGGTAATATTGAATTTGATGCTAGTGGTGATGAGTTAGCTATTGAAGGTGATATTCTTATTGGCAAAAATGGTGGTTGGACGTATGACGGTCACTCAGAAGATGATGGAGCATACTTCAAAGTGAGAAACAAAATTCTTACAAAAGGAAATTTCACCAATTTTGGTGTTGTTAATGCTCCGGATTTGTCGCTTAAAGCTGTAAATACGAATACAGAGCAAACATTTCGTATTGCTGAAGATGCGACATTGGCACAAATTAGAGTTGAAAAAGCTTATAAAGAAAATACATTATATGTTTATGCAGAAAATGACAAAACATTAAGTTTAAAAGCTTCAAGTGACTATGGTGGGCCTCAAAATGAAGAGTTAGATGTTGAAGATGATTATGCATTCTCATTATATCAAGGAACATTACGTTTAGGAAGAAACATCACTTATGATTTAAAAACAGGATCAGGTAACAGAAATATCAATAGGAATTCTAGATTATGGATTTCTGGAGCCGATATCTCAATGGGTGGACCTACTCAAAGTGTAACTGCATTGGTAATTTATGGCGATGTATTAGTAACGGAAGGAACACTAGATTTATATAATGACGGTACAGGTCCATCTTCAGGATTTACATTAAGAACAGATGGTACATTACAGGTAGACGGTGGGGAAGTTTTTACAAAAATGTTAAGAACTTCTACTTACGGTGGAGCACATAAAGGTGCGTTTATCCAACATGCGGGTGATATCACATTTAAAGGAAATGGTGATAATCATAGTATGTTCTCATTACCATGGCCTGACAATACATTCATTATGAGTGGGGGTCGTTTAATGATTGAAGATACTGATGGAAAATCGGATAAAGGTTTATTTATTGGTGTGACTTCTTCTAACTACAACGTGACTGGAGGTACTGTAATTATCAAAACTGATGAAGGTTTTGGTTTGACAAGTACTGCACCTTTTTACAACTTAGAGTTATTAGAACTTAATCCGGCAACGGGAAACAGAGCTACCGTTACTTCAAGAGGAAATACTTGGGCAGTAGCTGGTGATGACGATGTTGTAGTACCAGTTCAGGATTTGCGAGTTTTAAACAACTTTACAGTAGAGGCTCTATACAAAGGAGGAGATAAAGACATTTATGTTGGAAAAAGTTTGATTATCAAAAAGCATGAAGCATTAGGTCATGATAGAGATAATTTTACTTACAACAGACTGATTTTTAATGGCCATGAAAATGGTGAGTTATTTATTGATTATCAATACCCTTATGTAGAGGAAGGTGGTAAATATTATGTAGCTGATAGAACGGATACTAGATCAGGTACTGTGACAAATACGAAAAAAGCGTGTTCAGGAGATGATTGTCCTAATGGTTTTGTTGAAATGGTCTCTAAAAACATTGGAGGACAAGATTACTTAGTGGAACCCGCTACAAGTTCAACGGGTATATCAGAAGTGAACAACTTTATCGTCCACCATTTTATCATTGACAAAGAAAGAGACAACGCAAAAATTACTGTAAAGGCACACCCATCTTATTGGGCTGCGAATGATGCTGATATTGATATGTCAGTAAGAGATATTTTTAGAGATCATCAAAACAATTCTAACCTTTTAGATATCTATGGAGATTTACAAGTACTAAATGGGGTTTTAGATCATAAGGATTATTCTGTTAGACCTTTAAGAGGAGACATTATAAACTACGGTACAATTGGTGTTTATGAGCCTGGTGTTACGGCTTCGAATGCATTATTAAAGTTAAGACCAGCCAATAAGGGTGTAATTTTAACAAAGCCAGGTGCACGTTTTGGTAACGTAAAAATGTTCATGGAACATACAGGCATCGAGTTTACATCTAATGTTCATATGGACCGTTTGGTGTACTACGATGGGTACATTGATATCGGTCATTACGAATTGGAAATTGATCAATTAGGTTATACAGCATTCCATTATGTAACAAGAGATTCAAATAATGGTAATGCAGTGACAGATCCTGGTTTTGGTGATGCTCCACGTTTCGAGGAGTTTACTAAAAAAGTAAAGAATGGGGCTACTTTTGATGATGAAGACGTTATTTCATTTATTATGACTGACGGTAAATCATCATCAGGTGGTTTGAAGCTGAAAGTAGATGATGGTACTTGGTCACAATATTATAAGTATGATGGAGAGAATAATACATTATTATTCCCATTGGCTATAAAATACTCAGATACCGATTTTGAATATACACCTGCAAGGTTAACTATTGAAGATGTTTCTAGCATTGATGGTTATATCAGTGTGAGACCTGTTAGTACAGCATTACAAACTGCTGATAATGATGGTGGAGACTTAGCAAAAGTAAACTGGAGAGTTGAACGTTCAGGATTTGATGAATCTTCTTTGGCTAACTTACCTAAAGTAAAGTGGGCTTTCCAAGTAGACAATGATGCAGACACTGAAAATAAATTCAGCCCTGATGGTAATCGATTTACACTAGGTGCTGGTAATGTGGTAACTGGATATGTTGGAGGTAAAGTATTGAGTGGTGATGAAAAACTGATCGAACTTTATGGAAATGCAGGGATCACTTACCCTTCTTCATCTTACCAAAGAGAGTTTGTGGCAGACGGTAGTGTAGTAGGTGAAACAACGCTAGCTTTACATGAGAAATACCTGAATAATGGTACTATTGGTAACGTAGGTTATGAAAGACATAGATCAGGATTAAGTACTACACCTGTTCATTATACTCAAGATAAAATCTTAATCACTTTTGACAGAGTTTGGGATGAGAGTGGAGTTGGTGCAGAAGGTTTCTTCGCTTTAGAAAATGCGAATTATACTTTTGGTGCTCAAAACACATTTGAAGGTGAGCCAATGGCTTATTATTACTGTAAAGGTTGTAGAGATGGAGTGAGTACTAATAACAATTGGACGAATGAAGACAGTTGGTATGTAGAAGTGGGTGGTGCATTGATACCAATTACTGATGATTTAGCAAAATATCATATTCCAGGAGAAGGTGATGTAGCTATTATCGGTTCACCAAAAACTGGATTTAATAGAGATAATGTCAAAAAAGAATTCAAAGGTATTACTATTCCTAATGATTATGATCTTACAATTGCTGAGATCAGATTTGAACAACAGTTTAAATCTAGAGAAGGTAAAAGTATTAAAATTAGTGAGAGAGCATCGTTCAAGCCAGGTTTAATTACTGGTACAGCCGAATTAAATATTGATCTGTTTGCTACTTATGATGGAGATGGAAATGTAATTTCTCTTGAAAAACCTGTTATTGAAGGAGATTTCAACGGATGGGCTGTCAATGATAGTAGTGTTTTCAAATTAAGAATACCAACAGGTGAAAATATCGAACTTCCGAGTTACCCTTCTATACAAATCTATCCGAGATATGAATTATGGAATAGAGATACCGAGACAAATGAAGATGGTACACTGAAAAATGCACAGGTTTATCTTTCTAGTGATTTGAAAGCAAAAACACTAGATATCTTTAAGGAGGTAGCTCTATATATTAGAGGTGATAAAGCAGAAGGAGATATTGCCGTTGAGGGAGAAATCTACTTGAAAAATGGTGGAGACCTCTACTTTACAGATGGAGCTTATAACCATACTATAGAAGGTGAATCTTTAAGATTAGATAATAATATTAAGAAAAATGATGATGGATCAATTAGGTTTGAAAATAAGCCGTTCGTTTACGTAGACCGATATTCTGCTTCAACAGTAGGTGCACATCATACTTTATCCTTGAAAAAAGGAATTAGTTCTCAAAATAGAATCGGAGATTTTGATCTTTTTGGTCATGATGGAGTAGGTATTGAATCAATTGATATCAATAAAGTGCCTAGAGTGTCACTAGTTTTCAATGGAGATACTGATGGTACTATAGATTTGAAAAAAGATGATGATAAATTAAAACTATTCGATTTAAAAGTTGAAAAAGATAATTCATCAAACTTTGTTAAAGTGAAAAATGAACTTTCTTTTGCAAGACCTGCTGATGGAACTACTGAAGAAAAGCCAATTCAACTTGTGAAGGGTGGTTTAGAGTTTAATTCATCTAATATTGATATTGATCTTAATTCAGGTGGAGGTAATTTTGCGATCCCTGTAGGAACAACATTAAGGGTTACTAACAATGCTATTGTAAGAGTAACATCGTCAATTGGAGGTATTGAATTAGACGGTACAATCCATGTTAATGGAGGTTCATTATTAATGGCTGATGCTGGTAAGGAAAATTATATTGAATATGGTTCAAGTGGTTTCTCAACGATCTTTTTAGAGGATGGCACGATCAAAGTAGGTTCACAAGTAAGAAGAAAGTTGACAACAACGACAGGTGAATTAAACTACGAACAAACAGGTGGTGCTTTTGAAGTGGGTTCACAAGGTATACCATCCGCTTTAAACCAAGAAAGAGGTGTTTTTGAGATTTATGACGAAGGGTCAATTAAATTGAACTTTGACCACAATATTGGAAAAGGTAGATCTTTCATCGTGAAAACTGGTGCAATGATCAACCCTACAATTCCTTATGTGAACATAACACCTCTAGCTTCTGAGTTTAGTGAAGATGCTAAAATTGTCTTTGAATTGGCAGATGGCTTTACCAATGCTTCGACCTTAAGGTCAGATGATGGTGTAAATTTACCTACACTACTTCTTAATTCTGGAGAGGTGAAATTAATGCCTTTATCATCTGATAAGTACTATCAAATAGCAGGGAAGTTACAGATTGTATCAGGTGCAACTTTCAATCAAAATGGATTTAATGTTGAGTTTAAGGGAGGAATCAGAAATGATGGTCAATATGTAGCGAATGGTGGTAAAGTCAAATTTAGTAGTGGAGGGAATCAATCTATTGATAAATACGATAATAATAACTCCTCTTCATTCCAGATGAATGATGTAGAAATTTCAGGGACAGGAACAATATTGGACATAGATGAAACCTTTTTTGATTTGGGATCAGATAGGGTAAACGGTTTAAATATTGAAGGAGACCTTACTATTATTGATAATGCTGCCGTTAACTTGAGTAAAAATCATCCTATATATTTAAAAGGTGATTTTATTGGTGAGGGTTCAATTACGAGTAATAATAAAAGCGGGGCTCTTATATTAGATGGAAGTCAATCGCAAAACATAAGAAGTAATAACATCAATATTTCTTATTTGAAGATCAATAACAATTCAGGTGTTTCAACAGAAATCATAGGAGATAGTTTCTATGCAATTACGATTGATAAGGCATTAACACTTGAACTAGGTCTTTTAAAATTGAGAGATAATCACATGTTATTGACAGAAAATGCATCGATTCTTGGTTCCGATGGAAAAGGTAAAGTTTCAAGCTTCTCAGATCAAAGTATGATTTTATTATCAGGTAAGAGAAGAAGTGGAGGTGTTACAAAGATCTTTGCAGCAAGCCAATCAAACAAATCATTTATCTATCCATTAGGAGTTGAAGATACGGAGACAGCGATTTATAAGTATACACCTGCGTTTGCAAAATATACAACAGGTGCAACTTCTTATGGCGTCAATGTAAACATTTTAGATAAGATGTTTTCTCCTGCAATCGCTGACGGAAAAACCAATGCAGATGCTCGTATTTTAGATTATACATGGTTCTTAACATCTTATGATAGAAATGGTACTGAAGTTCAAGTGAGCGATGACTTTTCTGTTAATTTTGATTTATATTATAATGACTTAGATATTGTAAATGACGGTGATGGAACTGCGGAAGCATCTTACGTTGAAGCGGTGAATTATGATAAAACAGGGATCTGGAAAGTATTATCTGCTGATGGTTCAGATATAGATACTGATAAGAATATTTTTAAAACGTCATTTACAAAAGCATCTTTAGATGCTTTCAATAATGGTTATGTGGCAGGGGTATATATGATTGGAGTTTCGGATGACTTCAAAAAGTATACTATTCCGTACAAAACAGCTTCATCAGTAGACTTCTCAACAGAACAAAACTGGAACAGTGCTATTTGGGTAAAAGCGGCTGGTATAGAGCAATCACATGACTTATTGGATGCTGATTCGAAGAAAATTGGAGAATATACCATTTTTGAAATCAAGCTTTCAGGTGCCGATACAGTTTGGACTACTGATTTGGTGAATGCTCCAGAGTTTACAAACGTATTGATTGATAAAGATGCAAAAGTAATTTTGACGACTCCTCTTGAAGAAAACATTCTTGACTTAAGAGGTGAGTTGATCTTCGATGTGACAATTCCTGGTACAAAGTTCAATGTTGTAAAAGGTTCAGGTAGATTTGTTCGTAGATCAAATATGACGATTCCAGATAACTGGAGACAATTCTATACTGTGGATGCAGGAACTTTAGTAATGGATTTTTCTGCTCCAAATGCTGGGGGTATCCCTTACGAACTTCCTGATGACTTTAAAACGGGAGAGTACGCAAATGTGAAAGGTTTGGAATTAATGAACTCCACTTATACTGCCGGTGATCCAATTATTACTTATCAATTCAATGATGAGTTGTTACTACTAGGTAAAGATGGTTTGAAAGTAGGACAAGGTGTGAAGTTTGAGTTAGAGTCAGACTTGAGGACAACAGATGGAGGTGATGTTGAGGTTGAAAATGCGGGAGCTTTAGAGTTACCTTCAGGAGCGAATATTACAATTGATGGTGATTTTATGATCCGAAAAGATGCGGACCTAACAGCCATCAACTCTTCGATTACATTGGGCGGAGACCTTACGATCGAAAAAGTAGATAGAGATGGAGATGGTAAACCATCTGATGGTTTGAATTATGATCTAAGAGACTTTACTCTTGAACTAAATGGTACTTCAACTCAAACAGTTTATGCTAAGTTTGGTGCTTACCCAGGAGAGTATCTTCCAATCTTGAAAGTCAATAATACACATGATTTCAATAGATTCAATACTCCTTCTGTAGTACTAACAGATACCATTCACGTAGGAGACGCATTACAATTGATCAGTGGTACAGTCAATTCTACGGATGAAGGATTCCTGTTCTACGATGATTTTAATAATAACTTACAATCTAATGGATCTGGTGAAAGTTATGTATTAGGTAGATCGCATTACATGGTGAAATCTGTTGACGGAAAAGTACAAGGAGGTATGATTTTCCCTGTTGGTTCTTTACAAGGTGGTTTTAGACCAATTGGTATTGGTAATTTGACAGCCAAAGGAGCATTACCAAAACAAAAAGCACCACAACAGCAATCTTCTTCTAATGCAAGAACAACAAGTAATGCTAGAGTGGCTAGCAGTGGTGATGTGATCATTTGGTCAGTGGAGTATGCACATGATAAAATTGACTTATCGAAGAACAACTATCCAGATGATATTACTAATGTAGAAGAGGGACAATGGCACTTAGTACCATTAGTACCTGTAGGTGGTCCATCAACAGTATCCACAGAATTAAACTACATTTCTCATGAAAAAGAGAATGTAAACAGATTCTTGTTATACTCAGATGCAGAGTTAGCAGCAGGGTCAGAAACATGGTCTTATGTTGGTGGAGATTCTTCAAAAGCACTTGTAGGTGGTAGTAAGTTTAGCGAATCGTTATTGGACGAAGAGCGTTACTTCTCGTCAACTTCAGGTGATCCAATTGTCTTTAATACTAGAACAGGGCATAGTAAAGATAAAAAGACAGGTACTCGATTAAACACGAATAACGCAAGAGTGCTTTCGTCAGACATTACTGTAGAGCCAATGATTTCAGTAGGTTTTACAGAGCAAGACTTGCCGGTAGAATTAATTTACTTTGATGCTGAAATAAAAGAAGATGAGGTCGAATTAAGTTGGGCAACGGCAACGGAGATCAACAATGAAGGTTTTATCATTGAGAAATCAAGAGATAATAGAAACTGGGAATCGATTGACTTTGTGGAAGGAGAAGGTACAAGTAATGTCACAATTAATTATACATACACTGATACTGACCTTTATTCAGGCAGGGCTTATTACAGATTGAGACAAATTGATTTCGATGGTAAATACGAATACTTCGGGCCAGTTACTGTCTTAATAGACTCTGATAATAGTTCAAGAGATATTATCTTATCTCCGAACCCGTCAAGCGGTCAAAATACTACTTTATCATTGATAGATATTGATACAAAATCGATTGGAGTATTTATCTATGACAACAATGGTAGAACAGTAAATCAATTCAAGTACGAAACAGTTTCCAACTATGATGCAATAGAGTTACAAACGAATGAACTAGGTACAGGTATTTACCTAGTGAAGGTTGTAGCGGGAAAAGACGTATTTGTGAAAAAATTAGTCGTAAGATAGTTCAATCAATCTAATCCGATAGAAGAAAGGTCATGCTGTAAAGTATGGCCTTTTTTTATTTGAGCTTTAGCGAGCGAGATTAAACCATTAAGGTGAGAGGGATGGAATTTAGCTTTTGTGTTAAGACAAAAATAAAGGAGAAGGAAGCTTTTATGTCCTACTTTCAAGTTTCCTTCTTCTTCATTTTTCCATTGATGAAAAACGAAGCAAAAAATCTAGGCTTAGAAGTCAAAAGCTAAATTTCATCCCTCTCGCCTAAATGATTTTAAACTCGCTGCGCTCAAACAAGAAAATCATTTTTAACGGCTCAATTCATGAAATTCTTAACGCTTTTCCCTTCAATGCCGGGGGGAGTACTACCAAACTAAAATGATAGGAAGCTCAATGGCGCGAATGTTAAGCGTCAGCGTCATTCGTGTCCTTCAGATTATCAGAAATCTCCTGATTTCTAAACAATATAAATAACGAAAACTTAGTTTACAGTGTATTAAATCACTTATTAAGAGCTATTGTTCAAATTCACAAGTGATTAGAAATAGAATTCATTACTTTTGTGGGTTGAATTTAAAAAAGGAGGAATATGAGTCTTATCAATGTAGATAAATTTGAACAACACTTAAGGGATAGTTTAAAAAATGATACCCTTGTAAAAATCACATTGTCTAATAAGAGAAAAAAAGAAGCAGATCTAAAGTCTATCAATGGAAAGTTAGCACAACTGAAAAAAGGATTACATCTTTCATGTATCTATAGGTATCCTACAAATGATATTACGAAAAATATTCCTTTTGATGAGATCGTAGAAAAGGTAATGAAATACTTGGAAGAAGATTTCTTCAATGCAGATTTATATACCACTGAAAACGATTTTCATTTATTGATCTCTCCACAGCAGTCGGCAAAGTTAAGAGTGAAAGCAGCTTCTATGAAAGCAAAGCCACAATTACAGCATGATAAGCAAAAAAGAAGATTGATTGATGCGAAAGACAATGTGTACCTTCAGGAACTAGGTGTTACCACCAAGGAATTTAAGGTGAAAAACAGCATGCAAGACAAATACCGTCAACTCAATAAGTATGTTGAGATTATTGAAGGTATTTTGAAGAATGTAGATCTTTCTGGCAATTATAATGTTGTAGATATGGGGGCAGGGAAAGGCTACCTTACGTTTGCATTATATGATTACCTTAAAAATGTTGTAAAGCAGTCTCCAGAAGTAATTGGAGTAGAAATGCGACCTGAGTTGGTGAAAAAATGCAATGGCATTGCTGAGAAATCAAATTTTGATCACTTGAAATTCAAACAAGGTACGATCAAGGATATTGACCTTCCAGCCATCGACTTATTGATTGCATTGCATGCATGTGATACGGCAACTGACGATGCAATTTATAGAGGGATCACGGCGAAGTCGAAAGTGATTATTTGTGCACCATGTTGTCACAAACAGGTACGTAAGCAATTAGAACCACAAGATAGTTTAGGTAAGATCACACAGTTTGGTATTTTGAAAGAAAGACAAGCAGAACTTCTTACTGACGGTATTCGTGCTTTGATCATGGAAGCTTACGGTTATAAAACGAAAGTGTTTGAATTCATTGCCACTGAACATACTGCCAAAAATGTATTGGTAGTGGGAGTTCAAGATGAAATCAGAGATACACCAAATCCTGAGGTAGTGGAACAGATCAATGAAATCAAGAGAATTCATGGTATTTCTACACATCATTTGGAAACACTTTTAGGAATGTAAACAGGTTGAACTTAGGTTGATACAGATAAAAGTATTAAATTTGTTCAAACAAAACTTGAAATCCCATATTCTGGGATGAATGAAAAGTTATAAATTAAAGAATACTTGAAAAAAGAATTTCATCATATACGAGATAATAAGGCACCACAAGCCGTTTTGGTAGGTTTAGCCTTAAAAGATCAAAAAGTAGAAAAAGCTCAGGAATACTTAGACGAGTTGGCGTTTTTGGCTTCAACCTTAGGGATTGAAACTAAAAAAATGTTCATCCAGCGTTTAGAGCATCCTGATAAAAAATATTTTGTTGGTAAAGGTAAGTTGGAAGAGATCATGACCTATGTGAAAGCAGAAGGAATTGATACGATCATTTTTGATGATGACTTATCTTCGGCCCACTCTAGAAACTTGGATAGAGAAGTAGAAGACGTAATGATCATTGACCGTTCGTTATTGATTCTTCAGATTTTTGCCATGAGAGCAAAATCTTCTCAAGCCAAAACACAGGTAGAGTTGGCACAATACCAATACATGTTGCCAAGACTGACCAACCTTTGGACGCACCACTCTAGACAAAGAGGTGGTGTAGGTATGAAAGGTCCTGGTGAAACGGAACTGGAAACAGATAAGCGTATCATTCGTGACAAAATTAGTTTGTTACGTAAGAAGCTGAAGAAAATTGCAGTGCAATCAGATCTTCGTCGTAAAGGAAGAGACAAAGAGGTACGTGTAGCATTGGTAGGGTATACCAACGTGGGTAAGTCAACGATCATGCGATTGTTGAGTAAAGCAGATGTTTTTGCTGAAAACAAACTTTTTGCCACTGTAGACTCGACGGTAAGAAAGATTACAATGAACAATGTTCCTTTCTTAATGACAGATACCGTAGGTTTTATACGTAAACTCCCTACAACACTTATTGAGAGTTTTAAATCTACTTTGGATGAGATTGTAGAGGCAGATGTTTTGATTCATGTGGTAGACGTTTCTCATGAGTCTTTTGAAGAGCATGTTACAGTAGTCAATAACACTTTAAAAGATATCAAAGCTACGGATAAACCAACGCTATTGGTGTTTAATAAGGTTGATAGTTTTGTGGAGAAGGAATATCCTCCATTTGAAGATCATCCACCGGCAACGATTGAAGAGTGGAAAGACAGTTATTTAGCCAAAGAGAATAATTCAGTTTTTGTTTCAGCCTTGAAGAATGAAGGAGTGGAGGAGCTGAAGCGAAAAATCTTTGAATTAGTTTCTGATAAATTCTACAAAATCTATCCTAACCATCATTCTTTTGCTTATAATCAACTATGGTTAAAACATGGTGAAGATTGGGCAGAAGCACTAGATAATGGTGGAGATTTAGACGAATAAAAAATACTGACTGAGATTATTGAACCATCAATAATCTCAGTTTTTTTCAAGCAAACACTTTTTGACATGATAAAATATATTTACCTCTTCCTATTTTCACTATTGATAGGTTGCCAAACGACTACATCTAACCCTGAAGAAGAAATCAATCAAATCCATCACGTTTTAAAGACGCAAGAAAAGGCTTGGAACGAAGGTCATTTAGATCAATTTATGATTGGATACTGGGAGTCTGAAAAGCTAATGTTTATTGGTAAAAGTGGCTTGACTTACGGTTGGCTACAAACACTGGATAATTATAAAAAAGGTTACCCTGATGTGAAAGCAATGGGGAAGTTGACATTTACATTAATTGAAACTGAACTTTTAGCAGAGAATGTGGCATTGGTTGTAGGGAAGTGGCATTTGTCAAGAGAAAGTAACGACCTGGAAGGCCATTTTTCTTTAGTTTGGAAAAAAATAGACAATAAATGGGTGATCATCGCAGATCATTCCAGTTAAGATATAAAAATATTACCCCACCTAAACACTTTGATTTTTAGAGGTGTTGAAATCAAGAAATAATGAAATTAGATATATTAGTCATCTGTGCTCATCCTGACGATGCAGAGTTAAGCTGTTCGGGAACATTAGTGAAAGCGATCAACGAAGGGAAGAAAGTTGGTATCGTTGACCTGACAAAAGGAGAAATGGGAACAAGAGGTACGCCTGAACTGAGAATGGAAGAAGCTGAAAAGGCCTCTGAAATTATGGGTTTGGCCGTGAGAGATAATCTTGGTTTTGCTGACTTTTTCTTTAAAAACGATGCAGAACACCAAAAAGAAGTATCACGAATCATTAGAAAGTACCAGCCTGATCTAATTATTACGAATGCTCCAGAAGATAGACACCCAGACCACGGTAAAGGTGCGGCATTGGTTGTCGACGCTTGTTTTATGAGTGGTTTAAGAAAAGTAGAGACTTTTGAAGATGGAAAACTTCAAGAACCTTGGAGACCAACTAATGTATTTCATATGATTCAGTCTAATTTTTTAATGCCGGATTTTGTAGTAGACGTTACAAATGAATGGGACACAAAAGTAGAGGCAATTAAGGCTTTTGGATCACAGTTTTTTGTAGGTGAAGGAGCTGATGCAGCCCCTGGGGAGCCTCAGACATTTATTTCTACACCGCAGTTTATGCAATTTCTAGAGGCAAGAGCAAGAGAATATGGACAGAGAGTAGGAGCACAGTTTGCTGAAGGATTTATTAAATCAGCCCCTATAAAGGTCAACAGTCTCTTGGATTTGATTTAGAGTCATTAGATTAAATGATTTAAGTTATTTGAATTGTTTATCGATATGATAATCAAACAATTAATGTAAATAAATTTGAATCATTTTGATAAAATGATGTAATTTAGCTCAAAAATTGTAATTTTGTACCGAGAGATAATGCACCTAGTTCTAATTATATGCAACGTCTAGAATCTTCTTTAAACAAAATGTTCAACCAAAAGGTTTTAGCAAACCTTTGTCCTTACCACCGTCAGCGTATTTCTACTTCTTTGGAAAGCACAAAGTTAGAGATTCGTTCGCTGTTCATGACTTTTGTCGATGGAGAGTTGGATCGCTTCAAAAAACAAATTGGAGAGGATTCACTTGAAATTACAAGAACAGTAGCTGAGGGGTATGTAAACAATATTGTCGATTTACTGGAAACGAGAATGGCTAGTGATGGAGATCATTTTACATCAGAAGAGCTTATCAACGGAGCGCTAAGCGTTTTTAATACGGAGGGATGTCCAGTATTTCATACAAAGAAATAATTACATATTTAATATATGCCTAAAATAACCATCAATGTGAAAGCATTGATGGTTATTTTTTTGTCACTATTTTTCCGCTATAGCTCTTATTTAAAACATTTTCGTTAAAAATAATACCAATGTTTTTTATTTTGACATTTATTTGTTTATGTTTGTAGCATACAAAGACAAAAGAAACATGAAAACTGTTGTAAGAGGTATATTAAGTAATGTTCATGAAAATGGTAAAAATGCTTTTGCCGTGTTAAACACGTTTGATGGACAGCAATTAGAATTGATTTTAAAGCCTATTGGTTTAAAGATTTTAAAAGGATATGCTGATAGAGCATTTACAGTGAGGGTGAAAGGTTGGATGCAGGAAGAAGCTTATCAAACAGGTTTTCATGTCACAAACTTAACTGGCTACTTGAAAGCGAGTTAATCATAGAGAGATCAGTAATTTAAAAATAAAGATGATTAGTACGTTCTTAGGGGATAAGAATTTACACCATAGAAAAAGCGGCTCATATTGTGAGACCGCTTTTCTCGTATTTTGAATAAAGTATTTTTTCTTAGAGTTGGAAGGTAACACCGATTTGTGCACCTGAACCAATAATGGCTTGTAAACCAAAGGTATCGCTAATGTGGAATTTACCACCAATACCAATTCCCCACCATAAACCATTTGGAGCATTGATATTAAATCCAATATCACCATTAGCAAAAACATCCCATTTTGGATGAGAGATATTAAGCACACGATCAGCGTACCAACGGAACCTAGCGCCAATGGCAAAAGAGGAACCTTTATAGTCATTGTTGTCCCAACTTTGGAAAGCTGCAGAAGCACCTACTGTAAAATCTTGTCCTAATTGAGCAATTTCATAATCAGCTTGTACACCGAAGTTATAAGAGCTAAATCCTGAGATCAACCCAACGTTTAAAACCTTGGGCCCTTTATAATCTTGGGCAGACGCAAAATTTGTGATACCGATAAGGGCAATTGTAAAAAGAAAAAGATATAGTTTTTTCATATTTAAGGTAATGAGTTTTTTAGTGTTTTTGATAGAGTAAAACAACGATTTGCATACGTTATTTATTCTCTGAAGTACGTAACTTTTTTATTATGCTAAAGCTAAATATTTACTTTCTATGCGTAAATAAATCAGGTTATTTTCTTATTTATATGCTTTTTTTTCTTGATAAAAAACAAAAAGAGTAGCCCAAATGATTGAACTACTCTCTTTGTATCATTAAAAAATGATACTATTATAATTGGAAAGAGACTCCTAATTGTGCACCAGAACCAATGATGGCTTGAATACTAATTTGATCATTGATGTGATATTTACCACCAATACCAATTCCTAAGTAAAGTGGGTTGTAAGATTTTGCAGTAGCATTTCCTACATCACCTTTTCCAGATGAGCTATTGATTCTAAATCCAACATCACCATTTGCAAAAACGTCCCATTTGTTGTCCGTGATGTTTAATACACGATCAGCATACCATCTAAAACGGGCACCTACTCCAAACGAGCTGTAAGAGAAGTTAGAATCAGACCAACCTTGGTAGTAGGCAGAAGCACCTACTGTGAAATCTTGACCTAATTGAGCGATTTCATAATCACCTTGGATTCCGAAAGAACCATGGAAAACGCCTGAAATAATACCAACATTTAGAGTGTTTGGACCTTTAAAGTCCTGAGCGAAAGCTGTGCTTGATAAAGTAACTAGAATTAGAGTTACTAGTAAGTGAAGTGATTTCTTCATTTGTGTGTTTAGAATAAAAAAATGAGTTAATGTACTGTAAAAGTAATTAACATTTACTGTTTTTAGTTCGTTAAGATAAGTCAATTATACTTTTAAAGTACCTAACATATTGTTACTATCTGTTATTAAAGCAAAATTAGAGCCTAAAGGTAACGCCAAAGTTTCCTCCGCTGTATTGAGTGCCTCCGCCAAACTGAAGGTTTAATCCAAATTTGTCAGTGATGAACCATCTCCCTCCAATTTGAGCTCCTATTCTGACGTGAGACCAATTGTCAATTGGGTAATCCTTCCTATCATTATAATTGTAGAGTCCCACATTTAATCCCGCATAGAAATCAAAGTTATTAGGAATGTTTAAAATTCTATTGAAATGATAATTACCATTAAATGATAAATTCCATGCACGATATCCATGATGACGGTGCTTGAAGCTATGAATGCCAAAATTACCCCCAATAGAGATGTCAGGGTGTACTCCGTTATAATCGAGTCCAAAGTAAAATGGAATTCCTTTTGTATTAACACCCACACCTGTATTAATGTAAAAATCAGAACCGTTTGAGTAATTACTTGATGTGTTTTTTTTCTTTGAATTTTGAGCAGTACTATCTAATGAAAATAGAACAGTAATTAGCAGTACAATTGAAAAAATAATTTGTTTGGTCATTGTCGCATTATTTTTTTGATTGATATTGTTGAAATCGGGCAAAGATATAATTTAGTGGATAGAGAAAGGAGTGAATTAGAAACATTATGTAGAATGCTTGTTAATTTAAAGGTTATTTAAGACGGATTTTGGACTTATAATCTTATTGTAGTGAGTGTTTTTAAACTAAAAAAGGTACCCTTTGAGTAGAGTACCTTAATGACTGACCTTTCGGTAGGTGCTTTATAAGCCAAATGTAACACCGATTTGTGCTCCAGTGCCTATGATCGCTTGAATTCCAATTTTTTCACTGATATGGTATTTTGTTCCTATTCCAATTCCCCAATAGATAGGTGAGATATTATTTCCACCATCATGTTCACCGTAATAATTAGAATTAGTGATTCCAAAGCCTACGTCACCACTGGCAAATACATCCCATTTGTTAGAAGTGATCCCCAGCACTCTGTCTGCATACCATCTAAATCGTACGCCCATTCCAAAAGTATTGTGTTTGGAATGTCCAGTGTCCCATCCATAATAAGAAAGTGCCGCAGCTAACGTGAAATCTTGTCCTAGTTGTAGGAATTCATAATCTGCATTGATTCCTCCTGCACCATGATGGAAGCCCATACCGAGTCCAACATTTAATGATCCTACTCCTTGGTAAGATCCACCGTTTCCAGAAGATTTTTGAGTTTTGTCTTGGGCAAATCCAAAAGTAGAAAGGGTAAAGAATAATACAGTAACAACGATTTTGTTGATGTTTTTCATAACAAATTAATAAAGTAATATTAGGTTTTTAATTACTGTATATCAATACGGTGTATTTTGTTTTAAGTTAAACAATTTAAATCATTTTATAGTTAATAAGTATTTACGAGATGTGTTATAGCATTACTGAGCGGTAAAATGGTTTTGATAAGGGTAGTACATTGTAAACTAAATTATCGTCAACTTTTAATAGACCTTTCTGCAAGCATTTATATGATTTACTTTCAAACTTCCTTCTTCTTCATT
>NZ_JTAM01000050.1 GCF_000812565.1 Flammeovirga sp. OC4 | reverse complement strand
CTTTGTTACTATTAGTTTTATCCCCCTTAGTCAGGGTGTAGTGATTGAGGTATAATGTAAATTCGGTTATCTCTTTTCCATCCTTTAATTTCCTTTTCTGTTTAGAATAATATCTGATGTTATCAAATGGGATTACCTTACTTTTATTTAAAATAAGGTTTTGCCGAACGATTACATTTTCCTCAACGTATAGCTTTTCAAGCCTGAAGAAAAGAATATACCCACTGAGGGCAATCAGAAGAATTATCCCCAGGGTCATTAATAGAGTAATACTATAATAATCGAAAACATTCACAATGAAGGTTTGAATGGAAACGGCCATCAGGTATGCCAATACTAAGTATCTATAGTGGTAACTTTGATGCATTGAAGATGAGTTTTTATTGAACCTCAACCTTTTGTAGCCATTGCTCAATAGCACTCATTTGGTTTGCTGAACTGCAATGTTCCTTGGCCTTTAGTAAATACTTTTTCGCAGTTTCGTTGTCGTCATTGAGTGCGTAAGTAATGCCAAGGTTTGTGAGTGTGATATCATCCTTAGCGTTTATTTTAAGCACCTTTTCAAAAATTTTGATCGACTCACCATAATTACCCAATTGCAAATTTGCGGTGCCCATATTCGATAAAACCCTTACTCTTGATTCTTTCGATTTAGCTATTGTGGCAGCTTTTTGATAAGAAGATAATGCTAAAGTCATTTCTTGGTTTTGATAGAAAGAGTTACCGATGTTCAAAACCTCTTCAAACGCTTTTAGCTCTACTAATTTATCTAGGTTGGTCACATGATTTATGGTATCTCCGGTGGCAATCGCATTCATGCTTTTTAGAGAATACAGTTGATTCTTATTGGATTGATCTGCTTTTACCTGCCCTAAAAATATTTCAGCTTCATTGTAACTATTGTAATCATAAAATTGTTGAGCAAGACCCAATAGAGCACTATCTTTTCCTTTTAATGCTTGAAGCAAATATTCTCGATCTGCATCATTTGTAAAACCTGGAACTCCACCCATGATATTATTGACCAGCAGGACCACCTCTTCACAAGAAAGTTGAATAAAACTCATATAAGTACTATTGGTATTTTTAGGACATATTTTCATACACTCAATAAGGTGATCGATGGCCATTTTATTTTCTCCTTTTTGATAATAAGCGAATGCAAGATTATTATAGGGTTCTGGATAGGTATTGTTTTGTTTGATGGCTGTTTGGGCAGAGGCAATTCCTTTTTCAATATCTCCATTTTGAATGTAAATCATCGAAAGATAATTGTGAGCAATAGGGTTGTTACTTTTTAAAGCAATTGATTTTTCAAAATAGCTTTGTGCTGATTGAAGGTTGATACTTGGGATTGAATTCTTTATAATTCCCAGTAGATTGTTCAATGTGTAATCATTTTCAACGTAATGATCTTTTAATAGCTTTTCAAGCGTTTCATAATTTCCATTTTTCATATGATGGAAATAATCAGACTTCTGATAAAATAAAGAATAATCATAATTGAGGTGATTACAGATGGCAGATAAATAAAGATAATCAATATTCGATTTGCCAATATTTTCTGCTACGACACTTGCTTTCTCTAATTTTGAACTTTTGAAGAGTTTCCAAAATTTTTTTTCTGAATTGGCAAAAATGTTCGTCGATATCACCAAGAAGCTGATAAGTAGTAGTTGATATTTCATATCTGTTTGCTTTTTTAGTTGACAGCATTATTAAAAAAAAATAGATCCTATTCGATTTATTGCTACTCTAAATTTTGAGTATTCAGTGGAAATGCTGCTTGAAGTTCTAAAAGTAAATTTTAATTTATAAAGGCTTAAAGTTACATTTTTTCTAGTATTTCGGTCTATCCATTTTTTTTAAGATAAAATAGAAGAAGATGGAAGCTTGAAAGTTGATGAAAATCTGGTTTTGTAATGGAGTAAGTAAGGGCGAATTCAAACCCACCCTTACTGTTTTTATTATTGTTCTAAAATGAGCTGATTGTCTAATTTATATTTACCAATATGATCCGTTAGATCTCCTCCTATATATAAATAACCATTATGCTCTTTTATGGAGCTTGCCTCAGATACAACTTTACCGGAGGTATCATAATATGTTTTTAAGATTTCTCCTTTTGCACTGAGGTGCATGATCATTCCGAATGCCTCTTGTTTTGGTTGTAACCAAAGGGGAACCCCAAAGATGAACTTCTTCATCCCTGTTTTAGGTTGTATTTTATCCAATAAATCATTTCTTCTAGTGGAGAAGCCGAGCCAAAAACTACCATCTGTTCTTCTTGAAATACCATTGGGGATACCCGGTAAATTATCAATAAAGATATCAGTTTTACCCTTTTTATCACCCTTAAGCCAATAACGTAGAATTCTGTATTTTGTCAGTTCTACCATCAATACAAACTCGTCATTAGAAGAGACGGCGACACCATTACCAAAATAGGTGCCGTTGATCAATGTCTCCACCTTTTTGGTATTCGGATTGTACCGATAAAGGCCTCCATCAGGTTTTACCTCAAATATTATTTTTCGAGCATTAAGTCGAGAAAAAGGAACTTTGGAAGAAGTGTTAGAGAAGTAAATCATTCCATCTGTTGCAATGTCAACATCATTGGGGATTAAGAACTTTTGTCCAGATTGATCTTCACTGACAAGAACAGTCATTTCACCTTTTGGATTGATGCTCACTAACCCTTTATTAGGGACGCATGCAATGAGGTTTTGATTACTGTCAAAATGCAACCCTGCTACCCATTCTTGTGTATTGCAGAACACGGATACATGGCCTGCTGTATCAATTTTCAATATTCTGCCATCAGAAAAGTCAGTAGCAGTGATGTGTGCACCACAGTATAAATTACCTTCTTTATCTACCGCAATATCTTCTGGTCCGTACCAATTATTGAGACCAATCCATTCGGTGGATTTTAGTAGTTCATTTTCAGCAGTACTGCCTGATAGTTCAGGTTTTTCAGGAGGTGTCCATGCAAGAGGTTTTAAAGCACATGACTGTAAGAAAAGGCTTATACTCACTAGAATAAACCATAGAAAAAGAGGGAGTTGCATTACTTTTTTCATCATAATTTTTGTTGGTTGATTATTCACTTTACAAAGCTATTATGAGGAGTAATGGTGTGCATTGATAAATGTTAAGAAATGAGGATTTGCTTTCTTACCCTACTTAATGATTCTGGGGCAATTCCTAAATAACTGGCAATTTGATGTTGGGGAACCCTCTGAATGATTTTCTCATCATAAGTCTCTAAGAAGTCCAAGTACTTTTCTTTAGCAGTAAGTGTCTGCATTTTTCGTGTTCTTTCAATTACACATAAATAATTTTTTTCAGCCATCAAACGTCCAAGCTTTTCAAATTTAGCCGCTTTCTGATATAATTCTGTCATTGTCTCAAATGAGATAGCATAGACGCTACTTTTTTCAATGGTTTCGAGAGACTCAAGAGAAGGAGTTTGAGCAATAAAGCTAGAATAACTGGAGATAAATTGACCATCGCAGGCAAAGTAAGTATTGATTTCTTTTCCATCTTGAAGATAAAAGGAACGTATCAATCCTTCCTCAATAAAATAGACTGAGTTTTCTACTTTACCTTCCGTTGTAATGATCTCTTTTGCTTTGTACTCACGTTTAATAAGTTTCTCTTTGAGTACATCCCACTCAGCAGATGTAATTTGAATAAGTTGGATAAGTTGTTTTTTGAGTTTTTCCATTTTTTTAATTTAAAGATAGATAGAAGTTAATTCTATACGGAATGGTGTTTTTGGAAAAAATGTTTTAATCTATCCCAAAGCGTCTTTCTCGGTTTAATATCTTCAAAGAAGTGGGGATTAAATGAGGTGGTTTTATCCATTTCAAGTACTTCTTTGGCAATCTGTTGAGGATTAAAGTTATCCTTTTGATTAAGAATTGAACGTATTTGTTGATCTATTTCATCATAAGGCAATTGAATAGAGTTTGTATCATACCCCATTTTCTTTAGTAATTTCACATATCCAAAATTACCTAATATAATATTCCAATTTGGCCATATTTTAAGAAGTTCTTCACGAAGGCCAGTTATATTTTGATTAATAATGAGTTCTTTACGATCACAGTCAATTATCAATATCTCATATTCGCAAATAGTACCTTCAGGTTCTAAAGGTGTAGAGGGCATTTTTTCTAAAACGGGAATAATCTTCTCACCTAGTAAAGCAAGTTGTTCATCATTTGCACAATAGCTTTTCTTCATTTGATAGTGATTATTTTTTTTGAATACAATATTGCAATAGGTGTATTCTCCTCCTGTATCATTTTCAACTTCCTCAAGGCCAATAGATGTATTTAAATCAATTTCTTGAAGATTAATGTAGCCACTATTAAGTCTTTGATCAATATCTGACATTTCTTGTTCAGCAAAAGATACTTTCCAGCCTTTCCACTTGTTTTTTAGTACTTCAATATATTTTTGCCTTACGGAGTACTCGCATAAAACTTCAGATTCCCAAAACAATAATTCTTTTGAATCTAGATCAAGGTAAACACATCCTTCAATCCAAGGCTCATTAATTAATGCTTCTTTTTGCTCAAATTGACGGACGAATTTTACAAATCTATCATATCCGATCATAAGATCACTGACCATCTTATTTGCTCTCCAATGTGTATAATAGATCTCGATCGTTTCTTTCGATTTGATGACATAATTTCCTCTTTGTCCCATTGGATTGTTGTTTTAAACCTGTTCTTTTCGTTTGTAATAATATTATAGTATTTATTTTGTCTCATCCCATCTAATTGGTTGATGTTCTTTCATTTGAAGAGCAAAAAAATCAAGGGCTTCATCAATTTTATCAAAATAGACTCCATTATCTCCTGGTAGTCCAACATAGAAATTTCCCTTAGCAGTTGTCAAGGTAGGAACGATATATAAATCAAGTGTCCATGTGTGTTGGATTTTCGGATCTAAGCTAAACCTGAGCCAATTGTGGCTTGTAAATGGGTAATAGTTCTGAAAATCAATTCGTCTTTTTGAGGTGCAAAGCATTTCGTCAAACCTATTATACCAATCTTTATTATTCAAAAAATCTATGTTTTGAAAACATCTATTTTTAACTTTAATCCATTGGTTCTCTATTTTTTGATTTGGATGTGGATGAGTAAAACTTTCAAATTGTTCTAGTTCACTAAACTCTGTAAAAAGTTGTTGTACATTAACTTTTTCATCAACCCAAGTTTTTAAAAGAAGAGCCAATCTTTGTATGCCTTTAACAATACCTCTTAAGAAGCAAAACTCATAGTCTCTTTTTTCATAGGCATCAAAAAAAAGTACTACAAATTCTGTTTCATTACTAGCGAACTCAATATGGATACTTTGATCATTTTTAGATGTATATAAAGAATACTTATCGGTTTGAATCCCTTCTTTGGAGAGTTCAATAGAGGAGTTGAGTAATTTTAATTGTTTTTGTAGTTCTTCAGTTAAGTTCATTAGTTTTTTACAATGAGTGTACCTGTTGTTTTAAAATCCTTAATATAGTTCAATACTCAAAAGGGTGCAAGTTCACTAGCAAACAGCGTGAATATGTAACCCGTATTTATAAAGTGGTTTTCCAAGTCAGAGATTTATACAGAAAGGTTTGAAAGGAAGGGTGGCTGAAAAATACCGTTATTATAGAATATCTGTTGACTAGAAGCTTCAGTTTTTTTTAAAAACCGCTGTTGTGAATATGCAGAGTAATTTAGAGAACAAAGAAGTCTACTATCGAAACGATTAATTCTCAGTTGATAAATCACCTACCTATAACAATGCATAAATTATAAGTTAAAGAGAGTTAACGGTTATTTTCTCCGAAAGAGTTATTAACATAAATGTGTAAATGCAATAGATAAGAGTTGTTTTTTGTAATGTAACTGATAAATAGACTTTTAGATAATGATTGTAAAGTGTTACAATCTAAAGTTTTACAAATAATAACAATTAGTGTATAATATTATATAATTGATATTTAAGGTTTTACCATCCACCTTGCTGACGTATTCTCAGTTCTTTTATCAAGAAAAACTTAATTTTTATCTAAATCAACTATCAATCTTCCTGATGAAATTAATTCAGTCTATTATTGTTATAACAATGTTAACAATGCAATTTGTTAACGCCCAGATTATTCCATTAAACCCTTCTGTAAAGAAAAAGCAGTTAGATAATGGATTTACGTATTACATCCAAAAAAATACAACCCCTTCAAAAGAAGTTCAATTTCGATTGATTCTAAATGTGGGATCAATACTTGAAGATGAAGATCAAAGAGGCTTTGCTCATTTCTTAGAGCATATGGCTTTTAATGGAAGTAAGCACTTTCCAAAGAATGCTCTAATTGAATACTTTCAAAGTATCGGGGTAGAGTTTGGAGGAGATATCAATGCTTACACTGGCTACGATGAGACAGTGTATATGCTTCCAATACCTAATAATGAAAAAGAAACATTGGACAATGCTTTCCTTTTTTTCTCAGATATCCTTGGTGGATTAACATTAGACAAAGAGGATATCGATGCTGAAAGAGGAATTATTCATGAGGAATGGAGAACCACAACCGGTTTATCTGATCGTCTGAAAAAAAATATGTATCCCTTATTGTACTATAATTCTAGATATAAAGACCGATTGCCAATTGGTTTAATGGATGAAGTGGTCATGAAACAAGATAATGAGGAAGCTTTACGCCGTTTCTATAGAGATTGGTATCGTCCTGATTTAGCGACACTACTTGTTATTGGAGATATTGATGAAAAGGATATAGAAGAGAGAGTGAAGGCTTCATTTTCAGGTATAACTAATCCAATAAATGAGAGAGAAAGAGTGAGCTATAACATTGCAAATCATGATCAAACACTGATTAAAAATATACAGGATGAAGAAATCACTTCTACTTCAGTAAAAATCATTACCAAGATACCAAAGCACAAAGAAAAAACGGTTGAGGACCTCAATAGGAGTGTTGCCAACATCATTTATACTTACTTAGTCAATGAACGACTTTCGGAGGTGTCCAAGCAGAAAGGAGCTGCGTTTATGTATGCTCAATCTTTTGCTCAAGGTGGTTCCGGAGATAAAGGAAGGTATATTTCCACTGCTTCTGTAAAGTCTGGAAGTGTAATCGAGGGTGTTGAAGCATTACAGAAAGAGCTATATAGAATTAAAAAATATGGTTTCTCAAATGAAGAGTTTGAAAGAAAGAAAAGCATCTTCGAAAAAGATTTGAAAACCAGTATTTTAGAACAAAGTACTTTGACTTCAGCTCAGTATATTAATATGTTGATGAACCATGTGATTTATGGAGAAGAATATACTTCCACTGAGTTTAAAAATAAGTTTTTGCTTGATGTAATCAACCAAATCACGCTTGATGATATTCAACGATTGGCCAATGAATATATCAATGATAGAGAAAAGAATAGAGTGGTTTTTGTAACGGCACCATCTTCTGAAAAAATCCCAACTGAACAAGAGATTCTAAAGGCAATTAATCACATTAATTATGATGAAATAACACCTTATGAAAGCGAAGAAATAGATGCTCCTTTACTGACAACTTTACCTCAAAAAGGAAATGTAAAGAAAGAAGAAAAAGATAATGTGTTAGGTACCACTACACTTTATTATGAAAATGGAGTTAAAGTAATCTTAAAGCCTACAACCTACAAGAAAGACGAAATCAGATTTACAGGTAGAAGAAATGGTGGTTATTCACTAGCATCTGATGAAGATTTTAACAACGCAACTATGGCTAACACTTTAGTAGGGTTGGGTGGTTTAGGAGATTTTAATCAACAACAATTAGAAAAAGTTGTAGGAGATAAACGCGTGGCTTTAAGTTCTTTTATTCATCGTTACACGGAAGGTGTGAGTGGTTTTTCTAATGTTGAAGATGTGGAGACTCTTCTACAGCTGAACTACCTCATGTTTACTGCTCCAAGGAAAGACAGGGATCAGTTTGACCGTTTTATTGAAAATAAGAAAGAGTTCAATAAGAACAGTATGAATGATCCTGAGACTTATTTCACGGATGAAATCAATAAAGTAATGATGGAGAATAGTCCGAGGACTGCCACTTTATTGACTGCAAATCAATTGGATGAACTTGATCTGGACAAAGCTTTTGATTTTTATAAATCAAGATTTAATTCAGCCAATGGAATGGTCTTCATCATGGTTGGTTCTTTTGAGATAGATCATTTGAAACCATTGTTAGATCAATATTTAGGAAGTTTACCTTCAGGACCAATCGTCAAAAAATATAAAGATCATGGTATCCGCCCTCCTCATGGAAAGATTGTGGATGTAAAGAAGAATACAGCAGATAAGACAAAAGTGATATTACGTTTTACAGGTAAGTATCCTACAGCACAGGAGGATCGTATTGGTATTCAATTATTGAGTGACATTGCAACTATCCGATTGACGAAAGTAATACGAGAAGAAATGGGAGGTGCTTACGCTCCATTTGCATCGGTCTATGTGGATAATCTTCCGTACAGCTACTATCAATTTAATATATTATTTACGACTTCACCAGATCAAGCAGTGGAACTAAGAAGTGTGGCTCTCTCTGTAATCAATGATTTAAAAGATGAAATCAAAGAAGAGGATATTGATAAAGTTAAAAAGTCTTTACTCAATCATCGCAGTAAATCTTTAGAAAATAATGGCTATTGGTTTAAACTATTATCAAACTATAATCAAAGAGGAGAAGGAAGAGAACAGTTTGAGAATTACAGTAAGGATGTAGACAAAATAACAGCCAAGAAGCTTCAATCAATTGCAAAAAAATATTTAAAAGATAGTGAGGTGTTGACTTTTATGCTTAGTCCTCAGAATTAATAGAGTGTATGGAAATAACAAACAAACAAAAAATCTACAGGTTATTAATGGCTGTAGGGTTGACTTTTATGGCCCATTTTGCTTTAGCACAGCAACAATTGACTGTAAAAGGAGTGGTAACAGATGCTGAAACTGGTGATCCTTTGATCGGTGTGACGATTATGATCGAGGAAACAACTTCAGGTGTGGTGACGGATTATGATGGTCATTATGCATTTGGAGGTTTACCCCGTTTGACTAAGCTTGTATTTAGCTATGTTGGTTATGCTGAGCAAATCGTAGAAGTAGGGAATAAGACGATTTTAGATATACAACTAAGGCCCGCTACTGAAAACCTGGAAATGGTGACAGTATTTGGGGAGAATCAAAGAGACCCTCGTTCTATTACAGGTTCAGTAAGTAAAATCAATACTAAAGTATTTTCTACAGGTACGCCAGCAGGTTCCTTTGATCAGTTGCTTCAAGGGCAAGTGGCAGGCTTAGCAGTGCAAGCTAGTGGAGAACCAGGAGAAGCTTCACAAATAAGAATTAGAGGTAATAATTCTTTAGGAATAAGATCGACAGATGAGGCTTTGACGACTTTTAATTCGGCCAACGAACCTTTGTATATTTTAAATGGAACCCCGATTTCATCTGCTGTATTTGCAACAATTAACCCTGATGATATTGTTGAAATTAAAGTCTTAAAAGATGGTTTGGCAACTGTTGAATATGGGGTGCGTGGTGCGAATGGTGTTATTGAAATTAAGACGAAAAGAGGTATTGTAGGAGGAACAACTTATAATGTTCGTTATCAACATACGATTAGACCTGTTGGAGATTTAGGTGGAATTTCTTTAATGAAATCTCATGAGAAATTGGCATTGGAAAGAGAATTATCAATCACAAATGGTCTTGGTTATATCTATTCACCAAAACCAGGAGACCTCCAACCTGTACTTGACTATAAGGCTCAAAAGTATGCTGAATTAGAAGGGACCAATACAGATTGGTATAAAGAACTTTCTCAAGTAGGACAAGTAAAGGATTTGCAAGTGAGTATTTCTGGAGGTGTCCATGATACTAGGTTTTTTGTTTCTGCCAACTATTATGATGAAGATGGTAGCTACAAAAATTCGTGGGCAAAACGTTTTGCGACCCGTTTTAGTTTGGATCATAATATTAATAACCGTTTGTCAATAGGATTTGATGCCTCAGTGGCTAGGAGTCAACGCTCAAAATCACAGACAAGTCCAGCAAGGTTAATCTATACATTGCAACCTTATGAAACGCCAGGTGATACAACATTTGTATCACGAAGTACGAATGATGGAGGTGTGAATTTTGAAAACCCTTTTGATGAACTTTATAATACGTACAGAGAAAATACAACTTGGAGAGTAAACGTAAACCCTAAAATTGCTTACAAGTTCTTTAAAGGTCTTACCGCTCGATTGGAGTATGGAGTAGCCTATTCCGAAGCTGAAAATACGAGTGTAAAATTACCGAACACGGAAGGAGTAACCGTCCAACAAATTAGTGGTGGCGTAACGAAAGGAGAGTCAAAGATGTTGACAAACCGATTGAATTTTAATACAGAATTTATTCAGTCCATCAACAATCATTTTGTATCAATCGTTGCAGGTACAGAATATGTCAATAATAATAATTGGGGTTTTGGGTATAATTCGGTGGGTATATCCCCAAAAGTAGACCCTAGTATAGGAGCAAATCCTCATGCCACAATTAACAATTCTAAGTACACTGATGCTCTTTTAGGTTTTTATGGACGATTCTCCTACAGTTTCAAATCTAAATATGATTTTACAGGTTCAGTAAGGTATGATGGTTCATCTGTACTGCCCGTAGGAGAACAATTTGTAGCGGCATACGGAGCAGGTATAGCATGGGATATGAGGTCTGAACGTTTTATGTCTTCATCAAAGAAGATAGATCAATTGAAATGGAGACTTTCTTATGGTTTGAATTACAATTCAGGAGGTATTCGCCAAACATTAGGATTACCATTTTATGACTTCACAAACAGCAATACTTACAGAGGAAATAGAATTATTAATCTTGTAGAGTTTTATAATCCTGACTTAAAATTTGAGAAAACCAAACAATGGACTGCAGCTTTGGATTTCGGAATGCTTGATAATAGGTTATATGGTACTGTAGAAGTGTATATCAAAAACACCGATGATTTATTATCAAATATCAGTATTCCTGCAAGTAATGGTTATACAAGTTTGCTTCAAAATATTGGCTCATTGGAAAATAGAGGTATAGAAATATCATTGAGTGGTGTACCAGTGAGAACCAACCATTTCCGTTGGACTTCGAGATTAAACTTGGCCTACAATATTAATAAGATCACAGATTTATATGGTCAAGATGAAATCAGAGTAGGAAGTGAAGGTTATTTTAAAGTAGGTGAACCCATCAATTCTGCTTTTGTGAGACATTGGGCAGGTGTTAATCCAGTGAACGGACAATCCATCTATTATACACGCTCAGGTGAATTAGTAAATGCTGGAAATGCTCCTCAGATGATTGGTTTTGGTACATACGATCACCCATATACTGGCGGTTTTACCAATACCTTTAATTACAAAAATTTAGAGTTGTCAATGTTGTTGACATTTGCATTTAATGGTGTGAACTACAATAACCTCAAAAGTACAATGATCCAAAATGTAAAACTTGGAGAAGTACCTTTTGCTGGTTTCTATGATCAAGTCTGGTTAGAAGAAGGAGATGTGAAAATTTATCCAAAACCGAATTCTTTTGGTGGTAACACTGCAAACTCTTTATTCCTGGAAGATGCAAGTTATGTTAGAGTAAAGAACGTGACAGTTAGATACAACCTTCAGCAGTATCTCCATCTTAAGCATGTGGAAAACTTTATGATTACAGCCCAGGCTAATAATTTATATACTTTCACCAACTATCAAGGCATTGATCCAGAGGTAACAGGTATTGGACAACCGTTATTACAGTCTTATACACTAGGAGTTGATGTTACTTTCTAAACAATATTTTCATGAAAAATTTAATACTAATTATATTTTTATCGATGAGTATATGCTCTTGTTCTTTGATTGATATTCATCCTGACGATGTGGTGTCATCTCAAAGGGCATTTGATGATGTGACCTATTATCAGCAAGCATTAAACAAAGTATACCACGATTTAACATCACCTATTAATAATATATCATCAACGGATTATGCCACGGATGATTTTACGAATGTGATTAGAGGATATAATCAAACGAATTATTTTATCTATCTGTGGGATTATCAGGCTAGACCTCAACCACACATGTGGGTACAGCAGTATAATTTGATTGCAATGACCAATATTATCATCGATAACTATGATGTTGTTCCAGTTAAAAACACGAAAGAGCAAGAGCAAAAAGATGTAATATTTGCTCAAGCAGAAGCAATGCGTGCTTGGTTTTTCTTTAACCTTTTAGAAATCTATGCGCCACATTTTGATGGATCAAATGGTAATGAATTAGCCATTCCACTGAAATTAAAATTAGATAGGGAGTATTTACCACAATCTACAATAACTGAAGTATTTACTCAGATTGAGCAAGATCTTACTGATGCAGAAGATAAACTCAAAGATTTTACGCCATCAACATCAGACGCTCATTATGTTTTTGGTTTGGATGCTGTAAGGGCCTTAAAAGCAAGAATAGCTTTGTATAAAGGTGACTTTGAAACTGCAAGAGCTTACTCAAGCTATTTTATTGATATAGAATTACTAAGCTCTGATGATTATTGGATGCTTTGGGGAGATCAATACGGGTCAAAGAACCAAGAGGTGATTTTCATGACGCATAACCTTTCAGATACAGATCAAGGGTCGTTATTGGATTATCACAATCAATATGAAACAAATAATGTGGCTTTAACGATTGATTTTTACAATGAATTTGAAGATTCAGATGTAAGAAAAGGAGAGCAATATATTAGCAAAACAACAAGAAGGCCACTAAAGTATTTGTATCTGGCAGATGAGAATAACTCTGATGAAACTAGAATGCTTAATTATAAGTACTTCAGAATTGCTGAGCAATACTTGATTTATGCAGAAGCTGTTAGAGAAGATAATCCAGATAGAGCTTTGGAAGTTATCAATAAGTTGAAAGTAGCAAGAGGTGCTTCACCATTAACAACACTTTCCCTAGATCAAATTTTAGTAGAAAGACGAAAGGAATTCTTCCAGGAAGGTGTTCGTTTTTATGATCTAAAGAGGCTTTCCAAAGTATTAGGTATTACAGTTACAAGGCCAAATGGAAATCAATTGGCTCCAGGTGATGCTAAATATACTATTGATATACCTATAGAAGAAACAAACTCCAACCCTTACATCAAGTAATAAAATGAAATACCTATATCTCAGCTTATTGACTCTATTCTTATGTGCTTGTAATGAAATCGTTTCTCAAGACAATTTTTATACAGGTAATCCTTTTGTGAGTTTGAGTAGCGATCAATCGATTTTGACCTTATCAAATGATGCAACAAAAGAAATAAGACTAGAATACACTGATAGTATCTCAATCAGTTCACCTATAGATAAACCGTTGTCTGTATTATTGAAAGTAGATGCTACTAGTGCAGGAATTCTCGGTGAGGATTATGATATACAGACGGATGTGAAAATACCCGCCGGGTCAAGTTATGGTTATTATAAAGTGACCGCTAAGGCAATAGATAAAAGTAAAATTACAGGTACTGAACTTGTGATTTATATAGAAAGTTGCGACCAACCCAATGTGATTCCTGGAATGATGGGAACAAAGAAAAATAATGAGGACAGACGACCACGTCTGAAGACATATTTATTTAAATATTAATTCAATTAAAACTTATCTGACACAATGAAGAAACGTAATTTATTATCGATTTTAGTAGCTGGCTTTTTAGCCCTAACTGTATTTTCATGCTCAAGTAGTGAGGATGAAGTAACACCGCCTCTAACTGCCGAGGAACTCCAAGAACAAACAAGAAAAGCATTAGCAGTAACTTCTGATTCAATTTTCCAAGCAGTGGTAGAGGGTGATTGGAAATTAGTAGAATTTGTACCTTCAGCTGAGATGTTAGAAGCGAAGGATGGAGATCAAGCGGGTTCAAATGCATTCGCTAACACAAAAATTCTTAGAGCGTCAGCTGTAAAACCTTTTGACATGACAATGTCATTTGCTAAAGAAGGTGATCAGTATGCCGTTTCAGTAAGTATTCCTGCTGAAGGTGAAGACCTTACTAATTTGGTATTAAACTACCAAAACACATTAAACCCTGATTTTGCTGCATGGGGCATCTTAGTATTTACTCAAGAAGAATTAATGGCAGAAGCAAAAGGTGTTTTAGCAGGTTCTTTTTCAACTGATGATGCTAAACCAGGTGATGCAACAGACGCGGAAACGGGTAAAGTAACATTAAACGTGAAACAGTATGATGTTTCAGAGTTATCGTACGAAAACATGTTATTAAACTACACTAAAGTGGTTGAGGGTAATGATGATAGAATTTTCTTTAATCAAGAAAGTCAATTAATTGTGGAAGATACTGACCAAACTTATGGAACAGGTACTTCTTATTATGTTTTTGAAAAAGCAGAATAATTAAAGGACTTAAATTTTTGGCTTCAATATTCTTTTCAAAAAGGTTACTATTGAGTTAAAAAGCAAAGAAATTAATTATGAAATGATAGTCACCAATTTTTCAGAAATTGACATTTTATATAACGAAGTTTGAGATTAGCAGTAATAAGTCGCTGATTTTTTGATACTGGAAATTCTTACGATGTATCCTTAATAGGTCATCATAAGATAATGTACATGTAGTAAATCTTTGTCCATTAGATATAATAAATTTTGTAAAGAAAAACACCTTTTGCTTAAAGGTGTTTTTTATTTTTTCAATACGAATCACCCTTCAAAGCTTTGATTTTACTTCTTTTTTGTGTTGAGGCAAAAATGAAGAAGAAGGAAAATTAACTCTATCCAACAGAAAGCATAAAGAACTATAGGTTGATCGTTAACTTAAACGACAGTATTACTCTCAATGTTATTGATCATCCCTCTGTTTTTAATGCAATTGTTATAAAACTGATTGCTAGTGTTCCGTGTAATACTAAAGCTCCTAAAGCGAGAGGTTCACTATAAACTTCAAAATTAGGTGAAGCCGTATACAAGCTACCTAGACTGCCAAGGCCATGGAAAACTGCAAATCCCATAGCACTATATTTTGCTGTTGTGGATTGAACTCCTGCTTTTAGAAGAATCAATAATCCCAAAAAACCTAAAGCCATTAAAGCTGCCCCCATAAACCGAAAGGTTATGGCCAATTATACTGACTGTGTGGCGATTTGTTCTGCGGATTGAGAAGGGGAAGCTCCTTTTATATAATTGTTGAAGCCAAATAATAACTCGAAGAAGGTATGAATACTAAAAATCAGGGTTGAGAAATATTTCATGTTTTTATTTTGGGTTGTCTAATTTTGATAAACCTACCGTGTTGTTTATCCTTTTTTGAAGAGGAAACGGTTATTATAGAAAACTGCTTTTAATCTGTTTTAATAATTTCGTTCCATCAGGATCTGCACTTGTTTTTAAATTACAAAACATCTCAGCCCATTGAGAAGTTCTTATTCTGAATGGAGGATTTTCTGATTTTGAAACTTCGAGCAATACTTCTGCTACTTCAGCACCAGTTTGATAAGTTTGAGATTCACCTTCCTTTGCCCTTTTTTGAATACCAGCCATATAAGCCTGGAAAATGGGTAAATACTCACCAGTGGCTAACGCACCATCTACAGCGGTTTTGCTTACTGCGGAATTCATAAATTCGGTTTTAATGCCTCCTGGCTCTACACAAGTGATTTTGATGTTAAATGCATCCGAAACATAGGTGGCCAAACCTTCCATAAAACCTTCAACAGCGAATTTTGCACCACAATACAACTCATTGAATGGTTGTCCAACCAAGCCACCTACGGAAGTAATGGTAATGATTTGACCTGACTTTTGCTCTCGCATAAAGGGTAAAACAGCTTGAGTACAAAAAACTACGCCATGATAGTTCACATCTGTCACCCATTTTATTTCTTGTTCCGTGGCTTGTTCTGTAGTTTTCGCAAAACCAGCTCCTGCATTATTGACTAATACATCAATTTTTTTGTCTTCCTCAATGATCGTTTTTACAGCAGTGTGAATAGATTGCGGATCGGTGACATCCAACTGAAGGATATGTATGTCTAGATTTTCATGCTCTATTTTTTCTTTTAGAGCATCTGCTTTTTTAAGGTTACGCATAGATGCGTATACTTTGTAGCCATTTTTCGCAAATAAAATAGCACTTTCAAAGCCTAAACCTGATGATGTTCCCGTAATTAATACGTTTTGTTTCATAATACTTAATGTTTAGAGTGAATATTCATTCCAATTAGAGTTTAAATTTTTTTATTCTCTAATAGCATCCCAAACCAAGTCCATTTGATTTTGAAGAGCAGAACTTTTTGTTTCGGTTTGATTAAAATACCATCTTAAATAAGATAATATTGCACCTCCTATAAATGTTAGTAATTCGTCGGTCGGAATATTTTTAATAATTCTTTGTTGCTGTCCGTTATGAAGGAGTTCTATGACGGGAGTGATGGATTTTCGTCCAAATGTCCTGCTTTCATTTGTGATTACAGGAGAAGCCTGTAATTGCTCCATAAACTTGAAATACATGGGGTTATTGGTGAAAAAAGAAATAGCAGACTTAAAATAAATTTCAAATTGAGTTCGTATAGGTTGTGCTGTATCAAAATCTGAAAAAATGGAAATTTCTTGTGCTTTAATACTCACATACACCTCATTAATAAGAATTTCTTTAGTAGGGAAATAGTTATAAATGGTTCCCATTCCTGTACCTGCCACTTTTGCAATGGCAGACATTGGCGTATTATGCACTCCATTTTCGGTAAGGAGTTCAAGTGCTGACGATATTATGTTTTCTTTTTTATTCACTTTGTAAATATATGAAATGGAATGTTTATTCCAAAATGTATTTTAATGGAGCTAATATTTTGAAAATATTGTATCAATGATTTCAAATACTATAAGTAGCTATTCTAGCTAATGTATATTGACGTTTGGGTGTGACTATATTACAAAGAAATAGGTGAGGAATAATACAATGACAAAAATGACCATTAGCTTTGTGTAATTGACATCATTATTTTCGGCAGGAGAATTGAAGTTAGCATTAAACTTTTCAAGTTCTTCCTTTGTTTCCTTGTGGTTAAGAGTTACAGCTTTTTTTTCTTCAATTATTAAATTGATACTATCAATGATTGAAGAATTCTTTTCTCGTAGTTTTTCTTCTAACTCAGAAGTTAATATCTCAAATTCAATTGACTCTTCAGGGTCTTCTGGATCATATAAAATGCCATAATCTGGCACAAAAAGTAACACTTCATCCCCAATTAAGTAGAGCTCTAATTTTTTAGCTATTTCTATGAGTTTATAATAAAGTTCAAGGTGATCTAAAATATGACTTAATCTAACAAAAAAGGTCCCATCTTCATATAGATGAAAAAAGTGAATCCACTTATTATCGAAAAAATAATAAGCAATTTCATCATTATTCTCCATTTCAACTTTAATAGAATTGTCATTTGTAATTAACTCCTTTAGTTCTTCTCCATAGTTATAATCCCACAAAAACTGATTTGTTTTTGGGTCTAATCTTTCAAAAAATATAGTACTCGGCATGTTGTGTTTGCTTAATGTTATGCTTTGGTTTGCAGTCCTACTAAAATAATGACTGAACTTGAGTTGCTCTTCTAATAATAATATTTATTCACTCGTCAATAAATGATCGATTTGTTCCTTGAATTCGGCAGGATTGTCGATATGAAACGCAATAGTGGTAAATTTTTTCTTTATACCGTAAAGTCCCATTAATGTATTCTCGTTTTTTAATTGGAGGATTACATTGTGACTTTCAAGTTCTCCTAAAAGGGATAATCTTTTTGTCATTTTATCTTTTGGAAGTGCTTTTTTCGAAAGGATAACCGTTTCAATATCTGAAAATGGAATTTGTGCTTCATTGATCATTCCATATCGTAGCATTAAAACTTTCTTATTAATGGCAATTGGTCTTTGTGATAATGATTTTGCAAAACCAAAAAATTGAATGCCTGTATAGATACTTAGAACGGTTAGTACCCATGCAGCAGTAGTGTTCCATTGAGAAAGTAAAAGATGAAATGCAAAAGTTTCTACTACTATCATCATAATTAAGGCTCCAAGGAGGGCAGCTGACCCACTCTTTTTGTGATAAGAAAATTCGTTTTGATGGAGTGTTCTTTTTTTCCAATGGATAAATCCATAATACATCACTGCTACTTCCGTAGAAAAAGGAAGGACGAGTTTTTGAGGTAAAATTTCCGAACAGACCTTTTTTAATGTATCATAAAAATCTGGGGATGTATTTTTTAGTTTTTGATAGGTTTTAGTAGCTTTTCGCATTTTAATGAAAACCAAAGCGATAATAGAAAGTTCAATGACAGGTAAGATCCAATTTTTGAATAATTCTATATAAACTTGATCCTCCTTTGGAAGATAATAAGAGCCAATAAATGCTCCTAGGACCATGATCGGAACCACTGTTGTTTTTGGTATAGTTGATTTTCGAATCAATAGAAAATAGACAAAAGGTATAGTGAGAAGAAGGTCTAATGTTACAGCAAGATTTAAAGTACTGTTACCTTCGAAGAAAGGTGATTTCATCAATAGGATTAATACTCCTAGTAATGAAGCTGGAATTGCAAAATTGATGAAGTTGCGATGGAGTTGTAGCGTTCTGTTCATTTCGTTTATTTTTGGATATGGTTTACACAAGAGTTTCAAACAATAAGTTGTTAAAATAGAGCCTGCTGCATCAACTTTTGTTTGTCTGTAAATATACAATATTAAGAGGAATGCAGTCGTAAGGAGTGACGATCAGTACATAAAATTATTTTATACTTGATGTAGTGAGATCTTTTTTTTGAATTGGCATTCAAAGAATAATAATTTTCCTTTTTAAAAGATGTATCATGAAAACTCTCTGTTTTGTTATGAGGTGAATATTGAAATTTTATATTCGAAACGTTTTAATTTTTAACCCTTAAACAACAACTCATGAATTTAAAGGAGGTAATGAATTGGCGTTACTCAACAAAAGAGTTTAACCCTGACAAAAAGATTTCTGATGAAGATTTTGAACAAATCAAAAATCTGCTGCAAATGTGCGCCTCAAGTACAAACATTCAACCTTGGCATTTTATTATTGCCAGTTCTGAAGAAGGCAAAAAACGAATAGCAAAAGGAACTCAAGGCTTCTTCATTTTTAATGAAGCAAAAGTATTGAATGCATCGCATGTGGTTTTATTTTGTACAAGAACTACTGCGAATGAAGATTTCATGATGCACTTGTTGGATAAAGAAGATAAAGATGGAAGGTATGGTGCTCCAGAATTCAAGGAGCAAATGCATGGGGGGAGAAACCTTTTTGCGGATATTCATAAATACGATATGAAGGACCTTCAACATTGGATGGACAAGCAAGTGTATATCAATATTGGTAATCTGCTACTTGGAGCACCTCTTTTAGGTATTGATGCCGTTCCTATGGAAGGAATAGATATGAAGGCATTAGATGAGGAGTTTGGTTTAAGGGAGAAAGGCTTTACTTCATTAGTCTGTGTGGCTTTGGGGTACAGAGCAGATAACGACTTCAATGCGGCACTTCCAAAATCAAGACTTTCTCAAGATGAAATTTTTACATTGCTATAAAAAATAGAGATTGCTGTAATGAGCAGTAAAAGAATGGGCAGGGAGGTATTTCATATATTAAAAAATATAACCTGCCCGTTCTTACGACTTTGCATAAAAAAACTTAATCACCTTACATTATCCAAAAACTTCTTACAAGCGTTTTTCTTCTTCATTTTTCCATTGATGAAAAACGAAGCAAAAAATCTAGGCTTAGAAGTCAAAAGCTAAATTCCATTTCATTCGCCTAAATGATTTTAAACTCGCTTTGCTCAAACAGCAAAATCATTTTTAACGGCTCAATCCATGAAATTCTTTACGCTTTTCCCTTCAAGGCCGTTAGTAGTACTACAAAATGAATTGGTTAAAAGATTACACTGGCGTAAATGTTAAGCGATAGCGTCATTTGTGACCTAACGATCAGCAGAAGTCTCAAGATTTCTAATTATAATAATTTAGTTAATAATGTATCATACCTGATGACTCAGATAGTCAGAGGGACGTTCCTTACTTGTAAATACAAAAACCAAACTAAGCAAAAAGCAAATTAGTGCAGGTCCAACTCCTTGAGGGTCATACAGCATATGAAAAACCGTGGCGTTAAACATGATGGCTGTAATAATAGTTGCTGCGATCAGGGTGAAGCGATTGGTAATGAAACCGATTCCACCTATTAATTCAAGTGTACCCACCATTTGTAAGAAGCCAGATTGCATGTAAATATCCATAAGCTGTCCCCCGTTACCCGGTGGGTGTGGGATCTCGATAAAAACAAAGAACTTATTGAGACCTATAAAGGCCATAAAAAAACCTAAAACAAAACGGATTGAAAGTATTATTTTTGATTGCATGTTCCCTTAGTTTGATAACCATTCTAAACTGTAATTTGCTACTTCTTCCCAGCCTGGAGCACCGCAAATGAAATGGTCTTTCCCCTCATAAAATTTATAGTCTACAATACTGTCTTTATCCTTATATTTTTTTATTGTTTTCTTGATCAGTACATTGGGAACAATGACATCGTCTAAACCTCCAATAAAAAGTAATGGAACATGAGGCTTTTTGGTGTCAATTTTTGCGATTTTTTGAAGAGAAGCCCTAGGTGTTTGACGGCTTTCCGGAACAGCATACATTTCAAAAAGCTCATCTGATTTTTCTTTACTCATTGTATTGGTAATGGCATAATGGAACCACTCTTTGTATTCTTGATCAGCAGGATTGAAAACCGTATTTCCTTTCGATCTCGCGATGACCTTATTGTTGGCTTTTAGAAAACTAAGTTTGAACGTTATATTTCCTTTTGGAGGAACACTGCTGATCAAGATTGCGGCTTCCGCTTTACCTGCTTCTACTAATTTTTGAGCGGTTAATCCCCCAAAAGAATGACCGATCAAAATAGGTTTTTCTGGGAGGCTGTCAATTAGCGTTTCCAATTCAGTAATCCAATCTTGGAATTGAACATTTTCAAGTCCTTGTGGAGGGTGCTCTCTTAATGAAGCGGGGTTCCCTTCGTGTTTAGGGTGGGCAGGAGTATAGCAAGTATATCCTTCTTTTTCAAAAAGCGTTTTCCACTGATTCCATGTTTGATTGTTCATAAACAAACCATGAATGAAGACGACAGTTTTCGATTGGAGTTGTTTTGTTTTCATGTCTTTGTCGTTAGAGTGATGCGAAAAAAGAGCTGCACTGTTCATTAAAAGGAGTGCGATAATCAGAATTGTTTTTTGAATTTTCATCTTATTTGGATGTTGATTTATACAAATTTCAGCATGCTCAGCCACTTATTTTTTACCCTATGGTAAAAACGAAAAAGAAGTAAAATGAAACTATATTTTTTAATTATGATAGAAATGTTTGTTCATTATTGGTTGATTCTTAAAGCCTTGAACATAAAAAAGCTGAAGTCGATAAGAACTTCAGCTATTGATAAAACACTATTATTGATGGGTTGATTTATTAATCGAATAAACGGTCAATCACCTTTTGAACCGGTGGAGCTATAAATAAAATAGTAGGGATGACAATGATATAGCCCATTATCCAAGACCGTATCCAAACTTTGAAAAATAAGTCATTAAAACCGATGTTATAGGATACAATCGTCAGAGAAATAATGAAGGTTGTGATGAATCCCATTAGAAAAGCAAATGCAACTTTCTTTCTGATTTTACTCAATGGATTTTCTTGTTTTAAAGTTTGCATATCCAAGAATTAAAGCATTTTAAAAACCTTCATTTTCTTTTCAGAGTAACCATAGTATTTCAAGTTGGTTTCTATGGCTGTAGGCTTATCGAGTACAGCTTTGAAGTGAGAAAAACACTCAAAACTATATTTGCCATGATACCTTCCCATGCCACTTTGGCCAACACCACCAAATGGGAGGTTAGGGTTGGTATTTTGCATTACACAATCGTTGATACACCCTCCTCCAAATGGAATTTCATGTAGGAAACGATCTTTGTTTTCTGCACTGTCAGAGAATAAATAAGCAGCTAGTGGTTTCTCAAAAGTTTTAATGATCTCAAAAGCTTCCTCCATCGTTTCATATTCAATAACGGGAAGAATAGGACCAAAAATCTCGTCTTGCATCACAGGGTCATCCAAATTAACATCGGTCATAATGGTTGGGTAGACCACACGCATATCTCGGTCTACTTTTCCACCATAATAGACTTTATCTGGATCAATCAGTTTGGCTAATCGTTCTAAGTTAGCGTGATTGATGATTTTTACGTAATTAGCTCTTTCTTTAGAGAAGTGGTGTTTTTTGATTTCCTCTACTGCAATTTTTAAAAATTCATTTTTAATATCTTTATGGACTAAAGCATAATCAGCTGTAATACAGAGTTGACCGGAGTTTACAAACTTCGCCCAGATCATTCTTTTTACACTTGTTTTTAAAGCACAATCTTTGGCAAAAATCACTGGGTTTTTACCTCCTAGTTCCAGCGTAACGTTGGTGAGGTGTTCTGCTGCTGCTTTGTGTACAATTTTACCAACTTTTGGACTGCCTGTAAAGAAAATCTTATCATAACGCTGTGCTAAAATGGCAGTAGTTTCAGGAATATCTCCTTCCACTACACAGATGTAAGCGGGGTCAAAATTCTCATTGATGATCTTTGCCATGATTTTGCTTGTTTCAACAGGAAGTTCGCTTGGTTTTACGATAGTTGTATTTCCTGCGGCCATAGAACCTACAAGTGGTGTGAGTGACAAATTATAAGGGAAATTCCATGCTCCAATCACCAAAGTAACACCTAATGGTTCTGGTACTAGATAACTTTTTGCAGGGAAGTTGATCAAATTAGTTGATACTTTACGGTGTTTCACCCATTTCCTTAGGTTTTTAACGGCAATATTAATTTCGTCAATCAAAGGGAAAAACTCTGTTAGTTGATTTTCATATTTAGATTTTCCAAAGTCTTTGAAGATGGCCTCATGCATTTCATCCTCATACTCTAATAATAATTCTTTTAGCTTTAAAAGTTGAGCTATTCTAAATTCTACAGGTCTTGTGGCATTACTTTTAAAATAACTTCTTTGATTGTCAACTAATTCTTTGATTTCGGCTTCAAATGTTGTGATTTCCATGGTGTTTATAAATTGAGATTGAGGAATATGTATAGATTAAAATGGGTGTCGATTAATTAATTTCTTGTTGTTTTCGAACTCTCTCTACAACCATCTTTTTAGGAAGGAGAGGAGTAATTGACAATTGCATTTTCTGCGACCATGGAAGACCAGAGATTACTTCTAATTCTCCTTTGATCATGGCTTCATATCCATCAAAAGCAACATCACTTGCACTGGCAGGTTTTTTATAAATACTAGTTTTGTCCATACCCGAACTTGCTCCAAATCCTGTTTGTGTTGCTCCAGGAAGAAGAGCAGTAGCACTGACGCCTGTTCCCATGAGTTCCCCTGAAATAGAGTTGGTGAATGAAGTCACAAAAGCCTTACTGGCAAAATAAACGGCTTGCATTGGTCCTGGTAAAAGACTAACGGTAGAGGAAACATTAAGTATTTTTCCTGTATTTCTTTCTATAAAATCCGGTAAGAAAAATCGAGTGAGTGATGTGAGGGCTAAGATATTAACCTGAATCATGGCGAGGTCTTTTTCCCATGCCCTTTCATGAAATTTACCTACACCACCAAATCCGGCATTATTGATAAGGTATTCCACTTGTATACCTTGTGCTTTTACCTCTTCATAAATTTCACGTGTTGCATCGGGATGAGTAAGGTTTTTAGCAATGGTGTAAATACGAGTATTATTTTTACCACCTCCCAATTCTTTTTTCAATTGTAAAAGGCCTTCGGTATTGAGATCTACAGCCACTACATCACCACCTCTTGATGTGTGTATTTTAACGAATTCTTTTCCGATTCCTCCTGCTGCTCCTGTGATTAATGCTACTTTTTTCATTGTGATATGTGATTGAGTTTAACGATATCACAAAGGTGGGCCAATGGAGGGAGGAAAAATTTAACCTATGGTAAAAAAGTAAAAGACTACGATTTTTTTAGAGCAGAAAGGAGTTGATTGTCTTCCATCAATTTACTATCTGTATTGCTCCTCGTTCATCATGAAAGAAATATCAAATGTACTGTAAACTAAATTATCGTTAACTTTTAATAGATTTTTCTATAAGCGTTTATAGGGCCTACTTTCAAGCTTCCTTCTTCTTCATTTTTGTCTTAACACAAAAACGAAGCAAAAAAGTCAAGGCTTTGAAGTCAAAAGCTAAATTCCATTCCTCTTGCCTAAATGATTTTAAACTCGCTGCGCTCAAACAGCAAAATCATTTTTAACGGCTCGATACATGAAATTCTTTACGCTTTTCCCTTCAAGGCCGGGGAAAATACTACAAAATGATTGTCTGATTATGGATCAAAAGACAAAGTTTTTTATAATAATCTTCTAAAAAGCAGTTCTGTAGGGCCGTTGCATTGCAACGGCCTCACGAACCACAAATTTCCATTTATGCTTTTTAAAAGGAATTAAATAAATTAACGAAAACTTAGTTCACAATAAAGTCGATAACTATGAAAATAAAACTTACAGTTTAAGTGGTAGAATTATCTTATAGGTTTTTCCGAATTCTACTTAAACTTTGTTGGGTAATCCCGAGAAAGGAAGCAATCTGAGATAATTTAGCTTTTTGAAAAAGTAGAGGATGTTGTTCCATTAGGTTTAAGTATCGTTCTTCAGCAGTTTGGGTGTGAATACTCATTATTCTTCTACTCAAGATCATGGCAAATTCGGCATTCATTTGTCTCATACCTTCACCAAGTTCAGGAACATGCTGAATGAGGGTATTTAATTGAGGAGCACTAATTAAGACCAGTTCAGTATCTTCCATAGCTTCAAAATAAAGGATGTTTCTTTCTCCTTTAACATAGCTAAAAGGGGAAGTGATTATAGCATCATCCGCACAAAACCAATGTGTAATTTGATTTCCTTCTAGATCAAGGTAATATACTCTTACAAACCCTTTAAGAATATAATATTGATGTTTACAAGGCTGTCCTTCTTTCAAAAAGACATCTCCTTTTTTTACTGATTTATTAGTGAGACCTAAGTCAAATTCAAGATTCCATTTGACAAGTTTATTGATGTCTAGATAGGGTTTTGAGCTGAACATTTATTTGGAAGTACCTTATTTGAGCAGAATATTTAAAAATCGAAATATAATTTAAACTTTGATAGTGTACCAAAAAAGCATCCATTTTTTAGATGAAATAATTAAAACGCCTTCATACTTTTATTTCAGAGTGAATGATGCAGTAAGTCCAACACTAAAGTTTCTAGGTAGTTTATCAACACCAAAAATGGCCCTAGAGTGTTCTCCTTTTTGATCAAGAACTTTCACGAAAAGGTCAGAGGCACCATTGACAACAATAGGGGAGTCGTCCCAATCTTCTCCTGATTGAAAATAAGCATCAATATGATTGAGTCCAACCACTTGATCAATCCCTACTTTTTCTTCTATTTGAGCAATTACGTTTAACGCACACATTTCCATGGCTTTGTAGCCTTCTTCTGTAGAAATATCTTCCCCTAACCTACCTTGGTATTGAAAGGCCTCATTCCAAATCGGAAATTGTATAGCAATGTAGGCTATATTTCCTCTAATATTAACGGATTTATAGCTTCCTCCTGGGGTAGAAGCGTTAGGAAGTTCATACCCGAGTTCTAGTAGTTTTTCTTGAAGAGTCATTGAGATAAAGCTTGTTTTGTTGTGAAATAATTTTGAGAAAGTTAATAAAATATTGATCCCAAATCCTAGCTTTTTACTTCATTTATTAGGTGCATTATAAACTACATTATTATAAAGTTTAGGTTTTAGAAATCAAGAGATTTCTGATAATCCGTAAGACACGAATGCCGCTATCACTTAACATTCGCGCCAGTGGAATGACTATGCTTATAGTTTGGTAGTGCTATCCCAGCCTTGAAGGGAAAAGCGTTAAGAATTTTATGTATTGAGCCGTTAATTAAAAATGATTTTGTTGTTTGAGTGCAGCGAGTTTAAAATCATTTAGGCTCAAGGAATGAAATTTAGCTTTTACGTTCAAAGCCTTGTGAAATCTAGTAGAAAGATGGATTGAAAGTAGATATAAACTTAGTTTATATTCTTATCGATACTTAAGATAATTCTATCCGCAATTTCTTTTGCCGTTGTAATGTTAGACATATCAGTATACAATTCACCATTTTTTCCAGAATGATGCCCGTGTCCAATCAACTCCATAATTTTATGGGTTTTTGACTGTAAATCATGAGGTTGAATCTCGGAGGCGAAAATCATAGATGGCTGCCCAACAGCACCAGATCCAGAGTAGATCTTATCATCAGGGAAACGGTCTTTAGAGTAATATTCATTCCAATCAAAAGATTGATTGAATTCAATTATGATTTTAAAGGGAGCGTGTTGCTTTAAACTCGTTTTGGACGAAATGATAAAATTATTTAGAGGTGTGGCTCCTGTAACCCCGTCTAAATCTGGAGCACTATCCAAAGGAATATAAAGACCATCAGAGGCTTTAATCCCCCTTTTATGCGACCAATAAGGAAGTGCTTCAGGTCTTCTAACAGTTGCAGGTGCATAGCCGTCACCAACTTTTTTACCTATTTGAAAAGTACTTGAAGAAATGGATTGGGAAATATATAACGTCTCAATATAATGACCTGAAGTATCTTCTAACCAAATGGCGATCAAAGGATGTCGAAACGATTTTCCTTTCTTAAATTCTACACTTATCTGATGATCACCAATAGTTTTATCAAGGTCAATAATTTCATAATCAAAAGTTTTTTCCTCTTTACCCATTTGTTGGTTTCTAAATGCATTTCCCCAATCATACAAGGTATTAAATGTAGGTATTTGATAGATGATTCCTATGGAAAGAAATAAAACGACCATAAAGATTAGAGGAGCATGAAAAGGCCTGAATTTTGATTTTCCTTTCCCTTTTCCTTTCAGGTAATTTTTTATGGGTACTTTATTGTTGGCAATATGGAAAATCACACTGCCAAGAAAGACAAGCCCAAATACTGTGTGAATGGAAGCTACACTTTTTTGATGTGGTGTAAAATATAGAAACAGTCCAGAAATAGACAAAACGATAACTACAGAAAGTAATACATTCCCTAATATTCTTCTATTCACTTTGATTTTTTGATAAGGGTAGATAAAAATAAAATTGACCTAATGTGTAAAAGTAATCATATAACATAGTACACAAAAAACGAATCTAATAGTTATTATTAGTTATTCATTACTTTTTAAGAGTTTTAAGATTTCTATTTATAAACGTTTATGGAGCATTCTCTATTTAAGCAAATGATATTTTTAATTCATTTTCCTTTGCTGTTTTATATCCTCCAAAATCCATGTTAAATCAAGATCCACTTTATTCTTTAAGGCATCCCATGTAGGTTGTATAGGTACATCAGGAAGGATACCATTGGAAACACTATCTTGAAACTGATAATGTCTTTTCGAATATTGTACCCAAATTTTGGAATGAGGTAATTGAAAGCCATCTGCATCTTGAAAATCATTTGGGTTTGAGCCTGTAGGTTCGCCAACAATTTTAGCGTTGAGTAATTCCTTACATTGGGCTGTATTACTCATTCCAGCAGAGTAAGTAGTTCTGCTTGTCATTGCATAAACGCCGTTTTTCCAATTCACTTGATCCAAAAAAGATAAAGATTTGAGAAGTTCTATACCAATAAAAAAATTACCACCACCATTATCTCTTAAGTCAATGATGATATTTTCAATTCCCTTTTTCATGAGCTCTCGTGATAGGGCAATGGCAAAACGTCTCATCTGTAGCAGTTCAGGATAGCCTGCAAAATAGATGTAAGCAGTATGCAGTTCTTCCATGGGTTGATACCATAAATATGGTGTTCCGATCACCGCTTTATCAAAACTAAAAGGGCGCTTAACGGTCATCGGTGGAGTCATTGATGAGTGGTACTCTGTATTAGGAATGGCATGGAGTGTGACTGTTTTCTTATTATTGTCTTCCAATGAAAACTCAAAACTTGCAGCATCTTCTTGCTTCGTGATGCCTAACCCTTTTAATACTTTGGAGTATTTGAGGTAAGAAACGAACCTTTCGCTTTCAGAATACCAATTATCTGTGCATTGTGCAACCGAAGAAACTTCTTTGATGACTTTTTGTAAAGGGGTATTTTCAATACCTAAGAGTTGAGCACCTATCAATTCAGGGTGTTCTTTTGGAGCTCTAATTACCCTTACTTCATGATCATTAAATACAAAAAACTCTATGGGTAAAGCATCATAAAAGGAGGAGGATTTCCAAATTCCGGTATGACTGTCGTCTAAAGATTTTACAATTTTTGAAAGTCGTAAAAAGATTTCATCATCAGATAGTTTAGTAAGGTCATTGAGTAATGCCTTAACTTGTTTTTGAACACTATCTTTGGAGATACTATGATAAGGATGAATATGTTTTTGTTCTAATGTTGAAATAAGGTTTTCGATATCATTTTTCCATTTTTCAGGAGTCATCTCAGACGTTTCAACAGTTGTTTCTTCACAACTTATCAGACAAAATACAATCAGTAGGATCGAATGGGTGTAGCGTAGCATTTTCATAAACTATTTTTTAAAAGTAGAACGTTATAAGTGCATTGGGTAAATAAACCAATGTGATGGAAAGCAGAATACTTAAAAAAATACCACTTAGTTTGAGTCGTTGAACTTTCAATAAATTTATTGTTGCTACTAGTAACCCAATGACGGCAAGTAGACCTAAAATAAAAATTTGGTAGTCTTCAAGACTCTTGATGATATAGTAATTTTCATTGACATAAATCTCCAATAATGATGTTAGACTAAAAATCAGTAAGAATAGGTTTGTACTTTTAGATTGGAAAAAAGCGGCCAAACCAGCCAAAGAGAGCAAGAAATAAATGCTCCATCGACTGATAAACAATAAGATAGAGTAGTCAATAAAACGTTGGCTGCTTTCAGGTGCTAAAACGGTATTGTAATCTATCAAAGCTAGAACGATGGAAAACAATAGAAGTATTCCACCAAAAAGACTTTGTAGGTGATTCCTTTTGAATTGCATATTTTTTTTAGTGTTAGGTCAGTATTGCTAATCATCGATTTAAAAATAACTTTCGATAACTTCTATGGATCTTAAACCTGCTTGATGTAGCAGTAATCAATAGAAAGAAGAGACTTTAAATGTACTATTGGGGTTTTGAATTTCAAAAAAAAATTATTATATTTTGTATTGCAAATTACTACTCTGGGTAGGCTTTTAAACTTTCTAGTAATTTATTATGCCAATAATCTGAGTTTAATTGACTTGAAACTTCTAATAACATTTTCTGATCTTCCTCTCCAATATCACCAAATTGAACTCCTAAAAAGACATCTTCAGTAAAAGCATCATTTTGAAATACTTTTTCTTTCTTTAATTGAGATAATGTATTAATGATCACTTCAGAAAAGAAGCTTAAAATAAGGTTCCATAATTGATCTTCTTCTAATTCTTCTAAATCTACATCATCTAATTCACCCTCATAGAACACATCATAAATGTTATCGATACATTCATCAACTTGATCAAAAACAGCATAATGCTCGTTGACATATTTCCATTCTGAAGCATAAAGTTCAAAAGTGGTAATGTCAGAATCTGCAGGAAGGTGACCGACTTGTTGACTTAAACTTTCAAGAGTTGAAACGGCTCCCCCCATACTTCTACAACCGGAGTCACAATAGACGGCAACAGCATAGATTTTCTCATCCGAAAGTTGTTGTAATTGTAACTTTAAATATCTTTGAAGTGCATCGTAAAGTAGTTGTTGGAGCTCTTCACTTAATTGTTTGATAGTCATATTTATTCCTTTTGCTTACTGTATTGCTACAGTGTTTAATTTTTCAGAGAGTTCCTTTAATTTTTGATTCATTTCTTTAAAACCTTCCGTTGTCTCTGAGTCTAATTTCTTTTTAAAAAGTCCCACTAACAGGCCATTAAATTTCTCCTCTTGTTTAAAAGTAGATGTTCCATCTTTATTATCAATGATTTCAAAAAGGTGTTCTCCATCAAAAAGTCCTTTGACTATCAGTTTTCCAATCCATCGTATTTCTTTATGCTGCTCAAAGACCAATACTTTAGGTTTGAATGTCATACCACCTGCATTAATTTTTACTTTTTGGCCTTCAATAAAATCACCTTCCACGGATTTTATAAAAGGGTTCCAATTTGCATATTCTGGAAAATTGGAGAGAACTTGCCAAACAGTTTGAGGTGTTGCATTGATGTGAATTGCTGTTTTGATTTCTTTTTGTGCCATACATTTGATAGAAAAAAGTGCCAGAAAAACGATTAAACTTAACTTTTGCATATCGTTGTTTTTGAATGATATACAAATAAAAGTGGTTTTTACAGACCTTCTCTTGACATAAGTCAAGAAATCATTTTTCTTCTCACTCTACTTAGAGTTTCGGGAGTCATGCCCAGCATGGAGGCAATATATTGCAAGGGTACATTCAAAAATATTGAAGGATTAGTGTCTAATAAATGTTTTACTTTTTCTTCTGCAGTCATGGATAGTTGTCCAAAAACTCTATTCTCAAGTGTGATAAAACATTTTGTAATGAATAACTTTTCTAGTTTCCCCCAATCTTCCACATATTGTTCAATAGAGTGAAAATCATCTTTTGTAATGGTGAAGAGTTCACAGTGAGATAAAGCTTGAATGTTCCACCTCGATGGTGTTTGAAACATAAAACTAGAAAGGTCCGCAACGAACATTCCTTGACTGGAGATCCATTGCGTTATTTCTTTATCTCCATTTTCATTGTAAGCAAACATTCTCAGGTAACCCGATTTTACAAAGTGAATTGTGTTTGAATATTGCCCAAGTTTAAGAAGATAATCATTCTTATTGATCTCAGAAAATGTAAATAAATCACTGACCGAAGCCAAGCTTTTTCCACCAATCCCAAAGTATTCTTTTATGTAAGATTCTATCTCTTGCATTTTGAATGAACTCAAATGATCGTTTTTCCATTAAATGGAGTGTAAAGTACAGTAGGAATACCTCTCTTCTTGTATTTAAAAGTAGTGACTTTACTAATTGGAGGTTTAAAGCTGATAGGACCCATTTTATAGAATTGGTTGAGGATACGTTTTTCAATCAATTCACAAAAAGCAACCCACTCTCTGTTTTCTTCATTACGGATATTTTCTTCGGTGTGCAACGCTATTCCGGCAGAAAGCCAATGCAAGTTGAGTGCTATTCCTTGATCACAAAAGGGGTTGTTGGCAATTGCAATAGGGAGTTCATACCCATCGTTCCAGTTGTATAGTGTAGCACTTTCTTGTAGAAAATAAGGATTGGTCGATTTTTGGACCTGAAAAATCCATTCTTTTAAATTAAAGTTTCCTTCAAAAGATTCGAGTAGTGTTTTTTCGTTGTGGTTTAGCATTTTAAAATAGCTTTTGTTTAGGATTTAGACTTACCTCTATTAAGAAATTTATTAAAGTTCTTCTAGTTAGTTTCTCATTGATGAAAAAGAGCGTTAAGACATAACTTTCTTTTAAGTGTCAATCTAATCAATTCTTTGTTTGATTCAAATTACGATGGATTACATCTATTTTAAGTTTCTATGAGCAGGGGGATTTTTATTCGAAAGGTAGGGGTAAAATAAATTAAAAGTGGCGAATTGCCTTCTACGATAAGGATTCGAACATATTTAAAGAAAGATGGTCAAATTCAAAAGTAATTGTGATCAATAATCCATTGATTTGGCCCATTAGTTTACAAAAGCAAAGCACTGAGATGAAATATTTTTTACTACTTATAGGACTTATCCATTTTACATTTGTTCGAGCACAAGTTCCTTCTCTTAAGCATAGGAAACCTATTGCGGTTACGGATTGGAAATTTTCCAAAGGAGTGATTTATAACGCTCAATCCACCGACTTTGATGATGGATTATGGAAAGATGTAAAAGTTCCACATACCTATTCTATGGATGCCATTGAAGATGTGGGTTATTACAGAGGTATGGCTTGGTACAGAAATCAAATGGTCATCCCAAAATCTATGGAAGGAGAACGTGTTTTTATTCGTTTTGAAGGAGTGGGACAAGAGGCTACAGTGTTTGTCAATGGTCAAAAAGTAGGAAAACATGTTGGAGGTTATTCTGCTTTTTGTTTTGAAATTACGAATGCTGTTCAATTGGGGGAAAAGAATACAATAGTGGTGAAGGTGTCCAATGCACCCAACTTTCTTCGTATTCCGGTGGATGACGCTTTGTTTAATCATTATGGAGGTATTTACCGAGCAGTACATATTTTCTCTACTCCATCATGTAATATTGCTCCTACATTCTTTGCTTCTTCTGGAGTGTTTGTCACTTTAAAAGCATTAGAAAGGGATAAAGCAAATTTAGAGGTCCGAACTCATCTTTCTTCAATAAAAAGTACTGATAATACCGTTTTGGATATTAAAGTTTCGGACAAAACAAAGAAGATCGTTTTTCAAAAAGAAGTAATCATTGATAAGCTTTCTTCAGGTGATTCTATTTTGACAACTGAGATTGAAATTAGAAATCCAATTTTATGGAATGCTCGAAAAAATCCACATTTATATACGGTGGAAGTAAATCTAATAAATGACCAACAATCAGATAAGGTAGTTGAAACTTTTGGTGTCAAAACGTTTGAAGTAGATGCAGAAAAAGGAGTAGTATTGAATGGTGCACCGTACCGCATTTATGGTGTAGCCATGCATCAGGAATGGAAAGAAAGAGGGCCAGCACTATTGCCGGAACATCATAAAGTGGATATGGAAATGGTGGAGGAGATTGGAGCAACCGGATTACGTTTGTCTCATTATCAGCATTCAGATATCACCTATCAAAAGGCCGATGAAATGGGCTTGATGGTGTGGACTGAAATTCCTTTTGTACATAATTATAGCGGTCGTGAAGGTCAAAATGCTATCCAACAATTGAAAGAACTTATTTATCAAAACTACAACCATCCAAGTATTTATGCTTGGGGATTATGGAATGAAGTGCGTGCTTGGAAAAGTAAAGATGAACCTCCTGTGCTACTCACCAAAAAACTCAATGAATTGGCCCATCAAATTGATCCCTCAAGGCTAACCGTTTCAGCAAGTGACAGAGGAATGGAATCGAATATGGGAAATCTTACAGACTTGCAGGCTTGGAATAAATACTATGGTTGGTATTATGGAGAATATGCCGATATGGGAAAATGGCTTGATGATGCACGAAAAGATTACCCTCATATTGCATTGGGCATTAGTGAGTATGGAGTGGGCGGTAATATTTATCAACAAGATAGAACAAAATTGGAAAAACCCATCGGTAATTATTTTCCTGAACCTGTACAGACCAATTACCATGAAATCACTTGGAAGATCATCAAAGACCGCCCGTATGTATGGAGTTCTTTTGTATGGAATATGTTTGATTTTTCAGTGGCAGGATGGAACAGAGGGGGTATCAAAAATTTGAATCATAAAGGGTTAGTCACTTTTGATAGAAAGGTAAAAAAAGATGCATTCTATTTTTACAAGGCCAATTGGAGTGATGCTCCTGTTTTACATATTGCGGAAGCAAGAAACAGTCAAAGGACAGAAGCCATTACAACGGTCAAAGTATTTACCAATTTGGAGAAAGTGACTTTAAAGTTGAATGGAAAAGTCATTCAAAAGCAAAAGTTGAAAAGTGATATGCATACTATTGTTTTTGAAAATATCCATCTGCAGAAAGGAGAAAATAAAATTGAAGTCATGAGCGAAAAAGGAAAGGAATCCTTTACGCATAAAGCAGATTGGTTTCTTGTGATGGACGAAAACAACACAGTAAATTAAGATAATACATACCGATTTACTGGGGCTGTCTCAAAACCTTACGATGTTTCAAGTGTTAAGCGACAGCGTCACTTGTGATATAAGAATAAAAAAGGTTTTGCGACGGCCCCCATCTTTTATAAAATAGTAATCATTGAAATGAAAAAAATATTCTACCTAAGTATCATCGCTTTAGGCTTGATGAACTGTGCTCAAAAACAGCAATTCCCAGATGCCGCCTTTCCTTTAAAAGTGGCTGATGTGGCTCCGGACCGACCTATGAGTTCCGCCATGAAACGAGCATTTCAACATTATGAAGCTCCTCGTTTATTGGACAATGAACTCTATACCAATTTTAAATATACGGAGCTAAAAGGCTTTAATTATAACAATGGAGATGGAACCATCAGCCGTAGAGACCCTTCCAAAATCATTTTTGAAAATGGGCAATATTATGTTTGGTATACCCACCGAGAGACGCCTTTACCACCTCAAGGAAAAGGGAATGCCAATGATACTTTACCTTCTACCGATTGGGATTTGGCAGAGATATGGTACGCTACAAGTAAGGATGGTTTTACCTGGGAAGAACAAGGTGTAGCTGTAACGAGGCCTCCAAAGCCACAACCGGGATGGCGTTCAGTGGCAACTGCCGATATTCTGAAATTTAAAGGGAAATACTACCTCTATTATCAAGCTTTTAATGCTCCAAGTGGAACTTATGATGAGGCTAAAGATGCATATGATATCTGTCCCGTTGCGCTATCTGTAGCGGATTCACCTGATGGACCTTGGAAACCTATCAATAAAATCGTTATCCCATTTGGAGAAAGTAATGAATGGGACTGGAGAGTGATTCATGATCCTATGCCTTTGGTACATGACGGAAAAATTTATCTCTATTATAAATCTGGGATGGATCAGAGAGATGCTAATCGTAAACATTGGGATTGTTGGGGTTTGGCAATAGCAGAACATCCTGAAGGTCCTTTTAAGAAACATCCACTCAGTCCGGTGATGAATTCTGGACATGAAACGATGTTATTCCCTTTCAGGGAAGGTGTAGCTGCAATTGTGGGAACCGATGGAATTGAGCACAATACGATTCAGTACGCTGAAGATTGGGTCAATTTTGAAATTGCTTCAGTAACGCAACTATTGCCAACAGCAGGAGGTCTATTTTCTCCTGATGCATTTACAGACAGTAAAAATGCAGATGGGATAACTTGGGGACTGTCTCACTTTATTAATGCTGGAAAGAATTGGAAAAAGCAATACAGCAAATTAGGTCGATTTGATTGTGATTTGAGTCAAAGTGTAAATGATCCAACCATGAAAAGATCCAATGTTTTAATGCCAAATGATCTCTACTTTAGGTATGGCCTTTCTAAAAAACAAAGAGAACGAATTGAAAAAGAAAATAACCAAAGAATTTTAAACCAATAGTCATTCTCTAGCCTAGTATTGAATGAATAGGGGAGAAATAGTTACAGATAATGAAAAGATTAGAAAATATACTTTTGCTTTTACTCACACTTTGTTTTGTGGTGAAAGCAGCCGTAGCACAAGATGTCGATTTGTCTTTTTTCAATAAGAGTTTATCAATTGAGGAACGAGCTGAAATTTTGGTATCTCAAATGACTTTACAAGAAAAAATAAGTCAGTTAACCAACAGTGCTGATGCCATTCCTCGTTTACAGGTTCCCGATTATAATTGGTGGAACGAAGCCTTACATGGAGTGGCCCGAAATGGAGAGGCGACTGTTTTTATGCAAGGCATTGGTTTGGGGGCTACTTTTGATCCTGATCTGGCACGACGAGTCGCTTCTGCAATTTCTACTGAGGCAAGAGCAAAATACACGATCGCTCAAAAGATTGGTAACCATAGTAAGTTTGCGGGGCTTACATTTTGGTCTCCAAATGTCAATATTTTTAGAGACCCACGTTGGGGGCGAGGTCAAGAAACGTTTGGGGAAGATCCTTATCTGATGTCAAGAATTGGCGTCGCTTTTGTCCAAGGAATGCAAGGAGACGACCCTAATTATTTAAAAACAGCTGCTTGTGCTAAACACTTTGCTGTACATTCAGGACCGGAGAGCGTAAGGCTAAGCTTTAAAATCAATCCTTCCAAACAAGATTTATATGAGACCTATTTACCTGCTTTTGAGGCCTTAGTGAAGGAAGCAAAAGTAGAAGGTGTGATGGCTGCTTATAATGGTGTTTATGACAAACCGCTTTGTGCTAGTCCTTTCTTCTTACAAGAAATTTTACGTGACCAATGGAATTTTGATGGCTATATCACTTCTGATTGTGGGGCAGTAAGTGGGGTTGCATTCAAACAAAATTACGTAAAGACAGGAGCTGAAGCAGCTTCAGTGGCTCTCAAAGCTGGAACAAACCTTAATTGTGGTAGAACTTACAGACAGCTGGTCAAAGCTGTAGAAAAAGGGTGGGTAACTGAAGCATTAATTCATGAAAGGACAAAGCAATTGTTCAAGACCCGTTTCCGATTAGGAATGTTTGATGATATCAAAGAAAACCCTTATTTATCGATTGGAAATGATAAAATACATTGTGGGGAACACATTGATTTAGCAAGAGAAGCAGCTCAAAAATCTATTGTACTCTTAAAAAATAAAAATAATGTTCTTCCTTTATCAAAACACGTCAAAGTTCCTTATTTAACAGGGCCTTTTGCTAATTCAGCGGATGTATTAATGGGGAGTTATTATGGTGTGAGTTCAAATTTGGTGACTATTTTGGAAGGAGTGACAAAAGCGTTGGCTCCAGGTACTTCACTCAATTACCGTAGTGGTGTACTCCCTTTTCAAGAGAATATTAATACTCATAATTGGGCTCCGAATGTGGCGAAAGAATCAGATGTGACAATCTGTGTTGTGGGACTTTCTGCAGATAGAGAAGGTGAGGGCTTAGACGCTATTGCTTCTGACCGTAGAGGGGATAGACATGATCTCAAACTTCCGGAAAGTCAGATTCATTATATTCATCAATTGGTGGAAAAGAAAAAGGGGCCTTTAGTGTTAATTATAGCAAGTGGAAGCCCTGTTTCATTAGAGGGGATTGAAGAACATTGTGATGCAATTTTGCAGGTATGGTACCCTGGTGAACAAGGTGGTAATGCTGTAGCAGACATATTATTTGGAGATGTTTCTCCATCAGGTCATTTACCAATCACTTTCCCTAAGAATGTTAACCAACTCCCAGATTATGAAAGTTATTCAATGAAAGGGAGGACGTATAAGTACATGACTGAAGAACCTTTATACCCTTTTGGTTTTGGTCTGACTTATTCTAAAACAACGCTGAGTAATCTTCGTTTAAATTCTGAAAAGTTAAAGAAAAATACACCGTTGGAAGTACAAGTGGCGGTCAGTAATAGTGGAGCATATGACATTGAAGAAGTGGTTCAACTTTACATCAGTCCATCAGATACCACTGGTGGTCTACCGCTTCAAAGCCTCAAAGCATTTGAAAGAGTGGCATTAAAAAAGGGAGAAAAGAAAAACTTAAAATTTACCCTCCATCCTGAATCACTTAAAGTAATTAATACCGAAGGCAAAAAGGTTTGGCGAAAAGGGAAATATAAAATTACAGTAGGTAATGCTTCACCTGGTAATCTCAGTGTTCGATTAGGTGCTGCTACACCACAAGAAAAGGTAATTGAATTGAAATAAGCACACGTTAAAACTCTAGTTGTAAGGCAGACGGAAGTGGTTTATATTTACAAGTAATTGTAAAATGAGATCACAATCATGAAATGAAATCACTGACTAGCCACCTTCTATTTTTTTGTCTACTATTACTTTTTAGCCATACCAATACAATGGCTATTCAATATAAATTACTGACTGTAAATGATGGATTGAGTATAAATGAAGTCACTGACATTCTTCAAGATAGCCAAAGACAATACCTTTGGATCAGTTCTCAAAATGGGTTGAATCGATACGATGGACATGAGATCAAAAGAATTTATTTGCCCAAATCTTTAGCTGATAATTACATTTCTGATATTGAAGAGGATGATCAACAGACTATATGGTTAGCGACCAATAATGGATTAGCAAGATACAATTATATCACATCAACATGGGATACGATTCCGATTGCATTGCATAACGGTACATATCACATGGTACGCTACATTGGAAATAATACACTCTTGACCTTAAAAGGAAAAAATACAATTGTAAAAATCGATATTGGATCTTCTTCGGAAATTAAAACAATACAGAAAAAAGCACCTTTTACAATTCATGCAATTGAGAACGTAGAGCAGCAGACTTTTGTTTCTACAAGTCAGGGGTTATACACTGTTGATTCGAATTTGGAATTCAAACTGTTGACTAAAAAATTTAAAGGATGCCAAGAGATTAGATATATTAAAGAGCAAAAAGAGGTTTGGGTGAATGCAAATGGCGTATGGTTTAGTATTCCGTTATCAAAAGGGCAACTTCAAATTGATCAGGTAAAATCTTCCTTTCAAATATTTAAAACCTCCAAGAAAATTGTACAAGTGTATTTTGCTCATTCTAAGTATTACTTGGTGTATAGAGAAGGTTATGAATCTTTTACTTTAAAAAATGGTCAAGTAATTTCTTCAGGATTTGAATTAGAAAAATTACATTTTCGGAACTTCACTTTTGACAATAAAAATAATATTTGGGGCACAACTTGGCAGTCGGGAGTGGTTATGGTTCCTTCGCATCCACCTCATTTCAAAAGTTATCATAAGTCAGAAAACGCAGATGCACTTCCCTCTAGATTAGTTCGTACTTTTAGCAGTGTCAATGATAGTTTATTGATTATTGGTACAGAAGAAAAAGGGGTCGTTTTATTTGATACAAGACATGAAAAATTCTACAGTCCATCTACAAATCCTACTGCTGATCAGATAGGAACATTTGATGTAAAGGGTAAAATACTACACCGTTTAAAAAAGGATTGGAAAGGTAATATTTGGTGTGGTTACCATGAAGATGGTTTTAATGTAGTGTATGGGAAAGATAAGGAGAAAATAAATGCGACAATCAATGCAGTGATACACCCCAACGAAGAGTTGATTGGTGATGATTTCATACCCCAACCTGACCGAAATAGAGTTTTAATTTTTACGCGATATAGTGTCTACAGCTATAATTATGATGACAATACTCTTCGCAAACTAACTCAAAAAGTCCATTATTTGAATTGTGCGGTGCCTGATCACCAAGGGCGAATTTGGATAGGTAGACATTATGGTTTGGAGGTGTATGACAACGATTTGAATCAAGAAGATCATACCGTTACTTCTATTTTCAAAAACCTTCGATTAAATGTCAATTGCTTTTATGAAGATAGAAATAAAAATATGTGGATTGGAACCTACGGAAATGGCCTTTTCTGTTATTCTCCTTCCGTCAATCAAATGCTATTAATTGAAGCACCTACATACCTCAACCTTCAAATTGTGTATAGCATTACGGAAGATCAAAATGGAATTCTTTGGATGGGTTCTAATAATGGATTATTCAGTTATGACCCATACCAAAAGCAGTTTAAGCGTTACGGGATTTCAGAAGGAATTCAAGGCAATCAGTTTAATTACCGAGCCGTTTACCAGCATAAAGAAAATGATATCTATTTTGGAGGAATTGACGGTTTTACACGTTTTAACCCCAAAAATGTCCCCAAAAGTGAGATTTTACCTGCTCCAATAATCAGTGATGTTATTGTATCCGGTTATCCATTTTTTCTAGATCAAAATCTTGATTTTTATGAGATTCCATATCATAAAAACAGTTTTGATATTCATTTCTTTTGTCCCGATTTAACGACTTCTACTACCTACACTTATAGTTACAAATTACATGGCTTTGACAAGGATTTTCAATATTGTATACCCAACCAGCCAAAGGTACATTTTTCAAATATGCAGGCAGGGGAATATCAGTTAGAAATCAAAGTGAAAAAGCCGAATACAGCATGGAGTGAAAGCACGTTTAGTAGATCTATTATCATCTTGCCCCCTTGGTACCGAAGTACTACCGCGTATGTTTTTTATGTGTTTTTGGTCCTGATTATTTTCATAGGAAGTATTTATATCACAAAGAGACAGGCATTGATCCAGAATTCCTTAAGAATTGCTCAAATTGAAAAAGAAAAAACAGAACAGTTGAGTCAAGCTAAACTTCACTTTTTTAGTGATATTGCCCACGAAATTCGATCTCCTCTAACTTTGATCATCGCACCACTACAAGAAGTGCTTTCTTCACGTACTTTCGACCGTCCTTTGCAAAAGTCTTTAGAACTAATGTACAGGAATGCTAGCCAACTCAAAAACTTGATGGATGAATTGTTATTATTCAGAAAAGCGGAGAATGAGAAGATAACTCTTGAACTATCGGAGTATAATTTTTCATCATTACTACATCATGTAACAACACTTTATCAATCAGAGTTAGATTCAAAAAAAATTCAACTAACCTATTTTTCATCGGAAGAAAAGTACGTTTTTGATTATTCTAAATTGGAGATCGTCATAAGTAATTTAGTGCATAATGCCATCAAATATACTCCCAACGGAGGACAAATTTTAATTGAGACCAATACAGCATTCAATGGGCTAGAATTCAAGGTCTCAGACAACGGCTTAGGGATGAAAGCAGAAAACCTTGACCTGATCTTTGAACATTTTTATCAGGAGCAAAATACTGGAAAGGAAGGTTTTGGAATTGGTCTTTCTTTGTGTAAAAAGATCATAGAGGCACATTCTGGTAGTATTGAGGTAGAGAGTAAAAAAAATAGCGGAACGACGTTCACTGTCAAAATTCCGAGGTTAGAAGTAACGTCAACTGCCGATGTGCCTGTACTAAAGCTTCCACAATTTAAAAATGAAAATAAGAGTACAGTCAAAACCACAATCAAAGGACATCTCTTGATTGTAGAGGATAATGAGGAAATACAGCAATACATTCTTCATATTTTTGAGCAACAGTACAAGGTGAGTTTGGCAAATGATGGCGAAGAAGGTTTTGAAATTGCAAAAAAGAGCTTGCCAGATGTGATTATTACTGATTTTCAGATGCCTAAAATGAATGGAGTAGCTTTATGTAAAAGCATTAAAGAAGAGGTAAAGACTTCACATATACCCGTTATTATCTTATCAGCATTTAGTGAAATCGAAGATCAAATCAACGGCCTTCAGGTAGGGGCAAATGATTACATTGGAAAACCGTTTGATCAATCCGTGCTTTTACGAAAAATTGAGAATTGGATTGATTTTAGAACCAAAACTATCGCTTCTTTTAATAGATCTGCAACACTGGAAACCATTCAATTCGAGAAGACAGATCAACTATTTTTAGAACGCCTCAACCGAGTGATTCAACAAAGAATAGCGGATGATCAACTTGATGTAATAGGACTCTGTACAGCATTAGGAATCGGAAAAACTACTTTAAGTGAAAAACTGAGAAGCATGTTGGACACTTCTCCAGCAGAGTATATCAAGAAAATAAGGTTGAAGGAAGCATACCGATTACTGACGCAAGAACAATATACGGTGAGTGAAGCGGCTTTTGCTGTTGGTTTTAATCCTTCTTATTTTTCTACTGCTTTTAAAAAGCAATATGGAGTGTCTCCCAAAGGCATGTTGAAGCAATAGGCGAGCCATACGTATAAAACCCGTTTTTTGAAGGTTGAATAAATTTCAATTACATTTAAGGCCGCTTAATATAATAAATTACTAAAAGAACAGATGAAACAACTAATTTTTGCTCTTGCTTTAATGATAGTGAGTAACTACTCTTACAGTCAAGAGGAGTTCCTAATTCAAGAAAATCAGGCTGGGATTTTTAAGGTAGGAGAAGAACTTCCTTTGGTGAATGCAAGAGGGCTATTCTACAAAATAGAAGAAAAGTTTGATGTAATCAGTACTCCAGATGGTGACATGAAAGATCCTTACTATTTGTTTAGTACAGATGGAGAGGCATTAGTAAAAATCACTACGGAATATGATGGTACCACGGGAGCCTTTAATGATACAATTGCTGAGATTGTAGTGCTTTCTCCAAAATACAAAACAGCAAAGGGAGTAGGTGTAGGTTCAACGGTAGAGACATTTATTGAAAAATATGCCGATTACAATTTGTGGTATACTTATATCAGCGATATGTATGTTATTGATACAAAGACTTTAAAATCAACACAATTTTTGCTGAATGGTGAAGACTATGTTGAGGAGGTAAATTTTGATAGTGATTATACACCTTTGATGGAATCTAAATTTAAAGCGGGTTCAAAAATTCAAACTATTCGCTTTTTCTAAGATTAAGTTGGTTTATTAATATCGAGTTTCAATCTGTTGTTACTTGATCGGGCCATATTCTTCTGGCTTCGACTATTGTAACTTTAGCCGAAGTCAGAAGGTCTAATTTTTTATTATGTCTAAAAAAAAGAGTAGCCAACAATTTTACTTGTTGACTACCCATAATCATCATCTATAAAAGTGTGTTTTATATCTTTTTCGTAGGAGATGCATTGTAAGACAAGTTAAAGCTTCCTTGTGCTACTCTACCATCACTGAAAGTGACCTTATAACCATATCCTGGAATCATTTCACCTTCTTTAGTAGCTTGCTTAACAGGCCCTAAATTCACAATTACTTCAGTACCTGAAGAGAAGTTTGAACGCTGTAATTTAAAATCGTCGCTGATGTATTCATGATTAGTAAGTTCAGCAAAGAAAGTTTCTCTGTTTACTGGGCTTACCACTTGGTTTGCAATACGAATCATTTCTTTCATTCCATCAAACTCATAAGGAGAGAAGAAAATAGTAGTACCCATACCGAAGAGAATATTTCTTAACGATTTTACTCTAAAATCACCATTAATTGAAATTTGGTTATCAGGGTCCTGAATCTTACCGAAGATCGCAATGGCATCATGATATACTAAATTAAACAAAGGTGCTCTGTGTGAGAATTGTACTAAGTTCGGGTTTGGAAGGTACGTTAATCCTTCAAACATATCGAAGTAAGGAATGAACTGTTGTTGACCGTGTTCCGTACCATTGACTAAGTTTAAAGAATCAATGTATTTGGCAAGGTTAAATAAACCCGTATTGTCTTCATCAGGGAAAGTAGCAAAAGAGATATCAGTGATATCGGCTTCTAATTCTAAAGCCGCAATTTCTTTATGTAAGCTCTTTTGTGCTAAACCTAATTGTTTATTTTGATCAATATTGGCCCATCGGCTACCTGTATTTCTTAATTTTCCTTCTTTATCTCTTGCGAATAAATCTGTATTGAATTCAGGGTCGTTTTCTAAAGTGGCAGAGTAAGCGTGGTACGAAGAGTAGAGGTAACCGTATTTTTTTGTAAGATCAACCGCTTTTTTCAATCCTTTTACACCACCAAGGTTTTCGTTGATAGGCCAGCAATTGGGAACAAAGTTAGAGAATACTCCCCAAGCATGGAAAAATGCATTGTCAACACCTAGTTCATCGTGCGTTGTTTTGATAATGTCTTGAAGCTCTTTAAAAGTAAAAGCCATACCTGGCATTTCCACATAGTGAGGGTATCCACCATAAACACCCATATAAATAGCACCTTGCAATTTATTGACATTCGGATCTCTTTTCGCTTTATCTTTCAACGAAACAAAATATCCATCTTTAATAGCTTCTTTTCTGTAAGCTTTGGCCATATCAACATGATTTCCGTTTGGAATAAACTCATAGCTGATCATCTTACGTTCATTTTCTCTATTGATTTTCCAAACTGGATCTAAGAATGCAATTCTTTTGTAAGGTGACATTACACCTTTGCTATTAAATAAATACTGACCGTTGTTGTTGATATTGTAAAACATATCAGGTCTAGCTGAAACATCAACAATACCTACCACTGCTGTTTTTTCAGTATGCGTTCCCCACCAAGGCATCGTTAACCCAATGCCGTTGTTGAATAAGGGTAACTTTCCGCTTGTCTTTCTGTAGTAAGTTGCATCGTCCCACATACAGAAAGATCCACCGTTCATAGGCGAAATATAAGAAGGGCAAATGACACCTTGTTTTTGAGGGATAACGGCTGCACCTTTGTCAACATCCGTTTCTAAACTAAATGCTCTAGTAGGGTATCTTAATTCAGTGACATTATACTCTCCTTTTTCAACAGACATCACTTCCACTTCCAAAATGCCATCTTTCAATCTTAATTCGGTATTGATCGACACACCTTTTGCTACTTCACCGTTTTCAAAAGCAGGGTTAACAAATGAAAGTTTTACTTTATCATTTCCTATTTGTTCAACGTCTATTTTTTTACTGGATGAGATATTTAAATTTTCTAATTTCCCTTGATTTTTAATAGTCAAAAGACCTGCTGCTTTCACCCATGGATCAGCTTCCCATAAATGATTTGTCGTTTTTTCCAGCACTGTAAATGAACCTGTTTTTTCATCTACCGTTACTTTGATTTTATTATTTTCAATTACTGTTAGAGCAGCATTCTTGATCGGATTGGCATACGTAAAAAATGTTCCTATAGATAAAAAAAGGACCATCAATAGACGTATGAATTTATCATTTCTTTTCATAACTATTGAGTTCTGATTTGGTGATTACAATAGCATTGGTCACTTCAACATGCTTCCATCATAAGCTTACGGGGATAGGGGAAATAATAAACTTATGATGGTAAAGTAAATTTTAGTGAGTGCTTTAATGAATCACACATAGATTAAATTAACTGAAGTAAAATTAGGTGGAGGTTGAAAATACGATGTTGCTCTAGATATTATTTATATTGCTGAGAATACGTTTCTGATTAAAAACAGGTGTTTTGCTATTAAAAGCAACATTTTTTGGACTTATTTCAAAGTGTTAGCAACCATGGGTAACGTTAGGAGAAATTCAGTGTTTTTTATAGAATTGGATGGTTGAATACGCTGTAAACTAAATTTTAGTTAACTAATGTAATTACTTTTATGAAGGTTAAATAGTAGTGTTTTGTGGTTCGCGAGGACGTTGCAATGCAACGTCCCTACAGCACTGCATTCTAGAAGATTATTATAAAACCTTTGTCTTTTGATCTGTAATCAGACCATCATTTAGTAGTATCTTCCTCGGCCTTGAAGGGAAAAGCGTTAAGAATTTTATGGAATGAGCCGTTAAAAATGATTTTCTTGTTCGAGCTTTAGCGAGTTTAAAATCATTTAGGCGAGTGAAATGGAATTTAGCTTTTGACTTCTAAGCCTTGACTTTTTTGCTTCGTTTTTGTGTTAAGACAAAAATGAAGAAGAAGGAAGTTTGAAAGTAGATCCTATAAATGCTTGCAGAAAGGCCGATAAAAAGTTGACGATAATTTAGTTTACAATGTATTGAAACTATTTTAATTGTGATGCAAATATTGATTTACCACGCTTCATGAGGTGTAAATACCACCTATAATTGGCTCCCTAAATTATTTACAGAATTAATCAATTTTAACCTTTTGATAAAAACATATTTCATCTGCAAATATTTTAAATCGAAACCATTGAGCAATCAAATTTTACCTGTAGTGAACTTATTTTTGATGAACTTGGTTCAGATTGTATGTTACCTCTCCAATGAAAAAATCTTAGTAAAACCGATCATTTTAGAGAGAATTTTTTATATGAAGGTTCATTCATTTCAATTATCATAAAAAAATGTTAATTGAAATTTAGTTTATGTGTTGTGTAAATTATTATAAAACTGTGCTTAAGATAACACTGAAATACATTGTTTTAAGTGTTAATATCGACCAGATCATAGGAACCTAATAATGTAATTCATTAATTATTTTAATATGTATCATAAAATCTATTAATAGTATTTATGCTATTAATGTGAAAAGGATTTAAGAATTTTGAGCTCAGTTTTGAAATTATGATTAAGAAATAATGATTAGCAAATCCATCAAGTCCAACTTCATCTCTGGTTTTTTAGTCTTTCTAATTGCACTACCACTTTGTTTGGGTATTGCAAAAGCTAGTGGTTTCCCACCTATTGCGGGTATTTACACGGCTATTATTGGAGGACTAATTGTCACCTTCTTATCGAAAGCACCTTTGGCCATCAAAGGTCCAGCGGCAGGGTTGATTGCCATAGCAATTAATGCAGTTGAAGATTTGGGTGGCGACGATCCAATTTTGGGTTATCAACTTACTTTGGCGGTTATTGTAGTTTCTGGTGTACTTCAGATTCTCATGGGCTTCGCAAAGTTTGGTAAAATGGGAGATATGTTCCCTATCTCAGTGATTAGGGGTATGTTGGCAGCAATCGGTGTGATTATCATAAGTAAGCAGATTCATGTGATAATGGGAGTGGTACCTGAAGCAAAATCTCCTTGGGGATTATTAGCTGAAATACCACATAGTATATTACATCTCAATCCTAAGGTAGCAGTAATTGGTGTTTTAAGTTTGGCCTTACTCTTTGGTCACCCTTACGTTAAAAATGCAACAATAAAGAAATTACCTGCACCTCTACTTATTTTATTAGTAGCTATTCCGTTAGGCTTCGTCTTTAATTTATCAAATGAACATAGTTACAGCGTTGGCTCATTTGACTACGATATAAATCCAACTCAATTTTTAGTAGTACTTCCTGACAGTTTCTTAAGTGGTATTACTTTTCCTGATTTCTCTCAACTTTTAACGTATACATCTTTCAAATATGTATTGATGTTTGCTTTGGTTGGAAGTATAGAATCGGTATTGAGTGCCAAAGCGGTAGATGCCTTAGACCCTAAAGGTAGAGTAACGAACCTAAACAAAGATTTGGTAGCCGTAGGTATCGGTAACACAATCGCAGGTTTGATTGGTGGTTTGCCAATGATCTCAGAAATCGTAAGAAGTTCAGCCAACATCAATGCAGGAGCGAAAGGAAGAATGAGTAATTTCTACCATGGTCTTTTCTTATTCCTTTTTGTTCTTCTTGCAGCAGCGGTGATTAAAACGATCCCGAACGCAGCATTAGCAGCAATGCTTGTTTTCACTGGGTTGAAGTTAGCATCTCCTAAGGAGTTCAAAAAAATCAACAGTATTGGTTTAGACCAATTATTACAGTTCTTGACTACCTTGATTGTTACTTTGTTGACGGACCTTCTCGTAGGTGTTGCAGCAGGTATTGCATTGAAAGTAGCGATTGAACTTGTACAAGGAGTGAAACTGAAAGAAATGTTTGATCTTAAAACTCAGGTTTCTGCTTCAGAAGATGGTTTAGTCATCAAGTTTACTGGTATAGCATCATTTATCAATTACCTTAAGTTTAAGACGCTAATTGATGCTCAACCTAAAAATCAAAAGATTGTACTTGACTTCAGTGAGTCGTACTTTATTGATCATACATTCTTGAATAATATTCACAACATTCAGAATAAGTTTACAAAAGAAGGTGGAGAGTTGATAAAAGTAGGTTTCGAAAACCATCACTTCCAATCACAACATCACTTGGCCTCGCGTAGGTTAGTGACGAATCCATATCATCAGGCTACTCCTCAATATGAATTATCAAAACGTGCGGGTACCATTCAAAATATGGCACTAAGACATGAGCTTGACTTTGAGGCCAACTTAAGCCCCTCTTTTGTGAGACCTTACTTGAGTGCCTTCTCTATCTTGTCAAGATTACGTAGAGCAAAGAACTTTATCTTGGGGACCAGAGAGCATTACAGTTTCATGATTTGTGATATCACCTACGTCAACGTAAGTGATTTCTCAACGGAGAATAGAACGGCGACCATCGCCTTAATTTTCAATATTGCCAAAGGTGGTATTCCAGATTTCTATACTAAAGATAAAGGTGAATTATTTGACCTTGTAAGACAATATGATTTTGATTTTATGCCGAAATCGAATGGTATGCCATTCAACGTCTTTGGTAATAATAAACAATTAGTAGATTCATTCTTCACTCCAGAAGTCACTCATATCATAGCAGAAAACCCTTACAGTATTGAATGTAAGCGTAGAGAGATGCTAGTTCATAAAGAGTGGGAAGTGATTCCTGAAGGGGATGCACTAGAAGAAATGTTATCTTATGTCGATCAATTAGCTTCAGAAGTGGTAAAGAAGAGGTTGGAAGAAGCTCAAAAAGTGAAATAATAATTTAGAATACATTTATATATTGTAAGGGGTTCCAGAACTTTGTTTTGGAATCCCTTTTTTAATGTTTCAATTGATAAAATTAAGTTCTAGTTCTTCCCTTTGGTCGAGCATATAACCCAATGTCATCGATCTTCACTCGATCTGGCATCTTGAAAACGAATGCAACTGTTTCTGCTAGATCTTCTACTTGAAGTACATCATAATTTCTATCTTCTTCTTTTGTAGGAGATGGAGTCTGTATTAAAGCGGGATTAAGGCTATGTACCAAAATACCATGCTCGTATACTTCTTCTTGAAGAGCATCCGCTAATCCCACCACACCAAATTTAGAGGCACAATAAGGCCCCGCTTGAGCGTACCCTCGTTTGGCGGCTTGAGAGGCAATATTCAAAATACAGCCAGATTGTTGTTTGATCATTGTTGGAAGGACTGCTTGCATCATGAAAAACGTACCTTTTAAATTGGTATCAATCACCATATCCCAATCGTCCTCCGTGGTGTCTTGAATCAAACTTCCAACGCCAAGTCCTGCATTGTTGACTAAAAAGTCTATAGCCCCAAATTCCTTTACAGTTTGCTGAGCGACTTCCATACAGTTGGCTTTCTTACGTACATCTAACGAGAGCGCGATCGCTTTACCTTTTCCAAGAGTATTCAGTTCCTGGGCTGTAGGTTCGAGATGTTCTTTACTCCTTGAAGCAAGGATCACATTCACTCCTTCATTGACCAATTGACGAGCAATGGCTTTTCCTACGCCAGTACCACCTCCAGTAATGATAGCTGTTTTACCTTCTAAATTTTTCATTGTCATATTTATCTTTGAATTGAATTAGGTGTATAGTTGTGGACAAAGATAAATGGATTTGGGTGTATTCTTTGTTATTTAGGAAATTATTACAAAACAATGAATTACCTGTAGAATTTGTAATTTGACTATCAAAGGTAGTACGTTCCTCGACTTTGAAAATAAAAGTATTTAGGCTTTGTGATTGTCTTAAAATGGAAATCAACAACTTTCTCTAACAACCAATTCAGTATCAATGACCATATGTTTATGTTCATCTTGTTTCTCATACTCAAATAATAGTTCCAATGCTTTCTTTCCCATCTCAAAAGAAGGCTGTTTGATAGTTGAAAGTTTAGGAGTAGAGTATCTTGAAATAGGTTCGTCCGCATAACCAATAATGGCAATATCTTCAGGTACTTTCAGACCTAATGTAGAAATGGTTTCTAATGCCATAAAAGCAAGGTAATCACTAGAGGCAAATATTGCTGTAGGAGCATTATTGGAAAGTAGTTTTTCTTTTAGGGCATCTTTGGGGTTGTGTTTTAAATTACCGCTGATCACCAAATCTTGATCAAATTTGAGGTTTTTTCTTTTGAAAGCCTCTACGTATCCCATATAACGGTTGAAGGTAGTAGAAATACCCTCATCCCCTTTCATATGAAGAATTTTACGATGTCCTTTATCTAATAAATAATCAACAGCTTTAAAGGCTCCTGAAAAGTCGTCAGTAATAACTACAGAAGTATCAATATCTTCACAAATACGATCTAAGAGTACAATAGGAATTCCTTCATCTCTGATATCATTCAAGTAGGAGTAATCTTCCATGTCTTGAGACAAAGCAATCAAAATTCCATCTACTTTAGCATCCGCCATAGAAAAACAAGCTTTTTTTTCCTGTTCATAATTTCGTCCGGATGTAGTGATCATCATTTGGTAACCTAATGTTCGGGCCACTTCTTCCACACCATGCAACATCATGGAGAAAAAGTTATGATTGAATTCAGGGATGATGACTCCAACCGTTTTTGTCGATTGCTTTTGTAAGTTCCTTGCCACCATATTGGGGCGATAATTATATTTTTTAGCCAGTTCTTCTACTTTCTTTCTTGTTTTTTCGGAAATACGTTCTCCACCATTCAACGCTCTTGAGATGGTTGTTGGAGAAACTCCAAGTTCCTTTGCCAAGTCTTTTATCGTTATACTTCCCTTTGTTTTCATACTATTGTTTCTATATGCAGTTGATCAGATCATTTTTAATGGTTTGTATCGAGCTAAAACTTCAATTGAAAAGTGCTGTTTGTAGTGTCAAAAGTAAATGTAGCTCAAGAACCATTACAAAAACCATTTCATAAAATACTAAAATACGAACAATGTAAAGGTCTGAAATATTAGTTTAAACACTTGCGCAAACGTTAAACTTTTTTTGTGTTAGTGTTGATTATACATTTGTATTGTTGGTGAAAACAATTGGCAAAAAGAGAAGGTAATACAATTGCTTTCTATGAAATGATAGATATAATTTAAAACTAAATCAAGTACTAATTAACAGATGTGGCAAAGAAGAATTGGATAAAAATCTTAGCACAAAATGACTCATCATACCTTGTGTTTTGAGGTAGAAGCAGAACAACTTCTTCCAACTTTACCTTTCATTGGCACTCCTCAATTAAACTTGAATTAGGTAATAGATATTACTCTGATAAACGTATGAAAAAAATTGATGCACACCATCATCTGTGGAAGTATTCTCCAGTAGAACACGCATGGATTGATGACTCGATGTCGGTCTTGAAACAAGACTTTCTTCCTAAAGATTTATGGAAGGAAATGGAAAAAGCGGGCTATAGTGGATGTGTTGCCGTACAAGCAAGTCAGACGGAAAAAGAAACGCAATTTTTATTATCGGAAGCAAGTGTTAATCCTTTTATACTAGGTGTAGTAGGTTGGGTAAATCTTCGTCATAGCAATATTAGAGAAAGATTAAGTTACTTTTCTCAATTCTCTGACTTTAAGGGAGTTCGTCATGTATTGCAAGATGAGGCAGATGATCAATTTATGTTGCAGGAAGATTTCCTGAAAGGGATTGAAGCTTTAGCGGAGTTTAATTTGACATACGATATTCTAATATTCCCTAAACACCTTCCTTATGCATTAGAGTTGGTGAAAAAATTCCCTCAGCAACCTTTTGTAATCGATCATATTGCAAAGCCGGAAATTAAAGAAGGTAATTTCTCTCCATGGAAGGAAGATATAGAAGCTATTGCTAAGCATGATAATGTATACTGTAAACTTTCGGGTATGGTCACTGAAGCGGATTGGCAAAATTGGACAGAGCAAGAGCTTCATCAGTATATCAAAGTGGTGGTCGATGCTTTTGGAGTAGAAAGAGTAATGATAGGTTCAGATTGGCCTGTATGTAAGTTGGCAGGGGAGTACACTACAGTGATGCAAATTGTGGAAAACTATTTCACAAACGAAGAAGATAAGGCTAAGGTGTTGGGAGAGAATGTATCACAGTTTTATAATCTAGTCAACAAGGAAGAGGTCGTTTAATTCAGCCTTTTTCATAAGCCTAACTTAGGTTCAATAAATCAGAAATTGATTCACATCTATACTTTTAATAATAATAAGAGTTTTTGAAATGATAAATACACTAACTAAACCAAATTATCAAGCAGACGCTAACAAGGATAATTATGGATTTTCACACGGATCACGATTAGTTTTAGGTTGCTCTGGACTTGGAGGAGTTTGGGGAGCAGTAGAAGAAGAAGAGTCGGTAAAAGTTATCTTAAGTGCTTTAGAAAATGGTATAAGTACTTTAGATACAGCTCCTTCTTACAACAGATCGGAAGAGTTTGTAGGAAAGGCACTAAAGCAGTGGAACGGTGAACGTCCATTTATCTCAACTAAAATTGGCCGTCTTTTCGCTGAAAAAGCAGACGAGTTCAAGCTAGACTATACAAGAGATACTATGTTGAAAAGCATGGAAAATAGTTTAGAAAAATTGAACGTAGACTATGTAGACGTATTGTTCTTGCACGAACCTCATATGTTACCTTATGATAAGCAAGATGATATTGTAGAAACGCTTTCTTATATCAAGGAGCAAGGAATGGCCAAAAAGATTGGTGTAGGAGGTAATCCCGTAGACGATTTCTATCCTTTCTTTGAGTCGGGCATTTTTGATGTAGTATCCGGCTTTATGAAAATGGATGCTTGTAATATGTCAGCTTTTGAAAAAGACATTCCTTATTTCCAAGAAAACAACATTGCTTATTATGCAGCTTCTGCTTTGCACATGGGACTTTTGGGAGCTCGTTTTGACAAGCTTTGTGAGGAAAGGCCAAACAATGAGTGGATCTCTAATAAGGATGTGGATACAGCAATAGAGATTAAAAAGATTGCAGATGAGAATAATATGGATATAGCGGAGTTGTCATTACGTTATCTGATGTCTGTAAAAGAAGCTTCAAGAGTAGTAGTTGGTTCTAGAAAGATTGCACAGATTGAATCTACTGTTGATTGTTGGAATAAAGGATCTCTATCTGAAGACCTATTTAATCAAATTACAAACTGTATCTATAAGTAAGAAAAATGAAAACGATAATTTTAAATAAACCTGGTGAGTTTGAAGTAAGTGAGATGGAACGTCCACAAGAAACTTTAAACGCAGGAGAAGCTTTAGTAAAAGTACATAGAATTGGTATTTGCGGTACTGACTTACACGCTTACACTGGTAAGCAGCCATTCTTTACTTATCCTAGAATTTTAGGACATGAGTTAGGAGTGGAAGTCATCAAAATCGCCGATGATGTTACAAATGTGGAAGTGGGTGATAAGTGTTCTGTAGAACCTTATTTTAATAAAACGCAAGATCACGCTGTAGAAAGAGGTTTTACAAACTGCGGTGAAAATATTTCAGTATTTGGTGTACATGAAGACGGTGGAATGAGAGAGTATTTCAAAATTCCAGCACAATACCTTCACGTTTCTAAAAAACTAAGTTACGATCAACTAGCTTTAGTGGAGACATTGAGTATTGGATGTCACGCTGTAAATAGAGCAAGAGTAAATGCGGATGATACAGTAGTTGTAATTGGTGCAGGCCCTATCGGAATGGGAGCTTGTCAGTTTGCGATGGCAGCAGGAGCAAAAACAGTTATGATGGACATCAACCAAAGCCGTTTAGACTTCTGCGACAAGCATATCAAAGTAGATGGTACTGTAGAAGTACATCAAGAGGTTGCTGAGACAGAAAAAAGAATTCGTGCTCAGTTTGATGGTAATCTTCCAACAGTAGTAATTGATGCTACAGGTAATAAGCATTCAATGGCCAATACATTACAATTTACAGCGGCTGCAGGTCGTATAGTATTTGTAGGTTTATTCCCAGGCGACTTCTCTTTCCACGATCCTTATTTCCACAAAAAGGAATTAACAATCATGGCAAGTAGAAACTCATTGCCATCTGATTTCGATCAAATCATAGAAATGATCGAAAACAATCAAATCGATACAAATCCTTGGATTACACATAAGGTGTTATTCACAGAAATAGCGGGTCATTTTGATAGCTGGTTAAAGCCAGAAACAGGAGTGATCAAAGCAATGTTAACACTTTCATAGGTGTAAGTAGGGGTAGGCCTGTGTGTCTACCCTTCTACGAAACTCCTCAACATTTCCCTAACTAAAAATACGACGTACACATAATTTACTAACAATGAGCAATATTACAGTTGATGATATCGATTTAAAGAAGAAAGATGAACAAGGAGAGCACCCTGTTCCTTCATCTGACAATCAGAAAGTTATTGAGAAAAAATATTTTATCCCTTTTGTGTTGATTACGAGTTTATTCGCACTATGGGGATTTGCAAATGATATCACCAATCCAATGGTGTCAGCCTTTAAAACGGTCATGGAAATTTCCAATTTTAAAGCATCATTTGTACAGTTTGCCTTTTATGGCGGTTACTTTACGATGGCATTGCCGGCAGCAATTCTTATCAAAAAGTATTCTTACAAGAAAGTGATTTTATTTGGTATGGCATTGTATGCTATTGGAGCACTATTGTTCTATCCAGCAGCACAATTCCAAATGTTTGGTTTCTTCTTAGCCTCATATTATATCCTGACTTTTGGATTGGCATTTTTAGAAACCACAGCCAACCCTTTGATCCTTTCATTAGGTTCAAAGGAGACTTCAACACGAAGATTAAACTTAGCACAGTCATTCAACCCTATCGGGTCTTTGACGGGTATGTTTGTTGCACAGCAGTTTATCCTGTCAAAACTTAACTCAGCAGAGAAAGCAGTGGATGGAAGCTTGGTTTATTCAACCTTGCCTGAAACGGAGAAAGCGATCATTAGAGCACATGATTTAATGGTCATCCGAGATCCTTACGTAATGCTTGGTCTAGTGGTGATTGCAGTAGCAGTAGTGATTGCAGTAACTAAAATTCCGGTAACGAATGAGAAGGATAAAAACTTCAGTTTAGCAGAAACATTAGAGCGCTTGCTTTTCAATGTGACTTATAGAGAAGGTGTTGTAGCTCAGATTTTTTATGTAGGAGCACAGATCATGTGTTGGACTTTCATTATCCAGTATGCAGAAAACATTGGATATACTAAAGCAGAAGCACAGTCTTTTAATATTATCGCCATGGTACTTTTCTTATCTGGCCGATTTATAGCAACCATCTTAATGCGTTTTGTGAAAGCATCAATGTTATTGGCAGTGTTCGCATTGGGAGGAATTGGAATGATGACAGTGACCATTTTTGTAGGAGGAGATATTGGTTTATACGCCTTGATTGGAACTTCTATTTTCATGTCATTAATGTTCCCTACCATTTACGGTATTGCTTTAGAAGGCTTGGATAAAGATGCAGAGTTTGGAGCTGCTGGTTTAGTAATGGCCATTGTAGGTGGAGCATTGATGCCACCATTACAAGGAGCTATTATCGACAGCGGAGAGATCATGGGATTACCAGCCGTAAACGTTTCATTCGGTTTACCATTAATTTGTTTCTGTGTCATTGCAGTGTTTGGCTACAGAAGATTTTTAACGACGAAATAAGCATTGAAGATGCAGTTCAAAAGATATTGTAAAACGCTTTCATTAGCGAACGATCCTTCCTTGATTGAAGATTATAAAAAAGTACATGCTAAAGGACAAGCATGGAAAGAAATCACTGAAGGCATGAAAGAAGTAGGTATTCTTGATATGGAAATTTATCTCCACAAAAATCAGTTATTCATGATTATGGATACGGTGGCAGATTTTGACCATGAGGCAAGAATGAAGGAATTGGCTACGAAACCAAGACAATCGGAATGGGAAACTTTTGTATCCCGTTTTCAAGTAGCCGATGCGGATGCAGATGCAGATAGTAAGTGGGAATTAATGGAACGTATCTATGAGATCGAACAGGAAGAAGACTACGATGCATTGGCAGGGCAAGTGAAAGAAATTTCTAAACTTCAACAAACACAAGAGGCATAATCATGGCAAAGTTCTCAAGAATTGAGGTGGTTTCTAAGATGAAATCCACAGTTATTGTTCCAGTATTTTACAACAGTGATCTAACTACTACATTAGAAGTAATTAGCACGGCTTATAAAGCTGGGATCAGAGTTTTTGAATTTACAAATAGAGGGGAACAAGCAGATCAAATCTTCATTGAATTGATCAAAGTAGTAAGAGCAGAGTTTCCTGATATGGCTGTAGGAATTGGATCTATCGTAGACGAATTTACAGCAGCTATCTTCATTCAAAACGGAGCGGACTTTATCGTTTCACCTTTATTCAACCCTGAAATTGGTAAAATTTGTAACCGAAGAAAAATCGCTTGGTTCCCAGGTTGTACCACAGTTTCAGAAGTTTCTAACGCCCATGAATGTGGAGCTGAGGTGGTGAAAATTTTCCCAGCGAATTCATTTGATGCTAAAGGGTTTATAAAAGGAGTAAAAGCCCCAATGCCTTGGACGGATGTGATGCCAACGGGTGGTGTTTCACCGACCATCGAAGACATTAAAAGCTGGCTGGATGTAGGAGTAAGTTGTGTAGGTATTGGTGACAAGCTATTGGTGAAAGCTGATGCGGGTTACGATTACGAAGCAACCTATGAACGTTTACAAACACTAATGGAGTTTGTAGCAGACTACAAAGAAAGAACAGTAGCAGTATAAAACTAAAATTTGGCAGAGTCTTAAGACTCTGCCAAGAATTATCATAACTGAGAGACACTTTTAAATAAAAAGTATGCCGTGCACCATGACTGAAGTCATGGGCAAGTGATACTGACTCCACCAACACTAAAGTGTTGCCTCCGTTTTCAACTTTCAAGACTTTAGTCTTGATAGGTTGTTTTAACACCTGCCCATAGTTTTAACTATGGTGCAAGAAACATGAGTTTATTCCTCTAGTTAAAAAAATTATTAAGTTTAAAAGACGATGAATAAAGTATTAATGGTTCACCCTACGGACAACGTAATGGTGGCATTGAAAGATTTAGAAGCATCTGAAGAAATAAATTTTGAAGGTCAACACCTTACAACGGTAGGTCCAGTGAAAAGCAAGCACAAATTTGCGTTAAAGGATTTTGCTAAAGGTGATGAAGTATATATGTATGGTGTTTTAGTAGGTAAAGCAACTCAGCCGATTAAAAAAGGTGAAGCAATGACTACTGAAAATGTAAAACATGCTGCTAGTGATGTGGTAGTAAGAGAGCGTAAAACAGATTGGGTAAAGCCAGATGTTTCTGCTTTTGAAAATAGAACCTTTATGGGTTATCACAGAACAGATGGACAAATAGGTACACAAAACATGTGGTTAGTGGTGCCATTAGTATTCTGTGAAAATAGAAATGTTTTAGCAGCCAAAGAGATTTTAGAAGAAAAACTAGGGTATTCAAAAGGTAGAAATTACGATCTGGATATCGATGGTTTATTACAAAAAATAGAAAACGGAGCAGACAGCAATGGATTGATTGATGAAGACATCGTGATTCCATTAGCAGAGCAAAAGAAAAACCGTGCTTTCAAAAATGTAGATGGGATTAAGTTCTTATTACATGATGGCGGTTGTGGTGGTATTCGCCAAGATTCTGATACGCTTTGCCAGCTGTTGGCAGGTTACCTCAACAACCCTAACGTTGCAGGAGCCACATTCTTAAGTTTAGGTTGCCAAAATGCACAGGTAGAAATTTTACAGGATGCCATTAAAAAGGTGAATCCCAAATTCGATAAACCGGTGTATTACGTTGAGCAACAAAAGAGTTCATCCGAAACAGACTTCATTTCTAATATTGTCAAATACACGATGGCAGGGTTGGTAGAGGCCAACAAAGTAGAACGTCAAGAAGCACCAATTTCAGCACTTCGTTTAGGTTTAGAATGCGGTGGTTCAGATGGTTTCTCAGGCATTTCCGCCAATCCTGTAATTGGGTATGTTTCAGACATGTTAGTAGCACTAGGTGCAATACCAATTTTGGCAGAATTTCCTGAATTAAACGGTGTGGAGCAAAGTCTAACCGATCGTTGTGTAGAAGAAAAAGATGCTCAACGTTTTGTAGACCTTATGGCCATCTATAAACACAGAGCAGAGGCTGTAGGATCAGGTTTTGATGCCAACCCTTCTCCAGGTAATATCAAAGATGGTTTGATTACTGATGCCATGAAATCAGCTGGGGCGGCTAAAAAAGGAGGATCCTCTCCAATCGTTGAAGTATTGGATTATACAGAACAAGTGACAAAGAAAGGATTGAACTTGCTTTGCACACCAGGTAATGATGTAGAGTCAACAACTGCATTAGCAGGATCAGGAGCAACTTTGATTACATTTAGTACTGGATTAGGAACACCAACAGGTAATCCGATTACTCCAGTAATCAAAGTGTCATCTAACTCGATTTTAGCGGAGCGTATGAAAGATATCATTGATTTTGATACAGGATCAGTGATTACAGGAGAAGATACAATTGCCACGAAAGCAGCAAAAATGTTAGACTACCTTTTAGAGGTAGCAAGTGGTCAACTTGAAACCAATTCTATGAGAATGCGTCACGATGACTTTATTCCATGGAAGAGAGGAATCTCATTATAAAATATCAACTGTGATACCCCCATATCGCAAGTGTTATGTCGTTGTGCACTTGTGATTGGGTATTGGAGAAGTTACCCGACTTTGAAATCAAACCAATTTCGAAACAAGGAATTTATCATTGCACCAGATTTTTATAAGTTGGGGCGCTTCTCTGATACTTTTTCAATAGCATTTATACGATAACACTAATCATCAGTCGAGTAAAACTTCATTTAAAGTTTACAGTTCGAATTGATTAAAAAAAAGAGCAATAGCCATGAAACTAAATAGAACAACAGCAATAGTAAATCCTCGCCCTATTAAAGTGGTACAATTCGGTGAAGGTAACTTTTTAAGAGCATTTATTGATTGGATGATTCACGAGATGAACGTACAATCTGATTTCGATGCAGGTGTAGCCGTAGTACAACCTATTCCTCAGGGTTTAGGTGAGTTGTTAGCTTCACAAGACGGTTTATATCATTTATTATTAAATGGTATTGAGAAGGGTGAATTGATCAACAAACAAATGTTGGTGGATTGTATTCAAGAAGTGATTAATCCTTATGAGGACTTTGATGCTTACTTAAAATTAGCTGAAGTTGAAACATTACAGTTTGTCTTCTCAAATACTACAGAAGCAGGTATTGTTTATAAAGAGGGAGATCAATTAGAGAACCTTCAAGAGAGTTTTCCTGGTAAATTAACAGCATTTTTATACCGTAGATTTACTCATTTCAAGGGAGCTGAAGACAAAGGTTTAATCATCCTACCTTGTGAATTGATCGATAAAAACGGTGTCAAATTACAAGAAATTATCCTTCAGTATGCGAAGGACTGGAACTTAGGTGATGATTTTGTGACATGGGTAAAAGAAGCATGTACATTCTACAATACATTAGTAGATAGAATTGTACCAGGTTATCCTAAAGATAGAATTGAAGAAATTCAGAAAGACCTTGGTTTTGAAGATCAATTAGTGGTTGAAGGGGAGCAGTTCCATTTATTTGTATTGGAAGGTGATCAGAAAATCAAAGAAGTTTTACCTTTCGAAAAAGCAGGTTTAAATATTGTTGTTACAGACAACCAAGCCCCATATAGAGAGCGTAAGGTAAGAATCTTAAATGGTGCACATACTTTAATGGTACCAGTTGGTTTATTAGCCGGAATTGAAACGGTAAGAGAAAACTTAGAAAACGAAACAGTTTCTAGATTCATTAATACTTGTCTTACAGAAGAAATTATTCCTTCTCTTCCTCCAGCAGATGGATTGGTAGAGTTCAAGGATGATGTATTGGATCGTTTCAGAAACCCATTCATCAAGCATTACTTAAAGAGTATTTCATTAAACTCTTTCCCTAAATTCAAGACAAGAGTTTTACCATCAATTCTTAGCTTTTATAATGAAAAGGGAAGAGTACCTAAGCATTTATTAATGTCATTTGCTGCATTGATTAAGCTTTATGCACCAAGCGATGATTTCCAACCAGTAGATAATGCTGACGTATTGGAATTGTTGAGCAATGTGTGGGCAAAATACGGAGCAAAAGAAATCTCATTAGAAGAAGTGGTACAACAAGTATTGGCTTACAAAACACTTTGGGATCAAGATCTAAACGACATTCCTCAATTACATGAAGGCGTTGCACATTATCTTCAAGCTATTTTGAATGAAGGAGTGACGACTTTATTGGAAAGCGAACTATACGTTTAAAAGTGAATAGTGGTGTGATATGTAGGGATGAGATAAGAGTTAATTGTCGCTTAGCTCATCCCTCATGTGTGTACTACTTTACATTTTAGAATTATGAAAAAACATAAAATCATAACTTTAGGTGAAATCTTAATGCGACTTTCGCCTATTAGACATAAAAGATTTGGTCAGACTACCGAGTATGAAACGTATTACGGTGGAGCTGAACTAAACGTAGCTTCTTCATTGGGGAATTACGGCATGAACGTTAGTATGGTGTCGGTTTTACCTCAACACGATATTGCTGATGATGCATTAATGCACATGCGAAAGTTTGGTATTGATACAGCCAACGTTCTTCGTGCAGAAGGCCGTTTAGGTCTTTATTTTGTCGAGGCCCCTTCTATGCAAAGAGGAGGTAAAGTGATTTACGATAGAGCCGACAGTGTTTTTACACAAGCCGAAGTAGATACTTTTGACTGGGATGCTATTTTCGAAGGAGCTACTTGGTTTCACTGGAGTGGTATTACTCCAGCCGTTTCTGAAAGTGCTGCATTGATTACAGCCAAGGCTTTAGAAGTGGCAGAAGCAAAGGGCTTAAAGGTTTCTATGGATTATAACTATAGAGCAAAGCTTTGGCAATGGGGTAAAAGTCATGAAGAGGTGATGCCTGACTTGATGGAGAAATGCCATGTGATGTCGGGTATTCACCCTGATGTTGATGTTTTAAATGAAGAGGTCACGGATTTGGATTTTGCCCTTTCAGGTAAAGCAATGATGGAAAAATACCCCAATTGTGAAGTAGTAGTGTTCTCATCAAGAGGAGTCAAATCTGCCAATCATCATACATGGGCAGGGGCTTTGTTTGATGGAGAGAAAGTGTATAGAACGAAAAAGTACGAATTAAGTCATATTGTAGATAGAGTAGGAGGGGGAGATGCTTTTATGGCTGGCGTAATTTACGGTCTACATGCTTTTGAAGGAGACTTCCAACAGTGTATAGATTTTGCTACAGCAGCTTCAGCCTTTAAACATGGCATTGATGGTGACTTTAATGCCGTTAAAAAAGAAGAAGTAATGCAAATGATTTCTTCGGCTGACTTTTCTAAAGTAGACAGATAAGATACTCCTCAATAGTACATTATTTATAGGATGTACTATTGGGGAAAATAATAAATATAGCTCTGAAATAATCGGGACAATGATCATGAATATCCGGTTAGATTGGATCAATAAAGTACTTAGGATGTAAAAGGATGGGCAGTGTATGAAGTACTTTAAAGAAATGGAATGAAGTACAAAGTCAAAAATAAATTATAGTTAATTCTAATTTATTTTTTGTGAGTACAACGCTAAAAAACGTATTAATAGTGGTTCTATTGAAAGTTTTTTAAAGGAAGTAATCGCAAAATAATGAATAGAATTAGTATTAGATAATTTTGAATTTGTACTGATAATAAATTAAGTGGCACTTAATCTCAATATTACTTATGTACCGATCTTCTAAACTATTACTTTTTTTTAGCGTTCTCACGCTTCAACTATGGGCAAATGAACCACCTAAAAACAAAAAAACAAATGTAATCATCATTATCTCTGACGATCAAGGTTGGGGTGATGCAGGTTTCAACGGTTCAGATATTCCAACACCCAATCTTGATGCCTTGGCAAAAGAAGGAATTTCTTTTTCTCAAGGATACGCTAGTCATCCCTATTGTAGTCCTAGTAGAGCGGGGTTACTAAGTGGAAGATATCAGCAACGATTTGGACACGAAAATAACATGCCTTATAATAATCCAACAGAAAATGATGGATTACCATTGGATGAAATCATGTTATCTGAACATTTAAAGACACAAGGATACACTACATGTGCAATTGGTAAATGGCACCTGGGTGATCACGAAAAATTTTGGCCTAACAAAAGAGGCTTTGACGACTGGTACGGCTTCTACGGAGGAGGATCAGACTATTGGGGAAAACCTAAAAAAGGTGATCAGATGAGAGGCGTATTAAGAGACGGTAAAATTGTTCCACAAGAAGAACTCACCTACCTAACGGATGACTTTACAAAAGCAGCGACTGAATATATTGAAGGGTACGCTAAGGAAGAAAAACCTTTCTTTATGTATTTAGCATATAATGCTCCTCATGCTCCAATCCAGGCCCCTAAAAAATATTATAAAGATGTCGCTCACATTGAAGACGGAGAAAGAGCAGCGTATGCAGGTTTAGTAGTAGGCATGGATCATGGTATTGGCCAAGTCATTGACAAATTGAAAGAAGAAGGAATCTATGAGAATACATTAATTGTATTTTATAGTGATAATGGAGGGCATACACATGGAGCAAGCAGTTATCCTTATAGAGGACATAAAGGAATGTTGTTTGAAGGAGGAATCCGAGTACCATTTGTGATTTCATGGCCTCAAGGTTTAAAAGGAGGAAAACGCTACGAAGAGTGCATTACAGCTTTAGACATTTTCCCAACGGCATTAGCAGCTACCAATACAGCATTACCAAGTAAAGAATTGGATGGAGTCAACCTTTTACCTTATCTCAAAGGAAAGAAAAAGGGACAACCACATGAGACACTTTATTGGAGATACTCTGATGGAGCAGGATATGCAGTAAGACACGGAAACTACAAATTGGTTTATTCAGGTTACAAGTTAGAAAGCTTCTTATTTGATATGGAAAATGATCCATTAGAACGAAATAATCTAGCGGAAGAAAAACCTGCAATTGTGAAGCAGTTAAAAGAATTATATACCAACTGGACCAAAGGTACAGTAAAAGCAAAGTGGCAAGATCCACACGCAGCAAACGTTTTAAAAGAAGAGAAAAAACGTCAACACTTTATTGATAAAGCGAGTGCTGGAGAAAAGAAAAAAGACATTTAAAATATTTGGACTGAATACGTAATCTTATAATCAATAGCTGAAAATGCTTAACGATAACATTTCGAAATATTTGCGATATATAAGTTAGATTGAAGAGCCGTTACTGTTTATGTAGCGGCTTCTTTTTTATAGAATCTAGATTATATTTTAAAAACAATTTCCAATTTGATGAAGTTAGTTCTATAAAAAAGAAACTATGCTTTTAGAGACAACATTTGGAAAAACAGTTCGCTATCATCAGTCGAGAGGCATTGTAGGAAAAAAGTTTTCATTAATTAAAATTCTCAAGTTAGGAGGCAGTACATCTCCACGTTTTTACATTAGATCAAGTAATTTAAATATTGGTTTTGATATAGAAACACAATCTGAGTTGGATTCGGCAATAATTGAACTCAGAGAGAGGGGAGTTTTAATTCACATCAATGTTAAGGTGCGAAACTTCGAATGGATTATTCCTTATTACCGTTTAGTTTTATATCATACAGATAAGGTTTTAAGTTTACATAGTCAAGGCTTCTTTCTTCAATTTGAACAAAAGAAAACCAGTAGGCAGCATACTGATTTCGTAAAGAAACTCATTGATCAAAAACAGGACTTCAGAAGTGATTTTTCATTTATTGATGACCTCTAAACCCTTATGAGAGAATATTAATCACTTAAAATGGAGTATTAAAATATCTTAACTCTGATTTTTGTTATTTTTCTTCAATGTCATACTTTACTATCTTTGTGTGTTTTTTAAAATTATTACCTAAACGAATATTCAAATGAATTTACTATTAGAGAAGACAGACAAGATTCGTTTAATCCAAGAAGGCAGTAAGCTACCATATGACCTTCTTTTATTAGCAGATGAAACTATCGAAGCGATTGACAAATATATCCATGACTCAGAAATTTACATTTACCAAAGAGAAAGTGAAACCTTAGGTGTTTACGCTTTACAAATGTTCGATGGAGAGTCTATTGAAATTAAAAATATTGCTGTTTCTAAAACATGTCAAGGTGAAGGAATCGGTCAAAGAATGTTGTTGAATGCGATGGAACAGGCCAAGGATAGAGGCTTTAAATACATTTTAATTGGTACTTCAAATGCTGCTTTTAGACAATTATATATTTACCAAAAAGTAGGTTTTGAAATCTATGAGGTTAAAAAAGATTTTTATACAAAAAATTACAGTCAGCAGTTGGTCGAAAACGGTTTGCCACTCAATCATATGCTTGTTTTAAGAAAGCAATTAAATGATTAATTTAAAAAAATTATTAGAAAAGGGTTCTTGCTTAACAGAAAGTAAGAACCCTTTTTTATTTCAGTATACAATTCTTGGTAATAAGTTTCGTTATCTTTGTGAATGATAAATTTTTGTTGAAAAAATTATATGAGACTAATAACAATAATCTTCTTACTGTTAGCTACTTCAGCTTCGTATGCACAAATAGGTATTGGTGATACGGTAACAGTAGCAAAATCAAAATATAAGTACGTAGTGACATATATTTCTGTAACGACCCACAATAAAATTGCTTATGAATTACTCAATCTTAAGAATGATAAAATGAGATGGGTGCTTGATGAGGAATTGGAGTATCAACGTAAGCATACATTTAAAAACAGGGTGTATCGTAGAGGTGAAGAAGACGAATTTGAGAGTTTTATTCAATAATCATTTGGCTTAATAACTCATTTTAAGGTCATTCTTGTACTGTTTAACAAAGGTTTACTAGATATCGCTCTCTTTCTTCTCATTGCTACTCCAACTTACCTAATTCCCCAAAAGTAAAACGCTTCAATATTAACTATTGCTATAAATCAAGGTCACTATTTCCGTTCAAAATATTTTATAAAAAAAAGAGAAATAAAAAAAGGACTCCAGCAAAACTGTGTCCTTTTCATTCTATAAACTAAACTAACAAACAAACTTCCAACTAAATATTTTTAATCAACTTTTCGAGTTGATATTGTGTTCTTTATTGATACTTCAAATAAATACTATTTAAACTTGTTAACCAAAATTAAGAATCATAAATCATCACATTATTAGAATAGTGATATTATTAAATTTAAATTTTTATAAAAAGCGTTATTAATACGCTATTATCATATGAAATTGCACTAAAAAAAATTCCCCAATCTGTTTTAAACAGAGAGGGGACTCATTATTAATTGGGGGATACCAATGGCACCCCTATTGGAATACACTACAAATTTATACTGATTGTTTGATGTCAATATAAATAAAGGTTGTATTTTTTTGAAGACAATCATTTCTTCCATAAATCCAACTTCACTTTATAAATCTCCAAAAACCTTACTAAAACAAGTTACTATTTTTTGTGATTTTATCTTCTTTTTGTTCAAAAGAAACATGTAAATAACATTACACAATACTCTTTATATTTTTAATTTTATCATAAATTTTTGTTTTTAACTGACTATAATTCACTCAAAATAGCACTTCGCCAACTTTATTCGCATTTCAATTTATTTTTATTGTAAAAGTGACATTTTATATTGCTTTATTTATTATATAATACTTATTATAAATGATATGTTAAATTTATCTAGTATTTAAAAGTTGGTTATTGCACAATGTTATGAGATTTGTTTATTTTATAACGATTAGTGTGTGTTGTACTCGTTGAGTTGAACTTAATTTGAAATACATGATTTTTATTATTTTTTTTTAAGTTGTTGCTATATAAGGGTAGGTAAACTGTTATTTATACATATCTAATAGTGTGATAATTCCCTGAAAAGGATCTACTAAAATCACTTTCCTTATAAAAGTACATTAGTTTTCCCTTAAAAGAATATGTTTTATGTTTATTGTTAAACTAAAATATTAGATTGTTTTTGATGATTTTATCTATAATTCTGTTTTTTTAATTATTTTGCTTCAGAAGCACACATAAACATAACTTATTATTCTAGACTATGCCACACAAGTATCATCCGGAGTCATTAATGATGACACATGGATATAAACCAGAATTGTCAGAGGGAGCTGTAAAAACTCCTATTTTTCAAACTTCCACTTTTGTTTTTAAAACAGCCGAAGAAGGGAAAGCATTTTTTGAAATTGCATATGGTTTAAGGGAAAAAGGACAAGATGAGAATCTTGGGTTAATCTATAGTAGAATCAACAATCCAAACTTAGAAATTTTGGAGGACAGACTTTGTCTTTGGGACCAAGCAGATGATTGTGCTGTTTTTGAAAGTGGTATGAGCGCCATCAGTTCTGTCTTATTGGAGTTTTTAAAGCCTGGTGATTTACTTTTATATAGTGCACCCACCTACGGTGGAACAGATCATTTTATTCATGATTTATTAAAAAAAATTGGTGTTCATAGCATTGCTTTCAGGCCAGAACACTCTAAAAGAGATCTTTTGGAGTTGATTGACGCGTCTGGCCTGGCAGATCGGTTATCATTGATTTATGTTGAAACACCAGCAAACCCAACAAATGATTTATTTGATATATCACTTTGTGCTGAGATAGCAAATCTATACAATAGTAAATTTGAGGAGAAAAAAGTATTCGTAGCTGTTGATAACACTTATATGGGACCACTTTGGTCACAACCACTTACTTTGGGAGCTGACATAGTGATGTATTCTGCTACAAAGTACATTGGAGGTCATAGTGACCTGATCGCTGGTGCAGTTTTGGGTAATCATGAAGTAATGCAGAGGGTAAAAACGCTAAGAACTTTTCTTGGAAATATGGTTTCACCACATACTGCTTGGTTGATGCTACGTTCTTTGGAAACGTTGAAGTTAAGGATGGAAGCACAATTGAAAAATGCCGAGAAAGTAGCAAGCTATTTATTGAAGCATCCAAAGGTTGATAAAGTACATTATTTAGGTTGTATTCCTCAAGACTCTAAAGCCTATGAGTTATTTAAAAAACAATACTCGGCAGCAGGGGCTATGGTCTCTTTTGATATCAAAGGAGGTGAGAAAGAAGCATTCAAGTTTTTAAATCAACTGAAGTTAATGAAGCTTGCAGTGAGTTTGGGTAGTACCGAAAGTTTGGCTCAACATCCTGCAAGTATGACGCATATTGGAATTGCTGAAGAAGATAAGAATGCTTTTGGTATTTTGCCTAGTTTAATTCGATTGTCTATCGGAGTTGAAAATGCAGAAGATATCATTTGGGATATAGAACAGGCATTAGAAGTTGTATAAGTTAAAATAATAAAATGTGTCTATGTACTAACATCAAAATGATAGTCCACAGACACATTTTTTGTGTTGATTGGTTTGATTGTTCACAAGCTTATCAACCTTATATTTTTAATCTATCGCCCTCCACTGAAAATTATTCTAAATCTTCCTTGCGAGAAATATCTGACTTTTTTGAAGGTAGACTTTCTAAGTCACTGTTATTTTCCTTTTTGTTTTTACGCTCTTCTTTTCTTTCTTTGAAAAGTTCTATGGTAGTTTTCCCTTCTTTTTCAGCTAACGTTTTTTGTATATTCAATCCTTGAGCTTTCACATTGAAGCCTAATAATAAAAGGAATATAATTGACATTGAAATCTTCATAGTTACTAAAATTAAGTTTATTTGTTAGAGTTACTCAAATATAATTTAATAACATTTGTAAAACTTAATTTTTAAGAAAAGAACACTTTTTTGTATTTTATTAATGTGATTTTAGACGTTTTCAAACTTTGGATAAACTAAAATTTTAGACTTTAATTCACCTTTATCATATTTCAAGACCATTTGATAAACACCTTTTCCCCATTTATTAAAGTAGATTTTGCTGGGGCCTTTGTAATCTTTTTTTAATAAAATTTCACCGTCGTCCTTCATTATTTCAATACTGTAATTCGATGATTTTTTTGGAGTAGATACAGTAACATGATCATATACAAGGGTAGGATAAATCTTCCATTCCTTTTCTGACGAAACAGTTTTTTTTATATAGTTGAGAGCTTTGGTAAAGAGCATTGGATGATTTCTGTTTATTTACGATTTGCAATAAAGCCTTAAATAAAATGAAAATAAAAGATTCCTAACATTTTTTTGTTTTGAACTAAGAGGAATTGATTATTTACTTTGAATAGTACAATGTGGGTAGTTGTAACTTTTTGTCACTTTATAAACTCGCGTAATAAAATATGCTTGACGTTGATGTTTGCCAATGATAATTTTATGGACAATAAAATAGTTGAAATTAATTTTGAAATACTTTTTTGTAATGTCGGAATATGATAGAAAATACTTATTTAATCATTTTGCGGAGGTACTGGTGAAACTTGATAAGTAGGAGCAATTCACTCTTAAAAAGGTGAGATTATTTGCCCCAATTGATAGAGATAATTGAAAAATTAAAGTTTAGGAAAAATTACCCCCTCAACTAGCTGTAGTTTTTCGCTAATATTAGTACAAAAGCCCTGTAACTTGCTTGAGTGATGAAAGAATAAATTACTTAAAACTTTTGTATGTATGAGAACTAAATTTTTTTTATTAGGTATAACAGTATTATACTTTTCAATTGGTCTACTTCAAGCGCAAGATCTTACTATTCCACCTAAGAATTATGTTGATACGGTAGATGTCAAATTAGTTGTGAAACGTTCGAATGATAAACATCCACTCTCTGACCAAAATAATGAAGGGGAATGGAAATTACTGAAAAAATATTCAGACGAGTTCGAGAAATCAAAAATCAATGAAAAATTATGGCATCCCAATAATCCTAAATGGAAGGGGAGAAAACCAACCTACTTTCATGGATCAAATGTAACGTTACAAGATGGTGAAGCTATATTTGAGATAAATAAACATGACAAGGACCAATTACCTGATGGTTATACGCACAGTGCAGGTTTTATAAAAAGTAAAAATAAATTTTTGTATGGCTATTTTGAAGCAGAGATGAAATTGATGGATGCACCTTGGGTTTCTGGCTTTTGGATGACCAATGTCAGCAAAGATTGGTGGACAGAAATCGATATTTGTGAAAACGCTCCTGGATTATCGTATAACAGAAATGATCTAAACTCTAATATTCATGTTTTTAGAGCTCCTGAAGATCAGGGTAATGTAAAGAAACATTTCTCAAGAACTAAAAAGTACTATATTCCTTTTGAATTACAAAAAGACTATCATGTATGGGGTTTAGAATGGACTAAAGAGTACATTAGATTCTATATCGATGGTGTTTTATTTAGAGAAGCTAAAAACACACATTGGCATCAGCCACTTGAAGTGAATTTTAATAACGAATCTAATAAATGGTTTGGAGCACTTCCTGATGATAACCGATTAGATGGAGAATTTCACGTGAAATATTTCAGAGTTTGGGAAAAGAAGGAAATCTCCAACGGAAAGTAAGACAGCAAATGTAAACGGGTATTTCTGGTCTTTTTTTATCTTGTTGTCATCAGTACATACTGAGTTGAAGAGTAAAAAAGGAGAGTTGCTCGTTTACAATTGTACTATTACTTCACAAATAAATTTCTATGAAATGAAACGACTGCTAATTTTTTTAATCACATTAATGTGTTTTCAACAACTGAAAGCACAACAAATCAATGGAGAACTCAAAGTATGGCATACTGTAACCCTTACATTTGATGGACCAGAAACTTACGAACAAGCTCCTGAAAACCCTTTTTTAGACTACAGACTTGATGTAACATTTACCAATGGTACTGAAAAATTTGTCATTCCAGGCTTTTATGCTGCTGATGGAAATGCAGCGGAGACAAGTGCAGATAAAGGTAATAAATGGAGTGTACGCTTTGCACCAAACAAAACAGGTAAATGGTCTTATCAAGTGTCTTTTGTGAAAGGCAAAAACATCGCAATCGCTGATAATATCTCAAATGGAGAAAAGCTTTCTCCTGATGGTATCGTTGGTACTTTTGATGTTGTACCCACCGATAAAACAGGGTTGGACTTAAGGGGAAAAGGTAGACTAAAACCAACAAATACGCATTATTTACAGTTTGAAGGTACTAAAGAATATTTTATCAAAGGAGGGGCAAACAGCCCTGAAGACCTTTTAGGGTACCATGAATTTGACGGTACTCCTAAAAAACATAAGTTCGAAAAACATATACCTGAATGGAAGGAGGGAGATCTGACTTGGCAAAATGGTAAAGGAAAAGGGATTGTCGGAGGAATGAATTATTTATCTTCAACAGGTATCAATACCGTTTATTTCCTTACGATGAATGTAATGGGAGATGGAAAAAATGTCTGGCCTTGGACAGAAGAACACGAACGCTACCGTTTTGATGTCAGTAAGTTGGAACAATGGGAACTTCTTTTTTCTCATATGGATAAAGTAGGGCTAGTCAAGCATGTAATCACACAAGAGACCGAAAATGAAAACCTCTTGGATATTGGATATACAGGAATTCAAAGAAAACTATATTACAGAGAGTTGGTAGCGAGGTTTGCCCATCACCCTGGAATAGTTTGGAATATGGGTGAAGAAAATGGGATCACTACTTGGTCTCCAGTAGGGCAAACTACTAAAATGAGGATTGCCATGATAGAATATATGAAAGCTTTGGAACCTTATGGAAATATGGTCGCTATTCACACTTTGCCAAATCAAAAAGATCATGAAAATACTGTAAAGCCATTATTGGGTAACCAAGCATTGGATGGTATATCATTCCAAATTCATAATCTTCACCATACTTACGAAACAACATTGCATTGGAGAGATGCTTCTGAAGAGGCAGGTAAAAAATGGGTGATATGGTTAGATGAAATTGGTCCTGCTAAAAAAGGAGTACTTCCTGATGATTATCCAAGTCAACAAGATACTGTTAGGAAAGATGTAATATGGGCTAACCTTATGGCTGGAGGTGCTGGCATAGAACATTATTTTGGTTATAAATATCCTAATAATGATCTTAATTGTGAGGATTGGCATACAAGAGATCGTATTTGGAAGATGACTTTTTATGCAACAGATTTCTTCCAGAAATATCTGCCTTTTACTGAAATGAAGGCAAATAATGATCTTTCAGATGTAAAAGAGGGATATACTTTTGCAAAAAAAGGAGATACTTATTGCATTTATTTGAAAGAAGGAGGACAGCCCACTTTAGATTTAAAAGGGTACACAGGCAAGTTTAGTGTTCATTGGTATAACCCTAGAGAAGGAGGTGCTTTGATGAAAACAAAAGTAAAGGTCGTAAATGCCGGTAGTAAAGTCGTTTTAGGGCCTTCACCAACTTTTGATGAGGATTGGGTAGTTTTAGTACGTAAACTTTAATACTACTCTTTTTTTAAGAAAAACAGCCTTTCAAAATCACCAAGACTTGAAAGGCTGTTTTCATATATTGATTCCTCCAATGATTACCAATCGATAGGGAAATAATCTTTTAAGAATTTTCCAGACCAATGCTTACCAGTATTGATTCCATCAATCAAAGGATCCAATACTCTTGCAGCGCCATCTACAATATCTAACGGAGGTTGGAAGTCATGTTCTTCTTGTTTCTTAGCAGAAATATGAGCAGGATCCTCATCCGTTACCCAACCTGTATCTACGGCATTCATATAAATACCATCTTTTGCTAAAGTACTAGCAGACGTGTGCGTCAACATGTTCAATGCAGCCTTTGCCATATTGGTATGAGGGTGTCTGTCTTCTTTATGGAAACGGTGGAATTTACCTTCCATCGCAGAAACATTGATGATATGTTTTTTACCAGTATAATCTTTCTGCATCACCTTCGCTAATCTATTGCATAGCACAAATGGAGCAATAGAGTTCACCAATTGAACCTCTACCATTTCAGGTGTTTCAATCTCCCCAATTCTCAACCTCCAACTGTTGGTCTTACGCAGGTCCACTTGTTGTAAATCTACATCCAATTTACCTTCAGGGAATACCTCTTTCGTCTGAATAGAGTTGTCAAAGCTGTAAGGAATCTGGGAAAGTTTCGCCGAAGCTCTAATTCCAATACCGGCCTCAGTTGTACTCCATTTTACAGGAAGTCTTCTATTTTTTGCACTTGAACTACTGTCAGATAACTCTAATAATTGTTCAACACAGTATTGATGCTCTGATAGTAAGTGTTGTGTATTTTTATCTAATAAAGCAAAAGGTTTCTCCTCGTCTTCCATCATGTGTGCATAGAAGCCAGAAGGACGCCTTACCGTTTGAGCAGCATTATTGATCAAAATATCCAGACGTCCATATTTCTGTTCAATATAATTACAGAAAATTTCAACACTAGGAATATGTCTTAAATCTAAGCCATGGATCTTCAAACGATCTTTCCAAACATGGTAATCTTCCTCTTTAGAAAAACGCTTTGCAGAATCAACAGGGAAACGTGTAGTAGCAACTACTGTAGCACCTGAACGAAGAAGAATCAATGTAATATGATAACCGATTTTCAAACGAGAACCTGTCACTACAGCAATCTGTCCAGTAAGGTCAGCCGTCTGAAATCTTTTAGCATAGTTGAAATCACCACATTCAGGGCAGATCTGATCATAAAAATGATGCAGTTTTGTATATTCCTTCTTGCAGACATAGCAATTTCTGTAAGACTCTAACTCAGGCATATCTGTAGGCAGATCCTGTTCTTCTAGAATCTTAGGAGCAATGAAAATATGATTTTCTCTAGCACTTCTAATTCCAGTTAACTTTCGAGCATGTTTGTCTTTTTCCTGCTGCTTACGTTTTGCAGCTTTCTTTTTATCTTTTCTTCTCTTTTCAAACTCCTCTCTACTAGGACGTGTCAACTGTCCAGCAGCTTTCATCAAAGCAACACGCTTTTCTTCTGGTAATTCAAATAGAATAGAAGTATCCTCAAGAATATCTTCTAAAATAGAAGTACACTTTTCGATTTCTTCAAAACTTAATTTTTTCTTCTCTTCCTCCATAATGCTTTCACTTCTAAAAAAATACCGCCAAATATAAGGATTTCCACTAAATATCTTGATTCAATTAAAGTCTGCTTGGAAAAGAAATTCTAAATTTTAATGAACAGGGAGATAACTTCATACATTTATTGATTCAGTCGATGAGATAATGCTGTCTTGACAACATTCCATTCTGAATTCAGAATAGAAAAAACAACTGTGTCTCGTAAGTTTCCGACTTTATCGATAGTATGATTTCTTAAAATACCATCTTGTTTTGCACCTAAGTTAGCGATTGCTTTTCTTGATTTATGATTATGAAAATGAGTCCTAAATTCTACTGCAACACAATTCAATTTTTCAAAGGCATATTGAAGTAATAATAATTTACATTCTGTATTTACAGCAGTCCTTTGAAATGATTTAGCATACCATGTAGAGCCAATTTCAACTCTTTTTACTTTGGAGTTGGCATTTAAAAACCGAGTGGAACCTATGATTTTTTGAGTTTTATTATGTAGAACCACAAAAGGTAGACTACTGTCTTTTTCATATTGTTGAAATGCAGTTTCGATATAAATATCTATTTCTTTTTCTGAGGGCACACTCGTGTACCAAAGTTCCCATAATTTTCCATCTTTTGCTGCTTCTACTAGACTATCACGATGTTTCAATGAAAGAGGAAGGAGCGTGACCGTATCACCTTGAAGTGTTGTCTCATTTAACCATTTAGTTTCCATTTGTTCTTTAATTTAGTTGAAAATGGAAATTAAAGAATAATACATTAAAAACGAGAAAATTTAGCTTGGTATCTTAGTTAGATATTAAATAATACAAGGTTTGTTGATGCTCAACTTTCCCGTTTTTCAATTGAATAAAGACATCAATTAAACTTTACTTAGGAAGTTTAATTGTTGAATACTTGATGCAATATGTCCTGACCTAACCAGCATTGTTTTCGCTTTCTTTAAGATGGTTTTTACTGTGTCTGTAGGTCTGCAAATTACGGCTAGTATCCCTTCTTTTTGGGCTACGGTGTATTTTACTTTAGCAATCATGATAGGTGTTGTTTAGGATAGTGGATGATTAAAGAATTCAAATTTTGAATCCCTAATTTGATAAATGGTCAGAAAGTGTAAAATTCTGAGTGTATTTTCGGTTATTATATCCTTAATATAAGAAATATGACGCACTATAACGATGATATAAATTTCTATATATAGCTATCAAAATTATTTCAATTTATGTCTAAAATAGTTATTTAGAGTAGTTTATAGTGGTATTGAGTGACATTTTCTTACAGTTGAGGTTTTCACTTAGAATGGGGAAAAGATTTAGCTAAATTGCAGAAGGATAATGAAAGGAGAATATAGCTTAAACTATATTTATTAAAAGTAATTAAGCATAATTTTTTAGTTATTAATAGGATACTAGAATAATATCACTTCTTTTTAGAGTGTTTAAATGACTTTAAAAAGGGTTCTAAAATGTAGAAGTTAAACATGCAAGCAGTTATTCTATTAATCGTGGTTTATACCACATATGCCAATTCAATTTTTTAAACTTTAAGTGCTAAATAAAATAGTGGGGGAAGAAAGGGGTAAAACTTCTCATACATTTTGAGTAGTACTTGCAAGAAAGGCTGGAGTTTACTTCAGCCATTTTTTTTACAAAAAAAAGACTGTTTATAGTGAAACAGTCTTTTTTTGTGCGAAAACAAGATTTTCATAGGTGTCTTTTAAAGCTTGACTATTGAATCAAATCTGATTCAATTAGATTACGGATATAATCCGATACTTTCATGCTTTTCTTCTTGGCTTGTTCTTCCAGTGCAGCGTATTCATCTTCTGACATTCTGAAAGTAACAATCTTGTTAGAACCTCCCGTTTTTCGAGGTTTTCTTCCACGATGTTGGATAGCAATGCGATATTCTTCAAGAAAATCTCTTGTTGATAATGCATAAGGTTTAACCCCGTCAACGTAAATCATTGAACCTTCCTCAGAGCCTTTCCATGAAGCTTTTCTTTTCGATGTGAAACTTTGGAAGAAAGCCTTCCTCGTTTCAAAACTTTTCGTTTCACTGGCAGGCACGTCTTTCATAAACTCTTTCATGGATTTATTAGACTCTTTGGCCTGTTTATCGACTTCTTCAAAAGGTTTTTTGTAGTAAATGTACTTTGCCATATGAGATATATTCGTATTACGTTATATACAAATAGATGATTTCTTTTTGTAATTCCAACTATTCAGTAAAAAATTCTGTGAATACAGAAAAAAAAGTTTAATATTCATATCTTCACCTTAAATTATTTCAATAATTATATTCTTTTTATAGCTTCGTAACACACAATAATCGAACGAACATCAATATGAATACAACTTCATTTTTCTTTTATGATTATGAGACTTTTGGTAAAGATCCCAAAAAAGATAAAATAGCCCAATTTGCTGGAATTAGAACTGATTTATCTTTTAACCCAATAGGTGATCCAATTGTTTTATATTGTAAACCTTCAAAAGACTTCTTACCTGATCCAGAAGCTTGTTTAGTAACAGGGATTACTCCTCAAATTGCTGAAGCTCAAGGGGTGAGTGAGTTTGAATTTATGGGTAGGATTAAAAATGAATTAGGACTGAAAGGAACATGTCATATTGGTTATAATAACATTCGATTTGATGATGAGTTTTCTCGTTTTGGCTTTTATAAAAACTTTATTGACCCCTATTCACATGAGTGGGCAGACCAAAATTCCAGGCTGGATTTATTAGATATAATTCGCATGACCTATGCATTACGTCCCGATGGAATTCAGTGGCCTACAAGTGAAGACGGTTCTGTCAATTTAAAGCTTGAAAATTTATCAAAAGTCAATGGAATAGAGCATGAAAATGCACATGATGCTTTAGCTGATGTCTGGGCGACTATACATATGGCAAAATTGGTAGAAAAGGTAAATCCTAAATTATTCAATTATGCCTTCAAGTTAAGAGATAAGAAAGTGACTCAAAAGCTGGTGGAAGATAGTATGCAAACTGTGTCTCCCCTTCTTTTTGTTACACCATTTGTTCCCTTAGTCAACGGGCACCTATCATTCTTTGTGCCTCTTTCAAAAGATTTAAAAAACAATAATGCCTACAATGGTATCGATATTTTAACTTCACCTTTATCATTGAAAGGGTTGTCGGCTGATGAAATTAGAGAGAGGTTGTATGAAAAAGCAAAAGATGATAATAAAATCGAGGATCGACCTGGAATAAGACAAGTAGTTATCAATAAATCATCGATGTTTGTCACTCCTAAGACGTTATCTCCACAACGTGCGAAAGCTTTAGATATTGATTTGGAAAAAGTGAAAAAACATCAATTAGAATTAGAAGAGTTGATTAAAGAGGATCCCTCTTTTGTGCGAAAAGTAAATGAAGTTTACAATACACCTTATCCAATAAATGAAGATGTTGACGGACAACTTTATGAAGGGTTTATTGATGGAAATGATAAACGACTTGGGAATCGAGTGACAGCAATGGGTAAAACAGATCCTAAGAATTTAAGTTTAGAATATTTTCCATTTAGAGATGACCGTCTAAAGGAAATGTTATTCCGATATAAAGGAAGGAATTTCTATGATGCACTTTCACCTGACGAGTTGAAGGTTTTTAAATCCTATTGTAGGGCAAAAGTGATGGACGGTATTGGTGGTGGTACCCCATTAAATGAATACGTTGAAAGGGTTTCTGATATGATCAATTCATCAGAAAGTAACGTTGACAAAGGAATTCTGACATCTCTTCTGAAATATGCAGAACTATTAGAAAAAGAATTAAACAAATAATGAAATATTTTTTCCTTAGTTTATTTATAGTATTACTCTTTTCACAAGGAAAAGTAAACGCACAAGTTTTTAAGTTTGAAAAACCTGGACAATCTGAGAAAATTACAACTAAGCTACTCCCAAATGGAAATAAAAACCAAAGGTGGAAGCAAGTTATTTTTAAAGATTCAAAGCCGTCAAAATCCAACAGCTTAATTACAGATGCTTTAATGGTTGATTTTGGAACTATTGATGAGCAGTCAAAAGAGATTAACCTTTTTTGTACAGGTGGTTTTTCAGAAGCTGAAATTGAAATCTTTTATGTAGGAGATACAGACTTTTTCTCCATAGATATTGATACTGTTCATAACGTTTGGCAAAAATACCATGAAACGAAGTTTACCAAAAAGCCGCTAAAAGATCTTAAAGTTAAAATACGTGCCAAGAATATTGAAAAGGGACAGCATAAGGCTTTTGTTGCTTTTAGAATAGATAAGCAACTTTATCGTGTAGCATTAAAGTCAAAAACACAAAATACAATACTTAATGACAGAGATGATATTAATCTTAATTTAGGTTTGGTAGAGGCTGATTCAACTGGCTTTACAGATTTTAGTTTTACCTCATTAGGGGAGTTGCCTTTAGAGGTAGAATATACAGGAGATTCATCCTCGTTTGTTTTTATTCTAGAAGGAGATACAATTCTACCAAATGTAAAACAAACTATTGTGCCGTCATCAGATAGTTTAGTTTTGACATTTGCTCCTGTTGCTACAATATTGGGAGATAAATACGGAGAGCTTATATTGAAGAATAATTATGTGGAACAACATGTTTTTATCACAAGTAGAGTAGCAAAAATCAGAGGTGATGTTTTTTGGAATGATACCACTACGGTACTTTCAGAAAATATAGCTTTTTCTAAAGAAAGATTATATTCTCCACTTGATACAATATGGTTAGAGGCTTCCTTTTATAATGATAGTGATTATGATACTTTATTTAGAGTAGATTCATTAATTGGTTTTCAACTTCCACCTTTTCTTAAGTACGAATGGAATGCCACGCATTTACAGCCTAGAACTTCAGGAGCAATTCAAATTCCTTTAACTTTAGTGAAGTCTCACGACTTATCGAAAGACTTAAAAGGAAATATTGAGGTGATCGTAAGAGAGGATTCTTCTACAACTTCTCATGAATTTGTGTATAAGCCTTTGGAAAAGCTGATCCAGGAAGTAGAAGAGAATATTCCTACAAAGCTACAATTCACTTCTCATAAAGATACCTTTGAAATAAGAGTCCCATTTTTAAATACGGGCAAAAATGCAGTTTATCCTTCGCCTCAAACTTTTATTAAAGAGTTACAATTACCCAAAGGAATTCAAATGTATTATGGAACTCCAAGAGTAAGGCCATGGAGTAAAGGGTATGTCTCTATTTATTTGACTCCTTATGATTCTATTAATTTCCATAAAACGAAAGTGGATACACTTTCATTAGATATATATGGATTGAGTACATCAACAAGCATAGAGTTGATACAAGAACCATGGAAGGAGATATTGAAAGATTATCTAATGGAAATTGTGCTTGGGGTAGTTTTAATTATTTTGATTGTACTAGGAATATTATCACCAAGAATTATTCAACTTCTAAAGTCTAAATATAATTCATATAAAGATGAAATGGCTTTAAAACATAAGAAAGAGTTGTATCAAGAGATGGAAGATCTTATGAAAGAATCTTCCTTAGAGAATGTTTCTTTTAAAGAAGGCTTGGCCATTTTGAAAAAGGAACTGAATAATGAAGACTAGAAATAGGTTAGATCATTCTATTGAAGAATAATTGAAATATAGTTTTAATGAAACCACTTTTAAGATTTTTGAAAAAACCTTGAAAGTGGTTTTCTTTTTATGTTGTTGTATTTTAGGTACTTAACTTAGAAATAAAATTACAATTCTATGAACTTAACGTGCGTTTAGAAATTACCTTGAAATAAAGTTTGGAATACTAAATCTTAATACTACCTTTGCATCCGTCTTCAGAAGGAAGGTAGAGTAATACATGTTGTGTGAGTAGCATTTTCGAATGCTTAATTTATTCATTTTGAGTAAATTAAATAGTATTGAAATTAATTTTTAAATTAATTAGAAATACTATTGCAAATTAAAATTCTCTTCTTACCTT